>NZ_NBUS01000044.1 GCF_002749895.1 Vibrio fujianensis | reverse complement strand
GGCGTTAGGCATCAACTGGGCATAGTGAGAGCTAATGAATATTGAAAATATAGATTGGCAATTGTTTATTATCGCAGCAGGCTTTGTTGTGATGAAATTGTATTTGTCATCTTACCTTAAGAAGAAAGGTGAAAACTTAGCTACTAAAGAAGATGTGCGGCTTATAACTAGCCAAGTTGAAGCTGTTCGAATAGGGATGGAAGCTGATTCCGCAAGAGTCCTTGAGCACGAAAATAAGTGCAACGAGCAATTAGTCACTTACTATGATTATCTAACTGAATTTTATTACGAATTTATGCTAGTAAATTTTGGGGATTTTCCTCCAGATGATGGTCAATCTCTATTTGAATATCAGCTAAAGTTTGGTCGTAAAGCCGTCGACATACTCAAACAGTATCAACGTCTTGTAATCTATTTAGAGGCAAATAACGAAATACTTCTTGAGGGGCGTAACCTCTCCGAGTTAGCTCTAAGATCAGAAGAGGTAATGAAAGCTAAATTTACTTCTGTTAAGCGCGCTTTAATCGCAGAAAGAAAGGCATACATTACAAGTGATGTAGATATGGACTCATATTACTCTGCGGTAGATGAAACTGACGTAGCTGTGAAAGAATTTAATATGAATATGAAGCCCTTGAAAGATGAATTCTTAAAGGGGTATAAATCTTACTTATCACAGCTTAACTTACATCTAAATCAGCATGGTAAGCCAGATGCCTAACAAAGCATTTAAGAGTGATTCGCAACGCTTGGCAGTTTCGCTTCGCTCAAGTATAG
>NZ_NBUS01000045.1 GCF_002749895.1 Vibrio fujianensis | reverse complement strand
ACAAAGCATTCAAGAAGGACAGTCAACGCTTGGCAGTTTTGGTTTGGTTGAGCATTTGAGGTTACGGCTGGTTAGTTTGAGTTTAGTTGTTTACGTTGCCTGCCCCTTAATGCGGCGTTAGGCATCAGGAGGTAAGTCTGTGGCATTAACACAAATTCAGGTAATTCAGTCATTAGGTGAGTCGATGTCTTGGCTTGAACGCGAGTTAAATTGGGGCGTTCCTATTACTGAACTTAGGCATTTGACAGGGAGAATTGGTGAGCTTTATTCAGCTTTGATTACCAACGGTCAAATGGCAACCGAAGTAAATCAATCGGGATATGATGTAGTCAGCGGGGACGGTGAAAGAGTCTCAGTCAAAACTACCGGACGTTTGGCTAATAACGGGCAAGTTTCATTTAATCCAAATACACTCAATAGTGTTGACCGAATTATCGTCTTGCGGATTAACGTTGAAGAAATGCAAATCGAAACCTTGTTCGATGGAAGTGTTGAACAAGCCAAATCGCTCATGTGTACTTCTGGCTCAAAGTACACACTTGCTTTGAGCAAACTAACAAAATCTGACAGCATCGATCGAGACATTCCAAAAGTTAAAGAGGCTGTCTGGGGCAACTTAACTATTGCTGAGCGTGAGAATGGTTCAATAGAGGTTATTGAAAATGGCTCTCCTCTTGTGCCAGCTAAACCACATTTGAGGCAAATAGCTAAAGCGCTTGGGGTCTCAATGCTAAATAGCAATGGTAACTACTACAACACAAGGCAGTTAGGTAGTTTACTCATCCGTGAACTGAATGCCTAACAAAGCATTTAAGAGTGATTCGCAACGCTTGGCATTTTCGCTTCGCTCAAGTATAGCCAAGCGCCGCTCACACCTT
>NZ_NBUS01000046.1 GCF_002749895.1 Vibrio fujianensis | reverse complement strand
TTGGTTTGGTTGGCATTTGAGGTTAAGGCTGGCTAGTTTTAGTACAGTTATTTGCGTTGCCTGCCCCTTAATGCGGCGTTAGCCGTCATGGAGCTTGCTATACTCAAAGTGATAGAATAGTATCACTTTAGTATTCCTTTGGAGCAGCTCTCATGAAAGTAGAACTAGTTACATCACTCAAACGCCAAGCAACAAAGATCCTTGCCGATCTCCACGACACTAAAGAACCAGTGTTAATTACCGAACATGGTAAGCCATCGGCATATCTGGTTGATGTTGATGATTACGAGTTTATGCAAAATCGTTTAGCTATTCTTGAGGGGATTGCGCGAGGTGAACGTGCATTAGCTGACTGTAAAGTGGTGAGTCACGATGAAGCCAAGGACAGAATGTCAAAATGGCTGAAATAATCTGGACTGAGCCAGCGCTATCCGATCTCAATGATATCGCTGAATACATCGCACTTGAAAATATCGTAGCTGCAAAACAATTGGTTCAAGCGATCTTTTCTAAAGTCGAGCGCTTAGAGGCTTTCCCTGAATCGGGTCGCATTCCGCCTGAACTAGAACATCTAAGTTATCGTGAAGTTGTAGTTAATCCGTGCCGTATTTTCTATAAACAAGACGGCGACAAAGTATTTATTCTGTTTGTTATGCGTGCTGAGAGAGACTTGCGTAAGTTCCTATTGAGCAAGCAATAACCTTTGGGAATGAACGGCTAACAAACTGTTTAAGAGTGATTCGCAACGCGTGGCATTTTCACCATGCGTTGGCTTAAGTGATTAAGGTGGTATGCGGGAGTTTCGGCATTGCGTTGCTCACACCTTAACAGGGCGTTATGTAACCGTAAAGAAAAAAGACCACAATGCATTGAAAAGTAGATGTTTTT
>NZ_NBUS01000047.1 GCF_002749895.1 Vibrio fujianensis | reverse complement strand
GTTTGGTTGAGCATTTGAGGTTACGGCTGGTTAATTTGAGCGCAGTTGTTTGCGTTGCCTGCCCCTTAATGCGGCGTTAGCAATTTAAATTCGGCTAGGGAGAACATAATTGAAAATTAGAAACGATTTTGAAGAAGTATCAGGGTTAATTGGCAGACTTATCTCTATAGGTGAAGAGTTCCGCGGAAAGGATAATTGGTGGTCTCACCTGAAGCACCAAGAAGACTGGGGGCAGTTAGTTTGGCCCATTAAAGACCATAGTGTTAAGAGTAAAATTGAGCGAGTCTACGCTGATGGTCGCGATATGGAGCTCTTTTTGTCTGGAGAATTAGAGTCCATAAATTTTGATATAACAAAATACCCAACGTTAACTGCTGTAGTAGAGCGTTTTGATGGCACATGGATTGATGATCTTGACGGTTTAGAGCAAACGCTTAAAGAAGCAAATGAAGCAAAAGACCAAAACGGTCAATCCTGTTGGGCTTTTGACCAAATGGTTATCACATTCAAAGAGCAAATTGAGCTTGCTAAGGTAGTAAGGCAAACCATTAACTTACTAAAAAATACAAATCTATATAAACTCGAAAACGGTATACCAGTGAATAAAGAAACCAGTACAGTTCATATTTCTAATGTTTCGAATAGTAATGTTTCGGTTCAGTCGGAAAATGTAAATCAACAAATACATGTGAATGATGCCTTATTTGATGACATTATCAAAGCAATCAAGTCATTAGAGATTGACAACAAAGAACCACTAGTTACTGCTACAGAGGAAATGCGTGAAGGTGCAAAAAGTGGATCTATTTTAACTGCATATCAAAAGTTTATGGGATTAGCTGCCGACCATCTAGCTGTCTTAGGTCCATTTTTGCCAGCTCTTGCTGCATTGCTATAAATTGCTAACAAAGCATTTAAGAGTGATTCGCAACGCTTGGCAGTTTCGCTTCGCTCAAGTATAGCCAAGCGCCGCTCACACCTT
>NZ_NBUS01000048.1 GCF_002749895.1 Vibrio fujianensis | reverse complement strand
GTTTGGTTGAGCATTTGAGGTTACGGCTGGTTAATTTGAGCGCAGTTGTTTGCGTTGCCTGCCCCTTAATGCGGCGTTAGCTATTGTTTTATTCAGCAGCAAGGAAATTAAAGATGTCAAAGTATCAATTTTTCTGTAAACCAAATTCGAATCGTAATGAATTTACTTATCTGGATATGAGTTCAGAAACTTATCTTTTTGAAAAGGAAGAACTCTTGAGATCGGGGTTAGAAGTGGAAGGTGATACGATTTATGCTTCTTCTCCAGAAGAGGCTATTGATAAATTCAAATCAAATTTTTGTGAGCCTTTGAAGGATTATGCAAATTCAAATGTTTCAGGTGGATTGGCGACATTCATTTTTGAATCATTCAAATCAGTCACTGGGAAAAAATAGCTAACAAACGGCTCAAGAGGGATTGCCAACGCATGGCGACTTTGGTGCAAAATTGAAGTTCAGTGTTTACAGTGGTTTTTTTGAGTCTGGCGGTGCGTTGTCAACCCCTTAGCCGGGCGTTATGTAACCGTAGAGAAAAAGACCACAATATCTTGAAAATTAAAGTGTTTTTATGATTTCTTTACTTTGAATTTGGCTTCAGCTTTGTATGTTCGGTACTTTTAATTAATTGCTTAGATTGGTTATTTATAGACCTATAAACCTAGTTTTATTCATGTTGGCTTAGTTTTCGTCTTCTTGTTCTTCGAGTTTTTAGCTGGTTCTAAATAGTTCAGTGGGTTTGCGATAAGTTTGGTGGCAGTTATTTTTTCTTTGAACTAGGGCTCGCAGTTTCGCTGTTGTCACGCAAATTCTACTGGGTTACTGCTAATTTTTCATGTAAGTTAAACGGTATTTGGCAATGCTGTTCTTTGTAATGTTTTGAAATGGTTAGCAAAGTTACATAACAAAGTATTCAAGAGGGACAGTCAACGCTTGGCAGTTTTGGTTTGGTTGAGCATTTGAGGTTACGGCTGGCTAGTTTGAGCGCAGTT
>NZ_NBUS01000049.1 GCF_002749895.1 Vibrio fujianensis | reverse complement strand
TGGTTTGGTTGAGTATTTGAGGTTACGGCTGGTTAATTTGAGCGTAGTGGCTTGCGTTGCCTGCCCCTTAATGCGGCGTTAACTGGCAATGAAATTACCCATCTTTTTTCGTTGAATTCTAAGTCATTGATTTATATTAATAATAAATCGAGAAAAAATAAAAGGTTATTTTGAGAAATTTGATGTAATTACTATTATTAACAATAAGTTACTGCTAAAGTTTCATTGTTCACTGCCGCATAGGCAGCTTAGAAAACTATCATCCTTAATGACTAAATTGTGATTATGTTCACTGCCGCATAGGCAGCTTAGAAAGTCCAGTCTTTCGGGTAACGCTCAGCTTCATCGTTCACTGCCGCATAGGCAGCTTAGAAAACCGGGTTGAGTCGGAGTAAATGACACAACAGGTTCACTGCCGCATAGGCAGCTTAGAAAACTCTCAATACGCATCAGCTTTGCGTGTTGCTGTTCACTGCCGCATAGGCAGCTTAGAAAGTAGTAAGTTTCATTGGGGACGTCTTTTTCAAGTTCACTGCCGCATAGGCAGCTTAGAAATTGATCATGCTTTCAGTTGGGAATGATTTCCTGTTCACTGCCGCATAGGCAGCTTAGAAAAATATTGCCGGGCAATAATGCTAGACCAGCAGGTTCACTGCCGCATAGGCAGCTTAGAAAAGTTAATGCTTTAATCAGCGCTTCGTCTTTGGGTTCACTGCCGCATAGGCAGCTTAGAAACGACTTCCGGCGAGCTGGTTTTTTGATTTGAGGTTCACTGCCGCATAGGCAGCTTAGAAAATACTACACGTACTGATGATGATGGGTTTCATGTTCACTGCCGCATAGGCAGCTTAGAAATTTTTCAAGCGGCAATGAAAATTCAACAGGGAGTTCACTGCCGCATAGGCAGCTTAGAAATATTGTGTCAACGATCACCGAAAACTGATCCACTTTTAGCTTAAAAACGATCAATCAAAATTGATCCACCCTTTTACTCAGGTAT
>NZ_NBUS01000050.1 GCF_002749895.1 Vibrio fujianensis | reverse complement strand
AAAGCGTTCAAGAGGGACAGCCAACGCGTGGCATTTTTATTATGCGTTGGTTTTTGTGGTTACAGTGTTATGCGGAAAGTTGGTAGTAGCGTTGGCTGCCCCTTAACGCGGCGTTATATTTATCTACATATTCCCATAATCCATTTGATGCTTATATAAGTGTGTTGTTATAATCCAAATAAGCAACTTGGGCTGGGCTCTTGTTGCTAGAAGTGCATTCACATCCTTAGATGGTCAGGCGACTGTTGATGATAGTTATGTTGAATGGTTGCACACTTTGCTGCTCTCATTGCAACTGAGAGCAAATAATCGTTGGTAAGGATTGCAAAGCCTTATTCAGCGCGTGACGGCCAGTCACGTAAAATATCAGGATTAACTCTTGAGCCGGCTCGAGAATTATCAGGCGAACTTTATGTTTACTGTTAAAACTCGAAATATAATGGTTTCAATTGATGTTGCTGCAATAATTAGGGCTTCGGCTTTATTGTTAGTGCTTTTTTTGTAACCTTTGGTTGGGGCATCTTTGCCCCATACCATAAATCACTTCACCAATATAAATATAACAAACGCTTCAAGAGGGACTTCCAACGCGTGGCATTTTTATTATGCGTTGATTTTGGTGTTTACGGTGTTATGCGGAAACTTGGTAGTAGCGTTGTCAGCCCCTTAAGCGGGCGTTATGTAACCGTAGAGAAAAAACCGCAATGTATTGAAATTTAAAGTGTTTTTATGGTTTCTTTACTTTGAGTTTAGCTTCTACTTTACACATTTATACCTTTAATTGATTGTTTTTATTAGTTATTTATACAGTTTGTAAAGTTAGTTTTATTCATGTTGATTTGGTTTTCGTCTTCTTTATTCTTCGAATCTTCAGTTTGTTGTTAATGATTTAGCGGGTTTGCGATAAGTTTGGTGGTAGTTATTTTTTTCTTTGAACTAGGGCTCGCAGTTTCGACGTTGTCACGCAAATTCTACTGGGTTACTGCTAACTTTTCATGTAAGTTAAATGATATTTGGCAATGTTGTTCTTTGTAATACTTTGAAATGGTTAGCAAAGTTACATAACAAAGCATTCAAGAGGGACAGTCAACGCTTGGCAGTTTTGG
>NZ_NBUS01000051.1 GCF_002749895.1 Vibrio fujianensis | reverse complement strand
GTAAAGTTCGAAGGTACTGCTGTAAAAATAACTGACTCTTTTCTTCCATGATTCTCTGAACCTGATTAAAAACATAACGCCCGCTTAAGGGGCTGACAACGCTACTACCAAGTTTCCGCATAACACTGAAACCACCAAAATCAACGCACAGTAAAAATGCCACGCGTTGGAAGTCCCTCTTGAAGCGTTTGTTATGCAATTTTCATGCGGCCTTGAAAGACGGTTATTGCTTGCCCTGATAACTTAACTTGATTTTCACTCACTCGCTCTACGTCCACAAAACCACCTCGATTTGAGGCCTGATAACCTTTAAGATTCAATTTATTTAACTCTTTCGACCAATAAGCACACAAAGCACAATGCGCTGAACCTGTTACTGGATCTTCATTTACACCAACCCATGGAGCAAAATAACGCGATACAAAATCCACACCAGAATCTGATTTGGCTGTAACCAAAACACCACGACCTTTCAGTTTTGATAACCCACTGAAATCAGGCACAAGCTCGTTGAGAGTTGACTCACTGTTAATCACAACGAGTTGCTTATGATCAAACTCACCATAAGCGATTAAACTCGATTGCGATAGACCTAACAAATTGAGTATATCTATGTTTGGAGAGACGTTCATATCAAGGTTTGGTGATGGAAATAACAAATGAATATTATTTTCATCAAGATGAGCAGTCAAAATACCAGATAAGGTCTGAAACTCAAGAATATCGCCAGTTTTATACATTCCCTGCTCTTTTAAAACATGAGCTACCGCTAGTGTACCGTGGCCACATAAACTGACTTCAACTTCTGGAGTGAACCAGCGTAATTGCATCGTATCAAGTGACAAAAAAGCGGTTTCGGACACCGCCATTTCTGCAGCAATTGCCAACATTGTTGCTTTATCAAGGCTAGTATCAATAATGCAAACTCCAGCAGGATTACCCTTGAATACTTCTGATGTAAATGAATCTACCTGAAAAATTCCGACTTCCACTCAATATCCTTTTATTTATTGACGAGTTTAAATAAGTTGCATAACGCCCGCTTAAGGGGCTGACAACGCTACTACCAAGTTTCCGCATAACACTAAAACCACCGAAATCAACGCATAATAAA
>NZ_NBUS01000052.1 GCF_002749895.1 Vibrio fujianensis | reverse complement strand
TTGGTTTGGTTGGCATTTGAGGTTACGGCTGGCTAGTTTGAGTTTAGTTGTTTGCGTTGCCTGCCCCTTAATGCGGCGTTAGCAATATGGAGGTACCTGTGGATTCTGATTACATGTTACAAGTCGGGGATGAGATTGGTCTTGTTAAAAACAACCCACGATTATTAGTTATCGTTTCTCACTCATTTGTGGAAATGATCGTCAAAACACTATCAGATCACTATCTTCCGGAAGTGAAACTTAAAAATCATAATCAAAGGTTGGAAAAGCTTAGGAAAGAACAAGTTATTGATGAGTTCCAGTTTCAGGTTTACGACTGGTTTCGAGATCTTAGAAATAAAGCTGCACATACACCAATCTTTAGGCTTAATGACAGCGACTTCGAACCGCTAATTGGTCTAGTTAAAAGAGAACAACTCGGAGTTCAATCGTTTCATTTGTTTTCTATTAAGTTAATCTCTGAACTATGGAACAAGCATCTAGAGATTCTTGGACCAGTGTACCTTGGAAAATATTGCTAACAAACGCTTCAAGAGGGACAGCCAACGCGCGGCATTTTTATTATGCGTTGGTTTTTGTGGTTACGGTGTTATGCGGCAAGTTGGTAATAGCGTTGGCTGCCCCTTAAGC
>NZ_NBUS01000053.1 GCF_002749895.1 Vibrio fujianensis | reverse complement strand
TGGTTTGGTTGAGTATTTGAGGTTACGGCTGGTTAATTTGAGCGTAGTGGCTTGCGTTGCCTGCCCCTTAATGCGGCGTTATGTTTTCGGGATAACTTGAGGAACAGAAATGGATTTCATTTGGTTGGTTTTAGTTTTGGGCGCGGCTGCTACATTCTACTATTTCGTATCATATTCGAAGCCACAGGATGATGATTGGCACAAATTACCGACACTTGAGGATTATTTGATAAAGCATCCTGAATGTAAAACGGCAGATTCAGAAAGTGCGAAATGCTTTAGTTGTGGTTCAGATAAAGTGATTTTTCAACCATTAACAGCTCATGCAGATCATCGTTATAAACATATTTGCTTATCTTGCAAAAAGACACTTTTTAGAAGTAAGGCAATAATGTCTTAAACCAGTTGATGATTCTAAGAACATTTTCAATAAAATCAGATGGTTGTAATAAAACATAACAAACGGTTCAAGAGGGACAACCAACGCGTGGCATTTTTACTATGCGTTGGTTTTGGTGATTATGGTGTTATGCGAAAGCTTGGTAGTGGCGTTGGTTGCCCCTTAACCGGGCGTTAGGCTTTTCAGATGCGAGGAACTATGGATTATTTAGGAAAAGCAGCTTCTTTATGTCAGGAGCACAGAGTTGAATTAGAGAAGAAAAATTATGATTTGGCGCGGGAAAAGATATATGAAGCTAAAAAATCATACAGCGATCATGCGGAAACCTCTAAGTTTAGTCTTGCACAGACATTAGCTCTTACTGGGCGCCTGCACAAACCTTTGGCTCTTATCAGTAAAGCTGAGGGTAATTCATAGATTAGGTTTAATGCATATTGTGTACTACGCAGTATGTGCCCAAATACCTTGCAATTAACATGTGAAGATAATTAAGCCATATTTTAATCGTTGTAAGTTCACGGTAACGACTTTTGATGATGTTCAAAACTACATTAATTCATTAAATGAGTTTGTTGATTTCAACAACATAGAAACGGAAATTGATAGCTGGATCTAAAAGTCTAACAAACGCTTCAAGAGGGACAGCCAACGCGTGGCATTTTTACTATGCGTTGGTTTTTATAGTTACAGTGTTATGCGGAAAGTTAGTAGTAGCGTTGGCTGCCCCTTAAGCGGGCGTTATGAGGCGTCGCTATTTAGCCTAGAGAGTTATTATGAAAAAAGGATTAATTTATCTGTTGCCTATATTTCTCGTT
>NZ_NBUS01000001.1 GCF_002749895.1 Vibrio fujianensis | reverse complement strand
TGTCTAAAGCAAAATTTGAACGTACGAAACCGCACGTAAACGTTGGTACTATCGGCCACGTTGACCACGGTAAAACCACTCTAACCGCAGCTATCTGTACTGTACTTTCAAAAGTATATGGCGGTGAAGCGAAAGACTTTGCGTCAATCGACAATGCTCCAGAAGAGCGTGAGCGCGGTATTACCATTTCTACTTCACACGTAGAATACCAAACTCCAACTCGTCACTACGCACACGTAGACTGCCCAGGACACGCTGACTATGTTAAAAACATGATCACGGGTGCTGCGCAAATGGACGGTGGTATCCTAGTTGTTGCCGCGACAGATGGCCCAATGCCACAAACTCGTGAGCACATCTTGCTAGGTCGTCAGGTTGGTATTCCTTACATCATCGTATTCATGAACAAATGTGACATGGTTGATGATGAAGAGCTACTAGAACTCGTAGAGATGGAAGTACGTGAACTTCTTTCTGAGTACGATTTCCCAGGTGATGACTTACCAGTGATTCAAGGTTCAGCACTAGGAGCATTGAACGGCGAAGAGCAATGGGAAGCGAAGATTGTAGAACTAGCAGAAGCGCTAGATAACTACATTCCAGAGCCAGAGCGTGCAGTAGACCAAGCATTCCTAATGCCAATCGAAGACGTATTCTCAATCCAAGGTCGTGGTACAGTAGTAACAGGTCGTATCGAACGTGGTATTCTACGTGTTGGTGACGAAGTCCAAATCGTCGGTATCAAAGACACCATCACAACGACATGTACAGGTGTAGAGATGTTCCGCAAACTGCTTGACGAAGGTCGTGCAGGTGAGAACGTAGGTGCGCTACTACGTGGTACTAAGCGTGACGAAGTAGAACGTGGTCAAGTATTGGCGAAACCAGGTTCAATCACTCCGCACACTAAGTTTGAATCAGAAGTTTACGTTCTATCTAAAGATGAAGGTGGCCGTCATACTCCATTCTTCAAAGGTTACCGTCCACAGTTCTACTTCCGTACAACAGACGTAACCGGTAACATCGAGTTACCAGAAGGCGTAGAAATGGTAATGCCAGGCGACAACATCAAGATGGTTGTAGAGCTAATTGCTCCAATCGCGATGGACGAAGGTCTACGTTTTGCGATTCGTGAAGGTGGCCGTACTGTTGGTGCAGGTGTTGTAGCGAAGATCATCGCTTAATCACAGTTTCTGTGAAGAATGATTTGACTATACCGTAGTAAAAAGG
>NZ_NBUS01000002.1 GCF_002749895.1 Vibrio fujianensis | reverse complement strand
GTCAAAGAGGGGGACCTTCGGGCCTCTCGCGTCAGGATATGCCCAGGTGGGATTAGCTAGTTGGTGAGGTAAGGGCTCACCAAGGCGACGATCCCTAGCTGGTCTGAGAGGATGATCAGCCACACTGGAACTGAGACACGGTCCAGACTCCTACGGGAGGCAGCAGTGGGGAATATTGCACAATGGGCGCAAGCCTGATGCAGCCATGCCGCGTGTATGAAGAAGGCCTTCGGGTTGTAAAGTACTTTCAGTCGTGAGGAAGGGGATATCGTTAATAGCGGTATGCTTTGACGTTAGCGACAGAAGAAGCACCGGCTAACTCCGTGCCAGCAGCCGCGGTAATACGGAGGGTGCGAGCGTTAATCGGAATTACTGGGCGTAAAGCGCATGCAGGTGGTTTGTTAAGTCAGATGTGAAAGCCCGGGGCTCAACCTCGGAGTTGCATTTGAAACTGGCAGGCTAGAGTACTGTAGAGGGGGGTAGAATTTCAGGTGTAGCGGTGAAATGCGTAGAGATCTGAAGGAATACCAGTGGCGAAGGCGGCCCCCTGGACAGATACTGACACTCAGATGCGAAAGCGTGGGGAGCAAACAGGATTAGATACCCTGGTAGTCCACGCCGTAAACGATGTCTACTTGGAGGTTGCGGCCTTGAGCTGTGGCTTTCGGAGCTAACGCGTTAAGTAGACCGCCTGGGGAGTACGGTCGCAAGATTAAAACTCAAATGAATTGACGGGGGCCCGCACAAGCGGTGGAGCATGTGGTTTAATTCGATGCAACGCGAAGAACCTTACCTACTCTTGACATCCAGAGAAGCCAGCGGAGACGCAGGTGTGCCTTCGGGAGCTCTGAGACAGGTGCTGCATGGCTGTCGTCAGCTCGTGTTGTGAAATGTTGGGTTAAGTCCCGCAACGAGCGCAACCCTTATCCTTGTTTGCCAGCACTTCGGGTGGGAACTCCAGGGAGACTGCCGGTGATAAACCGGAGGAAGGTGGGGACGACGTCAAGTCATCATGGCCCTTACGAGTAGGGCTACACACGTGCTACAATGGCGCATACAGAGGGCGGCGAGACAGCGATGTTAAGCGAATCCCAAAAAGTGCGTCGTAGTCCGGATTGGAGTCTGCAACTCGACTCCATGAAGTCGGAATCGCTAGTAATCGTGAATCAGAATGTCACGGTGAATACGTTCCCGGGCCTTGTACACACCGCCCGTCACACCATGGGAGTGGGCTGCAAAAGAAGCAGGTAGTTTAACCTTCGGGGGGACGCTTGCCACTTTGTGGTTCATGACTGGGGTGAAGTCGTAACAAGGTAGCGCTAGGGGAACCTGGCGCTGGATCACCTCCTTACGTAAAGATTGTGCATTGATGAGTGTTCACACAGATTGATTTGGTTTA
>NZ_NBUS01000003.1 GCF_002749895.1 Vibrio fujianensis | reverse complement strand
AAAAACACTTTAACTTTCAATATATTGCGGTCTTTTTCTCTACGGTTACATAACGCCGCATTAAGGGGCAGGCAACGCAAATAACTGCACTAAAACTGGCCAACCTTAACCTCAAATGCCAACCCGAACCAAAAATGCCTCGCGTTGATTGTCCCTCTTAAATGCTTTGTTAGCTTACCTTTCACACATTTCGTGCGATTTAATTACATTGACCGCTTTGTGTGATAAGCTATACTCCAATTAGACTTGAGACTGTGGAGAATAACCATGCATACATTAACAGCAAATGACGCTAAACGAAATTTTGGTGAATTGCTTCTTAATGCTCAACGCCAACCGATTAAGATCAGTAAAAACAGCAAAGATGCTGTTGTCGTGATGTCTATACATGACTACGAAGAGCTTGAAATGATGAAAACAGAATATCTTAAACATTGTTTCAACGCGGCTAAAGATGACTTGGCAAAAGGCAATGTCGTTGATGGTAAAGATTTTTTGAATGAGTTATAACAAACAATATGCACAATAAACAATATAAACTGAGTAGTTTGGCTCAAACTCATTTACGTAAAGTAAAAAATTATACCATCAACAATTTTTCCGAATTACAGTGGCAACGTTATAAAGAAACACTACTTTCTGGCTTTCAAATGCTCGCCGATAATCCTGATTTAGGACGAAGCTGCCATGAAATATATAGTAACGGCTTTTACTTTCCGATTGGAAAACACACTGCTTACTTCACAAAGGAAGAGAATTTCATCTTAATCGTAGCTGTATTGGGGCAATCTCAGTTACCGCAAAATCACCTGAAATAATAAACGATTATGGGCGATGATTTCGATTGGTAAGCTAACGCCGCATTAAGGGGCAGGCAACGTAAACAACTAAACTCAAACTAGCCAGCCGTAACCTCAAATGCCAACCAAACCAAAACTGCCAAGCGTTGACTGTCCCTCTTGAATGCTTTGTTATGTAACTTTGCTAACCATTTCAAAGCATTACAAAGAACAACATTGCCAAATATCGTTTAACTTACATGAAAAGTTAGCAGTAACCCAGTAGAATTTGCGTGACAACGGCGAAACTGCGAGCCCTAGTTCAAAGAAAAAATGACTGCCACCAAGCTCATCGCAAACCCACTGAACCATTTAGAACCAGCTAAAAACTCGAAGAACAAGAAGACGAAAACGAAGCCAATATGAATAAGACTGACTTTGCAAAATTTATAAATAACCCATTAAAACAATAAGTTAAAATCACAAAGTTAAAATCACAAAACATGCAAAATAGAAGCTAACTTAAAAATGCAAAAGCATAAAAACACTTTAACTTTCAATATATTGTAGGCTTTTTCTTTACGGTTACATAACGCCCGGTTAAGGGGCAACCAACGCTACTGCCAACTTACCGCATAACACCGTAATCACAAAAACCAACGCACAAT
>NZ_NBUS01000004.1:993-1568 GCF_002749895.1 Vibrio fujianensis | reverse complement strand
TTATGTGAATTTTTCCAGCGCACTCAATACACACAACCATTAAACTCAATGACTTGGCTGCTTAGAGCGTGACCAACATTGTAAGTCTTAACCATGCCTCCACGGTAGACAAACTCGTTCCAATTTTTCTGCTGTATATCGTAGTAATGAATAGGACAAACTAACTCTGAATACCCTGAACTTCGATATACATCTGGCTCATAAGCAAAGAGAAAAGAATGAGTTACACCAAAAGACACCAAGTATTTATCCAGTTCTTTTACGATGACTTTGGCTAAGCCCAGACCACGCTTATTTGGTGCAACAGCAATGCCGCCAACTATGCCCGCTTTGAAGCTTCTTGATCCTTGTGACATTAAACGACTGTAAGCAAAACCAGTAGCGATAATCTGATTTTCGTCTTCGATGAGAGCTGCACAAACGAACTCGTGATTAAAATTGACCGTAGAATCTTGGCCAAAAACCGAGTTTAGATGTGTATTAAGTGCAGCTTCATGCGCCTCGATTCCACCATTTTCGACGACTGATATTTTCAATATGCGCTCCATTCACATAACGCCGCATTAAGGGGCAGC
>NZ_NBUS01000004.1:0-671 GCF_002749895.1 Vibrio fujianensis | reverse complement strand
AGAAGCCGAAAGTTAAATCAACATGCATGAAACTCGCTCAGACAAAGTCGACATTGAAATTAGATCAATCATAAAAAATATCTACTTTTCAATGCATTGTGGTCTTTTTTCTTTACGGTTACATAACGCCCGGTTAAGGGGCAGCCAACGCCATTACCAAGCTTCCGCATAAAACCGTAACCACAAAAACCAACGCATAATAAAAATGCCGCGCGTTGGCTGTCCCTCTTGAACCGTTTGTTATGTTTAAGCTTCAATGACTTACATTTTACCAAAACCAAGATTAACTCAGCTTCGATTCACAAACAAAAGCCAAGAACTAAAAAACTGAAACGACTCATAGATTTGAAAAACAGACTTTGAATTACGGCAATTCAAGCCCTAAAACCTGTGATCAAAATACTGATTGCGCCAACTGCCCTAACCTCGCGCTTACTCGAAAACTGATTGAGGCAATTCTCTGAATTTCCAGCGCCAAAGAATAATTGTCCGGAAAACCGCGCCCACTGAAGCCAACTTGCCGAGAAACACAAAACTCACGAGCCAAGGGAGCAAAGAAAAACCATAATCCACTGATTTTTTGTGATTAAACATAACGCCCGGTTAAGGGGCAACCAACGCTACTGCCAACTTACCGCATAACACCGTAATCACAAAAACCAACGCACAAT
>NZ_NBUS01000005.1 GCF_002749895.1 Vibrio fujianensis | reverse complement strand
CAAAGCATTCAAGAGGGACAGTCAACGCTTGGCAGTTTTGGTTTGGTTGGCATTTGAGGTTACGGCTGGCTAGTTTGAGTTCAGTGGTTTGCGTTGTCTGCCCCTTAATGCGGCGTTAACCCTCACACAATCCTCCACATAAACACAAATGTATCTATGTCACATCAAGGATGTGGGAGGGTTGTTACTTTGTTCCAAATAATCGCAGATAAGCTCTTGATTGTTTATGAACTTATCGGCATAATCTCGACGTGGCTTAGTTCTGGTAGTTACAAGTAATCTATTGATAGTGACAGAGATCAGATTCTTTATTATGAATTAAAGAATCTTCCTAACACTTCGCAAAAACATATTACTTACAACAACCAACTAAGGAGGTCTTATGGATCTACAGAAAAACCCGTACCACAACCCAATGTTTACCGATGGAGATCTTTTGCTCAGAGCAGAATATCTTCTGCGAAAATGCGAGTCACTATTAGCGGAGATAGTATGTTTTGGGGAAGAGAACACACCTGAAAATGGAGTGTACCTTTTGAATACGTACTATAAGTTGAAACTTGAAATTTCCATGGTATTGGAAGCGTTAGAGGAAAACTGTTATGACACTTCGAGGTTCAAAGTCGATTAACGCCCAATAACCTCCACCTAATCAGTGGAGGTTATTTTTAACCAGTTTCCACTCGCCAGTACATTTATCTTGAAAAATCAAACCTTTTTCTTCTAACCTTTTAGCGAAAGATAGCAGCTTAGGTTCAAGCTTATCTAGTCGGACTAGTGCGTCTTTAAGTTTATAAACAAGCTCTTGCTTATGCTCTTCATAACCTTGTAAATGTCGTTTCATATGATACACCTCTCGTAATGTTTATAGGTTATTGTGTTATGGTTGTAAAATCAACCAACAAAAGGAAATTGAAATCATGAAAGAGAAAGAAGAACCAACATTACACTATTTATTCAACATCGAAACTGGTCGTCACTTTGAAGGTTTCGACAGAGATACACCGATACACTCTCCATACCCACCTAAAACTGGTGAATATCTTAACCAATCTGGGTGTTATTTTGAGGTTGTAGGTATCCTTCAACATTTTGATGCAAACTATGTAGATGTGTACGCAAAAGCTCTTGGTGATAGCCGTGAGTTTCTTCTTTATCTACAAGATAAGATTAATAATGCCAAGTAGGGCTTTTAATCGCGTGGCGATGTAAATTACTTTGAATCTTTTTATCTAAGGTAATTTTATACTCTAAGATTTTAGGTAATAGTTCGTTCAAAACATCTTGCTGTTCTTGTGAATTTTTACCTAATAGTTCGTTGAAATCGCAAACAAGGTATTTCAATTCCATAATATATTCTCCTTATGAGATTTAATTTAATTTGTTACCGTGAGGTAACGGCTATTGTTTTGTGTAGCTATACAACACCCAGCTACACTAGGGCTTATTTCGTGTACTTTCGTACACAGGGTTAACAAAGCATTTAAGAAGGATTCACAACGCTTGGCATACCAAGCAAGAATGTTACGGTTCACAGCTTCGCGTTGTTCACCTCTTAATGCAGCGTTATGTGCCCTTGAAGTTCAAACTACATCGATATGCGTAATATAGAAAGTAGATATCTTTTAATTTTTAGGCTGGCGT
>NZ_NBUS01000006.1 GCF_002749895.1 Vibrio fujianensis | reverse complement strand
AGTTTGGATGAGCATTTGAGGTTACGGTTGGTTAGTTTAAGTTCGCTTGTTAGCGTTGCTTGCCCCTTAATGCGGCGTTAGTTGCCACCAAGGCTTTGGAGTTTTAATGGAAATCATATTAATTTTTTTAGCGCTGTTGGTTGCGTGTTTAACCTTATTTATTCAGCGTCAGCATAACCGGAAAGAGTTGTTACCCATAATCCACACTTACTTTTCAGCCGCGTCTAAAGATCATCAGGTAACTCGTGAGTTCAAACTGATCAACGATGGTAATGGTGCTGCGATTCTGAAGAGGGTTCAGTTACATTTAGCATCTGGTGAGGAAATTGAAATTACTAACTTCAATGATTTCTCGAAAGTAATCCAACAGAAGAATCCACGCAGTAAAGATGTTGCTACCTCATTGCCATTCGCTCTAAGTGCCAACACATCTGAAGTTATCTACAGCTATTCCCTCTCTGAATCGGCAGATGATCAACTAGATAGTTGTACTGTTACAGTTACCGCGGAATCTGTCTACGGGGATACAGTCGTTGCACATGCGACAGGATTTGATGTCACCTCAAACAAGCGGGATGCATTTTTTGAAATATGGTTTAGTAAAATTGCTGACACATCAATACTACTTTGGGAAAAGGCAACTAACAAAGCGTTTAAGGCAGATTCGCAACGCTAGGCATTTTTGGTTTTCTTTGAATTTAGTGTTTATGGCACAATGGTTTAAGTTAGGTGGCAATGTTGCTCACTACTTAACGCGGCGTTATGCGCCAAAGATCGGATTAACATCCATGCTCTTATGTAAAATACGGACGACTCTAATTTGTTGGCTGCCTGTTTGTTGATAAAAAATCACATGGCTACCTTGAGGAAATTTCCGGTAACCATCTCGAATTTCATCACACGATTTGCCGATGTCGGGATTTTCAGCCAAAAGCCAAAATGAATCGTCAAATTGCTTTAAGTAGATGTTTCGCTGTTCTTTGCCCCAACGGCGTTGAGTAAATAAAGCGATATCACGTAAATCAGTTTTGGCTGCAGTTGTAAGATTAAATGGTTTCATCGATTAGTTTCACTATCAAGTTCATTGATGAAACTATCAAGGTCGTAATCAGCGTCACCACTTTGTTCACCTTCAACAAGTAGTTGACGAAGAGTCTGCAGTTTAGTCTCTTGGTTTTCGAGTAAACGCAAAGCAGAGCGAATGACTTCACTTGCAGAGCCATAACGCCCACTTTGAATTTGGTTTGTGATAAAACCATCAAAGTGCTCACCAAGGGTAATACTTGTGTTCTTAGCCATAAATTTCATCCTCAAAAGTACCAGAAAGTACCTAATTATGGTATCAAATGACTTCCAAGGCAAGGCGCATAACAAACGCTTCAAGAGGGACTGCCAACGCGTGGCATTTTTACTATGCGTTGGTTTTTGTGGCTACGGTGTAATGCGGAAACTTGGCTGTAGCGTTGTCAGCCCCTTAAGCGGGCGTTATAAGCAAGTTCAGCCCCAGAGGATGAAAAATGGAAATCGAGTACAAAGTAAACCATCCAATCTCAGTTGAACAATTCGTGAGTTTACTGAAGAAAACTTCATTGGGTGAGCGGCGTCCTTTGGATAATGAGTCAACTATTCAGGGTATGCTCGATAACTCTAATTTAATTGTGACCGCATGGCTGAACGATCAACTTGTCGGTGTTGCTCGTTCAGTGACAGATTTTCATTATTGCTGCTATCTGTCTGATTTAGCTGTTGATGAAAGTGTTCAATCCAATGGTATAGGTAAATATCTAATCTTAGTGACCAAAGAAGAGTTGAGCCCAAGTTGTAAATTGGTTTTACTATCAGCACCGAAAGCACAAGGTTATTATCCTAAAATTGGTTTTGAAGCTCATAATAGTGCATGGGTTTTATCTAGTTCTGAGCAGTTGAAAATCAATTAAATCAAGGTTTTATTTGCTTATAACAAAGCGTTCAAGAGGGACAGCCAACGCGTGGCATTTTTATTATGCGTTGGTTTTTGTGGTTACAGTGTTATGCGGAAAGTT
>NZ_NBUS01000007.1 GCF_002749895.1 Vibrio fujianensis | reverse complement strand
TTCATTATGCGTTGATTTTGGTGGTTTTAGTGTTATGCGGAAAGTTGGTAGTAGCGTTTCGGGCTACTTAATTGGGCGTTAGCCGAAAGGAGAATCTACTGTGTCGATAGAAGTAACATTGTTGACAACTGTATTAGCTAATGCGCTTGGTTCAAGTGTATTAGCTGAATCATTGGTTAAGCTCTTTAAGGAAAAACTTGATAAAAAAACCATTGATGACTCATGTTCAGATGAAATAACCGCAGCCGAACCAAAAAGGCTGTACTTGGCAGGGGAGCATGAATCAAAAATAGTCAATGAAGCAGCTATTGAAGCTTTAGACGAAACCTATACGTTCACTGCTGGAATTGCCGCTGAAAGGATGAGGCAAGCAAAAGCTGCATTTAACATTGCGCTAACACTTATGATTGTTGGAGTTTTGGTTATCTTTGCTGGTGTCGCACTATTGTATTTTAAAGAAGGTATCGAGCAGGGGTTAATTACTGTTGTAGTGGGTGCAGTTTCGGAGATTCTTAGTGTCATTGTGTTCGGTTTTAACAGAGAAACAAACAATCGTTTAGATGACTTGAGAAAAGATATGTCAGTTATAGAAACAGCTAGAGTGGGCTTGTCTTTTGCAAAGCAAATTGAGAATCAGGAAAAAAGAGATAACGCTATTTCTGAATTATCACTCAAAATCCAAGGCGGCTAACAAAGCATTTAAGAGTGATTCGCAACGCTTGGCAGTTTCGCTTCGCTCAAGTATAGCCAAGCGCCGCTCACACCTTAATGCGGCGTTATGTACTTCTCTGAAATCCTTCCTGAAAATCAAACTTGTGCACAGTGTTATTATGCGTTACTCTTTGTGTATGGATGCACAATGAGACAGTGCAAGTTGTAATGGCATTAGAATTTAAAGATAAGTGGTTAGAGCAGTTTTATGAGGATGATAAACGACATCGTTTAATTCCAAGCAGTATAGAAAATGCTCTATTTCGAAAGCTGGAAATCTTAGATGCAGCTCAAGCTGAGTCAGACTTAAGAATTCCACCGGGCAATCGATTTGAACATCTTGAGGGAAATCTTAAAGGTTGGTGTTCAATTCGAGTGAATAAACAATATCGTTTGATTTTTCAGTGGGTTGATGGTGTTGCACTAAATACTTACTTAGACCCACATAAGTATTGAGGTAACGACTATGCGTAAGACAAAACGTCGCCCAGTTAGCGTTGGTGAAATGTTGAAATTAGAGTTTCTTGAACCAATGGGCATCACATCAAAAGCGCTCGCTGAAGCTATGGGTGTACACAGAAATACGGTAAGCAACTTGATTAATGGTGGAGTGTTAACGGCTCCAGTTGCAATTAAGCTAGCTGCTGCATTAGGAAATACACCAGAGTTTTGGCTTAATATTCAACATGCCGTTGACCTTTGGGATACGAGAAATCGTTATCAAGAAGAGGCCAAATTTGTAAAGCCGCTGTTTGTTACGATGGAACAAAGTGCACGTACATAACAAAGCGTTAAAGAGGGACAGCCAACGCGTGGCATTTTCATCATGCGTTGGTTTTTGTGGTTACGGTGTTATGCGGAAACTTGGTAGTAGCGTTGGCTGCCCCTTAACGCGGCGTTATGAGTTTTCCTGTCAACGATCACCGAAAACTGATCCACTTTTAGCTTAAAAACGATCAATCAAAATTGATCCACCCTTTTACTCAGGTATTGCTCCTGAACGTCGTTTATCTTTCAATCGATAGCTATCACCACTTAACTGCAGAACATGGGAGTGATGAAGCAGTCGATCTAACATCGCTGCCGTTAGTGTCGCATCATCGGCAAATGCGCTAGGCCATTGGCCAAACGATAAATTACTGGTCAAAATAATACTGCCATACTCATAGCGCTTAGCGATCACATTAAAAAATAGGTTCGCTTCTTCTCGCCCAAACGGCAGGTAACCGATTTCATCAATGATCAATAACCTTGGAGCCATCACAGAGCGAGAGAGGTATTGTTTCAGCTTGTTTTGTCGCTTAGCGGTCGATAATTGCAGCATCAAATCAGCGGCGGTGATAAAGCGCGTTTTCTTTTTAGCT
>NZ_NBUS01000008.1 GCF_002749895.1 Vibrio fujianensis | reverse complement strand
CTTTAGTTGTAAGATTATTTAGGGGTGTAGCTCCAATTGGCAGAGCAGCGGATTCCAAATCCGCGTGTTGGGAGTTCGAATATCTCCACCCCTGCCATATTTCTTCTCGGGATATAGAAAGTCTCAACTTAGGTTGGGACTTTTTTTGTTTCTAGCGTTATGAAAAATCAACGTTCTCAAACTACCCACCTATTTCCACTCGAAAATCCCATTATACCAATCTGGAAAATTAACTGGTCAGCTCAATCCAATCTCTTTTACACATTCTTTGTACCCTATCGGTGCATTCCAAAAATCGATTCCATGCGTGACATACCTTTTCGACAATATCGTGTCAACGATCACCGAAAACTGATCCACTTTTAGCTTAAAAACGATCAATCAAAATTGATCCACCCTTTTACTCAGGTATTGCTCCTGAACGTCGTTTATCTTTCAATCGATAACTATCACCACTTAACTGCAAAACATGCGAGTGGTGAAGCAGTCGATCTAACATCGCTGCCGTTAATGTCGCATCATCGGCAAATGCGCTAGGCCATTGGCCAAACGATAAATTGCTGGTCAAAATAATACTGCCATACTCATAGCGCTTAGCGATCACATTAAAAAATAGGTTGGCTTCTTCTCGCCCAAACGGCAGGTAACCGATTTCATCAATGATCAATAATCTTGGGGCCATTACGGAGCGAGAGAGGTATTGCTTCAACTTGTTTTGTCGTTTAGCGGTCGATAATTGCAGCATTAAATCAGCGGCGGTGATAAAGCGCGTTTTCTTTTTAGCCTGTACGGCTTTGAGTCCCAACCCGATGGCTACATGCGTTTTACCGACACCACTTGGTCCGAGCAACACCACGTTTTCATTACGCTCAATGAAGGTCAGCGCACTTAATTCTTGTATCTGCTGTTTCGGGACGCCGGTGGCGAATTTGAAATCAAACGTACTTAACTCTTTATACGCGGGAAAACCGGCCATACGCCCAAAAAGCTGTCGGGTGCGCTCGTCTCGTTGTTGCTGCTCGCTTTCCAATAAGGCGCGTAGAAATTCACCATAACTTTTTTCCTGAGCAATACATTGCTCCGCCAACGATGGCCAAGAGGCGGCAATAGAGCTGAGTTTCAGTGAGTCACAGAGATGACCGATTTGTTCATGCAGTAGCATGGTCACCCCCTAACAGCGCTTCGTAAACGTTCATAGGATGTTGTAGATTGATGGACTCTAGCGGCGGCACAATACGGATATCTGGGGCAGACTTGTGGTGACTTGCACCCTGTACGAACCTTGGTAAAGGAAGTAACTGTTTCACTTCTTCTCGCAAGCGCTCAGTAGGGACAGCTAACGTAGTGCCATGAATGCGTTGATTCGCTACACGCTGTAACCATGGGCCGACTTTTGCGTTGGCTATTTGTACATCCAGCTCGAGATTTTGCGCGCGTAATTCGGCGCGAAGTGGCACAACGAAACTGTTTTTTAGATAGTGGTTGAAACGCTCAACTTTCCCCTTGGTCTTGGCTCGATAGGGTTTACAAGCAACCAGCTTGAAGCCGTAGTCTTTCGACATCTGTAGCATCTCGTCATGCAACTTATGTTCGCCTTGTGCATAAGCATCTCGTTCAATGATGAGCGCTTTAGCGTTGTCACACAGCACCTGCTCGGGTACGCCACCGAAATACTCAAAGGCTTCTTTTAAGCCTTGTTGCCACGCATGAGCGCGCTCGTTATCAAAGAATTTGACGAAAGTGGCGCGCGAATAACCTAAGGTTGCGACAAAGGCTTTGAGCGGCCGTTTACCGCGCCGAATGGTGGTAAAGTCGATTTGCATTTGCTGTCCTGGCAGGGTTTCAAAACGGACAACCGGCTCAGGAGTGGAACAAAGTTTAAACTGACACACAAAGCGACGGAGCTGAGCAATACCGCCTTGATAGCCGAGTTGAACCACCTCATCAAATAAGACGGTGGCAGGTATCCAATCAGGTTGGGCCTGCTCAATTCGTTGAACGAGATAGGGTTTAAAGGGCTCTAGTTTTGTCACGGGTTTTGCTCGTTGCGCGTAAGCGGGCATCTGATGCTGCTGCAAATGATGTTTTACG
>NZ_NBUS01000009.1:1252-2067 GCF_002749895.1 Vibrio fujianensis | reverse complement strand
GAAATTGAAATTAGATCAATCATAAAAACATCTATTTTTCAATGCATTGTGGGCTTCTTCTCTACGGTTACATAACGCCGCGTTAAGGGGCAGCCAACGCTACTACTAAGCTTCCGCATAACACTGTAATCACAAAAACCAACGCATAATAAAAATGCCACGCGTTGGCTGTCCCTCTTGAACGCCTTGTTATACCGTTCTTATAGCGCTAAAATGACCTTTATAAAGACCGCTTAAAGGACTCAATAAATGACCGCTAGAATCTTAGCCGATGTGGCTGCAAGTATTACTGAATTAAAAGCTAATCCAATGAAAGTTGCAACAAGTGCATATGGTGAACCTGTCGCTGTACTTAACCGAAACGAACCTGCTTTTTACTGTGTTCCAGCAAAAGCATACGAAATGATGATGGATCGACTCGATGATCTCGAACTATTAGCTATTGCAAGAGAACGAGAGTCTGAAGAAAGCATTTCGGTAAACATCGATGACCTATAAACTTGATTTCAAAAAGAGCGCCTTAAAAGAATGGAAAAAACTTGGCTCTACACTACAACAGCAATTTAAAAAGAAACTCATTGAACGCTTAGAAAACCCACATGTACCAGCATCAAAACTCTCTGGCGCTGATAACATGTATAAAATAAAGCTACGTCAGTCTGGCTACCGTCTTGTTTACCAAGTAAAAGATGACGTTATCGTGGTAACGGTCTTAGCAGTTGGAAAACGAGAGCGAAGTGATGTTTACCGTAGCGCAATGAAACGATTAGATGACTGATTAATATACCAATCAATGCCTCTTTTTTCGGCAAGGT
>NZ_NBUS01000009.1:660-1242 GCF_002749895.1 Vibrio fujianensis | reverse complement strand
GTTTACCGTAGCGCAATGAAACGATTAGATGACTGATTAATATACCAATCAATGCCTCTTTTTTCGGCAAGGTATAACGCCCGCCTAAGGGGCTGGCAACGCATAACACCAAACTCAAACACAACAACCGTAACCACCGCGGCTCAATGGGACTGGAAACGCCACGCGTTGACAGTCCCTCTTGAGGCGTTTGTTATAACTCAGGGCTTCCCCCCAATCCTGCGCTCAAGAGCTTTTTCTAGCTCTATAAGGTGTTCATTGTGATCCTGTACCGCATCCAAAAAGTGATAAGGTTTTGTTTTAAGTCCAGTTGCACATAATGTTGTTATTAGTGCAGAGGCACAAGCAACTCTTGCCGTTCCGTTGTTCAAACGGCTCAAAGCATCGAACAGAACCCAACCAGTATCCTTAAGAGAGCCTCTGCGTGTGACCACATCCCAAATTGTGTGGTAAGTACCGTAGTTTTCACAACGGATCATTTCAAGCAACTCTGATACAGATTTATTACTTAGATACGACCGTTCGTTAGAAGCTCGGTTTTCAATCTCTCTTTTCCAATCCATCATAGTTGACCCGTGAGTT
>NZ_NBUS01000009.1:0-291 GCF_002749895.1 Vibrio fujianensis | reverse complement strand
GAAATTGAAATTAGATCAATCATAAAAACATCTATTTTTCAATGCATTGTGGGCTTCTTCTCTACGGTTACATAACGCCGCATTAAGAGGCAGGCAACGCAAACAACTAAACTCAAACTAGCCAGCCGTAACCTCAAATGCTCAACCAAACCAAAACCGCCAAGCGTTGACTGTCCTTCTTGAATGCTTTGTTATGTAACTTTGCTAACCATTTCAAAGCATTACAAAGAACAGCCTTACCAAATATCGTTTAACTTACATGAAAAGTTAGCAGTAACCCAGTAGAATTTG
>NZ_NBUS01000010.1 GCF_002749895.1 Vibrio fujianensis | reverse complement strand
GTTTGGTTGAGCATTTAAGGTTACGGTTGGTTAATTTGAGCGCAGTTGTTTGCGTTGGCTGCCCCTTAATGCGGCGTTATGCTTAATCACCAAAAATCAGTGGGTTATGATTGTTCTTTGTTCCCTTGGCTTGTGAGTTTTGTGTTTCTCGGCAAGTTGGCTTCAGTGGGCACGGTTTTCCGGACAATTATTCTTTGGCGCTGGAAATTCAGCGAATTGCCTCATTCAATTTTCGGGCAAGCACGAGGTTATGACGGGTGGCTCAATCGGAAATTTGGTCTTAGGTTTTTTCGTTTTAGCTGCCAAAGTTCAAAGTCTGATTTTTAAAATTATGAGTCATTTCAGTTTGTTGGTTTTTGGGTTTTGTTTGTGAATCAAAGCTGAGTTAATCTTGGTTTAGGTAAAACGTAAGTCATTGAAGCTTAAGCATAACAAACGGTTCAAGAGGGACAGCCAACGCGTGGCATTTTTATCATGCGTTGGTTTTTTGTGGTTACGGTGTTATGCGGAAGCTTGGTTATGGCGTTGGCTGCCCCTTAACCGGGCGTTATGTAACTGTAGAGAAAAAGACCGCAATGTATTGAAAATTAAAGTTTTTTATGATTTCTTTGCTTTGAATTTAGCTTCTAGTTTGTATGTTAAGTACTTTTAAGTAATTGTTTAAATTGGTTATTTTCAAATTTATAAACATAGTTTTATTCATATTGGCTCAGTTTTAATCTCCTTGTTCTTCGAGTCTTTGCTCCTGAGCTTTATTGGTAAAGCTAGTTTGCGATAAGTTTGGTGGCAGTTATTTTTTCTTTGAACTAGGGCTCGCAGTTTCGTTGTTGCCACGCAAATTCTACTGGGTTACTGCTAATTTTTCATGTAAGTTAAACGGTATTTGGCAATATTTTTCTTTGTAATGCTTTGAAATGGCTAGTAAAGTTACATAACAACGCATTCAAGAGGGACAGTCAACGTTTGGCAGTTTTGGTTTGGTTGGCATTTGAGGTTACGGCTGGGTAGTTTGAGTTTAGTTGTTTGCGTTGCCTGCCCCTTAATGCGGCGTTATGTGCTTGGTGTCAAAATTAAATTGGAGAGTTATGAAAGTAAGTAACCCATTGACAATAATAGCCATTTTTGCAGGTGTAGCTGAAACATTAGCCACAGTTGCTTTGGTGAAGCTACCATTAGAGATTCAAGCAATTTTTGTTTACTTTGTCATGGCGTTTCCTATGGCGATAGTACTGTTATTTTTCTTTGTTCTATATTTCAAAAATATTGTTTTATATGCCCCAAGCGACTTCGATGACCAGAATCATTACCTTCAGGCGAACAACTTAAAAGAGAAGGTGGATCATCAAATGGACGAAATTTTTGCCTCTATTAACAAACGTGGCGCAAAGTTATCCCAGGAAGATCTTGAACGAGCAAAATCAGAATTGGCTAAAACTATTACCAAGGAAACCATGCCGGCTCGAATGATGGATATTTTGGATACAATAGGTAAAGGTAGTTATTCGGCAAGGGGGATTGCTAGTGAACTAGGTTTGGCTCCCTCTACGGTTATAACTTACCTAATGCGTCTCGAGAAAGACGGCTTGGTTGAAAAAGATAGTAGTAACATTTGGAAACTACGCACATAACAATCTGTTTAAGAGGGATTCGCAACGCGTGGCATTTTTACTATGCGTCGGTTTAAAGTGATTAAGGTGGTTTGCAGTGGCTTCAGTATTGCTTTGCTCACCCCTTAACAGGGCGTTATGTAACCGTAGAGAAAAAGCCCACAATACATTGAAAAGTGGATGTTTTTTATGATTGTTCTAATTTCAATTTCAATTTCGACTTTCTCTGAGGTAGTTTCCTGCATTTTGATTTAGCTTTCGGCTTCTTTATTCTTCGAATTTTCAGTTTGTTGTTAATGATTCAGTGGGTTTGCGATAAGTTTGGTGGCAGTCATTTTTTTCTTTGAACTAGGGCTCGCAGTTTCATCGTTGC
>NZ_NBUS01000011.1 GCF_002749895.1 Vibrio fujianensis | reverse complement strand
GTGACTGCGTACCTTTTGTATAATGGGTCAGCGACTTATATTCAGTGGCAAGGTTAACCACATAGGGGAGCCGTAGCGAAAGCGAGTCTTAACTGGGCGTTTAGTCTCTGGATATAGACCCGAAACCGGGTGATCTAGCCATGGGCAGGTTGAAGGTTGAGTAACATCAACTGGAGGACCGAACCGACTAATGTTGAAAAATTAGCGGATGACTTGTGGCTAGGGGTGAAAGGCCAATCAAACTCGGAGATAGCTGGTTCTCCCCGAAAGCTATTTAGGTAGCGCCTCGGACGAATACTACTGGGGGTAGAGCACTGTTAAGGCTAGGGGGTCATCCCGACTTACCAACCCTTTGCAAACTCCGAATACCAGTAAGTACTATCCGGGAGACACACGGCGGGTGCTAACGTCCGTCGTGAAGAGGGAAACAACCCAGACCGCCAGCTAAGGTCCCAAAGTATTGCTAAGTGGGAAACGATGTGGGAAGGCTTAGACAGCTAGGATGTTGGCTTAGAAGCAGCCATCATTTAAAGAAAGCGTAATAGCTCACTAGTCGAGTCGGCCTGCGCGGAAGATGTAACGGGGCTAAGCAATACACCGAAGCTGCGGCAATGCCTTTTAGGTATTGGGTAGGGGAGCGTTCTGTAAGCCGTTGAAGGTGAACTGTAAGGTTTGCTGGAGGTATCAGAAGTGCGAATGCTGACATGAGTAACGACAAGGGGGGTGAAAAACCTCCCCGCCGGAAGACCAAGGGTTCCTGTCCAACGTTAATCGGGGCAGGGTAAGTCGACCCCTAAGGCGAGGCTGAAGAGCGTAGTCGATGGGAAACGGGTTAATATTCCCGTACTTGTTATGAATGCGATGGGGGGACGGAGAAGGCTAGGTGGGCCAGGCGACGGTTGTCCTGGTTCAAGTGAGTAGGCTTGAGAGTTAGGTAAATCCGGCTCTCTTTAAGGCTGAGACACGACGTCGAGCTGCTACGGCAGTGAAGTCATTGATGCCCTGCTTCCAGGAAAAGCCTCTAAGCTTCAGTTCATAAGAAATCGTACCCCAAACCGACACAGGTGGTCGGGTAGAGAATACCAAGGCGCTTGAGAGAACTCGGGTGAAGGAACTAGGCAAAATGGTACCGTAACTTCGGGAGAAGGTACGCTCTTGACGGTGAAGTCCCTTGCGGATGGAGCTATTGAGAGTCGCAGATACCAGGTGGCTGCAACTGTTTATTAAAAACACAGCACTGTGCAAAATCGTAAGATGACGTATACGGTGTGACGCCTGCCCGGTGCCGGAAGGTTAATTGATGGGGTTAGTGGTAACACGAAGCTCTTGATCGAAGCCCCGGTAAACGGCGGCCGTAACTATAACGGTCCTAAGGTAGCGAAATTCCTTGTCGGGTAAGTTCCGACCTGCACGAATGGCGTAATGATGGCCACGCTGTCTCCACCCGAGACTCAGTGAAATTGAAATCGCTGTGAAGATGCAGTGTACCCGCGGCTAGACGGAAAGACCCCGTGAACCTTTACTACAGCTTGGCACTGAACATTGACCCTACATGTGTAGGATAGGTGGGAGACTTTGAAGCGCAGTCGCTAGATTGCGTGGAGTCGACCTTGAAATACCACCCTTGTAGTGTTGATGTTCTAACTTAGACCCGTTATCCGGGTTGAGGACAGTGCCTGGTGGGTAGTTTGACTGGGGCGGTCTCCTCCCAAAGAGTAACGGAGGAGCACGAAGGTGGGCTAATCACGGTTGGACATCGTGAGGTTAGTGCAATGGCATAAGCCCGCTTAACTGCGAGAATGACGGTTCGAGCAGGTGCGAAAGCAGGTCATAGTGATCCGGTGGTTCTGAATGGAAGGGCCATCGCTCAACGGATAAAAGGTACTCCGGGGATAACAGGCTGATACCGCCCAAGAGTTCATATCGACGGCGGTGTTTGGCACCTCGATGTCGGCTCATCACATCCTGGGGCTGAAGTCGGTCCCAAGGGTATGGCTGTTCGCCATTTAAAGTGGTACGCGAGCTGGGTTTAGAACGTCGTGAGACAGTTCGGTCCCTATCTGCCGTGGGCGTTGGAGAATTGAAGGGGGCTGCTCCTAGTACGAGAGGACCGGAGTGGACGAACCTCTGGTGTTCGGGTTGTCACGCCAGTGGCATTGCCCGGTAGCTAAGTTCGGAATTGATAAGCGCTGAAAGCATCTAAGCGCGAAGCGAGCCCTGAGATGAGTTCTCCCTGGCAGTTTAACTGTCCTAAAGGGTTGTTCGAGACTAGAACGTTGATAGGCAGGGTGTGTAAGCGTTGTGAGGCGTTGAGCTAACCTGTACTAATAGCCCGTGAGGCTTAACCATACAACACCGAAGAGGTTTTG
>NZ_NBUS01000012.1:1373-2757 GCF_002749895.1 Vibrio fujianensis | reverse complement strand
TTTGGTTGAGCATTTGAGGTTACGGCTGGTTAGTTTGAGCGCAGTGGTTTGCGTTGCCTGCCCCTTAATGCGGCGTTATGTGAAAGGAGTAAAATGTGAGTTCTGCTAATATTAAAAATATAGTTTTTGATATCGGGAATGTTGTAGTTCGTTGGGCTCCGTTGGAGATTATTAGGCTGACTTTCGGTGAAAGCTGCTCTGTCGAAGATAAAGCGAAGTCAATATTTCAGTCTGAAACATGGCTAAGTTTGAATAAAGGCCAGTTGACTGAAAATGAAGCTAAAGCTCAGTACAAAGAAACTTTAGGATTAACTGATTTAGAGTGTGAGCGTCTGTTCTATTATGTTAAACAAACACAAATTCTCATTTTTGGCTCAGTTGATCTTATCAAACGCTGTAAATCTGCTGGCTATAATGTTCTAGCGTTGACCGATAACGTACATGAAATAGTCTCTCATTTGAAAACAGCTTACACATTTTGGGGTTTGTTCGATGGAGCAATCGTTTCTGCCGAAGTCGGCTTATTGAAACCTCAGCGTGAAATCTACCTATCACTCCTTTCTCAATATGATCTCAATGCCGCAGAAACGGCATTCATCGATGACATGCTATACAATGTTCAAGGTGCAGAGTCGGTTGGTATAAAAGGAATTCAATTTGAAAGTGCTTTCCAATGTGAGCAAGCCTTAAAGTCATTAGGAATTCAGCTTTAACTCATTGAAATTTCACATAACAAACGCTTCAAGAGGGACAGCCAACGCGTGGCATTTTTACTATGCGTTGGTTTTTGTGATTACGATGTTATGCGGAAAGTTGGTAGTAGCGTTGGCTGCCCCTTAAGCGGGCGTTAGTTTGCAAAGGAGATTCAAGTGCAATTATTTACTCAACAAGTAGTTACAATAGGAAAAGTTACGCCTCAACATATTGAAATGTTGGGTACAGGATTTTTTATTTCAAAAAACAAAGTAGCGACTACGCGCCATGTAGTTGGAAATCAAAGCGAAGGTATTGTAATTCTTGCGCCGCATATTAATGACATTAATGCATATCAGGATACATCGGATAATCGTTGTCGACCAATACAAGCTCAAATAGTAGATATTGATCCGATTAAAGATTTAGCAATCTTAGAAATTGATGGAGAACTAACTGGAAGGCTTCCAGAAATTGGTGGTTTTGATGAGGTTAGTGTTTCAGAAGAGGTCGGTATTTTTGGTTTTCCACATAGTGTTGAAGGTCGAAGGGTTCTAACATTCCAAAAAGCTGAAGTGGGAGCTAAGGTTCTGCTTAATTCAAATGGCATTAAGAGCAAGCATGCTGTTATCAATATTCAATCACGTCCTGGGCAATCAGGGTCATTGGTTTTCTCTCCGCGTCTCAATAA
>NZ_NBUS01000012.1:0-1363 GCF_002749895.1 Vibrio fujianensis | reverse complement strand
TGGGTATCTTGGTCGGTGCTTATGCTCCTGATAACAGTGGTGGTATTTCTTTAGGAGGGATTAATCCTAGAGAATTACACCAAACAACACATTGTATATCTTCAGAATACTTAATGGAGATGTTGTAATGGAATTGCCGAATGCAAGTATTGGTGAGTGGGTTTCTGAGCTTAAAGTTTATCAGGCTAACAGTATTAATCAGATGCTACAGGATAATGAACCTGAAGAAGTCATAAAATTATGGTTGTCGGCTAATGGACCTAACACAACGATTCAGTTTGGGGGAGCTGGTGATTCACCAGAGCCATTTTTCGATAGGTTTAAAGAAGAATTTAGAAAGTTTATTTGTGGTGATGCTACATATAATAGCTTCCGCGAACAGTTACAGTCTGAAGCGCCAATATCAAAGGCAATGTACATCAGTATAATTTCTGCTGCACTGGGGGCTACGCTAGGATATGCGGCAACGTTACTAGCACCAGCAATCGCCATAATGCTTAATTTGGTGTGCAAGATGGGTAAAAATGCGTGGTGTGAAGCAAACTAACAAAGCATTTAAGAGGGACAGCCAACGCGTGGCATTTTTATTATGCGTTGGTTTTTGTGATTACGGTGTTGTGCGGTGAGTTGGTAGTAGCGTTGGCTGCCCCTTAATGCGGCGTTATGCATATGGAGTCTATATGGACATAGATATCGAAGTGATTGAATTACCAGACGTTGATGGATTTCGCATAGAAGCCTTACTTCCAAATGGTCATTCAGTCGGCTATATCAATATCCTTGTAAAAGGAACAGTGGCTGACCTTTGTGATTTATGCGTTAAAGATTCCTATCTGTATCTCTGGCCTAGTTTTATGCCTGTATTTCTAAGTATTCAGCGAAAGCGTAATTTCCAAAATAAAGGTATCGGAAGTCGGCTGCTTACTAGTGCTATTGAACACTCAAAATCTAAAGGTTGTAGCCAAATGAAAGGTTGGATGCATGGTGACAAGCCTAGGTTAGAAAAATTTTATAGATCATTTGGCTTTAAAATCAGTGGAATTAACATCGAGCTAGACCTTGAAAATATGCATAACAAGGCGTTAAAGAGGGATTCGCAACGCGTGGCATTTTAGTTATGCGTTGATTTTATTGGTTTTTAGTGCAATGCGGTGAGCTGGTAGTTGCGTTGCTCACCCCTTAACGCGGCGTTATGATTCATTCAGATTTAGTAAAACAACTTTACATCACGATAGAAGTTTTCGTGTGAACCAAGCGTTATCAATTCGAGTGTAACGGTGCTATCTTGGTAGCTGTAACCGAGCAGAGTCAATTGTTTTACCATCTTAAATTTATAGACTCTAAGAAAGGATAAATCACCTTT
>NZ_NBUS01000013.1 GCF_002749895.1 Vibrio fujianensis | reverse complement strand
TTTGGTGTAGTATTTGAGGTTACGGCTGGCTAGTTTTAGTCTAGTTGTTTGCGTTGCCTGCCCCTTAATGCGGCGTTATATGTAATTGGGAGAGTGAATGAGAGAGATTAGCGAGTTTTTAAACGCTGTAGGGGGCTTCGGAGAAGTCAGTTACTACAGAGGTCATGCTGATATTAATTGGGAATTACTGCCATCTATTGCGCGAATTGATACTTCATTGATAGACGTTGATGAGCATATTCATTGGCGTGGTCTAGAACTAGATATTATGCGAGAGTTTGAAAAGCATGGTAATTCTCTGTTAAATAAAACACCTAAGAATGACTTGGAATGGCTGATACATGCTCAGCATCATGGTCTACCTACAAGGTTACTTGATTGGAGTACCAATCCTCTTAAAGCTTTATTTTTCGCAGTGGAAAACCCACTTCATGATAATGTGGATGGGGCTCTTTTTGGGGTTGCTCCTAAGTTGAACTACGTGTTAGAACGTTTTGTCGATGTGAGCAAAGAAGACAAAATTGTTGGTTTCCATTCTTCTAGTCTAAACAGCCGTGTTTTTGCGCAGGAAGGGTGTTTTACAATTTTTCCAACACCTAAAAAGTGGGAGACTTTTACGTCAATAGGTATGGATAATGGAACTGTCGATAAGCTTTCTAAGTATGTTGTGCCGAAAGAACATAAAGTTGCTTTAAGAAAACAACTAACTCAGCTTGGTATTTCTTACAAATTTATGTTCCCTGATCTCGATGGTTTAGCTAAATCAATAGTTAGAAATATTGGTTTATAAATTACATATAACAAACTGTTTAAGAGTGATTCGCAACGCGTGGCATTTTTACTATGCGTTAGTTTAAGTGTTTAAGGTGGTATGCGGTGGCTTCGGTATTGCGTTGCTCACACCTTAACAGGGCGTTATGTAACCGTAAAGAAAAAAGACCACAATGCATTGAAAAGTAGATGTTTTTTATGATTGATCTAATTTCAATTTTCTTTGGGTTAGTTTCGTGCATGTTGATTTAGCTTGCGGCTTCTTTATTCTTCGAGTATTCAGTTTGTTGTTAATGATTCAGCGGGTTTGCGATAAGCTTGGTGGCAGTCACTTTTTTCTTTGAACTAGGGCTCGCAGTTTTGTCGTTGCCACGCAAATTCTACTGGGTTACTGCTAACTTTTCATGTAAGTTAAACGATATTTGGCAATGCTATTCTTTGTAATGCTTTGAAATTATTAGTAAAGTTACATAACAAAGCATTCAAGAGGGACAATCAACGCGTGGCACTTTTGGTTTGTGTGATCATTTGAGGTTACGGTTGGTTAATTTGAGCGCAGTTGTTTGCGTTGCCTGCCCCTTAATGCGGCGTTAACTGATGCGAATATATTTAAGTACGGGGATTTACTCTTGAATAAAATTGGTGTTGTAATTTATTGGTTATCTTGTGGTTATATTTTTAGTCATCTATTTCTAATGAATAGTTGGCTTCAATTTTTTGATGCTTTTTCAATTTTATGTACGTTTGTGCCAGCAATCTTCTCGTTACTTATCATTAAAGGGCGGACTTTAGTGATAAGTTTTTCAATTTTTTTAAAAGTAATGTGGCTTAGCGCAGGATTAACAACGTTTTACGGAATAATTTTAACGCTGAGTAATTTAACTGTAGAGTATGAAGCACTGGCTGCAGGATTTAGTGTTGCGATTCTTCCAATCTTTTACGCATTTGGTGTTAGTCTGCTGCTATTGCCGTTGATTGTTCAAGATTGACAATCAGTTAACAAAGCATTCAAGTGGGACAGTCAACGCTTGGCAGTTTTGGTTTGGTTGGCATTTGAGGTTACGGCTGGCTAGTTTGAGTTTAGTTGTTTACGTTGCCTGCCCCTTAATGCGGCGTTATGCCTAGGAGATGAAATCATGAATATGAGGGAGTTTTCAAGTTTGGTTGGCTTGTCGTCACACACTCTTCGATATTATGAAAAAATAGGTTTGCTCAAAAATATCCAACGAAATAGAAGTGGGCACCGAATATATACTTCGAAAGACTTAGCGTGGATTGAATTTGTGAAGCGCCTAAAAGAAACCGCGATGCCTCTCGAAGAAATTCTGGAATATGCGCGGCTAAGGGAGTCAGGGGTAGATACGGTATTACAGCGTCAGGTGTTGTTAGAGCAACACAGAGAAAACTTGATAGCTCATATCGAACAACAACAGTCACACCTTATTGCTTTAGAAGAAAAAATTAAACTTTATAATAATGGAAAAGTTCGTTGACTTAGAGTGAACTCTAACTTGTATGGTGTGCTTGTACTTACAAAATAGGAGCATACCAATGGACAAATCACGTTTTGATACCGGTCTCGAATTATTAACAAGCATTGATGGCGAAGCCGGAAAAAATGTTATCGAAAGTTTGCAAGATATCTGCCCTGATTTAGCCAGATATACAATAGAGTTTCCTTTCGGTGATATATATGCACGCACAGGGTTGGATGTAAAATCACGAGAAATCGCAACGGTTGCCGCATTAACAGCTCTAGGGAATTGTGCGCCTCAGCTCAAAGTTCATTTAAATGCGGCGCTTAACGTTGGTTGTAGTGAAGATGAGCTCAAAGAGGTCATATTACAAATGTCAGTTTATGCAGGTTTTCCTGCCGCTTTAAATGGTATGTTTGCTTTTAAAGACGTGATCACCGAGCGAAAGGCATAACAAAGCATTTAAGAGTGATTCGCAACGCTTGGCAGTTTCGCTTCGCTCAAGTATAGCCAAGCGTCGCTCACACCTTAATGCGGCGTTATGTAACCGTAGAGAAAAAGACCGCAATGTATTAAAAATTAAAGTTTTTTATGATTTCTTTGCTTTGAATTTAGC
>NZ_NBUS01000014.1 GCF_002749895.1 Vibrio fujianensis | reverse complement strand
GGACAGTCAACGCTTGGCAGTTTTGGTTTGGTTGAGTATTTGAGGTTACGGCTGGCTAGTTTAAGTTCAGCTGTTTGCGTTGCTTGCCCCTTAATGCGGCGTTATGTTTACTTGTATTTCAGTGGCTTAAAGTTTCTTCGATCTATGTTCTTTGTCCCTTTGGCAGTTCGTCCGAGTTACTTCAGCAAATCGGCATTGTCGGCCCAAGTTCATGAATAACTCAGCCCGTAAAACATGCCAATATTCGTGGTTTGCTTCATTTTCAGGTCGTGGCGGTTGGTTTTAAGTTTCACTGGCTTTAAGGCGCTTTGAGTGTATTTGCCAATTGGCATATCGGCTTGGCAGTTGCCTCGGCAATTTGCCATTGTTTTGCGCTGTGGTTGGAAAGAGAGGGCGCTTGTTGAACGTTGGTCGGGTTGCCTCATTGGGCAGGGAAGTGGACTTACGCGTTTTATGTTCCGTGCATCTGGCGGCCAAGTGAGCTTTGTCGTGTGATTAGGCTCAGAAAATCCGGTCAATAATGCAGTTCTTTGCCAAATAAATCAGTCATTTGTGGTAAAACATAACAAACAATTCAAGCAGACCCTCAACGCTTAACACTTTTGGTTTGCGTTAAAATTCGTGTTGCCGAGCAATGCGGAAAGTGAGCCAGGGCGTTTCGGGCTACTTAATTGGGCGTTATATGCCAGTAATCAGAAAGTCGATAGCTGCAATGATCTCATTTCTGAAAGTACTTAGCTCATTGACTGGTTCACGTAAAATCTTGGTCGGGACACTGGCCATTTGGTGAGTTAAAATTACAAAGTCACCTTGATCAATATGGATCATTGGGCATAAATGATTCGGCGCTTTTTTATCCAATAACTCAACGGGTGTTAGCGGAATAACTAATCGAGTATTCAGTGTATCAAGTAATTCACTTTGAACATCAACAAAGTAAGGGTATGCCGTTGAAGTGCTTTTATCGTTATTTTGGTATAGCGAAAATTGTGACATTAGAATACTCGGTAAGAATCGGAAAATAGACCGTGATTTTCAGTAAGTTCATTGCATGCATTAATAGCTTCTGCATTTTGCTCTAGCCATTCAGTTTTAAGGCGTTGTTTTACTTCTTTTTCAAGTGCCTTTTCCATTGTGGCTGAAAGATTAATATTAAGGCGTTTGGCCTCGGCGAGTAACTCACTGTTTAGAGTTAAATTTGTCGCCTTCTTTGGTGCTTGTGTGCTGTATGAGTTTCTCATGCTGCCTCCAGTGCGTATGTAAAGTGCGCATTAAGTATATGCGTACAAAAGGCATATAACAAGCTGCTCAAGAGGGATTCGCAACGCGTAGCATTTTTGTTATGCATTTGGTTTAGTTTTTACAGTGTTATGCGGTGAGTTAGTAGTTACGTTGCTCACCCCTTAGCAGGGCGTTATGTACTGAATCAAATTGTAGAAGAATATGTCTAGAATAGACCCAAAATTTCAGAGTGTAATTGATAAAGAACTAAAGCCTAATGAGTCGATCTGTTGGTCGACTATGCCTAATGCTTTGAGTCGTGCATGTGACTCTATTGGTGTGTTTTTATTTGGAATCCCATGGAATGCAGGCTTGTTATACTTCATTTCGCCTATTGTCCAAAAACCACAGTTTCCGCCATTTCATTTTATACTTCTACTTTCGCCCTTCATATTTTTTGGAATATGTCTCTTTTTCTCACCATTGTTCGCTTATATTAAAGCTCATAAAACTCTATACGTTATTACTAACAAACGAGCATTTACACTATCTGTGGGCAAAACACATAGCATTGAAAACTTTTATCCAAAAAAGAGTAGCATATTAAAGAAAATTGAAAGGAAAAACGGAACCGGTGATATTATCCTTAAACGCTCTCATCACACAGATTCTGATGGTGACAAGCAAACAACAGACTACGGTTTCTTTTCTTTGCCAGATGTTGCTGACGCAGAAAGAAACTTAGATATGCTGCTGAACAACAGCTAATAGTGTGAACGTACATAACAAGCAATTTAAGAGGGATTCACAACGCTTGGCGCTTTTGCTTCCACTTCAAATTTAGTGTTTACGATACAATGCGTTAGGTTGGGTGGTGGCGTTGTTCACCCCTTAATTGGGCGTTATGTAACCGTAGAGAAAAGGCCACAATGCATTGAAAAGTAGATGTTTTTTATGATTGTTCTAATTTCAATGTCGACTTTTTCTGAGCGGGTTTCGTGCATGTTGATTTAACTTTCGGCTTCTTGTTCTTCGAGTTTTTACTCTGGCTTCAATGGTAAAGTGAGTTTGCGATAAGCTTGGTGGAAGTCACTTTTTTCTTTGAACTAGGGCTCGCAGTGTCGTTGTTGCCACGCAAATTCTACTGGGTTACTGCTAATTTTTCATGTAAGTTAAACGGTATTTGGCAATATTGTTCTTTGTAATGCTTTGAAATGGTTAGCAAACTTACATAACAAAGCATTCAAGAGGGACAATCAACGCGTGGCAGTTTTGGTTTGGTTGAGCATTTGAGGTTACGGCTGGTTAGTTTTAGTTCAACTGTTTGCGTTGTCTGCCCCTTAATGCGGCGTTAACTGGCAATAAAATTACCCATCTTTTTTCGTTGAATATTAAGTCATTGATTTATATTAATAATAAATCGAGTGAAAAATAAAAGGTTATTTTGAGAAATTTGATGTAATTACTATTATTAACAGTAAGTTACTGCTAGAGTTTCATAGTTCACTGCCGCATAGGCAGCTTAGAAATGAGTATATTTCCGGTGATTTCTTAAAAGGTCGTTCACTGCCGCATAGGCAGCTTAGAAATATTGGTAACTTTGGCATTTGGGATCGACCAGTTAACAAGGCATTTAAGAGGGACAGTCAACGTGTGGCAGTTTTGGTTTGGTTGAGCATTTGAGGTTACGGCTGGTTAATTTGAGCGCAGTGGTTTGCG
>NZ_NBUS01000015.1 GCF_002749895.1 Vibrio fujianensis | reverse complement strand
TATAAAAAATAAACGGATGATACCAAGTGGATCAGTTTTCGATGATCGTTAGTGGATCAGTTTTGCATGATCGGTGACATCCAGAAGTTAACCTTCAGAGGTATGAATGTCAGAGCTATTTATGAAAGAAGTAATCACGACGGTAACGTCGAGTGCTGTATTACTTGGGGTAATAGCATATTTACTACGTTCTATAGTTAAGCATATTTTGGACAAAGACTTAAAAGTACATGCAACACAATTGCAAGCAAAGGCAGATGTTCAAATGGCTATTTTCAAAGATAACTTGGAGAAGGAGCGCACAAGGCTTCAAGTTTCATATGGGGGCATTTTTGAACGACAAGCTGATGCAATTATCGAGTTGTATGGGATTGCTTTAGCTATAGAGGGCAGACTTAATGACGGAATTTCAAAGCCAGAAGCAAGAGAAGAACTCCATAACCTAGTTCTCAGGTTACGTGCTTTCTATCATCAAAATAGAATTTTGTTTCCCGAACGTCTTGACTATTTAGCTAAAGATTTGTTAGGTCTCGGTATAAATATTTATTCTGAGTCATCAAATGGAAAAATCCCTAGTGACTTGTACTTGGCTTTGACAGCAACAAAAGATGAAGCAATTCGTGAAATAAGATGTCTTTTATCGACAAATGTGCCATCAAACTCATAACAAACGGTTCAAGAGGGACAGCCAACGCGCGGCATTTTTATTTTGCGTTGGTTTTTGTGGTTACGGTGTTATGCGGAAGCTTGGTTGTGGCGTTGGCTGCCCCTTAACCGGGCGTTAAGTGTTCTTAGATTGGGTGCATTCTATACATTATGGTGGTTAATATAGAAAGCAAGCTGGCACGGACACAAGTTTAACTTCAATAGGAGATTTTATATGAACGAAGAGTGCCCCAAATGTGGAGCGAAATTTTCGGTAACTGAAATCGGTGGTGGTGGAATCTGTGGAGCTTGTCGAGAGCCAATTGATTGCCCTTACTGCCATGAAACTGTTAGAGAAGAGCGTACTACAGGAACATTTTCCTCGACACTTATAAAAGTCCCTAACAGCCCACTTTCTCGATATCTTGGTATTTCTGATGACGATTGGGAAGAAATGGGAGCTGAGCTTAATGCAAACACTGGCAATAGTGGTGATATGACTTACTGCTATTGGTTCATGGTTCCAGAGGATACTCCTGAGGAAATTTTGCATAAAACAGGTTGGAAAACTGGACAAATGATCGATGATATTCCCTTGGATGTTGTAGATAACTAAGGTGACTACTAAGAACTTATTCTGGTGCAAGAACACTTAACAAACGCCTCAAAGGGACTGTCAACGCGTGGCGTTCCCAGTCCCATTGAGCCGCGGTGGTTACGGTTGTTGTGTTTGAGTTTAGTGGTAATGCGTTGCCAGCCCCTTAGGCGGGCGTTATGTAACCGTAAAGAAAAAAGACCACAATGCATTGAAAAGTAAATATTTTTTATGATTGATCTAATTTCAATGTCGACTTTGTCTGAGCGAGTTTCATGCATGTTGATTTAACTTTCGGCTTCTTGTTCTTCGAGTTTTTTACTCTGGCTTCAATGGTAAAGCGAGTTTGCGATAAGCTTGGTGGCAGTCGCTTTTTTCTTTGAACTAGGGCTCGCAGTTTCGTCGTTGCCACGCAAATTCTACTGGGTTACTGCTAACTTTTCATGTAAGTTAAACGATATTTGGGAATGTTGTTCTTTGTAAAGCTTTGAAATGGTTAGCAAAGTTACATAACAAAGCATTCAAGAGGGACAGTCAACGCTTGGCAGTTTTGGTTTGGTTGAGCATTTAAGGTTACGGTTGGTTAATTTGAGCGCAGTTGTTTGCGTTGGCTGCCCCTTAATGCGGCGTTATGTGCTTATGCATCTAATTTGGGCTGTATCGCATAATCAGTACAGGTTTTAAGGAATGTTTCCAGTTATAGAGTAGGATTTTTCGAGGGTGCAAACGGAGTTCTCGCTTATGAATACTTGGAAAAGTAAAAGGTTAAACAGGTGGAAACAAACTCGTAAAAAAGGACGGGGTCATTACGTTTTAAAAACTACTTTAATTGCAACTGGTTCAGTCTTGTTTGGAAAAACAGTTGGTTTCATCCTATTTGACAAAGTTCGCACGTGGTTAGAATTCTGGTTTGATTTCGGTTTGTCGACACTGGTATTACTTGCTCTTGGGGTAGTTTTAGGTTTTGTAACGTGGAGTGTCTCAGAGTCTTGGTATAGACGAGAAATTAATAAACAAGAACGCACATAACAAACTGTTTAAGAGTGATTCGCAACGCGTGGCATTTTTACTATGCGTTGCGTTTAGTGTTTAAGGTGGTATGCAGCAGCTTCGGCATTGCGTTGCTCACACCTTAACAGGGCGTTATGCTTTATTGAGACTCAGCAAAATCAATATATAAATTTTAATGGGAAAACTTAGTCTGATTCAGAAGTTTTCCTTTTCTAAGTTGTTGATATTATGAGTTTATTGTTCTTTTTTGTGGCTATTGAAAGTTGAACGATACTCGTGCTTTTTCGGCAACTTTGCCCTGATAAATTGTGCTCGCAAAAGGTTCGATTGTCGCTGAAAGGTCTCTTTCTTTGGTGTTGATTGTTCATTGATTCCACCGGCTATTTCGCTTCAGCATGTTTGGGATCTCATTGGCTTCTTGCTTGCTGATAGTGTTTGGTTAGCGCAAGTTTATCGGCGAATGTGCGCTTTTTTCCGACTCTGCTCTGATAAATTGTATGCGTAAAAGGTTCGATTGTTGCTTAAAGGTCTCTTTCTTTGGTGTTGCTGGTTCATTGATTTCGCAGGCTATTTCGCTTCAACTTATTTGGGATCTTATAGGCACCAATGATTGCTGAAAGTAGGCAAGTTTATCATTTTGAGTTAAAGTGGGCGCAAGTAATAAATATTGTAAAAGTTCAATATAATCAATAGGTAATAAAGCATAACAAACGCTTCAAGAGGGACTTCCAACGCGTGGCATTTTTATTGTGCGTTGATTTCGGTGGTTACGGAGTTATGCGGAAACTTGGTAGTAGCGTTGTCAGCCCCTTAAGCGGGCGTTATGTAACCGTAGAGAAAAAGACCGCAATGTATTAAAAATTAAAGTTTTTTATGATTTCTTTGCTTTGAATTTAGC
>NZ_NBUS01000016.1:2186-3150 GCF_002749895.1 Vibrio fujianensis | reverse complement strand
CTGGTTCTTGAAAATGCCGAAAGCAGCCCATTTAAAAACCTCATAAGGTAAATTTAAAGTCATCATAACGCCGCATTAAGGTGTGAGCGACACTTGGCTATACTTGAGCGAAGCGAAACTGCCAAGCGTTGCGAATCACTCTTAAATGCTTTGTTATCTTTTAATCATAACTACTGAGTTGAGCACTTTATTTCCTTGAGGGTTAGATTGTTCGGCAACGTACTGTAATTGTGAAGATTTAAACTCAGTATCAATAAATTTTATTTCAGCCTTTCCGCGATTGTAATTACCACTAGAAACATCTAAATGTAGGTCTAAAAGATAGTTCTTTACATCATCAATATTGACTTCAAACGGTACTAATCCTCTATCTATGATACTAACGTTTCCACCATTACTTAATAATTGCCTGCCCGCGTCATAGACATCTTTGTGTACCTTGTTTCTATAGCGAGCCATATGACTAGGCTCTAGATCTTCAACCTTAAGGTTGAAGCCATTAGCTATAGTGTAAGGGTCTGAACCAATAAACCAGCAGATTAGCATATCAAATGAAGCCTGTTGGAAAACTTGGAATTTCGCGACGTCAAATAGGTTTAAGATAAAGATATCTACTCGAGAACTTGTTTCTTGGTATTTCCCGTTAACACTTTTTACAACTGACGTGGACACGCCATGACTGGTTAAATATTCTTCAGCTTTTGAAGCTAAGTGTTCATTTACCTCAACACATATAACCTTAGGAACTTTTTTGGCTATTTCCAAAGTACTAAAACCAGCACCACAGCCAATCTCTAGTGCTCGAGTCGCACTAGGTAAAGTACTTGCCATCCATGTGTAAAAGTTTCTTTTTTCAAACCCAGATGAGTTTTTCGACCACTCATTGGCATATTGTAATTTATTCATTGGTGTTGCATTTTTAAAATCCATTTATACCTCATTAAGTCATTGTATTGGGGGAAAG
>NZ_NBUS01000016.1:0-1863 GCF_002749895.1 Vibrio fujianensis | reverse complement strand
AGAAGCCGAAAGTTAAATCAACATGCACGAAACTAACTTAAAGAAAGTCGAAATTGAAATTAGATCAATCATAAAAAACATTTATTTTTCAATACATTGCGGTCTTTTTCTCTACGGTTACATAACGCCGCATTAAGGGGCAGGCAACGCAAACAACTAAACTCAAACTAGCCCACCGTAACCTCAAATGCCAACCAAACCAAAACTGCCAAGCGTTGACTGTCCCTCTTGAATGCTTTGTTATGTTTGGGGCTAAAACAGAGCATATATCCCGATTTTTTACTGATTTTTCAGGAGACTATAGTTAAGCCCACTTATTACATAGATTACCTATTCGTCATTTTCTTATACCCGACTATCACATCGTATAGCTTAAAAACCATACAATAGCTAAAATATTGTACTGGCCATAATTCTAGCCCTAAAATGCTTGTTGGATAATTTGCTAAATCCCTAAGCTTCAAATATAAAACCGCAGGCCACCAAATGATTCCCGCAGCTATCATTTCAAACCTGTAATACCACTTGAGCTCTATAGCTCCATCACTAGCCATCCCTGCATGAAGGAATAGGAAATACCCCAGAACCGAAAGAAAAGTAATCAAAGCCACTCGCTTTATCCAAATCACGCATTTCCTCCGAAAACATAACGCCCGGTTAAGGGGCAACCAACGTTACTACCAACTTACCGCATAACACCGAAACCACCAAAACCAACGCACAATAAAAATGCCACGCGTTGGTTGTCCCTCTTGAACCGTTTGTTATGTGCCATTATACTAATGTTTAACTATGTAATACATTGTACAACTAAAGGTACTGTTATGAGAACAGAAATGCTAAGTACTCGTATAGACCATGATACCAAAGTTGCTTTTACTAGCATCTGTGACGAAATGGGTCTTAGTACATCACAAGCTATTAAAATTTTTGCAAAAGCCGTGATTAATCATGGTGGTATTCCATTTGACTTACGTGTGCCTCAACCAAATGAAACAACGATTTCTGCAATGAATGAACTCGTTCAAGGTCATGGGCATAAAGCAGAATCTGTTGACGCTATGCTTACTGAGTTAACTGAAGGCAAAGTTAAGAATGTATAGCTTAGAATACTCAACACAATTCAAAAAAGACTTCAAAAAAATCACAAAAATGCCGATTTCGGACATCATTGAAGTCGGCAACATCATATCAAAGCTGCAAAGAGGCGAAAAACTCGACCCTAAAAATGTTGACCACCCTCTAACTGGCGGATGGGTTGGATTCCGTGACTGCCACGTTAAACCAGATCTAGTGCTCATTTATCGCATTTTTGATGGCCAGCTCCAATTAGCTAGAATTGGCTCTCATAGTGATTTGTTCTGATGAACCTTAGTGGTACATAACGCCGCATTAAGGGGCAGGCAACGCAAACAACTGCGCTCAAATTAACCAACCGTAACCTCAAATGCTCAACCAAACCAAAACTGCCAAACGTTGACTGTCCCTCTTGAATGCTTTGTTATGTAACTTTACTAGCAATTTCAAAGCATTACAAAGAACAATATTGCCAAATACCGTTTAACTTACATGAAAAATTAGCAGTAACCCAGTAGAATTTGCGTGGCAACAACGAAACTGCGAGCCCTAGTTCAAAGAAAAAACTGCCTGCCCCTAAACTTATCGCAAACTAGTTTTACCAATAAAGCTCAGAGCAAAGACTCGAAGAACAAGGAGACGAAAACTAAGCCAATATGAATAAAACTAGGTTTATAAATTCTAAAATAACCAATTTAAACAATCACTTAAAAGTACTGAACATACAAACTAGAAGCTAAATTCAAAGCAAAGAAATCATAAAAAACTAATTTTCAATACATTGCG
>NZ_NBUS01000017.1:2762-3160 GCF_002749895.1 Vibrio fujianensis | reverse complement strand
GGCGTTATGCTTAATCACCCAAAATCAGTGGTTTATGATTGTTCTTTATTCCCTTGGCTTGTGAGTTTCGTGCTCGTCGGCAAATTGGCTTCAGCGGGCGCTGTTTTCTGGACATCCATTCTTGGGCGCTAAAAATTCTGAGAGTTGCCTCAGTCAATTTTCGGGCAAGCACGAGATTAGGCCAGTTGGCTCCATCAGCAACTTGATCTTAGGTTTTTTCGTTTTAGCTGCCAAAGTTCAAAGTCTGATTTTCAAAATCATGAGTCATTTCAGTTTTTTGGTTTTTGGGTTTTGTTTGTGCATCAAAGCTGAGTTAATCTTGGTTTAGGTAAAACGTAAGTCATTGAAGCTTAAGCATAACAAACGCTTCAAGAGGGACAGCCAACGCGTGGCATTTT
>NZ_NBUS01000017.1:0-2752 GCF_002749895.1 Vibrio fujianensis | reverse complement strand
TACAATGCGTTGGTTGTCAGTGGTTACGGTGTTATGCGGTAAGTTAGTAGTAGCGTTGGCTGCCCCTTAAGCGGGCGTTATATTTCTCTTAAATTCAACGTGCTACAAATTTAAAAGTTAAGTGGTAATGTGAGTGTTTTGCTGGTTGATGATTTCTGGTTGCCGATAGCTCTTGGTTTGATCATGTATATCAATGACTAACAAATATTATCGTTTAATCACATTTGGTAGTTATTCCGATTGGGTTAACATTAATTTCTTTTTTATCTAATATTTGTTATTAAAATCAATGAGTAAGCTTGATTCGATTTCAAAATTAATTGTTTTTTTTGTATCGAAAGTTAGCTCAACTTACGTTAAGCGTTTGATGTTATTTACTATTCTTAAAGGTTGTTTGGTGTTTCAGTGGCTGTATGGAACTGAAATATAACAAACAATTCAAGCAGACCCTCAACGCGTGGCATTTTCGTTTTGCGTTGAGTTTAGTGATTACGGTGTAATGCGGGAAGTTGGTAGTTGCGTTTCGGGCTACTTAATTGGGCGTTATGTGCCTAATAGTTTTCAACGTCTATATTACAAGGAAATCATATGTTTAGAGTCATATATGAGTGGCGAGTGCCAACTAATAAAATGGATGAATTTCAAAAGGTTTGGAGTTCTACAACTGACTCTATTCATGAGGGTGCTCTCGGCAGTTTTATGCTTCATTCCTTTGATAAACCTGAAAAGGTACTAACGATTGCTAAGTGGCGCTCTCGACAAGATTGGCAGTTATTTTGGGAAAATAGTAATCCTGAAAAAATGCAGAAAATGCGTGAAATCGCTGAACGAATTTCGGTGGAATCGTTCGACGAAATAGAAGATCGGAGTAAATAATGACCCCGGCACATAACAAACAATTCAAGCAGACCCTCAACGCGTGGCATTTTCGTTTTGCGTTAAGTTTAGTGATTACGGTGCTGTGCGGAAAGTTGGTAGTTGCGTTTCGGGCTACTTAATTGGGCGTTAGCAGTTCCAGTAATATTTAACAGGTACATCATGAAAATAGATATAACAACTGAACCAAAACAATCTGACATTGATGAGATTCGTTTAGGTTTACGTAAGCATAATACGCCTTTTCTCAAAGACATTTACCATACAGAGTTTGCTTGTTATTCGCATGATGATCATGGGAAAAAATTAGGTGGTTTAGTCGGTGAAATTTGGGGCCAGTGGCTGCTCGTGAAATTTCTTTGGGTAGATAGTGAACATTCAAGTAAAGGCTTGGGAAGACAATTATTAAATGAGGCCGAAGAATTTGCTCGTAGCAAAGGTTGTTTATCAAGTTTCTTAGACACTTTTAGTTTTCAAGCGAAACCATTTTATGAAAAATGCGGTTATGTTGAGCAGATGACTTTAAATGACTTTCCGGTAATAAAAAGTATGCGTCATTACATGGTAAAGCCTCTTTGAGTACACTGCTAACAAACGCTTCAAGAGGGACTTCCAACGCGTGGCATTTTTATTATGCGTTGGTTTTTGTGGTTACGGTGTTATGCGGAAACTTGGTAGTAGCGTTGTCAGCCCCTTAAGCGGGCGTTATGTGCTTCAAGGATGAACAATATGAATTACGATGAATTTAATGAATTTTGCGGCTCTTTCCCCGCTACTAGTCATGTTGTTCAATGGGGCAATTCTGATGTATGGAAAGTAGGCGATAAGGTATTTGCGGTCGAAGGTTGGGGCTCTGATGGGAAATCGGCATTTACTTTTAAGGTGTCAGACCTGAACTTTGATTTTCTGAGTAATTGTGATGGTTACAGGCCAGCACCATATTTTGCTAATCGAGGAATGAAATGGATTCAGAAAACTGAAACGGGAAGTCGCCTTGATGATGAGTTACGTTATTATCTATCTGAATCCTATAGAATTGTTTCAAGTGGTTTAAGTAAAAAGAAGCAGGCTGAGTTAGGGATTCTTTGTCAATCTGAAACACGCACATAACAAAGCGTTCAAGAGGGATTCGCAACGCGTAGCATTTTCGTTATGCGTTGATTTTATTGATTTTTAGTGCAATGCGGTGAGTTGGTAGTTGCGTTACTCACCCCTTAACGCGGCGTTAGGTTTTTATTGTGACTTGGTGCAAGCTTCAAAAAGATATATTAATCTTGTTGCTTATTCGTAATAAGGAGGTTGTGTGTGAGCAGTTTAATTGGTTTAGTTTTGGGGTTTGTATTGGTAATGCCATCGGTTATGCTACTTCATGAGTTAGGGCATGCAACTCCTCAATTATTGACAGGTCATGCGGTAGAAATTCGATTGGGAAGTGGAAGTAATGCTAAGGAATTTCGGGTTGGTAAATTAAAGCTCCTAATCACACCTTTGTCGATGAATGTTGGCTTTGCTTCAATAGAAAGAGATGTGAGCAAAAATTTACAAGCAGTCTCGTTGTTAATGGGTCCTGTTGTATCTCTAATTTTATGTATCGGCTTATATCTGCTTAGCCGCTATCAATTACCGTACCTAGCTCAATTTTTGGTAAATTTTGGGCTGTACTATTCACTGTTTCAATTTTTATGTACATCAATACCAATATACTATCCAAGCTACTTTGGTGCGTATGAAGGGATGCCCAGTGATGGTAGGCAATTGCTGGAGTTACTTGGTGTAATGAAAGGTCAAGTGGCATAAACCTAACAAAGCATTTAAGAGTGATTCGCAACGCTTGGCATTTTCGCTTCGCTCAAGTATAGCCAAGCGCCGCTCACAC
>NZ_NBUS01000018.1:1196-3011 GCF_002749895.1 Vibrio fujianensis | reverse complement strand
TGGTTTGGTTGGCATTTGAGGTTACGGCTGGCTAGTTTGAGTTTAGTTGTTTGCGTTGCCTGCCCCTTAATGCGGCGTTATAAAGCTCGAAGAAAAAGGAAATTTCGTGGAAATTCGAACAGGTAAACTTGAAGATGTTGCTGGTATCACCGACATCTTTAATTTTTATATTGAACACACCAATTCACGTTTTGAGGAAGTTCCATTTACTCTGGAAAATCGTCAGAAATGGTTTTCTCAGTTTTCTAGCACTACCAAATATCAACTATATGTAGCCACAGAAAACGGCGTGTTGCTAGGTTTTGCATGTTCCCAACAGTACAGAGCAATTTCAGCTTTTGACGACACCGTAGAAGTGACCGTTTATCTGGCACAAGAAGCAAAGGGGAAAGGTTTAGGTTCTAAACTATATACTCAGTTGTTCTCATCAATTCGTGCCTATGGTGTCCATCGTGTATTGTCGGGTGTTGCATTACCAAACGACGCATCAGTGGCATTACATAAACGGTTTGGTTTCAGAGAAGTCGGAGTTTTCAATGAATATGCGAAGAAACATGGGCAGTACATAAGCTCAGTGTGGTTCGAAAAGGCGTTTAACGTAGAGTCCGCTTTATAACAAACAATTTAAGAGTGATTCGGCACGCGTGGCATTTTGGGTATGCGTTGGTTTTAGTGGTTAAGGTGGTATGCGGAAGCATCGGTATTGCGTGCCTCACACCTTAATTGGGCGTTATGTACTTTAAGGAAAATTGTAACCAACTCTAAAGGATTGAGAGTGATAGATCATTTTGAAATTAAGGTAGTTGCATTCGAAGAATGTCGTGTGTTTTACAAGAATGTGCTAGAGCCATTGGGTATTGAGCTCAAGTGGTCAGATGAAAATGCTGCTGGCTTTGGGCTTTCGAGCGAGCCAAATGTAAGGTTTCTAATTGAAAAAGGCGTCAGTAATTCTAAGTGCCATATTGCTTTTTCTGCATCAAACAAATTACAAGTTTCCGCGTTTCATCAAGCGGGGTTATCTTTAGGTGGTAAATGCAACGGTAAGCCTGGTTTACGAGAACACTATGCTCCAAACTACTACGCTGCGTTTTTGATTGACCCCGAGGGCAACAATGTGGAGTCAGTTGTGTACCTTTAGCACGTACATAACAAATTGTTCAAGAGTGATTCGGCACGCGTGGCATTTTTACTATGCGTTGGTTTTAGTGGTTAAGGTGGTATGCGGAAGCTTCGGTATTGCGCGCCTCACACCTTAACAAGGCGTTAAATGCCTTTAGATTTTGGCTCTTAGAAAAGCGAAAAGCACCCCGCAGGGTGCTCTCTAGAATGCTCAAGTTAGAGATATTGGCGAGAATTTTATTACCAACACTGTAGCCTAACGAGCTAGTGACTGAATTATGGTACAAAGCTGCTGTAGTGTCAACTATACAACTCCAGGGAGTATAGTAACTATGCCTCGCTTACCGATAACCTCATATACCTTTGAACTCTTTACTATAGCATTAAAACGTCTTTTCGCTTGCGCGGGGGTTAGTATATTGCTGTATGAAAGAGACTTGTATACATCTAGAGCTTCAATGCTTGTAAGCCAATCAAAATGTGATTTGTAATGAGAGTCCAGATAGTCGTTTTTTCTATCTTCGGATACCCAGCCTAATATCCGGCACAATCGTTCATTTAAAGTTTTCATTCGTTGAATACTTTCTTCTGGCGTTGATGCTGCCGGATAAATCTCTTGGTTGGTGCTGTGGTGTCTAATCTGAGTGAACTTCCAGATAGGTTCGTGGTGAGCAATTCGGTTTCTTAGTTCATTTA
>NZ_NBUS01000018.1:0-1186 GCF_002749895.1 Vibrio fujianensis | reverse complement strand
TGACTCAACCGCATTAAAAAGTCTTCCAATGCGTTTTGAGACCAGTAAGTGGAGTGGAGGGCGAAGTGCCCTTTAAGTCCATTGAACAGTGCGCTTTGCCAGTCTATTGAGTTGTTCGACGAAGTGTCGTTAATTAAAAATCCCCAGAAACCAAAACTTTGTGCCGCGATTACTTTTCCCGGTGTTGGTACCGGGGTTTTCGCTATTAATTGATTTCGGCTTCTTCTTCCACGACCTCGTGATTGCAAATGGGTCACTTTGCGAATCATAGTCACTGTCTTAGGCTTTAATTGATCTTGGGCAATCAGGTGCTCATACCAATCATTATCGAATGCATGCCCTTGCTGTCGGTGTACATTGAATTGGTGAGATAACTCCCTATGAATAGTATTGCGAAGAGCTACTTCAAAGATACTAATTAATTTGAAAAAGGAGGCTGAGAGAGCGTCATTCCACAAGTACAGTCCTAAGCACTCTTCATCTGAGTTCAGATTAAAGTAGCTACGGTAACTATTGAGACGATCGGAAGAGATCGTGTTAATGGTTTCAGTAATATTGTTAGGTTTCATATGCTTGTGGGTAGAAAAAGAAAGGTGCATTATAAGGTAGATTTACGTGTGCGTCTAAATGCATTTAACAAGCAATTTAAGAGGGATTCACAACGCTTGGCATTTTTGCTTCTACTTCAAATTTAGTGTTTATGGCACAATGCTGTAGCTTGGGTGGAGGCGTTGTTCACCCCTTAATTGGGCGTTAACTGGTTCCCATTAAAATCATCCTGTTTGCGTTTCTGTTTGTGGTTGATTTCGCTGATTTGCATTACTTGGTCTAATGAAGTGATGGTATTTGGTGCTAAGTTGCGTAGCTGCGTGTTAGACGCTTACTAGGCGTCTAATATAAGGGTTCGGAGTTAGGTGACTAAGTTTCATGGTACAAGTATTAGGTTGTGAGATGTTCAACAGACTCGAAAAAGTTTCATGATTAACTATTTGGGTTAGCTGAACTAATGGTTATCCTAGCTTTTTGTGGTTGTGTTGAGTTCACCAGTTAACAAAGTGTTTAAGAGGGACTCAAAACGCTTGGCGAGTTGGTATCAAATGTTGAGTTAGGTGTTTCAGTCACAATGGTTTAGTTTTGGGGTATAGCGTATTTCGCCCCTTAACACGGCGTTATGTAACCGTAAAGA
>NZ_NBUS01000019.1 GCF_002749895.1 Vibrio fujianensis | reverse complement strand
TTTTTAGGTTGAAATCAATACAGTCAGCGTTGGATCGGTTATCAAGTCATCATAACAAACGCTTTAAGGAGGACAGCCAACACTAGGCATTTTAGATTCAAATAAGTATATTTGAGGTTACGGTTGTTTTGTTTGAGTTTGGTTGGCATGCGTTGTCAGCCCCTTAAGCGGGCGTTATGTAACCGTAAAGAAAAAAAAGACCACAATGCATTGAAAAGTAGATTTTTTTATGATTGATCTAATTTCAATGTCGACTTTTTCTGAGCGGGTTTCGTGCATGTTGATTTAACTTTCGGCTTCTTGTTCTTCGAGTTTTTACTCTGGTTTCAATGGTAAAGTGAGTTTGCGATAAGCTTGGTGGAAGTCACTTTTTTATTTGAACTAGGGCTCGCAGTTTCGTCGTTGCCACGCAAATTCTACTGGGTTACTGCTAACTTTTCATGTAAGTTAAACGGTATTTGGCAATATTATTCTTTGTAATGCTTTGAAATAGTTAGCAAAGTTACATAACAAAGCATTCAAGTGGGACAGTCAACGTTTGGCAGTTTTGGTTTGGTTGGCATTTGAGGTTACGGTTGGTTAATTTGAGCGCAGTTGTTTGCGTTGCCTGCCCCTTAATGCGGCGTTATATGTCATTGTAGTTAATCAAAAATATTGGAGTATTATGCCTCTCAGTAAATTAACGATTCCCGATACCGAAAGGATAATTGAAAAAGGTACTAATAGAGAAGTTATTCATGTTAATGACCCTCATGCATTGGTAAAGGTTGCTGGATATTTGAAGTTTAGTCATGCTTTAACTGACAAGAGTGAAGGCATTTACTTCAGAGGAGAAAGGAAAGTTTACGGTTCTCTATCTCCGACAATATTTAGAAATATCCATCAATCAAAATCAAAAGAGAATCGGATCGTTTCTGTTCGTAATGCTCTCAAGGAATTTAATGATAAGTGTCATATTTTCCAAGGTTTTGGAGAGTATGCTCATGAGCCATTGATTCAACATTACGGCGTTCATACTACATGGGTTGATCTTGTAGATAACTTTTGGATAGCGCTATGGTTTGCGTGCCATCGTGCTAAAGGCGCTGGTGAGTGTGGGCAATATCTGCATTTCGAAAGGCGTATACCCTCAGAAGAAGATAAATACGCTTATGTTGTGTTAGTCGGTGTGGATATTCAGAAGCGAGATAAATTTAAGCCAGGTTATTTCCACGGTCCCAACACTGAGATGGTTGATTTACGTATGGCTGCACCATCTGTTTTCTTACGTCCGCACGCACAGCACGGTTTGCTTTTCAGATGTAAAGGTGTAAACAACGAGCGTCCAAATGATTACTCTAAACAAATTAGAGGGATTGTTAGGGTTAAGTTGTCCGACGCTCTTGACTGGTTGGGCGACGGTAAAATGGTTGGGACCCATTCTCTATTTCCGCCTCCGTTCTATGATAGTGGTTACCGTATTCTTATTGAAAGTGGAGCCCAAATCGATAAGCACATTGGTAGTATTGGTCTAGTGGGAGCCTAGACATATAACAATCAATTTAAGAGGGATTCACAACGCTTGGCAGTTTTGCTTCTACTTCAAAATGAGTGTTTATGGCACAATGCTTTAGGTTTGGGTGGAGGCGTTGTTCACCCCTTAATTGGGCGTTATGTAACCGTAGAGAAAAAAGCCCACAATGCATTGAAAAATAGATATTTTTTATGATTGATCTAATTTAAATTTCGACTTTCTTTAAGTTAGTTTCGTACATGTTGATTTAGCTTTCGGCTTCTTTATTCTTCGAATCTTCAGTTTGTTGCTAATGATTCAGCGGGTTTGCGATAAGCTTGGTGGCAGTCACTTTTTTCTTTGAACTAGGGCTCGCAGTTTCGTCGTTGCCACGCAAATTCTACTGGGTTACTGCTCACTTTTCATGTAAGTTAAATGATATTTGGCAATGCTGTTCTTTGTAATGCTTTGAAATGGTTGGGAAAGTTACATAACAAAGCATTCAAGTGGGACAGTCAACGCTTGGCAGTTTTGGTTTGGTTGGCATTTGAGGTTAAGGTTGGTTAATTTGAGCGCAGTTGTTTGCGTTGCCTGCCCCTTAATGCGGCGTTATACAAATTAGCATAGCACAACTAAACATACTAAAGGCTTGAGCATGAGTAAAATGAAAGACACTTTGATGAACTATGTATCTCAATTAATGGAAAATACGGTAGCAACTGGCAGAGGAATGATAATTCACTTAGAACAATCATACTCTTTGATTTTTAAAGGGGGGATAGCACTACTTGGCTTGTCTTTATTAGCAATATCTCAATCGTATCAGATAATTACTGATTATGACTTTGAAATTAAAGAGAGTATATATTCCCTTGAAGAAACGTACGGTAAACCTTTACAAGAATTATCATGCCAAACTGATATTGAACAACTAGCTGAAAGAGCAACCTGTCGGCTAACTAAATATAAAAGTGGGACTAATATGGGAGCAATGCAAATCGGTTCACATATAATTGTCATTTCTTTCTTTTTAGGTTTCGGTTTAGTAGTTTTATCAATGTATGGTTTCATTTTAAAAGCTCAACGAGACGGCCAAAACGAGAAAAATCAATAATTTGTATAACAAAGCATTTAAGAGTGATTCGCAACGCTTGGCAGTTTCGCTTCGCTCAAGTATAGCCAAGCGCCGCTCACACCTTAATGCGGCGTTATGTAACCGTAAAGAAAAAAGACCACAATGCATTGAAAAGTAGATGTTTTTTATGATTGATCTAATTTCAATGTCGATTTTCTCTGAGTGGGTTTTGTGCATGTTAATTTAGCTTTCGGCTTCTTTGTTCTTCGAATCTTCAGATTATTGTTAATGATTCAGAGGGTTTGCGATAAGTTTGGTGGCAGTCATTTTTTTCTTTGAACTAGGGCTCGCAGTTTCGTCGTTGTCACGCAAATGCTACTGGGTTACTGCTAACTTTTCATGTAAGTTAAACGATATTTGGCAATATTTTTCTTTGTAATGCTTTGAAATAGTTAGAAAAGTTACATAACAAAGCATTCAAGTGGGACAGCCAACGCTTGGCAGTTTTGGTTTGGTTGGCATTTGAGGTTAAGGTTGGTTAATTTGAGCGCAGTTGTTTGCGTTGCCTGCC
>NZ_NBUS01000020.1 GCF_002749895.1 Vibrio fujianensis | reverse complement strand
ACTTACATGAAAAGTTAGCAGTAACCCAGTAGAATTTGCGTGACAACGGCGAAACTGCGAGCCCTAGTTCAAAGAAAAAAAATGACTGCCACCAAGCTTATCGCAAACTAGCTTTACCAATAAAGCTCAGAACAAAGACTCGAAGAACAAGGAGACGAAAACTAAGCCAATATGAATAAAACTAGGTTTATAAATTTGAAAATAACCAATTTAAACAATAAGTTAAAATCATAAAACATGTAAAATAGAAACACACTTAAAAATAAATACACTTTAAATTTCAATACATTGCGGTCTTTTTCTCTACGGTTACATAACGCCCAATTAAGTAGCCCGAAACGCGACTACCAACTTTCCGCACAACACCGTAATCACTAAACTCAACGCATAATAAAAATGCCACGCGTTGAGGGTCTGCTTGAATTGTTTGTTAGCTGCCTGACGATAAAGCCTAAATTAATAGTGATAGCGACAAGAAATGATCGTGATTGCACTATCATCAACCGCATAAACTAACCTATTCGTATCATCTATTCGTCGCGACCAGAAACCAGATAAATTTTCTTTTAGTGGCTCAGGTTTACCTATGCCCTCGAAAGGAGAACGCTTAACATCCGTGATAAGTTTATTTATACGTTTAAGTGTTTTCTTGTCTTGCGTCTGCCAATAAACATAATCATTCCAAGATTCATCAGTCCAAGATAATAAACGACTACTCATCGATTAAATCTCTTTGGCTCACCTTACCCGCTTTAAACTGAGCAATTGAACGATGTAAGTGCTCAGCATTTGCCGGAGAACGAAGTAAATGAACCGTTTCCATTAAGCTATTGTAATAATCCAGTGACATAACAACGGCATCTTCAGAATCACGACGTGTGATTACGGTTGTATCTGCGTCATTAACAACAGCATCCAAAACGCTCTTCAAGCTATTTCTAGCTTCGGTAAAAGATACAATTCTCATAAAACCTCCACATGTACGTTTAATGAGACAAGTATATGACTAAAAAACCAACTTGTACAGCTAATGGAACATGCGAACTTGTAAGCAGCTAACGCCGCATTAAGGGGCAAGCAACGCTAACAACTGCACTCAAACTAGCCAGCCGTAACCTCAAATGATCACACAAACCAAAAGTGCCACGCGTTGATTGTCCCTCTTGAATGCTTTGTTATGTAACTTTACTAATAATTTCAAAGCATTACAAAGAATAGCATTGCCAAATATCGTTTAACTTACATGAAAAGTTAGCAGTAACCCAGTAGAATTTGCGTGGCAACGACAAAACTGCGAGCCCTAGTTCAAAGAAAAAAGTGACTGCCACCAAGCTTATCGCAAACCCGCTGAATCATTAACAACAAACTGAATACTCGAAGAATAAAGAAGCCGCAAGCTAAATCAACATGCACGAAACTAACCCAAAGAAAATTGAAATTAGATCAATCATAAAAAACATCTACTTTTCAACGCATTGTGGTCTTTTTTTCTTTACGGTTACATAACGCCCGCCTAAGGGGCTGGCAACGCATAACACTAAACTTAAACACAACAGTCGTAACCACCGCGGCTCAATGGGACTGGAAACGCTACGCGTTGACAGTCCCTCTTGAGGCGTTTGTTAGTTTCGTAGCCTATTGTTTAGCAATGACTTTTAACACATTTGCTTGAAAGTCATTTTACGCAAATGCATCGAACAAGCACACGTCCAACGCCAAAAGCTGTGAAGTTGACTGCCAAAACTCAAAACAATAAAGGTTAAGTTGGCCACGGTTAAGAGTCCGCGATAAAGAAAGCAAGATCACAGCGATGATGCTGCCTTTTGTGAAACCAAACTTTCCGAGTAGAACATCTAACAACGTTGGAGCATCGAGGTTTTTGGGCTTTCAGCAACTTTGAAACTACTGAACTGTCAACGCTTTCTACCAAATCAGCATCAAGCCAAACTTAAAAGTCCAGTTGTGCAGTTTGAACGCCAAAAGCTGAATTTTCAGAACCTTGGGCGTAAATTTTTGATGATCTTTCCTGAGAGAAACTAACGCCGCATTAAGGGGCAGGCAACGCAAACAACTGTGCTCAAATTAACCAACCGTAACCTCAAATGCTCAACCAAACCAAAACTGCCAAGCGTTGAATGTCCCTCTTGAATGCTTTGTTATGTAACTTTACTAACCATTTCAAAGCATTACAAAGAACAACATTGCCAAATATCGTTTAACTTACATGAAAAGTTAGCAGTAACCCAGTAGAATTTGCGTGGCAACGACGAAACTGCGAGCCCTAGTTCAAAGAAAAAAATGACTGCCACCAAGCTTATCGCAAATCCACTAAACCATTTAGAACCAGCTAAAAATTCGAAGAATAAAGAAGACGAAAACCAAATCAACATGAATAAAACTAACTTTACAAACTGTATAAATAACTAATAAAAACAATCAATTAAAGGTATAAACGTGTAAAGTAGAAGCTAAATTAAAAGTAAAGAAACCATAAAAACACTTTAATTTTCAAGATATTGTGGTCTTTTTCTCTACAGTTACATAACGCCGCATTAAGGGGCAGCCAACGCAAACAACTGCGCTCAAATTAACCAACCGTAACCTTAAATGCTCAACCAAACCAAAACTGCCAAGCGTTGACTGTCCCTATTGAATGCTTTGTTATGTAACTTTGCTAACCATTTCAAAGCATTACAAAGAACAACATTGCCAAATATCGTTTAACTTACATGAAAAGTGAGCAGTAACCCAGTAGAATTTGCGTGGCAACGACGAAACTGCGAGCCCTAGTTCAAAGAAAAAAGTGACTGCCACCAAACTTATCGCAAACTCGCTTTACCATTGAAGCCAGAGTAAAAAACTCGAAGAACAAGAAGCCGAAAGTTAAATCAACATGCATGAAACTCGCTCAGACAAAGTCGACATTGAAATTAGATCAATCATAAAAAATATTTACTTTTCAATGCATTGTGGTCTTTTTTCTTTACGGTTACATAACGCCCTGTTAAGGTGTGAGCAACGCAATACCGAAGCTACCGCATACCACCTTAAACACAAAACGCAACGCATAGAAAAAATGCCAAGCGTTGCGAATCACTCTTAAACAGATTGTTAGTTTGTCTTATCGGACTTCGATGACGGCTCTTCAAACTTGGTTAAATCTGGACAGTAAAGCAGAGCTTTAAAAAGAAAGAAAACACCAATCAATACGCCAATTGAACCAAAAACAGGAACAATACCTTCAGCCAAATAGCCAAAAGAAAAGAATAGAAAAGCTTTGATTACATAATGTAGTGCCGGATAGGTCATTCCTGACATAACGAGCAATATGTCATTTCGCTCTCCTTGCGCTATAACACCTTTAAGTAGCTCATCCCTTATTACAATATCCTTGCTAACCCTCTTTGAATAGGCCTTGGAATAGTTGGTTATTGCCCTTACAGCCCTCTGCCCTAGAGAAAAACATAGTGCAAATAACGCTGAACCTAGCGCTCCCTGTACAATTGTCGGCCACTCGGTAACTGTGCTTATAATATTGTTCATTTTTAACTCTAATTAAAAATGAGATTATATCAATAAGCGTAATATATTCACAATATTGGAGAGAAAACTAACGCCGCATTAAGGGGCAGGCAACGCAAACAACTAAACTCAAACTAGCCCACCGTAACCTCAAATGCCAACCAAACCAAAACTGCCAAGCGTTGACTGTCCCTCTTGAATGCTTTGTTATGTTTGGGGCTAAAACAGAGCATATATCCCGATTTTTTACTGATTTTTCAGGAGACTATAGTTAAGCCCACTTATTACATAGATTACCTATTCGTCATTTTCTTATACCCGACTATCACATCGTATAGCTTAAAAACCATACAATAGCTAAAATATTGTACTGGCCATAATTCTAGCCCTAAAATGCTTGTTGGATAATTTGCTAAATCCCTAAGCTTCAAATATAAAACCGCAGGCCACCAAATGATTCCCGCAGCTATCATTTCAAACCTGTAATACCACTTGAGCTCTATAGCTCCATCACTAGCCATCCCTGCATGAAGGAATAGAAAATACCCCAGAACCGAAAGAAAAGTAATCAAAGCCACTCGCTTTATCCAAATCACGCATTTCCTCCGAAAACATAACGCCGCATTAAGGGGCAGGCAACGCAAATAACTGTACTAAAACTAGCCAGCCTTAACCTCAAATGCCAACCAA
>NZ_NBUS01000021.1:2774-4528 GCF_002749895.1 Vibrio fujianensis | reverse complement strand
TCAGCATGGTAAGCCAGATGCCTAACAAAGCATTTAAGAGTGATTCGCAACGCTTGGCAGTTTCGCTTCGCTCAAGTATAGCCAAGCGCTGCTCACACCTTAATGCGGCGTTATAACACAGAATCAATTCCTTGCTCGTAAATCTCAATTGAACTACTATTTGTACATTAAATTGTACCAAATGGAGTTCATTATGAGCCGTATTCACCTTGATCAAGATATTCAGCCTTTGTCTGAGTTCCGTGCTGGCGTTGCATCATTTATCAAACAGATCAATGAAACTCGTCGACCATTAGTTATTACACAACGAGGTAAAGGTGTAGCCGTTGTTCTTGACGTTGCCGAGTATGAAGCGATGCAAGAGAAAATCGAATTACTTGAAGAAATGCGTACTGCAGAAGCTCAATTGGCTGCAGGTTTGGGTGTATCAAACGCAGATGCTCGTTCACAAGTTCTGGGACGCATCATCAAATGAAAGTAGTTTGGTCACCTCTAGCGTTACAAAAACTAGGTGATGCTGCAGAGTTTATTGCTTTGGACAACCCCTCAGCTGCAGAAAAGTGGGTGAATGATGTGTTCGACAAAACGGAATTGATCGGCTCAATGCCAGAAATGGGCCGCATGGTTCCTGAAATGCCTCATACGAACTACCGTGAAATAATTTTTGGCCATTACCGCATTATTTATAGTTTGGGCCTCGAAATACGTGTTCTAACAGTCCGTAACTGTCGTCAATTGCTCACGGAACATGATGTGTGAAACTGTGTTATAACAAATGCTTCAAGAGGGACAGCCAACGCGTGGCATTTTTGCTATGCGTTGATTTTTGTGGTTACGGTGTTATGCAGTAAGTTGGTAGTAGCATTGGCTGCCCCTTAAGCGGGCGTTAACAGTATTGAGGAAATTTCGTGGCTGATTACATAGATAAAAATATTCTTAGTCAGGCGTATATTAACGTTGAACCAGCGGGAATTGAAACTGAAGAACAGCTTGAAGCGTTCAAAGAAAGCATAAGAGCTTTTGCGTTAAGTCGTACAGAGTTTTTTTTATCCGAAGGGCTTGATATAAATATTGAGTTTGAAGAAGGGTCGATTAAAACACGAGTAACTGTTATCGGTACATTAATGCTTCTACTACAAGGCATTAGCTCATACAAAGATTTTAGAGAAGGTCTTCAACTCCTCTATTCGGATTCAAAGTGGTTGTCAGATGCAATCATATCGGAGTTTTTGTATCAAACCAAAGCGAAACACCATGATGTAATTCGGGTTGAAGCTAGGACTGGAATAATTGGCTCTGTTCATAAGGTATTGAATCAGCTAGAAAGAATTAAAAGTGGCGCAAACGGCGCTATGCTTGCTTCCGACATTGTTGAAAAAATTGATGATGTTCAAGATGAACTATCAAAGTTAATGGGCAATATCTGTGACTTAAATGATCGCAACTTAGTCGCTACAGAGTGCAAATATTTGGTTCAAGAATTACCAGAGATACCAGTACCTCCGAAAGATAAAACCAATAGCAATCGTGCTATCAACGAATATCGACGCAAAAAGTCTACACTCAGCGCCTCTATAGATATTCATGTGATTGTCAAAGAGTAAGGTGAAAGCATACTGTTAACAAAGCATTTAAGAGTGATTCGCAACGCTTGGCAGTCTCGCTTCGCTCGAGTATAGCCAAGCGTCGCTCACACCTTAATGCGGCGTTATGCGATTCATGAGGTCAGCGAAAGGAATAGAAATTTATGTACA
>NZ_NBUS01000021.1:2376-2764 GCF_002749895.1 Vibrio fujianensis | reverse complement strand
AGTTGGCGTTGTTATATTTGATGATTTCACAGATGTAGACTTTTTTCTTATGTATGACTTGCTTGGGAGAACAACCGATAGTTGGACGGTCAGCATACTGGGAACTAAACCAGAACATCATTCCCACCTTGACATGAAAGTTAGAACTGACGGACATATTTCAGAGGTGACTAACCAAGATGTCGTTCTGATCACTAGTGGTAAGCGTGGTATTCCAGCAGCGATGAAAGAAGCTGAATTTATGTCAGCATTGAGCCTCGACCCAAACAAACAGCTAATTGGCTCGATTTGTGCTGGTTCATTCATCCTTCATGAGCTCGGTTTACTAAAAGGTAAGCCATTAACCACGAATCCAGATGCTAAAAGTGTTCTACAAAAGATGGGAGGA
>NZ_NBUS01000021.1:1642-2366 GCF_002749895.1 Vibrio fujianensis | reverse complement strand
ACGTTCAGGATCTGCCTTTAGTAGTAGAAGGTAACATAGCCACTGCCGGAGGTTGCCTTTCATTGGTGTATCTCATTGGTTGGGTGGCAGAGCGGCTTTTTGACTCAGATAAACGAAAAGTTATTCAGAATCAATTAATTCCAGCTGGGCAGTTAGAACTTTTTGAAGAGCTAATTAGCACAACTATTCAGTCAGCAGAGTTGAAAAATTCGCATAACAAAGCATTTAAGAGTGATTCGTAACGCTTGGCAGTTTCGCTTCGCTCAAGTATAGCCAAGCGTCACTCACACCTTAATGCGGCGTTAGGCTACTCAGGAGATTTGAACTTGAAAACGGTTTTTGTTTGTCTAACCATGCTGTTTGTTTCTTTGTTTGTATATGCAGCAAATGTTCCTAGTTTGCAAGGACATTATGAGCGATATTATAATGGTCAATTAGATACTAACGCTGCCTTTATTGATTTAACTAGGGTGGATTCGAGCGAATACAAACTCTCAGGGACATCGGTTTGGGTTGGTGATTCTTCCTCTGGCTTTATAAATATTGGAGAAATCGATGGTGTCGTAACCTTTAATGGAAATCAAATAAATTATGATGTCGACGGTTGTACTCTTAAAATTTTATTAAACCAGAATATACTCGTAGTCAGCAACGATAATGGATGTGGTGGGTTAAATGTTTCCTTCAATGGTACATACGTGAAAGAACAGTAGAATCAATAGCC
>NZ_NBUS01000021.1:0-1542 GCF_002749895.1 Vibrio fujianensis | reverse complement strand
TTGCCTGCCCCTTAATGCGGCGTTATGTAACCGTAAAGAAAAAAGACCACAATGCATTGAAAAGTAGATGTTTTTTATGATCGGTCTAATTTCAATTTCGACTTTCTCTGAGTTCGTTTCGTGCATGTTGATTTAGCTTTCGGCTTCTTTATTCTTCGAATCTTCAGTTTGTTGTTAATGATTCAGCTGGTTTGCGATAAGTTTGGTGGCAGTCATTTTTTCTTTGAACTAGAGCTCGCAGTTTCGTCGTTGTCACGCAAATTCTACTGGGTTACTGCTAACTTTTCATGTAAGTTAAACGATATTTGTCAATGTTGTTCTTTGTAATGCTTTGAAATAGTTAGTAAAGTTACATAACAAAGCATTCAAGTGGGACAGTCAACGCTTGGCAGTTTTGGTTTGGTTGGCATTTGAGGTTACGGTTGGTTAATTTAAGCGTAGTGGCTTGCGTTGCCTGCCCCTTAATGCGGCGTTATGGCTATCAAGTTGAGTTCATCATTAATGTCGGTAAATCGGTTTAAATTGGAGTACTATTCTGCGATTAAACTTGCTGAAGAACTCGATGACAATCCCAATTAAAAATGTATCAAATCCGGAAATATCGTGCTCAAACTTCCATGCTTGTTGTTGCCGTTTGGAGGTTATGATCATTACCGATACAGGTGTACCAGAGCAGCATATTGCATTCGATGAATGGGGTGGAGAAACGATGTTGCGTTTGTCAGATGGTTGGTGTTCAGCTCTAGATCGTGAAACGTTCATGTGCACAATTTACGAAAATCGCCCTTGGATTTGTCGAGAATTCGAAATAGGTTCTCACGAATGTCGAGATGAACGTATAGAGCTTTCTTAAAGTATTACCCAATAAATCAGTGAGTTGTTAGCCATAACAAACGGTTCAAGAGGGACAGCCAACGCGTGGCATTTTTATTATGCGTTGGTTTTTGTGGTTACGGTGTTATGCGGAAGCTTGGTTGTGGCGTTGGCTGCCCCTTAACCGGGCGTTAGGCAAAGTGAGTTTTTATCAGCTAAATCGAGTTGGAATTGAGCGGTAAATTCCATGTTTTTTGGCTTAAGTTAAGCAATAAATAATCATCACATATTTGTTGTTTCTTGATCGCGTTGGGTTGCTTTTCGTTGTGAATTCAGCGGCAAAATAACCTTCAGCATCCAAACGTCCGCCGAGCATGCTACGCTCGTCACTTTTCTTCCAAACCGCTCAATTTGAGTTTTTTTGTTTCTTTGCTGATTTAGCATTTTGGTTTATAAATGAATGGCTTAATTTGCTTCAAATTTACAAAAAAGCACGTTCTTTGGTTTTGAAAGTATCATTGTCAATCGGTTGGCCTAACAAACGGTTCAAGAGGGACAGCCAACGCGTGGCATTTTCACTATGCGTTGGTTTTTGTGGTTACGGTGTTATGCGTTAAGTTGTCAGTGGCGTTGGCTGCCCCTTAACCGGGCGTTAGGTGCTAGGAGGCACATTTGAATAAATTACTTATAATATTGGCGATGATTTCTGTATCTAGCTTGGCTTCTGAT
>NZ_NBUS01000022.1 GCF_002749895.1 Vibrio fujianensis | reverse complement strand
CGTTATGCGTTGATTTTATTAGTTTTTAATGCAATGCGGTGAGTTGGTAGTTGCGTTGCTCACCCCTTAACGTGGCGTTATAAGCACAGGAGTATCCAATGGCACTATATAAATTTCAAACTGCAAATATGAATTCTCTGACTGCTTTGAGAACACATTCTCTTTTCTTTTCAAAGCTAGAGAAGCTCAACGATCCAACAGAGAACATGTTTGGTATTTTGCCGAGCGAAGAAAACATTGATCCTAGAATTATACCTGATATCAATGAGTTAAGAAAATGCTCTCTTTTATGTATGGGCACTGACTCGGAAAATGTCATGTTAGAGTCTGATCTTTTAATGTGGACTCATTATGGGGCTGAATTATCAGGAATTTGTCTGGTTTTTGATGATGAAATGCTGAAAAAAAATTTTGAAAACCATGGTTGCAAGACGCATCAAAAAGTCGAGTATGGTTATCCAAAGTTACTCGCAACTGATCAATTACTTGGTCAGCATATGGGGATAGAAGAAGTACCTGGTGTTAATTTTAAAGATAGAAATACTGAACAGGCTATTAATACCTTTATTTTTAATAAACCAAATTGTTTTAATTATGAAAATGAATATAGATTTTTACTTAAAGAATCAGGGTTAATTTCTTACAACCCGCACTCTTTGAAAAAAATAATTATTGGTTCTAAAATCGAGTCAGAGTCACTTCGCAATATGTTCATAGAAACAGCTAAGGCTGTGAATAGTAACGTTGAGATTTACAAAGCTTATGTAAAAGAAAATAGCTTTAAAATTCATATAGAAAAGTGCTTATAACAAACAATTTAAGAGTGATTCACCACGCTTGGCATTTTTAGTTTTGGTTTAGTTTAGTGATTTCGGTGCCTAGGTTAAGTGCTGTGGTTGCGTGGTTCACACCTTAATTGGGCGTTATACCTTGCCGAAAAAAGAGGCATTGATTGGTATATTAATCAGTTATCTAATCGTTTCATTGCACTACGGTAAACATCACTTCGCTCTCGTTTTCCAACTGCTAATACCGTTACCACGATGACGTCATCTTTTACTTGGTAAACGAGACGATAGCCAGACTGACGTAGCTTTATTTTATACATGTTGTCAGCGCCAGAGAGTTTTGATGCTGGTACATGTGGGTTTTCTAAGCGTTCAATTAGTTTCTTTTTAAATTGTTGTTGCAGCGTAGAGCCAAGTTTTTTCCATTCTTTTAACGCGCTCTTTTTGAAATCAAGTTTATAGGTCATCGATGTTTACCGAAATGCTTTCTTCAGACTCTCGTTCTCTTGCAATCGCTAATAGTTCGAGATCATCGAGTCGATCCATCATCATTTCGTATGCTTTTGCTGGAACACAGTAAAAGGCTGGTTCATTTCGGTTAAGTACAGCGACAGGTTCACCATATGCACTTGTTGCAACTTTCATCGGATTAGCTTTTAATTCAGTAATACTTGCAGCTACATCGGCTAAGATTCTAGCGGTCATTTATTGAGTCCTTTAAGTGGTCTTTATAAAGGTCATTCTAGCGCTATAAGAACGGTATAACAAGGCGTTCAAGAGGGACAGCCAACGCGTGGCATTTTTATTATGCGTTGGTTTTTATGGTTACGGTGTTATGCGGAAGCTTGGTAGTAGCGTTGGCTGCCCCTTAACGCGGCGTTAGCTGTACAGAGAGATTATATTTATGTATTCAGACAACGAGTTAAAACAATTATCTGAAATGGCGTACCAAAATGCCTGTGAACTTCTAGAAGAGTCATTAATTCTTTTCAATGCAAGTCGTTTTCCGCGAGCTTACGTGTTAGCTCATCTAGCAAGTGAAGAGATAGCTAAAATTCCAATGATTTACGGAACTAGAGTTCGGTTGAAAGGTAAAGAAAAAATAGATTGGAAACATTTCAATAAAAGCCTCACAGGTCATCAATCTAAACTAAGATCTATCGCACAATTCGACTATATGAATGATGAGTTGGATTTAATAAGAAATCGAGATTTAAAGCGATACGAAACGCAATTAGATTTTGTAAAGAAATTTGATTTGATAAAAAACATGGGGCTTTATTCTGGCTATCATGAAAATACTGTGTTCAAGCCGAGCGATCAATTTACATTAGAGATTGCTAAGTCGATGATCAATCTTACTGAAGGTCGGTTAAAATGTTTAAAATCAAATTGGCAAGGTATGATTTCAGGAGAAGTTACAGATCAAACCTATGAAGTACATAAAGCATATATGATGGCACGTGATATGTTTTACGATGAACCAAGCAGCTAACAAAGCATTCAAGAGGGACAGTCAACGCTTGGCAGTTTTGGTTTGGTTGGCATTTGAGGTTACGGTTGGTTAATTTGAGCGCAGTTGTTTGCGTTGCCTGCCCCTTAATGCGGCGTTATGTAACCGTAAAGAAAAAAAGACCACAATACATTGAAAAGTAGATGTTTTTATGATTGATCTGATTTCAATGTCGATTTTCTCTGAGTGGGTTTTGTGCATGTTGATTTAGCTTTCGGCTTCTTTATTCTTCGAGTTCTCAGTTTTTTCTTAATGGTTCAGTGGGTTGGCGATAAGTTTAGTGGCAGTCATTTTTTTCTTTGAACTAAGGCTCGCAGTTTCGTCGTTGTCACGCAAATTCTACTGGGTTACTGCTAACTTTTCATGTAAGTTAAATGATATTTGGCAATGCTGTTCTTTGTAATGCTTTGAAATGGTTAGCAAAGTTACATAACAAAGCATTCAAGAGGGACAGTCAACGCTTGGCAGTTTTGGTTTGGTTGGCATTTGAGGTTATGGTTGGTTAATTTGAGCGCAGTGATTTGCGTTGCCTGCCCCTTAATGCGGCGTTATGTAACCGTAAAGAAAAAAGACCACAATGCATTGAAAAGTAGATGTTTTTTATGATTTATCTAATTTCAATGTCGATTTTCTCTGAGTGGGTTTTGTGCATGTTGATTTAGCTTTCAGCTTCTTTGTTCTTCGAGTTTTCCGTTTTTTCTTAATGGTAAAGTGGGTTTGCGATAAGTTTAGTGGTAGTCATTTTTTTCTTTAAACTAGGGCTCGCAGTTTCGTCGTTGCCACGCAAATTCTACTGGGTTACTGCTAAATTTTCATGTAAGTTAAATGATATTTGGTAAGGCTGTTCTTTGTAATGCTTTGAAATGGTTGGGAAAGTTACATAACAAAGCATTCAAGAGGGACAGTCAACGCTTGGCAGTTTTGGTTTGGTTGGCATTTGAGGTTACGGCTGGCTAGTTTGAGTTTAGTTGTTTACGTTGCCTGCCCCTTAATGCGGCGTTATAGCTTACTGTTCATTTTGGCATAGACAGACATGATTCGATGTTGCAGAGTATGTCATAACTTCATTTAAGAAAGGGAATTACTGTGTTTAGTCATATAATGATCGGCTCAAATAATATAGAGAAATCAAAGGCTTTTTATGATGCCATTATGGCCGTTCTTGGTTACTCGAATGGTTTTATTGATGCGAAAGGCCGCTGTTTCTATCGTAATAAAGAAAGTACTTTAGGCATTACGAAGCCAGTAAATGGTGAACCAGCTACTCATGGTAATGGCATAACGATTGGTTTTAAAGTTAGTAGTCCTGAATTAGTTGATGCATGGCATGCAGCAGGTATAGCGAATGGAGGCATTACTTGTGAGGATCCACCAGGGATCCGAATCAGTGGAGACCGAAAGCTCTATTTAGCTTATTTACGAGATCCTTCAGGTAATAAACTTTGTGCAACCCATTTTTTGTCTACAGAGAGCAAATAACCACGCTATAACAAGGCGTTCAAGAGGGATTCGCAACGCGTAGCATTTTCGTTATGCGTTGATTTTATTAGTTTTTAGTGCAATGCGGTTAGCTGGCAGTTGCGTTGCTCACCCCTTAACGCGGCGTTATATTCTAAGGAGCATCATGGGGCATACGATAGTTTTTAATAAAATATTCAGTGATGCAATGTTATTAGAGCAAATTGTATCGGGAAGTCGTAGTTATATCGAGGCATTATATAGCTCATATTCTAATGATAAAGAATATGACTATGAGATTACTGAATTGGATTTTTCTTATGACGAATATTTAAGTTGGCTGTACGAAAATGTTAGCTCATTGCTAATTCAATGTGCAACTAAAACTAGAATATATAAGGACACATACTCTCCTGATGAAGAACCTGATGAAGGGGAAGCGTTTTACTCATCAGACATTGAAGCGTATGAACATTTTCCAAATATAGTTGAAGTGATTTCTGGAAAATTTAGACATTCACTAAGAGAGTGTTGTAACAAAATTATTCATGCTGAAGATTTTGAGTTGGAACTAGTAAGTAATGAAAGCACTAAAAAATACTGGAGTGGGTTTTGTGTTTTAAAAGGTACGTTTAATCAGTATAACTGGAGCATTAAATTAGACGTCCGAAAATTTTGTATGGCAATTCGGTATTACTACGAAGTGGAAAAAACCTTGTAGTAACTCGCAATGAATATAACAAGGCGTTAAAGAGGGACAGCCAACGCGCGGCATTTTTATTATGCGTTGGTTTTTATGATTATGGTGTTATGCGGAAGGTTGGCAGTAGCGTTGGCTGCCCCTTAACGCGGCGTTATGTAACCGTAAAGAAAAAGACCGCAGTATATTGAAAGTTAAAGTTTTTTTATGCTTTTGCATTTTTAAGTTAGCTTCTATTTTATATGTCTTATGATTTTAACTTATTGTTTTAATAGGTTATTTATAAATTTTGCAAAGTCAGTCTTATTCATATTGGCTTAGTTTTCGTCTCCTTGTTCTTCGAGTTTTTTACTCTGGCTTCAATGGTAAAGCGAGTTTGCGATAAGCTTGGTGGAAGTCACTTTTTTTTTTGAACTAGGGCTCGCAGTTTCGTCGTTGCCACGCAAATTCTACTGGGTTACTGCTAACTTTTCATGTAAGTTAAACGATATTTGGCAATGTTGTTCTTTGTAATGCTTTGAAATGGTTAGCAAAGTTACATAACAAAGCATTCAAGAGGGACAGTCAACGCTTGGCAGTTTTGGTTTGGTTGAGCATTTAAGGTTACGGTTGGTTAATTTGAGCGCAGTTGTTTGCGTTGCCTGCCCCTTAATGCGGCGTTATGTAACCGTAGAGAAAAAGCCCACAATGCATTGAAAAGTAGATGTTTTTTATGGTTGATCTAATTTTAATTTCGACTTTCTTTGAGTTGGTTTCGTGCATGTTGATTTAGCTTTCGTCTTCTTTGTTCTTCGAGTTTTCAGGCTTTTCTCAATGGTTAAGTGAGTTTGCGATGAGCTTGGTGGCAGTCATTTTTTTCTTTGAACTAGGGCTCGCAGTTTCGCTGTTGTCACGCAAATTCTACTGGGTTACTGCTAAATTTTCATGTAAGTTAAACGATATTTGGCAATGCTGTTCTTTGTAATGTTTTGAAATGGTTAGTAAAGTTACATAACAAAGCATTCAAGAGGGACAGTCAACGCTTGGCAGTTTTGGTTTGGTTTAGCATTTGAGGTTACGGCTGGTTAATTTGAGCGCAGTTGTTTGCGTTGCCTGCCCCTTAATGCGGCGTTAGCTTTAAAAGGGGTACGTATGTTCCTATTCGAAATTAATGATTCAAAAATGTCATATAGCTTTAAAGCGTCGGCATTAAGTGCCTGTATTGCCTTTGGTTTTGCGTGTTTGTATCATTTTTTAGTTGGTTTTCCTGAAGAAGCGCCTAATGAGGACTTATCGTTTTCCTTTTTTGATGCGTTCGGTTTGATTCTATTCGCTCCATTTGTAGAAACGATACTAATTGCCCTACTCATATGGATAGCTCAGAAGTTCATGCAAAATATACTATTGGTTGCTTTTTTGGTCGCCTTGTCTATTTCAGTTCTGCACTCTTTAAGCCATCCATTGTGGGGCTTGTTCACGTTTGCCCCGTTTGTAGTCTTTTGTCTCGGTTTTCAGGTGTGGCAAAAAATATCTACATCTGAGGGTGCAAAAGTCGCTTTCCTAACTCATGCCTTTCATAATAGTTATGTGTTCATTCTGGTGGGGCTATCAGGTTAAAGCTAACAAACGCTTCAAGAGGGACAGCCAACGCGTGGCATTTTTATCATGCGTTGGTTTTTGTGATTACGGTGTTATGCGGAAGCTTGGCAGTTGCGTCGGCTGCCCCTTAACGCGGCGTTATGTAACCGTAGAGAAAAAGACCACAATATCTTGAAAATTAAAGTGTTTTTATGATTTCTTTACTTTGAATTT
>NZ_NBUS01000023.1:3041-6011 GCF_002749895.1 Vibrio fujianensis | reverse complement strand
GAGTGGTTTTACCGTGGTCAACGTGGCCGATAGTACCAACGTTTACGTGCGGTTTCGTACGTTCAAATTTTGCTTTAGACATGGGTTGTCCCTCTAGGTACGGATTTAGGTGGCTCTTATTGATGACCACGCAACCAAAAATTCAATAATAAAGTATATATCAAAAGGAAATGTTTGCTTAGAGCTGGTGCTGATAGGCAGACTCGAACTGCCGACCTCATCCTTACCAAGGATGCGCTCTACCACCTGAGCTATATCAGCACTCTAAAATGAGTGGAGCGGGCAGCGGGAATCGAACCCGCATCATCAGCTTGGAAGGCTGAGGTAATAGCCATTATACGATGCCCGCAACACGTAACTCTGTGAGCTATTTCCTTAAGAATATGGTGGAGGGGGACGGATTCGAACCATCGAAGGCGGAGCCGGCAGATTTACAGTCTGCTCCCTTTAGCCACTCGGGAACCCCTCCAAAATTTATTTATCACTCTTCCGAAAAAGAATGGTGCCGACTACCGGAATCGAACTGGTGACCTACTGATTACAAGTCAGTTGCTCTACCTACTGAGCTAAGTCGGCATAAGTGGGGCGCATTCTATTGAATGATCTGCAACCTTGCAACCCTAATCTAGAAAAAAAATTAATTTTCACTCTATTTTTATTTATTCGCTGTTTTTTTAGACATTTTTTAGTTTAATCGCTAATTCTTCTGCGTTTCTCATTTGCAAGATGAGCTGCATATTGTATGTTCCCCACTCATTCTAATAATACGATTAAACATTTATGAGTCCGTATCTGTCTTTTGCTCGTCACCAGTGGGCTGAGCTACGTAACTCAGTGCCTATGACACTGTCAGAAAGTGATCTTCAAGAATTGCAAGGTATTAACGAAAGTTTAACGATGAAAGAGGCGGTAGAGATTTATCTTCCGCTAGCACGGTTATTAAATCTTTATGTAGCCGCTCGACAAAGTCGCAATACGGTGCTCAACCAATTTCTCGGTAATGCAGAAAAAGCCCCTCCCTTTATTATTGGTATTGCTGGCAGTGTTGCGGTAGGGAAAAGCACAACAGCACGATTATTACGCGCGTTACTGTCTCGGTGGGACAATCATCCCAAAGTCGAGCTGATTACTACCGATGGTTTTTTATATCCTAATAAAATTCTACATGAACGCAACATCATGCATAAAAAGGGCTTTCCTGAATCTTATGATATTCGTCGCTTGGTTGAATTTGTTTCGGAAGTCAAGGCTGGACAGCCGAATGTGACCGCTCCGATCTATTCACATCTTACGTATGATATTACTGATGAGTTGAAAGTTGTTGATCGTCCAGATGTACTGATCATAGAAGGATTAAATGTACTACAAAGTGGGATGGATTACCCTCACGACCCTCACCGTGTGTTTATCTCTGACTTTTTAGATTTTTCAATTTATGTAGATGCCGACGCTGAGATGATCGAAAAGTGGTACGTGGAACGTTTTATGAAGTTTCGTCATGGTGCATTTAAAAAACCAGGCTCTTATTTTAGCCACTATACCCAGCTGAGTGAAGCAGAGGCAATTGCTAAAGCAAAGTATATTTGGCAATCGATTAACGGTAAAAATTTACAAAAAAATATATTACCAACCAAAGAACGAGCCCAGCTTATCTTAAGAAAGGGGTTACATCATAGTGTAGAGAATGTGTTACTACGCAAATAACGCCGATTTACCTAATAGCCTAGTTTGGATAGCCTAGTTTGGAAAGTCCGGTTCATTTTTGCGCAGCGAAATTTCTCCGCCGATATAACTTTGTATCCCTTGCTTCGTTTCTAATAGCACGCCGCCATGCGAGTCAATACCTCGTTCTATTCCAACAATTTCTTGAGGCCCGATAATGAGACGAACTTGGCGATCAATGAAATTATCTAACCGATTCCAGCGTTCTACAAAATTTTGCATTCCTGTATATTGATACTGTTGGAGTGCTTCATTAAGCGCTTTAATCAATTGTATCGCTAATTGATTACGATCAATCCGCTTTTGTTTACTTACTTGTGCAAGACTTGTCCATGGTTGATCAATTTCATTTTCTTTCTCTTGCATAGCAATGTTCATACCGATTCCAATGACAAGGTTCGCAGCTCCGCCAGCCTGTCCAGTCATCTCAACTAAAATTCCTGCAAGTTTTCTATCTTTAAAATAAAGATCATTTGGCCACTTTAGCTTAACACCTGAAAAACCCATTTGTTCAAGCGCTTCCACCACAACCACTCCAACGACTAAACTCAATCCCACCGCAGCAGCCATACCAGCATCTAACCGCCAGTACATTGAGAAATAGAGGTTCGCCCCAAAAGGAGAGACCCACTGGCGGCCTCTTCGTCCTCGGCCGCTTTGCTGATATTCAGCAAGGCAAACCGAACCGGAGTTTAATTGACCTATGCGATCCAATAAATACTGGTTAGTGGAATCAATAATAGGACAAAGCTCAACCGTATTCTCCACTTCAGATTGAATAACCTTTTGATTTAATAAGGTTAGAGGTTCCGCCAACTGGTAACCTTTACCTTGCACGCGGAAGATATCGACCCCCCACTCTTGAATGCCTTGAATATGTTTACTGATCGCGGCTCGAGACATACCCAACTGTTCGCCCAATGATTGCCCAGAATGAAATGCGCCATCAGCTAGTCGATCTAATAAGCTTAACTTTATACTGTATTCTCTCATTTATTATTTCCCGACCATTCGCTCAGTTTAACTTCTTCTCTCGCCCCCATGAAGCGGACTTCATGCTCTAAGTCAATGCCAAACTTTTCAAAAACATCATGGCAAACTTTAGTCGCTAACTGAATGACATCATCTGATGTCGCATTCGCAATATTGACAATAACCAAAGCCTGTTTAGTGTGCACTTGAGCACCACCGACTCTGCTTCCTTTCAAACCAGCTTGATCAATAAGCCACCCTGCAGCGACCTTCATT
>NZ_NBUS01000023.1:0-3031 GCF_002749895.1 Vibrio fujianensis | reverse complement strand
CATTGGTTGGATGAGCGACCATCTCTGGGAATTGGCGCTTTAACTGATGATAGCGCTCCAAGCTAATAATCGGATTCTTAAAAAAACTACCCGCATTACCACTTTCTCTCGGATCGGGGAGTTTTTCTTTTCTGACCTGACATACGAGACGGTAAATATCATCGGCAGAACAATCGGCAGGTAAGCTTTTTAAAGGGCCATAAGAAAGATTCGGAGTCCATGACTTAGACAGCATTAAACCTACCGCGATAATAATCGCTTTATTACTGAGCGCGTGTTTAAAAATAGAGTCTCGATAGCCGAATTGACATTCTGAACGGCTTAATCGCTTAATGCGAAAGGTTTTGAGACATAAGTAGTCCACATACTGGCAGACATCTTTAAATTCGACACCATAGGCACCAATATTTTGAATTGGTGCCGAGCCTGCGCAACCAGGTATCAATGCTAAGTTTTCCAATCCAGCAATCCGATGCGCAATACACCAGTCAACCAACGCTGGCCAATCCTCACCACCAGCGATATGTAAAAAATGATGATGCATATCTTCTGTATGATCAATTCCAGATAAACGATTGATAATTACTAACCCTTGATAGGGCTCGGTAAAGAGCACATTACTCCCTTTGCCCAGAACTAATTTAGGTTCTTTTTTTAACTCATCATTTTGATAGATACGTATGATTTCATCAACCGAATTAACAATAGCTAACCATTTACATGATTCTTGGATATTAAAGGTATGGTAGGCTTGAAGATTTGCGCTATGATGTAATTGCATGACATTCTTTAAATAAATTAACCTAAGTTCATTCTACAATAGATACTCTATGAAGCCAGATACAAATGCTTACTCTACAGTTTGAACAGATAGAAACCGTGAAGTTACCGTTAATCAAACGTTTCTACAAACTGCACTACTCAACCGCTAAACCCAAAAGCGACGAATTAACTATCGCTGCTTATCAACAAGGAGAGATAAAGGCAGTCGTGCGGTTTCGCTCTATTGCACAGTACCGATTATTAACCGGCATGGCGGTGGCAAGCGATCTAAGAGGGCAAGGCATCGGTCAGCAATTATTAATCTATTGTCAACAAAACATTATGAAACATTTAGACTATTGTTTTGCATACACGCATCTGACATCCTTTTATAATAAAGGCAATTTTTATGCTCTAAAACCAGAGCAACTACCAACAGAATTGCAAGCCCTGTTACAACGATATCAGTCAAACGGAAAAAATCTCATTCCAATGCAGTATATTTAATGATTTATGTTAAAAAACAGCCTCTTTTCTAGCCTTTAATTATACTATTTTGGTAAGATTCTCAGCTCGCAATTTTGTACATACGTAAGGTAAAGCATCACTATGATGGCTCGTAGAAATACATTCGAACAACTGCCCGCTATTGCACAAGACCCCAGCAAGTTTCGTGTATTGTTTTCAGCGAAAGAGTTCAGAACCCATCTTATTGACTCCATTCGTCAAGCTAGCAAACGTATCTATATTGTTGCGTTATATCTCGAAGATGATGAAGCCGGAAGAGAAATACTCACCGAGCTTTACCAAGCCAAACAACGTAATCCGGGGTTAGATATTATTATTTGTGTCGACTGGCATAGAGCTCAGAGAGGCCTAATTGGTGCACAAAATTCAACCGGGAACGCTGCTCTTTATTGCTCCTTACAAAAACAATATAGCCATTGTATTCCGGTTTATGGTATCCCTGTCCGAGGAAAAGAAGTTTTTGGTGTCTTACACCTAAAAGGCTTTATTATTGATGATCAAGTCATCTATAGTGGAGCGAGTATCAATAATGTTTATTTACATTATCATTCACGTTATCGCTTTGACCGCTACCATACGCTAGAAAATAAAACGCTTGCCGATAGTATGGTGACCTTTATTCAGCGAGAAATGCTTGAGCACCCAGCGGTTAACGATCTAGCCTGTGACAATAAACCCAAAACGAAAGATATAAAGTTTGATATTCGACAATTTCGAGCCGCACTAGCACTCGCTAACTACCCTTTTAAGCCGGAAAAAGTAGCTTCAAGTCAAGTTGCGGTGACACCACTGGTTGGTATAGGTAAACGTCGCAATCATCTCAATCAAACTATTGTAGATTTGATAGCCCAAGCAAACGAAGAAATTTTCATCTGTACACCTTATTTTAACTTTCCTAAGTCTGTGGCGAAAGAAGTAAAAAAAGCCCTTAAACGTGGTGTTAGTGTTCATTTGATTGTAGGCGATAAAACAGCCAATGATTTCTACATTCCACCGCAAGAGACATTCAAAACCATCGGTGGGCTTCCCTATTTATACGAGCTAAATCTACGTAGATTTGCCAAAATTAATGAAGCCAATATTGCTAGCCGAAAATTATCCATACATTTATGGAAAGATGCGGATAATAGCTTCCATCTGAAAGGAATTTGGGTTGATAAGCGCTATATGTTAATTACAGGGAATAATCTGAATCCTCGAGCGTGGAAACTCGATTTAGAAAACGCCATTCTAATTAAAGATGAAAACCAACATCTCACCGCAAAATTTGAACAAGAGATGGAAAATATTCTGCAGCATACACAGTTAGTTTGCACCTATAAACAAATAGAAAAACTAGACAATTATCCAGATACCGTACAGAAGTTGATAAGAAGAGTCACTCGAGTGAAAGCCGATAGAGTATTAAAGCAAATCCTTTAATACAATCTAAATAAATAGATGATCTAATTAACTCCATTCAATATCAGGATGGATTTACTCACTTGCCGACTACCTGAAACTCCAAGTTGTTTGGATAGAAAAAGGTCGTCATGCGGTGGTCGCTATGGATGGCGCAAGCTAGCATACCTGCGATATTGCCGATCACTTCCATAATATCAGCGTGATCAAGCTTCCTCCCTACTCACCAGGGTTATACCAATCTAAATAAAAATATGATCTAATTAAGGCTATTTAACTACTACCGTCATTCATCATGAATAGCCTTAATAATATCAACTTTAAAAAGCTCGCCAGTCAA
>NZ_NBUS01000024.1 GCF_002749895.1 Vibrio fujianensis | reverse complement strand
GCTCGCAGTTTCGTCGTTGTCACGCAAATTCTACTGGGTTACTGCTAACTTTTCATGTAAGTTAAACGGTATTTGGCAATGTTGTTCTTTGTAATGCTTTGAAATAGTTAGGAAAGTTACATAACAAAGCATTCAAGAGGGACAGTCAACGCTTGGCAGTTTTGGTTTGGGTGGGCATTTGAGGTTACGGCTGATTAGTTTAAGTTCGGTTGTTAGCGTTGCCTGCCCCTTAATGCGGCGTTAGGTTTCAGAGGAAGTTTCGTGGAAATAAAAGACATACTACCCATTTTAGGTGTCGCTATAGGCTGGTTTCTTAGTGAGGTGGCAGGGGCTGTTAAATCGAGAAATCTTCGTCGACGTTCAATGCGTAAAGCTATTACATCATTATATAAACTGAACTTTGAAATGCTCGAGGTTAAAGGCGTACAAGAATATACCAAAAACCTAAGCACAGAACTTAAGGATTGGGAACGTGGTCGACAGAGAGCTTTTTCCCAGTATGCAGACAACTCTCAAGAATTTGAAAAAGAGCTTGATGAAGCGGTAATGCTAGTGTCTGAAGAGTATCCATTGATCGCTGTAAAGCTAAGTCAATTTATCCGGAAGTATCGCTTTATTAAGACTAAGAGTCTTGATGGTTTCATTGATAAAGAAGCAATATATTTGCAGCTTTTAGCAGGGAATGAAACAGGTCAACTAGCTGCACAGTATGTTGTGGAAAATAGCTTATTGAAAGTGGCATTTAGAGTAGATTTCTGGCTTTGGTGTACCTTGAAACTGGATATCCGAAAGTTTAAAAAAGGTATAAAATCTGGAGACATGATTCACTCTAGTCAGGCTTTCAATAAGAAGAGTGGTAAAAAAGGAAAAGTAGAAGAATCAACGCAAAAAACCTAACAAAGCATTTAAGAGTGATTCGCAACGCTTGGCATTTTCGCTTCGCTCAAGTATAGCCAAGCGCCGCTCACACCTTAATGCGGCGTTATGCGACAGCCGCGTGTAAATGTTTATAGTAGTAATGATTAATATAATGGAGATAATGAATGAAATTACGTCAGTGGATAGTACCAACAATTCTACTTTGGGGAGTGAATTTTGATGCTCTGGCCGAAACGGAACTAGCTATAGATCCTCAGCAGATTGATAGTCGCAATTTTTATATTGGCGCAGATCTTAGTTTCTACAACAAAACAGAGCTTGAAGTTGCTGGCATTTCTATAGATGGAAAAGGTGATTTTGGAGATCTGGGCTATAACGCTGCTATTGGATACCAGTTTAATTTACACGATGTAGTGAAAATTGGTGTAGAAGGAGAATACCGAAGTTTTGGTAAGATAAATTATTATGAACAGCTAGATGTTAAAGGAAATGGTGCTTTTCTGAATGTAAAACCTAAATTTATTGTTTTAGGTGATTATGCTGACGTCTATGTGGCTCTTTTAGCGGGTATTGGTTCAATGGACATGGATGCTAAATTGACTAGTGAACCATCATCTTCTTACTCTAAGTCGGAAGTTGGCTATCAATTCGGGGCTGAGGTTGGGATTATATTCAATCCAGCCATTGATCTATACCTTGGTTATCGTTCTGCGCATGTTGATATAGATGATATAAATATTTCAATATCAAGTGGTTATGCTGGCGTTCGCTATCATTTTTAAAAATCGCATAACAAACGCTTTAAGAGGGACAGCCAACGCATGGCATTTTTACTATGCGTTGGTTCCCTGTGGTTACGATGTCATGCGGAAAGTGAGTAGTAGCGTTGGCTGCCCCTTAAGCGGGCGTTATGTAACCGTAAAGAAAAAGACCACAATACATTGAAAAGTAGATGTTTTTTATGATTGATCTGATTTCAATGTCGATTTTCTCTGAGTGGGTTTTGTGCATGTTGATTTAGTTTTCGGCTTCTTTGTTCTTCGAATCTTCAGTTTGTTGTTAATGATTCAGCTGGTTTGCGATAAGTTTGGTGGCAGTCATTTTTTCTTTGAACTAGGGCTCGCAGTTTCGTTGTTGCCACGCAAATTCTACTGGGTTACTGCTAACTTTTCATGTAAGTTAAACGGTATTTGGCAATGTTTTTCTTCGTAATACTTTGAAATGGTTAGCAAAGTTACATAACAAAGCATTCAAGAGGGACAGTCAACGTTTGGCAGTTTTGGTTTGGTTGGCATTTGAGGTTACGGCTGGCTAGTTTGAGCTCAGTGGTTTGAGTTGCCTGCCCCTTAATGCGGCGTTATGTTTTTCCGTAGAAAAAGGACACATCAGTGAAAATAGCGGTAATTTACTTTACTAAAACAGATGTTACAGGAAAGTTGGCGCAAGAAGTTATCAAAGGGATCTGTGGCGCAGAGCCGAATGCAGTTGTTCTTGAACATCGTATTGACGGAAAGGAAATTGTAGAGGGTCGATTTATCAACCCCACACTTTTCGAAAGTCTACTCGAATGTGATGCCATCATAATGGGCTCACCTACATATATGGGTGGCGTTTCTGCTCAATTCAAAGCATTTGCTGATGCAAGTAGTGAGTTTTGGAGTGAGCAAATGTGGTCAAGTAAAGTGGCGGCTGGTTTTACAAGTGGTAGCGCTCCGAATGGCGATCAATCAAGTACGCTAAATTATTTGGTTACTTTGGCAAATCAACACGGTATGTATTGGGTTGGCCTAGATTTGGCTCATGGTTATAAAGATCAAGGTTTAAATCGTTTTGGCTGCCAGCTTGGTGTTGTTTCTCAATCAGTTGATGGTGTTGCTGACGAGGTTGACTTACTTTCAGCGAAGTATTTAGGGCAGAGGGTTGTGGGTCTGGTTTCTAAACTTAAGCCCAAAACATAACAAACGCTTCAAGAGGGACAGCCAACGCGTGGCATTTTCACTATGCGTTGGTTTTTGTGATTACGGTGTTATGCGGTAAGTTGGTAGTAGCGTTGGCTGCCCCTTAAGCGGGCGTTATGTAACCGTAAAGAAAAAAGACCACAATGCATTGAAAAGTAGATATTTTCTATGATTGATCTAATTTCAATGTCGACTTTGTCTGAGCGAGTTTCATGCATGTTGATTTAACTTTCGGCTTCTTGTTCTTCGAGTTTTTTTCTCTGGCTTCAATGGTAAAGCGAGTTTGCGATAAGCTTGGTGGAAGTCACTTTTTTCTTTGAACTAGGTCTCGCAGTTTCGTCGTTGCCACGCAAATTCTACTGGGTTACTGCTAACTTTTCATGTAAGTTAAACGATATTTGGCAATGTTGTTCTTTGTAATGATTTGAAATGGTTAGCAAAGTTACATAACAAAGCATTCAAGAGGGACAGTCAACGCTTGGCAGTTTTGGTTTGGTTGAGCATTTAAGGTTACGGTTGGTTAATTTGAGCGCAGTTGTTTGCGTTGGCTGCCCCTTAATGCGGCGTTATGAGCTTTTACCATAATCAAGATCCCAGTACGCTGAGCAAAATTTCTTCTCAATAAAATCTATAAAAACTTTAACTTTCTCTGGCATGTGTCGTCTTTCTGGATACACAGCAAAAATGCTGTGATCTGGTAAGTTATAGGTAGTCAAAACTTGAACTAACTGACCTGTGTTGAGGTATTTCTGCACAATAAATGTAGGCATTTGACAAATCCCAAGTCCTTGTAAAAGCATCTCACATATAACATCGCTGTTGTTTACAATGAAATTCCCAGTAGGCTCAACCTTGAGCTTTTTATCGGCTTTTAAAAATGTCCACTCAACACCAGCTTGAAACAAGCTGTAGTAAATACAGTTGTGATTTTTCAGATCGTTTGGGGTATTGGGAATACCAGCTCTTTGTAAATACTCAGGTGCTGCACATACGACACTATTGCACTTAGCGAGCTTTCGTGCGATTAGGCTTGAATCTTTTAATTCTCCAATCCGAATTCCGACATCGTAAGCACCTTCAATCATATCAACAATTTTATCATCCATACTTAAAATTACTTTGATATCGGGGTACAGATCTAGGAACTCTTTTAGGTGGGGGACTAAGTGTAATCTGGAAAATGTCATTGGAGCATTAATCTTCAAGGTACCTTTGGGACTACCTTGGTTCAGTGTCGCTGCGGCAATCCCTTGTTGAGCTATATATACGGAGTTCCGTGCGTAATCTGAAAATTGTTCACCTGACTCAGTTAATGTCAATTTACGAGTACTTCGGTGAAATAACCTTGTACCAAGGTTATCCTCTAAACTAGACATACGTTTGCTAACCGCTGATTTAGTCATTCCAAGGCGTTCTGATGCCAATGAAAATGAACCAGACTCTACAACTGCTACGAATATCGGGATTGCGGAAAAAATCTCTTTCATAGGTGAGTTTTATTCAACTTAGTTGTGATAATGAGCCTATTATACTCCAAGTTGTTATTAATTATAATGCCCTCATCATAAGAGGAATATTTATGTTAAGACAAAGTGGTTTAGTTTTAGTCGCTATTTCTAGTGGTTTATTACTTGCATTAATGATTAGTGTTAATGCCGAATTAGCAGGTACTACGTCTGCTTTTCAAGCATCTTGGATTGCTCACGGGATTGGAGGCATTGCAGCATTGCTTCTTTATTCTATATTCAAAAAAAATGACAACAGTGTAAATCGACCAAACGTCAAGAAACAGTATTGGTTTGGTGGTGTTCCAGGCGCACTGACAGTGGTTTTTGCATCAATGACAGTACAGAGTTATATAGGCTTGACAGGAACTTTAGCGTTAGCACTCATTGGACAGTTTATTCTGTCATTACTTCTTGAACATTTTGGTTGGTTAAACCAACCAAAAGTTAAGATCACTATAGCTAATTTATTTCCCACATTATTAGTGGCAATAGGTTCAATTCTAATAATCTACGGTAAGGGTGGTATGCAATGGGATTTGTAATGTTAGGTCTTCTTAACGGATTTTTTATAACGCTAAGTCGAGTTTTGAATGGACAGTTAAGTATGCGTAATGGAGCATTCCATGCTTCATTCGTGAATCATGCTGTGGGTTTTGCCTCAATGTCCTTACTGTTTTTATTTATATCTGAGCCTCTGCAGGTATTACCTCAAGACCCAACTCTCTATATTGGGGGAGTTATTGGTGCGTTATATGTAGCAGTGAATAGTTTTGTTATGGTTAGACTTGGATCAACAAATTCAATAGTATTGGTTGTTGCTGGACAAATGCTGTTTGGGTTGTTTATCGAGGTCTATTTTTTCGGTTTTGAACAAGTTGGGGTGCAGTCTATTGGAGCAATTTTTATTGTTACTGGAGTTTTCCTCAAAGGACGCTTAGGTTTCCAAAACAAGTAAGAGCAATGTCTCCAGCGCGCTCATAACAAACGCTTTAAGAGGGACAGCCAACGCGCGGCATTTTTATAATGCGTTGGTTTTCAGTGGTTAAGGTGTTATGCGGTGAGTTGGTAGTAGCGTTGGCTGCCCCTTAAGCGGGCGTTATATTTCTCTTAAATTCAACGTGTTACAAATTTAAAAGTTAAATGGTAATGTGAGTGTTTTGCTGATTGATGATTTCTGGTTTCCGATAGCTCTTGGTTTGAACATATATATCAATGACTAAGAAAATTTATCGTTTAATCGCATTTGGTGGTTATTTCGATTGAGTTAACATTAATTTATTATTTATCTAATATTTGTCATTTAAATCAATTGGTAATATTTTATCGGTTATAAAATTATCTGCTTGTATTTCTGTACAAAAAAGTGATTTCAATTTACGTTAATCGATTGATTTTTAGCTAATTTTTAAAGGTTGTATGGTATTTCAGTAGCTGTATGTAACTGAAATATAACAAACGGTTCAAGAGGGACAACCAACGCGTGGCATTTTTATTATGCGTTGGTTTTTGTGATTACGGTGTTATGCGGTAAGTTGGTAGTAGCGTTGGTTGCCCCTTAACCGGGCGTTATGTTTACTTATATTTCAGTGGCTTAAAGTTTCTTCGATCTCTGTTCTTTGTCCCTTTGGCAGTTCGTTCGAGTTACTTCAGCAAATCGGCATTGTCGGCCCAAGTTCATGAATCACTCAGCCCGTAAAACATACTAATGTTCGTGGTTTGCTTCATTTTCGGGTCGTGGTGGCTGTGTTTTGTGTCACTGGCTTTAAGGCGCTTTGAGTGTATTTGCCAATTTGCATATCGGCTTGGCAGTTGCCTCGGCAATTTGCCATTGTTTTGCGCTGTGGTTGGAAAGAGAGGGCGCTTGTTGAGCGTTGGTTGGGTTGCCTCATTGGGCAGGGAAGTGGACTTACGCGTTTTATGTTCCGTGCATCTGGCGGCCAAGTGAGCTTTGTCGTGTGATTAGGCTCAGAAAATCCGGTCAATAATGCAGTTCTTTGCCAAATAAATCAGTCATTTGTGGTAAAACATAACAAACAATTCAAGCTGATTCGCAACGCTCGGCGCTTTCGGTTTCAATTTGTTTAGTGATTACGGTGAAGTGTTTGAGTAAGGTGGCAGCGTTGCTCACAACTTAATTGGGCGTTATGTGCCTAATAGTTTTCAACGTCTATATTACAAGGAAATCATATGTTTAGAGTCATATATGAGTGGCGAGTGCCAACTAATAAAATGGATGAATTTCAAAAGGTTTGGAGTTCTACAACTGACTCTATTCATGAGGGTGCTCTCGGCAGTTTTATGCTTCATTCCTTTGATAAACCTGAAAAGGTACTAACGATTGCTAAGTGGCGCTCTCGACAAGATTGGCAGTTATTTTGGGAAAATAGTAATCCTGAAAAAATGCAGAAAATGCGTGAAATCGCTGAACGAATTTCGGTGGAATCGTTCGACGAAATAGAAGATCGGAGTAAATAATGACCCCGGCACATAACAAACAATTCAAGCAGACCCTCAACGCGTGGCATTTTCGTTTTGCGTTAAGTTTAGTGGTTACGGTGCTGTGCGGAAAGTTGGTAGTTGCGTTTCGGGCTACTTAATTGGGCGTTATGTAACCGTAAAGAAAAAAAGACCACAATATATTGAAAAGTAGATTTTTTTATGATTGATCTGATTTCAATGTCGATTTTCTCTGAGTGGGTTTTGTGCATGTTGATTTAGCTTTCGGCTTCTTTGTTCTTCGAGTCTTCCGTTTTTTCTTAATGGTAAAGTGGGTTTGCGATAAGTTTGGTGGCAGTCATTTTTTCTTTGAACTAGGGCTCGCAGTTTCGTCGTTGCCACGCAAATTCTACTGGGTTACTGCTAATTTTTCATGTAAGTTAAACGATATTTGGCAATGTTGTTCTTTGTAATTCTTTGAAATAGTTAGCAAAGTTACATAACAAAGCATTCAAGAGGGACAGTCAACGCTTGGCATTTTTGGTTTGGGTGAGCATTTGAGGTTA
>NZ_NBUS01000025.1:7373-8071 GCF_002749895.1 Vibrio fujianensis | reverse complement strand
CTAACTTAAAAATGAAAAAGCATAAAAACACTTTAACTTTCAATATATTGCGGTCTTTTTCTCTACGGTTACATAACGCCCGGTTAAGGGGCAGCCAACGCCATTACCAAGCTTCCGCATAACACCGTAACCACAAAAACCAACGCACAGTAAAAATGCCACGCGTTGGCTGTCCCTCTTGAACCGTTTGTTATGTTTAAGTTTCAATGACTTACGTTTTACCAAAACCAAGATTAACTCAGCATTGACTCACAAACAAAAGGCAAACCCTAACAAACTGAATTGACTCATAACTTTTGAAAAGCAAACTTTGAACTTTGACCGCTAATACTAACCAAACCTAAGATCAGATTGCTGATTGAGCCAACCGCCCCAACCTCGAGCTTGCCCAAAAATTGATTGAGGCAATTCTCTGAATTTCCAGCGCCAAAGAATAAGTGTCCAGAAAACAGCGCCCACTGAAGTCAACTTGCCGACAAACACAAAACCAACACGCCGAGGGAGCAAAGAAAAGATGCAACCAACTGATTTTTGGTGATTAAACATAACGCCGCGTTAAGGGGTGAGCAACGCAACGACCAACTAACCGCATTGCACCACGGCAATCGCATGAACATCCCCGTCATTCAAGGGCTCCGAGAACCTTGCTTAAGTAATTTACATCCATCGCGCACTTCATTCGTTTGCGTTGAATGCCG
>NZ_NBUS01000025.1:0-7143 GCF_002749895.1 Vibrio fujianensis | reverse complement strand
GCTCTGTCGCACGCTCTTCTGTTTTACGCATGTTGACCATGATGCCAACACTTTTCAGATTTGGCCATTCAAGCTCTAAATAACCTAAAAATGACAACTCATTCGTGACTAATGCACAGCGTGTTTCCTCACGGCCATGCCCTTTTTCTTGGCTCGCATAACTGTCGCCCTCTGCAAACTCCTGCAACATCGAAGGGCGATAAAACTCACCTATCGCTTTCTCTAACGAGCCTTGGTTTCCCTTTACAGCAAGTAAGTAATCGGCATTTTTATCAACTATCTTTTGCGCGATTTTTCTCTGACAACCCATAGCATCAATCGTCACTAAGCAACCAGAAATATTTAGCAATTCCAATAACTTCGGTATTTCTGTGATTTCATTGGTTTTTTCATTTACCTTAGATTGGCCAAGACAAAGCCCTTGCGCGGTTGCAAATGCATTGACCATATGAATTGCAGAGCGTTCTTCAGATTTGTTATAAGAGCCGCGTACCGTTTTTCCATCAATGGCAATGACTTCACCATCTGTGATTTGATGGCAATCTTTCATCCAACTAATGAACGCTTTTTGCATCGCTGACGGGCTCACCATGCCCATAACGCGCGCGATGGTATCTGACGACGGAATACCATTCTCAAAATCACCCAATGATTTAAGAAAATCGATTCGGCTTTCACCAAAATCACAGATACCTTCCCAGGTATCAAAACCGGAGAGCACACCACAGATCGTCAACAAAATAATGTCTGACAATTTGTGTTCTACCTTAGCGGCTTGACGGTAATCTTTTATTACTTCGAAATGCATAAATGGGTTCGTTAAAGTGGTCATAATTTGGCTCCGTTTAAGTACAGAACCATTAAAAAACACTCAAAATGATCTACAAATTGATCCTTAATGAGTTTCCAATATTGTGATGAATGCTAAAGAAATACCTTGTAAATTAGAAAATACTAATTTGACGAAAGCCCTTTAAAAATGGGCATGTTCATGCGATTTCCCTGCGCATTGCACTAAAAACCAATAAAATCAATGCATAACGAAAATGCCGCGCGTTGCGAATCCCTCTTTAACGCCTTGTTAGCACTTTAACTGTTTCCCACTTAACTACCAACATTTGCATACTTTTACCTGCTAATACAATCAAAATTGCACCTAATAAAACTGGCGTAATTAGAAAACCCCAACTTTGTCCCGATAGCATGATTAACAACGGATTTGCACCTGCAGGGGGATGTGTCGTTTTTGTCATTAACATTACACTCACCGCTATTCCCGTTGCTAGCGCCAATGTAACTGGTGATACACCAATATACTGCGTAAAAAACACCCCAACAAAAGCTGTAATTAAGTGCCCAAAAATAACATTTTTAGGCTGAGCAAGAGGGCTACTTGGCACCCCAAACACAAGCACCGCTGTAGCACCAAAAGGAGCCATTAATAAGGCAACTTCATTCAATGTTGAATCTAGAAAAGAGAGTAACCCTATGGCTAAAAAAGCCCCGACACCCGCAAAAATCGACATGACCATACTATTCATAAATACACTCCAAAAAGTAGACCAATCTGTCTACATAAACAGGGTAGACAATTCGGTCTACACATGTCAATATCTATTTAAAGGAGAAATAAAATGAATCCAAAACGTCAATTACTGATAGATACAGCATTAGACCTTTTTTATAAAAATGGAATAAATTCGATTGGAATCAATGAAGTAATCAGTGTTTCTGGTGTAGCAAAACGCACTCTCTATTCTCATTTTGAAAGTAAAGAAGCCTTAATTATTGCATCTTTACAAAAACGACACGAAATATTTACCTCGTGGTTAGAACACAAGCTCTCAGGTTCTAATTCAAATCAGGATGTCATTCACCGTTTATTTTTATCGCTAGCAAGTTGGTTTGAGCACAAAGAGAATATGTTAGGTGATTTTAGAGGCTGCTTTTTCATTAATACTTCAGCAGAATTTAGCGACATGAACAGCGAAATATTTCAATTCTGTCACTTCCACAAAGAACAAGTACGGGAAATTATTAGTCGCCATCTTATAAGTACCGATAGCACATTGCTTGATGCTATCTGTATTATGAAGGAGGGAGCAATAGTTACCGCACATCTCGGTGGAAATGGAAATTTGGTGACATCAAAATGTATTCAAATACTGGAATCGTTTGAGTGCTAACGCCGCATTAAGGGGCAGGCAGCGCAAACAACTGCGCTCAAACTAACCAACCGTAACCTCAAATGCCAAACAAACCAAAACTGCCAAGCGTTGACTGTCCCTCTTGAATGCTTTGTTATGTAACTTTTCTAACCATTTCAAAGCATTACAAAGAACAACATTGCCAAATATCGTTTAACTTACATGAAAAGTTAGCAGTAACCCAGTAGAATTTACGTGGCAACAACGAACCTGCGAGCCCTAGTTCAAAGAAAAAAGTGACTTCCACCAAGCTTATCGCAAACTCGCTTTACCATTGAAGCCAGAGTAAAAACTCGAAGAGCAAGAAGCCGAAAGTTAAATCAACATGCACGAAACTAACTTAAAGAAAGTCGAAATTGAAATTAGATCAATCATAAAAACATCTATTTTTCAATGCATTGTGGGCTTCTTCTCTACGGTTACATAACGCCCGCTTAAGGGGCAGCCAACGCTACTACCAACTCGCATAACATCGTAATCACCAAAACCAACGCATAGTAAAAATGCCACGCGTTGGCTGTCCCTCTTGAAGCGTTTGTTAGGCTATGTAGGTGTACATTGTGACCAGAGGTTCGTGAGGCGTATGAATTAATTCGTCAAAACCATTTTTTTTATATAATTCAATTAACTTTGGATTTTTATCACATTCTAGGATAACAGCGCGCCCGCCAACCAACGCCTTGGCTTCGTTAATGATCGCATATACTTCATCAAGAATTAGCTCTAACGTGATCTTATTTGGCTCAACTGAAAAATTCTTACCAATTTGACCGATCAAGTAAGCTTTGATCTTCTCAGCATTTTTATTGATTCCATCTAAGCGTTTTATTTTACCTTTAGATATATCAGAATGGACTAAAGATACTTCTTTGAACGTCAGTGAAAAATAAGCGAGTATTTCACCATCGTCATTTAAGATGAGGTATGTTCTAGAATTATCGCTTTCTTCAAATCGAGTAGCTTTAGATCTAAGGAAGGTTTCTACATCAGGGTTTTTAGGGCAAGTGAAGTTAGAGAAAAGCTTTTGAAGTTTATCACTACCAAAAGCTTCAACTACATCCCCGAGTTTGACAACTGTCGTGTTAATGACTGAATACCTTTTGACTTATCAGACTCATAGTTTCGTTTTTTAACCACTACCTTTCTAGGGTTTGCGGCTGCCATCTTGAACTTCTTAATAACCTTATCGTCAGTTACTTTGAAGTCCTTATCAAATGAAGTAGTTGCCATAACTATCTCCTACACATTGGTTTACCAGAAGTATACACCTCATACAACATGAATGCTATACAAAGTCATTTCCTGAGATGTCAAGACGTAGCCTAACGCCCGGTTAAGGGGCAGCCAACGCCATTACTAAGCTTACGCATAACACCGTAACCACAAAAACCAACGCACAGTAAAAATGCCACGCGTTGGCTGTCCCTCTTGAACCGTTTGTTATGTTTAAGCTTCAATGACTTACGTTTTACCCAAACCAAGATTAACTCAGCTTTGATTCACAAACAAAAGCCAAGACCTGAAAAACTGAAACTACTCATAGATTTGAAAAGCAGACTTCGAATTTTGGCAATTCAAGCACAAAAACCTGTGATCAAAATACTTATTGAGCCAGCCGAACTAACCTCGCGCTTGGCAAAAAATTGATTGAGGCAATTCTCTGAATTTCCAGCGCCAAAGAACAAGTGTCCGGAAAACAGCGCCCGCTGAAGCCAACTTGCCGACAAACACAAAATCAATCAGCCGAGGGAACAAAGAAAAACCATAATCCACTGATTTTTGGTGATTAAACATAACGCCCGCTTAAGGGGCTGACAACGCCACTACCAAGTTTCCGCATAACACCGTAACCACAAAAACCAACGCATAATAAAAATGCCGCGCGTTGGAAGTCCCTCTTGAAGCGTTTGTTATGTTCACAGTTTAAAATGCATAACAATTTCTTTAAGTTGACTTGCAACACGGATAAAACCAAATTTTTCATAAGATTTAATGGCAGCAAGATTACCGGAATAAACCGTTAGCTCTAGCCTATCCCCATTGCGATCCTGTAACACCGACTTCGCTTTAGTTAAAAGAGTTTGTCCGATTGACTTCCCACGTACACTTGGTGACACGTACATTTGAACTAGCTCTAATGAGTGCGGCTGTTCCAAAGAAAGCAAGCCACATAACCCGACTAATTCATTATTGTAAAAAGCACCCAGCATAATGTGATCATTGCTCTCCTTTTCGATCATTTGTTCGAAGAACAACTTCGGTAATTGAGATTGGATCTTGTAATCAGAGCCAAATGCCTCAGGGTATAACCGTAAGCTTTCTAACCGTAATTCTCGATATTTCAAGCTATCTTGCGGCTTTAAAATTTTACAATAAACTTCCATGTTTCCTCGTGTGAACATAACGCCGCATTAAGGGGCAGGCAACGCAAACAACTAAACTAAAACTAGCCAGCCGTAACCTCAAATGCCAACCAAACCAAAACTGCCAAGCGTTGACTGTCCCTCTTGAATGCTTTGTTATGTAACTTTGCTAACTATTTCAAAGCATTACAAAGAACGGCATCGCCAAAGACCATTTAACTTACATGAAAAGTTAGCAGTAACCCAGTAGAATTTGCGTGGCAAAGACGAAACTGCGAGCCCTAGTTCAAAGAAAAAAATGTCTGCCTCCAAACTTATCGCAAACCAGCTGAATCATTAGCAACAAACTGAAGATTCGAAGAATAAAGAAGCCGAAAGCTAAATCAACATGCACGAAACGAACTCAGAAAAAGTCGAAATTGAAATTAGACCAATCATAAAAAACATCTACTTTTCAATGCATTGTGGTCTTTTTCTATACGGTTACATAACGCTGCGTTAAGGGGTGAGCAACGCAACTACCAACTCACCGCATTACACTAAAAACTAATAAAATCAATGCATAACGAAAATGCCACGCGTTGCGAATCCCTCTTTAACGCCTTGTTATACAACAATAATAAAAAACCTATTTAATATTTGCATCTATGAAATCATCTAGAGCTAAGACATATGGTGGAACAAAAGTCTCGATACGTTCCCCCATACTTTTAGAAAACTCATATGTTGCATTAGTGTATTTCAAAAATTCACTGTCCGTCTTTATGCTTTCAAGTGAATTTGATAACGCAAGTAATTTATCAATAATTCTTGTATTTTCCAGCTTCCAATTATTAACCTTTTCACTGGCTAAACGAAGTTTATCCCACTGCTTAACTTCGTTGGCAACAGCGGTATCATGATATTTTAATAGAATAAAGTCATACTCTAAAGAAACTCTGGAGTATATAGAAATCAAAGCACCATATTTTGACAATACTTCGGCTTTCAGACTCAAAAATTCATTATCAGACGTTACATCGCTTTTAGTAGGAGTCAAAACGTAATACATATAATAATGTAAACTTAAGTTGTCCATAGCTCCTATGAAACTAACTGTTTTAGAGCCAAGTTCACCAGCATAGTCTGAAGACTTATCTACCGTCTTTTCCACCTCTGACCAAAATTTTTGTATTTCATTTGCTGTTTGCTTCTCAATAAGTGTCTTTTGTACAGATGATAACTGTAAGTTAACAACAAAAGCCAAAATCGTTAAGATAACAAGGAGAGAACTGTTAATTAGTTCAATTTTTCTCAATCTGTTGTTAGAAATAGATTTAGTGCCTTTCTTTACTTGTGCTTGTGCTATTAGTTTTTCTTTAATTTGTCTATTTTTTTCAGTCAGCAACCTGTTTGTCCCCACTATATCAATGTTGTATAACGCCGCATTAAGGGGCAGGCAACGTAAACAACTAAACTCAAACTAGCCAGCCGTAACCTCAAATGCTCACCCAAACCAAAACTGCCAAGCGTTGACTGTCCCACTTGAATGCTTTGTTATGTAACTTTGCTAACCATTTCAAAGCATTACAAAGAACAACATTGTCAAATATCATTTAACTTACATGAAAAGTTAGCAGTAACCCAGTAGAATTTGCGTGACAACGACGAAACTGCGAGCCCTAGTTCAAAGAAAAAAATGACTGCCACCAAACTTATCGCAAACCCGCTGAATCATTAACAACAATCTGAAGATTCGAAGAATAAAGAAGCCGAAAACCAAATCAAAATGAATAAGACTAATTTTACAAACTGTATAAATAACCAATTAAAACAACCACTTAAAAGTATAAACATGTAAAGTAGAAGCTAAACTCAAAGTAAATAAATCATAAAAACACTTTAATTTTCAATATATTACGGAATTTTTCTCTACGGTTACATAACGCCCGCCTAAGGTGCTGGCAACGCATAACAACCAAACTAAAACACAACAACCATAACCACCACGGCTCATTGGGACTGGAAACGCCGCGCGTTGACAGTCCCTCTTGAGGCGTTTGTTAGCTTCGTAGCCTATTGTTTCAAAATGACTTTTAACCCTTTTACTTGAAAGGCATTTTACGAAAAAGCATCACACAAACACACGTCCAACGCCAAAAGCTGTGAAGTAAGCAGCCAAAACTCAAAACGATCAAGGTTAAGTTGGCCACGGTTAAGAATCCGCGACAAAGAAAGCACAATTTCAGCGATGATGCAGCTATTTGTGAAACCAAACTTTCCGGGTGGAGCATCCAACAACATTGAAGCATCGAGGTTTGATGGTTTTCAGCGACTTTGAAACTGCGGAACTTTCAGCTATTTCTACCAAATTGCATCAAGCAAAACTCAGAAACCAAATTGTGCAATTTAGACGCTCAAAGCTGATTTCTCAGAACAATTGAACTTAGATTTTGATGATTTTAGCCTTTAAGAAGCTAACGCCGCGTTAAGGGGCAGCCAACGCTACTACAAACTTTCCGCATAACACTGTAACCACAAAAACCAACGCATAATAAAAATGCCACGCGTTGGCTGTCCCTCTTGAACGCTTT
>NZ_NBUS01000026.1:7019-9379 GCF_002749895.1 Vibrio fujianensis | reverse complement strand
CGTTATGTTTACTCGGTTAAAGTTCAAATCGGAGAATGTTGTGAATTTAGAAAGTATCCATCATGTAGCGATTATTTGCTCTGATTATCAACGATCTAAGTCATTTTACACGGAAATATTAGGTCTTAAGATCCTTATCGAAAATTATCGAGAAAGCCGAGATTCATATAAATTAGATTTAGCGTTACCAAATGGTGGACAAATTGAGCTGTTTTCTTTTCCAGAGCCACCGCCTAGATTAAGTAATCCAGAATCTCAAGGTTTAAGGCATTTAGCGTTTGTTGTTAACTCAGTGGAATTGACAGCTAACGAGTTACAATCACATGGAATTAATGTTGAGCCAATTCGAGTTGATGAATTTACAGGTAAACCATTCACCTTTTTTAAAGATCCAGATGGTTTACCCTTAGAGTTGTACGAAAAATAAACATAACAAGGCGTTCAAGAGGGATTCGCAACGCGTGGCATTTTCATTATGCGTTGATTTTATTAGTTTTTAGTGCAATGCGGTGAGTTTGTCTTTGCGTTGCTCACCCCTTAACGCGGCGTTATGTTGCCCCGATAAATTTAGCTATCGTAGAGTGAAAAATGATAAGAAAATACAACGATAATGACTTAGATTCGATTCTTGAAATCTGGTTGACTGCTTCGATGAAAGCTCACGATTTTGTCTCAGCTGAATTTTGGAAATCCCAAGTTGATAATATGCGTAATATTTACTTTCCAGCTTCAGAGATATGCGTTTATGAAATGGATTCTAAAGTTGTTGGTTTTTACGCATTGTATGAAAGTAATCTGGCTGCGATATTTGTAGATCCTGACTTACAAGGTAAAGGTATTGGTAAGCAATTGCTGACCCATGCAAGATCGCAAAGAGTTATGCTTACTCTTTCTGTGTACAAAGAAAATCAGGCAAGTTATCTGTTTTATCTGTCTCAAGGTTTTAATGTGATTAGTGAGCAAGTTGATGAATATACAGGCCATTTAGAGTACACAATGAGTACGGGCACATAACAAACGGTTCAAGAGGGACAACCAACGCGTGGCATTTTTACTATGCGTTGGTTTCTGTGGTTACGGTGTTATGCGGAAAGTTGGTAGTAGCGTTGGCTGCCCCTTAACCGGGCGTTAGGCAAAGTGGGTTTTTATCAGCTAAAACGAGTTTGAATTGAACGGTAAATCCCATGTTCTTTGGCTGAACTTAAGCAATAAATAATCATCACATATTTGCTGTTTCTTGATCGCGTTGGTTTTCTTTTCGTTGTGAATTCATCGGCAAAATAACCTTCAGCATCCAAACGTCCGCCGAGCATGCTACGCTCGTCACTTTTCTTCCAAATCGCTCAATTTGAGTTTTTTGGTTTCTTTGCTGATTTGAGTTTTTGGTTTATAAATGAATCGGTTAGTTTGTTTCAAGTTTACAAAAAAGCTCGTTCTTTAGTTTTGAATGTGTTGGTGTCAATCAGTTGGCCTAACAAACGGCTCAAGAGGGATTGCCAACGCGTGGCGACTTTAGTGCAAAATTGCAGTTCAGAGTTTACAGTGTGTTTTTTAAGTTCGGCGGTGCGTTGTCAACCCCTTAGCCGGGCGTTATGTAACCGTAAAGAAAAAGACCGCAATATATTGAAAATTAAAAATATTTTTATGCTTTTGCTTTTTTAAGTTGGCTTCTACTTCACATGCTCATGGTTTTAACTTATTGTTTTTATTTGTTATTTATAAAGTTTGTAAAGTCAGTCTTATTCATATTGGCTTAGTTTTCGTCTTCTTGTTCTTCGAGTTTTTAGCTGGTTCTAAATGGTTCAGTGGGTTTGCGATAAGTTTGGTGGTAGTCATTTTTTTCTTTGAACTAGGGCTCGCAGTTCCGTCGTTGCCACGCAAATTCTACTGGGTTACTACTAATTTTTCATGTAAGTTAAACGGTATTTGGTAATATTGTTCTTTGTAATGCTTTGAAATAGTTAGCAAAGTTACATAACAAAGCATTCAAGAGGGACAGTCAACGCTTGGCAGTTTTGGTTTGGTTGGCTTTTGAGGTTACGGCTGGCTAGTTTGAGTTTAGTTGTTTACGTTGCCTGCCCCTTAATGCGGCGTTATGTAACCGTAGAGAAAAAGCCCGCAATGCATTGAAAAATAGATGTTTTTTATGATTGATCTAATTTCAATTTCGACTTTCTTTAAGTTAGTTTCGTGCATGTTGATTTAACTTTCGGCTTCTTGTTCTTCGAGTTTTTACTCTGGCTTCAATGGTAAAGCGAGTTTGCGATAAGCTTGGTGGCAGTCATTTTTTTCTTTGAACTAGGGCTCGCAGTTTCGTCGTTGCCACGCAAATTCTACTGGGTTACTGTTAACTTTTCATA
>NZ_NBUS01000026.1:0-6409 GCF_002749895.1 Vibrio fujianensis | reverse complement strand
TAACAAGGCGTTCAAGAGGGATTCGCAACGCGTGGCATTTTCATTATGCGTTGATTTTATTAGTTTTTAGTGCAATGCGGTAAGTTAATCGTTGCGTTGCTCACCCCTTAACGCGGCGTTATGCGACTAAGCAAAAAATCTGTTATGTCTCTCTTTCTCGCTCTCTTTGGCAATCGGTTGTCGGTGTCGGCAATTTAGCATTGTCGGCCTAAATTCTTGAATCACTCAGGCCGTAAAACATGCCAAAGTTCGCGGGTTGCCTCATTGGTTCTCGGAGTTGGTTCGTGGCGAGTTTGGCTGGCGCAAAGTGTGGCAAGGTCCAGTTTATCGACACTTCTTCTTCGCAGGTCTTCCGCCGCGTTAAGTTTCTCGGAGTAAAAATTTAGTCAATCGCTGAAATTCACCATTAGTCACTTGTCGGAAGCTGGTCTGTAACATAGTGACTTCGGCTGTTCAGTGAATCACAAAAAGTGCTTGGTTTAATTGTGCTTTTTCGTGTCTAAGGTAATCTTCATCTGCCCAACTTGGCTTATGCTCGTGAATTCGCATAACAAACAATTTAAGCAGACCCTCAACGCTCGGCGATTTTGGTTTGCGTCGGGTTTGGTGTTGCCGAGCAATGCGGAAAGTGAGTCAGTGCGTTTCGGGCTACTTAATTGGGCGTTATGTTTTTTATCACGTTTTGGGGCTATAATCGGTCAAACCTTTATTGATAGTAGGTGTGATATGAATCGAAAAGTTGAAGCTTACGGCGTTGATGCTGTTGAAAGACCGAAAATTAAGGCTAGCAAAAAGCTTGATTTGACTGGTGATGCTGGTCGTCAAATTGTGAAGTCTGAAACAAAACTTGCTTTGCGTACCCATCAGAAGACATTCACTAAATTGGCTGATATGTAATGGATATCATCTGTTTTCCTTTTGAACGAGTGATCGAAATTAATGCTTTCATCCTAAAAACAGAACCAGGAATGAAAGGGGCAGTTGATATTCCTAAGCTTCAAGGGGCGCTAGGTCGAATCGATAATGCGATCGTTTATGAAGGACTGGATGATGTTTTCGAAATCGCAGCTAAATACACTGCTTGTATAGCGGTTTCACATGCGCTACCAGATGCCAACAAACGCACAGGTTTGGCTGTGGCACTTGAATATTTATCACTTAACGATTTTGAGCTTACGCAGGAAAACGATTTACTTGCGGATGCAGTTCGAGATCTTGTTATCGGCATTATCAACGAAACAGATTTTGCCGACATTCTCTACGCACAATACGCAAAAGAACAAAATTCAGTTCTCTAAACATAACAAGGCGTTAAAGAGGGATTCGCAACGCGTAGCATTTTCGTTGTGCGTTGATTTTATTAGTTTTTAGTGCAATGCGGTGAGTTGATAGTTGCGTTGCTCACCCCTTAACGCGGCGTTATGTGATTGGGCGTAAATTGAAAACGGCCCTAATCGAATGGGCCGAATATTAACTGAAAAGATTTAGTGTTCAGGAGTTTCAAGCAATTGGATAACGCTTTCTACGGCATTAGACATTGCTTGCTCATTTTCAAATTTCCCTGAACCAGCAGGCCCAAGAGCCTGAGAATACAAAGTCAGTTGTTTTTCGAAAGGTAAGCCTAACTGATCGTATAAGTTTTGTCGGATTTGTGCATGCTGTTCAGGATCTTGGTTAGCAAGATTAATAAGGGTTTCATAAATAAGCGTTTTCATGAGATATCCATTTTATAATATTTTACGGGGCGCAAGGATTGTAATCGATAATGGATTGTAAATCTGAAGCAACAATCACATAACAAACGGTTCAAGAGGGACAACCAACGCGTGGCATTTTTATTATGCGTTGGTTTTTGTGGTTGCGATGTTATGCGGAAAGTTGGTAGTAGCGTTGGTTGCCCCTTAACCGGGCGTTATGTAACCGTAAAGAAAAAGACCGCAGTATATTGAAAGTTAAAGTTTTTTTATGCTTTTGCATTTTTAAGTTAGCTTCTATTTTATATGTCTTATGATTTTAACTTATTGATTTAATAAGATATTTATAAATTTTGCAAAGTCAGTCTTATTCATATTGGCTTAGTTTTCGTCCCCTTGTTCTTCGAGTCTTTGCTCTGAGCTTTATTGGTAAAGCTAGTTTGCGATAAGTTTAGTGGTAGTCATTTTTTCTTTGAACTAGGGCTCGCAGTTTCGTCGTTGTCACGCAAATTCTACTGGGTTACTGCTAACTTTTCATGTAAGTTAAACGATATTTGGCAATGCTGTTCTTTGTAATACTTTGAAATAGTTAGCAAAGTTACATAACAAAGCATTCAAGAGGGACAGTCAACGCTTGGCCGTTTTGGTTTGGTTGGCATTTGAGGTTAAGGCTGGCTAGTTTTAGTACAGTTATTTGCGTTTCCTGCCCCTTAATGCGGCGTTAGTGCTTATCTGTAGACGATGAACGGAGTTTGTTATGGCAAGACCGAAGACGAAGGAAGAGTTAATTCATCAAGCTGATGAGAGTTTTACAAAGCTACTTCGGTATATCGACTCAATGCCTGTAAGTGTGTTAAATACTGAGTTTGATTTTTCCAGTGACAAGAGTAAAAAGGAGTTACACTGGGCTCGCGACCGAAACCTTCGAGATGTATTGATACATCTGTACGAATGGCATCAGTTGTTATTTAAATGGGTTAATTCAAACATGGCGGGACAGAAGGTCAGTTTTCTTCCCGAACCATACAATTGGAAAACATACGGCCAAATGAACATTGAATTTTGGCAAAAGCACCAAGAAACAGAGTTGTCGGCAGCAAAGCAATTGGTGCAGGAAAGTCATAAAGCGTCGCTCGAATTAGCTAAAAGTTTTACTGATGAGGCGCTTTTCACTAAACAGTATTTCGATTGGACAGGCACAACAACGCTAGGAAGTTACTGTGTATCTGCAATGCCAAGTCACTACGATTGGGCGTTAAAAAAGCTTCGAGCTCACGCAAAAATGCATTCGTAAAAAGTACGCACTAACAAAGCATTTAAGAGTGATTCGCAACGCTTGGCGTTTTCGCTTCGCTCAAGTATAGCCAAGCGCCGCTCACACCTTAATGCGGCGTTAGGCTACTCAGGAGATTTGAACTTGAAAACGGTTTTTGTTTGTCTAACCATGCTGTTTGTTTCTTTGTTTGTATATGCAGCAAATGTTCCTAGTTTGCAAGGACATTATGAGCGATATTATAATGGTCAATTAGATACTAACGCTGCCTTTATTGATTTAACTAGGGTGGATTCGAGCGAATACAAACTCTCAGGGACATCGGTTTGGGTTGGTGATTCTTCCTCTGGCTTTATAAATATTGGAGAAATCGATGGTGTCGTAACCTTTAATGGAAATCAAATAAATTATGATGTCGACGGTTGTACTCTTAAAATTTTATTAAACCAGAATATACTCGTAGTCAGCAACGATAATGGATGTGGTGGGTTAAATGTTTCCTTCAATGGTACATACGTGAAAGAACAGTAGAATCAATAGCCTAACAAAGCATTTAAGAGGGACAATCAACGCGTGGCACTTTTGGTTTGTGTGATCATTTGAGGTTACGGCTGGCTAGTTTGAGTGCAGTTGTTAGCGTTGCTTGCCCCTTAATGCGGCGTTATGTTTTTAAGGAGATATCATGCAAGGGTATGAAATTGTACATTCTTCCCAAATTGATGGGGAATTTGAAGGTTTTGATGATGAGGTTTTGTTCCAATTAATGGATGGAACATGCTGGGTTCAAGATGAATATAAGTACTGGTATTACTACTCTTACTGTCCTCAAGTACATATTCTTCGACGTAATGGCAGGCTCTATCTTCAGGTTGATGGTCAAAATGAAATTGTTCCAATCCGTCAAATAGACGGTGTTATGAAAAGTAGAATAAATGGAGATTTCAAAGGCTGGGAAGGTGAAACATCTTATCAATTACAAAACGGGCAAGTCTGGCAACAATCTCAATACCAATATCAGTATAAATATGCTCACCGACCTGAAGTTCTTATTTATAACTCAGGCGGTGGTAATGTCATGCATGTAGCTGGCACATCAGCAAAAGTACGGCGTGTAAAGTAAAAACATAACAAACTGTTTAAGAGTGATTCGCAACGCGTGGCATTTTTGCTATGCGTGAGTTTTAGTGTTTAAGGTGGTATGCAGCGGCATCGGTATTACGTTGCTCACACCTTAACAGGGCGTTAGGTAGCAAGGAGTATGCTATGAAGGAAAAATATGTTTTAGTTCCGCCGAAAGGTATACGACTTGATTTACAGACTGCCGAGCGGGAGTTAACCATTATTCATCAAAATATTTCAATCGAGGTTGGCCCTGAGCACTGTCAAATAAAGGGAAGGATTTATAATACTGTTGACCCAGTTGAATCTGCTGTTGCAGAAGGAGATTGTTTAAGTCGTTTACACCATCCAATGACTCCAAAGTGGGTTCGAAGAGCGTCTCAAATTATATTCGCTCCCATGATCATTTTAGTTGTAATCAAAATGACAGTTTCACTATTTACTATGTCTACACCAAATAGTTTCATAGAGTTGGTCGTTGTAGTCCTAATATTTTGCATCGGACTACTAATTCTTTGGGTTTATTGGTTGATTTTTGTCAGTGGCCCCCAAAAAACTACCTAACAAACGCCTCAAGAGGGACTGTCAACGCGTGGCGTTTCTAGTCCCAATGAGTCGCGGTGGTTACGGTTGTTGTGGTTGAGTTTAGTGTTATGCGTTGCCAGCCCCTTAGGCGGGCGTTATGTGATTAGGCGTAAATTGAAAACGGCCCTAATCGAATGGGCCGAATATTAACTGAAAAGGTTTAGTGTTCAGGAGTTTCAAGTAATTTGATTACGCTTTCTACGGCATTACTCATTGCCTGTTCATTTTCCAGTTTACCCGAACCAGCTGGTCCAAGCGCCTGAGAATACAAAGTAAGTTGTTTTTCAAAAGGTAAGCCTAAGTGATCATAAAGATTTTGTCGGATTTGGGCATGTTGTTCAGGATCTTTGCTAGCAAGTTTAATAAGAGTTTCATAAATAAGCGCTTTCATGAGCTATCCATTTTATAATAGTTAACGGGGCGCATATGATTGTAATCGGTAATAGAATGTAATTCTGAAGCAACAATCACATAACAAAGCGTTAAAGAGGGATTCGCAACGCGTAGTATTTTCATTATGCGTTGATTTTATTGGTTTTTAGTGCAATGCGGTTAGTTGGTAGTCGCGTTGCTCACCCCTTAACGCGGCGTTATGTGTTTAAGAGGTTTTATGATTGATAGTCGATTGAAAAGGTATTGGTTTGCTGAATTAGAGCAATCAGCTATATCTCTTGAAAAACTTTACCGAGGCAGTGATTGGAATGACGATCTTGAATTTTCAGTCGAAAAATCCATTTTCCTCGGTTTCTACGCGATCCGTAAATTGAAAGAAAGCGGTTTGCTTCCGAATAATGTGATAAGCCTTAACTGGAAAGTTATAACGTACCCCAAATCAGATAAACCTAGACAAAATAAGTTCATAGATGACTATCAGCTCTTTTCTGGTGGCTCAAAACAACTTAGTTTGGAGGTTTTATGCAATCAATTTATCCACAGCAAGCACTTTTCACCTTTTGTTCCTGATGGCGATTTTTGTCTTGGGTTTTTCTTTGCTTCAGACAGAGAAAGTAAAAAAGAGTTGTATTATATTCAGCTTGTAAGTGTGATAAATGTCTTTCTTAGTGTGGTTTATGAAAAGAAAATGACATTAGAATTACTACATGATGAAAATAAATTCTCTGTTACGTTACCCAACACATAACAAACGCTTCAAGAGGGACTTCCAACGCGTGGCATTTTTATTATGCGTTGGCTTAAGTGATTACGGTGTTATGCGGAAAGTTGGTAGTAGCGTTGTCAGCCCCTTAAGCGGGCGTTATGTGCCTAATAGTTTTCAACGTCTATATTAGTTATATCACAAGGAAATCATATGTTTAGAGTCATATATGAGTGGCGAGTGCCATCTAATAAAATGGATGAATTTCAAAAGGTTTGGAGTTCTACAACTGACTCTATTCATCATACAGTCGAGGGTGCTCTCGGCAGTTTTATGCTTCATTCCTTTGATAAACCTGAAAAGGTACTAACGATTGCTAAGTGGCGCTCTCGACAAGATTGGGAGTTATTTTGGGAAAATAGTAATCCTGAAAAAATGCAGAAAATGCGTGAAATTGCTGAACGAATTTCGGTGGAATCGTTCGACGAAATAGAAGATCGGAGTAAATAATAACCCCGGCACATAACAAACAATTCAAGCAGACCCTCAACGCGCGGCATTTTCATTATGCGTTGATTTTGGTGGTTTTAGTGTTATGCGGAAAGTTGGTAGTAGCGTTTCGGGCTACTTAATTGGGCGTTA
>NZ_NBUS01000027.1:8926-9509 GCF_002749895.1 Vibrio fujianensis | reverse complement strand
GCCGACGAGCACGAAACTCACAAGCCAAGGGAATAAAGAACAATCATAAACCACTGATTTTGGGTGATTAAGCATAACGCCGCATTAAGGGGCAGGCAACGCAAACAACTGCGCTCAAATTAACCAACCGTAACCTCAAATGCCACCCAAACCAAAACTGCCAAGCGTTGACTGTCCCTCTTGAATGCTTTGTTATGTAACTTTGCTAACCATTTCAAAGCATTACAAAGAATAATATTGCCAAATACAATTTAACTTACATGAAAAGTTAACAGTAACCCAGTAGAATTTGCGTGGCAACGACGAAACTGCGAGCCCTAGTTCAAAGAAAAAATGACTGCCACTAAACTTATCGCAAACTAGCTTTACCAATAAAGCTCAGAGCAAAGACTCGAAGAACAAGGAGAGGAAAACTGAGCCAATATGAATAAAACTAGGTTTATAAATTTGAAAATAACCAATTTAAACAATTACTTAAAAGTACTGAACATACAAAGTGGAAGCTAAATTCAAAGTAAAGAAATCATAAAAAACTTTAATTTTCAATACATTGCGATCTTTTTCTCTACAGTTACATAACGCC
>NZ_NBUS01000027.1:7681-8916 GCF_002749895.1 Vibrio fujianensis | reverse complement strand
CAACTAAACTCAAACTAACCAGCCGTAACCTCAAATGCTCAACCAAACCAAAACTGTCAAGCGTTGACTGTCCCTCTTGAATGCTTTGTTATGTAACTTTACTAACTATTTCAAAGCATTACAAAGAACAGCATTGCCAAATATCGTTTAACTTACATGAAAAGTTAGCAGTAACCCAGTAGAATTTTCGTGGCAACAGCGAAACTGCGAGCCCTAGTTCAGAGAAAAAAATGACTGCCACCAAGCTTATCGCAAACCCACTGAGCCATTAAGAACAAACGGAAAATTCGAAGAACAAGGAAGACGAAAACCAAATCAACATGAATAAGACTAATTTTACAAACCGTATAAATAACCAATTAAAACAATAAGTTAAAATCATAAAACATGTAAAATAGAAGCTAACTTCAAAATGCAAAAGCATAAAAACACTCTAACTTTCAATATATTGCGGTCTTTTTCTCTACGGTTACATAACGCCCGCTTAAGGGGCTGACAACGCTACTACCAAGTTTCCGCATAACACCGTAACCACAAAAACCAACGCATAATAAAAATGCCGCGCGTTGGAAGTCCCTCTTGAAGCGTTTGTTATGCTTTATTACTTATTGATTATATTGAACTTTTACAAAATTCATTTGTTCGTAGCAGTTTAACTCAAAATGACAAACCAACCTACTTTCAGCAATCATTGTTGTCGATAAGATCCCAAACAAGTTGAAGCGAAATAGCCTGAGGAATCAATGAGCAAACCACACCAAAGAAAGAGACCTTTCAGCAATAATCGAACCTTTTGCGTACACAATTTATCAGAGCAGAGCCGGATAAAAACGCACATTCGCCGATAAACTTGCGCTAACCAAACACTGTCAGCAAACTAGATGCCAATGAGATCCCAAACATGCTGAAGCGAAATAGCCGGTGGAATCAATGAACAAACAACAACAAAGAAAGAGACTTTTCAGCGACAATTGAATCTTTTGCGTACACAATTTATCAGAGCAAAACCCGACAAAAACACAAAAGTATCGTTCAACTTTCAATCGCCACCAAAAAGAACAATAAACTCATAATATCAATAAATTAGAATAGGAAAACTTTTAAATCAGACAGAGTTTTCCCCATTAAAATTTATATATTGATTTTGCTGAGGCTCAATAAAGCATAACGCCGCATTAAGGGGCAGACAACGCTAACAACCCAACTTAAACTAATCAGCCGTAACCTCAAATGCT
>NZ_NBUS01000027.1:3663-7485 GCF_002749895.1 Vibrio fujianensis | reverse complement strand
CCAAGCTTATCGCAAACTCACTTTACCATTGAAGCCAGAGTAAAAACTCGAAGAACAAGAAGCCGAAAGTTAAATCAACATTCACGAAACCCGCTCAGAAAAAGTCGACATTGAAATTAGAACAATCATAAAAAACATCTACTTTTCAATGCATTGTGGCCTTTTCTCTACGGTTACATAACGCCGCGTTAAGGTGTGAGCATCGCTTGGCTATACTTGAGCGAAGCGAAACTGCCAAGCGTTGCGAATCACTCTTAAATGCTTTGTTATGCCTAATTTATCCATATAGACAAATTAGCAAACTCTCCAACTAGCCTTTTTAAATTAGCGTGACCGATTGAAATGCCAACGCTTGTAAGGCTAAAGCTCTGCATGTCAGAATCAGCCCAAACATCAAATACATTTTCCATATATGGCCTTATTTCTATGCATTTACTCTTAATTTCTTGATTATTCATTTTCCCCTGATTAAAAAGAGCCAAGATTTTTGGTCTATCCGTTTGTGGGACATTCAACGTTTCCATTTTCTTTTCAAGGATTTCTTTAGAGTTAGCTCTAACTTGCCATTTTTCACGATCATTCAAACACGGTATAAAAAAGTCGTGACTTTGCCCAATAGAGATCTCCCTATTTGCAATTTCTTGAATATCAAACCCTTTAAGGAATAGTCCTTGATATGTTTCACCAATGATCTGTTCAAGTGAAATTGAACCCATACTTACAGACCCACACCCTGAGAACTGAAGATGTTGATAAGATGCTGAGTTTTTAGGCAGACTGCTTGAGAATGGCTGTACATGTTTATCAAAATAGTCACCCAATAACTTATGATTACCAACAGCATAGTTTTGTGTGTACCTAAACAAGAAATTTATCGCAAGGGCAGAGAGTTGATCTTTAGTCAACTTAGGTGCGATAGAAAGTGATTCATTCAGTACTATTTGTAAGATGTCTCTTTGTTCTTGCTTACTTCGATCAACCAGTAGATCAACGAGTAAGTCACCAAGGTCTTCATCACCAGTTCGAGCATATTCCTTTTGTACGGTGAACAGTGCATGCTGAAAATCAGGATCCTGTGACTTAGTAAACCCATGAGGGTTTTCTTTTTGTAATTTGTTTAGAAAGTCTTCTGTGACTTGCTCTGCTCGCTCAGCTGCTATGACCTTCGCTTCACCTGCCAGTTCGTAGAAATTAGCTTTAAAAACGTCAATAGCGACCTGCCTAACTTCGGGGTAACTTAATCCTTGAACAACATTTAATTCCTCTACTTGAAAGTTCGTAGAGTTCGCTCCGCCTTTTTGCACTTGCTTATTCATTTTTTCCCTTAGAGCTGATATTGACACTTCCACCAACTTGAATATTTGTAGAGTTTTTTCCGCCTTTTTGCACTTGCTTTTGACTACGGTTAGAAAGTATCCAGCCTATGATTGCTAGAGGAATAGAAATTGCTATACCACTAAATAACCACTCTTTATTTGCGATAATCCAGTCCATTATAAACTCCGTTGAAAATTCACTTTTAGGCATAACGCCGCATTAAGGTGTGAGCAACGCTACCACGAAACCTAACCTGACCACCGTAAACGCTGAATCCAACAGTGGAATGAAAAATGCCAAGCGTTGAGAATCACTCTTAAATGCTTTGTTAGGCGATTGGCCCCTTACACTCTCTAGAGGAGCCTTGCATAATAATGTGTTTAAGTTCATCAAGTGATTCGGGCTCGTTCAACATCTTGAAATGAACCGCTTCAGCAGGAATTGGGCAAAACGTCCCTCGAAAACTCGGCGCATGAATTATCTGACAGTATTCCTTACTTTCAGTTAACTCTATGATTAAAAATACGCCACATTCAATCACCCGTTGTACTTTAGGGCTGTCACCTATTAGCGTGTGCCACATAGATATTTTTTTATCCAGAGTAGCTGAAGAGTACAGTCTTTTTACTTTATGAAGCTCTCGGTGACAATCTTCACAAACCGTCTCTAGATCTGATTCGCAATACTCCCACGGTTTACGCCCATTTATATACAGCGAGTGATGAACATTTAAAGTTTTATCATCCTCTCCACAATGAATACATTTCCAATTATCTCGCTCCATAATCTTGAGACGCATTCTTTGCCATTTAGGGTGTTTTAAATCTTCATTTTTCCATGCCATACCAACGTCCTCAAAACTAGATCGCCTAACGCCCGCTTAAGGGGCTGACAACGCTACTACCAAGTTTCCGCATAACACCGTAACCACAAAAATCAACGCATAATAAAAATGCCACGCGTTGGAAGTCCCTCTTGAAGCGTTTGTTATGTTTTATTCCAACCAGCTGATTTTATTAAAAATAACCTTAGAAATATCAACTAGCTCAAGACATTATTGCCTTACTTCTAAAAAGTGTTTTTTTACATGATAAGCAAATATGTTTATAACGAGGATCTGCATGAGCTGTTAACGGCTGAAAAATCACTTTGTCTGAACCACAACTAAAGCATTTAGCACTTTCTGGATCTGCCGTTTTACATTCTGGATGCTTTATTAAATAGTTTTCAAGTGTCGGCAATTTCTGCCAATCATCATCCTGTGGCTTCGAATATGATACAAAATAGTAGAATGTTGCCGCCGCGCCTAAAATTAAAACTAACCAAATGAAATCCATCTCTTTTCCTCAAGTTATCCCCAAAACATAACGCCTCTTGAGGCGTTTGCTATGTTTTATTACTTACTGATTATATTGAATTTTTATAACTTTTCTTGGCTACAGCCACTTTAACTCAAAATGATAAACCAGCCTACTTTCAGCAATCATTGTTGTCGATAAGATCGCAAACAATTGAAGCGAATTAGCCTGTGGAATCAAAGGGTAAACAACACCAAAGAAAGAGAACTATCAATAACCACCAAAAAGAACAATAAACTCATAATATCAATGAATTAGAATAGGAAAACTTCTAAATCAGACTAAGTTTTCCCATTAAAATTTATATATTGATTTTGCTGAGGCTCAATAAAGCATAACGCCGCATTAAGGGGCAGGCAACGTAAACAACAAAACTCAAACTAGCCAGCCGTAACCTCAAATGCCAACCAAACCAAAACTGCCAAGCGTTGACTGTCCCTCTTGAATGCTTTGTTATGTAACTTTGCTAACTATTTCAAAGCATTACAAAGAACAGCATTACCAAATATCGTTTAACTTACATGAAAAGTTAGCAGTAACCCAGTAGAATTTGCGTGACAACGGCGAAACTGCGAGCCCTAGTTCAAAGAAAAAAATGACTACCACTAAACTTATCGCAAATCCGCTTTGCCATTAAAACCCAGAGCAAAGACTCGAAGAACAAGGAAGACGAAAACTAAACCAATATGAATAAAACTAGGTTTATAAGTTTGAAAATAACCAATATAAACAATTAGTTAAAAGTACCGAACATACAAAGCTGAAGCCAAATTCAAAGTAAAGAAATCATAAAAAACTTTAATTTTCAATACATTGCGGTCTTTTTCTTTACGGTTACATAACGCCCAATTAAGTAGTGAGCAACGCGGCCACCACACCTAAACCATTGTGCCGTAAACACTAAAACCGATTCAAACCAAAAATGCCAAGCGTTGCGAATCTGCTTAAATTGTTTGTTATGCGAATTCACGCGCATAAGCCAAGTTGAGCACGTGAAGATTACCTTAGACACGAAAAACCACAAACAAACCAAGCACTTTTTGTGAGTCACTGAACAACCGAAGTCACTATGTTACAGACCAGCTTCCAACAAGTGACTAATGGTGAATTTCAGCGAGCGACTAAACTTTTACTCCGAGAAACTTAA
>NZ_NBUS01000027.1:0-3653 GCF_002749895.1 Vibrio fujianensis | reverse complement strand
GCGGCGGACGACCAGCGAAGAAGAACTGCCGATAAACTTGCCCTTGCCACACTTTGCGCCAGCCAATCTCACCACAAACCAACTCTGAAAACCAATGAGGCAACCCACGAACTTTGGCATGTTTTACGGCCTGAGTGATTCAAGAATTTAGGCCGACAATGCAGAATTGCCGACACCGAAAACCGACTGCCAAAGAGAGCGAGAAAGAGAGGTATAGATAATTTTTTGCTTAGTCGCATAACGCCCAATTAAGGTGTGAAGCACGCTACCACAGTACTCGAATTGGACGCCGTAATCACTAAACTAGACCCAAGCCAAAAATGCCAAGCGTGCTGAATCACTCTTAAATTGTTTGTTATGTGAATTTTCAGTCGTACTTTTTACCGTTGTGCTTTAACCATCCATGTGGATGCCTATTGTTGGGATCGCGGTGTGTCCAGTGCATTACACCACCCTTTTTATTCCATTCGTATTCACCGTAAAACTCAACTCGATCGCCGACTTTTAGGTTGGGAATTCTTGGTGCTAAATCGATGTTATGAGCAACAAGTAAAGTCTGCTTACTATCTAATTTGAGTATGAATTTTTGATGTCGACTTCCTTTGTTGTCATCTGGCAATAGACGAATTATTGTTCCTGAACCACGAACTTGAAGGTCACTTTGATGATTTTCAAGCGCCTGCCCGAGTTTGTAGTCATTCGCTAGAACACCAACTGAAACTAAGCAAAAAGCTGCTATAAATATTGTGAAGAACTTCTTCATATACTCAATTCTCTCTGATTCACATAACGCCCAATTAAGTAGCCCGAAACGCACTGGCTCACTTTCCGCATTACTCGGCAACACCAAACCCGACGCAAACCAAAATCGCCGAGCGTTGAGGGTCTGCTTGAATTGTTTGTTATGCGAATTCACCTACCAAGCCAAGTTGGGCACTGAAAGATTACCTTAGACACGAAAAACCACAAACAAACCGAGCACTTTTTGTGATTCACTGAACAACCGAAGTCACTATGTTACAGACCAAATTCCCACAAGTGACTAATGGTGAATTTCAGCGCACGACTCTGCTTTTGCTTCGAGAAACTTAACGCGGCGGAAGACCAGCGAAGAAGAACTGTCGATAAACTGGACCTTGCCACACTTTGCGCCAGCCAAACTCGCCACGAACCAACTCCGAGAACCAATGAGGCAACCCACGAGATTTGACATGTTTTACGGTCTGAGTGATTCAAGAATTTAGGCCGACAATGCTAAATTGCCGACACCAATAACCGACTGCCAAAGAGAGCGAGAAAGAGAGATATAGAAGATTTTTTGCTCAGTCGCATAACGCCGCATTAAGGGGCAGACAACGCAAACAACTGCGCTCAAATTAACCAGCCGTAACCTCAAATGCTCAACCAAACCCAAACTGCCAAGCGTTGACTGTCCCTCTTGAATGCTTTGTTATGTAACTTTGCTAACCATTTCAAAGCATTACAAAGAACAACATTGCCATATATCGTTTAACTTACATGAAAAGTTAGCAGTAACCCAGTAGAATTTGCGTGGCAACGACGAAACTGCGAGCCCTAGTTCAAAGAAAAAAGTGACTGCCACCAAGCTTATCGCAAACTCGCTTTACCATTGAAGCCAGAGTAAAAACTCGAAGAACAAGAAGCCGAAAGTTAAATCAACATGCATGAAACTCGCTCAGACAAAGTCGACATTGAAATTAGATCAATCATAAAAAATATCTACTTTTCAATGCATTGTGGTCTTTTTTCTTTACGGTTACATAACGCCCAATTAAGGGGTGAGCAACGCTACCACCCAACTTAAAGCATTGTACCGTAACCACTAAAATTGAAGTAGAAGCAAAAATGCCAAGCGTTGGGAATCCCTCTTAAATTGTTTGTTATAAGAAAAATTACTTATAGGACTTATGCATTTGAGTTGATTTATTTTCAAGATCAAATTTTGCTTCATACAAATGAAGCATCAATGCTTCTAGCAAGTCTATTGCTAAAGACAAGTCCTTTCTTTGGGGCGAAATCAATTTATGTGCAGCACTATCACCCATGAATTTTAGAGTTAACAGCCCTTCGGTAATACTTTTGGGCATCCCTAAGATGTCGTTTAGTTTTTCTATTTTTATATGGAACTTCCAAGCTATATCATCAGTGATACCTTGGTCTATGCATATCGCTTCGAGCAATGTTCGTATGGCTGTTGCAGTAGGGATTGCTAGATCGTACCTAAACGAAGTAACAATATCTCGATATAAATCCTGAAGTTCATCTTTGATGTAACAAAAACTTTTAGGGTTGCGATGGCTAAAAGTATGTTCTGGATAAAAGGTAGACACATACACTTGCTCAAACCCATCATTCATACCAGCGCATGTATATTTATCTTCCAAGCAAGCAGAATCACAACCCATACAAACCCAAAACGTATATTCAGATTCCTCTAAAGGTGAGCTTTCATCCACACGACCATCATCTTCATCAAAATATACGATTTTTGTATGGGAACTCTTAGCTGTGTGATTCGTTGTTCGATTACAGCTGTTACAGTGAATTTTTTTAATTTCGCCCATTGTTTGCCTTTTCTTATAACGCCGCATTAAGGGGCAGGCAACGCAAACAACTAGACTAAAACTAGCCAGCCGTAACCTCAAATGCTAAACCAAACCAAAACTGCCAAGCGTTGACTGTCCCTCTTGAATGCTTTGTTATGTAACTTTGCTAACCATTTCAAAGCATTACAAAGAACAACATTGCCAAATATCGTTTAACTTACATGAAAAGTTAGCAGTAACCCAGTAGAATTTGCGTGGCAACAACGAAACTGCGAGCCCTAGTTCAAAGAAAAAAGTGACTGCCACCAAACTTATCGCAAACTCACTTAACCATTGAGAAAAGACTGAAAACTCGAATAATAAGAAGACAGAAACGAAGCCAATATGAATAAGACTGACTTTACAAATAACCAATTAAAACAATAAGTTAAAATCATAAAACATATAAAATAGAAACTAACTTAAAAATGAAAAAGCATAAAAACACTTTAACTTTCAATATATTGCGGTCTTTTTCTCTACGGTTACATAACGCCCAATTAAGTAGCCCGAAACGCTACTACCAACTTTCCGCACAACACCGTAATCACTAAACTCAACGCAAAACGAAAATGCCACGCGTTGAGGGTCTGCTTGAATTGTTTGTTATGTGCCGGGGTTATTATTTACTCCGATCTTCTATTTCGTCGAACGATTCCACCGAAATTCGTTCAGCAATTTCACGCATTTTCTGCATTTTTTCAGGATTACTATTTTCCCAAAATAACTCCCAATCTTGTCGAGAGCGCCACTTAGCAATCGTTAGTACCTTTTCAGGTTTATCAAAGGAATGAAGCATAAAACTGCCGAGAGCACCCTCGACTGTATGATGAATAGAGTCAGTTGTAGAACTCCAAACCTTTTGAAATTCATCCATTTTATTAGATGGCACTCGCCACTCATATATGACTCTAAACATATGATTTCCTTGTGATATAACTAATATAGACGTTGAAAACTATTAGGCACATAACGCCGCGTTAAGGGGCAGCCAACGCTACTGCCAAGCTTCCGCATAACACCGTAATCACAAAAACCAACGCATAA
>NZ_NBUS01000028.1 GCF_002749895.1 Vibrio fujianensis | reverse complement strand
TTGGTGCAGGTGTTGTAGCGAAGATCATCGCTTAATCACAGTTTCTGTGAAGAATGATTTGACTATACCGTAGTAAAAAGGAAGCATCTGCTTCCTTTTTTTATCAATCATATCTCTTATCTCTACTGAGTTAGGTCTTTCCTATCGTCGTTATTATTGTGCAGCGTCGCTGTCCTACCTAGATTTTTCTTGCTAAATATATTGTCATTCTGTACTATTCTCGCTCCTTAATTCTCGGTCACTTATCATTCGTTCCTTGCTTCCTTTGGATGACCGGGCCAAATTTGGAAGCTGAATAATCCGTAAGGAGCAATAAATGCGTCATTACGAAATCGTATTCATGGTGCACCCAGATCAAAGCGAGCAAGTTGCTGGCATGATCGAGCGTTACACTGGTTCTATCACTGAAGCTGGCGGTACAGTTCACCGTCTAGAAGACTGGGGCCGCCGTCAATTGGCTTACCCAATCAATAAACTGCATAAAGCACACTACGTTCTAATGAACGTTGAAGCTGATCAAGCAGTGATTGATGAACTAGAAACAGCGTTCCGTTTTAACGATGCTGTTCTACGTAACATGATCATGCGTACTAAAGCTGCTATCACTGAACCTTCTATCATGCTAAAAGCAAAAGAAGAGCGCTCTAAGCGTGAAGAAGTGAAATTTGAAGCAGACGCTGAGTAATTTTAATAGGCCGATTTAAAGCTTAACGCGCCCTTAGGGTTGTTTTGAGTTTTAGCTTAATTAGTTAGTAATATTTTATTAAGTGATTTAAGTACCATGAACAGAATGAATGTTTGTGGTTTAAGGTCGATGCGTTCACTCAACACTTAGTATTAGGCCACACCATCAAGGCAGAAATTGTATTCTGACTACTCAAAATGAAGATTTTGACGAAGGTGAAGCCGACAACATTATTCAAATTTAGATCAGGAGATAGCCCATGGCTCGTTTCTTCCGTCGTCGTAAATTCTGCCGTTTTACTGCAGAAGGCGTACAAGAGATTGATTACAAAGATGTAGCAACTCTTAAGAATTACATCACTGAAGCTGGTAAAATTGTCCCTAGCCGTATCACAGGTACAAGCGCTAAATATCAGCGTCAGCTTGCACGTGCAATCAAACGCGCTCGCTACCTAGCTCTATTGCCATATACTGACAAACATCAGTAATCGGCACCGTTTATTAAGAAAGAGGATTAAGCAATGCAAGTTATTCTACTTGATAAAATCGGTAACCTGGGCGGTCTTGGCGATACAGTTAACGTTAAATCTGGTTACGCTCGTAACTTCCTTATCCCTCAAGGTAAGGCAGTAATGGCAACTAAATCTAACGTTGAAATGTTTGAAGCTCGTCGTGCTGAACTTGAAGCAAAAGTTGCAGAGCAATTGACAGCAGCTCAAGCTCGCGCAGACCAAGTTAATGCATTAGAAGCGGTTGTTATTGTTTCTAAAGCAGGTGATGAAGGTAAACTATTTGGTTCTATTGGTACTCGTGACATCGCTGATGCAATTACTGCAGCTGGTGTTGCTGTAGCGAAAAGCGAAGTTCGTTTACCTGAAGGTGCTCTACGTAACACTGGCGAATTCGAAATTAGCGTACAACTTCATTCAGAAGTGTTCGCTACTGTGAACCTAAAAGTAGTTGCAGAGTAATCTCAGTTTACTTATTAGTAAAAAAAACACCAGCTTAGGCTGGTGTTTTTTTATGATCGATTTAAATCTCAAAAGAGAAAGACCAAGCTAACAGCAAGAACACTGTCTGATTTACTCAGCCCTTCAGGGACTTGGTTATGATATTGGCGTGATTGGCTAACCTTAAGTGCGATATCTTCAGTAATATTATTAATCGCACTAATATCGGTGTCCAAACGTGTATTGCTTTCTCCCCCGACTAAGGTTGCATCTACGGAAAGTTTAAAATTACGCAGTATCTGCCACTCAGTCTTAAGGTTACTACGAAAAATAGGTTCCCGGACTAGGTTGGGGAAAACTACCTCATTACTACCAATTTCATCTAAATTGGGCTCTTGATAGCGATAACCAGGCCCAGCTTCAATTTCAACAAGCAAGGTGTCCGTATTGGTTAATTGGTAACCCAGTCCTCCAGAAAAGGTATAGTCTTTGAAGTAGGCGCTATAACGAGAATCAGTGCCACGAAAGCTGCCATAGAGATACATTTTAGGGCCTAATTTATAGTCGCTTTGTAGCGTGTAGCTAGACTGACGTTTATTTTCTTTACCATTTTTATCTAATTTGTAGAAACGCCATTCGCCATTAGTTCGATGGCGACCACGGGTATATTCTCCTTTAATACGAGTATTAAGGGCTTCTGAATCTGTGTTGCCAGAGTGCGATTGATAGCCAAATTCGATTTGACTTTGCCAAGGTGAGGGTGCGTTAATGTCCTTACTGCGATTTGTCTGTTTGTTGGCGTGGACATGGAAACTTGTCAATAGAGCCAGACTTAGAAGCCAAGTTTTGGACACATGAAACCTCTCTCAAAGAATAGAATCGCTGAATAATAAGCATCAGTTTTTGAAATTGGGTCATATTAAGGTTAATTGTATCTAAATCATAGACAAACTTTTCGATGCCTAATTACAAATATTCTATTCTCGTTATAATGGACGGTTATTGATGCATTACCGAGTGAACTTATGGCGGATCTCAGAACAGATAACCGAAACCGTAAAATTGCCGATGCCCAAGTTGATGCGATGAAAATTCCTCCCCATTCATTAGAAGCTGAACAATCGGTGATTGGCGGTTTATTAATGGATAATGATCGCTGGGATACCGTATCAGAGCGAGTTATTGCGCAAGATTTTTACAGTCGTCCCCACCGCTTAATTTTTGAAGCCGTGAAACATCTGCTGGAAGCTGGACAGCCGCTTGACTTAATCACGTTATCGGAGCATTTGGAGCTACGTGAACAATTAGAGGATGTGGGGGGCTTCGCTTACCTCGCCGATCTTGTTAAAAATACGCCTAGTGCGGCCAATATTAACGCCTATGCTGAAATTGTCGCCGAACGAGCTTTAGTACGTAACTTGATTGGTGTTGCCAATGAGATTGCTGATGCAGGGTATGATCCTCAGGGGCGTAGTTCAGAAGATTTGCTCGACCTCGCTGAAAGTAAAGTTTTTGCTATTGCAGAGTCACGCACCAATGATGGTGAAGGGCCGCAGAATGTAGATACTATTTTAGAGAAAACATTAGAACGGATAGAGCTGCTGTATAAAACGCCACAAGATGGGGTGACAGGGGTCAACACGGGCTTTACGGATCTAAATAAGAAAACCGCTGGTTTACAAGGCTCTGATTTAATTATTGTTGCTGCTCGTCCTTCGATGGGTAAAACGACCTTTGCCATGAACTTGTGTGAAAACGCCGCCATGCAACAAGATAAACCAGTATTAATTTTCTCGCTAGAGATGCCAGCAGAGCAGATCATGATGCGTATACTAGCCTCTTTGTCGCGAGTGGATCAAACTAAGATTCGTACTGGGCAGCTTGATGATGAAGATTGGGCGCGTATTTCTTCGACCATGGGCATGCTTATGGAAAAGAAAAATATGTTTATCGACGACAGTTCGGCGTTGACTCCGACCGAAGTGCGTTCACGAGCTCGTCGTATTGCTCGTGAGCATGGTGGCTTATCACTTATTATGGTTGACTATTTGCAACTGATGCGAGTGCCTGCCTTGAGTGATAATCGTACTTTGGAAATTGCTGAAATCTCTCGATCGTTAAAAGCACTGGCGAAAGAATTAAATGTTCCTGTTGTCGCTCTGTCTCAGTTAAACCGCTCTTTGGAGCAGCGTGCGGATAAACGTCCGGTTAACTCTGACTTACGTGAATCAGGTTCGATTGAACAAGATGCTGACTTAATCATGTTTATTTATCGCGATGAGGTTTATCACCCGGACAGCCCATTAAAAGGTATTGCTGAAATTATTATTGGTAAGCAGCGTAATGGTCCAATTGGTTCTGTTCGTTTGACCTTCCAGGGGCAATATTCTCGTTTTGATAATTATGCAGGCCCTGCATTTGATGATGAATAGATAACAGTATGAATTATATGAAAGCAGCAAAAGCATGCATCGACTTAGATGCCTTGCAACACAATTTACAGAAAATCAAACAGCAAGCGCCAAGCAGTAAATTGATGGCCGTTGTCAAAGCTAATGGATATGGACATGGCCTGCATCAGGTTGCCAAACACGCGCAAAGTGTCGATGCCTTTGGCGTTGCCCGGATTGAAGAAGCGCTCCAACTTCGCGCTAGTGGTGTGGTTAAACCGATTTTATTGCTAGAAGGATTTTATTCATCAGGTGACTTGCCTGTATTGGTTACCAATAATATTCAAACCGTGCTGCATTGTGAAGAGCAATTGCAAGCGCTAGAGGGTGCGCAACTCGATACACCGGTGGTCGTGTGGCTAAAAATTGATACAGGTATGCATCGTTTAGGCGTACGTCCAGAGCAGTATCATCTGTTTGTTGAACGCTTACATCGTTGTTCAAACGTCGCTAAACCTTTGCGTTATATGAGCCACTTTGGGTGTGCTGATGAACTTGATAAATCAACGACATCAGAACAAATAGAGTGTTTTTTATCACTGACTCAGGGCTGTCAAGGTGAACGTTCATTAGCGGCCTCTGCAGGATTGTTGGCTTGGCCTCAAAGTCAATTAGAATGGGTTCGGCCAGGCATTATTATGTATGGTGTTTCCCCTTTTCTTGATAAAAATGCCCAGGAAATGGGTTATCAACCTGTGATGACACTCAAGTCACACCTGATCGCAATACGCGAAGTGAAAGCGGGGGAATGCGTTGGTTATGGCGGCCTATGGCGTAGTCATCGTGACACAAAGATAGGGGTGATTGCGATTGGTTATGGTGATGGCTACCCACGGACGGCACCTAATGGTACTCCCGTTATTGTGAATGGGAGAATGGTGCCTATCGCTGGGCGAGTATCAATGGATATGTTGACCGTTGACTTAGGGCCAGAGGCATCCGATAACGTTGGTGATGAAGCGGTGCTATGGGGGAAAGAGCTTCCGGTCGAAAAGGTAGCGAGCCACATCGGGACAGTGGGATATGAACTGGTGACTAAGCTAACTTCGCGCGTGGAAATGTGTTATCTACAGGCAGGCCAATAGGCCTGTTTTTGTTTCCGGTTCGATAGCGCTACAATGCAAGGTGCACGTTAAGTGTTCATGACGAATGGGCAGCGTAATGCTATGATTTTTATCGTCTTGAACTCTATTTTTGTGGCGACTTTCTCTGACTTAACGCAAGGTCGATAAGCAAAAGCTCAGCCATAATTGGGTTTATTATGATTAGAGGGCTGATTCTCTGCTTTAAACAGAGAAGGTTCTTATTTTATTTTTGCTTTAACGGGGATTCCATATTTAATCATAGGATTAAGTATCGAGGAATAAAGCTTACTGTAACATCGGGATAGATACCATGTTGAAAAACATTAATCCAACGCAAACACATGCTTGGAAAGCACTGACTGCGCATTATGAATCTGCGCAAGATATGAACCTAAAGACACTATTTGCAGAAGATAGCCAACGTTTTAGTCAATACTCAACACGATTTGGCGAGGATATTCTGGTTGATTATTCTAAAAACTTAGTTAATCAAGACACCATGAAGCTCCTTTTTGCTTTAGCTAAAGAAACTGGCGTAGGTGAGGCGATTGAAGCGATGTTTAGTGGCGCTGCCATTAACCAAACTGAAGGTCGTGCTGTCTTGCATACAGCGCTGCGTAACCGTAGTAATACACCAGTAATGGTCAATGGCGAAGATGTTATGCCAGCCGTGAATGCGGTATTGGAGAAAATGCGCGCTTTTTCTGAGCGAGTGATCGGTGGCGAGTGGAAAGGCTTTACCGGTAAAGCGATTACTGATGTGGTCAATATCGGTATTGGTGGTTCCGATCTTGGCCCTTATATGGTGACCGAGGCGTTAGCGCCTTATAAAAACCACCTAACTATGCATTTCGTTTCTAATGTTGACGGTACTCATATTGCGGAAACACTGAAAAAAGTGGATCCTGAAACGACGCTTTTCTTAGTGGCATCGAAAACGTTCACCACGCAAGAAACTATGACTAATGCCCATTCTGCACGGGATTGGTTCTTAAATGTTGCGGGTGATGAGTCCCATGTGGCGAAACACTTTGCCGCGTTATCAACCAACGGTAAAGCGGTTGCTGAGTTTGGCATTGATACTGAGAATATGTTTGAGTTCTGGGATTGGGTTGGAGGGCGTTATTCTCTCTGGTCTGCTATTGGTCTATCGATCATTCTATCGATTGGTTACGATAACTTTGTTGAACTTTTATCTGGTGCTCATGAAATGGATAAACATTTTGTGGAAACACCATTTGAAAATAATATTCCTGTGATTTTGGCACTGATTGGAATTTGGTATAACAATTTCCATGGCGCAGAATCGGAAGCCATTTTACCTTATGACCAATATATGCATCGATTTGCTGCTTATTTCCAACAAGGCAATATGGAATCAAACGGTAAGTACGTTGATCGAGATGGTAATCCAGTGACTTATCAAACTGGCCCTATCATTTGGGGAGAGCCTGGCACTAATGGTCAACATGCATTTTATCAATTGATCCACCAAGGTACGAAGCTGATCCCTTGCGACTTTATCGCGCCTGCGATTAGCCATAATGCAGTGAGTGACCATCATCAAAAATTGATGTCAAACTTCTTTGCGCAAACAGAAGCGTTGGCCTTTGGTAAATCAGCGGATGCGGTGAAAGCTGAGTTTGTTAAAGCTGGAAAATCAGAAGCAGAAGTGGCATCTTTAGTTCCATTTAAAGTGTTTGAAGGTAACCGACCTACGAACTCTATTTTGGTTAAGCAAATCACACCTCGAACGCTAGGAAATTTGATAGCGATTTACGAGCATAAGATTTTTGTACAGGGCGTGATCTGGAATATCTTCTCATTCGACCAATGGGGCGTAGAACTGGGCAAGCAACTTGCTAACCAAATTCTTCCTGAACTAGACAATGAGCAAAGTGTGACTTCTCACGATAGTTCGACCAATGGACTAATCAATGCGTTTAAAGCCTTCCGTGCCTAATGTGGATTGATTAAGATAATCAAAAGGCTGATGTTATGCATCAGCCTTTTTGTCTTTAGTGTTAATCAGAGATTATTCAAAGCAAATTTCAATAAACGCGTTTCCCCACTGAGATGAGAAAGGCATAATAATGATCGAGCCTTCACATTTATGGCGAATCGTATGCCCTCGACCAGAAACAACAACGGGGGTTGCCATATCAAAATCAAAGCCACTTTCCGCTAAAATTCGTTTTGCTCCACCGGTTACCATGTTGGTGATTTCCCCGACCATGTCCGTCACTTCTTCATTCAAGCCATTTGGACGTTCACCTAACATATTTTGCATAATTTCCAGAGCGAGTGCTTCATCAAAAGTAATCGACATTGAACCACGAGTTTGTGGACCAATCATACCGATTAAACCTGAAATATCACCGCGAGCAATTTCGTCTTTTTTAAGACGAGGCTTCTGGGGCTTCAATTCTAATGAAGCCATTGTTTTTAGCACGTTCAGCAAAGACGCTAAAAACGGATTGACAAATTCAGCGCGCATAACTCTCTTCTATTCGTTTTATTCTCTAGTTCTGAGAACACGATTGACAGATCCCACGTGACTCTATGACATGGTTGGTAATCGTAAAGCCGTGTTTCTCAGCATTATTTGCCAACATGGCGATCAGATTATCATTTTGCAGCTCAACAACATTACCACATTGGTCACAAATGAGTAATTGAGAAAAGTGTTTATGAGCATTACAAGAGCAACAAGAAATAAAACTATTCGTTGACTCCACTCGATGGATAAACCCTTGCTCAAGTAAAAAATCTAGCGCTCTATAGACGGTAGGTGGTTTTGCTTGAGGCTCACTTTTTTTTAAATCTTCCAGCAATTCGTAGGCGCTGGAAGCTTTTTTACTAGCACAAATCAAATCGAACACTCGTTTACGCTGAGCAGTGAGTCGGACACCTCTCTCTGCACATATAGCTTCGACCTGTTTGCTAAGCTTATTATCCAAATCCATCACCATAACAATTGGTGCCTAGTAATCATATACCATTTCAAAGCAAATATCGTTTTGAGCGTCAAAAAAATCATTGATCATTGGCATCGTTTTAACCTATTTCTTACCTATAAGGCATAAATTACCTTATCTGATAGAAAAACGATACACTCAAAGCGGTTTAGTGGGTGGGATGTTATTCATTTTTGATGTTTATCAAGACCCGTTGATAACCTATGGGAGTACTTTTGGGTTATTTCTTTAGTTTAACAATTTGATTTGACTGTATATCTGGCTACCTTGGAACTTTATTGATACGGGTTTAATATCGCGGAACGATTTTTTCTACCTTAAACCTTAATTTGCTACGAATGGTTATTAGTCATTTTATTTAAGTACAATCTCAAGATGGGTAAATTGACGGCATTGATGCGATTGTTAGTAATCGCTATAATCCGCCCGGCTAACGATTTGTTGAGCAACAATTGATGTCGCTCAATCCACTTCCAACCAGTCCTTCATAGCTCAAATTAGCTAATAATCGGATGGGCTCTATGGCAATCCCCTTAAGTGGTTTTGCTTTAAGTTAAGGATTTTTTATAACATGTATCCATCTTGCCGCTTTTCTGTTGCACCCATGCTCGATTGGACTGATCGTCACTGTCGCTATTTCCACCGTATCTTGTCCAAGAATGCACTGTTGTATACTGAGATGGTAACGACGGGTGCCATTATCCATGGTAAAGGTGACTTCTTGATGTTTAATGAAGAAGAGCATCCGGTTTCGCTACAATTGGGCGGTTCTAATCCAGCCGAGCTGGCAACCTGTGCCAAACTCGCGTTGGAACGTGGTTATGACGAAATTAATCTTAACGTTGGTTGTCCATCTGATCGAGTACAAAATGGACGTTTCGGTGCTTGCCTGATGCGAGAGGCGGACTTGGTTGCGCAGTGTGTATCGGCGATGAAAGATGTTGTTGATATTCCGGTGACGGTAAAAACACGTATCGGTATCGATGATCAAGATAGCTACGCCTTTCTGGTTGATTTTGTACGTACTGTGAGTGAAAAAGGTGGCTGTGATAACTTCACGATTCATGCACGTAAAGCTTGGTTGTCCGGCCTTAGCCCGAAAGAAAACCGTGAAATTCCACCGTTAGATTACCCGCGTGTGTACCAACTGAAGCAAGATTTTCCTCATCTAACGATAGCGATTAACGGTGGTATCAAATCGCTGGAAGAAGCAGAAGAGCATTTGAACTATCTTGACGGTGTGATGATTGGTCGAGAGGCTTACCAAAGCCCCTATCTGTTGGCCGAAGTGGATAATTGTTTATTTGGTAGCAATGAGCCGATCATTAAACGCAGTGAGGTTGTTAAAGCCATGTTTCCTTACATTGAAGCTGAACTGAGTAAAGGGACTTATTTAAACCATATCAGTCGCCATATGTTGGGGCTATTCCAGAATATGCCTGGTGCGCGTCAATGGCGACGTTATATTAGTGAAAATGCACATAAACCTGGTTCTGGAATTGAAGTGCTGGAACAGGCGTTGGCGAAAGTGCCTTATCAAGACTTAGATGTGTAAATATTACCATCTCCTTTCTATTGGAAAATTCTGCAGTGTTGGCTACGTTTAGTGGCTGCTCACGGGGTGCCTCTACCTAAAACTTCAACAAGTTGTTTGGGTACCCTCGTTAGAGCTGGCTAATTTTATCGTTTCATTCGCAATTTGTGCTAAATACGCCATTCTTAAGATAACGGATTGAGCAATAGTTGCGAGAGACCTCATGACGATCACGGAATTAAGAAATCTTTATCGAGAGCAGCTTCTTATTGAAGCGGTTATAGAGCCTTCTTCTGAAGAAGGTGCTTGGATTGTAGAGTTTCGCCACCAGAGAGGGGGGCTTGTTTTATTAACGGATGCGAATGGCGAAGAGTGCCATTATTCCGATTTAGATGCGGCATCTAAAACAGCCATGACGGTTGGATTTAAACAGGTACGAGTGGAAGGGCGAGTTGATTAAACGGTTTCTTACTTCCAAAAAGTTATAAAACATTCTCTTCTATTCTTTCTTGTTATTAACGAGAGTGGTTAACCTATCGTCACGCAATGAATAAGGACGTCGTGACAATGTCTTCAGGAAATACCTTACCACAAGAATTGGCATCGTTAGCCAGCCCAATCAACGACTCTCAGCTTTCGCAACTTCAGCAAACTGCTACGGAACTTTCTTCGCATCAATTGGCTTGGTTGAGTGGTTATTTCTGGGGGTTAAGTCAAGCACCTGCCAACCATGTCGGTGTCGCGGTATCTCAAGCACTTTCTGCAACTTCAACGCCACAGGGTCAATTAACCATTATTTTTGCTTCGCAAACCGGTAATGCAAAAGGCGTAGCTCAACAACTTGAGCAAGAGGCTCAATCATTGGGTATTGCGGTGAAGCTATTTGATGCCAGTGATTACAAAGGCAAAGATCTGGCGAAAGAAACGCACGTGATCATTGTCGCCTCAACCAATGGTGAAGGTGAAGCGCCTGATAATGCATTGGTCTTACATGAGTTTTTACAATCTAAAAAAGCGCCTAAATTGCCGCACTTAAAATATGGCGTGATTGGTTTAGGAGACTCAAGCTATGAGTTTTTCTGTCAAACGGGTAAAGATTTTGATTTGTTTTTAGAAAAGTTAGGTGCGCAGCGTTTTATTGAGCGCATCGATTGTGATGTCGATTACGCGCAACCCGCGGCTGAATGGCAGGCGAAAGCGCTACAAGTGGTGCAACAAGCTCTATCTTCTGATCAGGGGCAGGTTGTACAGCTTCCGCTTAGTCAAATTGATGCCAAGCAAGCGAGCTATTCAAAACAAAATCCATATGTGGCTACCTTGTTAACTAGCCAAAAAATTACCGGTCGTGACTCCGGAAAAGAGGTACGACACATTGAGATCGATTTAACCGATTCAGGGTTAACTTATCAGCCTGGTGATGCACTGGGTGTCTGGTATGAGAACAATCCTCAATTAGTGCAACAGATCTTAACGCTGGTCGGTTTAACTGGTGATGAGCAGGTTGCAGTCGACGGCTCGCCATGCACTGTCTATGATGCGTTAGTTTACCATTATGAGATCACTGCATCTAACCCTCAGTTTATTAGTCAATATGCCGAATTGTCAGTCAGTAAAAAGTTGCAAAAACTGGTCGAAAATAAAGACAAGCTTCGTGAGTATTCAGTGCAGACGCAAATTATTGATGTATTAAAAGAGAAAAAATGTGCTTTGTCGGCTGATCAGTTGATCGGTTTACTGCGCCGATTAACCCCTCGATTATATTCAATCGCTTCTAGCCAACGAGAAGTTGATGAAGAAGTACATCTTACTGTTGCCGTGGTTGAATATCCGGTTAACGATGAGCGGCGTCAAGGTGGTGCATCGAGCTTTATTGCTCATCAATTGGCTGAAGGCGAGCAGGTAAAAATCTTTGTAGAAGCCAATAACCATTTCAAACTCCCAGAAGATGATAATACGCCAATTATTATGATTGGCCCCGGAACCGGGATTGCGCCTTTCCGCAGTTTTATTCAAGAGCGAGATAATTGGGCTGCGCCGGGGAAAAACTGGCTATTTTTTGGCGATCGCACCTTTACCCAAGATTTTCTCTATCAAGTTGAGTGGCAGAAATACCTAAAATCCGGTGTGTTAACCCGTTTGGATGTGGCGTTCAGCCGAGATCAACATGAAAAAGTTTATGTGCAGCATCGTTTGTTAGAACAAGCTGAGCAAGTTTGGCAATGGATTGAACAAGGAGCTTACCTTTATGTGTGTGGCGACGCTCAGTATATGGCGAAAGATGTTCATCAAGCTCTGATTACGATTGCCATCCAGCAAGGTGGTTTAGACAAAGATCAAGCAGAACAATTTATTAATGATTTACGTAAAACGAAGCGTTACCAAAGGGATGTTTACTAATGAGCACTAAACCACAATCGCCACAGCAAGAAGTATTAGGCCAAGTATTGGGGCCATTCTCGGATAACGAGCGTTTAAAGCGAGAAAGTAATTTTTTACGGGGCACGATCGAGCAGGATCTGCAAGATCGTATTACTGGTGGATTTAGCGCGGATAATTTTCAGTTGATCCGTTTTCACGGTATGTATCAGCAAGATGATCGCGATATTCGTAACGAACGAACCAAGCAAAAATTAGAGCCTCTACATAATGTTATGTTACGAGCTCGTATGCCGGGAGGGATTATTACGCCTCAGCAGTGGTTGGCGATAGATAAGTTTGCTAGTGAGCATTCTCTTTATGGCAGCATTCGTTTAACTACGCGGCAGACGTTTCAGTTTCATGGCGTGTTAAAGCCTAATATTAAGTTGATGCACCAAACGCTGAATAGCATTGGTATTGATTCGATTGCTACGGCTGGTGATGTGAACCGCAATGTGTTGTGTACTTCAAACCCTGTCGAATCTGAATTGCACCAAGAAGCTTATCAGTGGGCGAAAAAAATCAGTGAACATCTATTACCGAAAACGCGTGCTTACGCCGAAATTTGGTTGGATGGCGAAAAGGTAGAAACCACAGAAGATGATGAGCCTATTTTAGGTCAGCACTATCTACCACGTAAGTTTAAAACGACAGTGGTGATCCCGCCGCAAAATGATGTCGACGTTCATGCCAATGATCTGAATTTTGTCGCGATTGCTGAGCATGGCAAATTAGTTGGTTTCAATGTGCTGGTGGGCGGCGGTTTGGCGATGACGCATGGCGATACGTCAACCTATCCGCGCCGTGCGGATGATTTTGGCTTTATTCCTTTAGAGAAAACCTTAGAGGTTGCAGCAGCAGTGGTCACAACTCAGCGTGACTGGGGTAACCGCTCTAATCGTAAAAACGCCAAAACCAAATACACTTTAGATAGAGTGGGTGTTGAGGTCTTTAAAGCTGAAGTTGAAAAACGTGCAGGTATTCAATTTGCGCCAAGTCGTCCCTATCAATTTACCGAACGTGGCGATCGCATCGGTTGGATAGAAGGTATTGACGGTAAGCATCACCTAACGCTGTTTATTGAAAATGGCCGTTTATTGGACTTCCCAGGTAAACCATTGAAAACCGGTGTCGCTGAAATCGCTAAGATCCATCAGGGTGATTTTCGTATGACAGCCAATCAAAATCTGATTGTCGCTGGCGTGGCAGCGGAAGATAAAGCAGAGATTGAACAGATCGCTCGGCTACATGGTTTAATCAATGATCAGGTCAGCGAGCAGCGTAAGAATTCGATGGCCTGTGTGTCATTCCCAACTTGTCCATTGGCGATGGCCGAAGCTGAGCGCTTTTTGCCTCAGTTTGTCACCGATATCGAGAATCTCCTGAGCAAGCATGGCTTACCAAAAGAAGACAATATTATCTTGCGTGTTACAGGATGTCCGAATGGCTGTGGACGTGCAATGCTTGCCGAAGTCGGCTTAGTTGGCAAAGCACCGGGGCGTTACAATCTTCATTTAGGGGGCAATCGAGCGGGAACTCGTATCCCTAAAATGTATAAAGAGAACATTACTGATCGGCAGATCTTACAAGAGCTGGATGCATTGATTGGCCGTTGGGCACATGAGCGAAATGCTGATGAAGGATTTGGTGACTTTACTATTCGTGTCGGAATTATAGAAGAGGTGGTTATCTCTAAGAGGGATTTTTATGCCTAAGCGTCCTATTTTAACCCTCGAGCTTGAGCATCTATTAACATTGAGTAAGGTCGAGCAAACGCTCTACCTTGCCGAGTTAAATGGCTATCTTGAGACACTGACCGCTCAGCAGCGCGTTGCATGGGCTTTCGAACATCTTGAAGGGAGTCATGTACTTTCATCGAGTTTTGGCATTCAAGCAGCATTAATGTTGCATTTGGTTTCGCAAATCAAACCTGATATTCAGGTTATTTTGACTGATACTGGGTATTTGTTCCCAGAAACGTATCAATTCATCGATCAATTAACCGAAAGTCTCAACTTGAACTTGCATGTTGTAAGCGCAGAGCTGACACCTGCTTGGCAGGAAGCTAAATACGGTAAGCTTTGGGAGCAAGGGATTAAGGGTATTGAGCGTTATAACGCTATCAATAAAGTAGAGCCGCTACGTCGAGCTTTTGATGAGCTTAGGGTCAGTACATGGTTTTCTGGCCTACGCCGCGAGCAGTCTCAATCGCGAGCCAATTTACCGATTCTTTCAATTCAAAATAATGTTTTTAAATTTTTACCAGTGATCGACTGGAGTAATAAAGAGGTTCATTACTATTTAAAAGAGAATAACCTTCCGTACCATCCATTATGGGAGCAAGGTTATCTTTCGGTTGGTGACTGGCATACCACTCGGCAATGGAAACCAGGAATGAATGAAGAAGAGACTCGATTTTTCGGTTTAAAACGGGAATGTGGCCTTCATGAAGAAGTGAAAGAAGATCATGGTTCTGGAATATAAAGGCATAAATGTGCATAACTCTGTGGGTAACGTGTTGGCTTTGTATTGATAAAATTGGATAAATAAGGGGTTGGCTAAAAAATGCCCCTTTAAGTATTATTTTTACTATTTTCATTAAATAACGCTTGCCAAGATTAAACGGTTCTCTATAATGCGACATCACTGACACGGCAGACGCCGCAAGGCTTCAGGCAGTGTTAGTTGAGGGAAAACTTCTAAAAAAGAAAATTTGAAAAAGTG
>NZ_NBUS01000029.1:4054-15002 GCF_002749895.1 Vibrio fujianensis | reverse complement strand
TTGGAATGCACCGATAGGGTACAAAGAATGTGTAAAAGAGATTGGATTGATCTGACCAGTTAATTTTCCAGATTGGTATTAGGTGACATTTGATCGTCTTAAAACGAAAAAAGCCCTTGATAAATCAAGGGCTTAAATGTGGCGGAGAGATAGGGATTTGAACCCTAGGATAGCTATTAACCATCGCCGGTTTTCAAGACCGGTGCTTTCAACCACTCAGCCATCTCTCCATTAGGTTTGCATCATATTGATTAGTATAAAGTTTGTAAAGTATTAATTGCAGTAGAGCGTTGTTTTGCTTGAAATTTGCACATTTCATTCGAGAATAGGTTGGTGTGGATTGTATTCAAATTTGTGATTTTATATAAATCTTGGTAGTCATTACTCTAAAGCGCGAGTGTCTAATAAAATAATGTTTTATTTATAACAATTTGATTTTTAAATTAAATTCTTGTTTTAGGATACACTTGTAAGCCATAAAGTGTTTGCGAATTATTGTGAAGTGTTTCAAAATTAGTCCATTAGCAGTGCTTCTTTGTTAAGAATGAGGTTTTGATGAAAGTTACCGATCTTTTAAAGCATCGAGCTGAGAATTTGGTTAAAAACACGGAATTTAAGCAATGGATGTCGCCAACGGTACGTGAGTATTGGGATGGTTTTTTAGATAGGGCTAACAGTCGTCAGCTTTTTTCATGGGTGAAAGAATTTCATCAACCCGCAAATGAAGAAGTTAATTTAGTTCCTGAAATTGAATTAAAACCGGAAGCACAAGCGCTTTACGATCAATTAACGAGTAAACTTGGTGAGGTGATTCACACGGGCGATTGGCTTATGGTTGATCAGCAGCGTATTAACCAATTTGGTGAGGTGACCGAGGATTTACAGTGGATTCATACTGATCCAGAGCGTGCTGCAGTAGAGTCTCCGTTTAAAACGACTATTGCTCATGGCTTTTTAACTCTAGCTCTATTACCCAAATTAACAGACAGCGTTGATGCAGATAAACCCTTATTTCCTACTGCTAAAATGGTGGTTAATATCGGGTTAAATTCAGTACGTTTTCCTTATCCGGTTAAGGCAGGTAATCGCCTACGTGCAGTGAGTACCCTGTCAAAAGTAACACCAGTCAGAAAAGGCTTAGAAATTGAGCGTGAAATAAAAGTGGAGATTGAAGGGGTTAGGCGGCCAGCTTGTATTGTGGTTTCTGTGATCCAACTACATTTTTAATCTGAATTGGGTAATTAGAAGGGGAGCTTTAGCTCCCCTTTATCGTATCAATTAGACAATCGCATACGGATCATAGACTCTTTTGTTTATTCGGGTAATACTCAGTGAAACGTAACGGCATCAGAGGAAATTATGGCGGTCATTAATCTACTACAACGTCAGATAGAAAAAAGGGCGGAATGGCTATGCCAAAGTCGGAATCAAAGCTTGCCAGTGGACTTAGGTAAATCGAGTTACGAACCTGTTGATAATGGTGTGCAGTTTATTTGGCATCATTATAAGCTTGATTCAAACCAATGTGATTACACAAGTGTTGTTGCCAGAGTGATTTGGGAAGAAGAACATAGTTTGTGGGCTTTGTATGTGCCGGCTGAACCGATTGGATCTGAGTACCAATGGATCCCTTACCCCTATTTATCAAAAAGTATTGATTTAACCGCACTGATCAGAGAAATTGAAAAAGATCCGAAATCGTATTTTTGGTCTTAAAGATTTCTATTTATTTCAAGTGTTGTGAATGGTATTGATGAACATAAAAAATGGTATTGATGAACATAAAAACGGGTACCTTACTGTGCCCGTTTTTATGTTGGGAAACGTCGTTTTTTAATTAAGCTGCTGGAAAGGCGGCATCTCCTTCTTGTACAGATGGTGTATCAGCAAATACTTGAGTGGGTTTGGCTACAATACTGCGGGTGTCTTGATTGACTTCAGTCAGAACGACTTCTAGTGTGTCGCCTAAGCGGTAAATTAAGGCATTATCAATCATTACTGTTCCGTCTTCTCCATTGCAGACAATTCGCTGTTTATTATCAAGAATAAGCGCACCAGGAATAAAAGCCATCGCCCCATTTTCTAATAAACGAACACGCATACCTGAGCGATTAATATCAAAGATCTCGGCGAGAAAGCTGGTTTTTTTATTGGGTTCATCAGCCAATGTTCGGGCGTATAACCAGTCGGCTACATTTCTTTCAGCGATTTTGTGATGTTTACGATGGATTGCCAACTCTTCTCCCAAATTTTCATCAGGAAGTTGCTCTGGTGATTTTGCCAAAATGTGGGCTTTTAACATACGATGATTAACCATGTCACCATATTTACGGATCGGAGAGGTCCAAGTTGCATAAATTTCTAATCCCATCGCAAAGTGAGGTAATGGTTGATTGCCGATTTCACTATAGCTTTGGAATTTTCGCATTCGGTTATCAAGGTATGATGTCGGTTGTTTTGCTAACCAGCGACGTAAAGCCGCAAAACCTTCGAGAGTCGTTAGTGACGCTTCGTCAAAATCTGCGCCATGATTCTGAACTAAGGTGACCACATCAGCTATTTTATCGGTTTTAAAACCAGCGTGAGTATTAAATACGCCACAGCCAAATGTTGACTGCAATACTTGGCCTGCACAGATATTCGCGGTGATCATTGCTTCTTCTACGAGGCGATTAGCACTACGTCTTAGATCGGCATGAATAGCAATCACGTCGTTATCTTCGCTTAATTCAAAGCGGTAGTCTGGGCGGTCTGGGAAAACAACAGCTTGGGTTTCACGCCAAGCGGATCGTCGCTGAGAAAACTCATAAAGATCCCGCACAACTTGCGCGATTGTTTCATCGGGTTGCCAACAGGAATGGCCCGTCTCTAACCAATCAGACACTTGGTCGTAAATCAGGCGAGCCCGTGAACGAATATTTGCGGCAAAAAAGCGTATATCATCCTTGATGGTTCCGTCTTTATTGACAGTTAAAGTACAACAAAGTGCTGGGCGAATTTCATTTTCGATCAGAGAGCATAGGTTATCGGCTAACTCGCGGGGGAGCATCGGGATATTTCTTCCCGGTAAATAAATGGTGAAACCGCGCTCACGAGCAATTTTATCCATCGGATCATCTGCAGTAATATACGCAGTAGGATCGGCAATTGCGATGGTAACTTCAAACCCTCCGTCCTCGCATTTTTTGGCATACAAGGCATCATCCATATCTTTGGTTGACTCACCATCAATGGTGACAAATGGCAGAGATGTCAGATCTATTCGTTGTAAATCACAATCGTCATTGAGTTGCCACTGTCTATTTCCAGTGGGCGCTGAATTTGGTAAATTATTCTCAGCTAACGTGACCCACCAAGGGGCAATTTTATCTTCAGCATCAGTGATTTTTTCAGTGATTTCGACAAAGAAACCATTATCACCTTTCAGTGGGTGGTGAATAAGGGTACCGACAACCCAGTCGCCTTCACCGATCTCTTCAGGATTGAGCCCTTTTTTTGTTTTCGCTTTTAAGGTGTGTTTTTTCAATTGTGGTTGATCTGGCGTAACATGGAGCTTCCCTTTTTGTCGCTTGGCTCGTCCAATAAATCGAGCAATAGCAGGTTCTAACAATTCTTGAGGCTCTGCGACTTCACGCTCATTTTCAGTGCGAATAATCGCAACCACTTTATCGCCATGTAGGCACTTTTTCATATAAGGTGGCGGTATGAAAAAGCTAGTTTTACTATCAACTTCGAGAAAACCATAACCTTTATCAGTCGCTTTAATCTGCCCTTCTTTTTTAGGGAGATTTTCTTGAATTTGTTGTTTAAGTTGAGCAAGCAGTGGATTGTCTTGAAACATATTTGATTGTAACCCTTATGATTCATAAAGTTGGATTAGGTGGTCTGGTACTTCCTAAACGCGATTCTGATCATGTTGAATAGGTGGCCTAGATTGGGGACGTTTTTGTGAAGCTATCATAGAATACATGGTACTTGGCAATGGGCGAAAAGTATAGCGCGCGTGACACTTCCCATGGTCGTGATGTCAGTTGGAGGCAGATAAGAGTCTAATAGACTGATGTTGTGATTCTTATCGTATGACGACGAACATTTCCTGCAATAGAGAAGAGGCATGAACTTTATTGATTTATCGGTAATTTGAACGGAATGTTCGATCGCTAGATTGCTTTTAAAGACGTGAACAACGATAGAAGTATGATTTCGTCATCAAGAGCGCAGTTTGTTATGTAGAAGGTATCTTTTGCCGACTTTAGGAAAAAATATGTGATGAAATTCAATTTTTTCTGGCTTTTTTTGTGCATTTAAGGAATAATCCGCGTCCCTTAGATGTCCCTAGTGGCTTGATGCTTTTTAATACTCATCCGCATCTGAACGGAATCAGCTCTTCTTTAGGATTGGTTGGAAAATGGTATAGCACGTGGGACCTTAGTTATTTTTTATTTTAGTGGGAACCCCATGCAAGAAACTGTCATTCAATTTAGTGACTTAGCACTAAACAGTGCCATCCTTTCCGCCCTAAACGAAATGGGCTTTGTTTCACCAACTCCAATCCAAGCTGCTGCCATTCCTTTTCTACTTGAAGGCCGAGATGCGTTAGGTAAAGCTCAAACCGGTACTGGTAAAACCGCCGCTTTCTCTTTGCCAGTATTAAACAAATTGGATCTTAATCAGTATAAACCTCAGGCTATTGTTATGGCTCCAACTCGTGAGTTGGCCATTCAAGTTGCTGCTGAAGTTAAAACACTGGGTCAAAATATCAAAGGCCTAAAGGTATTAGAAATTTACGGTGGCGCTTCCATCGTTGATCAAATGCGCGCTTTAAAAACCGGAGCTCATATCGTTGTGGGTACTCCTGGCCGAGTGAAAGACCTGATTACCCGTGAGCGTTTGCATCTTGATGAATGCCATACTTTCGTCTTGGATGAAGCCGATGAAATGCTCAAAATGGGTTTTGTCGACGACGTTACTTGGATCATGGAGCAATCGCCAGATACCGCTCAACGAGTACTTTTCTCGGCTACAATGCCACCAATGGTGAAAGACATTGTTGACCGCTTTTTGCGCAATCCAGCACGCGTTGACGTTGCAGGTTCAAACCAGACTGTTGCGAAAGTTGAGCAACAGTACTGGGTAGTAAAAGGTGTTGAAAAAGATGAAGCGATGGCGCGTCTACTGGAAACGGAAGAAACGGATGCATCTATCGTTTTTGTTCGTACGCGTCAAGATACTGAACGTCTAGCCGATTGGTTAAGTGCTCGAGGATTTAAAGCCGCTGCGTTACACGGTGATATTCCTCAATCTTTACGTGAGCGCACGGTTGATCATATCAAGCAAGGCGTGATTGATATTTTAGTCGCAACTGATGTTGTTGCACGTGGTCTTGATGTACCACGTATTACTCACGTGTTTAACTACGATATCCCATTTGATGTAGAATCTTATATCCACCGAATTGGTCGTACAGGACGTGCTGGACGTAAAGGTAAAGCGATTTTGTTAGTGCGTACTAACCAGATCCGTATGCTACGTACGATTGAACGTGTGACTCGCTCTTCAATGGAAGAAATTCAGCTTCCTCATCGTGATAAAGTCGCCGAATCTCGTTTAACAAAACTTGCGGTGGAACTTGAAGCTGATAAAGGTCAGGTTGCACTAGAAAAATTTGCAGAACTAGTCGAAAAACTGCAGAGCTCTTTAGAGATCGATGCGACAACGCTCGCTGCTATCTTACTGAAACGTCAACAAGGTAAGCGCCCGCTGTTCTATACCGGTGAAGACCCAATGATAGAAGCAATTGAGCGTGATAAATTACGTCGTCGTGAACGCCGTGATGGTGACCGTCGTGATGGTGCTGGTCGTCGTGAATTTGGTGGGCGTGACGGTGCTCGTAACGTTGATTGGGATACTTATCAATTACAAGTGGGGCGTGATCAAGGCGTTCAAGTAAAAGATATTGTTGGTGCATTGGCCAATGAATTGGGCTTAACCAAAGGTTCAATTGGTGCAATAAAATTGGCGCAAGGTCATACTTTTGTCCAGTTACCAAAAAGCATGTCAGCGGATGTGACTGGTAAACTTCGTAAATTACGTATTCGTCAAAAAGAAGTGGGTGCGGTTGTCTGTGATTTTGATGACTTCCGTGAATCTCGTGGTCGTCGCCCTGAAGGCAACCGAGATGGTGGTTACCGTGGCGGTCGTGGACGAGGTGATTCTTCTCGCCCTGCTCGTGATGGTGAACGTCGCTTTGACCGTAACCGTGGTGGTGACAATCGTGGAAACTTCCGTGGTGAACGTACAGGCGAACGTAGCCACAGCTCTCGTCGTCGTAGTGAAGCTTAACCGATAACGATCCAACAAAGCCCGTAGTTAAAACTACGGGCTTTGTTGTTTGAATAAGATTCTTTCTTTACATTACTCATGTGACCTAGGTACAATTCACGCCTGTTGATGATCCGGTATTCGTATTACCGAGTGAGCATCAATGGTTATTTTCCACATACTGAACACGTGTTGCTTGGTATGCAACACCACTGTAAGGATTTATCATGCCTATTATTACTCTTCCTGATGGTAGTCAACGTCAGTTTGATCACTCCATTTCTACTATGGATGTCGCTCTATCGATCGGCCCGGGTCTTGCAAAAGCAACTATTGCTGGTCGTGTTGATGGCGTTCGTGTTGATGCATGCGATTTAATTGAACATGACGCAAGCCTTGAAATCATCACCACAAAAGATGACATTGATGGATTAGAAATTGTTCGTCACTCTTGTGCCCATTTGCTAGGTCATGCTCTTAAGCAATTGTATCCAGAAGCAAAAATGGCAATTGGCCCAACGATTGATAACGGTTTTTACTACGACATTGATCTTGAACACTCTCTGTCACAAGATGATCTAGATATCATTGAAGCGCGGATGAAAGAGCTGGCGAAAACAAAATATCAAGTCGTTAAAAAGAAAGTCAGTTGGCAGGAAGCACGAGATACCTTTGAATCTCGAGGTGAACCTTATAAGATGGAAATCTTGGACGAAAATGTAGCCCGTGATGATCGTCCAGGGCTTTACCACCATGAAGAATATATTGATATGTGTCGTGGCCCTCACGTTCCACATATGGGCTTTTGTCAGCACTTTAAATTGCTCAATGTCGCCGGTGCTTATTGGCGTGGCAACAGCGATAACAAAATGCTACAGCGTGTTTATGGCACCGCTTTTCACGACAAAAAAGCATTGCAAGCACACCTTACTCGATTAGAAGAAGCCGCTAAGCGCGATCATCGCAAAATTGGTAAACAACTTGATTTGTTTCATATGCAACAAGAAGCGCCCGGTATGGTGTTTTGGCATCATAATGGCTGGTCAATTTTCCGTGATCTAGAAGTTTTTATTCGTCATAAATTGAATGAATATGGCTACCAAGAAGTAAAAGGTCCTTTGATGATGGATCGCGTTTTATGGGAGCGTTCTGGACATTGGGATAAATATGCAGATGCCATGTTTACCACATCATCTGAAAATCGGGAATACGCGATTAAGCCGATGAACTGCCCCGGTCACGTACAAATTTTTAATCAGGGTTTGAAATCCTACCGTGATTTACCTTTACGCATGGCGGAATTTGGTTCGTGTCATCGTAACGAACCTTCTGGTTCATTACACGGTATCATGCGTGTACGTGGTTTCACTCAAGATGATGCACATATTTTCTGTACTGAAGATCAAATACAGCAAGAAGTCACTTCGTGTATCAAAATGGTGTATGATACCTATAATACTTTTGGTTTTGAGAATATCGCGGTGAAATTATCTACTCGACCTGAAAAACGGGTCGGTAGTGATGAAATTTGGGATAAATCAGAAGAAGCATTGAAACAATCACTCGAAGCCATGGGCATTGCTTATGAAATTCAAGACGGTGAGGGGGCATTTTATGGCCCTAAAATTGAATTTACCTTATATGATTGCTTAGATCGTGCATGGCAATGTGGTACAGTTCAACTCGACTTTAACTTACCTTCTCGTCTTGGTGCTACTTACGTCGGCGAAAATAATGAACGTTTAGTGCCAGTTATGATTCACCGTGCTATTTTAGGCTCTCTTGAACGGTTTATCGGTATCCTCATTGAAGAATATGCAGGCTTTTTCCCAACATGGTTGGCTCCTGAGCAAGCTGTAGTTGTGAATATTACTGATAAACAAGCAGGATACGCTCAAGAAGTCGTACAAAAGCTACAAAAATGTGGTATTCGTGCGAAAGCGGACTTGAGAAATGAGAAGATAGGCTTTAAAATCCGCGAACACACTTTAAAACGTGTACCGTACATGCTGGTTTGTGGTGACCAAGAAATGGAAGCCGGTGAAATCGCAGTACGTACTCGAAAGGGCAAGGACTTAGGTAAATTTAAATTGGATGACTTTATTACACACATCCAAGCCGAAGTTTCTAGCCGTAAGCTTAATCTGGAGGAATAAACTATTAAAGGCGGAAGACGTGGCCAACAGCCGGCCAAACAAAACCAGCACCGTTTAAACGGTGAAATTCGTGGCGTTCGTGAAGTGCGTTTAACTGGCGCAGATGGTGAGTCCGTTGGTGTTGTATCGATCAGCGAAGCACTAGAAGCGGCCGTAGAAGCTGGTATGGATCTTGTAGAGATCAGCCCTAACGCCGAGCCACCAGTTTGTCGTGTGATGGACTATGGCAAGTTCCTCTTTGAAAAGAGTAAAGCTGCTAAAGAGCAGAAAAAGAAGCAAAAACAGATTCAGATTAAGGAAGTTAAATTCCGACCTGGAACTGATATTGGAGACTATCAGGTAAAACTACGCAACCTGACCCGTTTCCTAGAAGAAGGCAACAAAGTGAAAGTAACAATTCGCTTCCGTGGCCGAGAAATGGCACACCAAGATATCGGTGTCGATGTTCTTAATCGCTTGAAAGAAGACACAGCAGAACTTGCTGTTGTAGAATCTTTCCCTACGCGAATTGAAGGTCGTCAAATGATCATGGTGTTAGCCCCTAAGAAGAAGTAATTAGAGGCCTAGCAAGTGATAAACCTAGCTTTATATTGTAACAGCTAGGTTTTCCGCCTTAATTACATTGTTTATTAAACTACTACAATGCGGAGTTATTCATCATGCCTAAGATGAAAACCAACAGAGGTGCTGCTAAGCGTTTTAAGAAAACAGCTGGTGGTCTAAAGTTCAAGCACGCTACTAAACGTCACATTCTGACTAAGCGTACTACTAAGAACAAGCGTCAACTACGCCCTAACTCAATCCTTCCGAAATGTGAAGTGGCTGGTGTTATGCGCATGTTGCCATACGCTTAATTCTTTTTAGTTTAATTATCGTTTAGTTTAGGAGAGACATAATGCCTCGCGTAAAACGTGGTGTACAAGCTCGTGCACGTCATAAAAAAGTTCTAAAACAAGCTAAAGGTTACTATGGTGCACGTTCACGTGTTTACCGCGTAGCTTTCCAAGCTGTTACCAAAGCAGGTCAATACGCTTATCGTGACCGTCGCACTAAAAAGCGTCAGTTCCGTCAGCTGTGGATTGCGCGTATTAACGCTGCATCTCGTCAAAATGGTCTATCTTACAGCCGTTTCATTAACGGTCTTAAGAAAGCATCTATCGAGATCGATCGTAAGATCCTAGCCGACATCGCCGTATTTGACAAAGCAGCGTTTGCTGTGCTTGTTGAAAAAGCAAAAGCTGCTCTATAAATCCGAGCTGCTTAGTTTGAAGAAGGAGAGCTGATGCTCTCCTTTTTTATAGCCGTGATAAAGGGCTTAATACGCCGTTAGCACCTCGATCAATGACATGGGTATATATTTGTGTCGTGGTTACATCAGAATGACCGAGTTGCTCTTGAACTGTTCTGATATCTGCTCCTGACTCCAGAAGGTGAGTTGCAAATGAATGCCTGAGTGTATGACAAGATATTGTTTTTCCAATCTCAGCCGCTCGCACTGCTTTTTTTACTGCTCTTTGTAATGAAGATACATTGATATGCTGCCTTCTTAATAAGTTGCTTTCTCCATCTATCGATTGGCTATGTGATGGAAATAGGTAGTGCCAATGAAACTCAAATGGTGCAGTGGGGTATTTTTCTGCGAGCGAATGTGGCAACCAAACGCCGCCATAGCCTTTGGTTTGCATATCTTTATCATAATATCTTTTTGCTAATGCGATTTGTTCATGAAGTAAAGGGTAGAGTTCTTTTGCTAAAGTGACAGTTCTATTTTTACCGCCTTTACCATGCCAAACTCTTAATGCGCCATAGTCGAAATCGATATCTTGAATACGTAAGCGAATACATTCCATTAATCTGAGTCCAGATCCATACAGCAATTTGATCGGAAGTTGATATTTAGGATCGACGTGGTTGAAGAAACGTTTCACTTCATCTTTCGTCATAACAACAGGAAGCTTCCGGTCTAATTGAGATTTTTGAAATTTCATATCAATGGTTAATGGTTCTTTAATAATCTCGCGGTACAAGAAACTAAGTGCATTTAAAGCAAGGGCTTGGGTTTTAGTTGCTACTTTTTTATCTACGGCCAAATGGCTGAGGAAAAGCTCAACTTCACTTGACCCCATTTGGTTAGGATGGATTTTATTATGAAAAATAATGTACTTTGTGATCCAATGCAGATAAGCCTCAATGGTTTTATTGGCGTAATGTCTAGTTTGCATATATTCCTTTATGCTTAAAAGAAATTGTGATTTCATTCAAAATTCCATTTAACTGTTTTTATATACAGTAGTATTGGTTTGTTGTATCGTCAATAACTAAATGGCACTTTGCTATTTAATGAGAACTACCCCTCAGTTATTTTTTATAACTTTATGAATTTGTTGTGTATAGTGCTATTTTTATCACTGGCTTTTTGTAAAAAGATGGCGGTAGCGTGGAATAAATTAGGGCAATTTGCTGTATAAAAA
>NZ_NBUS01000029.1:0-3312 GCF_002749895.1 Vibrio fujianensis | reverse complement strand
AAGTTGTCGATTCAACGAAGTGACGGAAGAGTTTGCGGCAAGTGAGGGTGAGGGCGACAAATCGCTAGAATGGTGGCGTAAGGCTCATTGGACATTTTTCTCACGTGAATGTGAAACTTTAGGTATAGAGCCAAGTGAGGATATGTTATTGGTTTTAGAACACTTTAAGGTCGTGTATCAGTAAAAACATAACAAACGCTTCAAGAGGGACAGCCAACGCGCGGCATTTTTACTATGCGTTGGTTTTGGTGATTACGGTGTTATGCGGTAAGTTGGTAGTAGCGTTGTCTGCCCCTTAAGCGGGCGTTATGTGCTTTCTCTAAAACCCACCAGATTCACCAAAACTATTTTCTAGCTGGCCGCATCGCTTGTTTTGAATTGGAGCCCTTTAAAATGCCGTTTTGATGCCTTATTTTGGCTAAAATGGGGTGTTTTAAGTGTCTGTTTTTATTGGTTTTGTTTTTGTTGAGAACTTTCAGGTAAATGGTAGTCTTCAAATCAAATGTTTTTTGGAGCTACAGCATGGAAAAATCAAAGCAATTATATAATCAAGTGAACTTTTCACATCAGGACTTGCAAGAACATATCTTTAGCAATTGTACTTTTATACATTGTAATTTTAAGCGTTCAAACCTTCGAGATACACAGTTCATTAACTGTACTTTCATAGAGCAGGGGGCACTAGAAGGGTGCGATTTTTCTTATGCTAATCTTCGAGATGCTTCATTTAAAGATTGTCAGCTTTCAATGTCCCATTTTAAGGGGGCAAATTGCTTTGGTATTGAACTGAGAGATTGTGATCTTAAAGGGGCAAATTTTAGCCAAGTTAGTTTTGTAAATCAGGTTTCGAATAAAATGTACTTTTGCTCTGCATACATAACAGGTTGTAACTTATCCTATGCCAATTTTGAGCAGCAGCTTATTGAAAAATGTGACCTGTTCGAAAATAGATGGATTGGTGCAAATCTTCGAGGCGCTTCATTTAAAGAATCAGATTTAAGTCGTGGTGTTTTTTCAGAAGACTGCTGGGAACAGTTTAGAGTACAAGGCTGTGATTTAAGTCATTCAGAGCTTTATGGTTTAGACCCTCGAAAGGTTGATCTTACAGGTGTAAAAATATGCTCGTGGCAACAGGAGCAGCTACTGGAGCAATTAGGGGTAATCATTGTTCCTGACTAAGCGCAAGATTCGGCTACGCACATAACAAACGCTTCAAGAGGGACAGCCAACGCGTGGCATTTTTACTATGCGTTGGTTTTTGTGATTACGGTGTTATGCGGAAAGTTGGTAGTAGCGTTGTCTGCCCCTTAAGCGGGCGTTATGTTTATTTTTGACTTTCTAAGTCCTTGAAAATAAGGATTTAGGTCCCATAACTACTTTTAATGACTTGATGGAGTGTAGGCTATGGCTAAAGGTTTGAAAATGACTCGCGCTTTTAAAGGTGGGTACCTATTAGAGATTGAAAACTTATCAAAGGATGATAATGGTCGAATCTTCTGTGAAGACTCGAAGTGTCGAACTCATATTGAGTACAACTCGGGCTATCCGATTAAAGCAACTAATACTGTCGTAGCACCTTATCTAAAGCTTGCAAAGGGTCGTGAGCATTCTGATAACTGTAAGAACTCAATTTCTGGTGCAGTAAAGATTTTTGTAAGTGAATCTAGTGACATCGAAGATGTTCCAAATATATTTGAATCGAAAGCAGATGGTACGTTTACCCTAAGACTGAACCTTTTGGAGCAATCTAAATCGGATTTAGATAAGTTGGTTGATAAAAATAGTAATAGTGATTCGGTAGAACCAAAAGTAGGTAAAGATTACGTTAAAACTGAAAAAAGGTTGTCGTCATATTGCAAGTCAGCCACAGGAATTGCTCGTATTCGTAGTTTGATACAAGAAAGTAGTGATGCTAAAGAACTTGAAGCTTTGATAAAAATTGAATTTAAAAATCAGCAAGTAGAATGGAAAGACTTCTTTTACGATGATGCTCGTTATCACGTGCTTCATAATAGAATCGCCCATGGGAAGATAGAACATCCAGTTGCCATTAGAGTCACTGCAAAACAAACTCGAACTTCAACTAATACAACACATCCTGTATCGACCCAATGTTATTCTGAAGCTAAGGATGGAATTAACTATATTCCATGGTTAAATATTCACAGAGATCTTGAAGATATAGAGCTTACATCTGGAAATGCATATATAGTTTTAGGGCATGTAACTTCTTCGCACAAAGGTCAGTTCAAAGGTTTAAACTTTAAAATTGGTAATAAAAAACAGATAGCTCGAGAATAATAAACATAACAAAGCATTTAAGAGTGATTCCCAACGCTTGGCATTTTTCATTCCATTGTTGGGTTTTGTGTTTACGGTGGTATGGTTAATTTTCGTGGTAGCGTTGCTCACACCTTAATGCGGCGTTAGCTTAAAACAATAAAAATCAATTGGTTGTGGTCTATTCTTTCTTCCTTTGGCCATTCGTTCAGGTTTTTCGGCAAATCAGCATTGTTTAACAATGCGAGTTTTGAGCTGTTGCCTCAATTGAGTTTTGGGATTGCGCGAGGTTAGCCAGTTTGGCGCAAAGCCGCTTTGGAAGTTTTGCTTTCGCTTTGAGTTTTGCGAAAACGTGTTTTCAAAATTTACTGGTTTTTAAAGCAAATGAATGGCCACAAAGTTTGAGTCTATTCGGGTTTTAAAACTCAGGTGGTTTGTTAGGAACCCAAATAAGGTTAATCTCAACTTTGGTAAATCTAAGGTGCTGAAATTTAAGCTAACAAACTGCTTAAGCGGGATTCGCAATGCGTGGCATTTTTAGCATGCGGTGAGTTTTGTGATTAAGTTGGTGTGCGGTCGCTTTTGTAGTGCATTGCTCACCCCTTAGCAGGGCGTTATGTAACCGTAGAGAAAAAAGACCACAATGTATTGAAATTTAAAGTGTTTTTATGGTTTTTTTACTTTGAATTTAGCTTCTACTTTGTATATTCGATACTTTCAACTGATTGTTTTAATTGGTTATTTATACAGTTTGTAAAGTCAGTCTTATTCATGTTGATTTGGTTTTCGTCTTCCTTGTTCTTCGAGTCTTTGCTCTGGGTTTTAATGGTAAAGCGGATTTGCGATAAGTTTGGTGGTAGTCATTTTTTTCTTTGAACTAGGGCTCGCAGTTTCGTCGTTGCCACGCAAATTCTACTGGGTTACTGCTAATTTTTCATGTAAGTTAAACGGTATTTGGCAATGTTGTTCTTTGTAATGCTTTGAAATGGTTAGCAAAGTTACATAACAAAGCATTCAAGAGGGACAGTCAAC
>NZ_NBUS01000030.1:10361-22593 GCF_002749895.1 Vibrio fujianensis | reverse complement strand
GTATAAAAAATAAACGGATGATACCAAGTGGATCAGTTTTCGATGATCGTTAGTGGATCAGTTTTGCATGATCGGTGACAGGTGCATGCCCAGCCAGCCGCTAAAGCGAGCGAAAGCGATGTTGTTAGCAAAATCAAAAGTCAGGTCGGGAACCAGTTCCGGTGTCTCGTCACCCACATAAACGCGGTCCGTTATCTCCCTAATGGCAATATGGCTGTCTTTAATATCGATAGTGATAGAGACAGGATGAAACCCTCCATCTTTCGGGTGGTAACTGGTGTCCTTAAATCGGATAGTTAGCCGTCCTCGGTAATTAACATCATGAATAGAGCGTTTGATTAAGTCTTTGAGTTGGTGTGAAGGCTTGGATCGCTTGCATGCGAACATCGCCAGGTTAGCAGCTTGATTCATAGTGACCTCTTTGACGGAAATGGAGATTAGCGAATGGGGGTAATGTCGATTGAGATTGCAGAGTGTGCGATGAGCGAGCGAGTGACTGCTTTAAGCCAGCTGGCGAGTAAGGTTTGTACTTCTGGCCGTTGTAAGCTGCACTGCTTAATTTCAGGGTGATAGAACCAACACCCTGCGAAGTTGAAATACAGCGATAACTCTTTTTGTGGCGTACCTGTGACGACAACATCAAAGGTTGCGATAAAGCGAAGCTGCCAGGGCGAATCACTAGATTTGCGTTCTAATTGAATTTCAATGGGCTGAAATCGTTGGTCAGTCTCTTGAGAGCGAATGTTTAACGCTAATCGTTCAACTGTATTAGGAATAGTGCTGTCCAATAGCAGGGCATCAAGAAAGCAATGCATTGGAGTAACGAGCTCATCATTAAGCCCGGAAACAATAAACTCACTCATATCAATCCCTTCTCAGCAAACGAAACACAATCTTCACCAACAACGATGTGGTCTAAGACACGGATATCCACGAGCTTCAGAGCGTCGATAAGCCGCTGTGTAATGCGTTTGTCGGCTTGGCTAGGCTCAGCAATACCGGAAGGATGGTTGTGGGCAAAAATCACCGCGGCAGCGTTGTGGTTTAGTGCCGTTTTTAATACTTCACGGGGATAAATCGAAGCGGCGTCAATAGTGCCAAAGAACAACTCTTCGAAGCTGATCAATTGGTGTTGGTTATCAAGAAACATCACGGCAAACACTTCGCGGTCATGTGCTCCTAATTTGAGTTTTAAATACTCTTTGACATTGGTTGGGTTAGTGAACGTGCCTTCACGTTTGTATTTCGTAGCTAGAGCTTCGGCTGCACGCTCTAGCAGCTCATTGAGCTCTGATGTTTTAAAGGGATAGTCATGGTGAGTATTTTGGGTACGCATAAAAGCTCCTTAGGCTATCTGTTTGGTTATGCGTACTGATGAAATATATCTGAAAGGGTTTTAAATCAGGCTTGTTAGGAATTGGAAGGTAGAAAGCAAGTGTGCCCAGAGACAGGTAAAAAATAACTTACTTGATGTTGTTATGTAGAAATCACTTTGAAGCAAGTTATTAACAATCAAGCCGAATCAAAGAATGTATCGGCTTTTTAGTCTCTGGAGAGTATGACAATGAGTATAGAAATTTATGTAGAAGCGGCCATGGTGAGAAAGCAAAGAGGTCGTCTTGTTGGTGGTATTGCGTACATAGCACTCGATGCTGATGGATGTATTGATGATGAAGATTGGGATCCTGTTGACTATGTCACTGACCAGGCTTACCTAGATCTGTCAGCGCTTGCTTTTGGATTAAAGCATGCGAGAGATGGCGATATTATTTATTCAAGTAGCGATTATTGCGTCAAGGGCTTCAATGAGTGGTTAGGTGGCTGGAAGCGACGAGATTGGCGTAAGGCAAATAAAGAACCGATCGCTAATGAAGACCTTTGGCGGCTAGTGGATGAAAGGAAGGCAGAGAAGCGTGTTGAGGTGAGAAAAGTCGCTGCCTGTTCCGCAGGAAAAGATGCCGCTTATAGATACGCTCTCCTGGCGACGAAACGTCTGTTGTAATGACAATGAATCACGTGCTGGTACTGCCAGCACGTGATTCATATTTGTGTGCTGCACTGTACAGGAATTGTTAGCTGTACCCTCGAGTAGGCGAGCAGGGAAAGTAAAAAATAACGCAGCGGCCTTTGTTATGAGTTGAACTACATAACAAGGTATTAAAATGTTGAATTTTCTTAATTTAGAGCAAGTTGTAACCAAAACAACACTATGTAAAAGCACTATTTATGAGCTAATGAAAATTGGAGAGTTTCCCAAAAACTTCACCGTATCAGGTAAGCGTAAGGCGTGGCTTGAGAGTGATGTTGAAGATTGGATGATGTTGAAGATAGAAGTTGCTGAAACGGAATAACACAAGGAGGGGAATTCTTAAGATTTTGATTTTAAATTTAGGTGACCAGTGGGTCATCAGTTGAAGTTTGTATACGGTTAGTTTTCATTAAAAGCCATCATCCTGCAAGGAGGTTACCTTGTTTAGGTATAACGGTTGCTATCTTGTTTTTAAGTTATCGTGCAGATGTGCTTTGGATACTTTTGAAGGCGTGGAAGTGTCAGACTAAATGTGTATCCACTACGAGTTAAACTATAACGATTTGAGGATTTGGGTGAGGGAAATGGCCTTAAATTTTAGCCCACCAGTGTTGATTGATTTCTATACAATTTTAAGCTAAGTGGTATGATTGATATATGTTTTATATCTACTTTGGTGTTATAGATGTCAATACCGCTAAGGAAAATATCGAGAGACGGAAAGGTTTACCGACGACGCTCAGAAATAGAACAGTTGATAGATGAACTAGAAAAGCTATCTATCGCAGAACAGGTAGAGCGTTGTTTGGACGAGGAAGAGTTAATACCAATGGAAGTGCTTTTATACTTTTTAAGAGTAAAAGAACTTCCATTGACTCCTATTCTGTTCAAATCTCTATTTGAAATGTTTGTTCGACGGCTTGAGGGGGCTTTGCGAAGATCTATCGTTGATTGGAGCTATCAAAAGCCGGAACAAGCAGAAGATATACGTCAAGAGATTTTAGGTAGGTTTGTTGAATTGATAGCAAAAGATCGAAATGATGATGGAGTGAAACTGGATTATTTTGAAGTGAATTTCAATGATGCTTTCCATAAGTTTCGTATAGATGTACTGCGTCAAATTGGACCTGCTAGGAAAGAGGACCCTCTATCTAATGCTGTCCCTATAGAACGCGAGTCGGATTCAGAGGTAAGAACAGATGTTGAAATTAGTGCGCTGGAATTAAGTGAGCTGAGCAAGTCAATTTTAAATGATCCTTCTTTCCGGATTTGTTTCCAGAATGCGATTAGTGAGCTACCAGAAGACGAACGAAGAGTAATCGGACTTTATTTGCAAGGTCTACCTGTTGAATCTAAAGATGCTGATAAGTCTACAATTTCTAGTATTTTAGGGTGTTCGGATAGAACGGTAAGGAACCGATTGAAACGGGCCTATTCAGCCTTAAAGGATAAATTGCTTCTGGAGGAGGAATTATGAAATCTAAATTTGATGAGATGAGAGACGAGGTGCTATACGAATTTTCTGTAGAGCCAAACAAAGACTCAGCAACACTAGAAGTATACCTTCAGAAGTATCCACAGTATCGAGATGAATTGATTGATCTATCAGTTGAGCTGTTTGCTGCACCACGAGAAGACTTTGTACCTGTTAATGAAGGTGACAGCAGAGGAATGAATATGGCATGGGAAAAGTTGCAATCTTCTCTTTTACCATCCGATCCAGTTTCTGAGCTGAGCGTTCCTGAAAACCCTCTAGTGACTCTTGATAAAAAAAGTTTCAGATCATTGGCAAAAAAACTAGATATCAATATTCTGTTTCTAGCAATGCTTCGGGATAAGACTATTGAAGTTTCAACTATCCCCCTGAAATTTATTGGATTACTAGCAGAAGAGTTGAATATAAGTATCGATACCCTCAGGAGTTCATTGGCGGGTTCTTCTATTATATCTACATCTGTTCGTTTTAAAGCGGACGGTAAACCTACAGCCTCTGAACAGATATCGTTTGAGGACGCGTTACAGAGTTGTAAATTGTCAGACTCTCAGAAAGAAAAACTAATGTCGATGAAGGACTAGTTCATGAATGGAATTGAAGTCGCCCGCCAAGTCGCAGAACAACTGCATAGCGAACTTGCTCTATCAGGGGTAGATGCATGTAACCCGCTAGAGTTTGTTTTGGCTGAGTTGGACAACAGAGATATTGAGGTTTTCCCCGCAGATAAAGGCAGTGCCCAGCTAAAAGGGGGAAGGGCGATATTTGATAGCCAAGCAGGATTAATCTTATACGAAGATTGCGGAACTAGTTTTGAGAAAGCTTTTCTACTAGCACATGAATTGGGTCATATTGTACTAGAAGGGTATGATGACGACTTTATAGTGGAAAATGTTGATTACTTAAGGGGTTGTGAGACTTCTCTTGCTGCTGTGGATAAGGTTCTTGACTATGGTAGTCGTGAACGCAAAGAAGTTACGATGGATGTATTTGCGCGTGAGTTTCTTCTCCCCCGCTCATTAGTTTGTAAATGGTATATTAAAGAGGACTCTACTTCTGACAACATAGCTAGTAAGACTGGTGTTCCTATTTCTGTTGTTCAACAACAACTATTAGATGCTTTGCTATTGCCTCCTGCAACAGAAGCACAGGAGATGGCAAATAAAAAAACTTATGAACCCGACCCCTCTCAGAAAAGAGCTGCGATGTATAGTGGTAGCCCTTACCAACTTCAAGCAGGCCCAGGTACAGGTAAAACAAGCACACTGGTTCGACGTGTCCTTCATCTGTTGGAGCATGGAGTTGAACCGTCCGAAATTTTAGTTTTGACCTTCTCAAATAAGGCTGCTAATGAACTTCGTGAACGTATATCTGAAAAAGCGTCAGATGCTGCAGCCTTACTATGGATAGGAACGTTTCATGCGTTTGGCCTAGACATTGTTCATCGTTTTCATCAAATCTTAGGTCTTTCCGAGAATCCAACAGTTGTAAGTCGTTATGAAGCGATAGAGTGGCTTGAGGGAGAGCTAGCGAGATTAAAGCTAAAGCATTACAGAAACTATTATGACCCAACTTTAACTCTCAGTGATATTTTATCTGCAATATCTAGAGCTAAAGATGAAGTGGTGGATGCGGCATCTTATACTGCACTATCAAAAGTGATGTTAGAAAAAGCTCAAGACGGTGAAGAAATAGCTCAAGCGGAAAAATGTCTAGAAGTCTCTTCTGTTTATCAATGTTACGAACGTTTACTGAAAGAACGGGATGCTGTTGACTTTGGTGATTTAGTAAAGCTTCCTGTTGAATTAGTCGAATCGAATGAAGACGTTAGAAGTGCTTTATCGAAGAGGCATAAACATATACTCGTTGATGAGTATCAGGATGTGAACAGGGCATCTGTACGTCTGATTAAGGCTATTGCTGAAACTGGGGAAAATTTATGGGTTGTAGGAGATTCTCGGCAGTCTATTTATCGTTTTAGAGGTGCATCTTCTACAAATATGAAGCGATTCGCGGAAGACTTTCCAGGTTCCAAGTCAGAGCAGTTGACCATAAATTATCGTTCAGCAGGTGAGATTGTTGACTTGTTTTCTGCTTTTTCGAAGAAAATGAAGGCGTCAGATGGAGTCTTACCACTAAACCTCAAAGCTCACAAAGGTCAAATAGGTATTCAGCCGGTCTTTACTATTGCTGGAAAACCAGATGATGAGCTTTCAGCGATAGCAGCTGGTATAGCTGAAATGAGGAATAAGGGATTTTCATATAGTCAGCAGACGGTACTCTGCACTTCGAATGCAAGGTTGGATGATATTGCGGCATACCTGGAGGCACAGGGTGTGCCAGTGCTTTATCTAGGAAGCCTTTTTGAGAGGCCTGAAGTTAGAGACTTGCTTTCAATATTATCGCTACTCTCGGATAGCAGAGCACAAGGATTGCTTAGAGTTGCGAGAGCCTGTGGGGCGGAAATGTCATCCAATGATATCAATGCAATAGCCCAATATATAAAGGAAAATAATCTTAAATCTCTAGAATGGGCTGAACATATAAACAAAATTGAAGAGTTATCTGATAAGGGAACTAAATCTTTACAGTCAGTAACGAGTTTGCTTTCTGGTTTTACAAGCCAAGATTACCCATGGTCAGTATTGGCAACGATTGTATTAGATAGATTGAAGCTTGGTAAAACGATTTACAGCTCGAATCATCTAAGTGATCGGATGAAAGGCATTGCTATTTGGCAATTATTAAATTTCAGCAAAAATGTGATTAAAGGCAAAGGCGTGCCTGTTGAGCGGTTACTTAAACGAATCCGTCGAATTGTTCAGTTGTCTGAAGATAGAGATGTTCGTCAATTACCTGCAGTCGCCAGTCGCCTTGATGGAGTAAGGCTGTTGACCATTCATGCAAGTAAAGGCTTGGAGTTTGATGTTGTTCATTTGCCAGGAATGGTGTCTACAGGATTGCCTGGTTCCAATAGACCTCCGAATTGTATACCACCAGATTCTTTAATTGAGGGAACCGTAGGACTCTCTGGAAAAGAAGCGGTGAAACTTGGTCATGATGAAGAAGAAGAGTGTAAGTTTTTTGTTGCTACTTCAAGAGCGAAGAAACACCTTTTGTTATATGCATCATCATTACAGAACAATGACCGTCGTCGAAGTCCATCTAAGTTTATAGAAGATATCAAGGCCTATATTAGAAAAAGTAAGCATAATGGATTAGCTGAAATTACAGCGAACGCAGAAAAAACAGTGTCAGAGTCTGACAAGCAAATACAGTTAACAGCTAGCGACTTAGAGTTGTACGAACGATGCCCGAGAAGGTACTTTTATACGCGCCACTTAAACTTAGGTGGAAGACAAGTAGATAATGCGTATATGCAAATGCATAACGTTGTTCACGATGTTCTGGGTTGGCTTAAATCTGATTTTTCTGATTCCACGCCTAGCGCAACAAAACTATTCGACAAGTATAATAGTTCTTGGGACGTAAATGGACCAACTGATAACGCTTATGCAGAAGATTATAAGCAAATAGGAAAACGCTTATTGGAGTATTTGTGGGAGACACGGAAAAATAAATCCCTCATAACACCAGTTGAAATTAAGGTCCCTTTTCCAGGCGGAACTGTCGCTATCACTCCTGATGAGGTTACCGTTGATGAGGTAGGTGTTCATAGAGTTAGAAAGATTAAGTCAGGTAAGCAGCTCTCTACAGAGTTTGATCAAGTGGGATATACCCTCCTGATTAAGGCCGCTGAGCAGCAATATGGAAAAGGTACTGTCGTTGAAGCAATTCATTTGGCTGGTGAAACTCATCAATCCGTCTCTGTCACTGATAAAAAGCAAGCCACAAGAATAACCAATTGCCAAAATGCCATATCAGCTATTTCAAATGGGGAGTTTCCCGCTTTTCCAAGTGCTCGCAGTTGTCCTACTTGTCCAAGCTTTTTTTTATGTGGAGGTATGCCCTCATAAAAAATTCAAAAAAAAATTGTTTAGTCTTTCCGGTTTGGGAGTTTTCAAACGATTAACAGTATGAAAGGGAAAATAACCACATGTCGTGGTTTACCCTAAATCTAGTACGAGGTTAATCGTTATGAAACAACAAGATTTACAGTCAGAGCTCTCCGTAGAAGACACCACCGAATGCCTACTTGAAAATAGAGAGCCTCGCTCAGCTAAGCAATATCAAATACGCGTGGTTGATCAGAATTTTGAACCAAAAATGGTTTTAATTGCTGATCCAACTCCAACTGGCCGCCAAATTTTGGAAGCATCTGATTTTTCCCCAGCCAATGATTACATTCTGTTGATGAAACAGAATACAGGCATGCTTGAAGAAGTTAACTTATCAGAAGTTGTAGATGTTTATCACCGAGGTGTTGAACAGTTTATTGCATTTGAAAGTGATCGCGTTTTTTACTTTGAGTTAAATGGGAAGCGATACCCGTGGGGAGCTGAAAATATCAGTGAGAAAGCACTTCGGGCCATTGGTAATATTCCTCCAAAACAGGCACTTTGGTTGGAGCAGAAACAAGCGGCGGATTTGCTTCTTGATACCGACGCGAATCTTAACCTATCTGCATCAGGGTTGGAGAAGGTTTACTCAGCTAAGCGTAGTTGGAGGCTAAATGTTCAAGGTGTCCAAATTGTATCGGATGAGCCAACGATTGTTGCTTCAGATGCAATGATTGCCGCTGGATTTAACCCAGCAGATGATTGGATGCTTTTCCTCAAGGTAAAAGGGGAGCCTAAGAAGCCAATTGGGGTTGATTATGTTATTGATTTAACAACTCCAGGTATTGAAAAGTTAAGAATGACTCCTGCTGAAATACGAAATGGTGAAAAAGCCCTTTGCGTGAAATCAGACTTTTCTTTGCTGGAGAAAGATACTGACTATCTGAACAAGTTAGGTTTCGAATGGGAAACCTTAATCGATAATGGTAGACGCTGGCTAATTATTCGTAACTATACACTTCCTAGTGGGTACAACCACGAAAAAGTAGATATCGCAATAGATATACCTGCTGCCTATCCAGGTGCAGCTCTTGATATGTTCTATTGTTTTCCTGCTTTGCGCTTGGAATCAGGCGCAGTTATTGCTCAAACATCGTGTCACATGTCTATCGTCGGCCAAAGCTATCAAAGGTGGAGTCGACACCTAAATGGAAAGACAAAATGGAATCCGCTGACTGATAGTGTGATGACTCAGATGGCTGTAATAGAAGAGTGCATTTTACGGGAGGTGGCGAAATGAGTTGCAATCATTATAAGTTAGTCATTTCTAACGCACATCATCAGCAGTTGGTAGCCCATTTGTTTCCGGGAGATGGGCTGGAGTCTGCTGCAATTTTACTTTGCTCCAAGAGTAGTAAATATCGTTTGCTTGTCAAAAAGCTAATACCTATCGAGTATCAAGCTTGTGGAGTAAGGCTACCAGATAGAATTATTTGGCCAGGCTCGAGCATTGAAGAAGCGATAGATATAGCAGAAGTAGAAGAGTTATCTATCATTCTCATTCATTCTCATCCAGGTGGACTATTTTCCTTTTCAGAATGTGATAATAAAAGTGATCGCCATGTAATGCCAAGCTTATTTGAAGGGGTATCTTCACCTAATGTGTGCCATGGATCGGCGATCATGACTCCTGATGGTGCAATAAAAGCACGAATCTATACAAGAGATTTAGAGTTTGAATTTGTTGAGTCCGTTCACTGTGCGTCTGAGAACCTGTCTATATGGAGGGCAAAAGAAAATTCGCTTACTCAGCCTTTGGCATTTTCCTCAGATATGGGACAAGACCTGAAATCTTTAACTGCTTGTGTAGTTGGTGTTTCAGGTACGGGATCAATTATTGCGGAGCAGTTGGCTCGAATGGGGATTGGAGGGCTCGTTCTAATTGATTTTGACTGCATTGAACACAGAAATCTTAATAGAATCCTCAACTCTACCGTGGAAGATGCAAATAAAAAACGTTATAAGACCAGAATGTTAGCTGATTGCATTAAGCTTTATCGTGAAGAGATTGAGATTGAGTGTGTCGAAAGCAGTATAAATAGCCGCGAGGCTATAGAAGTAGCAGGGAAGGCTGACTTACTGTTTTGTTGTGTTGATAGCTCTGAAGGACGCTATATATGCGATCAAATATCGTCTTCATTTCTAATGCCATTATTTGATGTAGGTGTCACTATTCCGACCCGAAAGACAAAATGCGGCGGTACAGCTATTGCTGATGTATATGGTCGCTTAGACTACGTTCATCCAGGCGCTCCTTCCTTATATGATAGGAAGGTATACACATCAGAATCTTTACGGAAGGAATATTTACACTCAGTTTCTCCTGAAGATCATGATAAGCAAGTAGCCGAAGGCTATTTAAAAGGTGTGGTAGAGGAAGCACCAGATGTGATTGCTCTAAATATGCGTGCAGCTAGCGCATGTGTGATGGAGTTTATCATGAGACGTTATCCATTTAGACATGAACCTAACCATATGTTTAGTCGAACTATCTTTTCTTTGGCTGCGTGTGAAGAAGAGTTTGAAAGCGATAGTGCTTTCGACTGTTCTCAAAATCTTCTCATTGGAAGCGGACTTGAAGAACCACTACTCGGAATTCCAGGATTAGCTAAAAGTCGATCTAGTGCGAGGGAGGATATATGAGAAAGCCATTGTGGCTGCTAAAACTAATTGAGTGTGTATTGCCAGCTCGCACAGTTAATATAATCGAAGGCGACACTCCTCCGGACCAGTTGCCGATGAGAAACATTGTTTTAGCACAAGAAGAGGGCGAACAGTGGGCCGTGGGCTTTAAGTGTCCATGTGGGTGCGGAAGAAGATTAGAGTTATTGCTTATTAAGGAGGCTAATCCTAATTGGAGGCTGATAATAGATAGCTGTAATCGCCCCACATTACACCCATCGGTGTGGTTAAAGAGCGGCTGCTGCTCTCATTTTTGGCTTAAAAAAGGAAAAGTTGTGTGGTGCTAAAATTGGTAAGGCCTGAAAAGCTAGATACCTTCAGATGTACTAATTCAGATCTGGTCTGAATTAATAACTTTCAGGCCTTACCATAGATTGATTAAATTGTAATATGAATAACTACTATCTCTTTCGGGAAAATCCAGCTTTTAATTCAATCTCTATATGTTTGACTGCGTTGTCTACTCTATGTAGTAGTTCATCAATACTGCGATAACCTCTGCGTTTTCTGTATTCCATTATTGAATTAGCAAAATGGTCAACGAAATTCCAATATGGCTGTTGAGCAAGAACGTCCTCTCTGGTTGTGGCTAAACCTTTCATCGTTGCTCCATTAACATATACAGAATGAATGTCTTGACAGATTGAAAACAGCTTATGGTCATTTGTGCCTACCCAGTTCTCTGTTTTATATTTTTTACTGTTGATGTTGATAGTTGTTCCTAGATTCTCTGCTAAATTTGCACCACTAAGCCAATAAATATCCATCGCAGAATCAAATGCTCGCCATCGGCACTTATCGAGGCTAGATGAGGGTTTATGAAAGTTTTGCTTAATATACTTTCTGCGCAGACGAATGTTTTCTGGTAACTGGTTGATTTGATTTGAACTTTGCTCCCAAAAAGCATACTTCGCGATTTCCATATCGTAAGCAGTTAATAGGTCTAACATCCCCGCCATGCTGTGAACGTAAATTTCGAACCTTTCAGTTGGTGATTTATCAGAATGGTTTAATTGAATATTTTGAATTTGAAGCATAGCCACATACGAGATTCCGTATGTACATCTTGCTGAATCACTGAGCTCTGAGAAAATTACCTTCTTATTCATGGACTCAGGGTCGAAGTTTCGAAATGTTGCTTCAACATCATCCTTATGACCTGGCCAGAAATTTTGACAAAACTTCTGATAAGATTCCATGGCTTTTTGTACGCGCCAATCGGGCATTTCATCAACACCAATGGCTGTTAACGAGACTGTTCCGTGTTGCAGGAGCTCAACTAAAGGTAGAAGGCCAACTTCTTTTACATCTTCTATTGAGGCGTTATCTGATAACTCTTCCATTCTCTGAATAGAACAATTGTCTAAGTTTATTTGTACTATTTTTCCCTGATTGAAGCAGCGTTGGGTATACAGTGGAGTGAGGGGGAAGTGCTCTTCTCTTTGATGGAGGCAGGGTTTGATGAACTTAATTTCGGTTCTGCTCATATTTATTATCCAGTTAACAGTGGCCTTGATATTTATTGGGTTCAAAGAGTTAACTTTCAATACTGAATGATATTCTAGAAATTTGATGGGAATGAAAGGGGTTTGTAAGATGAAGAGTGTAGCTACATTCCTCATCTTTGTTTAACTTATAGTTTATATATCAGAAACGAAGATATGACTCGAGCTGACCGATAGTTTAAATATCCACAACTTCAGAAATGTGCACGGCTAGCGTATCTAACTCCTCTCTCCGATCTTCAAAATAATCATGTCGGTCATAAATTCCTTCAACACTTTTTAACTTGTGATTCAAGCACCTCTCGGCCACATGGCCTTGCTGTGCCAGTAAGGTTCGACTCGTACGACGAAGATTGTGTGCGGTAAAATGAGGCAGATCACCCATAAGATTCGTCGGTTGTTTCTTTTTACCAGGTTCATGTCCAAATAGTTTGGTTATCGCGCGATTTAGCGTATCAGGACCCATATATGGATTTTTACTGGTTCGGCGACTAGGAAACACATA
>NZ_NBUS01000030.1:0-10351 GCF_002749895.1 Vibrio fujianensis | reverse complement strand
TACCCCTAAAAGCCACTCTAATGCTGGTGGTGCTAAAGGGATACTAAGACCGACATTGGTTTTACTAAGTTCTTTGGGTCGCTCCCACACCGATTTTTCTAAATCAAACTCTTTGCATTGGGCTTCACTGTAAATCTTGTTGATGTCGGTCGTGCTCATCTGATGGCAGTTCGGCAAGAGTCGCTCCGCATTGGCCGAGATAATGTATCAATTTAGAAGTGCTTCTAATGACGTATGTAAAACATCATCAATGCACAATTTACCATAATGTTGTTCAATCATAACCACCCCCTTTCCGAAAATGAGGTGCAGGTATCGCCTGTCACGATATGGTCGAGAACACGAACATCCACTAGCGCTAAAGCGTCCTTGAGCCTTTCGGTGATGCGTCTATCCGCTTGTGAAAGGGTAGAGTCACCAGATGGATGGTTATGCGCAAATATCACAGCTGCGGCATTCACTTCTAATACCGCTTTCACCACTTCTCGCGGGTAGACACTGGTTGCATTGACTGTGCCATGAAACAGCTCTTTAAATTCAATCAGTCGGTTTTGGTTATCCAGCAGCAATAAGGCAAACACCTTAGGCTCATAGCTGCCTAACTTACAGCGTACATACTCTTTGGTGGCATCAGGATTGGTTAGGGCATCATCACGCACGTAACGTGTAGCCAGTATGTCAGCCGCATGCTCTAAGATTTCATTTTCCTGATAGCGTTGATGCTTTTGGTAATCGGAAATTTTAGAATTCATTTTAGGTTCCTGTCGGAATCAATGGTGGGTATTCACATTGATGGCATATGCCTGAAGATTTTTGAGTTGAGAGGGATGTGTGAGTGGGACTCAAGCTGTGATCAGTTTTTAAATTTTAAGATTAAAAAGTTAAGTTGAAATAAAATTTTTAATCTTGATCGTAATTTTTTGATAGGATGCAATATCAAAAAAAGTCTTGCCGGAATGGATAGGAAGACATGATTAAATGCAACCTTGCCCGTATGATGGGGGAGAGGAAACTAAAAATTTCAGATGTCATTCGTGAAACAGGCTTAAGCCGTAACACCGTGACATTACTGTATAAAGAAACTGCACAAAAAGTGGATTTAGAAGCCATAGATAAACTGTGCATTTTATTTAACTGTCAAGTTGGTGAACTCTTTGAACAGTCATCACTACACAATCAATTGGGTGATAGTTCAAGGAAGTTAAACTTGCCTACAAGCAAAGGATGATAAATGACAGTACCATTACAGCCCAAGATTTATCATATTGTTCATGTTGATAGGTTAGCGTCTATTCTTGATGCAAATGGATTGTTATGTGATGCCCAGATCATTGCGCAAAATGCAGTGGGAACCACGATAGGTATGAACACTATTAAACAGCGTCGACTCAACGAGTTAACGTTGGATAGTCATCCTGGTTTATATGTTGGACAATGTGTGCCATTTTATTTCTGTCCACGCTCCATCATGTTGTATGTGATTTATCGAGCAGACAGTGATGAACTGGCTTACAAAGGTGGACAGGGACCAATACTTCACCTACAAGCTGATCTTCATGCAACCGTACAATGGGCGCAGCAGCAAGGACATCGTTGGGCATTTACTCTTTCAAATGCGGGGTCGTACTTTTTTGAAGATAGGAACGACTTAGCTTTACTACATGAACTAAATTGGCCTGCTATTAACGCTACACAATGGCAAAGTTGCAAGGATGGCAAACAGGCCGAGTTTCTTATCGAGCATAGCTTTCCCTGGCATTTAGTCGAGGCGATAGTGGTCAATTCAGACAATGTTTATCATCAGGTAGTCAACACGTTGCAAATGGCAGCACATCGGCCACCTGTTACAATTAATAGTGATTGGTATTATTGAGGGGGGCCGTAGATATGATCGAAATTACTCGTGGTGACATTCTGCGTGCTGATGCAGAAGCAATCGTAAATACAGTTAACTGTGTTGGCGTAATGGGGCGTGGTATTGCTCTGCAATTTAAAAAAGCATGGCCTGAAAACTTCAAAGTCTATGCAGCAGCTTGTAAAAGCAAAGATGTTCAGCCTGGGAAAATGTTTATATTTGAAACTGGGCAGTTAGCAAACCCTCGTTTTATCATTAATTTCCCCACGAAGCGTCATTGGCGAGGCTCAAGTCGAATTGAAGATATTGACTCTGGCTTGTCAGCCCTTGTTAACGACATTCAAAGACTAGGTATTAAGTCTATTGCAATACCACCTTTAGGCGCAGGCTTAGGTGGGCTTGATTGGGCGCTGGTACGTGAAAAAATCGAAGTTGCAATGCAACCGCTGAAAGATGTTCAAGTTCTACTGTATGAGCCATCGGGCGCGCCGCAGAATGATAGAATGGCAAAGCAAAAAGAAGTACCAAAGATGACACCAGGTAGGGCTGTATTGATTGAGTTGATTCAGCGTTACCTGAAAGGTTTACTTGATCCATCAGTCTCGTTACTTGAGGTTCATAAGTTATTGTATTTTATGCAGGAAGCAGGAGAGCCTTTACGTTTGTCCTATCAGAAGGCGCACTATGGGCCTTATGCAAAAAACCTACGCCATGTTCTTAATGCAATTGAAGGGCATTTTGTTTCTGGTTATTCAGATGGCGGTGATGCACCGGAGAAAGAACTTCAGTTGGTTCCTGGAGCGGTAAAAGAAGCACAAGAATTCTTGGACCAACACCCTGATACGCGAGAGAGATTTGAAAAGGTATCTCGATTGGTAGAAGGCTTTGAATCACCACAGGGCTTAGAGCTTCTTGCTACGGTGCACTGGCTTAATCGGTATGAACAAGCAAAAAATACCGAACAAGTTATCAAAGGTGTTCATTCTTGGAACGCAAGAAAGCAGCAATTTACCCCAAGGCAAATTACTATTGCTGAAAAAGTACTTGATAGACAGCACTGGTTGAGCGTGTGAATTGAACGTTAGTAGAGACTCTTGGACAAGAGTCTCTACATACTTAAATCTAAGTTGAATCTGATTTTTATAAAAAATATATGAAACAGCAACCTTCTGTTTCGTTAATAAGGCTAGGGACTGTTTAATGCAAAAGGAACAGATCGAAACAACGAATATAAACCATGCAGGTATCAAGAAGCACTTTAATCGATGGAAGCTAACTCCAGAAAGAGCCGTTATAGAACTAATCGCTAATGGTTTTGATGCTAAAGCAACTGAGGTCAGAATTAGTACCAATGAAGAGTTCCTTGGGACTACATCCGTACAGATTATTGATAATGGTTTAGGGATTGATCCTGATAAAAAGCTAGAACATTTTTCGTGTTTCAATGATTCCCAAAAAGTTGGTGATGATGATACGCAAGGTGCACATGGCCGAGGCCGATTGGCGTTTCACCTTTTATGTGCGAATGCCGATTGGTATTCTCGATGTGGCTTTAAGGATACAAAGATCTCTATCAGCAGCGATGATTTACAACATTATTCGATGCTGAGCCTACTGCCTGAACAACAAAAGCGTAGTGTTGTTGCAAATGGTCGGGGAACATGTGTTGAGTTGACAAATTTTACGACCAACCTACCTGACGATGAAACATTATTGTGTATATTGCAAAATGAATTCGGCTGGCGACTCGCCTTAAATGACAAATTGAAGCTGTATCTCAACAACACTGAGGTATCTGTTCCGATTAATGAAAGTCGTTCCGAGTCAATCGATATAGATGAAATTCCATTTACGGTTAACTTTTTTAGGTGGAAAACCAAACCGGGAACTGAAAATTCAAAGAACTACTTTGTAAATTCAGATGGTAGAGTTACGTACAGTGAAAACAACTCATTTAATAGAAAAAGCCAGTTTTATTTGAGCGTCTATATTCAATCGCCTTGGGTTGATCGATTTGATAAAAACGGCGGATCTTTAAGTTTTGATGAGCTGAATGTTCCACTTGCTACCCCAAGCTCACCAATCTTTAAGTCCCTCAAAACAAAGATTTTCGATATATCTCGAGATATCTATACTGGATTTCTAAGGCAGCAGGTTGAAAGTCAGTTAGATAGATATGAGCAACAAGGCTATTTCCCTACCTACAAAAATCTGAGTCAGCATGATGCTGAGTGGCGACACACTAATGTTCGAACTGTCATCAAGGAAATTTGGCTAGTTGAGCCTTCAATATTTAATAATCTAGGTGCGAAACAAGCTAAAGTCATGATCTCATTATTAGATAAATTGCTTGTTTCTAATGAGAATGACAGTCTATTGGAAGTGCTAGAAAGTGTTGTAGAGCTGGACGAACATCGTCTCCATCAGTTAGCTGAGCAACTAAATAAGACGATGTTGGAGAACATTGTCAGTACGATTGAAGTATTGCAACGTAGGGAGACTGTTGTTAGAAAGTTAGAAGAGCTTATGATTAACAATTACAAGGATGTTTTAGAAACTCCGCACTTACAAGGGATTATTGAAGCGAATACTTGGCTTTTCGGTGAACAATACTCAATGATAGGTGCAGAAGAAGACGATTTTCAAAAAACAGCCCATAATCTTAGGCAGCATATTAAAGAAATCGATGTACTAGCAGAAGATGACTTCGAACAGCAAGACTTAGATGATGGTCTTACTATTGAAGGTGTGAGACGTCAGGTGGATCTATTTTTGGCTAGGAAGACAAAGCAGTTTGATAGTTTTGGTAAGCCTTATTTCAAGTGTACGATTATAGAGATTAAGAAACCGAGTGTATCGTTGAACACAAAACACTTAAGGCAACTTGAAGACTACGCAGGGATCATAGCCCGTCATCCAGGTTTTAGTGTACCTAATATGCGATTCGAATTGATTCTAGTAGGAAGAAAGGTTTCGAATGATGATATGGGGATTCCGAGAGCGCTCAAGTCGTGTGAAGTTCATAACGAACCTGGCATCGTATTCAAAGAAGAGCGAATCAAAGGATATGTGAAGACTTGGTCTTCTATCAAATCTGAGTTTGAGTTAACAAACTCCTACTTGCTTGAAAACCTTAAAACGAGACGAGATACGTTTGAACATATGGGATCAAGTGAGCTAGTTGCCGATCTTCAGCAGGTTTGTTGATAGTGGTTTTTCATTTGATAAGAGGCAGCATGTAGCTGCCTCTTTTTATATTTTTTGCTATTAGTAAGTATGCATTCAGTACTGGTTATATCTGTACATTCCCTTAAGTCCATTAAAACCTTATGTTTAATAGTTAGCGGGATACAGAGAGTTAAAATCTTCCCGTACCCCACACCGTACCTAGATTGATTTTTATTGAATATGTAATCCGTTAAATCCCTTATTTAATGCGCTCTAGCATCACACCTGCTTCCATGTGGTGGGTGTATGGGAATTGATCAAATAAAGCGAAACGAGTGATGTTATGAGTCGTTGACAAGATCTCTAGGTTCTCTTTTAGCGTTTCAGGGTTACAAGAAATGTAGAGAATCCGCTCGTAGCCTTGTACCATTTTACAAGTCTCTATATCCATTCCGGCACGTGGTGGGTCGACAAAAATGGTGTTACAGCGGTAACTTTTAAGATCAATCCCTGCATCTTTCAAGCGGTTAAATTCACGTTTACCTTCCATCGCTTGAGTAAACTCTTCAGCTGACATACGGATAATTTGTACATTATCTATTTTGTTTACTGCAATATTGTATTGTGCGGATTCGACTGATGGTTTGGCCAATTCTGTCGCTAAAACGCGGTCAAAGTTTTGTGCAAGCGCAAGAGAAAAATTACCATTACCACAATATAGCTCCAGTAAATCCCCTTGGCTGTCTTGCGTGCAGTCAACAGCCCATTCGAGCATCTTCTCGGCCACTTTTCCATTGGGCTGAGTAAAACTATTTTCGACTTGCTGATACAGGTAAGGTTGGCCGTTGACGTGTAGTTTTTCTATCACATACTCTCGGTTGAGTACGATTTTCATTTTGCGAGCGCGACCGATCAAATTAAGGTTGAACCCTTCATCATTCAATTGTTGCTTTAGCTTATTGGCTTCAATGGTCCATGCCTCGTCTAACTGACGGTGATAAAGCAGCGAAACTAACACTTCACCGCTGAGGGTGGATAAGAAATCCACTTGAAATAGTTTACGACGTAAGGTGTCGTTTTTTTTCATTGCATCAAGCAGTAAGGGCATCAAATCATTAATTAACCGACTGGCGGCGGGAAATTGATCAACGCGATACTTTTCCCGTGTGGTGGGGTTAAACATAATGTAATACATTTCGTCGCCTTCATGCCAAACGCGAAATTCTGCACGCATACGGTAATGTTGCTGAGGAGACTCAAAGACTTCCAGCTCAGGGACTTGGTAGGGCTGAAACATTTCAGTCAGACGGGTGATTTTCTCAGCCAATTGTGCTGAATAGTGTTCCGGATTTACGTCAAGCGTCGCCATGGTATTACCTTTCAATGGGTGCATGTATTTCAAGAGCGCAGATTTTATTCAATCTACAACACATGTCCAGTTTTGTACGAAATAGAAGGGAAATCAGGCTTAAATTACCCATAGTTCACTTTCTATACTAGACAATTGGAGTTTTGCTAAATACTATCCATGGAGCTGGTGACACTTGGCCGTCTAGGTTGCTAAATGTCTGAAAAGGGAATCTGGTGGAAATCCAGAACTGACGCGCAGCGGTAAGAGAGAACGAACGCTCAATCAAGACACTGCTTTTGGCGGGAAGTCGAGTTAGTAGGTTTTGCCCTTAAGTCCGAAGACCTGCCAGCAGCTGAGTTTAGCAGTGGTATCTCTGCTCAGTAGAATTTACGCGACTTAGGATAATAGAATGAGAAAAACGTTTCTTGCGATCACCTGTGCATCGCTGCTTTCACCTATTTTTTATTTACAAGCCCAAGAAGTTTCCGCAGATGAAACGGTTTTGGTGACCGCAAACCGCTTCAAGCAAATTGATGGTGCCGTTCTTGCACAAACCGTCACGATAACAAAAGAGGACATTAAACGTCTTCAAGTCAATAGCCTGTTTGATGTATTTCGTACACTACCGAGTGTTGAAGTTGCCCAGTACGGTGGACGTGGTCAATCCGCGTCTATCTACGTTCGAGGAGGTAGTTCATCCCAAGTTCTGGTTTTAGTCGATGGTATTCGTATGCCACGTGCAATGATGGGGGGTATCGATTTTAACCAATTTCCAATGAATTCTATTGAACGCATTGACTACATTCGTGGCGCGCGTGCCTCTATCTACGGTTCAGAGGCCATCTCTGGCGTAATTAACATTATTACTCGTGCGACTATTGATGACGATTCAAGCCGAGTGTCTATAGGTTATGGCTCAAATAATCATAAAAAGGGCACGTTTTTGGTCTCTAAGACTGTGGGTGAAGGTAAGCACTTTAAGGGTGTCGTGGGGTACGAGAAAACCGATGGTTTTAACGTTAAGCCTCAAGCGGGATTGAATGACGGCGATGAACATGGTTTCGAAACGTTAAATTTTAAGTTGGGCTATCAACAAAACTTCTCTGATTATTTATCGGGTTATGTAGGTCTTAGCGCTTATAACAATGAGTATGATTACGACAACAGCAGTATTTGGAGTGGCCATGAGAAAAAAACTGGCGAAGTTGAGTATGTAGGAACGGACTTATCGCTAGAATACAACAAAGACGCTTACTCATCTGAATTAAAATTGGCTTATGGTCAACAAGACAACTATGACCATAAGTCAGGTCAAAGCAAATCTACCGGCGATCATGTTGCTATTGAACAGTTCAATGCAATTTGGTTGAACTCGTACAGCGTTAACGAGCAATTGAGTATTGGCGGTGGTTTGGACTACCGTACCGAGAAGTTAGCAAAAGGCTATATTGCGGCAAATAGTTGGGGACCGGCTCAAGACTATCATCCCCAAAAAAATCCAAGAACGAACTTTGGTGTGAGTGCTATTACCCAATACGTTTACGATGCATGGACGTTAGAACTCAGCGTACGTAATGACGAAAACAATCAGTTTGGTAACAACACCACATGGCAAACTGCTGCTGGTTGGAAGGTTTACGAAGGCTACGAATTAACCTTAAGCCATGGTACGGCTTTTCGTGCCCCGAGCTTTGTTGACTTATACTATCCAGGTTACGAAATGCCAAATCTAAAACCGGAAGAATCAGAAAACACGGAATTATCGTTATCTGGCCTAGTATCGATTGTTGATTGGACAGTAACGGGTTACTACAACCAAATCGAGAATATGCTGATTTGGAAAGGCGCTGGCATGCAAAACGTCGGTAAAGCACAGATCAAAGGTATAGAGCTAGAGGTGAAATTCAACACGAATATCGTCTCTCATGAGTTCTACTTAGATTATAAAGATCCTGTCGATAAGTCTGGTACAGAGAAGACCCAATTAGCATACCGATCTAAGCGTGGTGCTAAGTGGAATGCTTACGCAACATTTAACCAATGGACGTTGGGTTCGCAGTATCTTTACCAAGGTGAGCGCTTTAATGGCAGTACAAGATTATCGAGCTATAGTCTATGGAACTTTACCGCTTCTTACGCTGTGAATCCAAATTGGGATATTAATGCGAAGCTCAGTAACGCATTCGATAAAGATTACGAGATGTACTCAGATTATGCCACGCCAGGGCGTCAGTATTTTATCTCGACAGACTACCGCTTCTAATTGAGCCAAACAAGACCGCCACATCGGCGGTTTTTCTTTTTAAACTTGAAGTGAAGAAACTTGAAGTGAAGAGAGGAGCGATTGAGACATTAAAGATACCAAGCGAAAACATTGCCAAAACAAATCTAACCAGTATGATCGCCAAATCCTTAATTTGCAGGTAAGACTTGTGCGAGCATTAAGTAATAAAAAAGTCCTAGTGTTTGATTCTGGTGTGGGAGGGCTATCGGTTTTCCAAGAAATCCACCGGCTTTTGCCATGCGTGGATTACTTGTATCTATTAGACAACGAAGCTTATCCATATGGTGAGCTTGACCAGGCTGTACTGATCACTCGTGTTAATAAGCTGGTGGCAGCACTGGTAGAAGAGTATCAAGTCGACCTCGTGGTCATCGCCTGTAATACGGCGAGCACTATAGTACTTCCTTCCTTACGCGAGAAATTATCTATTCCCGTTGTTGGTGTTGTTCCTGCGATTAAACCTGCATCGCTTTTGGCATCAAAAGGGGTGGGCTTGATCGCCACGCCGGCGACAGTAACACGCCAATATACTCACGAGTTAATACGAGATTTTGCGCACGGCAAACCAGTTGAGCTATTAGGCTCAACTCGCTTAGTGGATATGGCAGAAGAAAAATTACGAGGAAAGGCGCTTAATTTAAATGAATTAGCTACCATTTTAAGTCCATTAAAAGACAAAATAGATGTGGCTGTACTCGGATGCACACATTTTCCACTAATGAAAAATGAAATTCAAAGCGTACTCGGAGAGGATGTTATGCTGATTGATTCTGGATCGGCTATTGCGCGTCGAGTTCAAAGTTTACTGGGTCTAGGAGTAGGAGAAAAAAGTGGGCAGTCTTACACTATCTTTTCAAGTGCGCCTCCTTGGCAAGAAGGCGCGTTGAATGAAAGGTTGAGAGAACTAGGGTTTTCTCCTATTCGTCCATTTCCTCTTCAGGGTGTTTAGGGTCATTTGCAATTCGAACCTTGAGTGTTCGTTGCATATAGTCTGTCTCATTAAGCGCATCTATAGTCGCTTGAGCTTGAGGGGCAGAAATAACAACAAATCCGAACCCTCTGCGTTTTCCTGTACGTTTATCTTTCATTAGGCGAACCGCAAAAACTTCACCGTATTTCGCAAAAAGCTCACGAACATGAGATTCATTCGCTTTATATGGCAGATTTCCTACGTACAAGGTTTTTGTTGCCTGTGATGAATCTTCTACAGAAGAAGGGCTGGGTACTCTTTGCTCTGTATTATTTAGGCGTAATAAAATAATAGCCGAAAACATGACACCTAGAACAAAACTCACAGATGAGTGAATTGTAAATAGAGAAAAAATGAATGCACCAATCGCAGCCAGTGCAGTGAGAGTTAATAATAATGATTTCTTTGAATTCATATCAAAATACTACTTATCAGAATAAAAGTAAGAGGCGTATCTAACATTAACAAAATAGACACATGAATATTACGTATATGTGTGGTCTTTTTCCAATCTATTGCTGTGACTCTCCTCAAATGTTCGAATTTTATTCAAAAATTAATGGGTTGATTTATTTTTAGGCAAACAAAAAAAATGTTTGAAAAAAAGCTTGTCATAACTAAATCAGTCCCTATAATGCCGCCTCACTGACACGGCAGACGCCGCAAGGCTTCAGGCAGTGTTAGTTGAGGGAAAACTTCTAAAAAAGAAAATTTGAAAAAGTG
>NZ_NBUS01000031.1:32573-35715 GCF_002749895.1 Vibrio fujianensis | reverse complement strand
GTGAATTCTAACGAGTTAATTTGAAGAGTCAAACACTTTTTCAAATTTTCTTTTTTAGAAGTTTTCCCTCCACTAACACTGCCTGAAGCCTTGCGGCGTCTGCCGTGTCAGTGAGGCGGCATTATAGGGAGTTTGGTTAGCTTGGCAAGTGCTTTTTATTGCTTTTTTTTCGGCTGCGCATTTTTCGCCCAAAGCTCATCTTTTATTGCTTAATTCAGGTTACACTTATCTCAGAGTAAAAAAATGAAAACAGGTAGGAGAAATAATGAGCTCGATTCGTTGTTATAAAGGCACTTCCCCCCAAATAGCTTCTCGTGTTTATGTTGACCCCTCTAGCGTTCTCGTCGGCGATATCACGATCGGTGAAGATGCAAGTATTTGGCCATTAGTAACGGCTCGTGGCGATGTAAATCATATCTGTATTGGGAGCCGTACTAATATCCAAGATGGGAGCGTACTTCACGTCACTCACAAAAACAGCACTAATCCAAATGGCTATCCCTTAGTGATTGGTCGTGAGGTGACGATTGGGCATAAAGTTATGCTACATGGTTGTGTAATTCAAGATCGAGTATTAGTCGGAATGGGGTCTATTATATTAGATGGTGCGCTGATCAGCAGCGATGTCATGATTGGTGCTGGAAGTTTAGTCCCACCAGGTAAAGTCTTAGAGAGCGGCTATCTTTATATCGGCAGCCCAGTAAAAAAAATTCGCCTACTCACGGATCAAGAACGTGAATTTTTAATCAAATCTGCAGATAACTACGTACAAACTAAAAATGATTATCTCAATGACGTAGAAATGCTCAACTGATGACTTCTATAGTACCGTACTGATTAAACGCTTCTTCTTCAATTAAAGCTTCAGCAAGCTCTTCAAGATCAAAACGTACTGTATTGAATACCGCAAGAGCTTGTTCTGGGCTATCAATGGCTTGTCCAGTGTATTGAGCTAATTGCCGAATAGAGATCTGACAAACAATAAGCGCTCCCCCCTGTTGAGCGGGAAACTCTATAACTTGAAGCTCTGGATTCCAATCCTGCATATCTGGAAAAAGGATAGATTGATTCATATTTCTCCCACTAAATTTTTTCTCAGCTCTCGCAAAACCTGTCTTGTCCCTGGACGAAGTCCTCGCCAAAGCATAAAACTTTCGGCAGCTTGAGCCACCAACATACCTAAACCATCATAAGCATGAACCGCTCCATTCTCTAACCCCCATTGATTGAAAATGGTTAGTCCTTTCCCATACATCATGTCATAGGCCACGCTCGTTGGAGAAAAAATAATGGGGGAAAGATTGGGCAATTCTCCCGCTAAACTGGCCGAGGTAGAGTTGATGATGAGATCAAAGCTGTGGCTGATTTCGTGCATAGCTTGCGCATCAACAGAACCAAATGATGCAAAGTTTGCGGCTAACTGCTCAGCTTTATTGAATGTACGATTGGTAATGGTAATACGCAAGGGGTGTTGATCTAACAGCGGTTTGATTACTCCACGAGCAGCCCCTCCAGCCCCTATTAACAATATATTAGTATTCTCAAGAATAACCTGATGCTGTAATAAATCTTGAACTAGCCCCTCTCCATCGGTATTGTCACCAATCACTTCACCATCATCGAGCTTTTTTAAGGTATTCACAGCGCCGGCAAGTTGAGCTCGCTCAGTCAACCGATCAGCAAAAAGATAAGCGTCTTCTTTGAAAGGAACGGTCACATTGCACCCTTTTCCACCCTGAGAAAAAAATTGCTCTGCGGCAGCTTGAAAACCATTAATCGGGGCCAGTTTGGCGGTATAACTCATCTTCTGGTTGGTTTGGCGAGCAAACAACGTATGAATAAAAGGAGACTTACTGTGCTCAATAGGGTTACCAAACACCGCATAGTGATCATGATGAAAATCCATATTCTCGCCCACTTCGCTAAATTATCTGTAAAGACCGTACCATTGAGCCTGTCTCATGTCACCATTCTTTCGGGACTAAAAACTCGCAAAGTTTTGCTTCTGCACTACCTTTTTCAGGGTGGTAGTTATATTGCCAGCGCGCTAATGGCGGCATCGACATCAAAATTGACTCAGTCCGACCACCACTCTGCAAACCAAACAGCGTTCCTCGATCAAAAACCAGGTTAAATTCAACATAACGACCACGTCGATAAAGTTGGAATTGTCGTTCTCGCTCGCCATATTGGGTCTGTTTGCGTCGCTTAACAATCGGTAAGTAAGCTTGAGTATAACCCTCACCCACTGATTTGATGTAGTCAAAGCAGCGCTCAAATCCCCATTGATTTAAATCATCAAAAAAAAGCCCACCAACCCCTCGCGTTTCTGCTCGATGAGGAAGATAAAAATACTCATCACACCAAGCTTTATGCATCTTATAAACATCAGCACCAAATGGCTCACAAAGTGTTCTCGCTACCTGATGCCATTCCCGACAATCATCTTCAAATGGGTAATAAGGGGTAAGGTCAAAACCACCGCCGAACCACCATATCGGTACTTCTCCCTCTTTTTCTGCGATAAAAAAACGCACATTAGCATGAGAAGTAGGAACATAAGGATTATGTGGATGCATTACGATCGATACCCCCATCGCCTCAAATTGACGTCCGGCTAATTGAGGTCGGTGTGCGGTTGCTGAAGCGGGCATTTGCTGTCCCGTAACATGAGAAAAATTAACACCACCTTGCTCAAATACCAAGCCATCAGACATCACTCGCGTCCGACCACCGCCCCCTAACCGTTCCTCAGCCTCTCGATACCATTCATCTTCAATAAAAGTCGCTTTTCCATCTACCGCTTCTAATTGCTGACAAATCCTATCTTGGAGGCCAAGTAAAAAATTCTTTACCGCTTGCTTATCAATGGTCGACATTATTTATTCCTTTGCGCGAAACTATCCTTGCCGTAACACTTGCTGAGTTTTTGCATCTCGAATTTCACTTGGTTTATTTCGTCCGCCCGTTTCACCATGTAAAATAGCTATTAATTGAGCGCCGAATTGCTGCACCACTTCATCTGTCGTCATACAGGAAGGGTGACCGGAGAGATTCGCGCTAGTTGATGTGATGGGTTTCCCATAAGCAAGGCATAACTGTTGCACTAAAGGGTGATCCGTAACTCGAACCGCTATTGTGT
>NZ_NBUS01000031.1:630-32563 GCF_002749895.1 Vibrio fujianensis | reverse complement strand
ACCGACCACTCACCCACTTAGAGACTTGCGAACTGGCAGGCATAATCCAAGTCACAGGGCCAGGCCAAGTCGATTTCACCGTCAATAGCTGTTGATGCGTGAGTTGGTTTTCATCAATATATGGCAGAAGTTGCTCATAGGTCGCGGCAATTAAAATTAAGCCTTTATCGATCGAACGCTGCTTTAATTGTAATAGTTTCTCGATCGCTTGTGGGTTATCGGGATCACAACCGACTCCAAACACGCCTTCCGTTGGGTAAGCAATAACGTCACCTGAGTGTAAGGCATGTAAAATCTGTTCAAAATTATCCAACGTCTATTCCTAAAAGTTTTGGGTATCTATCAGCGTCTAAGTTTACAAATTATTAAACCAAAGCGCTAAAGCAAATTAGTCATAAATAATGTCGATCCATCTCACTCGCAACGCAAACGTTTGCTTGCAAAAAAAACACCTCGTATAATGTGTTCTTGTTTACTCACCTAATTACCACGCTTAAAGGAATTTAAGATGAAAGTCGGCATTATCATGGGTTCAAAATCAGACTGGCCAACCATGCAACTGGCAGCAGAAATGCTTGATCAGTTTGGCATTTCTTATGAAACAAAAGTAGTCTCAGCCCATAGAACACCTCATTTGCTAGCAGATTATGCCTCCAGCGCTAAAGAGCGTGGGCTCAAGGTGATTATCGCTGGTGCAGGAGGGGCCGCTCACTTACCAGGGATGACGGCAGCCTTTACCGCGCTTCCGGTTTTGGGTGTGCCGATTCAATCACGTGCACTTTCAGGGTTAGATTCGCTCTATTCCATTGTCCAAATGCCTAAGGGAGTTGCAGTCGGCACACTGGCGATTGGTGACGCTGGAGCAGCCAATGCAGGCCTATTAGCAGCACAAATTATCGCCACTCACGATAATAGTGTGATGGAAAAGGTCGAAGCCTTCCGTGCAGCACAAACCCAGTCAATACTCGCTAATCCAAATCCAGCTGAGGAATAACTCATGCACGTATTGGTATTAGGCTCTGGGCAGTTAGCTCGAATGATGTCTCTTGCTGGAGCCCCACTGAATATTTCGCTTTCCGCTTTTGATGTTAACAATAACCATATTGTCCATCCATTAACTCAAACAATCACTGGCTACGGTTTATTACCAGCAATTGAACACGCAGATGTTATCACCGCTGAGTTTGAACATATCCCTCATGATGTACTGGCCATTTGTGAGCAAAGTGGTAAATTTTTACCCACCATTGAAGCGATTAAAGCGGGAGGCGATCGCCGCCTAGAGAAAGCCTTACTCGATCAATCTGGTGTACGAAACGCGCCCTATGCGATCATCGAGCACCGCCAAGATTTCGATGCTGCCATTAAACAAATTGGGTTACCAATGGTATTGAAAAGTGCCTTAGGTGGCTACGATGGTAAAGGCCAATGGCGTTTGAAAACTAGTGACGAGATCGAGCGTGTTTGGGCTGAAGTGGCGGAATGTTTAGCCTGCTCCGAACACCAAGCCGTTGTCGCCGAACAGTTTATTCCTTTTGATCGTGAAGTCTCTTTAGTTGGCGTTCGCGGACGAGATGGCGATATTGCGGTTTATCCTCTGGCTGAAAATATCCATGTCGACGGCGTGTTGAGCCTCTCCACCGCAATTAATGCCCCTCAATTACAAGCACAAGCCAAAGCAATGTTCCAAGCGGTTGCAGAAAACCTTGGCTATATCGGTGTGTTGGCCTTAGAGTTTTTTGATGTACAAGGCACATTACTGGTCAACGAAATTGCTCCCCGAGTGCATAACTCAGGCCATTGGACTCAGCAAGGTGCCGAAGTCTGTCAGTTTGAGAATCACTTGCGGGCGGTCTGTGGCTTACCCTTGGGGAGCACCAAACTGATTCGAGAAACCGCGATGATTAATATTTTGGGTGAAGATAGCCTACCGAATGAATTAATGGCGATAGAAGGCTGCCACATTCATTGGTATGGCAAAGAAAAGCGCGCTGGAAGAAAAATGGGGCATATCAATGTCAGCGCAGATTATACCGGTGAGCTAGATAGAAAGTTAACACAATTGACGGCGATACTCGATCCGGTTTGTTTCCCTGCACTACAGAAACGAACCGCCTCTCTGTAGCAGTATCACATTTACGACAACAGGCTAACGACACTTATTACGTCGTTAGCCATTTTGTATATGAGCGCACTTCTTATTTGCGCACTGGTATTTAACGCCATTTGCCAACTTTTTTTCCATTAATAATGGAAAACCACACCGCTCACAGACTCCATCAATCGGTGGTTGGTTGATCGCGTACTTACATTTAGGGAACGCATCACAAGCATAGAAGGTTTTACCAAAGCGAGATTTCCGCTCAACTAAATGCCCCTTATCACATTCCGGACAAGTGACTAACGGCTCTGATTTCTGACTCGGTTCATCGCTATCTAATGGCTCGATATGGTGACAGTCTGGGTAATGATTACAACCAATAAACATACCAAATCGCCCCTGCCTAAGCACCAGCTCATGCCCGCATTCAGGGCAAGGAACCCCTAACTCTTTAATAATATGACCATCATTTTGATGAAGGGGTTTTAAATAATCGCATTGTGGGTAATGACTGCAACCTAAAAAGGGGCCATGCTTAGCGCGGCGAAGCTGTAACGCTCCACCGCACAACGGACAAGGCTCATGACTTAACGCCTGCTCATGGGCAGAAAATAAGTTAGGATCAATTTTGTTGCTCATGTCAATTAATGCAAAATACCTTGTTCTTTACTATACAAAAGCTCTTCCATCAGCGTGTAAGCATTCTCATTACCTGGTACATTAAACAACACCATCAGAATAATCCATTTTAGATCATCTAATTCAAACTCATTGGTTTCCAACCCCATGACCCGATCAATCACCATTTCACGAGTTTCAGATGTTAGCACTTGAATTTGTTCAAGAAAAAGTAAAAAGCCACGGGCTTCCAAATCAAGCCGTTCCATCTCTTGAGCCGTGTAGACTCGCATAGATGTGGCGGCACAGGTCGCCATGGCGGAATGTGCATCAGTTTGCTGCAATGCAGCCAGCTCTTCTAGCCAATGGAGGGCTTTATAAATCTCTTTCTGGTGAAATCCTGCTCGAAGTAATTCATCTTCAAGCTCGTCTTGATCCACTTGCAATTCAGCATCGCTATGGATATACGTCTCAAACAGATACATCAAAATATCCATCATAGCTTGCCTCTCCCCTTACGAATATAGCCACCGGAAACTGCAACAACTTGCCCTAAAAGTTCAAGCTCTAAAAGCTGCATCATGACTTCTTGAACAGGAATATGGGTTCGCTGAGCAAGAATATCAACTGGTGTCGCTTCTATTCCTACGTTAGCTAACAGCTCGGGAAATGGCAATTCTTCTTGGCCATTTGATGAAGAAAAAAGGTCGCCTTGAGGAAAAATAGGCGATTTCTGTGCCCAGTGAGTAAATGTGGTTATTTCAGCTAGGATATCGTCCACCGATTGAACAAGACAAGCCCCTTGTTGAATCAGACGATTGCTCCCCTGAGAATTAGCGATATGTATCGGCCCTGGCACAACAAAAACTTCTCGCCCCTGCTCCAGCGCATAGCGAGCGGTAATTAAAGAACCACTTTTTTCAGCCGCTTCCACAACCAAAACACCGAGCGCTAAGCCACTAATGATACGATTACGTCGTGGAAAATGCTCTGCTCTGGGTTTAGTGCCGGGACGAAACTCGGACACTAATGCACCACTGGCCTTTATGCGTTCAGCTAAAGAGCGATGCCTAGCTGGATAGATGCATTCAAGCCCTGACCCTAAAACCGCAATAGTCGTTCCTGAGGCTTGCAGGGCTCCATCATGAGCATAACCATCAATACCCAAGGCTAACCCACTAGTGATCGCTAAATCATGCGCAACCAATTGTGCAGCAAAACGTTGTGCAATATTTCGGCTATCAATGGTGGCGTTACGGCTACCAACTATCGCAATTTGTGGTTGAGCGAGCATTGAGCATTGTCCCTCCACAAACAAAACTTTTGGTGGAGAAGCAACCTCTCGTAGTAACGGAGGATAATTCTGATCATCATATAAGGTGATAATATGTCGCTCTGGATCTTTTACCTGCCACTCTAAACAAGCATCCACTTCTCGCTGAGCATGATGAATCAAGTACTCCACTTGCTCTGGTTTTAGTCCTAAAGCCAACCATTGTTGAGATGAATAACCTAGCATATTAGCCAGAGCATCTAAGCTCAACAGCCGAGCCATCATTTTCTGTGTGAGCTTAGGTGTAAAACTTAAGGCAAGCCATGCACAGAGATCTTGCTGTTGCATCAATGTCGTCAAATTAAGCTACTGCGTGGCAGCCATTGATGAAGAGGGCTCGGCATCACTCATCGGTGGTAAAGCCAATACGGATTGGTCAATCGGTTCTTCACTATTGGTCACCAAAGCTAAACTAAATGCATCGTAAGGACGAATCACCATTAATGCACCAACTTTGCGTTGTGGAAGATTAATCTGCTCTCCTCGATTCGACTTGTAGCTATATCCTTCTTTATCTTGATAAACCGTTGCGCCCACTTGATAAAGTTCAAACATACTGCCTTGAACCAATCCATCCCCCTTACCATGATCAATCACAACGACCTGATTTTTTGCTGCATACTGGCTTCCTTCCAGCGTTCCTAAAATGGTCGCTTGAATTCCCTGTGGTGCTGGGCGCGGAAAAAAGGAGGTGGATAAATTAAGTTGATTTAACCCAACTTCAGTTAAAGCAAGATCATTAACCATAATTTCTTGCGCGACCTGATGAACAGCAAGCGCTGTTAATTTTTCTTCACTTGCCACTCGTTCAGCGGTGGCGAGCAAACGTAGCGCGACCATTTTTTTATCACCACGAACAAACTCGGTCATTGGACGATAAATTCCCCATTGGGCATGACTAGACTCACCGGAGATGTACACCGTATCTTGCTTTGTCAAATATTGACGACCATCATTAGATCCTAATACTCGTGCACTTTGTACAATTTCCGCTTCGTCGATTAAACGATCCGATAATAAATAAGGCAGCAGTAACCCTTCTTCTACCGTCGGTAACGACTGCTTTTCCATTAAACGGACTTGCGGGCTTAGTTTAACCATGGGCTTCAAACTTAACACAGGCTGCCCATCACGCCAGAGCAGTGTTAATTTATCTCCCGGATAAATAAGGTGGGGATTATCTATCTCTGGATTGACTTGCCAAAGCCTTGGCCATAACCAAGGACTATCTAAATATAATGCCGATATATCCCATAAGGTATCACCTTTCTCCACTGTATATGTTTTTGGTGCATCGGCTTTCACCGCCAAAGCCGTCGGCTCATTAGCTAAGACGGAAAAATGAGAGAAGAGCGCGATAAACAACATACTGAAGATAAATACTTTCAGACGATAATAACGAATAAATACACTCATGACCTTGCTTCCTTGGCCGGTAAATAACAGAAGGTTTACTATAAATTGTGTTCGATGCTGTCATTTAGGCCATAAAATGTCTAGAATTGAGCCAACAAGCGTTAAGCTGTTTCGGCACAGTTCAATATTTCGAGTGTATATGTCTGTATTACAAGTATTAACATTTCCAGATGATCGTCTTCGCACCGTTGCTAAGCCGGTCGAAAAAGTCACGCCTGAAATCCAAAAAATCGTTGATGACATGTTAGACACCATGTATGACGAAGAGGGCATTGGTTTAGCCGCCACACAAGTGGACATTCATCAACGTATTGTGGTGATTGATATTTCAGAAAATCGTAATCAACCTATGGTACTGATCAATCCACAAATTCTAGAAAAACGTGGAGAGGATGGCATCGAAGAAGGCTGCTTATCCGTGCCTGGTGCACGAGCTTTAGTGCCTCGTGCTGCTGAGGTGACGGTCAAAGCCCTTAATCGCGATGGTCAAGAGTACACCTTTGAGGCTGATGATTTGCTGGCAATTTGTGTACAACATGAACTTGACCACTTAGAAGGTAAACTCTTCGTGGATTATTTATCGCCACTAAAGCGAAAACGTATCAAAGAGAAGTTGGAAAAAATTAAACGTTTCAACGAGAAAAATAAATAAATCGCATAGAATAGAATAGAGAGGTTACCTTGAGCCAATCATTACGTATTGTCTTTGCAGGTACTCCGGATTTCGCCGCCCGTCACTTGGCGGCGTTATTGTCTTCGGAGCACGAAGTAATTGCCGTCTACACAAAACCTGATCGCCCTGCCGGACGCGGGAAAAAGCTCACCGCCAGCCCAGTGAAACAGATGGCGCTTGAGCACACCATTCCTGTGTACCAGCCTGAGAATTTCAAAAGCGATCAAGCCAAACAAACCTTAGCCGATCTTAATGCTGATGTGATGGTGGTGGTGGCTTACGGTTTGTTATTACCGAAAGCGGTACTCGATATCCCTAAATGGGGTTGTATTAATGTCCATGGCTCAATTTTACCTCGCTGGCGAGGTGCCGCACCAATTGAGCGCTCGATTTGGGCCGGTGACAGTGAAACGGGCGTCACCATTATGCAGATGGACGTGGGTCTTGATACCGGTGATATGCTGAGTATTGTTCGCTTGCCAATAGAAGCCAGCGACACCAGTGCCTCAATGTATGACAAATTGGCGGAGCTTGGCCCACAGGCCTTGGTGGCTTGCCTTGATAAGTTAGCTTTAGGCCAACTTAGCCCAGAAAAGCAAGATGATGCTTTGGCAAATTACGCCCAGAAGCTGAGTAAAGAAGAAGCGAAAATCGATTGGACACAAGAGGCGGCCTTTATTGAACGCTGCGTGCGAGCCTTTAACCCTTGGCCGATCAGCCATTTTGATGTCGCTGATAACACGGTTAAAGTGTGGCAAAGCCGTGTCGATGAGCGCGAGTCTACTCATCCGCCCGGTACGATTATTCAAGCGGATAAATCGGGTATTTATGTGGCGACCGGTCGTGGTGTGTTAGTGCTAGAGCAGATCCAACTACCCGGTAAAAAAGCCATGCCCGTGCAAGATATTCTTAATGCTCGTGCTAGTTGGTTTGCGGTCGGTACGCAACTTAGTTAAATATTAACACCTTGACGAGGGCAGAGATGCCCTCACTACTTTTGTTTTCAATTCGGTATTACTCATGAATGTTCGCGCAGCGGCAGCTAATGTGTTGTTTCAAGTGGTTGATAAAGGCCACTCTCTTTCGCACGCTCTTCCAGCGGCACAAAAAACCATTCGTCCCAGAGACTATGCACTTTTACAAGAAATTTGCTATGGCGCATTACGCTATTTACCACGCTTAGAATCGATCGCCAATGAGCTGATGGATAACCCATTAAAAGGTAAAAAACGGGTGTTTCACCACCTCATTTTGGTGGGTATTTACCAACTCAGTTTTATGCGCATTCCTTCGCATGCAGCGGTGGCAGAAACAGTGGAAGGCACCAAAACCTTGCGAGGCCCAAACTTAAGTGGCCTGATTAACGCTGTACTGCGCAACTATTTGCGAGATCAGGAAGCGTTAGATGTCATTGCCGTTAGTCATCACGCGGGTAAATATGGTCACCCAAGTTGGTTGCTCAAGCGATTACAAGAAGCCTACCCACAGCAATGGGAACAGATTATTGAAGCCAATAATCATAAAGCTCCCATGTGGCTACGAGTTAACCGTCAATATCACACCAGAGATGAATACCTTACACTGCTAAACAATGAAAACATTCAATGCAGCGCACACCCACAAGCTGCTGATGCTATAAAATTAGCCTCTCCTTGCGATGTCAGCTTATTGCCCGGCTTTGATAAAGGGTGGGTATCAGTGCAAGATGCCGCCGCGCAACTGGCGGTTGACTACTTACAGCCTCAAGACGGTGAATTGATCTTAGATTGCTGCGCGGCACCAGGAGGCAAAACCGCACACATTTTAGAACATACTCAAGAGACTGAAGTGGTGGCAATCGATAACGATCCTAAGCGTCTTGAACGAGTTTATGACAATCTAGAGCGGCTACAATTGCGTGCCGATGTTATTTGTGGTGACGCTCGCTATCCCGAAGAATGGTGGCAAGGAGAGCAGTTTGATCGTATTTTGCTCGATGCTCCTTGCTCAGCAACGGGGGTCATTCGTCGTCATCCTGATATTAAATGGCTACGTCGTGATAACGATATTGAGGCATTGGCTCAATTACAAAGCGAAATACTAGACGCCATGTGGAAACAATTAAAAGTCGGAGGCACTATGGTTTACGCCACCTGCTCGATTGCGCCACAAGAAAACAGCGAGCAGATTAAAGCGTTTTTAGCGCGAACTAGTCATGCTCTCTTAGTGGGTTCTGACATCAACCAGCCAGGACGACAAATATTACCTGGCGAAGAAGATATGGACGGTTTTTACTATGCCGTTCTCCATAAGCAAGCATGATAGGGTTAACATGATCAACCAGAATTTCGGTTAATGAGTGAACAATAAGAGTACAAGGTATGAAAATTATCATTCTTGGTGCCGGACAAGTTGGGGGCACTCTCGCTGAGAATTTAGTCGGTGAAAACAACGATATTACGGTCGTAGACAAAAATTCAGATCGGCTGCGTGAGTTACAAGATAAATACGACTTACGAGTCGTCAATGGTCATGCAAGCCATCCTAATGTACTAAGGGAAGCGGGAGCACAAGATGCCGATATGTTGGTTGCGGTAACCAATACCGATGAGACCAATATGGCAGCGTGCCAAGTAGCCTTTACTCTATTTAACACGCCCAACCGAGTGGCTCGTATTCGCTCTCCAGAATATTTACAAGAAAAAGAGACTTTATTTCAATCGGGCGCAGTTCCCGTTGATCACCTAATCGCACCGGAAGAGTTGGTCACTAGCTATATTGAACGTTTAGTACAATATCCTGGTGCGTTGCAAGTGGTTAGTTTTGCACAAGAAAAAGTCAGTTTAGTCGCGGTCAAAGCATATTATGGTGGGCCTTTGGTCGGTAATGCGTTATCTGCCCTACGTGAACACATGCCGCATATTGATACGCGTGTTGCCGCTATTTTCCGCCAAGGGCGGCCTATTCGCCCGCAAGGCACCACCATTATTGAGGCTGATGATGAGGTGTTCTTTGTCGCTGCAAGTAATCATATTCGCTCAGTCATGAGCGAACTGCAACGGTTAGAAAAGCCCTATCGCCGCATCATGATTGTCGGCGGTGGAAATATTGGTGCAAGTCTAGCGAAACGCCTAGAGCATACCTACAGTGTCAAGCTTATTGAACGGGATTACCAACGAGCGGAACAACTTTCCGAAGAACTAGAAAACACCATTGTTTTTTGTGGTGATGCGGCCGATCAAGAGCTGCTTTCTGAGGAAAATATCGATCAAGTCGATGTGTTCATTGCTCTCACCAATGAAGATGAAACCAATATTATGTCTGCGATGCTCGCCAAACGTATGGGAGCGAAAAAAGTGATGGTTCTCATTCAGCGCAGCGCCTATGTTGACCTTGTCCAAGGCGGAGTGATTGATGTTGCAATCTCTCCCCAGCAAGCAACCATTTCTGCACTGTTAACTCACGTTCGTCGCGCCGATATCGTCAATGTTTCTTCTCTTCGTCGCGGAGCAGCAGAAGCGATTGAAGCCATTGCCCATGGGGATGAAACCACATCTAAAGTTGTTGGACGAACCGTGAGTGAAATCAAATTGCCGCCGGGAGCAACCATTGGTGCAATCGTACGTGGTGAAGAAGTCTTGATCGCTCATGATCGAACCATTATTGAACAAGACGATCATGTCGTGATGTTCTTAGTTGATAAAAAATACGTGCCTGACGTGGAAAGTTTATTCCAACCAAGCCCATTTTTCTTATAGGTAACTGGCGTTATGCTGAATATACGCCCAATATTATTTGTCATTGGGCTAGTGCTTTCTAAACTAGCTCTGTTTATGTATGTGCCCACTTTAGTGGCCTTTGTCAGTGGCACTGAGGGGTTCATCGAATTCGCTCAAGCCGTTATTATCACGCACTTAGTGGCTTTTTTCTGTTTAACGCTGGGAAGAACAGCAACGTTTCGTCTTAACGTACGAGACATGTTCCTCATCACCAGCTTAGTCTGGACCATCGCCAGTGCTTTTGCGGCGCTACCTTTTGTATTTATAAACCACATCAGCTTTACCGATGCTTATTTTGAAACCATGTCGGGCATTACCACCACAGGTTCGACCGTCTTGAGTGGGTTAGATAACATGGCACCAAGCATTTTACTCTGGCGCTCTATTTTACAATGGTTAGGTGGTGTCGGATTTATTGTCATGGCAGTAGCCGTATTGCCCATGTTGAATGTGGGGGGGATGAAACTCTTCCAAACCGAGTCGTCCGACTGGTCTGATAAAAGCAGCCCACGAGCGAAGACGGTTGCAAAAAATATTGTCGCGGTTTATCTCAGTTTAACGGGTCTGTGCATCATGGGTTATATGCTCACGGGCATGGATCTCTTTGACGCTATTAACCACGCTTTTACAACCCTTTCAACCGGTGGTTATTCGACTTCTGATGGCTCGATGAACCATTTTTCGAACGGATCTCATTGGATAGCCACTCTGTTTATGTTTTTAGGTGGATTACCTTTTCTACTCTTTGTCTCGGCGCTACGAAAACGTCGCATTCAAGAGTTGTTAACCGATGCACAAGTGAAAGGTTTTTTCTTACTTTTCATGCTCACCAGTTTAGTCGTTGCCGCATGGCTCACGCTTCATAATGGTTATCCAGTACTCGATGCCTTGCGTGTCTCGATGTTCAATATCGTCTCGGTTATTACTACAACTGGATTTGGCTTAGACGACTTTACCACTTGGGGAGCGCTTCCTACCACGTTATTTGCTTTCTTAATGGTGTCGGGAGCCTGCTCTGGCTCAACCTCTGGTGGGATTAAAGTGTTCCGTTTTCAAATTGGCTTTGCTCTACTCAATAAGCAAATGATGAAACTAATTCACCCCTCTGGTGTATTTGTGCAACGTTACAATCAACGTCCAGTCAATGAAGATATCGTTCGCTCGGTGATCGCTTTTGGGCTGACGTTTTTTATCACTATTATTGCGATTGCCGGTTCTCTCTCGGCGATGGGGCTTGATCCCATCACCAGTATTTCGGGTGCGATTACCGCAGTCGCAAACGTCGGACCAGGGATCGGCAGTGTGATTGGGCCATCCGGTAATTTTGCTCCCTTGCCCGACGCCGCTAAGTGGATACTTAGCTTAGGGATGTTAATGGGTCGGCTCGAAATTTTGACTATTTTGGTGCTGTTTTTCCCCGCTTTCTGGCGGCGTTAGCAATCAAATCGGTTCGACGTACCAATAAATAGCTAAGAAATGGCAGACGCATCCCGCTAACACAAAAATATGCCAAATCGCATGATTGTAAGGGATGCGTTTCGCAACGTAAAAAATAGCACCCAACGAATAAACAAGCCCACCTACAACTAATAAGGTGACACCACCAATATCAAGATGAAGAATAAGTTGATAGATCACCACTAGCGATAACCATCCCATGACCAAGTAACTGAGTAGTGAGAATTTCTTAAATCGCGTCATAAAAGCAATCTTTGTGATAATTCCCAACAAAGCAATAGACCAAATCACAATCATTAAGCTAATGGCTAACGGAGTGCGTAATCCCACCAATAAAAAGGGTGTATAGCTACCAGCAATCAATAAATAAATCGCACAGTGATCAAATACTTTTAGCTTATATTTGATTTGCTGTTGAGCGATCGCATGATAAAGCGTAGACGCCAAAAATAAGAGAATAATGCTACCGCCATACATACCCATACTCGCAATAGTGAGAAGATCTGCACGATGCTCAACCGCCTTTACTAATAGCAACACCAAACCGACGATTCCCAACAACAACCCAACTCCGTGGCTGATAGCGTTAGCCACTTCTTCCTTCATGTGATATCGATTAATTAACATAATAGCGACCATATAAAATCATCTTAATAATCCTCAGTATCACACAATAGGCTTACACTTGTAAGCTGAAAAATGTAAATAATGGTTAGGTAAAAAATCTATAAAAGCGAGCACCGAGTCGATTTTGAGCAACGTCATTCCCCTTTGACATATTTCCTTCACTTATTTAACAAAAATGTTGTTTAACTATCGATCAATGAAGCTGTTAATGCTAGGCTATTTATGATATGCGAGCATATCATTATTCCTGAATAGCTATTTGGATTGGCATTGCCAGAATGAGCGACTCTTCTCCGCCAATTGCGGGCAGGACAACTCATAGTTATTTAGGTGGTAACATCGGCAATGGATGTGCCTGACCGTTAGGTAAATGAATGCGCCCAACAACTGTCAGGTTTTCGCACACAAACCGTAGTGCAATGCGCCGTCGTAGTGGTTTTACTACTGCTCTGATTGCAAAAAAAATCGCGACCACCACTCTTGTGGAAAAAAATGCGTTTATCGCATCACCCGAAACAAAAGTGGTTAAAGCCGCTTAAGTTAAAAAGCGCAGTTTAAACTGCGCTTTTTTCTTCGTCTCGCCCCTGAAATCAAGCCATAGCATCTAGGCTCTGTTGACCTTGTCAAATAAAATGAGAAGGTTTGGTATTCTCGATCCAATTTGCTATCTTTAGCAAAAATCATGACAAGAATAGGGAGAAAGTGATGCAATGCCATCGAATTGAAGAGTTACTTGAGCTATTAGAGCCTGAGTGGCAGAAAGCATCTGAACTTAGTTTGGTTCAATTTATCTGCCAATTAGCTCAAGAGGCTGGATATAAAGGAGCATTAGAATCACTTACTGATGATGTCTTAATCTACCACCTTAAAATGCGCAACAGCAGTAAAGATGACGTCATCCCTGGTATTAAAAAAGATTACGAAGATGATTTCAAAAGCGCTATTTTGCGAGCGAGAGGCATCATTAAGTAATCCAACTTACTTCTATCATTTAAGGCAGCCTATGGCTGCTTTTTTTACAACCTGATTTCGTTCAATCATTCTTATTCAACACCCAAAAGCACTTTTATTGTTAAATCTTGATTGCGATAAAGAAACAAAAAGGTTACCAGCGCTATAATCCTGCGCATTATTTTCATAGAATGACCAATAAAGTCACCACGATAAAGAGTGTAACCATAAGAAGTTATACCATAATGACGAAAAAGGAAGCGTTATGAGTCAAGAGAAAATTGACGTCAAAGAGATCGTCCCCAAAAACGACCCAAGGGATCGCTTTAACCCAAGCCATCGTATTTATGTCCGGGAAAGTAAAGGAACCTATCAACAATTACGTCGCTATAGTGGTTGGTTTCTATTACTACTCTTTGCGCTTATTCCATGGATTTCTTATGGTGAACGGCAAGCTATTCTGCTTGATATTGGTCATCAACAGTTTAATTTCTTTGGTACCACCCTTTATCCACAAGATCTGACGCTACTTGCTCTCTTATTTATGATCGCCGCTTTTGGATTGTTTTTTCTAACTACCTTTTTGGGTCGAGTCTGGTGTGGCTACCTCTGCCCACAAACCGTGTGGACTTTTATGTATATTTGGTTTGAAGAAAAACTCGAAGGCAGTGCCAATAAACGCCGTAAACAAGACTCAAACAGACTCACCGTGCATTTAGTCTTACGTAAAAGCGTCAAACATATCGCTTGGTTTGCGATCGCTCTTGCGACTGGGTTTACCTTTGTTGGCTATTTTGTTCCTATCCGAGAGCTCGTGGTTGACTTTTTCACTTTGGAAGCTTCATTCTGGGCCCTCTTTTGGGTCTGGTTTTTTGCTCTCTGTACTTATGGTAATGCCGGCTGGATGCGATCCATTATGTGCGTCCATATGTGTCCATACGCTCGCTTTCAGTCCGCTATGTTTGATAAAGATACTTTTATTGTGGGTTATAATCCCAAACGGGGGGAGCAGCGAGGCCCACGCGCTCGCAAGTCAGATCCCAAAGCATTGGGACTTGGTGACTGCATTGATTGTGATCTATGTGTACAGGTTTGTCCAACCGGAATTGACATCCGTAATGGTTTACAATACGAATGTATCAACTGCGGGGCTTGCGTGGATGCCTGTGATATGACCATGGAAAAAATGGGCTATGAAAAAGGCTTGATCAGCTATACCACAGAACACCGTTTAGCCGGAAAAACAACCAAGATACTACGGCCTAAACTGTTAGGCTATGGCGGGGTACTACTCCTCATGCTTGGATTGTTTTTTGTTCAAGTGGCCCATGTCGATCCGGCAGGTTTAACGGTCATTCGCGATCGAAATCAACTGTTTAGAATCAATAGTAACCATGAAATAGAAAATACTTACACTTTAAAAGTGATCAATAAAACCCAGCAAGCCCAAACGTATCACCTGCAAGTGAATGGTCTAACGAAGGTTTCTTGGTATGGTCGGCAGAAAATTAACGTAAAGCCCGGCGAAGTCGTCAATGTTCCTCTTAGTTTGGGGGTCGATGCTGATAATCTTCCCTCAACGGTCAACACAATTCGGTTTATACTCAGCGACAGTCAATCTTTTTCTACCGAGGTAGAGAGTCGGTTTATAAAGCCACTTTAAACTCGGGACACTATGGCAAAGGGCTTAGCAATAAGCCCTTTTAAAATTATGACTCAAGCGACCTTTCACTTTGATGCTCTGACCCCTGATTTAATCTGGTATGCACTGGAAAGTATCGGTATCCGTGCTGAATCTGGCTTTTTGGCACTCAATAGCTATGAAAACCGTGTCTATCAATTTAGTGATGAGCAACACCGCCGGTTTGTCGTAAAATTCTACCGGCCACAACGTTGGAATAAAGAACAAATCCAAGAAGAACATAATTTTGCATTAGAGCTTGAGGAAGCTGAAATTCCACTGGCTCCTCCTTTGATCATCAATGGAGTAAGTCTACATGATTATCAAGGTTACTATTTTGCCTTATTTAATAGTATGGGTGGGCGTCAGTTTGAAGTCGATAACGAGCAACAACTAGAGTGGGTAGGACGCTTTCTTGGTCGTATTCACAAAGTCGGGGCAATCGAACCTTTTACCCACCGTCCAACCCTGAGTTTAGAAGAATACCTTTATCAACCGAGAAAGGTACTCGAGCACGCTTCTTTTATTCCTACGCACTTAGAAAATGCATTTTTTAACGATCTCAATCTGCTGATTTCGTCGATTGAACAATGCTGGCAACCTACCGATAACATAATTCGATTACATGGTGATTGCCATCCGGGTAATATTTTATGGCGAGATGGCCCAATGTTTGTTGACCTAGACGATGCTCGTAATGGCCCAGCCATTCAAGATCTCTGGATGTTACTCAATGGTGATCGACAAGAGAAACGGATCCAGTTAGATATTTTGCTTGAAGGGTATCAAGAGTTTTGCGACTTTAACCCAAATCAATTGAAACTAATTGAGCCACTACGTGGTCTACGCATGGTGCATTATATGGCTTGGTTGGCAAAACGTTGGAATGATCCTGCGTTTCCCCTCGCTTTTCCTTGGTTTAATGACCCCAAATATTGGGAAGGTCAAGTTTTGGCCTTTAAAGAGCAGCTTGCCGTATTACAAGAGCCAGCACTATCACTAACGCCTAATTGGTAAATCACTTCAAAAGACTGATGGAGTAAATATGAAAAAGTTGTTTGCACTAGTTGCAACCCTAATGTTAAGCCTTTCTGTACAGGCGGCTCAATTTAAAGAAGGTGTTCACTATAAAGTGCTTAACCTACCCCACTCAAGCCAACCGAGTGTAACCGAATACTTCTCTTTCTATTGTCCTCACTGCTACTCTTTTGAGCCTGTCATCAAACAGTTAAAAGCCCAACTACCTAAAGACGTAACGCTGCAAAAAAATCACGTTTCCTTTATGGGCGGGAAAATGGGCCTATCCATGAGTAAAGCATATGCCACTATGCTAGCGCTCAATATCGAAGAAAAAATGCTACCGGTGATGTTCAACCGTATTCACGGACTGCGTCAAGCACCTAAAAACGATCAAGAATTACGTCAAATTTTTATCGATGAAGGGGTTGATGGGGCAAAGTTTGACGCTGCTTTTAACGGATTTGCTGCCGACTCCATGGTTCGCCGCTTTGATAAACAGTTTAAAGACAGCGGATTAACTGGTGTTCCAGCGGTTATCGTCAATAACCGTTACTTGGTGCAAGCACAAGGAATCAAAACAATGGATGACTATTTTGAGCTTATCAACTATCTGTTAAGTCAATAAACGAGGGTGTGAATAGTTGATAAAAAAAGGAGCATATTGCTCCTTTTTATCATTAATAAATAGCAATGAACGTAGCCAACCGCTGCAGCTTCAAGTCGGAAGGGGATATACCATCAAAACGATAGCTCTAAACAAACATGTTATAGCACCGCCTGAGCGGATAATTGTTTGAGTAATCGATCCATGGATCGATACCCTAAGGCTTCAGCCAAGTGTGCTCGTTGAATATTTAATTCGCCTTGTAAATCTGCGATGGTTCGGGCCACTTTAATAATTCGATGATAAGCACGTACCGACAACCCCAAACGATGTAAAGCATTTTCTAAAAATTCAGCGTCTGATTGATGCAGGTGGCAGTAGGTGTCTATCTCTCTGCTTTGTAATAGAGCATTGACTTTACCACTTCTTGTAAGCATCCGTTCTCGCGCTAATAAAACACGCTGACGTACTGTCAATGTATCTTCTCCTCGCTCTCCTCCTTGAGATAAGGTTCCTTTCGGTAAAGCCGGGATCTCTATCGACATATCGAATCTATCTAATAACGGCCCGGATAATCGACTCAAATAGCGTAAAATAACCTGAGGATTTACCCGAGCTTGATTACCTTCATAGTAACCGGTCGGGCTTGGATTCAGCGCTCCCACTAACTGAAAACGAGCCGGAAAACGCGTTTTACCTTGTGCCCGAGAAATAATAATCTCTCCTGATTCAAGAGGCTCCCGCAAAGAGTCAAGAACCTTACGTTCAAATTCCGGCATTTCATCTAAAAAAAGCAACCCATTATGGGCTAAAGAAATTTCACCCGGCCGAGGAATCGTTCCTCCGCCCACCAGTGCTGCCATGGAGCTGGAGTGGTGCGGGGAACGAAAAGGCCGTTGCTTCCAATTATATTGGTTAATATCTTGCTCTGTCAGTGAAGCAACCGATGCGGTTTCCATCGCCTCTTCATCACTCATTTCAGGTAATAAATCGCATAAGCGTGATGCTAACATGGTTTTTCCGGTTCCCGGTGGGCCAAGAAATAGGAGATTATGACTCCCAGCCGCAGCGATTTCCAATGCTCGTTTACCTTGCTGCTGGCCAATAATATCTTGCAGATCACGCTGATGATTCAAAGGTCGATGCTGGTTACCACTCTGAAAAAGGGTTAGATTTTTCTGCCCACACAGATCGGCACAAACGTCGAGTAGCGTCTGAGCCGACTTATGCTGCCCTTCATTGACTAATGCGGCTTGATCACCATTATCCTGCGGCACCACTAAACTACGTTTTGCTTTATTCGCAGCTAACGCCGCTGGTAAAACCCCTTTCACACGCCGAATTTCACCAGATAAAGCCAGCTCGCCAATAAATTCATAACGCTCAAGAAGATTAAGCGGCAATTGTTCTGAGGCGGCCAAAATACCTAAGGCAATCGGCAAATCAAACCGTCCTCCTTCTTTTGGTAAATCAGCTGGTGCTAAATTTACGGTGATTCGTTTGGCGGGAAATTCGAAACGAGAATTAATAATGGCACTACGTACCCGATCGCGCGACTCTTTCACCGTCGTTTCTGGTAGCCCCACCAGGTTAAATCCAGGCATGCCATTGCTAATATGAACTTCAACCGTCACCGCTGGCGCTTGAACCCCTATACTGGCTCGACTGTGGATAATCGCAAGTCCCATCACTTCCCTTAGTGTCAACGATAAAATTGAATGTCCTAAATTAAGAAAACTCAGGTACAAAAAGATATATAGCGATTCAAAACCATAAGAGAATGTGAAAAAAGAATGAGTTTTTGCTTGTCATGTAACAGAGATGTGTGATACCACTAGAGATGAAGACAATTTCTCAGCATAGTACAACAAAATACAAAACAAATATGATGAATTTACGCGCTCACTTTAACTCACTGATTAGCCTGCTTATCGTGGTCATTATTTGGACCGCGCGGGGGCTTGTGGGCGCAAAATAACACACAGATTCAAAAAAACCCCCGCACTGAAAAGTCCGGGGGTTTTTTTATAACCCTAATCAACAGAAAAGCCAGATAGTTTTATTTTTGAACATGACATAACAGGAAGAATGGGGAGCCGCACATGACGTGCATACACAAGATGACTAACGACAACATCCGTTGCCGACAAGGAGGTTTACGATGACAGGAGCACAGCTAGTCGTAGCCGCATTAAAACAGCAAGGAATCAAAACTATTTTTGGTTATCCTGGTGGTGCCATCATGCCGATTTATGATGCGCTGTATGATGGGGGAGTCGAGCATATACTATGCCGCCATGAACAAGGTGCCGCGATGGCGGCCATTGGCATGGCCAGATCAACGCAAGAAGTAGCGGTTTGTATGGCGACCTCGGGCCCAGGAGCCACCAACCTCGTCACCGGACTGGCCGATGCTTTTTTAGATTCCGTTCCGTTGGTTGCCATCACCGGCCAAGTTGCCAGTTCTCATATTGGCACGGATGCTTTCCAAGAGATGGATGTGATTGGTATGTCACTGGCATGTACCAAACACAGCTACCTCGTTACCGATATTCATGAGCTTGCACCCACTTTAGCCGAAGCTTTTGAAGTAGCTAAAACCGGACGTCCTGGGCCTGTGATTGTGGATATTGCTAAAGATGTTCAACTTGGCCAAGCCCCCGTGTCCCTTCTTCCCGATTTTACACCGACCAAGATTCCACAGGTCGATTTGGAACAGTTGAGTAAAGCTCAGCAGCTAATTGCTCAAGCAAAACGTCCCGTTCTCTATGTCGGTGGTGGTGTCCAACTCGCCAAAGCGACCGAGACTGTGCGAAAATTTTTACACCTAAACCCCATGCCCTCAGTCAGCACCTTAAAAGGTCTTGGAACCATTGAACGCAACGATCCACTCTACCTTGGTATGTTAGGTATGCATGGCACGAAAGCAGCCAACTTAGTGGTACAAGAAAGCGATCTTTTGATCGTCGTCGGAGCTCGATTCGATGACCGAGTAACAGGAAAGCTAGACACCTTTGCTCCTCATGCTCAGGTGATCCATATTGATATTGACGCCGCTGAATTTAATAAGTTGCGTTGTGCTAATGCGGCCTTACGCGGTGATATTAACGTTATTTTGCCACAGTTAGAAACCCGCCAAGATCTCACGCCTTGGGCGCATCATAGCGAAAGCCTGCGGCAAGGGTTTAAGTGGCGGTATGACCACCCCGGAGACGCTATTTACGCGCCTCTCCTTTTAAAACAGTTATCCGATATGATGCCAGATTCTGCCATTGTATCGACCGATGTCGGTCAACACCAAATGTGGGCAGCCCAACACATTCAACCCAGAGCACCTCAAAACTTCATTTCTTCAGCGGGGTTAGGCACGATGGGGTTTGGACTTCCCGCCGCGATGGGAGCGGCGGTTGCCCGTCCAGACGATCAATCTATCCTTATTTCTGGTGATGGTTCTTTTATGATGAACGTTCAAGAGCTAGGCACCCTGAAACGCCGCCAGATCCCAGTCAAAATAGTACTGCTGAATAACCAGCGATTAGGCATGGTGCGGCAATGGCAATCTCTCTTTTTCGATGGTCGACACAGTGAAACAATTTTAGATGACAATCCTGATTTCGTAATGCTGGCTCAAGCGTTCGATATTCCGGGTAAAACCATCACCAAAAAAGAAGAAGTTGAACCCGCCCTTAAAGAGATGCTGGCAAGCAAAACTGCCTATTTATTGCATGTTTTGATTGATGAAGAAGAAAACGTCTGGCCACTGGTTCCACCGGGTGCGTCCAACAACGATATGTTAGAAAACACCTAGGAGGCTCACTATGCAAAGATACTTACTAGATATCAAAGCCGATGATAAACCTGTACTGTTGGAACGAGTGCTACGTGTTGTTCGCCATCGTGGATTTATCATTAAACAAGTGGCTGCAACGCAAAATCACGCAAGCCACGTCGCCAGCGTAGAAATTATTGTCGATAGTGATCGGCCAATCACCACATTGACCAATCAAATTGAAAAATTATGGGATGTTCGTTCGGTTGATGTAACCACGATTAGTAGTCATGAACTACCCAACAACAATTTACAACAGAAAATTTGTGCTTAAGGAAGGCAAACATGGCAACAAAAACTGCAGAGTATATTTGGTTCAATGGTGAAATGATGCCATGGGAAAATGCGACCGTTCACGTATTAACCCATGCGATGCACTATGGCACCTCTGTTTTTGAAGGGGTTCGTTGTTATAACACCCCCAAAGGGCCGATCATTTTCCGTCATCGTGAACATGCTCAGCGCTTAGCGGATTCTGCAAAAATCTATCGATTTCCGATTCCTTACTCTATTGATGAAATTATGAAAGCCACGCGTGAAACGCTCCGAATCAATAAGCTCGATAATGCTTATATTCGTCCATTAGCATTTGTAGGCAATGTCGGATTAGGCGTTTGCCCACCTAACAATACAGAGATGGATCTGATCATCGCCGCTTTCCCTTGGGGCGCTTATCTCGGCGAAGAAGCGCTAGAAAATGGCGTTGATGCGATGATCTCCAGTTGGCATCGCGCAGCACCGAACACCATTCCAACAGCGGCAAAAGCTGGAGGCAACTACCTCTCGTCCCTTCTCGTTGGAGGAGAAGCACGACGCCATGGCTACGCCGAAGGTATTGCCTTAAGCGTGGATGGCTATCTGTCAGAAGGGGCAGGCGAAAATATTTTCGTCATCAAAAATGGCGTGATTCTTACCCCGCCAACGACGAGTTCCATTCTCCCTGGCATCACTCGTGACTCGATTATGACCCTTGCTAAAGAGCAAGGGTATGACGTTCGTGAAGTCAACATCGCTCGTGAAGCCCTTTATCTTGCTGACGAAATATTCATGACCGGTACGGCAGCTGAAATTGTTCCGGTACGTAGCGTTGATAAAATCACCGTTGGAGCAGGTAAACGCGGCCCGATCACCAAGGCAATGCAGGAAGCCTACTTTGGCCTATTTAATGGCACCACGGAAGATAAGTGGGGCTGGTTAGATTATGTATACCCACAAGAGAAGTAAAAGGACGACAAACAATGCCAAAATATAGATCCGCCACCACAACCCATGGACGTAATATGGCTGGTGCCCGCGCATTGTGGCGCGCCACGGGAGTGAAAGAAGAAGACTTCGGCAAACCGATCATTGCGGTCGTGAACTCCTTTACTCAATTTGTTCCCGGTCACGTTCATCTCAAAGATCTCGGCCAACTGGTTGCTCGGGAAATTGAAGCGGCTGGCGGTATTGCCAAAGAATTTAATACCATTGCTGTCGATGATGGTATCGCTATGGGGCATGGCGGTATGCTCTATTCACTGCCTTCACGGGAACTGATCGCCGACTCGGTTGAGTACATGGTCAACGCTCACTGCGCCGATGCCATGGTGTGTATTTCGAACTGTGACAAAATTACTCCGGGAATGTTGATGGCTTCACTACGCCTGAATATTCCGGTTATTTTTGTCTCTGGTGGCCCAATGGAAGCAGGAAAAACCAAGCTTTCTGATCAAATCATCAAACTGGATCTGGTCGATGCCATGATTCAAGGCGCAGACCCCAAAGTCTCTGATGAACAAAGTGAGCAAATTGAGCGCTCCGCTTGCCCGACTTGTGGCTCTTGTTCTGGTATGTTTACCGCCAACTCGATGAACTGCTTAACCGAAGCGCTAGGCCTTTCTCAACCGGGCAATGGTTCATTACTCGCCACACATAAAGATCGCCAACAACTATTCTTAAACGCTGGCCGCCGTATTGTAGAACTGACCAAACGTTACTATGAGCAAGATGACTCATCGGCGTTGCCACGTAATATTGCCAACAAAGCCGCCTTTGAAAACGCCATGGCATTAGACATTGCAATGGGCGGCTCAACCAATACCGTTCTACACCTACTGGCTGCCGCTCAAGAAGGTGAGGTCGATTTTGATATGACTGATATCGACCGTATGTCACGTCAAATTCCTCATTTATGTAAAGTTGCCCCCTCTACCCAAAAATACCATATGGAAGATGTGCACCGCGCTGGTGGCGTGATGGGTATTCTGGGAGAATTAAATCGAGCAGGGCTACTCAATGCCCAGACCAAAACGGTGTTAGGTTTAACGCTCGAACAACAATTAGCGCAGTATGACATCATGCAAACTCATTCCGATCAGATAAAGGCATTCTACCGTGCAGGGCCAGCTGGCATTCGTACGACACAAGCCTTTTCGCAAGATTGCCGCTGGGAAAGCTTAGATGATGATCGCACCGAAGGCTGTATTCGCAACCAAGCGCACGCCTTTAGCCAAGATGGTGGTTTAGCGGTACTCAAAGGCAATATCGCCCTTGATGGTTGTATTGTGAAAACCGCTGGTGTGGATGAAAGTATTCTGACTTTTACTGGGCCAGCCGTGGTTTTTGAAAGCCAAGAAACGGCGGTTGAAGGCATTCTCGGTGGGCAAGTTAAAGCAGGCGATGTAGTGGTAATTCGCTACGAGGGCCCTAAAGGCGGGCCGGGTATGCAAGAAATGCTTTATCCAACGACCTATCTTAAATCGATGGGATTGGGTAAAGAGTGTGCTCTCCTCACCGATGGGCGTTTTTCTGGCGGCACATCGGGCCTTTCTATTGGCCACGCCTCTCCTGAAGCCGCCAACGGTGGCACTATTGGTTTAGTCAAAACCGGCGATATTATTGCCATCGATATTCCTAATCGAACCATTACCCTGAATGTGACTGACGCTGAACTCGCCGAACGACGCGCGAAGCAAGATCAACAGGGATGGAAACCCAAAAGCCGTCAACGCGAAGTCTCGTTTGCTCTGAAAGCTTACGCCAGTATGGCCACCAGCGCAGACAAAGGGGCAGTACGCGATAAATCTAAGCTTGAGGGGTAATGCATGACTCTCACGAAACAAACGGGCGCAGATTATCTGCGCCAAATTCTCCGTGCTCCAGTTTATGAGGTAGCCCTTGTCACTCCTTTACAAGAGATGACACGATTATCAGCTCGGATCAAAAATCGGGTGCAATTAAAACGAGAAGACCGTCAACCCGTCCACTCGTTTAAACTGCGCGGCGCTTATAATATGGTCGCTAATTTAACCGAAGTACAGAAACAAGCGGGGGTTATCACCGCTTCTGCGGGCAATCATGCTCAAGGTATGGCACTTTCTGGCAGCCGGTTGGGAATAAAACCCACCATTGTGATGCCCAAAACCACCCCAGATATCAAAGTTGAAGCCGTTCGCGGATTTGGTGGCCATGTGGTTTTACATGGCAATAATTTTGATGAAGCAAAAACGGAAGCAGAACGGTTAACGGAGCAACACGGCTATACTTTTGTTCCCCCCTTCGATCACCCACTCGTCATTGCAGGTCAAGGCACCATGGGGATGGAAATGCTGCAACAAAATGGGCACTTAGACTATATTTTTGTCCCAGTTGGTGGCGGTGGTTTAGCCGCAGGCGTTGCCGTGTTAATCAAGCAATTGATGCCTGAAATAAAAGTGATTGCCGTTGAACCCGAAGATTCCGCCTGTTTGAAAGCCGCGTTAGATGCCGGAGAACCGGTCGTGCTAGACCAAGTCAGTATGTTTGCTGATGGGGTTGCGGTAAAACGCATTGGCGATGAAACGTTTCGTTTATGTCAACAATACATTGATGATCACATTACCGTATCCAGTGACGAAATCTGCTCAGCAGTGAAAGATATTTTTGAAGATACCCGAGCAATTGCAGAGCCATCTGGTGCATTGGCGTTAGCAGGTCTAAAAAAGTTTGTTGAAAAACATAATATTGAAGGAAAGCAGTTAGCGACGGTGCTCTCTGGAGCAAATACAAATTTCCATGGTTTACGCTATGTTTCTGAACGCTGTGAACTCGGTGAAAAACGCGAAGGGCTACTCGCCGTAACCATTCCTGAGCGTAAGGGTGCTTTTTTTCAATTCTGCCATATTATTGGTAACCGGGCGGTAACAGAATTTAACTATCGCTATAACGACGATCAACTGGCCAATATTTTTGTTGGGGTGCGATTACTTGGAGGCCAAGATGAGCTAAACACTATCATCAGTGAATTACGCTGTGGTGGCTACCCGGTGGTTGACTTGTCTGAGGATGAAATGGCGAAATTACATGTACGATACATGATCGGAGGTAAGCCGTCCAAGCCCCTCAAAGAGCGGTTGTATAGTTTTGAGTTTCCAGAATACCCTGGTGCGCTGCTAAAATTTTTAAGCACCTTGGGTACCCATTGGAATATTAGTCTATTTAATTATCGAAACCATGGGGCGGACTACGGACGAGTTTTATGTGGTTTTGAACTGGAAGAGCATGATCTCTCGCGTTTTTCTGCCCATCTTCGTGAACTGGGCTACCAGTGTAAAGATGAAACGGATAACCCTTCCTACCAATTTTTCTTATCCTAACTCTCTCAATGCCAGTCACCGACTGGCATTTTTACTCTCTAATGCATCATGCGCATAATATCAATGCTAAAGTTTCATTTTAGTCATACCCTATTCAAGACTACACTTAGCAATATATTGTCTTTGCTACGCAAATATTGGAGATCGGAATGTTTAATGCCTTAGTTCTTACCCAACAAGAAAAACGTACCCTTGCCACCATTGAACAACTTGATGAGTGTCAATTGCCGGAAGGAGAGGTTTTAGTGGCGGTGGACTACTCCTCCCTCAACTACAAAGATGGCTTAGCCATTACAGGTAAAGGTAAAATCATTCGTCAATTTCCCATGGTTCCGGGAATCGATCTGGCGGGAACCGTACTTGAATCACAAGATCCTCGTTATCAAACGGGTGATCAGGTGGTACTCACTGGCTGGGGTGTCGGTGAAAACCACTGGGGCGGTATGGCGCAAAAAGCTCGCCTAAAAGCAGACTGGTTAGTTCCATTAGCCCAAGGTCTTAGTAGCAAAAAATCCATGATGATTGGAACTGCAGGCTTTACCGCTATGCTCTGCGTACAAGCCTTACTCGATGCCAATATCAAACCAGATCAAGGAGAGATTCTTGTTACCGGAGCCAGTGGTGGGGTCGGTTCTGTTGCCGTCACGCTATTGGCAAATTTAGGCTACCATGTTGCCGCTGTGACAGGACGAGTAGCAGAAAATGGCCCTCTACTTGAAAAGCTCGGTGCTAAACGCATTATTGACCGTTCAGAGTTTGAACAACCCGCTCGTCCGTTAGAAAAACAGATCTGGGCCGGAGCTATTGATACCGTCGGTAGCAAGATATTAGCAAAAGTGTTAGCACAAATGGACTACAACAGTACCGTTGCAGCTTGTGGTTTAGCCGGTGGCTTTGATTTACCCACAACCGTCATGCCGTTCATTTTACGTAATGTTCGCCTGCAAGGAGTTGATTCCGTTGCTTGCCCAGCAGAGAAAAGAATCGCAGCATGGAACAACCTAGCGAAACTTTTACCGGACTACTACTTCGAACAAGCCAGTCATGAAATAACGCTTGAGCAAGCCCCCCAGTACGCGGAAGCCATTACCAATGGACAAATTACTGGCCGCGTTGTGATTAAATTATAAGCCAGCTTTCACCACAAATTACGGGGCTCGAATGTTAATTCTTGCCCCATATTAAAGTTTCATTTCTTCAACACGCTTAGCTATCAAGCGACTACATTCTTGCTTCACAATATCTCTTATCCATGCCTGAGCTGGGGCATGTTCACAACGGGGATGCCAAATCAAAGAGTAATCAAACGGAGTAAATTGAAACGGTAATGGTTTAACCACTAAGTCATAACGTTCTGCAACTAAGAATGCTAGATCGGCTGGAACGGTAATAATTAAAGGCATACTATCGACAATCGCCAAAGCGGCTTCCAAATGGTAAGCACGGAGTACCATCTTGCGTTTAGGGTACTCAACAAGAGCTTGCTCAATCAAAGCCTTTACTCCATCACTGATTGCAATCATGGCATGTGGATACGCCAAATAATCACTTAACTGCATAGACTGGTAAGCTAAAGGATGAAGCTTTGAAAGCAAACACAGCACACTGACTCGACCAAGAATCTCACTCTGTAACGGTGCCACCGAAGTCGTTGGTCGACAAATCGCAAAATCCACCCCTTCATGGGTCAGTTGATCGATTAATCGATTATGATGCAGAGGCTGAAACTCAAGGGAAACCTTCGGTGCCTCTTGATAAATTCGGGGTAATGCAAAAGGGAGAATTGTCTGTATTGCATAATCCGTTGTTGCAATGGTAAAACGCTGCTCACACAACAAAGGTTCAAATTCTACAGGCGAAAGAATTTGTCTAAGCACTTCGAGCGGACGATCGACCGCGTGATAAATAGTGAGCGCTTTTTCTGTCGGAACTAGGTACTGTCCCTGACGAGTTAAAAGAGGATCGTCCAGCATATCCCTTAACCGACCAAGAACTCGGCTCATTGCCGATTGGCTAAGACTTAATCGATGCGCCGCTTTACTCACGCTACCTTCATCAATTAATACCCGTAAAGCAACAAGTAAATTTAAGTCTCGTCGGTAAACCTCTTCTAATTCCACAGATGCCACCTTCCCAATAGTAAATAAAGGCTAGTGTACGGAAATAAGAAAAAAAATCCCGCCTTTCAGCGGGGAAGCCCAAGAAAACCTAGGGATAATGTCGGAATCATACTCGGTGTTGCAGGGTAAGATGTTAACCAATTGTTAATTACAATATGGTATTTTAATCTCTTTGCCAAGGGGTTATTGAATATTTTTTATTCGCCAGTATTATCTAGCCCTTAATTGTCATATATCTTAGGCTCAACGATGAATTTTGATCCTGAATTAGCCACGCTAACATTAGAGGCACAAGGATTACGCTGCCCAGAACCAGTCATGATGGTCAGGAAGACAATTCGTAATATGCAGGACGGGGAAACCTTGCTCATCACAGCTGATGACCCTTCGACAACTCGCGACATACCTAGTTTTTGTCGCTTTATGGATCACCAACTACTTGCGGCGCAAATCGAAACTTTACCCTATCAGTATTTGATTAAAAAAGGCATGGCTTAGCACAATAAAGGCAGCATAACGCTGCCTTTTCACTACTCTTGATACTCAATAGAACGAATATCCGTTTGTAATTTTTTCAGTTGTTGCTGTACCGTTCTTAGCTCGTCGTGCAATGGGATAATGTAAGCAACTCGAATCCAAGCTTCTACCGTTAACCCAACCATAATAATGGCACCAATCACCATGGGTAGCCACATATTGGTCAACGCCATTCCGAGTAAAGTTAAGACAAAACCAAAAGAGAATAAGTAGCTCTGACTTTTGGCGCTCATTCCTATATAACGTGTCAACATAAATGCGCCCCTCTTTCACAACAGATATTAATAACACTAGCACGACTCATATGACACGAATATGGCAGATATCACGCTCTCATCAGCTTTTGTTGTAGAGCGTGATCCAGTACCTAAAATAATGCGGCACCAATGGCCAAGGTAAAGAAAAGAATCGCCGTTATTTTACGGATCAAGCCTAACGGTATCTTATCTGCTGACAACTTACCAATCACCACTACTGGAGCATTAGCCAATAACATGCCTATCGTTGTACCCACCACAACCCAAGCTAACACATCTGCATACTGCGCCCCTAAAATTGAAGTAGCAATTTGGGTTTTATCGCCAATCTCTGCAATAAAAAAAGCAATAAAACTGGCAATAAATGGCCCTCGATTAGAGAGGTTTTCATCATCATCCAATTTATCAGGAATCAATACCCATATAGCCATAAGCAAGAAGCTCACCACCACCACCCACTTTAAATACTCAGGAGCAAGATAATCTGCCACAACCACGCCCAACCACGCCGCTAAAGCATGGTTAACAACAGTCGCTAAAAAAATAGCCATAATAATAGGTATGGGCTTTCGATATCGGCTAGCAAGTAACAAAGACAGCAATTGGGTTTTATCCCCAATTTCGGCCAAAGCAACACTAGTAATTGAAATAACTAAAACACTCACGACAGGCTCATTGGGGCGGGATTATTATATAACCATAGACAAACACGACGCCCCACCCCGGTTCGTAATGTTTGTCTAAGGTCTTGCTAAACTCAAAGAGATTTCAAGTCTCGAACGCCACGGTGATTGAGCACCAATTATGTTGACGAACGAACCGAACAACACACATTGGTTAATCGGTAAGCTACTCCCCAAAGACGGAGGAATTCTATCCAGCTTCGCGAACAATCTCAACGAATAAATCTTAAAACCACCCTTGATAAGCTGGTTTATATACCGCAATAGACTAAAACTTAGCTAAAAATCATTTCTGGTGATTAATTCGTCAATATTACCCCTACTTTGTCAGAGAATAACTCGGTATACTTGATTGTTATTTTTTATCAATTCAGACAAAAGAATCGCGCGAACCTGACTATGCAAAAATACGATATCAAAACCTTTCAGGGTATGATCCTCGCGCTGCAGGATTATTGGGCCCAACAAGGCTGTACCATTGTGCAACCATTAGATATGGAAGTAGGCGCAGGCACCTCTCATCCAATGACATGCCTGCGTGCGCTTGGCCCCGAGCCAATGGCGACCGCTTATGTTCAACCTTCCCGTCGCCCAACTGATGGTCGCTATGGTGAGAACCCTAACCGTCTGCAGCACTACTATCAATTTCAGGTGGTTATCAAACCCTCACCAGACAACATTCAAGAACTGTATTTAGGCTCACTAAAAGTACTCGGTATTGATCCACAAGTTCACGATATTCGTTTTGTGGAAGATAACTGGGAAAACCCAACTCTCGGCGCTTGGGGCCTAGGTTGGGAAGTTTGGCTAAATGGTATGGAAGTGACTCAATTTACCTACTTCCAACAAGTTGGTGGTCTTGAATGTAAACCCGTTACCGGTGAAATTACTTATGGAATTGAACGCTTAGCCATGTACATTCAAGGCGTTGATTCTGTATATGATTTAGTTTGGACAGACGGCCCACTAGGTAAAGTCAGCTACGGTGACATCTTCCACCAAAATGAAGTTGAGCAGTCCACTTATAACTTTGAACATGCCGATGTTGACTTCCTATTCACTTTCTTCGACCAATGTGAAAAAGAGTGTAACCAGCTACTAGAACTTGAAAAACCGCTCTCTTTGCCAGCTTATGAGCGCATCCTAAAAGCGGCTCATGCGTTTAACCTCTTGGATGCACGTAAGGCGATTTCGGTAACGGAACGTCAACGTTACATTCTACGTATTCGCAACCTAACCAAAGCCGTGGCAGAAGCCTATTACGCCTCTCGTGAAGCGTTAGGCTTCCCTATGTGTAAAAAGGGTGAGGACAAATAACATGGCAAAAGAATTTCTTATTGAGCTAGGCACAGAAGAGCTGCCACCAAAACAACTACGTACACTTGCAGAAGCATTTGCTGCCAATTTTTCTGCAGAATTAACCGCTGCAGATCTGGAATACCAAGATCTAAAATGGTTTGCGACCCCGCGTCGTTTAGCGCTAAAAATCACTCAACTAGCAGAAAAACAAGCAGATAAAGTTGTTGAGAAGCGAGGCCCCGCAATTTCTGTGGCCTTTGACGCAGAAGGAAACCCAACCAAAGCCGCACAAGGCTGGGCGCGAAGTAATGGGATTACCGTTGAACAAGCAGAACGATTAAAAACCGCTCAAGGTGAATGGTTGCTTTTCAAACAAGACGTTAAAGGCCAAGCAACTAAACAAATTATTGTTGAATTGGTGACCAAAGCATTAGCGAGCTTACCTATCGCAAAACCGATGCGTTGGGGAGACAAAGACACTCAATTTATTCGCCCGGTAAAAACACTGACTATTTTACTCGGTGATGAACTGATTGAAGGCGAAATTTTAGGCGTTCCATCCGCTCGAACCATTCGTGGTCACCGCTTTATGGGTGAAGCCGAATTTACTATTGATAATGCAGCACAATACCCGGCTATCTTAGAAGAGCGAGGTAAGGTCATCGCCGATTATGATGTTCGTAAAGCAACCATCATCGCTAACGCTCAAAAAGCCGCACAGCAAGTAGGTGGAAAAGCTGACCTAGAAGATGAGTTAGTTGAAGAGGTGACTGCTTTGGTCGAATGGCCCGTTGTACTTACGGCAAAATTTGAAGAAAAGTTCTTGAAAGTCCCCTCTGAAGCCTTGGTTTACACCATGAAAGGCGATCAAAAATACTTCCCCGTCTATGATGCCAATAAGAACCTGCTACCTCACTTTATCTTTGTTTCAAATATTGAATCAAAAGAACCTCGGCACGTGATTGAAGGTAACGAAAAAGTCGTTCGACCTCGCTTAGCTGATGCCGAGTTTTTCTTCAATACTGACTTAAAAAGTAAGTTAGTGGATCGTCTTCCTCAACTTGAAACAGCTATATTCCAACAACAACTTGGTACCATTAAAGATAAGACAGACCGTATTACAGTACTTGCCGGTTATATTGCCGAGCAAATTGATGCCGATGTCGAAAAGTCCAAGCGAGCAGGCCTTTTAGCAAAATGTGACCTAATGACCTCTATGGTCTTTGAATTTACCGATACTCAAGGCGTAATGGGTATGCATTATGCAAGGCATGATGGAGAAGCCGAAGAAGTCGCAGTTGCACTCAACGAACAGTATATGCCTCGCTTTGCAGGAGATGAACTCCCAGCAAATGGCGTGTCTGCAGCTGTCGCTATTGCGGATAAATTGGATACTATCGTTGGTATCTTTGGTATTGGCCAAGCCCCTAAAGGGAGCGATCCTTTCGCATTACGCCGAGCCTCATTAGGTATCTTGCGTATCATCGTTGAATATGGCTACCAACTTGATTTAGTTGATCTTGTCGCAAAAGCAAAATCTTTATTTGGTGATCGACTCACCAATGCCCAAGTTGAGCAAGATGTAGTTGAATTTATGCTTGGCCGTTTCCGAGCTTGGTACCAAGATGAAGGTTTCAGCGTGGATATCATCCAAGCCGTGTTAGCTCGTCATCCAACTAAACCCGCAGATTTTGACCAACGAGTCAAAGCGGTCTCTCATTTCCGTGAACTAGAAGCCGCAGAAGCATTGGCAGCAGCAAACAAACGAGTCGGAAATATATTAGCTAAATTTGATGGTGAATTAGCCACTGAGATTGATCTTGCACTTCTACAGGAAGCAGCAGAAAAAACCTTGGCTGAAAGTGTCGAAGTCATGAGTGAAGCATTAGAGCCAGCGTTTGCCACCGGTAATTATCAACAAGCATTAAGCAAATTAGCAGAGCTACGTGAGCCTGTAGATGCTTTCTTCGATAACGTAATGGTCATGGCCGATGATGAAGCTTTGAAGAAAAACCGCTTAACCTTACTAAATAATCTACGCAATCTCTTCCTACAGATTGCTGATATATCATTACTGCAAAAATAAGCCATATCACCCATAACTTATAAGGGGCGTACTAATTGCGCCCCTTATTCCTACCTTTTATATGCTCGATATTGCCGATCACTTTCATAATACCAATCTAAATATGATCTAATTAAGGCTATTTAACTACTATCGTGATTCATCATGAATAGCCTTAATAATATCAACTTTAAAAAGCTCGCCAGTCAGCAAAAATCCATTCAGATGAAAATGAGATTACTGGCTCTTGCTCATTTCAAAGATGGACAATCTCGAACACAAATTGCCAA
>NZ_NBUS01000031.1:0-438 GCF_002749895.1 Vibrio fujianensis | reverse complement strand
ATATCGTCAACGAATTTGGCAAACATTATCATCCTGACTCCATTTATTATTTACTTAATCATATGGGCTTTTCTTGGATAATACCAATCTAAATAAAAATATGATCTAATTAAGGCTATTTAACTACTACCGTCATTCGTCATGAATAGCCTTAATAATATCGACTTTAAAAAGCTCGCCAGTCAGCAAAAATCCATTCAGATGAAAATGAGATTACTGGCTCTTGCTCATTTCAAAGATGGACAATCTCGAACACAAATTGCCAAATACCTAAAAGTGAGCCGCACTAGCGTAAACAAATGGGTTCAAACCTTTTTAGAGCACGGGCTCGAAGGTCTTCAAGAAAAACCAAGGACTGGGCGACCCGCCTTTCTTACCCCTGAGCAACGTGAGCAGTTAAGTCAGTTTATTAAAGCGCACGCGTCTGACTCTTCTGGT
>NZ_NBUS01000032.1:34593-37363 GCF_002749895.1 Vibrio fujianensis | reverse complement strand
GAACCACCATGGCAAGGTGGGTAATCCAGGTGAGTGAAAAGTTCAAACCGCTTTATCAGGCACTGAAGGCTCACTTACTCGAACAAGTGGTGGTTCAGGCCGATGAAACACCGCTCAATGTGCTTAAGGAAGACAAGCAATGTTATATGTGGTTGTACTGCTCGGGAGCCGATTCCCCTGAAGCCAAACTCCCTGACATGAAAAATATCGTCTTGTTCGACTATCAAAACAGCCGCGCGAGAGCGTGCCCCGTGAACTTTTTGGGCGATTACTCAGGCTATCTACAAAGTGATGGCTACGCGGCTTATGACGGATTAACCAACATGGCCAATGTCGGTTGCTTCGCTCACGCACGTCGTAAGTTCATGGAGGCGAAAAAACTTCAGGGCAAAGGTAAAGCAGGTAAAGCGGATGTGGCGCTAGCCAAAATCCAAAAGCTGTATGCACTGGAATCGCGATTAAAACTGGCTTCGGTCGAAGAGCGTTGGGCAGAAAGACAAGCGCAGGCCAAACCGATGTTGGATGACTTGTATGACTGGTTAACCACGCAGAACATCATCGAATCGAGTCCTCTTGGTAAAGCCATCAAGTACACCTTGGGTCAGTGGTCTAAGCTGATACGCTATGTTGAAGATGGGCATTTATCTATCGACAACAACCGAGCGGAACGCGCAATCAAATCGCTGGTTATTGGCAGAAAAAATTGGTTGTTCGCCAATAATCCTAATGGTGCGGATGCTAGTGCGCTGTTGTATAGCATCATCGAGACGGCGAAAGCGAACGGACTGATACTCTACGATTACATGGTCAAATGTATGAGGGAACTGGCAAAGCCAGAGCCTGATATCAACTCACTTCTTCCTTGGAACTTTTCACACTAAAACGCCCCGTGGGATCATGGGGCGCTTACACCCCTTTTGCCCCCAATACCAAGAATACTTGACGAAGATAAAACCCAAAAGACTAGCCCGTAACTCTTGGGTTGAACCTGTCCCGACTGCGTTATAAGCTGCTGGGTATTATTTGATGCCTTAGTGGAGACTTGAGCCGTATGCAGTGAAAGTTACACGTACGGTTCTTAGAGGGGCGGCACTTGGTAACAAGTGTCGTCTACTCGACAAAAACAATTAAAGTTGACAATAAAGCTCTATCCCGCTCATACCAATTTAAGTAGGAAAAGAAGCATTTCATTTTTCAAAAAAACGCTTCTTTTTGTGGTTGTCTAATACCCTTTTTGTAAAAAAGAGGATGATACCGTCAACTGACAACCGGCCGCTTGCATGGTGCTCCAAGCCGCTTCAATATCACCGTCATGGAGATTAACCCCTCGGCAAGCATCTTGGATAACCCATGTTTTAAAGCCTAATGAAATCGCATCCAAAACCGTATACTTAACACAGTAATCGGTTGCTAGCCCGACAATATAAAGCTCTGTTACTGCTATTTTATGTAGGTAATCCGCCAGACCTGTCGCTTGATAACGCTGGTTATCAAAAAAACCACTATAGCTATCGATCTCAGGTTGAGTCCCTTTATATATCACCCGTTCAATCGCATCGAGATTGAGCCCAGCTATAAACTCAGCCCCGTGAGTTTCTTGCACGCAATGATCCGGCCAAAGGATCTGCTCAATGCCAGCCAGTATCATCTGCTCTCCCGGTTGTTTTCCCTGCGTTGAGGCAAAACTGGCGTGCCCTTCTGGGTGCCAATCTTTGGTGGCAATCACATGGTCAAAATGGGGCATCAAAAGATTAATCACAGGCACAATCGCGTCACCATCAGGAACAGGTAATGCACCATCGGGCGAAAAATCATTTTGCACATCAACTAAAATTAACGCTTTGCTCATCGGTTCCTTCCTTTATACATCATAAGGTTACTTATATTTGATCACCGGATAGTCATCATCGGCTAATAACTCTTGAACAAAGCAAGAACCATTACCACTGTAGGTTACCCAAACTTTTTCTTTTGCTCTGGTCATTGCAACATAAAATAAGCGTCGTTCCTCTGCATAAGGGTAGGCCTTTTCTGGCTGGTTAAGCGCGCTATCGAGATGAAGGCTTTTCACTCGTGCAGGGAATTGACCTTCATTCACTGCCAGTATAATGACATAATCCGCTTCTTTTCCTTTACTGGCATGACAAGTCATAAACTCCAATTGCAGCGATAAATAGCGCTGCTGCCAATCTGATAAGTGCTCTGGTCGATGATAATGGTTACGACCGAGTAATAAAACACGTTTGGGTGTTTTGGTTTTTCGATTGAGCTGATCCAATACTTTCTCAACCTGAGCACTCTCGCTAAGATACACCGCTGGTTGTTTTTGTTTTTTAAAACTATTGAGCGTTTTCGGTAATTGGTGGGGATTTTTTTGCACAAATCGATTGGCCACAGCACCGATCTGATCATTAAACCGATAGGTTGTGTCTAGATGATGAATCGTTGAATGTGGAAAACGGGCCGAAAATTCCGTCGTTAAATTAACATCGGATCCTGCAAATTGATAAATAGATTGCCAATCATCGCCCACAGCAAATAAGTTCGGGCGAATTGGTTCTTGTTCACACAAAGCTTGGATCAACTCGAGCCGTTGCGGCGAAATATCTTGATATTCATCCACCATGATATATTTCCAAGGTACAGAAAATTTACCTTTACGCACATATTCAGCAGCTCGGCTGATCATGATATTAAAATCGATTTGGTTGCTGTCTTTTAGTGTCTGTTGCCACGCTTGAAAACAGGGCCAACATAATGCTAACTCACT
>NZ_NBUS01000032.1:31405-34583 GCF_002749895.1 Vibrio fujianensis | reverse complement strand
TTTAGACGAGCATAGTCAGGGTGATCAACCAATTGCTGTTGAATGGCTTTTTTGCTAAGAGCTAACTGTGCAAGGAGATCAAGCTGCCTCTCTAACCAAGCGATCAATTTAGGGTCTTCAACATGGCTTCCTAGCTCATCGTCGCCAGCAAGATAAGCGATGGGCCATTGAGCTAAATGTTTTTGCCACCGTTTAAAATGAGTCGGTGTCATCCAGTGACGCTTCAGCCAATCGACACACCATGCTTTTTTTAGTTTGTCATTTAGAGCCAGTGGAGAAATCGTCACCTCATGCGTTTCAACTTGGTTGATAATAAATAATCCCAACTGATGAAAAGTATTCACGCGTAGATGATCAGCCACTGATCCTAATGTATTTTTTACCCGCTGTGCCATCTCATTCGCTGCATCTTTACCAAAAGCGATCAGCAGCATCTCTTCGGCTTGAGCAAGCTGACTCTGTAGTAAATAAGACGTCCGAGCCGTCAGAACACTTGTTTTACCAGACCCCGCGCCTGCTAACACTAAGTTATGATCATCATTCAGCAACACCGCTTGTTGCTGAGAAGTATTCAATGGGGAAGACTCTAATTGGTCAAATAATACGCGCCAACGGTGTCGTTCAGCTTCTAACCACTGTTGATTACGAGCAAGTAGCACTTGGTTGGTTTCTAATAGCCAAGGGGTTAACGGAGCCATTGCTTCGGGCAAATGATGGCAAGCTTCCGCTAAACTCATTCCCATGTCAGAAAGGTCGGCAAAGACTTGATTGACCCATTGTTCAATGTGAGAGTGGGATAAAAAAGTTGCTGAATCGACTCGTTCATGTAACCTCTGTTGCCAGACGGGTAAGTGGCTCGATAACGCAACACATTGGCGATTAAACCAAGCCTGATAAGCCGTAACAAGCTGATGAGCAAACTGACGCGCCTGAGGCCAAGGTAACCCTTGAACCAACCATGATCGTTGAATTGCTTGTTCTGGATGAGCAAAAAATTGCAGTTCTGCCCATAACAAACCTCGACGAACTTTGACTTGTCCATTCCATACCGTGAAAGGAATACGTTCTTCACTCTGTAATGAGGTTAATACCAGACGTTCGTTTTCTAGGCTAATTTGATGGTATTCATTAGCAATAAAAAACTGTGCAGTTTTGCTTGCACCTAGCTGCATATTGACGGCCCTGTAATTTCATCAGTTAAATATCATAACCTAAACCATCATTGCAATGAAAAATTAATGTCAATAATGAAGTTATATTAAGCGATTTTCTTATTTTTGATCAGACCCTTAGCATTAAATTCTGCTACACTAAGCGTTTTATTTCTTGTATTGATGATTCCCGTGAAAAGACTCCACCGAATCCGGCTTTATTGGGCAAATAAAACCATTAATTATTGCCTACTGATCCTTATCACTTTATTAGGTGTCGTCATTCCTGCATGGCATTACAACCTAAATACTTGGATTACACCACTGATTTTAGGGGTGATTGCCGCCGCGCTCGCTGAACGAGATGACCGTTTCTCAGGGCGCTTAAAATCTATTCTATTAACTTTTATCTGCTTTGCGATCGCGGCTTTTTCGATTGAGATTTTATTTAATACCCCAGTACTGTTTGCGATTGGGCTGTTCATTTCAACCTTTGGTTTTATCATGCTCGGGGCCATGGGAGCACGCTATGCGAGTATTGCTTTTGGCTCCCTGTTGATCGCCATCTATACCATGTTAGGTGCTCATCAAAGTACCAATATTTGGTTTCAACCCTTGTTACTGCTTAGTGGCAGCGCTTGGTATTATCTCTTATCGATGGTGTGGCATGCCTTTTGGCCGATGCAGCCTGTACAACAAAATTTAGCCACGGTTTTTCTTCAATTAGCCAATTATCTCGATGCTAAATCACAGCTTTTTTATCCCGTGTCTAACTTAGTGCCACAGCCCTATCGAATTGCAGAAGCTAATTTAAATGCCGCAACCGTCAATGCGCTTAATCAATGTAAGGCGACCTTATTAACTCGTTCCAAGCGAGGCCATGTTGATAGTGCCAGTGACCGTTTCTTAAGCCTCTATTTCTTAGCCCAAGATATTCATGAACGGGCCAGTTCAAGCCATTATCGATATCAAGAGTTAGCCGAGCATTTTGGCCGGACCGATGTGCTGTTTCGTTTTAAATATTTGCTGCATACTCAAGCACAGGCCTGTCGTGATATCGCACTTTCGATTCGTTTAGGACAGCCTTATCAACATCGTGATCATTCTATCCTCGCGCTGGATGAAGTGTTTCTATCACTCACCCATTTACAAGAGCAACAACGTCCTGAATGGAAAAGCTTATTAACTCAATTAGGTTATCTTTTCAATAATTTAGCAACGGTAGAAAAACAGCTTAATAATGTCAGTAACCCAGATGTGCATAAATCTGAAGATGATGTGCTCCACGATACCGAAGCCCATTCTCTCAAATCGATGTGGCAACGGCTCACCGCTAATTTCAACTCGGATTCTCTGCTCTTTCGGCATGCGATTCGAATGTCTATCGCGCTCACCACCGGCTATGCCATCTTACAAGGGTTAGGGTTAGAGCGGGGATATTGGATTTTATTGACCACGTTGTTCGTTTGTCAGCCAAACTATGCCGCAACACGGCAAAAACTGGTATCACGGATCATCGGTACGTTAGCCGGTCTATTGATCGGGGTTCTTTTACTGACGTTATTCCCATCACAAGAGAGTCAACTGGTCTTTATTGTCATCTCTGGGGTGATGTTTTTTGCTTTTCGCCTTAATAACTACGGCTACGCGACTGGGTTTATCACGCTATTGGTTCTCTTTTGCTTTAACCAATTAGGAGAGGGTTACGCCGTTGTACTCCCTCGCCTTGCTGATACCTTAATTGGTTGTATTTTAGCCGTATTAGCGGTGATTTTTATTTTACCTGACTGGCAATCTAAGCGACTACATAAAGTCATGGCGGAGGCAATTGATGCCAACAAACACTATTTGGCACAAATCATTGGCCAGTACCGCATCGGCAAAAAGGATAATCTAAGTTATCGAATCGCTCGGCGCAATGCACATAATCAAGATGCCGCCTTGTCTGCAGCGGTGAGTAATATGTTAGCGGAACCAGGGAAATACCGAGCAGCAACTGATGAAAGCTTTCGATTTTTAACGCTCAA
>NZ_NBUS01000032.1:29382-31395 GCF_002749895.1 Vibrio fujianensis | reverse complement strand
CACGCGCTATTAAGTTATGTCTCCGCTTTGGGTGCCCACCGGACAAGGATCGATGATGAACAGATCCATCAATTAGTACTGGATTCTCATCGCGTGATCCACCAACACTTAGACATACTGTACCAGCAATTATTCAATCATTGTGACGAATGTGACACTCGTAATATTGACGAAATGAATCTTGAGACAAGATTGGCTGAATGGCGAGAAGAAGATGATAGCTCGGCACGCATGGTGCTGCAGCAGTTGCATCTTATTTACCGAATGCTACCAGAGCTGCATTCATTAGCCAGTAAGTTTGCGGTTCGAGTCAACTGATGTACATGGATGCCTCTCAATCCTCTCGAAGCATCCACGTTATGACACTAAAGCACTTTTGACGTTCTTTGCTGTGGTTAACCTTGCACATCAAGGAAGATAGACATAAGATTAATTAAACAGTGCGGAGAAAAACGATGTCTATTTCAGCCATTTCTTCTGGATATCCCATCATTCAGCAATCGTCCAAGATGGCTGAAGAAGCCGCACTGGATATTCAAAAAAACCAAGCAGAAAACGCTAAGCCAAGCCCACTCTCTTTTAATCAGGTTGATGATCAACCAATCGAAAAAAAAGCACCAGCTCCGGTTGATAATACCCAAGCCATGGTTAACCTCAATCAGGCTCAGCAATACCATCGTGTCGGAACCAGTGTCATTCAGCGAGAGCAGGCCATGATCGGTAGCCTGCTAGATATTCGTATATAAATCCACCGATTCTTCTTACTGCTGGTAAAAAGTCACATTTATACTATACGGACACATTTATACTATACGGAATCGGTTAACAATGGCTCAAAGTAATATCTCGCTGAGCGACGCTCACCCCCTTGATCTGAGCATAAACCGATGATCCTACGCTAAGTTGTAGATCGTCTAATGCCCACTCCGTAATCGTTGACCATAAAAAACAGTTTTCCGCTAACGCCAATTGCAACGCCACACTTTTTCTATTTTCTCCCTGTTGGAGGTGCTCAATAGCCCTTACCTTCGCAGGTAATATATTACGAATAGAGGTTTTCTGCGGCTTTTGTAATGTGACGGACACATCCGTGGCTCGTATTTTTAATCGAATGGCGGCATTAAGCTCACCGTCAACCTGTTGTACCCAGATCCCCACGTCATCGGCCAGCATAATACAACTCAAACCATATTCTGTTTGGTGCTGAGCAATATAACCCGAGAGTAAGGTACTTTGTTCACTAAAGGCTTGCCAAGGCCGCATCACAGCAGACGACCAAACCGGTTCAACCGGCCCTGAAATTAATTCTTGTCCGTTGTCTAAAACCACTAAATAATCAGCAAGGCGTAAAACCTCATTCATACTATGGGTAACGTATAAAACAGGAATATTAACCGATAGTGTCAATTGTTCCAGAAAAGGCATCACTTCACGCTTGCGAGGAATATCAAGCGAAGCCAACGGCTCATCCATCAATAACAAATCCGGTTTACTTAGTAAGGCTCGCCCAATAGAAACACGTTGTTTCTCGCCACCAGATAAAGCATGGGGATAACGTTCTAATAATGGTTGTAATGCTAAAAGTTGTACGACTTGGTGGAAATAGGCAGGGTCGTTGTCAGTGACACCATAGAGTAAGTTGCCACGAACGCGGTAGTGAGGAAATAATCGCGCATCTTGAAATACATAACCAATTTTTCTTTTTTCAACTGGCACATTTATTTTTTGCTGAGCATGAAACAAGACCCGATGAGGAAGCTCAATTTGTCCATCATCGGGAGTGGTTAACCCACTAATTAAATTAATTAATGAAGTTTTTCCAGAGCCAGAACGACCAAAAATAGCGGTTATGCCGGTTGCGGGTAAATGTAAATCGACACTCAGTGCCATCGACCCAAGCTGTTTATTCACTTGAATATGCAACGAATTCATGCGCTATGTACTCCTAAACGACGTTGCATACGTCGGTTTACCCATTCAGATACAAATAATGATAGCAACGCAATGATGATA
>NZ_NBUS01000032.1:27438-29372 GCF_002749895.1 Vibrio fujianensis | reverse complement strand
AAATCAGACATAGACGAGCCGCTTCCATCTCTGCCCCTGGCGTTTCTAAAAAGTTGTACATCGCTAAAGGTAAAGTTTGTGTTTCACCCGGAATATTAGAGACAAAACTAATGGTTGCACCAAACTCACCTAAACTACGCGCAAATGAAAGCATGGTACCGGTAATAATCCCCGGTAATATCAAGGGAAGCGTAATGGTAACAAACACTTTCGCTTGCGAAGCACCTAAAGTTCGAGCGGCTTGTTCTAGCTTAGGATCTACGTTTTCGATACTTAAACGAATGGCTCGAACCATCAAAGGTAACGCGATAACCACACAAGCTAAAACTGCACCCCGCCAACTAAAACTAAACGACAAACCCAACCAAGCCGCAAACCATTGGCCGATAAAACCTTGGCTCCCCATTGAAATTAACAACAGATAGCCAACCACAATCGGTGGCAAGACCAATGGAAGGTGAATCACACTATCTAGCAAAGACTTACCGATAAAGGTTTTGCGAGCCAGTACCCACGCAAGGAATACACCAATCGGCAGTAACCATAATACGGTATAACCTGCCACTTTTAAGCTCAGTTGTAAGGCCATCCACTCATAGTCACTGAGCAAATTGTTCATGCGCTATATCCGTATTAAAACCATAAGAGGTTAAGATGCCTTTTGCATCAGAAGAAGTTAAAAAGGTCATGAATGAAGCACTGCTTGGTTTATTATTCAATTGAGCCACCGGATAGTGGATTGGAGAATGTAAAGCGCTGTCAAACTCTAGCACAATCGCAACCTTGTTACTCGTCAACGCGTCGGTTTTATATACCATGCCTAGCGGAGCTTCTCCCCGTTCAACTAAAGCTAACGCCAAACGAACATTATTTGTTTGCGCCAACCGTGAGCGCACGGTATCCCAAACACCTAGGGTTGTAAGTACCTGTTTAGAATAAATACCAATCGGAACGGCATCTGTATTACCAACAGCCAAACGTTCCCCAGTTAAACGTTGTGTCCATTGCTGAGAGTCTGCCACATCAAACGCCGTTAAATTTAAATTAGCCGGCTGGATCAAGACCACTTGATTACTGGCTAATAACGCCACCTGCGCTTCCTGCACCTTATTTTTTCCTATAAGGTACGTCATCCAGTCATCATTTGCGGAGAGAAACACGTCAGCTGGCGCGCCATGTTCAATTTGTCGAGCCAAAGATGAAGACCCCCCAAATACCGCAACAACTTTAGTATCATGGTGCGATTGATAAAGACGAATAAGATCATTAACCGCATTGGTCATTGAGGACGCAGCATAAATATGGACGGTTTCTTGTGCCCAAACCATCGGGCTAAGAAGCAAGGCGATGAGCATGTAAATTCGTTTTTTCATTGTTTACTCGTATCGTGCAATTAATATGTATTGGCGTTGTTATAAACAGAACACAACCACCAGTCGTGCCTATTTTAACCCTAATCTCTGTGATAAAATGGAATAATTTACAGAAATGGCCTGAAATTGGCATAACATTGTTGTATCTTTACGCTTTCCTCGTTTTAGGATGAATCTAATATGCTCAAAATAACCTCTTTAGCTGGTGTTTTACTTTTATCGACGCTTCTTCCCACCACCGCTTCAGCGAATAATTTTGACTACAATTTCTTTGAAGTAAGAACCGCCTTAAATCCTGAATCGATGGGGGCAGAATTCAACACCTATTTTACAGAAAACTCGCACGTTATTGCTCGGATTGATTCTCGCTTTGAAGGTGATTGGGATGCCGCTGGCGGTATTGGCTTTAATGGCCCGATCAATCCATTTGCTGATATCTATGGTCAAATGCTAGTCCATAGTGTCCGTAGCAGTAACGATGAAGGCAATAAAAATGATCTGATGATGGAACTCAACATCGGCACTCGAGTTTGGCTCACCAACCAAATTGAAGGCCACCTG
>NZ_NBUS01000032.1:27039-27428 GCF_002749895.1 Vibrio fujianensis | reverse complement strand
ATTGGTCGAAATGAAGACAGATCCGTGTTTATCGGCGGGCTACGCTTCCATTCAACTCAACAGATGACGATTTCAGCAGAAGCGCGCAATGCTGGATTGTGGGGGCCACAGATCAGCATGGGAGTCCGCTTTCAATTTTAGGTTATGATAAATCAATTAAGGTGATAAACCGATGAGAGTTACTCTCATCACCTTACTGATCCGAAAGTCAATTTGCTTTAGTGTATCCCCAAACAACTTGGAATTGCAGGTAGACAGCCAGTGAGTGACACATTTGTCTGGAATAAATTTGAACAGCCGTAGGCTGGCCTTTGGTGAGAGCCACGAATGGCTCTCATAATCCCCATGAACATAGACAGACGATGAGATTAGGGTGAACGGCATGTATA
>NZ_NBUS01000032.1:26663-27029 GCF_002749895.1 Vibrio fujianensis | reverse complement strand
AACGAACGAAGCCAACACCGCTGCAATTTCAAGTAGAAGGAGTATAAGTTAATTGATCCAGAGAGCAAGTTCCGGCAACTAGGCTCTCTTTGTCCTTTTTATTCAAACGCTTAATCTGATATTCCAACTGCAACGCTTGGCTCTTATTGGAGCCAACCGCATACTGCCACACTAAAGTCAGTGGCCCCTTGCCTCTTAATGCTTTAGCGCCTTGTCCTTGCTGATGCTGCTTCAAACGGCGCTCAGTGTCCGTACTAATGCCACAATATAAGGCATTTCCGGAAGTCCGAATCAAATACACCCACCAACACGGGCCAGCAGCCGTCAACGAATTCACCACCTTTTAGTGCTGGCGTTCAATCAGTG
>NZ_NBUS01000032.1:23110-26653 GCF_002749895.1 Vibrio fujianensis | reverse complement strand
CGTAGCTCTGCGACTTCTTCACGCAAAGCAGCCACTTCTAATGCTAATGTTTCAACTTGAGAAGAGGCGGGTTCAACCACAGAGCTTGCTGAAAAACTGGCAAGATCAACCTCACCACAAAACAAGTGATGGTATCGAGACTCTCGTTTGCCAGGCTCACGCGGCAATTTCACCACGAGATCTCGTTCAACTAACTGATCTAAGGTGGCTTCGGTTTGCTTAACATCACTAAAGCTGCATAAACGATTGGTGCGAGTTCTCAATTCACCAGGGGTTTGAGGCCCTCGCAGTAATAAACAGCACACTAATGCAAGTTCTTGTTCATCTAGTTTTAAATCACCAAATTCTGTATTACAAAAGCGGTGCTGGTATTTACGAGTGCGGCTATTAAAACTACTTTCATCACTAACTAAACGACGTGCAATGAGCGCTTCAACCGTATCTTGCACCTCTGCTTCTGACAATGAGAGAACAGGATCACGGTTACTTTTCTGATTACAAGCTGTCGTTAAACTATTAAGCGTTAGCGGGTAGTGATCCGGAGTGGTAATGGCTTTTTCAATCAAGCAGCCAATAACTCTAGCTTCTAAGTGGGAAAGTTCATTCTGCATTTCTGCTTCCTTATTATCTAAGAGCGTCACGGCCCTAAAATTAACTTTTGGGGTCACGACTTTTCATCTTGCTCAGGCATCAGTACTCACTAATGCTTAATGCTCTAGAATGCAGGCTAGACCAATTAACCGGCCATATTGATCGAGCATGACAATACTAGCGCGGTTTAATTCTATTTCGTGTAGGGCAAGGTTTTGCCGTTCATCTAGATAGGCTTGGCAAAATTTCTGTTGTTGCTCAGTCAGGCAAGACTTCGCTTTTGAGCTTGGAACAACAATTTGTGAGCATGACATAATTAAATTAGTTGTTTCATGTTTCATAAAATACATGATATAGCGCCTTCTGATTGATGTACACTAGCACTATATCTAAGGCCCTCAAAAACCACACATTCTGGTGATTTATTCAGCAATATGTCATGAGGTTTGATCTTAGGTCTGTTATGCGTCTTAACGATGTGCTTTAATCTCTGGTAGTGGTATTTATGATAGGAAAAGGGATCTATGAACAGCGTATTTGAAATTGTGAGCTTAGCTCGTCGTAAAAACAAACTGAAACGTGAATTGCTCGATAACGAAAAGAAAGTTCGTGATAACCGTAAACGTGTAGATCTACTAGAAAATTTAGTCGACTACATTAAACCAGACATGACTCAAGAAGAGATCATCGAAATTGTCAAAAAAATGAAGTCAGACTACGAAGATCGTGTCGATGACCACATCATTAAAAGTGCTGAAATTTCTAAAGAGCGTCGTGAAATTAGCCGCCGAATTCGTGAACTCACTGAGCAAGATAAGCTCATGACTCAAGGCGGTAAAAAATAAACTCACCTCTGAGTACTTCTTTGTCGATATAAGTCCGCAATAAGCGGACTTTCTTTTTCGAGACAACTTCTCTGAATAGTTCAACAGATAACGTAATAACAAAACTATTATTAGCGTTAATCGTTTGCGTAATCGCTAACCTTCTCCGAAGCTCTTTTTAACGGTTTTACCTCAGATTAACCATTGTTATAGTTTCGATTAGAAAAATTAATTTCGCCCTTTCGGTAAGGCTTTGTCCATTTTCATCATGAAAAACAGCGTGCCACTACTGACCCGGTTTGGGCCAACAGCAAGAGGATAAATAATGGATGTGATTGAAATCATGGGCTACGCTGCCTCAATTATGGTCGCTATCTCCTTAACGATGAAAGACATCGTTAAACTAAGAATATTAAACTTTATCGGTTGTGCTTTATTCGTTGTTTACGGATTAATGATTGATGCTTGGCCTGTCGTGGCAACCAATGCCTTTATCGCTTGTGTTAATGTCTACTTTTTAGTGAAGATGCAACAAGCAAAAAAGGCTGAAGGCGTACAAAGCGCCGCCTAAATACCCCAAGTAAGATAGCAGAGTCGATGGTAAAGATTCAGTGAACCCGATGCACCATAAAAACGATGCAAGTGGAGCAAACCAATACAGCCAATAGCACTGCTATCTTCAAATAAAAAAACGATAGCCCGACGCTCTGCCGGGCTTAGTCATCATGAGCCATTATTACTCGTCTTCGTAATGTAATTCAGCCCAAGACTGAGCGCATTTCACGGCACGTTTCCAACCGCGATAGCGACGTTGACGCTTCTCTTCATCTTGATGTGGCATAAATGAACGATCAATTTCTGCTTTATTCTGCAGCTCTTCTAACCCATCCCAGAAACCAACGGCAATCCCCGCTAAGTAAGCGGCTCCCAATGCGGTCACCTCTGTAACTTTAGGACGATGAACTTCCGTATCAAGCACATCGGATTGGAACTGCATTAAAAAGTTATTGGCTACCGCCCCTCCGTCGACACGCAGCGCCGCCAATTTAATACCAGAATCCGCCTGCATCGCATCCAACACATCACGCGTTTGGTAAGCAATGCTTTCTAATGTCGCACGGATAATATGGTTAGCATTCACGCCACGTGTTAATCCAACAATGGTACCGCGCGCGTACGCATCCCAGTAAGGCGCACCAAGCCCAGTAAAGGCAGGAACAACGTACACGCCATTCGACGTGTCGACTTTTGTTGAAAAATATTCTGAATCATGAGCATCGGAGATCAATTTCAATTCATCACGCAGCCACTGGATAGAGGCTCCCCCCATAAAGACCGCACCTTCTAATGCATAAGCTGGTTCGCCTTTCGGGCCACAGGCTAATGTGGTGAGCAAGCCATTTTTAGAGATAACTTTTTCTTGCCCAGTATTCATTAACAAGAAACAACCTGTACCATAAGTATTTTTCGCCTGCCCCGCTTGCACACACATTTGACCGTATAAAGCCGCTTGTTGATCACCGGCAATACCCGCAATAGGGATCCGTGTTCCTCCCTTGCCTCCAATGTTAGTTTGGCCATAAATTTCGGAAGAAGATCTCACTTCTGGCATCATATTAAGCGGAATATCAAATTCTTTTAATATTTTCTCATCCCAGTGTAATTTATTGATGTTAAATAACATGGTTCGAGATGCATTGGTATAATCCGTCACATGAACTCGGCCTTGAGTCATCTTCCAGACCAACCAAGTATCCACGGTTCCAAACAATAACTTACCCGCTTCGGCATCTTCGCGTGCCCCTGGCACATTATCCAGAATCCATTTGATTTTGGTGCCTGAGAAATAAGGGTCAAGCAATAGTCCAGTATTTTCTCGAATATAGGCTTCTAGCCCTTCACGCATCTTCAATGTTTCGCAAATTTCGGCCGTACGACGGCATTGCCACACGATGGCGTTGTAAACCGGCTTTCCTGTTTCTTTATTCCAAACAATCGTTGTTTCACGTTGGTTAGTAATCCCGATTGCCGCAACTTCATCGCTACGAATACCAGATTTACCCAACACTTCAACCAAGGTTGACGTTTGAGTTGCGTAAATTTCCATTGGATCGTGTTCAACCCATCC
>NZ_NBUS01000032.1:12120-23100 GCF_002749895.1 Vibrio fujianensis | reverse complement strand
AATTCACGCTGAGAAACGCTGACAATATTGGCATCATGATCCAGTACAACGGCTCGAGAACTGGTGGTGCCTTGATCAAGGGCAACGACATATTTTTGCTCAGTCATGGTGTGTTCCTTATTATTTCACGTTCGAATAAATCGACTAAATAGCATAATGTGTGGCATTTATACGTGTGCTTGCTCGCTTTCTTCTGCTTTATCACACTGATTAGGAATCGTACATCCTGTCCCCACTTTCGGAAGATAAACTGCAATAAATTTCGGATACGCCCAACCACCAAAACAGGCACCAGCGATCGGTGCGACAATCGGGACAATAAAGTAAGGAATATCTTTAGCACCGCTCAAGGCATAATCCCAGCCAGCAAAATAAGCAAATAGCTTAGGCCCAAAATCTCGCGCTGGATTCATCGCAAAACCTGTCAATGGGCCAAGCGACCCACCGATAATCGCGATTAACACACCGATCAGAAGTGGATTTAATGCGTTACGGTGCGCACCATTGTTTTCATCTCCTAGAGCCAAGATGCCAAACATCAACACCGCGGTAATGACAAACTCTACCGCCATGGCACCAGAAAAAGAAAGAGACGCATGCGAATAGGTAGAAAAAACCCCCGCAGTAGCAAGTGCTTCTTGGCTATTGCGGGTGAAATTATGAGCGATTTCGTAATCAACAAAAAGGTTACTGTATAGACTGTAGACTAACGCCGCTGCACAAAAAGCGCCGAGTGTTTGTGCAATGATGTAAGGGATTACTTTCGCTTTATCAAAGCCGTGAAATGCGGCCAGGGCAACCGTCACGGCAGGGTTAATATGAGCACCGGAAACGCCTGCGGTGCAATAAATAGCAATCGCGACTCCGAGCCCCCAAATGATACTGATTTCCCATTGGCCAAACTGAGCATTGGTTAAAACTAATGCCGCAACGCAGCCGACCCCAAAAAAAATGAGCAAACCCGTACCGATAAATTCTGCGATACACTCTCCTAATAGAGTATGTTGTTTTGTTCGCGCCATAGTAAGCATCCTTGTGTTTATTTACAGCTTGAGTGGTTTACACGTTGTTTGTGTGCAGCACAATCTGCCACAAAACCATCAACTCGCAAATAAACAAAGATTACTAATGAGCGTTCGAGCACATAAATGTTAATGTTAAACTCGTTTTTTGTTAAACAACGCAATTTTTTGATCAACCCATTGCATGAATCACTCATAAAAAACAACGCTAAATAAAGTAAAAACACAACCGCATAAAAATCATCTTTTAGTGTTACACCTTTTAAATCAATCCCATTGTCAAGCGTCAGCAACATTTTGCTAGACAAAACTTTTACCACTTCAAATGTAATCAAAAGGTTACACGGACTACTATCGCCATTCTAAAGTGTTGTTAGATTTCACCATCAAACACTAAAAATGAACTTTCCCCTTGCTTGTTCGTTTCGTTCGAGCTTTTGTGAGCAAGGTTACGAACATAAAGTTATAAAAATGACACAATAACTATTAGTACAACGAATAACGATCAGCATAACGGATAAAAATAGGGTAACGGTCATGACGGCAAAGCAACGAATGGAAACTGACGTAGTCATCATCGGAGGTGGCGCAACGGGTACGGGAATTATGCGCGATTGCGCATTACGAGGTATCCCGTGCATTCTTTTGGAAAAAGACGATATTGCTTCTGGTACGACAGGCCGAAATCACGGCTTGCTCCACTCAGGCGCTCGTTATGCAGTCACAGATCCTGAATCAGCTAAAGAGTGTATCCAAGAAAATCAGATTCTCAAAAAAATTGCCAAACACTGTGTAGAAGCAACCGACGGCTTATTTATTACCTTGCCGGAAGATGACTTAGCTTTTCAAGCACGTTTTATCGATGCCTGTACTCAGGCTGGAATCGAAACTTCCCGCTTAACACCCAAGCAAGCATTGGCATTAGAGCCAAATGTCAACCCTGCTTTGGTCGGTGCTATTAAAGTTCCCGATGGAACGATCGATCCTTTTCGTCTCTGTGCATCCAATGTCTTGGATGCCAAAGAGCGGGGAGCACAAATCATTAATCGCACCATCGTCACTGGCCTTATCCGCCAAGGTGACACTATCTTAGGTGTCCACTGCCTACAACTAAGCACTCATCAATCGTTTGATATTTATGCAAAACAAGTCATTAATGCGGCGGGAATCTGGGGACAAAATATCTGCGAATACGCCGATCTGAATATCAAAATGTTTCCAGCAAAAGGCTCTTTGCTGATTCTGGATTATCGAATTAACAACCTTGTGATCAATCGCTGCCGAAAACCGTCGGATGCCGATATTTTAGTCCCTGGGGATACCATTTCGTTAATTGGCACCACCTCAGAACACATCGATTATGACCAAATCGATCACTTACACGTCACCGATCACGAAGTGGATGTATTACTCAAAGAAGGAGCAAAGTTAGCTCCAATTATGGCAAATACACGCGTTTTACGTGCTTATGCTGGCGTACGACCTTTAGTTTCAGTCGATGATGATGGAAGTGGACGCAATATCAGCCGAGGAATTGTACTGTTAGATCATCAAGAACGAGATGGTTTGAATGGGTTAACGACCATTACCGGCGGCAAATTAATGACCTACCGATTAATGGCTGAATGGGCAACTGATCTCATCGCAAAAAAACTGGGGAATCAGCAACCTTGTACGACGCATCTACAGCCACTTCCTGGTTCAAATGAAACCCCAAAAGAGGTCAAAAAAACCGCCAGTATCGCCAAACCCGTTTATGAGTCGGCCATTTATCGTCATGGGGAAAGAGCAAAAGCCTTCTTAACCGATGAGATGAAAAACCAAGCCATTATTTGCGAATGTGAAATGGTCACTGCCGGAGAGATTGAATACGCGATTACCCAGCTCGATGTGAATAACTTGGTCGACTTACGCCGTCGAACTCGTCTTGGAATGGGGCCTTGTCAGGGAGAGTTGTGCAGCTACCGAGCTGCGACCCTCTTTTCAGAATATGGCCACTGTACAGGTCAGCAGTCTAGCCAATTGCTTACCGAATTTCTTGAAGAGCGCTGGAAAGGAATTAAACCCATTTTTTGGGGAGATGCTCTACGAGAAGCCGAATTTAGTTACTGGATTTATGATGGGCTACTCGGCGCAGGAGAGCTGAATCAAGCCAATAATCATAAGGAGAATAACCAATGATGCACTATGATATTGTGGTGATCGGCGGCGGAATTGCAGGATATACGGCGGCAATTCGTAGCTTACAAGCAGGAAAGAAAACCTTATTGATCAACCAAGGGCAAAGTGCGTTACATTTTTCTTCCGGCTCAATTGATGTACTCGCCAAACTCCCGGATGGTAGCCCTGTGACTCATCCTTTTGAGGCACTCAACCAACTGAAACAGCAAAATGACCAACATCCTTACCACCTTGTAGGACAACCATTATTAATGGAGGGGCTGGACTGGTTCAAACGTACCATTACGGATGCTGGGCTCCCAATGCTCCATCACCCACAAGGAGCGAATCATCAACGCATCACTCCGTTAGGTACATTGAAAGCCACTTGGCTTTCCCAGCCGTTCGTTTATCAACACCATGATGCCCTCCCTTTTAAACGTATTGTGGTTATCGCTATCGACGGTTACCGAGATTTCCATCCACAAATGTTGCAGGATAATCTTCGCCAACACGTTGATTTTGCCAATACACACATTGAACATAAAACCATTACCTTACCCGGCTTTGATGCGTATCGGCGTAATCCAAATGAGCTTCGGTCGATTGATATAGCGCGTTTTCTCAAACAACAAAGTGCATGGGATCACCTGTGTCACGCATTAACTGCGCTCGCAACACCTGATGATTTGGTGATCCTACCAGCCATTATGGGCAACGGTGATGGGCTAATCTTGATGAATAAGCTACGTGAGGCAACACAATTACATTTTCATGAAGTACCCACGATGCCGCCCTCTCTGCTTGGTATTCGGATTGAAGAAACGCTTAACCGTATCTTTATTCAACTGGGAGGCACTCAGTTGAAAGGAGATAAAGTCGTTCGCGGCACATTTACTAACGGTCAGTTAAACGAAATTTATACCCAAAATCTACGAGATATCCCAGTACAAGCACCATACTTTATCATGGCGACAGGAAGTTATTTCAGCCAAGGATTGGCAGCCACGCAAGATCAGATCTCTGAACCAATCTTTGGGCTGAAGGTCAGCTATCCTCAACAGCGGACGTTATGGCGAAATGGGAACTTTTTTGCACCTAAGGCTCATCCATTTATGACCTTTGGCGTACAAACCAATGCACAGCTGAATCCTTATCAACAAGACATCGCGATCAAAAATCTATATTGCTGTGGTTCGATGCTATCTGGCTACGATCCGGTATTTGAAGGTAGCGGTGGCGGAGTAGCGATTGCAACAGCTTACTATGCCATTAAACAAGCGCTACAAATTGATTCTACTATTTATTCGACTCTGGAGGCGCGAGTATGAACACCCCCTTCTCTCAAGCAGCTCCTCAAAACACCAGTTTTGATCAATGTATTAAGTGCACCGTGTGTACCGTTTATTGCCCTGTAGCAAAAGCTAACCCCGATTATCCGGGCCCCAAACAATGTGGCCCAGATGGTGAACGTTTACGTATTAAAAGCCCTGAATACTATGATGAAGCCTTAAAATATTGTACCAACTGCAAACGCTGTGAAACGGCGTGTCCTTCTGGAGTCAAGATCGGTGATTTGATTGCTGTCGCTCGCGGTAAATATGGTAAAAAACCGCTAAATCCCAAACTTGTCCGGGACTATGTATTGAGTCACACCGATTTATTTGGCTCTCTTGCCACACCGTTTGCTCCTGTGGTCAATTTCGCAACAGCTTTACCCGTGGTAAAAAAGATCATGCACAAAACCATTGGCGTACATGATCATAAAGCACTCCCTAAATATTCACAGGGTACTTTTCGTCGCTGGTTTAAACAAAACTGTACCCGTCAACCACTGTATCAACGGCAAGTAACTTACTTCCACGGCTGTTATGTGAATTATAACCACCCCCAATTAGGCAAAGATTTAGTACGCGTTCTCAATGCTATGAATATTGGGGTGCGCTTACTCGAAAATGAAAAATGTTGTGGTGTACCTTTAATCGCCAACGGCTTTCACGACAAAGCTCGAAAAAATGCTTTGCTCAATATCAAACATATTGAATCCGCAGTTGAAGATTACCAAACCAAAATCATCTCTACATCATCGACTTGTTCTTTCACCCTTCAGCAAGAATATCCTCATGTACTCGGAGTGGATAACAGTAAAGTGGTCAATGAGATTGAATATGTCACTCGCTTTTTACTCAAAGAATTTATGAGTGGGAATGCTCCAGCAATGAAACCGCTTCATTTAAAAGTGGTCTATCACACCCCTTGTCATTTAGAACGAAGCGGTAATGTAATGTTTACTATCGAGTTGCTGCGTATGATCCCTGGGCTGGAGTTGATCGTGTTAGAGAGTGAATGTTGTGGATTAGCCGGTACGTATGGGTTTAAAGAAGAAAACTACGACGTATCGATGAAAATTGGCAACCATTTATTTAGCGCCATTAATCATTCCGAGGCAGATTTTGCAGTCACGGATTGTGAAACATGTAAATGGCAAATAGAGGAAAACACCCAACAAGAGTGCCTACATCCCATTAGCTTGCTTGCCATGGCGCTTGCTTAACCCATTAGCCTATTTCAAGCAAGCCGACTTTTCGAGCTGGTTTTTGTCGCTGTTTGAGGCTTCTTTCTACACGGCTGAGGCTTTGAAATATAGTGGCTCTACATAAGTAGTGGCTCTATATGATAAGTCGATAACGCCGTAGAAAGAAGCCATCTCGGCTCCTTACCATCATTTATTCTATTGATGTGATAGGGGCCGTTTTTGACAATGTTCAATGGCTTGTTGCAATAAAGCTAACGCTGTTTGTTCACAAGGAGGTAATTGTGCATCACTCTTGGCCAGTGGGGTTACACGTTCACCCCATTTTATATGGCCTGCTCCCCAAGTGAGTCCAGCGCCAAAGGCGGCAACTAGCAGATCATCGCCAGCCGCCACTCGTCCTTGTTCGAGTGCTTCACATAACGCAATAGGAACGGTCGCTGCTGAGGTATTGCCATAGTGTTGAATATTCACAAATGCTTTGCTTTGATCAATGCCTGCTAGATCACACAAGGTGTGAATAATACGGATATTAGCTTGATGTGGAACCATCACATCAATATCTTGCTGAGCCAGCCCACTACGAGCTAAGACTTGCTGTACTGCTGCCCCCATACCTTTAACCGCCCGCTTAAAGATCTCTTTACCAACAAAATCAAATGCCCAATAACCATTATCAGCAGCGAAGCGATCCATCGAACTGCCAAACTTAGGTACCGCAAGAATATCTCGCCCTTGAGCATCGCAGCCAATTTGAGTGTGTTGTAGCCCTAACGGTTGCTCCGTTTTACTCAATACCACCGCACCAGCACCATCACCAAATAAAACGGCGGTATCTCGCTTAGTCCAATCAATGTAAAAAGAGAGGTGCTCGGCACCAATCACCAATGCATGGCGATAGTAACTGGCTTGCATCAAACGAGTCGCCGTTTCAAGCCCGTAAATAAACCCAGTGCAAGCGGCATTCAAATCAAAAGCAGCAGCGTTATCAATCATCAAGTTTTGTTGAATTTTGGACGCAATATTAGGAATTAATGAATCTGGAGAACAGGTCGCAACAATAATTAAATCGATATCTTGAGCATTAATACCAGCACAAGCGATGGCGTGTTGGGCCGCAACGGTTGCTAAATCAGAGGTATCCACATGACTGATACGGCGCGCTTCAATCCCCGTTCGAGTCCGGATCCACTCGTCACTGGTGTCAAGGAACGTACTTAAATCTTCATTAGAGAGCGAGGCGGGAGGTAAACATTTACCCCAACCAGTAATTTCAGCATAATATTGAGTCATTATCGTCCTGCTTTGTTGTTGTCATTTTTCAGGGGGAGTCAACTGATGTCGTAATCTACGCCATTCATCCCCCGCCCTTGATACAGAAAATAGCGATTTTTTGTTAAAATCGTGCATAAAGTTCTCAGTATACGCCGATTTAACCGCTCAAGTTAAGTCTGAGTCACTCACAATGATGATAAAGAGGAAGTTATGTCAACATTCACCACTCGTTGCTCTGCCTGCCATGGGCTAAATAGAATCCCATCGGATCGCGTTTCCGAAAGCCCTCGATGTGGCAAATGCCAAACCCCATTATTAGATGGTGCCCCGATTGAAGGAACCTTAGCCAATTTCGATACGCTTCTAAAAAGTGCTCAACCCGTCGTCGTCGATTTTTGGGCCCCTTGGTGCCACCCTTGTGTTGGATTTGCCCCCATTTTTGCAGAAGAAGCCAAAAAGCAACAAGGCCGCCTCCGGTTTATTAAAATCGATACCGAAGCACAGCCCGAATTGGCGAAAAGATATCAAATTCGCAGCATTCCAACCATTATGGTGTTTAAACATGGCCAAAAAATAAATATGATCAATGGTGCACTAGCAAAAGGACAATTTAATCAATGGATAAATCAAACTACTGAACAATAATTCATTCAATAAAACGAGCGGTAAAGTTGGTCTATCCCCTGCAATTAGTCCAACTTTATCGTTGTTTATTCACAAGGAATGATTGATAGATTTATTTTATCGTCAAGAGCATTATTTTTCATTTTACCTTTCTAGCTTAAAGTCTCATATTCGCCGCGAATCTCTTCCATCATCCACATCTTGTGAGGCGAAAACTATGAACATGCATCCAACTTCCGTTCATCGTATTTCTGTACCGGTTATTGCGTTAACTCTTTATGCGGTCGCCTCCGGATATTTGATGAGCGTCATTCCGCTCATGCTTTCCCACTATGGGTTAGAATCCTCGCTCGCCAGTTGGTTAGCCAGTGTTTTCTATGCGGGTCTATTGCTGGGGGCGCTATTTATGGAACCGCTGGTGAATCGCTTTGGTCACCGCAATGCTTTTATTGGCTGCTTGCTTCTTTTGCTCGCTTCTATTGTGATTTTGCCAATCAATCACCACAGCCTAGTTTGGCTAACTGCACGCTTTATTGCGGGAATTGCTGTGGCGGGCGTATTTGTGGTGGTGGAATCTTGGCTACTACATGGTAACGAGTCAGGCCGAGCAAAAAGACTCGGTATTTATATGGCATCACTTTATGGCGGAACGGCCATTGGACAATTGGGCATTGGTTTTCTCGGTGTCGCGGGCTCAATGCCTTTTATCGCAATTTGTTCACTCTTGATACTCGCAACCGTGGTATTGATTTATGGTAAGTCAGATCAACCCTCAACAGAAGCCGGGCAAAGCCTGTCATGGAAACAAATAACCAAACTCAGTCACGCCGCAGTGATAGGTTGCTTAGTTTCTGGTTTAGTGTTGGGAGCGATTTATGGCTTGATGCCCGTCGAGCTAGCCGAACGTGGGATCAGTCACACAGAGGTTGGTCGCTTAATGGCTTTAGTCATTCTTGGCGCAATGGCGGTACAACCTCTGGTTCCTTGGTTATCAAAACACCTCGGACGAACTCTGCTTATGGCACTGTTTTGCTTGTTAGGTGCAACGTCAGCGGTACTGCCATTATTGGATAACCAAATGGGCACACTGGCCGTTAGCTTGTTTATGCTTGGCATGGCGACTTTTGCACTCTATCCGATTGCGATTAACCTAGGCTGTGACAAGCTCGATGCTCACTATATTGTGTCTGCGACTCAAGTGATGCTATTTAGCTATAGCATTGGATCCGTCGCTGGCCCAGTTCTGGCTGATTGGTTTCTTCAAACCAACCAAAGCTTACTGGGTTATCTATTTGTCACCTTGCTAGCAACCTGCTTGTACATGCTCGCTGCCAGCCTAAAAACCAAACGCCAATGGGTGGCCGGAGAGTAACACTTAAAAAGGGTAACTGAGGTTACCCTTTTTTGTTATTCACTTTCAATCGCTCTGCTGACGACAAGCTGTATTGACCATACTGCGACTATTTTATCGTCGGTTAATCCCTTGTCGCTAAGTATTTTTCATCCATCCTTACGAATAGATTGAGTTGAACGATAAAAACTCGTAAGCTCACCATCCACGACTTAAGCGGCTAGTCACTCACATGAACCGTAAAAAACGAATTAATCAAATTTTAAAATCTAAGCAGAAGAAGCAAAATGCCAAGCTACATAAAAGTGGCAAGCCTCGTTATATTGCTAAGGCTGAGCGAGAACAAACCGCACTATCACCATCCGATGAAATAGAAGGCCAAGAAACTTCCCTTACCGATTTAGAGCGGTCATAAAACCGCCGAAATGCGTTCCCCCACCGCCAACACCAACGAATGGCAAACGCTAGAGCAATAGAGGCAGCTCGATTGCTTGATACTCATCTGCCACCTCGATTAAGTTTTTAGCGGTTAACCCCGGCACACCATACACGATCACCCGAGTGCCAAAGCGACGTTGAATTCGTTCAACCAACAACTCAAAATCACCATCACCTGAGACTAAAATCAAGGTATCCACTTGTGAAGCTAGCTCATAAGCATCCAGCGCAATGCCAACATCCCAATCACCTTTAGTACTGCCATCTCCACGTTGAATAAACGGTTTTAATACCACTTCAAAACCAATTCCGCGCAGAATATGGTGAAACTGTCGTTGACGAGTATCGTGCGTAGCAATCGCATAGGCATTGGCTTTTACTACCTGTCGCGTTGCTGTCGCCATTGACCAAAATTGATTGTAGTTAAAGTGCCGCCCGTAACGTTCGCGGCAGGTGTAATAAACGTTTTGTACATCGACCAATATGGCGATCTTTTCCATCAGTATCTTCTATTCAATTGAAATTAACTCATGCCTTCGGATTCAATCACCCAATGAGTAAAGAGAAAGATACTTTAACACACTCTAGTTCTGACCCACTATCCTTTGCTGAATTCTCTTACTCATAGTCGCACCTCATTGAGCGAAATCGTGTTACCACTTAAGCAAAAAACCAAGCAAAAACCTTTCGTACACATACCTTTAATTATAAGAAAAAACAAACAAAAAAAGTAAAACACTTACCGAGTATGACAAAAATTAAAAAAAGCGGTATGATTAGCCCGTAAAAATAATTTGCACTCTAATTATTTAATTCACTTTTAACGCATTCATCACTTCTCTAACTGTAGAAAAGTGACGAATGCGATACTGATCGAGTCATACGATGGAAGACGCATTAAAAAAATACAGTATAGAAACCACCGACTACCGAGTGGGACAAGATAACGTTCAGAAATGGGGGTTTGATGTTCATAACCCTGTTTTTGGCATCAGTGCCGGATTAATCATTTTCTTTTTAATTTCAATTATCTGGGTTGGCCCAACGACAGCGAAAGAGGTGCTCGACACCCTAAAGAACAGCATTATTCAAGAATTTGATGTTTTCTTTATGTGGATAACGAACTTCTTTTTATGCTTTGCTTTAATCTTGATGATCTCTCCACTGGGTAAAATTCGCCTAGGTGGAAAAGATGCCACCCCGGATCACTCTCGTCCCTCATGGCTCTCGATGCTTTTTGCCGCAGGAATGGGCATCGGCTTACTATTCTGGAGTGTGGCTGAACCGACCGCTTACTATACCAATTGGTGGGGAACTCCTTTTAATGTCGCAGCCAATACTCCTGAAGCGAAATCATTAGCCATGGGCGCGACCCTATTCCACTGGGGAATTCATGGCTGGTCCATTTATGCCATCGTCGCTTTATCGCTCGGATTTTTTACCTTCAATAAAGGTCTCCCTTTATCCATTCGTTCCGTGTTCTATCCCATTTTTGGTGATCGCGCTTGGGGATGGCTAGGCCATGTTATTGATATTATGGCTGTATTAGCAACCTTATTCGGGCTGGCGACTTCATT
>NZ_NBUS01000032.1:5724-12110 GCF_002749895.1 Vibrio fujianensis | reverse complement strand
GTTTAGGCGCTCAGCAAGCCACAAGTGGCATTAACTATATCTTTGGAACGAATGGCGGCATCGGTATGCAATTTACCGTTATCATTTTTGTTACGCTTATTGCCATCATCTCCGTATTTCGAGGGATCAATGGTGGTGTCAAAGTGCTTAGTAATATTAATATGCTGTTTGCTTTTGCACTGTTGATTTTTATGATCATCGTCAGCTTTACTATCACTTTACAGTCGATCCCTGATACCTTCATGGCGTATGTTGAAAATATTCTTCCGCTAAGTAATCCCCATGGGCGGGAAGATGAAATCTGGATGCATGGTTGGACTGTATTCTATTGGGCATGGTGGATTTCATGGTCACCTTTTGTCGGCATGTTTATCGCACGAGTGTCAAGAGGGCGAACGGTTCGTGAGTTTATCCTTGCGGTGGTCTTTATTCCTACGTTATTAATTTTAATTTGGATGTCTGTTTTTGGCGGTGTTGCGCTCGATCAAGTTGCCAATCACATCGGTGAACTAGGAGCCAATGGACTGACGGATATTTCATTAACATTGTTCCATGTTTATGAGCAATTACCGTTTGGCAGCGTTATTTCTCTCATTTCTATTGGATTGATTTTAATTTTCTTTATTACCTCAGCCGACTCAGGATCACTTGTTATTGATAGTATTACCGCTGGTGGTAAAGTCGATGCGCCCGTTCTACAACGTATTTTTTGGGCTATTATTGGTGGGGCGATTGCTGCGGTCATGCTTTGGGTTGGCGGCCCAGAGGCACTACAGGCCCTGCAATCTGGAGTGGTCGCTACAGCGTTGCCATTCAGCTTTGTGCTACTCTTAATGTGTTTTAGCTTGATCCAAGGGTTAAGAACTGAACAAACTTTATATCGTTAATACATACATAATTAATACAAGGCCAGCGATTGTTGGCCTTTTTTGATTATCCCCTTGCTACTTGAAGCTGCAAGAGCGTTGGTGACGTTCGTTCACCCCAATCACATCGCCTATCAATGCCGTAATTCTGAATGCTCACCATTAACCGCCATCATTGATACGATAACAAAGTAATGGTAAAGGTGACCTTCGGATAGAAAAAACAACGTTGCTGCTTACGAAAGATTCTAGCAGTGAAAGTGAAGCTAGGTTGAATAGAGGGCGAATTTATTCACATAAGTGAAATAAATCAACGGATACACCGGCAACCGCCTTGCCAATTAGATTAAGAGAAAGGCTAAAACAAAAAAACCAGCTCAATGCTGGTTACGATTAATAACAGAGATTCATAGTAATGGAGGCGCGTCCCGGAGTCGAACCGAGGTCCACGGATTTGCAATCCGCTGCATGGCCACTCTGCCAACGCGCCTTTACTGTCTTTCGATAGATGGTGCCCCGGGCCGGACTTGAACCGGCACGACTCGAAAGTCGAGGGATTTTAAATCCCTTGTGTCTACCAATTTCACCACCAGGGCAACGCGCATTACGCTAGGCTCACACTATCTATTCCCGTTTCGCCTTGGGAACGAGACGTACTTTAACGTATTCAGCCATAAGGTCAATAAAAAAATTACTAAAATCAATCAAATGGTTAATAAACACCCCAAGCAGTATAGATAGGCATCAAATAGGATAATTCTCAAACAGCTTTGTGCAATAACGTTATCTGCTCACACAAATTAAACTCAGGATGTATGACGAAGAACTCACCATCATTTATTAATACCTCCGCTTGATCCTTAAGTCAAAACGACATTAAAACCAACCAGCAAAGAAGCGCTTAATGCTATCGAACAGACGTTTAAACCAGTTCCCTTCTTCCACTGTTTCCAAAGCCACTAGTGCGGCTTCTCCAACTTGATGTCCATCAACTTGATAAATCACTTTGCCAATCACCTCGCCCTGTTTCAGTGGCGCTTCCAGCTCCTTATCTAATTCAATAACACCGCTGAGTTTTGCTAATTCACCTTTAATAAGCGTTAAATAAGTCGTGTGTGCAACCCCGACCGCAACTTGATCTTGCTTCCCGCTCCAAATTCTGACGCTCTCTAGCACTTCATTGTTTTGATGGGGTGAGATGGTCTCAAAAAACCTAAAGCCATAGCTGAGTAATTGTTTACTTTCTGATTCTCGTGATTTTTGGCTATTTGCTCCCATGACAACCGAAATTAAACGCATATCACCATCGGTTGCTGAGGTTGCTAAGCTGTAACCAGCTCCGCTGGTAAAGCCGGTTTTCATTCCATCGACATTCAAACTGCGATCACGTAACAGTCCATTACGGTTGTATTGAGTAATGCCGTTATACGAGAATGACGTTTCGCTATAAAGCGGGTAGATTTCCGGTAAATCACGAATAATCGCTTGGGCGAGTTTGGCTATATCATAAGGCGTGCTGTATAGCCCCTCACTATCGAGGCCATGAGGATTGGTAAATGAGGTGTTTTCTAACCCCAGTTTTTGGGCCCATAAATTCATTAGATCCACAAAAGCACTTTCTGAACCTGCAACATGCTCAGCAATGGCAACGCTAGCATCATTGCCAGACTGCACAATAAGCCCTCGATATAAGTCCATCATGTTGACTTGCTTTCCAACCTCGATAAACATCTTTGAAGAATCTGGAAAGTTTTTAGCCCAGGCTTTATGGCTAATGGTCACTTGATCAGCTGCGCTAATTTTACCTTGCTTAAGACCTTGTCCCGCCACATAGGAGGTCATCAATTTTGTTAAGCTAGCAGGGTTTAGCCGCTCATGAGCATGATGTTGAACCAATACCCTTCCCGTGTGGTAATCCATCAACACATACCCTTTCGCCGAAAGTTGAGGCGGATTCGGCACGACAATGGGTGTAGAATGACCCAGACTTGGCAAAAGAGATAATCCGATCGTAGACAACACGATTGACTTGATATTTTTCATAATCTATATCCCAAAAAATCATGCAAAAATAAATCACTGGCTTTAGATTACCTTGTTTCGAGATCGGTATTAAGACCGTTATGTAAACGAACGTAACAAACCGATTCATTTCCTACGCTTGATTAAAAGTTAGGTAATTTTGGACATTAAAATCTGATAAAAAAACCGAGCGTACACAAGCTCGGTTTCCATCAGCAGCTAACGTCTAGTTATTCTATCTCTTGACGAGATGCCCACACATAAAGCAGCTCCAAGGCAATCGTTGCTCCCGCTAAAGCGGTCACATCACTCTGATCATAAGGAGGAGACACCTCTACGACATCCATTCCAACCAAATTGATGCCTTTGAGTGCACGAATAATTTTTAAAATTTTATCGGAATTTAAACCACCACACACCGGGGTACCGGTACCGGGAGCAAACGCAGGATCTAAACAATCGATGTCAAACGTCAAATAGACCGGCTTATCGGCAACAATCTGACGAATTCGCTCAACAATCTCCTCAACTGGCATGTCATTGGCTTGCATCGCATTAATCACATTAAAACCGTGTCCTTGCTGTTTATACTCGGTTCGAATACCAATTTGGACCGAATGTTTCGGTGAAATCAATCCTTCTTTGGGAGCATGATAAAACATCGTCCCATGATCATAAGCACTGCCATTAGCATAAGTATCAGTATGCGCATCAAAATGAATCAATGCCATTTCACCGACATGCTTAGCATAAGCACGTAAGATCGGCAAAGTAATAAAATGATCGCCCCCTAATGCAAGTAACGTTTTACCACTTTTGACGATTTCATTTGCGGCCGCCTCTAGACGATAAGTAAAATCTTCCGCATCACCGCAATCAAACACTAGATCACCGGCGTCAATCACCTTGGTTTGCTCAAATAAATTGAACTCCCAAGGAAATTTTTTGCCTTCCCACGCTAAATTCACCGATGCACGACGAATCGCATCCGGCCCCATTCTAGCTCCCGGGCGACCCGATGTAGCCATATCAAGCGGAACCCCAAGTACAACGACATCGGCTTCAGTATCGACTGGGTTTCTCACATACGGGCGACGGACAAAAGTCATCGCATTGGAGTAGAGTGAATAATCAGTTTTCGTAAACAAATCATTCATTTAAAAATCCTCTAAATAAGTATAACCACTCAGGCCTTGTTCTAACTCTTCCAGCACGGTTGCCTGCTCTTGCTCTGCCACTCGTTGACTGACTAGCTGACGATAATTGGCACGAATTGCATCGACATCAATATGAACATAACGCATCATATCCTCAACCGTATCGCCTTCATTGATAAAGGTAATTTCTGACTCACCTTGATCATTGATATGCACAACCACGCTATGAGTATCGCCAAACAAGTTATGCATATCACCTAAAATTTCCTGATAGGCTCCAACTAGGAAAAATCCCATCAGATAGGGCGTATCTTTCGACCAAGCAGGAACGGGTAAGGTGGTTTCAATACCCTGTCCTTCGACATATTGCTCTATTGCGCCATCTGAGTCGCATGTAATATCTAACATCACCGCTCGCCGATCGTCGACATGCTCTAACCCCGACAAGGGCAATACGGGAAATACTTGATCAATTCCCCATGCATCTGGTAAGGATTGAAAAAGTGAAAAGTTGACAAAAAATTTATCAGCCAACCGTTCTTGTAACTCATCTAAAATGGGGCGATGGAAACGGTTTTTCGTACTCATTTTTAAACGTAGTTCATGATAAATACGTAACGAAAGTTGTTCGATCCATGCACGATGGGGTAAGTTAATCACCCCGGACGCAAAGAGCGTGTGCGCCTCGGATAAATCACTCTGGGTATCATTGTAAATCTCAATTAACGCTCGAGCATCGGTTCCTTCTCGTAATGTTTCCCAACTACGCCACATATTTTGCATCAATAACGGAGCATCGGCATCCGGCTCACTGATCGTTTCAGGGCTATAAATCTCTGTTCCAATCACATTGGTAATTAATACCGCATGATGAGCAGTAATTGAACGGCCCGATTCAGAAATAATGATCGGTTTCGGTTGTTGATAAAGAGTGCACATATCCGCAACAACACTGACAATATTGCGTGCATACTCTTGCAGACCATAGTTCATAGAATTGGAAGACTGGCTGCGCGTGCCATCATAATCGACCGCCAAACCTCCGCCTACATCAAAATAGTCAATTTGTGCCCCCAGCTCTCTTAGTTCACAATAAAAACGAGCGGCTTCATTGACGCCATTTCTGACGTCACGGATATTGGCCATTTGTGAACCAAGATGAAAATGCACCAGTTGTAACGTATCTAACTGTTGCTCTACTTTTAAACGCTCAATCACTGTTAATACTTGTGCCGCCGCTAAACCAAATTTTGATTTTTCGCCACCACTCGACTGCCACTTTCCTGCTCCCTGCGAAGCTAAACGGATGCGCAAACCCAAGCGCGGTTGTACGCCAAGGCTCTTGGCTTCTTTGAGCACAAGCTCCAACTCTGACAGTTTTTCTAATACAATAAAAACTTTATGCCCAAGCTTTTCACCAATTAGTGCTAACCGAATGTATTCTCTATCTTTATAACCATTACATACAATCACCGAACTGGCTTGCTGAGCCATAGCAAGAACGGCCAAAAGTTCAGGTTTACTTCCGGCCTCAAGCCCTAGCTGCTTTGTTTCTAACTTAGCTTGGCTAGCCAGTATTTCATCTACCACTTCTTTTTGTTGATTCACTTTTATCGGATACACCAACAAATATTGGTTGGGATAATCACATTCTTCTATTGCTTGGTTAAAAGCATCACAAATATTATGAACTCGTTGGTGCAAAATTTGTGGGAAACGCACAAGGACGGGTAAATTGAGATTACGAGCCTCCAACTGTTGAACAATCGAACTCAAGGCCGTTGAATAGGCTCGATCTTTACGAGGAGAAACATACACTTCACCTTGATCATTAATGCCATAAAACCCTTGGCTCCAGTAATGAACGTTATAATCCGCACGAACGCGATCCAATTTGGATGATTTTTCCACTTGATATCTCACAAAAACAAAGAGAATGTAGTGGCGACTCAATACAAGTCGCCCTCCCCGACACCCTGAGGGTCTCGCGCTTTATCCGCGAAAAACCAAGGTGTGTCTAATGATAATAATTTGTCGTTAAGACAACACTTCGTTATGCGTTAAACAGCTCGGCCTATCCCCAAATAACTTGGCGTTGCAGGTCGGCGGCAAGTGAGTGACAAATTTGTCTGGAACAATTTGAACAGCCGTAGGCTGGCCTTTGAATGAACGTAGCCAACACCCCTGCAGATTCAAGTAACAAGGGGATATACCATAATCATAAAAAATTAACTGATATTACCGCTAATTAACGCATCAAAACGTTTATTGCCATATAAAGATTCAAAGTCAGGCTCATCAGCAATCAATTCTCGCAACGAAGGGCTGATATCCGTAGCTC
>NZ_NBUS01000032.1:3021-5714 GCF_002749895.1 Vibrio fujianensis | reverse complement strand
CTGAATATCTTCCAACGCCTGTTCTTCAGCCCCTAAACGAGCATAAGCACAAGCTCGCTGATACAGTGCAGGGCCATTACTTTCATCCAACTCGAGCACTCGATTACATAAGCTCATTGCCCAATGGTACTCCTGCATCTCCATGACCGCATCAGCTTTATAAGTTAATGCTTCTAGATCGCCTGGGCGAATCTTAAGAATTTCATCATACACTTCGATTCGTTGCTCGGCTGTTTGTACATTCTGCGAACGCAACCACAAATTATGAATCTCATTGATAATTTCAATTTCTCGGTTATTTTCACTGATGATGCTACTTTTGCGTTTAAGATCACGCTCTAACGCGACAAATTTCCGCTCATATTCTTGAGCTATTTTATTAAGTTTTTTATCGGCCATTTCTCGAGTGTTATGCTTTACCTCTCTTAATGATTGCCAACCAATTAAGGCGACCAGTGAAGCGACCCCCGCAATTACATAGAAAAAATAGGTCACGGTGACATTAGAATAATTGAGAGATTTGTCAGCAACAGCCAACTCTCGATCCGTGATCTGAATCGTCAAACGCCGTTCTAGATCCTGTTGATCCTGACGTAACGCTTTTAACTCATCTAAAATATACCGTTCCACTAAGGGCCTATCTAATATCGGTGATTCCGAGTAAGGCACGGCTTGTTGCTCTTGAGCAAAAAGGTTTGTCGTACTGCCCAACAGCAAAACCACTCCATATAGCACCATCCAAAATTGTCGCACGCGTTACGCTCCTCAATTACATCAATTTCACCGTCACATCATACCGCTAAATCAGTTTATATGCAGGCGCAGTGAGAAAAAACCACCCCACCCAAAACATTCTACCTCAAATTAAAACACTTTTTTTTGTATTTTTTATTTTCTTTAAAAAACAACATTTTAACTAAAATTACACACTAGCAGCACCAATAAAAACTTGAAAAGCCATAAAACAATGTTTAGTGTTCTATGCATATTTTCTATTTTCATTGTGTCATATTGACAAAGATAAAGGATATAAAGATGTCAACTATGCTGGAAGTGAAGAACCTTTATAAGGTGTTTGGAGAGACACCAGATGAAGCGTTCCCTCTCATCGAAAAAGGCCTGAATAAAGATCAAATCTTTGAAAAAACAGGCCTGACCGTTGGGGTTAAAGATGTGTCATTATCGATTAATGAAGGGGAGATTTTTGTGATCATGGGGCTTTCAGGCTCCGGAAAATCGACCCTTGTTCGATTATTAAACCGTTTGATTGAACCGACCCGAGGGAGCGTTTTACTCAAAGGAAACGACATTGCCACAATTTCTGACCAAGCGTTAAGAACCGTTCGTCGTCAAAGTATCTCCATGGTGTTTCAAAACTTTGCCCTCATGCCACACATGACCGTGATAGAGAACACGGCTTTTGGCCTTGAATTAGCAGGTGTTGATGAGAAAGAGCGCCACCAAATCGCCCGTCAAGCGCTTGAGCGAGTCGGGTTAGAAGCTTACTGTGATTCCTACCCTGATGAACTTTCTGGTGGTATGAAACAACGCGTTGGGCTCGCCAGAGCGCTCAGCAATGATCCCGATATTTTATTAATGGATGAGGCTTTCTCCGCCCTTGACCCTTTGATTCGTAGTGAAATGCAAGACGAACTGATTCGTCTACAAAATGATGACAAGCGCACTATTGTTTTTATTTCTCATGATTTAGATGAAGCGATGCGCATCGGGGATCGCATCGCTATTATGCAGGATGGTGTGGTGGTACAAGTCGGCACTCCGGATGAAATACTGCATCAACCAGCAAATGATTATGTCAGTTCCTTTTTCCGCGGCGTCAATATCGCTAGCGTGTTCAGTGCAAAAGATATCGCGCGTAAAAAACCTGCGGCGGTCTTTAAAAAACATGATAACGATGGCCCAGCAACCGCCCTGCAATTGCTACTAGATAATGAGCGAGAATTTGGCATTGTGGTTGATCGCACCAATAAATACACCGGCATTGTTTCACTTGACTCGCTAAAAGCCGCCAAAAAAGAGCAACGCTCTCTTAACAGCGCTTTATTATCAGACACGGTGACCATTCACCCTGATGTTTCCGTCGGCGACTTAATTAGCCAAGTGGCCAGTGTGCCTTATGCTGTTCCTGTTGTGGATGAACAACGGAAATATTTTGGCGTCATCACAAAATCACGATTACTGCAAACTTTAGATAGAGAATAATTATGACCACGGAAACAAGTCATGCCGCGGCAAACGCCGCAGATCCTTGGGGAGCAGCGACTCAAACGGTCAGCAGCGACCCATGGTCAACCACCTCAAGTGCCACCGCCGCTAATGATTGGCTCAATGCCGCACCAGTCACCACCGAACCGTTTGATTGGTTACACCCATTTAAAGAGGCCCATATCCCTTTTGATCACTGGGTAGAAACCGCCATTAATGGACTGGTTCAGCATGGTCGGCCATTATTTCAAGCCATTCGTGTGCCTATTGATTTCATACTCAGTTCATTCCAAACCACACTGATTTCAACACCAGCTCCACTTATGCTGTTGATTGTATTACTGATTACTTGGCAGCTTGCTGGGCGACGTTTGGGTATCGCCTCTTTCGTCTCATTGCTTGTCATTGGTCTTATTGGTGCTTGGGATGAGGCAATGGTCACTCTAGCCTTAGTCATGACCTCAGTT
>NZ_NBUS01000032.1:2324-3011 GCF_002749895.1 Vibrio fujianensis | reverse complement strand
TTTTCTGCCTTCTTATTGGCCTTCCCACGGGGATATGGCTCGCTCGTAGTGAAACTTCAGCTAAGATCATTCGGCCCATGCTAGATGCCATGCAGACAACGCCTGCCTTTGTCTACTTAGTTCCGATTGTCATGCTGTTTGGTATTGGGAATGTTCCGGGTGTCGTCGTCACCATTATCTTTGCACTGCCTCCGATTGTTCGTTTAACCATCTTAGGTATTCAACAAGTTCCTGAAGAGCTGATTGAAGCTGGGCACGCTTTTGGGGCTAGCCCAAAACAAATGCTCTACCGAATTCAACTGCCACTGGCTATGCCAACGATAATGGCGGGGGTCAACCAAACCTTGATGCTTTCACTCTCTATGGTCGTGATTGCCTCAATGATAGCGGTCGGCGGTTTAGGACAAATGGTGTTACGCGGCATTGGTCGTCTCGATATGGGTCTCGCGGCTGTCGGTGGCTTAGGCATTGTTATCCTCGCCATTTTACTCGACAGACTTACTCAGACGATTGGCATCAACAGTCGAGATAAGAAAATACGTTGGTACGAAAAAGGCCCGGCCTCACTCGTGTACCGACTTAAGCCAAAAAAATAACTTGATATAAATCAATTACTAGGAGAATAGAAATGAATAACGCATGGAAGACGCTGCTCACGACTGGGCTCACCGTCAGCGCAACCTTATC
>NZ_NBUS01000032.1:0-2314 GCF_002749895.1 Vibrio fujianensis | reverse complement strand
CTGCTTGGGCTAAACTTCCCGGCGAAGGGATTACTGTACAGCCAATACAATCCACCGTTGCAGAAGAAACCTTCCAAACTTTAATTGTCAATAAAGCCATGGAAGCTTTGGGTTATCACGTACTGCCTACCAAAGAAGTTGACTACAACGTAGGCTATACCTCAATTGCAGAAGGTGATGCGACCTACTTGGCGGTGAATTGGCAGCCATTGCATGATGATAAATACCTCGCCTCTGGTGGTGATGACAAATTCTATCGTCAAGGCACATATATCTCCGGAGCCGCTCAAGGTTACTTGATTGATAAAAAAACCGCTGAGAAATATCACATTACCAACATCGGTCAGCTCAAAGATCCCAAAATTGCAAAACTCTTTGATGCCAATGGTAACGGAAAAGCCGACTTAACCGGTTGTAATCCAGGCTGGGGATGTGAAAGTGTGGTTGAATACCAACTCGATACTTTTGGCCTACGTGATACGGTAACCCACAATCAAGGCAACTACGCAGCTATTATTGCTGATACCATCTCTCGCTATAAAAAAGGCGATCCGATTATTTACTACACATGGACACCTTACTGGGTGAGTGGTGTTTTAGTTCCAGGAAAAGATGTGGTGTGGCTAGAAGTGCCATTTTCAGCGCTACCAGGGAATCAAAAGGGAATTGATACGACGCTACCAAATGGTAAAAACTACGGTTTCCCAATTAACTCGATGAATATTATCGCCAATAAACAATTTGCTATGGAAAACCCAGCAGCAGCGAAATTGTTTGAAATCATGAAATTAAGCATCAACGATATCAGTGCACAAAATATGCTGATGAGTCAGGGTAAAAATTCAGCACGAGATATTGAATCTCATGCCAATGGTTGGATCAAAGCTAACCAAGCATTGTTTAACTCATGGATAGCAGCTGCCACACAAGCAGCGCAATAACTCGGTGATCGTTAATAGAGGCTGCTTGAGCAGCCTCTTCCTTATGGAGGAAAAATTGGATATTCACGAAGAAGTACTCGTATCAGTGCGACAAATTATTCGCGCGATTGATCTACATTCAAAACAGTTGAATAAAACGTTTGGCCTAACGAGCCCACAACTGTTATTGATGCGAGCCATTAATAACTCGCCTAATATGACCATTCGCCAACTGTCAATAGCAACCAATATGAGCCAAGCAACAGCGACCAGTATTTTAGACCGCTTAGAGAAACGGCAGCTTGTCCTGCGTACACGAGATACTGATGATAAAAGAAAGGTACATGCGATGCTCACGACCACTGGACAAACCTTGCTACAAACTGCACCACAGCTTATGCAACAAGACTTTATTCAACGATTTCAATCATTAGCTGGTTGGGAACAAACTCTACTGCTCTCTTCACTACAACGCCTCTCTAAAATGATGAATACCTCTGATTTAACTGATGATCCATCGCAACGGACATTAAATAAACCCGCTTTGCCGCCGCCTAATCACCGTTAGCATCATGGTTTTTTTAAGTAACCCCAGCCAACAAACTTTCTTGATCGTTTCAATGATCAAGAGAGCAAGCTTCATTTATGCGGTGACAAAGTGATGAACCTTATCTCGCAGCTCACCAGAGGCTTGGCTCAACATTTCGCTCACTTCTCGAGCCTGCTTTGCCTGCTGCTCTAAATCCTGTGTATCGCCACTTAAGCTATGGATACTTTGCTTCGTTTGCTGAGCAACCAAAGCCTGCTGCTCACTGGCCGTGGTGATCGAACGATTCACTTGTGCTACATCTTCAAATGCTTGCCGAATATGATTTAAAACTTGTTCCGATTGATTAGAAAAATCGACACTTTCTAGTGCTTGTTGATTCGCAGACTGCATGGCGTTCACCGCATTATCCGCGCCTTGTTGTAAACGCGACAAAACATCACTAATCGAGCGAGTCGCTTTTTCTGTGTTACCCGACAAATTACGCACTTCATCAGCGACAACCGCAAATCCTCGTCCGGCCTCGCCAGCACGTGCGGCTTCTATCGCAGCATTAAGCGCTAATAAGTTGGTTTGTTCAGCAATATTTTGTATCACACCCAACACTTGGGTAATTTCTGTCGACTCTTGATGTAAGTGCCGAATAATTTGAGCAGAATGATCTATTGCATTGGCTAAGTTTTTTATCCGCATACTGGCTTGTTGAACGGTATTTGCACCTTGTAAACTAAGCTCATCAGCTTGTGTTACCACCGTTTGTGCATATTGAGTATGTTGACTTACCGCACTAATCGCTTGGCCCATTTCTTCCATAGCTTGGGTCACGGACTCGGTTTGTAAAGATTGG
>NZ_NBUS01000033.1:44178-44854 GCF_002749895.1 Vibrio fujianensis | reverse complement strand
GAGTGGTTTTACCGTGGTCAACGTGGCCGATAGTACCAACGTTTACGTGCGGTTTCGTACGTTCAAATTTTGCTTTAGACACGATCGTGTTCCTTCCTAGTTATGATTCACTTTGAGTAACGCACACTCAAAGCGCGCCAGAAATTGCCATTTTATGCGCCAACGCTCGTCAGCGCAATAGATTCGTTATTAATCAAATAACAGCTAACCACGTTCTGCAATGATTGCATCTGCAATATTTTTCGGAACCTCAGCGTACTCTGCAAACTCCATCGAGTAAGAAGCACGTCCTTGGGTTGCAGAACGTAGATCGGTAGCGTAACCAAACATCTCTGCGAGAGGCACTCGGCAACGGATGATTTTCAAGCCCGCAGGCCCTTCATCCATACCTTCAATGATGCCACGACGACGGTTTAAATCACCGACGACATCACCCATCCAATCTTCGGGAGTAGTTACTTCAACCTTCATCAACGGCTCAAGAATAACAGGGCTTGCTGCTAATGCCCCTTTCTTGAATGCCATAGAGCCGGCGATCTTAAACGCCATCTCACTTGAATCGACATCGTGGAACGAACCATCGAACAGTGTGGCTTTGATATCCAGTATAGGATAACCCGCTAACACCCCGTTGTTCATTTGTTCCTCGATACCTTTCGCGACCGGATTGATGAAT
>NZ_NBUS01000033.1:33621-44168 GCF_002749895.1 Vibrio fujianensis | reverse complement strand
ACCGGATTGATGAATTCTTTAGGAATTGCACCACCCACGATTTCGTCAACAAAGACGAAGCCTTGTCCCGGCTCGGCAGGTTCAACTTTCAACCATACATGACCATATTGACCACGGCCACCTGACTGACGAACAAACTTGCCTTCAACTTCCGCTTTACCACGAATGGTTTCACGATACGCAACCTGAGGTTTACCCACGTTGCAATCAACGCTAAATTCGCGTTTCATGCGATCAACGATGATATCTAGATGAAGCTCGCCCATACCAGAGATTAGGGTTTGCCCCGTTTCATTATCGGTTTCAACTCGGAAAGATGGATCTTCCGCTGCGAGTTTACCCAGTGCAATGCCCATTTTCTCTTGGTCAGCTTTAGAGCGCGGCTCAACGGCGATCTGAATGACTGGCTCAGGGAACTCCATACGTTCAAGAATCACTTTATGATCTTGGTCGCACAAAGTATCACCGGTTGTAACGTCTTTCAAACCGATTGCCGCAGCAATATCGCCAGCGCGAACTTCTTTAATTTCTTCGCGTTTATTAGCATGCAATTGAACGATGCGGCCAAAACGCTCTTTCTTCTGTTTCACTGAGTTATAAACAGCATCTCCGGAATTGACAACCCCAGAATAGACGCGAATAAACGTCAATGAACCAACAAAAGGATCGGTAGCAATTTTAAAGGCTAAAGCAGAAAATGGTTCATTGTCGTCAGCATGACGTTCAACCTCATTTTCACGATCATCGATCCCTTTAATAGCAGGCACTTCAACCGGTGATGGAAGATATTCAACCACTGCATCCAATACCGCTTGCACACCTTTATTTTTAAACGCACTTCCGCACGTGGCGAGTACGATTTCGTTGTTCAGTGTCCGTTGGCGAAGTGCTTGTTTTATTTCAGCTTCGGTTAATGCACCTTCTTCAAGGTATTTATCCATTAACTCTTCACTCGCTTCAGCAGCCACTTCAACTAAGTTGTTGTGCCACTCTTCAGCAAGCTCTTGCATCTCTGCTGGAATTTCTTCATAGGTGAAGGTCATGCCTTGATCGGCTTCATTCCAGTTAATGGCTTTCATCTTGATCAGGTCGATGACCCCTCTGAACTCTTCTTCTGCACCAATATTCAATTGGATAGGAACAGGAGTCGCACCAAGACGATGTTTAATTTGGTCTACAACGCGTAGAAAATCTGCCCCTGTACGGTCCATCTTGTTAACAAATACAATGCGTGGAACATGGTATTTATCCGCTTGACGCCAAACAGTCTCAGATTGAGGCTCAACACCAGACGAACCACAGAAAACAACCACTGCACCATCGAGCACACGTAATGAACGCTCTACTTCAATGGTAAAGTCAACGTGTCCTGGGGTATCAATGATATTAATGCGATGATCTTGGAATTGGGCATCCATACCACGCCAGAAAGCCGTGGTGGCAGCAGAGGTAATGGTGATACCACGCTCTTGCTCTTGCTCCATCCAGTCCATAGTGGCAGCGCCATCATGAACTTCACCAAGTTTGTGAGAAAGGCCGGTGTAGAACAGAATACGCTCAGTAGTGGTTGTTTTTCCTGCATCTACGTGAGCACAGATACCGATATTACGGTAGCGCTCAATAGGAGTTTTACGAGCCACGATTGTATCCTCTTACTAAGGTTAACCTTAGAAATATAGAAATGTGCTGCGAGAGAACCTCGCAGCACAGAAGGTATTACCAGCGGTAATGAGCAAACGCTTTGTTTGCTTCTGCCATACGGTGAACGTCTTCACGTTTCTTAACAGCAGTACCTTTGTTTTCTGATGCGTCTAGCATTTCAGCAGCTAGGCGAGCAGCCATAGATTTTTCACCACGCTTACGCGCAGCTTCAACCAACCAACGCATAGCAAGTGCGTTACGGCGAACCGGACGAACTTCTACAGGAACTTGGTAAGTTGAACCACCCACGCGGCGAGATTTAACTTCGACCGCTGGGCGAACATTTTCAAGAGCTTCTTCAAATACAGCTAAGTGATCTTTACCAGATTTCTCAGCCATAGTGTCTAGTGCAGTGTAAACAATTTTTTCTGCAGTAGATTTTTTACCGTCAACCATTAGGATGTTAACGAATTTTGCCAGCAATTCAGATTTGAACTTTGGATCTGGAAGGATCTTACGCTGACCAATGACGCGACGACGTGGCATGGAATATTCTCCGTTGTCTTCTTCAGGTTATCCAAAACTTTTCAGTTTCTTCAAAATTAAAATTTAATTTTAGTGTTTGGCCTTACTTAACGCTTCTCTTATAAAAAGAAGGGCATTAAGACTTAGGACGCTTCACACCGTACTTAGAACGACCTTGTTTACGGTCGTTAACGCCTGAACAGTCAAGCGCACCACGAACAGTGTGGTAACGAACACCCGGAAGGTCTTTTACACGACCGCCACGGATAAGAACGACACTGTGCTCTTGTAGGTTATGACCTTCACCACCGATGTATGAAGTAACTTCAAAACCGTTAGTTAAACGTACACGACATACTTTACGTAGTGCTGAGTTAGGTTTTTTAGGGGTAGTAGTATATACGCGAGTACATACACCACGTTTTTGTGGGCACGCTTCGAGTGCAGGCACGTTGTTTTTTGCAACTTGCTTCACACGTGGCTTGCGTACCAACTGGTTAATCGTTGCCATTAGCTAGCTCCTGAATTTACTTAAAGTAAGCTTTGTGAAAAATCTAGCCCTAATTGCTTTACGCAAATAGGGACGCAAAATTCTATGCAGCAGTGAGAGGTGTGTCAAGAAATATACAGATCTTTTTTCTGTAAGGGAAATGGGGGTGTCAGTCTAAATGCACAAAGGCTAACAAAATAACTACCAACTTATTGATTTTTCGGCATTAATTGTCATATCAACAAATCCAGCGATATTAATGATATGTATCGGTTCAGCACAAGCCTCTAACCACCCTCGTGCTGCCAGATCCTCTTGTAATGCATAAACTGTGCTATCACAGGGAAGATAACGATAATAGGGAGAAGAGATCTTACTCGCATAAACGGCTTGCTCAACCAACAGTAATACATCACCACACTGTAAGTAACGAGAAAGCCATGTGAGTTGCTCTAATTTTTTGACAATATGCAGCATCTCATTCCCTTTTAAAACGTTAGAACGTGATCAAAGTCTTGCCACTGTTTCGCTATCTCAACTGGCGTTAATGGCTGGGCATCAATCAGTAAATCTTCAATATCCATGCCCCATTCAGCCAAGCTTTGCTGGCAAACATAACGCTGTTCAATGTCGTAAAGATCAAGCAGTTTAAATGCAGAAAGATAATCGCGGCTCAAAACATGCTCCGGTTGCTGATTTTTCACTAATTGCAACACCCCTTCTGCGACAAAAAAAACGGCCAAATTATCGTGATAAGCTGAAGTCGCTAACAACGCATCTAACCCTTCGCGACCGGCACTAATGGCATGCGGTGAAGAGTGAAATATAAAAGCAATTTTCTTCAAAACTGTATTACTCTATCATCACTTAGTAACGCTTCAGCTAAACTACCAAGCCCAGTTTGCTGAAATGATTTAGCTAGGTTTGCAGCACTACGCTGGTGCAATGAGGCTTCACTATCGCTTAACAGTCCCCTTCTCAACGCAGCCGCAACACAAGTTTCAAGACTAACATGATATTGATTCGCCAAGGTTTGCCATCCTTTGACTAAGTCAAATTCATCATTGGCAGGCACCGTCAATGCTGAGCCATTAGATACACCGTCTTGATAGAAAAACACCCGTTTTAACTGATGCCCTTGCTCAATCACATTCAGAGCAAAGAGATACGCATTACGAGCTGACTGTGTCCCATAACACGGGCCATTGACTAATAAAGTAAAGGTTAATGCAGGGCTGTCCACGGCCTATTCATCCCCAGTTTTGCGTTGACGGATGTAAAGATAAACGGTGTGCTTAGAGATATTTAGCCTATCCGCGACCCGATTAATCGCATCTTTAATATCAAAAATTCCTTTATCAAACAATGCCATAACAATTTGACGATTCTTGGTATTATTCGAAACTGATTTATCAGTATTGATTTCTTCGATAGTCCGTTCAACGGTTTGATCCACCAATTCCTCTACATCACTGGCAAAGTTGACAGAAGATGCCGCTTCTTGAGCTTCTTGAGTGGGCATAAATGATTGAAGAACTTGAGAAAACGGAGCGTCCAAATTAACATTAATACACAATAAACCAATGACACGGTTGTCACCATTGCGGATCGCAACGGTAATCGACTTCATTAGTACGCCACCTTTCGCTCGAGTAAAATAGGAACGCGAAAAGTTACGTTCAGAGCCTTCAATATCACGCAGCATTTTGAGTGCTAAATCAGTAATGGGAGAACCAACTTGGCGACCGGTGTTCTCTCCATTGGCAATTTTTATTGCTGAAGTATTTAAGTCTTCCAGTGAATGCAGCACAATTTCACAAAATGGGCCGATTAAACTGGCAATACCATCTACTACCGCTTCATAAGAGCGTAAAATCACTTTATCGTGCTCAGTAAAAGGTTTTACATGAACGGATTCAAACTCGAGTAGCATGTCAGTATTAATATTTTCTGTGCTTGTCACTGTACTTTGACCTTAAAACGAAACATCAACTAATTTCTGTAAGTTTATCAGATAATTTTAGTCTATGACTGAGCTAGCTCATTAACAAGTGATTTAAAGCACGTTCTGAGGATAATAACCTAGCATCTTAACCCACAGGCGTATGATTGGTGATGGGATATAACAAGGCCAGGGAGAAAAAAGGGCCTGAACTTCAGACCCTACCAGCATAATACTACCCGATTACTTCGCTTCTTCACCATTGCCTATTTTTAATAACTCGACTTCAAAAACCAGCGTCGAATTGGCAGGAATGGTTGGTGTATCTTGCTCGCCATAAGCTAATTCTGGTGGAATGACGAATTTATACTTAGCGCCAACTTGCATCAGTTGAACGCCTTCTGTCCATCCCGGAATCACTCGATTAAGCGGGAATGTTGCAGGTTCACCCCGATCATAAGAGCTATCAAACTGAGTCCCATCAATCAATGTACCTTTATAATGAACTTGAACGGTATCGGTATCTTTCGGAGACTCACCTTCTGCAGGTGTTACTACTTGATATAAAAGACCAGATTGTGTTTGCTTCACTCCGTCTTGCTTAGCAAATTCTGTACGGAACTCGTCACCAGCTTTTTTGTTAGTCTCGGCTTTTTCTGCCGCTTTCGCTTGCATAAGGCTAGCAACGCGTTTGTCTAACGACTCTAATGCCGATCGAGTTTCTTCTTCTGTCATCTGAGCATTGCCCGCAAAAACATGTTCGATGCCTTTTAATACAATATCTTTATTAAGCTCAACGCCAATTTCGCTAGGTTTATCGATGCTGGCAGTCAGGTAGTTAGCAAATGAAACACCAATTGCGTAGGCTGCTTTATCATCCTCTGAATGGAAAGTGACGGTTTCTACTACCGGTTGAGCTTGCTCACTGGCTTTAACAGTCGCAGGATCATCTTTTTGACACCCAACAGCGAGCATAACCGTAGCCGCAAGCAGCGATACTTTAAACAGTGATTTCATTGAATTCTCCAAATTTGTAGGTAAACCTTTTGTGAGTGTGCACAAAACTGCTTTTTAATCTGGTGCACAAGCTCATGTTGTACCAATATAACGGTATGTTTTGTAATTGTCTTTACTACTTCACGGATAATTAGTTTTGAGGCGAATAATTTCTCATTTCATCCTGCAACTGCTTACCATGTTGCTGTTAACTGGCTGTTTTTTCTTTGACAACGATGTGGAACGTTGGGTATTAGAACCCAACGGTTCCACCAGTTTTGCATTGAGTCGCGATGGGCGTTTTGCCCTAGTATACTCCCAAGAGCATCAGCTGGTTCTCTGGGATTTAGCACAGCGTCAACAATTAGCTCAACTAGGCGCGCAAGATCCGCAAGCAAGTACCGTATCGTATATTCGCATTTCTGATAATGGTCAGTATGCGGTGACTGCGAGCCAAATCAACTTTGCCGTCTGGCACTTAGGATGGACCCAAGCCAAAGGCCTATGGTCTATCTCTGACGGGGTAATCCGTGATATCGACATCAGTAATAATGGTGAACAAGTCCTCATTGGACTATCCAATGGTAAAGCCATTTACGTAGACTTAGTCTCTGGAAGGCGGCTTGAGTTCCTTGCTCATTATGAAAAAGTAAACTCGGTGGCTCTTTCTCCGAATGGGCGCTATGCATTGAGCGGAGGAAATGACCGTATGGCTTATCTATGGGATACTCAAACCGGACAAATCATCTATCACTTTGAGCATAGCCAACGGGTAAATCGGGTTGCTCTTCAGCGCGACGGTCGACTGGCATTCACCTCAGACAGTGGAAATCAGTCGGTTATTTGGAATTTACAGACCGGTCAAAAACAGACAAAATTACACAGTTTTTCTCGCCAACTACTTTTTTCAACCGCACGATTTTCTGATGATGGGCAGTATCTTATTACTGGCACCCCTTCAAGTTTGATTAGCGTTTGGCGGACAGATAATGGCCAACAGCAAGCTCGCTTTGAAGCAAAAGCCCAAAAAGATGCACGGCCACCTAGAGCCGTAGTGTATGATGTTACCTTTAATTCTCAACAAAGAGTGATTTCCGCAACCTCTGCAGGTATCGCTCAAGCATGGAAATTTGATCATTAGCCATGAATGAAAAGACGATAACACAACTCGAAAAACGCATTGATGACTTAGAGTGTCAGTTAGCTTTCCAAGAGCAAACCATTGAGGAGTTAAACGAATCCTTAACTCAACAACAACTTGTGATCAGCAAGATGCAAGATCAGATGAAATATGTCGTGGGTAAAATGAAAAATATGGATAACTCAAATCTTGCCGACCCAGCCAATGAGCCGCCGCCACCACACTACTGACTACTGAATGAAGAAAAAAAGTAGCGATATTACTGGCGGATAAAGACATAGACAATAACCACTCCAGTGACCACCAAGCAGCCACCAATACGTCGCAACTGGTTATTTGACTGTTGGGTAAGCTGAATAAGCATATGACGCCAGCCATTCGGTACAAAGAGTGGCCCAATGCCTTCCACCACCAGTAATATTCCTATCGCTACCCATATTAGATTCGACATAATTGTCTCCAAAAAAAAGAAAGGCTCCTATGGAGCCTTTCTAAATAGACGGTCAATATCTACTTCGCTATTGCACCCTTTGCGCTATTCATGTATCGGAAGAAGTCACTCTTCGGATCTAAGACAAGAATATCGCTCTTTTGGCTAAATGAGTTTTCATAAGCTTGCAACGAACGTAGGAAACTAAAAAACTCCGGATCTTTATTATATGCATCCGCATAAACTTTAGCGGCCGTAGCATCAGCTTCACCACGAGTAATACGAGCCGTTCTATCTGCCTCAGCAATAATCGTTGCCACTTCTAACTCAGCCTGAGCTCGAATAATTTCAGCTTTCTCACGCCCTTGTGAACGGTGACGACGAGCCACAGATTCACGCTCTGCGCGCATCCGACGATAGATGGATTCACTGATCTCGTCTGGTAAGTTGATTTTCTTCATTCTAAAGTCCACCACATAGACACCAAGATCTCGGCTAGCATTGACTCGAGTTTCCTCTAATACTTCAGCCATGATTTCATCACGTTGACCATCAATTTCAAGCGCTTGTTTCGCCGCTTCAGTGGCAACAACCTCATCATCTGCACTATCAGGTAGTACGTTACTGTTACGAGGACCAGAAACAATTTGCTTAATTTCTCTTGAACCGATCTCTGAACGTAAAACGTCTGTTACACGGCGTTCAAGTAGTGCTTCCGCCGTTAATGCATTACCACCTCCTGTCGCCAAATAGTACTGACCAAAATCTTCAATACGCCATTTGACATAAGAGTCGATAATGACATCTTTTTTCTCAGAGGTCACAAAGCGATCTGAGCGACTATCCATTGTTTGAATTCGAGCATCTAACGTTCTCACTCGATCAAAGACGGGCATTTTAAAATGCAAGCCAGGCTCATAAATTTTTGACACATCATTGTTATCTTTTAGGATGCGACCAAAACGAATCACAATCCCACGCTCACCTTCTGGGATGACGAACATTGACATCAATAACAATGCCAGTAAAACGACAACCACAGGGATCATTAATTTACGCATGATTAGTATCTCCCTTGACGTGAACTGGTTGAACGAGGCTGAGAAGTGTCAGTGTTACCTGATGTTGTTGCACGTTTAGATTCCAACTCGATTTCATCATAAACTGAAGATGAACCACTTTGACGTTTGCTCGTTGCTTCATTTTGACCGGCTAATTTATCAATCGGCAAATACAGTAAGTTGCCACTAGATTCCGAATCAATCAGAATTTTCGAACTGTTGGTATATACTTCTTCCATCGTATCCAGATACAAACGATCACGCGTGACTTTCGGTGATGCCAGATACTCCGGCAATAGTTTCTCAAATTGAGCAACCTGACCTAACGCTTCATTGGTAATCCGTTCGCTATAACCAAGTGCTTCTTTCTTCAGACGCTCAGCACGACCTGTGGCTTTAGGTAGAATTTCGTTTTTATAAGCTTCTGCCTCACGAATGAAGCGCTCCTCATCTTCTCGAGCAGCAATTGCATCATCGAATGCATCTTTCACCTGCTCCGGTGGGCGTGATGACTGAAAGTTAACCCCAACCACAAATAGCCCCATATCATAGCCATCAATGATTTGGTTTAACGTTTCTTGTGTACTCTGACGAATTTGTTGACGGCCACTGGTCAAAATACTATCCATCAATGAATCACCTACGACGGCACGTAATGCGGAATCAGTTGCTTGGCGCAAACTATCATCAGCATTAGTTACCTTATAAAGGTATTTATAAGGGTCAGCGATACGATACTGGACATCCATAGCAACAGTAACCACATTTTCGTCTTTGGTCAGCATCAGACCAGAAGCACGCAATGAGCGAATCGCTTGTACGTTAACTGGTGTCACTTCGTCAATAAAACGCGGGCGCCAGTTTAGACCAGGATCAACCATTCTATCGTACTTACCTAAGCGTAAAACCACACCACGCTCAGCTTCACCGATAGTATAAAAACCAGAAAAGAACCAAATTGCGATAGCAATAACAGCAATAATACCTAAACCAATTGCACCACCACCAGTAAACGATGGTCCTTTTCCTGTGCCACCTTTTTTGCCAAACTTGCCGCCCAGTTTTTGACTCAGTTTGTTAAACACTTCGTCTAAATCTGGCGGACCTTGCTCACGACCACCTTTATTACCGCGATTATTATTACCCCAAGGGTCATTGTCGCGGCCATTGTTGTCGTTATTATTTCCGGGCTCATTCCACGCCATTAGAAAGCTCCATCATTTGATATGACGTTATACTCTAGCAGCCCTTTAAGTAACGATAAAGTCACGTAAAGCTGCCTGTTCTCTTTTTTCTAGTCTAGACCAGTCAACCTGTTGCATTCGAATCGATATCAACAAATTGCCTGTTGGATCATACTCTTCCTGCTGAATTGCATTCATTTGGAAAAATAAACTACGAATCCGACCTTGATACTGCGGTGGGATCGATAAGCGGTATTGAATGATTTGGCTCGCTAAACGTTCTGTTAATGCTGAAAAAAGCAAATCGATCCCGATACCTTCCATAGCCGAAACCCAAACTGCTTTGGGTACCCCTTCATCGTTTCTCTCGATACGAGGCTGGTGACCATCAAGATTATCAATCTTATTCATGACCAACAAAGTAGGAACTTCGTTTGCACCAATTTCCAGCAAGACATCATCCACCGCTTGGATATTCTCACGAAAACGTTCATCACTTGCATCAACAACATGTAACAAAATGTCAGCTTGCTGAGTTTCTTGTAACGTTGCTTTAAATGCGGCGACTAAATCATGTGGTAAGTGGCGAATAAAACCCACTGTATCAGCCAAAATCGCGGGCCCTACATCGGCAAGTTCAATTTTTCTTAATGTCGGATCTAAGGTCGCAAATAGCTGATCAGCCGCATAGACTCCAGCAGAGGTAATTTGATTAAATAAGGTCGATTTCCCAGCATTCGTGTAACCCACCAATGAAATCGTTGGGATTTCAGCACGGTTTCTTGCTCTACGTCCTTGCTCACGCTGTTTAGAGACTTTCTCTAAGCGGCGTAAAATTGCTTTAATTCGTTCACGCAATAAACGGCGGTCAGTTTCTAATTGCGTCTCTCCTGGCCCCCGTAAGCCTATCCCACCTTTTTGTCTCTCTAAGTGAGTCCAGCCTCGGATTAAACGAGTAGAAATGTGACGTAACTGAGCTAATTCGACTTGTAATTTGCCTTCATGAGTCCGTGCTCGTTGGGCAAAGATGTCTAAAATCAGCCCTGTCCGATCAATCACTCGACATTGGCAAAGCTGTTCGAGATTACGTTCTTGAGCTGGAGAAAGGGCGTGGTTAAAGATAACCACATCAGCCTC
>NZ_NBUS01000033.1:32241-33611 GCF_002749895.1 Vibrio fujianensis | reverse complement strand
CGATTGCACGGCTTGTGCAATTTCTTGTGCTTTACCCTCACCGACATAATATTTAGGGTGAGGAGACTGACGGCTACCCGTAATCACTTGTAGCGTCGAGACACCAGCAGAAGAGACAAGCATCTCACACTCACTAAGATCGTCCCACTCACCCTGTTGCGTGAAGTTGATATGAACAAGTACGGCTCGCTCACCGGCTTCATAACGGTCAAACAAGCGCTCAACTCCTTAATCTATGATAAATTGACGACAAAAAATTAATCGTCTGATTTTTCTGTTGTACGTTCTGCTGTAGGCCGGTCTGCATTATGATGACTGACTGGACGAGCAGGAACAACCGTTGAAATGGCGTGTTTATAAACCATTTGGTTGACTGTATTCTTCAACAGAATAACAAACTGATCAAATGACTCAATTTGTCCTTGTAATTTAATGCCGTTTACTAAATAAATAGAAACAGGAATACGCTCGCGGCGTAGTGCATTTAAGAATGGGTCTTGTAGAGATTGCCCCTTAGCCATTTTATTTTCCTTATTTTGTATTTTGTTGTAATTATTTAGCTAGTGGTGCACGTCTATTGGTGCGGCCTTTACATCTGAGCTAAACGAATAAAAACACCCTATGTTACTCATCAGAAAGATTCATTGCCCTATCTATAAGCAATGGATCCTTTACAGGGCACATCACGCAAAAGCGATCACATTATACACAGCTAACTCAATCCGATGCTATGGCATTTGAAAGAGTTTCTAACGCTTGATCAACATGCTCACTATCTAACCAAGTTAGATCATCCCAGCTGCGCAACCAGGTGATCTGACGCTTGGCCAATTGACGGGTTGCACAGATACCACGATAAATGGCCTCATTTAAACTGCCCTTCCCATCTAAATACTCCCACATTTGTCGATAACCGACACACCGAATAGACGGTAAATCAGGATGAAGATCACCTCGAGCGTAAAGCGCTCTCACTTCTTGCTCGAAACCTGATTCGACCATCTTATCGAAACGAAGTTCAATTCGACGATGGAGTTCAGCCCTATCCTTGGGAGCTATTGCAAACTGCTTAATACGGAAAGGAATCGGCTCCCCTTTCGTTTTTGTCAGCTCTGTAAGAGTTTTACCTGAAATTCGATAAACTTCCAATGCCCGTGACAATCTTTGTGGATCATTTGGATGAATTCTTGCCGCAGAAATTGGATCAATTTGTTGCAATTCGGCATGTAACCCTTCCCATCCTATTACTTGCGCTCGTAAATCGATCGCTTGTCTAATAAAAGGATCGGCAGCAGGTAGCGGCGATAATCCTTCTAATAGCGCTTTATAATACAGCATGGTACCGCCAACTAAGAGCGGTATTTTTCCTT
>NZ_NBUS01000033.1:30430-32231 GCF_002749895.1 Vibrio fujianensis | reverse complement strand
ACGGACAATTGCTTGCATTTCACGTAGCGCATCTTGCCGAAAATCAGCGACAGAGTATGCTTCGCTAGGATCTAGAATATCAATCAAACGGTGCGGAGCTTGTGCTAACTCCTCCGCTGTGGGTTTAGCGGTGCCAATATTCATCCCTCGATAAATCAAAGCTGAATCCACGCTAATAATTTCAACCGGGAATTTTTTTCGAAGCTCAATCGCTAAACCTGTTTTTCCAGAAGCCGTTGGCCCCATTAAAAATAAGGCAAGAGGTAATTGTGTTGTCATGAATGTAATGCTGCAATCGTAGTGGAAAAATCCACCAACTGTATAAAGTGGTGATCATTAAAGGGAAGCTTACCTTGCCATAACTGTTCGATCTCGGCAACCAACTGGATCGCTTCAGACAAAGTGTAGTCAGTTTTAGTTATCATCACACGTTGGCTAAGCCAATGAGTTAATTGGGCCAACGTCAACTCAGCCGATCCATTCGCCTGTTGAGCCGAAATATAGCCAAGTAACTCTGGAATTAAGGATTGTAAATTTTGCTGTCTCAGTGGTTGAGGAACGCCCATGATCATCAATGATGAGGGCGAGCGAATCGTAAGTTCAATTCCTAACCTTGATAATAATTCGTGGCTTTGCTGTAACGCCGCATGTTCCTGTTCAGCCATCTTGACTGCGAGTGGAACCAATAATGGCTGACTTTTTAACGCGGTTTGTTGAGCATTTAATTGCCCGAAGATTTTTAGCTCAAGCGCTTTAGTTAATGCCAGTAAAACGCACCCTTGATCCGATGTCATCAATAAATATTGCCCGTCAACAACCGCTATCGCTTTACCCAAAGACACTTTATCTAAAGAAGGAAACGTGGCCTCTACAGCAGGAGAACTGGGCGCAGACGCGTCAGAGGAAAGCGGTTCTATCGTCTGCATTAAGTGCTGATAAGCTTTTGTTTGTTGTGGACTAACGACGGAACGATCTGATAGTGGTGCCGTTTTTTTTGCTACCGGCCGAATCCACGAATTTGATGCTGCTTTTTCTCGCACAAAAGAGAGGTTATTCGCTGGTTCCGCTGCCGCTTTACCAGGATAATCGGGTGTTTTTTCTATCGCTTGCCAAACATGTGCAAGAGTCGCTGTCGGTAAGTCTGAAGCAACTTCAGACGGTTCATGAAAGGCGGCCTGATTCCGCTCTCGTGTATCGGTATGCTTATTTTCTGATAAAGCTTGGCTGAGGGCTTGATAAATAAAGTCGTGTACTAAACGGGCCTGATGAAAACGGACTTCATGCTTAGCTGGGTGCACATTAACGTCAACAAAATGAGGATCTAACTCAATAAATAACACATAGGTAGCAAACTGATCGGCACGTAAGCTACTTTCATAACTTTGACGAATAGCATGATTGATCAACTTATCACGCATCATTCGTCCATTCACATAGCAATACTGTAGATCACTTTGCTGTCGAGCTCCTTCTGGTGTCGTGATCCACCCCTGTAATGTTAAGCCTTGATGCTCTAATTCAATACGCAGCATATGACGAACAAAAGCTGCACCACACACGGCTGCAAGCCGCTTCTCTTGCTGCGCTTCGGTTTTTGCCGCTCGATATTGACGAACCAAATTGCCATTGTGCCGCAGAGTAAGCGTGACATCAAAACGACTCAACGCAATACGTTTAACGAGTTCATCAATATGGGTAAATTCTGTTTTTTCGGTACGTAGAAACTTTCGCCTAGCAGGCGTATTGAAGAACAGATCTAATACTTCCACCGTGGTACCAACCGGATGAGCGGCAGGTTGAA
>NZ_NBUS01000033.1:25596-30420 GCF_002749895.1 Vibrio fujianensis | reverse complement strand
TCCCGCCATATCTCGTCCTTCACTGTAAGCAGACCAAGCTTCTTCTTGTGCAGCGGTTCGAGAGGTTAAGGTTAAGCGCGAGACTGAACTGATACTGGCGAGCGCTTCACCACGAAACCCTAAGCTAATAATGGCTTCTAAATCATCTAGAGTTTGTATTTTTGATGTAGCATGTCGACTTAAGGCTAAGCCTAATTCATCTTTACTGATCCCAGCACCGTTATCTCGCACCCGAATCAGCTTTGCGCCTCCTTTTTCGATATCGATATCAATCCGAGTTGCGCCTGAATCTAAGCTATTCTCTACCAGCTCTTTTACCACTGAAGCAGGTCTCTCAACAACCTCACCCGCTGCGATTTGGTTCGCTAAACGAGCGGGTAGAATACGAATCGCCATACTCTCCTCACTCTACTTATTAGGAATAATTAGTAATTGGCCAACCGCTAATTGATCTGAACGTAATTGGTTAGCCTCTCGAATACTTTGTACACTGACATTATATTTATTCGCGATTTTTCCTAAAAACTCACCACGTTGAACCTTATGTTGTCGTAGTGGTTTATCTTTAAGGCTAACCGTAATGCTCAGCTTCTGCCCGACAAAGAGGGTATCAGATTTTAGGCGATTCTCACGACGAATCGCATCAACAGAAACTTTATAGATAGCCGAAATTTTTCCCAAAAACTCGCCTGATTTCACAGTATGGGTAATAGTTTCAGTCTCTATTGGATTATTTACAATGGGGACAGGAATAGGTCCTCGTTCTCCACCAGGAATAGTCAGTCGCTGCCCCACAGCAAGACGGGAATTTTTCAATTGGTTTGCTTGCATGATCGCTTGGACACTCGCGCCATATTTTTGCGCAATGACAGATAAAGATTCACCTCGTTGAACTTGATGCTGTTGCGTTTTTCCACGATTCGCAAATAAAGTTTCTTCTGGAGGGTTTTCTTCAAAATATTGCACTAACGCTTTTGCCATCGCTCTCGCTAATTTATCTTGATGACTCCTTTGAAATAATAATCGTTCTTCAACTGGATTCGAGATAAATCCTGTTTCAACTAAAACCGAAGGAATATCAGGTGACTTTAATACCGCCAAACTCGCATTGACGGGTTCTGATTTATGTAAATGAGCAACTTTACCCATTTCGCGCAAAATATTACTGGCAACTTTATGACCTTCTTTCTGTGAATGACTAAATTGAAGATCAAGTAGAGTTTGGCTCACATTACGATCGTTATTGGTTTTTGCTAGCACTTCGCCTGCCCCACCCAACAACTCAGATTGCTGCTCATGATTTTCAACCCAACGAGCTATTTCGGTATTTGCTCGCCGTGTATTAAGCACAAAAACCGAAGCTCCTCTTGGTTGAGGAGTATGAAATGCATCCGCATGAATAGAAACGAGAAGATGAGCCTTACTTTTTCTTGCAATTTCAGTACGTTTATTTAGATTCACAAAATAGTCACCAGAACGGGTTAATATCGCTTTCATCCCCGGAACCGCATTGATCTGATCGGCCAATTTTTTTGAAACACTAAGCGTAACGTCTTTTTCAAATTTACGCGTCGGACCAATTGAGCCTGGATCTTCCCCACCATGCCCAGCATCAATCGCAACAATAATGTCAGCCGTCCCGATCAATTGAGAAGCATCACGGCTAACAGTCGTATTGCTTTTAGGCGTTGAAGCAGAAAGAGGATTGATTTTACGGTGTGGTAAATCGATAACTAACCGATGACCATATTGTCCACCTGGTGTTGGGGCTAACTTAAAAAGCTGAGGAGTGGATTTATTTTTTAACTCCAACACTAAACGAAACGTGTCGCTTTGAGGCGGAGAGCTGGGGCGAATTTTTGTTAAGATCACACTATCTGTTACCAACAAAGGCAGCTTAGTCGCTAAAGAGGTACTTTTAAGATCCACCACTAAGCGTTCCGGACTACCTAAGGTAAAGTAACTAAACGCGACCTCTGTTTTAAGATCGAGTACCACACGAGTTTCATCTGGTGAAGGCCACACTCTCACACCTTGCAACACATTCGCATACACGTTTCCTCCCAATAAGGAGAGAACTAGTACGATTAAGGCACGTTCAAGATAACTGCGAAAATTGAACACTATAACTCCAGTTGATTTAATAAAATACAGCCATATTCATTATTAGCTTTCACATTCGCCTTACGTTCAGAACCTTGATAACAAATCTCGATATCAAGATCCGATGCTGGCAGTAAGCCACTTCCTTTCTCTGGCCACTCAACTAAACAAATCGCGTCGTCAGTAAAATAATCACGAATTCCCATAAATTCGAGTTCTTCCGGATCCGATAAACGGTAAAGATCAAAATGATACACATGCCAACGAGCTAACTGGTAAGGTTCCACGAGAGTATATGTTGGACTCTTTACTTTTCCCTGATGGCCCAAAGCACAGATAAAACCACGACTGAATGTTGTTTTTCCAGCCCCTAACTCTCCATAGAGATACAGTGTCGTATGACGAGAACATAGCTGCGCAAGCATGGTTCCCAGTTTTATCGTTTCTTGTTCATTTTTTAAAGTAAAGGTCTTGCTACTCATTACAAAGGATCTCTAACGCGTCAGATGTCGACTATATAAAAATAAGAAGAGAACGAATAGTAAACTGGGTTAGATTTAAGAGACAAGCATTGTTCTGTAAGTAAACAGAAAAACTTTTTCTTGATAAAGCAAAAACCCTTACCTTTTTATCTAGATAAGCCAGATAAGATCCGTTAAGATCCTTCGCCCATTCGATAACCTAAGCTCACTATGGACTATCAAATACTCGCAGACCAAATCAAAGATTGGGCCAAAGCACTTGGCTTTGATAAAGTTGGGATCTGTGATATTGACTTAAGTGAGCATGAAGCCGCCTTACAACGCTGGCTTGATGCAGGCTATCATGGAGAAATGGACTGGATGGCTCGCCATGGTATGTTGCGGGCCCGCCCGGCAGAACTTCTCCCAGGAACGCTTCGCGTAATAAGCGCTCGAATCAATTACCTTCCACCTCAGGCCCAATTTGCCACAAATTTATCCGATCCCACCCAAGCTTATATTAGCCGATATGCCCTTGGACGCGATTACCATAAACTCGTTCGTCAGAGGCTGAAAAAGTTAGCCGTGAAAATTGAACAAGAAATCGGACAATTAGGATATCGACCGTTTGTCGACTCAGCTCCGATTCTAGAACGCCCCCTGGCACAAAAAGCAGGCCTTGGTTGGACAGGAAAACACTCTTTAATTTTAGATAAAGAGGCAGGATCTTGGTTCTTTTTAGGGGAACTGCTTGTTGATATCCCTCTGCCAGTCGATACACCTTTAGAAAATCAATGTGGACAGTGTCGATCCTGTATCACCTCTTGCCCTACAGGTGCAATTATCGATGATGGAGTCGTAGACGCTCGACGTTGTATTTCTTATTTAACGATTGAATACTCTGGCGTTATTCCTGAAGAATTTCGCCATGCAATAGGAAATCGTATCTATGGCTGTGATGACTGCCAACTCGTATGCCCATGGAATCGTTTCGCAGATCTAACCCAAGAATCTGACTTTCATCGTCGAGAAACGTTACATAATAGCGATTTAATTGATCTCTTTACATGGGATGAAAAAACCTTCTTACGTTATATGGAAGGCTCTCCCATCCGTCGCATTGGTTATCAACAATGGCAAAGAAATCTCATTATCGCCATGGGAAATGCCCCCTATTCACAAAAGATAATCGATATTTTAGCGGAAAAAAAAGGAATCAATGAGTTATTAGATATTCATATTGACTGGGCTTTAAAGCAGCAACAAAAAAAAATTAGCCACATCACCAACAAACATCAACGGCTTATTCGCATTATACAAAAAGGGCTACCTCGAGATGCTTAGCGATAGCGTAACCAACAAAAAACTTAGTGCATTTTTTGACACACTTCGCAAATTACTGGGTGTGGAAAAAAATTTTAATAAGATAGCGTTTGATAAACTTTAAAAAAGTTAGTCACACTAGCAGGAAATGATTAGGATCAATAAAAACACAGTTAATGATCATTCCAACTACTTTGCCACCTATAGAAAACAAATAAAACACTTAAAAAATCAACAGGTTATGCAACTTTAAATAGTTAATACCAACACCCCATCATAAAAAGATCCTAGACGTTGCATGACTATCACCCTATAGAAACACTTTATTCACCAAATTATCCACATAAATAATTCTGTGGATAACTCTGTTGATTAATATAGCTAACCTAGACTGAACATAGGTTAGCCTGAAGTAGGAATGGGTGTAGCCGAGGAAATTTTCTAAATGAACGTACTGTCGGCAAAAGAGACTGATTGTGACGAATTGTAATTTTGCTTCACAGCATAAATAAAAGAACATTGGCATAGCCAAAATGAGCAGCACAAAAAATAAAAAAATCTGCGCAAGTGCGCAGCTTAGTCATTTTTGAAATAAATTGGTTGCGGGGGCCGGATTTGAACCGACGACCTTCGGGTTATGAGCCCGACGAGCTACCATGCTGCTCCACCCCGCGTCCGTATTGTCTTATCGTTAAGCACGATAAAAGCTTTAAACTGGCGACTAAGTTTATCACCTACTGCTGATCAGCGCATGATGCCCTGACAGAAAATTGGTTGCGGGGGCCGGATTTGAACCGACGACCTTCGGGTTATGAGCCCGACGAGCTACCATGCTGCTCCACCCCGCGTCCGTATTGTCTTATCGTTAAGCACGATAAAAGCTTTAAATTGGCAGCTAAGTTTATCACCTACCGCTGATCAGCGCATGATGCTCTGT
>NZ_NBUS01000033.1:19466-25415 GCF_002749895.1 Vibrio fujianensis | reverse complement strand
TGATGAACCGAGCTTGTGCTGCATTTTATCGTCAAGCACGATAATAGCTTTAGAACTGGTTGCGGGGGCCGGATTTGAACCAACGACCTTCGGGTTATGAGCCCGACGAGCTACCATGCTGCTCCACCCCGCGTCCGTACTATCTCATCGTTAAGCACGATGAAAGCTTAAATCATGCAATACACACTACCCTTTTATTTAAAGGATTATCTCGATATTGAGAAACTTTGCTCTGATGAACCGAGCTTGTGCTGCATTTTATCGTCAAGCACGATAATAGCTTTAGAACTGGTTGCGGGGGCCGGATTTGAACCGACGACCTTCGGGTTATGAGCCCGACGAGCTACCATGCTGCTCCACCCCGCGTCCGTATATCTCATCGTTAAGCACGATGGGGCTATAAAACTTAAACAACACACGAGGCCCCCTTTCTTTAAAACAAAAAGGCGTGACCTCAACCTTGACAAGGTTGCGCTCTACTAACTGAGCTAGTGTCGCATTTCATCGTTGAGTACGATAACAACTATTAATTTTGGAGCGACACACGAGGTTCGAACTCGTGACCTCAACCTTGGCAAGGTTGCGCTCTACCAACTGAGCTAGTGTCGCATTTCATCGTTGAGTACGATGACAACTATTAACTCTGGAGCGACACACGAGGTTCGAACTCGTGACCTCAACCTTGGCAAGGTTGCGCTCTACCAACTGAGCTAGTGTCGCATTTCATCGTTGAGTACGATGACAACTATTAACTCTGGAGCGACACACGAGGTTCGAACTCGTGACCTCAACCTTGGCAAGGTTGCGCTCTACCAACTGAGCTAGTGTCGCATTTCATCGTTGAGTACGATGACAACTATTAATTCTGGAGCGACACACGAGGTTCGAACTCGTGACCTCAACCTTGGCAAGGTTGCGCTCTACCAACTGAGCTAGTGTCGCATCAACAACGTTTTGTGCTGTTTAGGGCTGCGAATTATAAGTGCATTTTTTTGTGATGCAAGTAGTTAAAGCAAAAAAAAATGATTTTTAACTCATTCGCTGATAAAAGAAGCAACAAGGCGACTGATCAAACAACGACAGTAGAGAGAATTAACAATACGTGCCCCGACATAACGAACCTAATATAAGGCGTCACTCTAAAAATCAAGATGCTAAAGCTGATTTATATCTTAAAAACCGTAGAACGATAAAATTTTAACTCCGCAATTGATTCTCGAATATCGTCTAACGCTAAATGCGAACCTTGTTTGGAAAACTCATTCAGCACTTCAGGCTTCCAGCGTCGAGTAAGTTCTTTAATGGTGCTGACATCAATATAGCGATAATGGAAGTAACTCTCTAATTCAGGCATATGCCGATATAGAAAACGACGATCTTGGCCAATACTATTGCCACAAATGGGTGAAGCACCGGCAGGAACCCATTGCCGTAAAAACTCAAGCGTCTGCTTGACTGCTTGTTGCTCATTAATTGTACTTTGACGTACACGCTCCACTAATCCACTTTCATGATGCGTTCGTGTACACCAGTCATCCATTTTCTCTAGCTCGGATTTGGGTTGATGAATCGCTAACACCGGCCCTTCAGCAAGAATAGTAAGTTGGCTATCTGTAACAATTGTCGCAATTTCAATAATTTTATGTTGATCAGGATTAAGACCTGTCATTTCAAGATCAATCCAAATGAGGTTTTGTTCGCAAAAAGACATATAATACGTCCCTATAGGGGTTTGCTTATAAAAAAGGTACTATAACCCGAATACATATCATCAAGATACCTCATGTGGCTTGTGAAGCCTACCAATTTAGCGGGCCTTGTTTAACGCCAATAACCGAAAGTAGAACAGAGTGACTAAGAAAAAAAAACTGACTAAAAGCCAAGTTCGTCGAGTGAGAACAAATCAACATAAAAAACTCAAACACGATGAGTCTGTTTCATGGGATGAATCGATGTTAGAAAATGCAAAAACAGGCTTAGTGATCAGCCGATTTGGTCAACATGCAGATATTGAAGATCCCTCAACGGGACTCGTTCATCGCTGCAACTTACGACGTAGTATCGAAAGCTTAGTCTCCGGCGATAATGTTATCTGGCGTCCCGGTGCTGAAATGCTAGCTGGAATCTCTGGTGTGGTTGAAGCGGTAGAGCCAAGAACATCCGTTCTGACTCGCCCTGATTATTATGATGGGCTTAAACCGGTGGCGGCAAACGTGAATCAAATGGTGATCGTTTCTTCTGTGCTTCCCGAATTATCTCTTAATATTATTGATCGCTATTTAATTGCTGCGGAAACATTATCGATTTCTCCCTTGATCGTTTTAAACAAAGTAGATTTACTGACACCGGAGCAGCGCTCACACTATCAGCAACAGCTTGATAATTATCAATCAATTGGTTACGACATCCTCTTTGTTAGTAAAGAAAGCGGCGAAAATATCGATCAGTTAGAAAGTAAACTCCGTAACCGAATTAACGTGTTTGTTGGTCAGTCGGGTGTGGGTAAATCAAGCTTAGTCAATGCATTAATGCCGCAGTTAGAAATAGAAGTTGAAGAAGGTGAAGTTTCTGAAAACTCAGGACTCGGCCAGCATACAACCACAGCGGCTCGCTTATATCATATTCCATCCGGAGGAGATTTGATTGATTCTCCTGGCGTTCGTGAATTCGGATTATGGCATTTAGATGCAGAAGAAGTGACAAAAGCCTATGTGGAATTTCGCCCTTACTTAGGTGGGTGTAAATTTCGAGATTGTAAACACCTTGATGATCCTGGCTGTCTATTGAAAGCCGCAGTTGAACGAGGAGAAATTAGCACTCAGCGGTTTGAAAATTATCACCGGATCATTGAAAGTATGTCGGAGAATAAAGCAAACCGACAATACTCAAGAAATAAAAAAACCGATATCTCATAAGTTAATAAACTTGACTCAACTACGGATAACTGCTGACATAACTGGTTATTTTCAGTAACATCTCGCGCCCAAATATGAAAAGACATTGGAATAGTACACGATGGATAAACTAAAAGTTGGACTGCAATATTGGCTCCCACAACATGGCTTAACCCGTTTAATTGGAAAGCTCGCTTCAGCAAAAGCAGGCGGACTAACTACAGCCATCATTCGCTGGTTTATTAAACAATATAACGTCAACATGAATGATGCATTGCACTCTGATCCTAAGTACTACTCAACGTTTAATGAGTTTTTTGTACGTGAACTCAAGCCTGATGTTCGTCCTATCGCTTCGGGAGAGGACGTATTGGTTCATCCTGCCGACGCTCGTGTCAGCCAATTTGGGCCAATTACTGATGGGCAACTCATCCAAGCAAAAGGTCATCAATTCTCCGCTCAAGAATTACTCGGTGGCGATGCCGATTTAGCTCAAGAGTTTGCTGAGGGCGACTTTGCAACCTTGTACCTTTCACCCAGTGATTATCATCGTGTCCATATGCCCTGCGATGGAACCTTACGACAAGTGATTTATGTGCCCGGTGACCTTTTCTCCGTGAACCCGCTCACCGCAGAGCATGTACCTAACCTATTTGCACGTAACGAGCGAGTCGTGTGTATATTTGACACGCCATTTGGTCCACTGGCTCAAGTTTTAGTCGGAGCAACGATAGTCGGAAGCATTGAACTGGTTTGGTCTGGCACGATGACACCACCACGTGGAAACACCATCTATCGTTGGAATTATCCACCACAAGGACATCAAGCCGTCGTGCTCCAAAAAGGTCAAGAAATGGGGCGCTTTAAACTAGGATCAACAGTGATTAACTTGTTTGCGAAAGATGCGATTCGCTTTGATGAAAGCATGCAACTACAGTCTCCAACGTTATTGGGCTCTTCGTACGCCCATAAAGCTTAACCTTACGGTCGCCATTTTAGTTGAAATGGTGACCGTGGTAATCCGCACGCTTTCATCGCGAGTTGTTGCATAAAGTGTAAAAGTTTTAGCGCACTCTAAGACCTTTCTTGTTGAATGATTTATTCTTAGTTGTTCTCGGATAAAATTTGCCAAGGAAGCTTTTATGCATACATTATCTACTGGGCTTCTGACCCGGTTAGCCATCAGTTTTTTTATCCCGCTAGGGGTACTTGCTCTCCCAATTGATCTGATTCCTATTCAAGATTTAACCTTAGTGCAGCATCGGCTCTTAGCCATTTTCCTTCTTGCCGCTCTACTCTGGGTACTTGAACCTGTCCCTGTATTTGCTACTTCAATTTTAATCATAGCATTAGAGCTGATTATGATTTCAGATAAAGGTCTGCATTGGTTTCGCTTACCGCTAGAGCAACATGAAGTCGGACATTTAATTCCCTACACCGACATTCTTGGCGCATTTTCCTCACCGATTATTATCTTATTTATGGGAGGGTTTGCACTGGCGATTGCTGCCTCAAAATATGAATTAGATAATAACTTAGCTCGAGTATTGCTACGCCCATTTGGCCATCAACCCAAATTTATTATGCTAGGGTTAATGTTGATCACTTCTGTTTTCTCTATGTTTATGTCCAATACGGCAACCACCGTAATGATGCTTGCATTACTAGGGCCTATCGTCGCATCCGCCCCTCAAGGTGAATTGGGTGTCAAAGCATTGGTCTTGAGTATTCCAATTGCAGCAAATACGGGAGGAATTGCAACACCGATTGGCACACCACCGAACGCCATTGCCCTGCAATATTTAACGGGTGAACATAGCATAAACTTCCTCTCTTGGATGATGATAGGGTTACCTTTTGTTTTGATCCAATTAACCATCGCCTGGTTTTTGCTGCAATACTTTTTCCCGTCTTCTCAACCAACCATGACACTTAAATTACAAGGCACTTTTCAACGTTCTTGGCGCGCAATGGTGGTTTATTGCACCTTTACGGCTACGATCGTGTTATGGATGACCACCGCATTACATGGCATGAATACTTATGTGGTTTCGATTATTCCACTGGCCGTTTTCACACTGACAGGAATTATGGGAAAAGAAGAACTCAAATTGATTAACTGGGATGTACTTTGGCTCGTTGCTGGCGGGATTGCAATTGGCATTGGTTTAGAACATACAGGCCTAGCTGAAGCGTTAGCCCACGCCATTGATTATGAACGTTTATCCCCGATGTTTGTAGTGATATCTCTCTCTATTGTTTGTTGGCTGATGGCTAACTTTATGTCGAATACAGCAACCGCTAACCTATTAATGCCCATTGCCGCAGCGATAGGGATCTCGATGAATAATTTAACAGCGGTCGGAGGGTTACAAGGCCTACTCATTGTTGTGGCATTTTCCGCCTCACTCGGTATTATTCTTCCTGTTTCAACCCCCCCCAATTCGCTAGCCTACTCGACAGGGTTAATTGAAAGTAAGGATATGGCGAAAACTGGCCTCATTCTTGGCTTAATTGGCTTAAGTATTGTCTATCTAGCGGCTTGGATTCTGACATAGCTAATTTTGATCAATAGGCAACGTTTTGTTGCATTGATAGGGAGAATCGTTGATCTTAACCTACTGCAAAGCGAGTAAAGTGTAGTAAAATTACGCTAGTTTTCACTTTCTAATTACTATGAATTTAATGAGGTCATAACTATGTCTACTAAGAAGCCAATGGCTCTAGTTATTCTTGACGGTTGGGGCTACCGTCAAGATAACAGTAGCAACGCCATTAACAATGCCAATACACCAGTGATTGATAGCCTAATGGCTAACTGTCCACACACACTCATCTCTGCATCAGGCATGGATGTGGGCCTTCCTGACGGTCAAATGGGTAACTCTGAAGTGGGTCATACCAACATCGGTGCAGGTCGTATTGTTTATCAAGACCTCACTCGTATAACAAAAGCAATTGCCGATGGTGAGTTCCAACAAAATGAAGCGATTGTCACTGCTATTGATAAAGCCGTTGCTGAAGGTAAAGCGGTACACTTAATGGGGTTAATGTC
>NZ_NBUS01000033.1:19241-19456 GCF_002749895.1 Vibrio fujianensis | reverse complement strand
CAGGTGGCGTACATTCTCATGAAGATCACATTTATGCGGCAGTCGAATTAGCGGCGGCTCGCGGAGCTGAAAAAATCTACCTCCACTGCTTCCTTGATGGTCGTGATACCCCGCCGCGTAGTGCAGAAAACTCACTGCAGCGTTTCCAAGACCTATTTACAAAACTGGGTAAAGGTCGCATCGCTTCTTTGGTTGGCCGCTATTACGCAATGGAT
>NZ_NBUS01000033.1:17648-19231 GCF_002749895.1 Vibrio fujianensis | reverse complement strand
CGATAATAACTGGGATCGAGTTGAAAAAGCGTACGATCTACTGACTCAAGCGAAAGCTGAATTTACCTACGATTCCGCGGTAGCAGGCCTTGAAGCAGCTTACGCTCGGGAAGAAAATGACGAGTTTGTACAAGCGACTGAAATTCGCACGGCAGATCAAGCATCTGCAGCAATGCAAGATGGTGATGCCGTTCTGTTTTTGAACTACCGTGCCGACCGTGCTCGTGAAATTACTCGCACTTTTGTCGCTGATTTTAATGGCTTCAAACGTAGCGTTTTCCCTGCGGTCAACTTTGTTATGCTGACTCAATATGCGGCTGATATTCCGCTAGCTACCGCTTTCCCACCCGCTTCACTTGAAAACACTTACGGTGAATGGCTATCTAAAGCAGGTAAAACCCAGTTACGTATTTCTGAAACAGAAAAATATGCTCATGTCACCTTCTTCTTTAACGGTGGTGTTGAAAATGAATTTGTCGGCGAAGAACGTCAACTCGTTGCCTCTCCTAAAGTCGCAACCTATGACTTACAACCTGAAATGAGTTCAAAAGAGTTGACGGATAAACTGGTCGCTGCGATTAAATCAGGTAAATATGATGCCATCATCTGTAACTATCCAAATGGCGATATGGTGGGGCATACTGGCGTTTACGATGCCGCGGTGAAAGCATGTGAAGCCGTTGATGAATGTATTGGTCGTGTGGTTGAAGCAATCAAAGAAGTGGATGGTCAATTACTGATTACTGCCGATCATGGTAACGCGGAAATGATGGTCAATCCAGAAACTGGCGGTATCCATACTGCGCATACAAATTTACCAGTTCCTTTGATTTACGTCGGTAATAAGGCAATCACGTTAAATCAAGGTGGTAAATTATCCGATCTTGCTCCAACTATGTTGGCGCTCAGTGATATGGAAATTCCTGCCGAAATGTCAGGTCAAATTCTTTATTCTTAAGCTTTTTATTAAGATCATAATAAAAGCCCCATTTGGGGCTTTTATATTATTCGTTTCTGTTAAGCTCGACGATAATTGAAAAAGATAGCAAATGTATTCATCATCTTGCTCGCCTCATTCATCACTTTGAGTATACTAAGTGCTCAGCAATTTCTACGATGATGACGATAACAGATGATCTTCTCTATTTTTAAACGGATGACTCTCTCCCTTCAACTAACCGTTTGCTTAGCGAGCATGCTATTTTCTCTTATGAGTCACGCCGTATCACAACAAGAGCTATCGGGAGTAAAAAGTGAAATTACTCGTCAGCAACAATCATTAGCTCAAAGACAAAAACAGTTAGATCAGCTGCAACAGTCTTTAAAACAACAAGAGTTGTCCATTTCCCAGTTAGAAAAACAGATCCAATCTACGCAAAAAAACCTAACTCATACAAATAAAAATATCGCAGCCCTTCAGACAAACATGACCCAATTAGAAGAGCAACACCAGCAACAAGCAAAAAAGCTAACAGAGCTATTGCAGACGTACTACGTAACTCGGCGAGCATTAGCCAGTGGTGATCTATTAAAAAATGGTGTTGAACAAGATCGAATGAGTCAATACTACCAGCACTTAGCCA
>NZ_NBUS01000033.1:5342-17638 GCF_002749895.1 Vibrio fujianensis | reverse complement strand
AAGTCGCTCGGCAATGATTCAGCAACTGGAAGCCACTCGCCAAACACTAAACGAAAATGAACACCAACTCCAGTTGGAACGGGAACAAATCACCACGCTACTACAGCAACAAACACAAAAGCGCGATCAATTAAGCAAGACTCAACAAAAACGACAACAGACCATTACCTCAATTAGCAAAAGCATCTCTGGCGATAAAGTCTATCTGGCGGAATTACAACGTAATGAAACTCGCTTAAAAGCGGAAATAGCTAAAGCCGCCAAACGCAATGCAGTCCCCATGGATGGACTTGCCAAACAACGAGGTAAACTACCTTGGCCGATTCAAGGGCAGGTTTTACATCAATTTGGTGAGCGACAAACCGGACAAGTGGATTGGAAAGGGATGGTGATTAATGCTAGTTATGGCCAAGCTGTTAAGGCGGTTTATCCCGGAACCGTTGTCTTTGCCGAGTATTTAAGAGGTTATGGATTAGTTATTTTACTCGATCATGGTCAAGGTGATATGACACTATATGGTTATAACCAATCACTGATGAAAAAAGAAGGCGACAAAGTAGCAGCTGGGGAAACACTTGCACTGGCAGGTGATACTGGCGGACAAACACGCCCAGCCTTATATTTTGAAATCCGCCGTAACAGTAAAGCAGAAAACCCCCGCCATTGGCTCACTCGTTAATTGTGTAGATTAAGCTTGGTAGTAGTTTTCAACGCTTGAAATTAATTGAGTAATATCTTGTTTAGATAATCGATTAATTCCACCAGCAGCCTCACGCCCACCACCAGAGGAAAACTGAGCACAAACCGTGCCTGCACCTTGCTTATTGACTAATGGCGCTCGCAATGAAACGGTATAGCTGTCACTGTCTAACCGAGTGAGTACTAAATGCGCCTTTTGATGTTGTTGGTTTGCGAGCAAATTACTGTATACCCCACTCACCCGATGCGATAACGCTTCCGCTGGCAATTCGAAAACACGTAATACACGACTTTCATAATACGCAGGGACAGCAAGGACTTGCTCCATATCTTGTTGATAACACTGATCTAATATGGAATAAGGAGAGAGAGGCTCAGCAATCAGCTCAAATGGAGAAGGATAGTCAAGTAAAGCACGGAATAAATCCGCTGGGTGATAATGTAAATCTTGCAGTGATTGCCCATAACCATTGTAATTGATTAAGGTGCCTAATCGCTTTAACTGCTCTGATTGCAAGCTCGTTAAACCGGCTAAGCCAGCGAGATGATCCCCGATTTCAAGTAAATTATCGCCGTACGCAGCAGTAATCGCCCAATGGTGATATTGTCCATTTAGCAGACGATCAATAATCAATCCAGTACAAGTATTTGCACTTAAATCAATCGCTGTCGTAAGGTTCGGATGAATAGGGATAGGGCCCGTTTGGTGATGGTCGGCGTAAAAAACCTGTGCCCCACTATCCAAAATTCGCTGTAAATCTAGCACATTTTTTGCCAGTGAAAGATCCAAAACGGTAAGACTGTCTGCTGATGTTACGGATAAAGACTGTAATAATTGAATATCTCGCTTAACCCCGGTGATCAATTGACTATTACACGGATTAGCCAGACGTAGCTGTAACAGCGCTATGATACCGTCGGCATCACCATTAAACACATCATAATGCATGGCGAAACAACCAAAGTAGGAGAATGAATAGCAATAATGTAGGGTGATTACGCATGAACAAGCAAGATAAAAAAGTTATATCTCATTGCAATTAGACATGCATAATCCGCACGCCATCTTCTAATAATTGCAGTTGTTCTAATCCTTGTTCGGTCGCATTCGATTTCATGACAGAAATAATTTGTAGCATGCCTTGGTGAATAACCGATTCGGTAATTTTTGAACTTAAAGACATCGCCGATTGATAAGTCAACCAACTTGAAGCAATCAAATGTAAAGTTGTCACCATTTTTTTCATGTCATCATGCTCAAGTTTTAACAGTTTCATCTCAACAAATACCTGCATAATGTCAACTAAATTCGACTGTAGCTTTGCTTGTACTTGAATATAGTCATTATGCAACGGCTCATCTCGCTGCAAAATTTCCGGTAAATTGGCGTAAAAGAAACGGTATTTCCACATTAACGTAAAAATTGAATCAAAATAGTGCTTCAAAAGCGTAAGGCTTTCATAAGGCCGCTGCCAAGGAGTAAAACGTTCTATTAATTCCGCAGAATAAAGCGCAAAGATCTCTCGTACGATTTCTTGTTTATTACGAAAATGATAATAGAGATTGCCCGGGCTAATCTCTATATGGGCAGCAATATGATTGGTTGTGATGGATCTTTCTCCATGTTCATTAAATAATGCTAAGGCTGCATGAACAATTCGATCTTTTGTTTTCATCTATCGTCGACATTCTTATTTAAAGGGGTTATCTAAGAGTATAAATGAGCCGAATAAGTAAGTCCGTTCAGCACATAAAACGATGTTTGACTTAAAAAACGCCTGACCAGCAGGCGTTGAATCCTTTATTGATGGAATGGTCTAGACAGTTCATGCACCGCATCGACAAAAACACCGGCATTTTCTGGTGGAACATCCAAATGAATACCATGCCCCAAGTTAAAGACATGTCCCGTTCCTTGACCAAACCCTTGTAAAATCGTTGCAACTTCGTCGCGAATTCGCTCATGAGGAGCATACAGCATAGATGGATCCATATTCCCCTGTAAGGCGACTTTATCACCCACTCGCTCTTTTGCATCGGCAATATTAATTGTCCAATCAAGGCCGATTGCGTCGCACCCTGTGGCGGCAATTTGCTCTAACCACATGCCGCCATTTTTGGTAAACAGAGTGACAGGAACCTGACGACCATCATGTTCACGAATCAAACCGTCAACGATTTTATGCATATAGCGTAGTGAAAAATCTTGGTAATCACGTGGCGTTAAAACACCACCCCAAGTATCAAAAACCATCACTGACTGCGCCCCGGCTTTGATTTGCGCATTTAAATAGTCGACGACGCTATCCGCTAATTTATCCAATAATAAGTGTAACGTTTGCGGCTCAGCGTACATCATTTTTTTGATCTTTGTGAAGGCTTTCGAACTTCCACCTTCAACCATATAAGTTGCCAAAGTCCAAGGACTACCTGAAAAACCGATGAGAGGGACTTCACCTTTTAGATCTTTTTTGATCTGACGAACCGCATTCATGACATAACGTAATTCGCCTTCAGGATCAGGCATTATGAGTTTTTCAACATCTTGCTTACAAGCTATCGGACGTTTGAATTTTGGCCCTTCTCCCGCTTCAAAGTAAAGCCCTAATCCCATCGCATCCGGAATCGTCAAAATATCAGAAAATAAGATTGCTGCATCAAGAGAAAAGCGACGTAACGGCTGTAATGTGACTTCAGAAGCGAGCTCTGCATTTTTACATAGTGACAGAAAATCCCCAGCTTGAGCGCGAGTCGCCCGATATTCAGGCAAATAACGTCCGGCTTGACGCATCATCCATACCGGAGTGTAATCGACAGGTTGCTTGAGTAATGCACGCAAATAGCGGTCATTTTTTAATTCAGTCATGGTTTATCCACTTCTCTTATTTGGCTGTATTTTATTAAGTATTCTAACATTGATTTCACTTCCATCGTGGGAAGCTTTGCAACCGAGATCAAGTTATTCACCTTTAAATCAATGCTTAATTTGCGTACTCCCTCATTCAATGTTACAAATTTGTTTGCTAGCGAAAACTACAATAATAACTGAGTGTTATTCTGACTCAGCATCTCATAACGACATCTTACTTACCCCCTCCCACTGTGGAGGGTTTTTTTTGGCTAATTGATCCGACAGTCTCTTGCTGTATAGTGACAAGAGTATGCTCAATTAAGCTTCTAGCGATTGTACCTTTCGGAGCCAGGGGTGGTAAGCTTTGTGCAGAAAACCATTGTGCGTCAGTTAATTCAGAATAATCTGGCTTTAATTCTCCAGAGGCATAGTCCGCTAAAAAAGCCATCATCATACTGGAAGGAAAGGGCCATGGCTGACTGCCAAAATAGCGGATATTTTTAACCAATATACCGGTTTCTTCTTTGATTTCTCTAGCAACACACTGCTCTAAGGTTTCACCTGCTTCAACAAACCCAGCGATGACGGTATACATGCCATTACGGTGACGAGGATGCTGAGCAAGTAGAATTTGCTGCTGATGACGAACCGCAACAATGATGCAGGGGAAAATACGTGGATAATGCAGGGTTCGACATTCCTGACATTGCATTGCCAATTGATGGTGATTAAGGTAATTGCGTCCACCACATTGAGGGCAAAATCGCATGGTTTGGCTCATATGGCCATATTGAATCGCTTTACTCGCCATTAAGAACAGAGAATCATCGAAATGCAACAATTCACGTAAATGAGTCATTTCTAAGGTGCAATCAATTTCTTGAGCATTGATCCAATATATCGGAACCTCCTGTTGATAACCGATAAGCACTGCCTGTGATGAAGGTAGATTCCACTGCTCAGCGCAGCCTTGTGGGATCGTATCGTTCACCGTCCAGATCTCACTTCCTGATACCACACACCAATAAGCCGATTTTTGATCACTATTTTCTAACATACTCACTCCTGATCGCTTGCAGTTCAACCATTTTACTGGCAATCTAATTTCATACCAGAGTTTGTAGTCATTTGATTTCCATGCCTATAAATTCTTGTTTAAGCAAAGGATGGTGGTCTTCACCACACATATGCAGACACGATCATCAAATCGATGATCCGATCATGAGGGCGTGGCCATGCTAAAGAAGTTAAAAAAAACACAAGAACAATGGGGTGGTTCAAGTGATGTCATCGATCACTGGTTAGATAAACGGCAGCAGTTGCTAGTTGAATATTGCCAACTGGCAGTAACAGCGCCGCTACCCGATAATCAGGCCTTTAGTGAGCTCCCCTCTCTGCAAGCAATACAATACTTTAGCCAAGAGCTCGTCGATTATATCTCTGAAGGCCACTTCAAAATCTATGATATGGTCATGAACAAGTGGCAAGCCACTGGATTTAAGGCAACCGATGAAATCAACCAAACTTATGCTCAAATAACTCAGACTAATGATCCGTTACTAAATTTTGCTGACCGTTATGCTACGCTCAGTGGCGAAGATGATCTTGAGTCTTTTGATGATGATCTATCAAAGGTCGGAGAAGTGCTCGAATCACGATTTGAATTGGAAGATTATCTAATTCAGTTAATTGCTGATAGTTTATCAATTCCACCTGGAGCATAAAGCTTCGTTGGCGCTGTTTTCCAACTTACTCCATGGTTCCAAACCAAATAAAAAGGCACCCGAAGGTGCCTTTTTTCATTCAACTATTGATTACTCATTAGAAGAAAAACCAGCATTTAGCAAAGCAGCAAGGTTATCTGTTGCTTGCTCAGCCGATGGGCCTTCTTTTTCTACTTGACGCTTAGCTTGACGATCTTGATGGTACGCAAAGCCGGTACCTGCTGGGATCAGACGGCCAACGATAACGTTCTCTTTCAGACCACGCAAATCATCTCGTTTACCCGATACGGCAGCCTCGGTCAGTACTCGTGTCGTTTCTTGGAATGATGCGGCAGAAATGAACGATTCAGTCGCCAAAGAAGCTTTGGTAATACCCAGTAACTCACGTTCAAAACGTGCAGGCTCTTTACCTTCAGACTCTAACTGACGATTAGCAATCTTCACTTGTGAGTATTCCACTTGCTCACCAGGTAAGAATTCAGAATCACCAGCATGAGTAATCGTACACTTACGCAGCATCTGACGAACGATAGTTTCAATGTGTTTATCGTTAATCTTAACGCCTTGTAAGCGATAGACTTCTTGAACTTCGTTAGCGATGTACGTCGTTACCGCATGGATACCACGCAAACGCAGAATATCATGTGGAGACTCTGGGCCATCAGCAATAACATCACCACGTTCAATACGCTCACCTTCAAACACGTTGAGCTGACGATGCTTAGGAATCATCTCCTCGTAAGTATCACCACCATCACGTGTGATAACCAAGCGACGCTTACCTTTGGTTTCTTTACCAAATGAAACGGTACCGGTGTGTTCTGCCAAAATGGCAGGCTCTTTCGGTTTACGCGCTTCAAATAAGTCAGCAACGCGAGGCAGACCACCGGTAATATCTTTGTTGCCGCCAGATTTCTGAGGAATCCGCGCCAGTGTATCACCAATGTTTACTTCTGCACCGTCTTCGATATTGACAATCGCTTTACCAGGTAGGAAATATTGTGCTGGCATATCAGTGCCAGGAATCAATACATCTTTTCCTTTTTCATCAACCAATTTAATCGCAGGACGCATATCTTTACCCGCTGCAGGGCGCGCCGCAGGTTCAGTCACTTCACTTGAAGATAGACCGGTTAGATCATCGGTTTGACGAGAAACAGTCACACCATCGATCATATCAACAAATTGAATACGACCAGCTACCTCAGTAATGATAGGGAGTGTATGTGCTTCCCAGTTAGCAATAACTTCACCAACATCAACAGCTTGATTATCAGCTTTGCTTAATAACGAACCGTATGGCAGTTTGTGTTTCTCTTTAGTACGACCAAACTCATCAATAATAGTCAGTTCAGAAGCACGTGATGTGATCACTAACTTACCATTTTTATTGGTTACGAACTTCGCGTTATGCAGCTTCACCGAACCTTTGTTCTTCGCTTGAATGCTGTTTTCTGCTGCTGCAGTCGATGCTGCACCACCGATGTGGAACGTACGCATCGTCAACTGTGTACCTGGTTCACCGATAGACTGAGCGGCAATAACACCGACAGCTTCGCCTTGGTTCACTAAATGACCACGAGCCAAATCACGACCATAACACAGAGCGCAACAACCAAAGTCAGCGTCACAGGTTACGACTGAACGAACACGGATACTGTCAACTGAGTTATCGTTCAGGATCTGACACCATTTCTCATCCAACAGCGTGTTACGCGGCACAAGCACTTCTTCTGTACCTGGTTTCAGAATATCTTCTGCAACCACACGACCAAGAGCAAGCTCAGTTAGCGGAACTTTAACGTCACCACCCTCAATGTGAGGCATCATATCAACGCCTTCATGAGTACCACAGTCGTGCTCAGTAACCACAACATCTTGTGCTACATCCACTAAACGACGAGTCAAATAACCCGAGTTCGCGGTTTTCAATGCGGTATCAGCTAGACCCTTACGCGCACCGTGGGTTGAGATAAAGTACTGAAGTACGTTCAGACCTTCTTTAAAGTTCGCGGTAATTGGCGTTTCAATAATCGAGCCATCCGGACGAGCCATTAGACCACGCATACCCGCAAGCTGACGAATCTGCGCCGCAGAACCACGAGCACCCGAGTCAGCCATCATATAGATGCTGTTAAACGATTCTTGACGTTCTTGCTCACCGTCGCGGTTGACAACCAGTTCAGATGAAAGGTTTTCCATCATCGCTTTCGCAACGCGATCATTGGTTGATGCCCAAATATCAATCACTTTGTTGTAGCGTTCACCAGCAGTTACCAAACCTGACTGGAATTGCTCTTGAATTTCACGGACTTCTTCTTCCGCTTCAGCAATTTCAGTATATTTAGCGGCTGGTACAACCATATCATCGATACCAACAGACACACCTGATAGTGCAGCATAAGCAAAGCCGGTATACATGATTTGGTCGGCAAAAATTACCGTATCTTTTAGACCAAGCTTACGATAAGCCTCGTTGAGTAGGTTAGAAATTTGCTTCTTACCTAACTTCTGGTTCACGATACTAAATGGCAGACCTTTCGGTACGATTTGCCATAACATGGCACGACCAACCGTGGTATCAACCATCTTAGTTTCAGTGGTACTGTTACCGTCTTCATCGACAACGGTTTCAGTGATACGTACTTTTACGCGAGCATGCAGTTCAGCGCTCTTCGTACGATATGCCTTTTCGGCCTCAGCTGGGCCAGCAAGGTACATCCCCTCGCCTTTGGCATTGATCTTTTCACGCGTCATATAGTACAAGCCCAATACAACGTCCTGTGAAGGAACGATGATCGGATCACCGGATGCTGGCGACAGAATATTGTTAGTCGACATCATTAGGGTACGCGCTTCAAGCTGTGCTTCTAGTGTTAGAGGCACGTGAACCGCCATTTGGTCACCATCGAAGTCCGCGTTGTACGCCGCACAAACGAGTGGGTGTAACTGAATGGCTTTGCCTTCGATCAGTACTGGTTCAAACGCTTGGATACCTAGACGGTGCAGTGTCGGTGCACGGTTGAGTAGCACTGGGTGTTCGCGGATAACTTCATCTAAGATATCCCAAACGACCGCTTCTTCACGCTCAACCATTTTCTTCGCAGCTTTGATTGTCGTCGCTAGGCCACGAGTCTCTAACTTGCTGTAAATGAATGGTTTGAATAGCTCAAGTGCCATCTTCTTAGGAAGACCACACTGGTGTAGACGAAGGTATGGACCGACTGTGATTACTGAACGGCCAGAGTAGTCTACACGTTTACCTAGCAGGTTCTGACGGAAACGACCTTGCTTACCCTTGATCATATCAGCAAGAGATTTCAACGGACGCTTGTTTGAACCTGTGATCGCGCGGCCGCGACGACCGTTGTCGAGTAGTGCGTCAACAGACTCTTGCAACATACGTTTTTCGTTACGTACGATGATGTCCGGAGCAGCAAGCTCTAGTAGGCGCTTCAAACGGTTGTTACGGTTGATTACGCGACGGTATAGGTCGTTCAGATCAGACGTCGCAAAGCGACCACCGTCTAGTGGTACTAGAGGACGTAGATCTGGCGGAAGTACCGGAAGCACCGTCAAAATCATCCACTCTGGCTTGTTACCAGAGGCCAGGAATGCTTCAACCAGCTTCAAACGTTTAGTGACTTTTTTGCGCTTAGTTTCAGAGTTCGTCGTCTCTAATTCTTCACGCATCTGCTCTGTTTCCACTTGCAAATCCATGGACGATAAGAGATCTTTAATCGCTTCCGCACCCATTTTTGCCGTGAATTCATCGCCCCACTCTTCCAAGCGATCCAGATACTCTTCTTCAGTCAGCATCTGACCGCGTTCAAGATCTGTCATGCCCGGTTCAGTCACTACGTACATTTCGAAGTAAAGAACACGTTCGATATCACGTAAAGGCATATCCATTAATAAACCAATGCGCGATGGCAATGATTTTAAGAACCAGATGTGTGCAACCGGTGAAGCAAGCTCGATGTGGCCCATACGGTCACGACGAACTTTAGTCTGGGTTACTTCAACGCCACACTTCTCACAAATCACACCACGGTGTTTCAGACGCTTATATTTGCCACAAAGACATTCGTAGTCTTTTACCGGACCAAAAATACGCGCACAGAACAGACCATCACGTTCAGGCTTGAACGTACGATAGTTGATCGTTTCAGGTTTTTTCACTTCACCAAAAGACCATGAACGGATCATGTCTGGTGAAGATAGACCGATTTTGATTGCATCAAATTCTTCAGTCTTATGCTGTGCTTTTAGAAAGTTTAATAAGTCTTTCACAATCAGCTCCTGTAAGGAGTTAAAAGGGCCCGCTGCGTAATGTAGCGAGCACCTTCCTACCAGAAAACCAGTTTGGTCCCCCATAGGGGAACCTTAAGGTTTACTCTTCGTCTTCTAACTCGATGTTGATACCTAGCGAGCGAATCTCTTTTAACAGAACGTTAAACGATTCTGGCATACCAGGTTCCATCGCGTGGTTACCATCTACGATGTTCTTATACATCTTCGTCCGGCCGTTAACGTCATCAGACTTAACGGTGAGCATTTCTTGTAGTGTATAAGCTGCACCATAAGCTTCTAATGCCCACACTTCCATCTCACCGAAACGTTGACCACCGAACTGGGCTTTACCGCCCAATGGCTGTTGAGTGACCAAGCTGTAAGAACCCGTTGAACGCGCATGCATTTTATCGTCCACTAAGTGGTTCAATTTCAGCATGTACATATAACCAACCGTTACAGGACGTTCGAAAGCATCACCTGTGCGACCATCAAACAGAGTTAACTGTCCTGATGTTGGTAAATCAGCCAATTGCAACATAGCTTTGATAGAAGTTTCATTCGCGCCATCAAAAACAGGAGTTGCTACTGGTAAACCATTTCGCAAGTTATTTGCCAAGGTACGAACTTCATCGTCCGATAATGTGGCAATGTCTACTTTCTGACGGGTTTCACCCAGATCATACACTTTTTGCAAGAATTCACGCAGTTTAGCTAATTCTTGCTGCTCTTTGATCATCTGGTTGATCTTGTCACCAATACCTTTCGCCGCCAAACCTAAGTGAACTTCTAAGATCTGACCAATGTTCATCCGCGATGGTACACCTAGTGGGTTCAGTACGATATCGACAGGTTGACCATTTTCATCGTAAGGCATGTCTTCAACAGGGTTGATCTTCGAGATAACACCTTTGTTACCATGACGACCCGCCATTTTATCACCAGGTTGAATGCGACGTTTGACCGCTAAATAAACTTTGACGATCTTCAGTACGCCCGGTGCTAAATCATCACCTTGAGTAATCTTACGGCGTTTAGCTTCAAATTTCTTATCGAAATCAGCCTTTAGCTCATCCCATTGTTCAGCAAGCTGCTCTAGCTGAGATTGTAGCTCGTCATCGGCCAGTGTTTGCTCAAGCCATTTTTTACGTTCAATCGCATCTAATTTCGCTTCAGAGTAACCACCCGCTAGCAATACAGAACGAACACGAGCAAGCAAACCACCTTCCAGAATCTGGAATTCTTCGGTTAGATCTTTCTTCGCTTCTTTTAACTGCATGTGCTCGATTTCAAGCGCACGTTTGTCTTTTTCTACACCATCGCGAGTAAAGACTTGCACGTCGATAACCGTACCAGCAACAGAGTTTGGAACACGTAATGACGTATCTTTTACATCAGATGCTTTCTCACCAAAGATAGCACGCAAAAGTTTCTCTTCTGGCGTTAGCTGAGTTTCACCTTTTGGTGTTACTTTACCAACCAGAATGTCGCCGCCTTTCACTTCTGCACCGATGTATACGATGCCAGACTCATCTAGTTTAGACAGTGCAGCTTCACCAACGTTTGGAATATCTGCAGTGATCTCTTCGGCACCCAGCTTAGTATCACGAGCCACACAAGACAGTTCTTGAATATGAATAGTGGTAAAGCGGTCATCTTGAACTACGCGTTCGGAAACTAAGATCGAGTCTTCGAAGTTGTAACCATTCCAAGGCATGAATGCGATACGCATATTTTGGCCAAGAGCCAATTCGCCAAGGTCAGTTGAAGGACCGTCTGCTAGTACGTCACCACGAGCCACCGGTTCACCTGGCATCACACATGGACGCTGGTTGATACAAGTGTTCTGGTTAGAACGGGTGTATTTGGTCAGATTGTAGATGTCGATACCTGCTTCACCAGGAATTAACTCTTCTTCGTTTACTTTGACAACAATACGTGAAGCATCAACCGACTGGATCATACCACCACGTTTCGCTACCGCAGTTACGCCAGAGTCAACCGCTACATTGCGCTCAATACCGGTACCAACAAGTGGTTTCTCTGAGCGTAGAGTTGGAACCGCCTGACGTTGCATGTTCGCACCCATCAAAGCACGGTTCGCATCATCGTGTTCTAGGAACGGAATGAGTGATGCTGCAATAGAAACCACTTGGTTCGTCGCAACATCCATGTAGTCAACATGTTCACGAGGATGCAGGCCAGATTCGCCTTTTTGACGCGCCGTAATCAGCTCATCAGCAAAACGGTTTTCATCGGTCAATTTTGCGTTCGCCTGAGCGATAACAAATTGGCCTTCTTCGATTGCAGACAAGTAATCGACTTCATCCGTCACCACACCATCAACTACACGGCGATAAGGCGTTTCTAAGAAACCGTACTCATTGCAACGTGCAAACGCAGACAAAGAGTTAATCAAACCGATGTTTGGACCTTCCGGTGTTTCGATTGGACACAGACGACCATAGTGCGTTACGTGTACGTCACGAACTTCGAAACCAGCACGCTCACGAGTCAGACCGCCAGGGCCCAATGCAGAAATACGACGCTTGTGCGTGACTTCTGACAGCGGGTTGTTCTGATCCATAAATTGAGAGAGCTGAGAAGAACCAAAGAATTCTTTAACAGCAGCAGAAATCGGTTTCGCATTGATCAGATCTTGTGGCATCACATTATCAAGATCGCCTAGACTTAGACGTTCTTTCACTGCACGTTCAACACGAACAAGC
>NZ_NBUS01000033.1:0-5332 GCF_002749895.1 Vibrio fujianensis | reverse complement strand
AACACGGAATTGGTTTTCTGCCATTTCGCCAACACTACGAATACGACGGTTGCCTAAGTGGTCGATGTCATCCACTTCGCCTTTACCATTACGAATCGAGATCAGCTTTTTCATCACTTCGATGATATCGGTTTCATCGAGTGTGCCTTGCTCTTCCGCACCATCGCGCTCAATAGAACTGTTGAACTTCATACGTCCAACAGTTGAAAGATCATAGCGTTCTGGCGAGAAGAACAAGCTTTCAAATAATGATTCTGCGGCTTCTTTTGTTGGTGGCTCGCCAGGGCGCATCATGCGGTAAATCTCTACTAATGCAGAAATACGGTCTGACGTGCTGTCGATACGCAAGGTTTCCGACATGAACGGACCGTGATCAAGATCATTGGTAAAGAGAACTTCAAGTTTCTTATAACCGGCTTGCGATAGATTAGCTAATGCTTCAAGGCTAACTTCTTGGTTAGCCGCAACAATCACTTCTCCAGTCGCTTCATTGATATAATCTTTTGAGGAGACTTTTCCGACAATATAGTCAACAGGTACTTCAATGAAGCTAACGTTATCTTTTTCTAACTGGCGAATATGACGCGCAGTAACTCGGCGGCCTTTCTCAACATAAACCTTACCATCGGCTTCGATATCAAACGTTGCCGTTTCACCACGCAAGCGCTCAGGGACCAATTCCATCATTAGAGTTTGGTCTTTGACTTCGAAATTCACTTTTTCGAAGAAGATATCGAGGATCTCCTCTGTCGTTTTACCTAAAGCACGAAGAATGATCGATGCAGGTAACTTACGACGGCGGTCGATACGAACGTATAGGTTGTCCTTAGGATCGAATTCAAAATCGAGCCATGAACCACGGTAAGGGATAACACGTGCATTATAGAGCACTTTACCAGAAGAGTGGGTCTTACCCTTATCGCTGTCGAAGAACACGCCTGGGCTTCGGTGCAGCTGGGATACGATAACCCTCTCGGTACCATTAATTACAAAGGTACCATTATCTGTCATGAGTGGAATTTCACCCATGTAGACTTCTTGTTCTTTAATATCTTTGACAGTACCTGCTGGCGCGTCTTTATCAAAAATCACTAAACGTAGTTTTACACGTAGCGGTTTTGAATAAGTTACACCACGGATTTGACATTCTTTAACGTCAAAAACTGGCTCACCAAGACGGTAGCTAACGTATTGCAGCTCTGAATTGCCGTTATAGCTCTGAATTGGAAAAACAGAACGAAAAGCAGCTTCAAGACCGTATTGTCCCTCTGGATCCTGTTCGATAAATTTTTCGAATGAATCAAGCTGGATCGATAGCAGGTATGGAATGTCCAACACTTGTGGACGAGTACCAAAGTCCTTACGGATGCGCTTTTTCTCGGTATAAGAGTAAACCATGGGGTTCCTCAGCTCGCTGATAAGTGACCCAAACTGTCCGCCTTTGTCTATAAAGGAGTAGGACAGTGACTAAATCGCTGTTTACTGTAGTGACATCTTATTTCGTTAGAATAAGATGCTTTTTGCATGGATATGGAACGCTTAAACAGCGGGAAAATTCGCCCATACCCTACAGCGCAAAAAGGCCGGTGGTCAACAAACCACCAGCCGTTAGCCTTTCGGCTAAACAATTAAGTAATAATTACTTAATTTCAACAGTTGCACCAGCTTCTTCTAGCTGAGCTTTAAGAGCTTCAGCTTCAGCTTTCTCAACGCCTTCTTTCAGAGGTGCTGGAGCGCCATCAACTAGAGCTTTAGCTTCTTTCAAACCAAGACCAGTTGCGCCACGTACTGCTTTAATTACAGCAACTTTGTTACCGCCAGCAGCAGTTAGGATTACATCGAATTCAGTTTGCTCTTCAACAGCCGCACCAGCAGCAGCGCCACCAGCAACAACTGCAGCAGCAGCAGAAACACCAAACTTCTCTTCCATAGCAGAGATAAGTTCAACAACTTGCATTACAGACATTTCTGCAATAGCGTCTAGGATTTGCTCGTTAGTAATAGACATAACAATTCTCTTTTAAGTCAACAATAAGTTTATTTGGCAATCAGTGAAAAGCAAGGCAATTAAGCTGCGGCTGCTTCTTTTTGATCGCGGATAGCAGCGATAGTACGTGCCAGCTTGCCTGCAGAAGCTTCTTTCATGCACATCATTAAGCGTGCAATTGCTTCGTCGTAAGTTGGTAGTGTCGCTAGTACTTCAACGTCAGTTAATGCGCCTTCGTATGCAGCTGCTTTGATTTCAAATGCTTTATTATCTTTAGCGAAGTCTTTAAAGAGACGCGCCGCAGCACCTGGGTGCTCGTTAGAAAAGCCAATCAAAGTAGGGCCTACAAATACCTCTTTTAGGCATTCGTAAGCTGTGCCTTCTACCGCACGACGTGCAAGTGTATTACGCACAACTTTCATGTAAACGCCCGCTTCACGCGCTTGTTTACGTAGAGTTGTTAACGCAGCTACTTGAACACCGCGAGAGTCAGCAACAACTGCAGAAAGTGCACCACTGGCCGCTTCGTTGACTTCAGCAACAATTGCTTGTTTGTCTTGAAGGTTTAAAGCCATCTTGGATTGCTCCTGGTTGTTATTACACCACTCACTATTAATAATAATGAGAGCTTATTCGGTGCAGTCCCAGAAGAAAGTTAACTTAATAAAAAATTAGAGCTTTCTGTCAGTTCGGGCACCATCTACGTAGGTTTTATTAAGTTATCTAATTGATAACGCCTACGGTCTTGGACGGAGACTGGGTCATAGTTCAAAGAACCAAAGTTCAGCCCCAACCACAAATATTAGGCGCAAGATTATACATCAATCTCGCACCTAAGCAAATGAATTATGCTTGAGTCGCCAGAGTATTCTGATCAACAGCAACACCTGCGCCCATCGTCGTAGAGATACTTACTTTCTTAACGTAAGTGCCTTTAGCTGATGATGGTTTTGCTTTCTTAAGCGCAACAAGAAGAGCCTCTAGGTTCTCTTTAAGTTGTTCTGTTTCGAAAGATACTTTACCGATCGTGGTATGGATAATGCCGTTTTTGTCATTACGATAACGAACCTGACCCGCTTTAGCATTTTTCACTGCTTCAGCAACGTTAGGAGTTACAGTACCAACTTTTGGGTTTGGCATCAGACCACGAGGACCAAGGATTGTACCGAGTTGACCGACAACGCGCATTGCATCAGGAGAAGCAATGACTACGTCAAAGTTCATTTCGCCTTTTTTCACTTGCTCAGCAAGATCTTCCATACCCACTAGGTCCGCACCAGCCGCTTTAGCTGCTTCAGCGTTAGCACCTTGAGTGAATACTGCAACGCGAACGTCACGACCAGTACCGTGTGGTAGTACAGTTGCACCACGTACGTTTTGGTCCGATTTACGAGCGTCGATACCTAGATTAACAGCAACGTCAACAGATTCTACGAATTTAGCCGTTGCGAGTTCTTTTAGAAGAGCAACCGCTTCGTTGATTTCGTATTCTTTAGTTACATCCACTTTTTCGCGAATAGTACGCATGCGCTTAGTTAGTTTTGCCATTATCTTAACCCTCAACCACTAGGCCCATTGAACGAGCAGTACCCGCAATAGAACGTTTCATCGCTTCGATATCAGCACCAGTCATATCTGCAGCTTTAGTTTCTGCGATTTCTTGGATTTGAGCGTCAGTAACAGTACCCACTTTTTCAGTGTTAGGACGACCTGAACCAGACTTAACTCCAGCCGCTTTCTTCAATAAAACAGCAGCAGGTGGTGTCTTAGTTTCAAACGTGAAAGAACGGTCACTATATACAGTGATAACCACTGGAATAGGTAAACCTTTCTCTACAGATTCTGTTTTGGCATTAAATGCTTTACAGAATTCCATAATATTAACACCACGCTGACCTAGAGCAGGACCAACTGGTGGACTTGGGTTAGCCATACCGGCTGCAACTTGCAGCTTGATATAAGCTTCAACTTTCTTTGCCATGATATTTCCTAAATTATGGGTACAAACGCTGATCGCTCGACCAGCTCCCCAGTTACTTTACAAGTTTTAAAGATCATTAAAAAAGATAACGACCAATAAAGGGCGCGAAATTATAGTCAAAAGACACGCCTTAAACAAGACTCAGAGGTGATATTTTAATCAAGCTTTTCCACTTGACCAAATTCAAGCTCGACTGGTGTTGCCCGACCAAATATTGACACAGAAACTTTCAGACGGTTTTTCTCATAATCAACTTCTTCGACTGTACCATTGAAGTCGGCAAACGGACCTTCTGTAACACGAACCACTTCACCCGCCTCAAACATCGTTTTCGGACGTGGAGACTCACTCGCTTTTTCCAGACGGTTCAATATCGCATCAGCTTCTTTATCTGTGATCGGTGCTGGACGATCTGACGTGCCACCAATGAAGCCCATTACACGAGGAACGCTACGTACCAAGTGCCATGACTCATCATTCATGATCATTTGAACCAGCACGTAACCTGGAAAGAATTTACGCTCGCTCTTACGACGTTGGCCCGCGCGCATTTCCACCACTTCTTCGGTTGGAACAAGAACTTCACCAAAGTGTTCTTCCATTCCATGCATTTTGATATGCTCACGAAGTGATTGAGCGACACGGCCTTCAAACCCAGAAAAGGCTTGAACGACATACCAGCGTTTTTTTGGAGCTTCACTCATGTATTAAACCCTCTATACTCCAGTTACAAAAGCAACAAGACGAACCATAATGCCGTCAATGCCCCAAAGAACCAGAGCCATTACAATACTTACAGCTAACACGATCAGTGTCGTTTGCATGGTTTCTTGCCGTGTTGGCCACACCACTTTGCGGACCTCCATGCGAGATTCGCGTGCAAACACAATCGCAGCTTTACCTTTAAAAGTCGTTGCAGCAACTCCAAGAGCCACTGCAATTAACACAATAACACCCGCAGCACGAGCGACAACCGACAACTCACCATACAGGTAATTACCCACAACAGCAGCAGCAAGCAATACAAAAGTGATGATCCACTTCATTGTATCTAGCGCATTTGAGCTATCAGGAGCTTCAGCATTATTAGCTTTCATAAACCAACCTGTCACAAGTCTAACTATAGACGACAACAGCCCCGCTGTTGCAGGGCAAATCCATTTCATCAGCAACTACGCTGACATACTATTTGACCAAGATTATTCTCAGCCCCGAAATCCATGCTAGCGTTTGATAAATCAACGAAATAACTAGCAGTGCAGAAAAAGGGCATCAAATGATGCCCTTTTTACTACGGTATAGTCAAATCATTCTTCACAGAAACTGTGATTAAGCGATGATCTTCGCTACAACACCTGCACCAA
>NZ_NBUS01000034.1:46024-55467 GCF_002749895.1 Vibrio fujianensis | reverse complement strand
ATTATTAAGGCTATTCATGATGAATGATGGTAGTAGTTAAATAGCCTTAATTAGATCATATTTTTATTTAGATTGGTATTACCATCACAAAGGCAATAAATGACAAGCCTAGTTGTTCAGGATCAAGTAAAGCCACTCGTTGCTTAATAATTCCCGATTCTTCTAGTTTTTTTAAACGCTTCCAACAAGGCGTTGTGGTCAAGTTGACCGCTTCGGCTAATTCATTGAGTGATAAAGTCCCATCTTTTTGCAACATCGATAATAATTGCCTATCCACTTTATCCAATGACATACCCCCAGTGATAGAAAATATTTCTATAAAAGTAGCAAAACACAGGTAAATTAACCAACCTTTTCTCCACACCATGAGGTTAAATTACCTATATATTCTCATGACTTTCTGATCCATTTATGGACAGTTGAGAGTGAATTAACGTGCAAGATAATTAGGAAGAACCCTATGTGTACCGATCATCAATGGATTAACAATGCGATTCGTAAGATAGAAGCGGATTTTCAACGCTCTGCTGATACGCATTTAATCAAACTCGACCTTCCCTGTATTTCTGGCGTCGATCTTTATCTTAAAGACGAAAGTACCCATCCAACAGGGTCACTTAAACATCGCTTAGCTCGCTCTCTGTTTCTTTACGCTATTTGTAATGGTTGGGTTGGCCCTGATACGCCAATTATTGAATCGTCATCTGGAAGTACTGCCGTTTCTGAAGCTTATTTTGCTCGCTTACTTGGTTTGCCTTTTATTGCCGTCATGCCTAAATGTACTGCGCATAAAAAAATTGAACAAATTGAATTTTATGGTGGCAAAGCGCATTTAGTTTAGCGAACTGATCAGATTTACGCGGAATCTCATCGACTAGCTCAAGAATTAAATGGCCATTATATGGACCAATTTACTTATGCTGAGCGAGCCACTGACTGGCGCGGAAACAGCAATATCGCCGATAGCATTTTTAAACAAATGCAAAAAGAAGAATATCCGATTCCTACTTGGATCGTGATGAGCCCAGGAACGGGAGGAACCTCGGCTACCATTGGTCGATTCATTCGTTATCAACAATACAACACTAAACTATGCGTGGTAGACCCAGAAAACTCGGTCTTTTTTGACTATTATCACACCCGCAATCATGCGCTGACCTTAGAATGCGGCAGTAAAATTGAAGGAATTGGCCGGCCGCGAGTTGAACCCAGTTTTATTCCAAATGTCATTGATGAAATGCGAGTTATCCCAGATGCTGCGAGTATTGCGACTATTCATTGGCTAGAAACCATCTTAGGTAGAAAGGCTGGTGCTTCAACAGGCACTAATTTATACGGCGCATTATTATTGGCCAGCGAAATGAAGCAACGAGGCGAACGTGGATCCATTGTGACGTTACTGTGCGATAGTGGCGATCGGTATCTCGATACGTATTACAACCGTGAGTGGTTAAAAAACAATATTGCTGACCTCTCTCCTTATCTAGCCAAGCTAGAAACATTCCAATCTTCTGGTATTCTCGACTAGCTTTATACTATCCAAACTAAAGTTACAATCGGTCTAAAGCTATAGCCAGTTTAAAGCTATAGCCAGCCTAAAACCATAGAGAGGTATCATGCCTCTCTGATGCTTTATATCAAAAACATGACGCCTCCTTGACTCGCTCAACATAAATGACCGCAATAATAACCCCATCAACAACCACTTGAGTATGGATAAAGGAAAGGCATGATGAAAAAAACATTTTTCGCACTGAGTGCACTGACATTAATGTTGGCTGGCTGTGATAATACCGAGCCAACGGCGGCTACAACAGAGCCTGCGATCTCCTCACACAATGGCTCACAAACAGAGGCGGCAATCGATGAAACCTTTACCTCAGAGCACACCGCTTATAATAGCCTTGATTGGCAAGGCACTTATCAAGGTGTCCTTCCTTGCGCCGACTGCGCAGGAATAGAATATACCTTGACTCTAAATGACGATCTAACCTACACCCTAACTGAAATTTATCAAACGGATGAGGAAACTAAACCCTTGACTAGCACAGGGAAATTCCACTGGGATAAAAATGGTAGCGTGATTACCTTAGAAGATGGGTCCGACTCTGCTAACCAATATTTCGTAGGAGAGAATATTTTGATGAAATTGGATATCAACGGCGAAAAAATCACCGGTGATTTAGCCACACTCTATCATTTGAAAAAACAATAACTGATTCACTGTCACTTCAAGTAACCATAAAGCGCTGGCCAATGGATCACTAGCGAGCGCTTTATGGTTACTGTTGAGCCTGATTAAATTACTCACGGGTTAAATAGTCGATTTGGCTTAACCATTGCGTCGCCAGTTCGTGGTAACGGGTACCAGCTAGACGCTGAAAAGAATCTCTCGCGCTATCCCAACGTTTTAATTCAAACTCACTAATGGCAGCGAGCAACAACCAGTAATGATTATTTTCATGACTTGCCTCTAGTCGTTTAAACAAATCGGCAGCCTGCTGCCAGTTACCTTGCTGATAAGCTAATAGGCCCTGTAGCGCATAAGTATCTTTTTTCTCTGATTTTGCTAACCATTCTGCTGCTTTAACTTTATCACGGGCTAATAAATAACTTTGCGTCAGCAAGGGTTGATAACGGGGATGATCACTGAGTTGAGGGTGTTGCTCTAGTACTTGTATCGCGCGATCAGGCGCATGAAAACGCAACAATAACTGTGCATATAACATCATACTTTGCTGTGGCAGACGATTCGCTTTATAAGCACTACCTAATGCATTCACCGCTTGCTTTTCCTGATCTAATTTTAAGAATGAGTAAGCATATTTTTCCCAATATTCAGCGTTTTCCGCATACTGAGAAACCAACCAGCGCAGTACTCGATTAGCATTATGCCAATCCTCTTGTTGCTGATACAAGGCGAGTAAAAAGCGTTCTCTTTGCTCAGTGTTCTGATACTCAACAGCACGTTCCATTGCTTTGGCTGCATCACGATAAGCTTGTCGGTGGAATAAACTGTATGCCTTTAACGAGTACAGCTCAGCAGACTGAATTGCCGACGCATTCTCTTCTATCGCTTGCATTGCAACAAACCAGTTATCAACCCGCTCAATAACGGTGTTATAGCTCTGAGTTTGATAATGCAATTGGGCTGACAAGTTCAGCAGTTCAGGTTTACGTGCCTTATCTTGATTAAGCCTTAATAAAGACTCTACCGCAACAGTTGCACAATCGTATCGGTTGAGTGCAACGCATGCTTGGAGTTGCAAGTGAGCAGCCATCTGCTGAGATTGCTGATCTGAAGATTGTACTTGTTGCACAAATCGCTCGATCGCACTCAATGTCGTCAAGGGATCTTTTTGCAGCTGCATTTGCAATCGTTGGTAAGTTTGATAATCGTCAACCTCAGAACTGACACAAGGCAGAGAAACAGCCAACCCCAAGGCGAGTAAACTATGTTTCCAGTTCATAGCGTATCGTGATCCTTTGCCATTGTTTTTCTTCGGGTGCCACAAATCGCCAACGAATGACCGCTCGTTTCGCTGAGCGAGCAAATACCCCAGGCGGCTCTTCTGCTACAACTTTAATCTCTTGTGCTCGCCCCTCTTGATCAAGATAAAGATCAAGTGTGACAAAGCCTTCTATCCCATCCCGTTTAGCTTTCGTCGGATAACGAGGTGGGATCTGAATGACAGGTTTAGCCTGTGCCATCGCGCTGCTGATCATACTGCCAACCCCATTCCCTTGCGGACTAAAAGTCAGATTGACGATTTGTAAATCAGGCTTATTGGTTTCTATTGGCACCTTCATATTGGGTAAAGATACTGAAGAATCAAATGCTAAGGTTGATAAATTCAATATGGTTGGTGGCGGTGGCATCGAGGCACTTTGTGGTGCTTGGCTAACGTCAACCGATTGATCTTGCTCTGGTTCCATATGCTCAAACGGCCTGGTATGAAAAACCGTTGACAAATGAATCGAGTGAACGCGATCAACCTTTTGATTGCCAAGTGTTAGCCAATACATAAGCCAAACTAGCGCAAAATTGATCAATAGAGCAATGAACCACGGTTGTTGCAACCAGCGATAGGGTAGCCATTGGCAATGGTTAGGATTCTGTAGCCACAGCGACATTGTTCACCCCTGCAATTCTAACTTTATCAATAACTTGGATAAGACGCCCACTATTAACTGATTTATCGACATCGATCACAACAGACACATTATTTGCTTGGGTGACTTTTTGTTTAATACGGCTTGTTAACATCGCGACCTCGACCGCTTGATTATCTAACCAGATTTGCCCCTGTTCATCGACCGACACGGTGACAGAAACACTAGAAAGGCTATCTGTAATCTGACTATTGGGACGCTCAACCTTGATCTGATTCTGCTGCTGGAATGATGCTGATAAAATAAAGAAAATCAGCAAGATAAATACCACATCGATCAAAGGAGTCATATCTACATTGGCTTGCTCGCTTGACTCTTCACTATGACGAAAACGCATTTTGCACCTCGAGTTGACGACGCAAACTCGCTAAGTAACGGCGCTTACGCTGGTTTAAGTGATGAACAAAATAGACCCCCGACAGCGAGGTGACTAAACCCGATAGCGTGGTAAGTAATGCTTGTGAAATCCCACCAGATAACTGACGTTGTATATCCAGTTGATTAAGCTGCTGAAAACTCTCAATCATCCCGTCGACCGTGCCAAGTAAACCCAACAGAGGTAACACCTTAACTAAAATTGATATCCAAGGAATCCCTTGATTTAACTGTTGCTCTGCTTGATTTAACCAAGCACGACAAACCGATTGATACCGATGATTCGATAACCCAATTTGCAAATTATATTGCCTCGTTATCTCAGGCACAAAGCGAGCGCGACAACGACTTTGATGACGATAAGCTTGTGCTATCAACCACCACATCACTATCGATAAGGTCATAATCCCCCAAACTAAAGGGCCAGCAGTATAAATAAAATTCAGCATTTACCCCCCTGAACGTCAGCTTGCTGACGGATCACTATCAACCCCGCGCTCTGCTGTTCCAGCACCTCAATCAATTGAGTACTTTGAGCTTTTAACCCGCAATGCAGCAGAAGCAGTGGCACCGCGACAATCAGGCCCATCTCTGTGGTTAATAAAGCTTGTGATATACCGCCAGACAACAGTTGGCTATCAGCACTGCCATGCTCAGTAATCATGCGAAATGTTTCGATCATCCCCCCAACCGTCCCCAACAGACCAAGCAGCGGCGGAATACTCGCAAAGACAGCAAGGCTGCCTACACCGATTTTAAAACTGGGTACTTCCTTGAGTACCGCTTCATCAATCACCGCTTCAAGCTGTGCACCCTGACATTTTTCGCTCGCCAGTATCACTCGCCCTAAAGCATTCCCCGCATTGGCTTGATGCGCCAATATTTGTGTATCAATCTCACGCTTCGCTTTTCTCAATGCCAAACCACGAACCACTGCAATTGCAACACCAATCATGCCGATCAATACGATCATAACCCCAACCACACCGGCTGGTTTGATACGCTCTAACCAAGTCGGAGCATTCGCTTGCTTATCAAGCAGTGCTCCAAAACTTGGGTCAATAAGCATCTGTTGTGGATCCATCGCTACGGTGGGTTGAGGTGCCATCTCCATCCAAGTTTTTTCACTTGGCAAATAGCGTAGCCAGCGTGGGCGATCCTTCATCACATACGCATTAAATGGGCCAAACTGAGTCACCTGAGCCAACTGCTGCTCACCATTTGCCAGCACAATGGATTGCTTACTGCGCAGCACCTTACTGGTAAAAACTGACTGTTCCAGCAACGCCACCCACAACCGCTTAATATGCGCCAGATCAACAGACTGTTCTTTTTTAGCCATAAACCCAGATTGGTCAAAGAGCCACAACCCATGAGGTGAAACACGCTGCATCATTAAATCGCCATGTTCGACCACGTGCTTAAAGACACTATTCATCGATTCACGTTGTGTTTGATATTGTGCTCTTCTCTGTTTCAAAGACGCTTGTAGCTGCAAAATACGATCTTCCAGTGCTATATTATTCGCATTGGTCTGTTTTAGTTTGTCTTGAGCACGAGCCAGCATGTGGCGTGCATCTCTTAACTCTCCAATTGCCTGTTTAACCCGTTGATCAGCTTGCTGTTTTTCAATCAATGAACCTTGCTTTACTTGTTCTAGTACTCGATCCAATTCAGAGGCGAGCACACTCGCTTGCCAGCCAATCGCCAGCGCTAACATTAGCCATACTGATTTCATTACATGGTCTCGATTTTCACTGCTGGAAGAGTGAGAAGTGTAGGTAACTGCTGGCCCTGTGCGACCTGCGCTGCGTGTTTTATGGAGCGGATCCACTCTGCTGATAACGGTTGCCAACCTTGATCCCATACACCCGCTTTGGCTTCATCCGGCGTAAAGTAATAAAAACCTAACCGCCCGACTCGAACAAAGTTAACCAAATTACCATCCAGTTTCCCTTGCCAACTTTCCGTGGTATAGCCGTAGCTGAGTTCGACCTGATAGGCATCAAGTACAGAGAGAGTTTTTTCACCTTCAGATAAACTTGCATCAAACAACTGGCGGCGTAAATTTTCAATTCTTGCCTGGCGCTCTGCCAATAAAAAAGGCGCATCTGCTGCGACAAATTGCGCCAAAGAGACAACCATGTCTTCCAATAATGGGCCTAACATCATACGAGTTAAACGAAGTTGAGCTTGGTTTTCGTCCATCGCCACTAAGGCATTTTCAAGTTGAGCGACTTGTTTTACTAACAACTGGTGATACTTATCGGCCAACTGTTGTGCACGGATCACTTGGCGATATTGTTCGATAACCTCAAGATGTTTGTCATCAAGACCTTCCACCTTGATTTGTGCCTGTTGGCTAGCGATTAATCCCTCTGAATCTTGTTGCAAAATCTTATCTATTTTTTCAGCAACCGCGTTCCCTGACGCAGCCACACAACCCATAACCCAACACAATCGTACTCGATTCCGTATTTGCTTCTTTGTTATCAATACCAACCTGACCTCTCCGACATTACTCTCATCCCCAAATAACTTGGCGTTGCAAATAAGCGGTAAGTGAATGACAAACGTGCACAGCCAAAGGCTGGTCTTGGATGAAGGCCAAGAATGATTTTCACACATGAGCATAAATACACGATGTGATGAGGACAAACGAACGTTGCCAATACCGCTGCAGCTTCAAGTAACCAGGAGATAGTTAATTACCGTCATTTTCCGACAAATGCGTACATCGTCTGTGGGAAAAAATGGCATCAGTCTAAAAATTTACGGCGAAGACTATCATCAAATACAAATGATAACAATTATTATTCTTTGTTGATATTTTGAATAGATGATCAACTGGTTGGACACAATAAAAACAAACGATACCCAAACAACTTGGAATTGCAGGTAGACGGCAAGTGAGTGTCCCCTCAGTCAAAGATGACCGAAATAAAACTGAGCTCCAAATAGCATAACGCCCAAGACAAGCTTGGGCGTTAATCAATATGATCGGGGAAAAGGTTAATTAACCTTGAATACCAACAATCAACCACGGCGCATTGGGTACGCTAAGATCACGTTCTAAATGCCAAATATCTTGGATATCTTCTTCAATCTGCTCGCCAGCGTCACGATATCGTCCACTAAACTGTAAGCTTAATTGAGCTTTGTTCACATCATAATCGGCACGGACAATTTCCGCATCAACATACATGACATCGGTTTGTGGTTCGTGATCTAGCTTGGCACGCTCTGCTTTTAAATCTTCAAATAAGCTAGCTGAAACATATTCTTCTATGGTTTCAAGCTGATTATGATTCCAAGCCCCTTGTAAGATTCGGTAATGCTCGCGAGCACCATTAATAAATGCAACCTTATCAAATCCAGGTGGATAGTTATGAGGGACGTCGCTATGCCTTTGCCCACCAAAACCACCAGTAGGATTTGTCTGTTCAAAGTTGTGTACATTAGGCTGATTGACACTACTATACGCTGGCTGCTGATGTTGATTGATCGATGTTTGTTTGGCACCGAGTAACCCCCGCATCAGTTTAAAGATCACAAAAGCAATTAAGCCAATGATCAAAATATCCATAAACTGGATTCCTTCAAAGGCTCCGCCAAAGAAAGCAGCCAGTAATCCCCCTGCCAATAAACCACCCAGCATTCCGCCCATTAAACCTTTCTTATTCGACGTTGCTGCGGTCGTTTTTGCGGTGTCTTGCTGTTTTAATGTATTGGTATTTTGTTGTTTCTGCGCTGGGGCAGTTTTGAAGCTTTTACCAAATGATTTACCACCACCAAACTTTTTTGCGTCAGCGTGCGGTACGACCATCACAGATACCATCAGTAAAGCCATAAAAGAGAACAGACGTTTCATATTTATCCTTAAGCACTAGAAAGCTGTGTTACACACTATCATCATATCTGGTTCACTAAACCAAGCAAACTATTTGACTTTATTGACATGTATCAGAATATTGCAGCGCGATTCAGTTGACGCCCTATAAGGGGCTGTTTAGAATATCGAACATTGTTCATTTTTTTATTCTGCGAATTTAGTAGTCTATTATGGCCCGACGAAACGATCATACTCGAGAAGAGCTGGTCTCTTTAACCCTGAAAGCAGCCAAAGAGTTTTTGAGTAAGCATTCCTACCATGAAATGAGCTTACGCAAAATAGCCGCCATGATCGGGTATGTCCCAAGTACGCTGGTTAATGTTTTTGGTAACTATAATTTACTCTTGCTACATGTTGTGGCACAAACACTCGATGAATTGGCTTATGAAGCTAAATTAGTGGTCAGTCAATGTCAGGATCCGAAAAAAGCGCTGTACCTATTAGCCATTTGTTATCATGATTTTGCACACAAAAATCCTTATCGCTGGCAATTGATTTTTGAACACAATATGAATGGTGAGGTGTTACCAGAATGGCAAGCTGAACGAATTGAACAGATGACCAGTATGCTAGAAGGGCTATTGCAGATCATCGCACCGCATAAAACGCAGAACGAAATATTACGCACAAGCCGTGTATTATGGGCTGGCGTTCATGGGATAACCTTACTGAGTGTCGATGATAAATTCTTTGCTAAACAGCCGGTTGATGGTAAAGCGTTGATCGACGATCTTCTCACTCAATATTTGTCTAATTGGTAAGGTTAAGGAACACTAATGCCGCATTCTCAGTCATCGTTGTTGACTCAGCAGCGCTTCCTTCCCTACTTCATCACTCAGTTTTTTGGGGCTTTCAACGATAATATTTTTAAAAACGTTTTGTTACTGCTTGTTGCATTTGCCAGTGCTGATACTCTTACGATTTCCAGCCATCTTTTTATCAACCTCGCTGCCGGGTTATTTATTCTTCCTTTTTTCCTCTTTTCTGCCTCAGCGGGTGTGTT
>NZ_NBUS01000034.1:43734-46014 GCF_002749895.1 Vibrio fujianensis | reverse complement strand
TGATAAATATGAAAAATCAGAGTTCATTCGCCGTGTGAAACTGTTTGAAATCGTAATTATGTGTATCGGTGCGGTCGGTTTTATCACTGAAAACTATCTCTTACTACTGATCATGTTATTTCTGATGGGAACGCAATCAGCATTTTTTGGCCCAGTGAAGTATGCCCTGTTACCTCAACAACTCAAAACCCACGAACTAGTCGCTGGCAATGCCTTGGTTGAAACCGGTACTTTTTTAGCGATTTTATTGGGTACGCTTGGTGCTGGAGTGATTGCTTCTGCGGATCATGCACTGATGATTGCTGCGGGATCTGTTGTGCTATTTGCGGTATTGGGCTACATTTCTAGCTGGTTTATCCCTTCAGCTCCGGCTAGTAATCCTCACCTGATTTTTCAATGGCAACCGATACAACAAACACGCAAAACACTTGCAATTGCTAAAAGTGATCGCACCATTTTTCAAGCAATGATGGCGATCAGCTGGTTTTGGTTTTTAGGCGCGACTTATCTCACCCAATTTCCTAACTTTACCAAGCTTTTTCTCAATGGTGGTGAAAGCGCCGTCTCATTTCTACTGGCGCTATTTTCTATCGGGATCGCCATCGGTTCATTGGCCTGTGATAAACTTTCAAATCATCGCATTGAGATTGGCCTTGTGCCGTTAGGCAGTTTTGGTATTAGCCTTTTCGGATACTTAATGGCAAGCAGTATTCCTGCCACTTTACCTGCATTTGTTCACTTTGACGATTTTATTGGCTATGCCGCACTCTGGCCCCTATTTAGTTATCTGTTATTACTCGGAGTATCAGGAGGGATTTTTATCGTCCCACTCTACGCCTTAATGCAGCAACGAGCCAAAACGACCGAACGAGCGCAAGTGATTGCAGCACTCAATATTTACAATGCATTGTTTATGGTGGGGAGTGCTCTACTCGGTATTCTTTGTTTAACACTTCTATCACTCAGCATTCAGCAACTATTTCTTTTACTGGCGGTACTCAATTTTTTAGTCGCCATTTATCTGTTCTTACAGGTGCCTATTTTTGTGGTTCGTTTATTGGTATGGGCGCTGACTCATACCATTTACCGCGTAAGACATAAGCATTTACACCATCTTCCAGAACAGGGAGGTGCACTGATTGTTTGTAACCACGTCAGCTATATGGATGCCTTATTGCTGAGTGCCGTTTGCCCGAGATTGATTCGCTTTGTGATGGAAGAGGATTACGCTAATCTTCCGATTTTAAGACGCTTTTTACGTCGCGCTGGCGTGATCCCTATTTGTGCCAATAAACGCAGCTCTATTCGTCGCGCTTTCGCTCATGTTGAACAAGCGCTACAAGAAGGACACTTGGTTTGTATTTTTCCTGAAGGTCGCTTAACGTCTGATGGTGAGATGAATCCATTTATGCGTGGGATGGACGTAATTTTAAAACGCAGCCCCGTACCAGTTATTCCAATCGCGATTAAAGGCTTGTGGGGCAGCTTCTTCAGCCGCTACCAAGGTCGAGCTTGTGTTGGTTTTCCGCGTAAATTATGGTCAAAAATTGAAATTGAAGTAGGAGAACCGGTTCCCAGCAGTGACGCATCAACCGAATTGATGCAACAACGTGTGGCCCAATTACGTGGTGACAGGCAATAAGAGCGGTTAACCTGTTTGGCTGTCGCGACAGCCAAACAGCTGATTTACCATCTCACTGACTACAGTGTGCGATATTGCAGATAATGCTCGGTCAGCCAATCTTTCAGCGCCTGACGAGAAACTTTAATACCTTGATGCATTAGTGATTCAGGCATTGGTAAATAGTCAATGGGCCATTTAAACTTTTCTAGCCGAGTTGCACACCATTCATTCCCTTGCGCCACTGAAAAAGGCAATGTACTTTGTATCATCGCCAGTGGACGCGCACCAAAGATCTCATCGGCAACTGGGACAATAATTGCTTGTTGAATCGCTGGATGGCGATTAAGTATCGCCTCAATTTCTTCGCAATGGATATTTTCGCCTCCCGAGATAAACTGGTTATCTGCTCGGCCGATGATCACCAATTCATTCTCTTGCCAGTAGCCTAAATCTTTACTATCAAACCAACCCTGAGCATCTTTTAATGGTGTTAACTGACCGTGATAATAGTAACCACTCGCTAAGGTATCTCCTCCGATGTAAATACGCTTATCGTGCAGCTTGATGGTTCGCCCTGCTAACACATGGCCAGCACTAGGGTGGTTGTCAACTCGTTTTGCCGTGATCGTCGACGCCCCTTCTGTCATCCCATAGCC
>NZ_NBUS01000034.1:21941-43724 GCF_002749895.1 Vibrio fujianensis | reverse complement strand
AACCAAGTATCTATGCCCCGCTCTGCGGCTTGGTCAGCTAATAACGGCGGAATGTGACTTCCTCCCAACAAAACTCGGGTGAGTGTCAATGGCTGTTCATTGTCGAGCAGGCGTTTCAGTTGAGTGGCCACTAGTGAGGCATGGCTTACTCCTTGTATATCCCGCGCTAAATCGCCACTACCTATTTTTAAACACGCGCCAGAGTATAACCAACGGTAAATAATGGCTAATCCCGAAACATGATACAAAGGCAGGCTCAATAGCCAAGTATCTTGCTGAGTAAATGAAAACTCTCGCAGCAATCCTTCAGCAGATGCAAAATGTTGCTGGTGTGTATGGGCGACGGCTTTAGGTTCACCAGTTGAACCAGAGGTAAAAAGTAGTGTCGCTAATTGTTCAACCTGATAGCACGACCGCTGGCATGGCGCGCTAAACTCGACCTCTGAGTTTATTCTTAACCGTTTTATTTTCGGCCACTGCTGTAATAAGGTTGACTCAGCGACCCCAGCCGAGGGCGCGAGCCACAACCACGGTTGACCTGCGCCATACAGTGTTGCCAGTTTATTACATAATGAGATGATAGGCTGAGGCATGGTCAACGCACAAAGTATTCCCTTTTGCATTGCAGCGAGTAACAAGAATACTGTCTCTGGATGGTTTTTCCCAACCAAGGTCAACACGTCACCTTGGGTCATGCCTGCCTGTTGCAAAAAACGAGCATATTGATTGATCACTCGAGTCAATTGTAGCCAAGTAAGTTGCTGATGCCCCGACAATAACGCGACTCGTTGTGGATCATGTCGTTGCCAAGGTGTCATGCCGACTGCCAAACCAACGTTTGCTGATCTAATGGCATTACCGGTAAATCACATCCCGGCCAAGCAACCTCTAACTGAGCGCTAAAAAGGCCGATGGTGTCTAATCCGGGAATCTCATTCGGTAAGTGAGCGTGAGCAAAACGGGCTAATTGGGTCAATCCTAAGCTTGATTCAATACTTGAGCTAATCACCACTTGAATACCTAAAGCCTGCGCTTTGTTAATCAGGCCGATACAGCACTCAACTGAACCAATTAATGTGGGTTTAATGACGATCGTTTTTACCCCGGTTAAATCCTCAAGTTGAAAATCATCACGGCGTATTGCGTGTTGCAAGGTTTCATCCCACGCAATGGCAATTCCCGTATCAATAGCAAAAGAAAGGCTATCACTTGGTATTTGGCAGGGCTCTTCTATAAAGGCAATCCGCCCTCTTAACGACGGAGTAATATAATGCGCAAACTTGGTCGCTTTTTCTTTACTCCAAGCACGGTTTGCGTCCAATCGTAAATAAAGTTCAGGCATCGACTCTAAAAATAGATTCACTAGCATTCCATCGCGAATCGGTTCGTAAAGCCCAACTTTAACTTTTGCTATCTTTTGCCCAGGCATTGCATTCAACTGTGGAATTAACTCGTCGGGATCGCCAGTACATAACGGAGCAACTTGGTACTGACCAGCTTGCGGCAAACCATCAGCGAGTTCTAACTCTGCCATAGAGAGGCCAAACGCGACCGATGGAAAAAGGCGATCCAAACATAGCGATTGACCGTTGACCCATAGTGCTAGCTGCTCTTTCGCTAACGCCCCAGCTTCTTCAAGTGACTCAAGACTAAATCCAGCCAAAGGAGCAATTTCACCCCGACCGATGTGACCATTTTCATGTAACTCAACGATAAACCCAACCCGTTCTGTTAGCTTTTCATTACGGAGGACCACTCCGCTATCCATGGGTAATCGATATTGGTACAGTTTTGCGCTGCGCCTCATACTATCATATTCCTTTGTTGTGAAAAGTAATCACCGCCGCGACTACGCCGCAGTGATATTTAGCAAGTTGCCGACCTTTTATGGGTTCCGAGGAAATTTATTAAAGTTAGGACGACGCTTCTCATTAAAAGCATTTCGGCCTTCTTGGCCTTCATCTGTCATGTAAAATAACATGGTGGCATTGCCCGCTAATTCTTGTAAGCCCGCTTGACCATCACAGTCAGCATTGAGCGCTGCTTTTAGGCAACGTAATGCCATTGGGCTATGTTGTAACACTTCACGACACCAGCGAACGGTTTCTTTTTCCAAGTCAACAACAGGAACCACTGTATTGACTAATCCCATCTCTAACGCTTCTTTGGCGTCGTAGAAACGGCATAAAAACCAAATTTCGCGCGCCTTTTTTTGCCCAACGATACGCGCCATATAAGAAGCACCCCAACCGCCGTCGAACGAACCAACTTTCGGCCCAGTTTGACCAAATTGGGCATTATCCGCCGCTATTGTTAGATCACACATCATGTGCAAGACATGTCCACCACCAACGGCCCACCCAGCAACCGACGCGATGACCGGTTTTGGACACGTACGAATTTGTCGTTGAAAATCCAACACATTAAGGTGGTGAGTACCGGTATCATCTTGATAACCGCCGTAATCACCTCGAATTTTTTGGTCGCCACCAGAGCAAAAAGCATCGTCACCTAATCCGGTTAAAATAATGACCCCCACCCCTTCGTCATAACGTGCATCAGCTAACGCATGAATCATCTCTTTCACTGTTTGGGGACGAAAAGCATTGCGCACTTGGGGGCGTGCAATGGTGATTTTAGCTATCCCGTCTGGCGATTTGTGGTAATGAATATCTTGATAAGTGTCAGTACAATCGTGCCAGACCACTGGCGCATAAAGTTCTTGTTCTGAAATGCCTACTGTTTTAGCCATGGTAATTTCCATTGTTGTTGTCACCTACACCTCATGCAGGCGTAAGTAGCCGTTTTTTTACTATCTGAGCAAATGCATCAGGTTGTTCATGATGTACATTATGCCCAGCATGGTCGATAACACTGTAGCTCAACCCGCTGTGCTCTGCGAGCTGACGAAATTTTTGATCGTGTTGCCCACATACATAGTGAACCGGAAAAGGCAGGTTCATCAGTCGAGGCAGCAAGTATGGCTGTGTGGCCAACGACGTGGCTAACAGCATCCTAGCGATCGGGGGACCAAGATTACCACTTCGCAAGCGAATTAAAGTTTGTCTTTGCTCATGATTGAGTGAAGAAAATACCGCTTGCTGATACCAATCGGCCAATACTTGAGCGATAGGCTCAGATTTAAAGCGCATTGCCCAGTGCTGATCATGTTGCCAGCGAGCATTTTTTTCAGTCTCACTAAGCAGGCCAAAATGTCCCCCCTCGACCACGAGTCCTTGGATATTGAGTTGGTCAAACCAGCCTTCGGCACATCCAATCATCGCGATACGTCCACCTAATGAATACCCCACGAACCAAATTGGTGTCGATGAATCATAGTGGATGAGAATTGTCTGTTTAATATGCTGACAGCAGCTAGCAAAATCATGGCATATCACACTTTGACTCTGTCCATGCCCCGGTAAATCGATCGTTAAGCAAGCTTCTTGGTTGAGTCGTTCAAGCACTGGCTGCCAATCGTCACCACTGCCCAGTAAACCATGCAAAAAAACCAGTACCGGTCGAGCTGATAGAGTCTGAGTGAAAGAGGAGGTACAACTATAAAGCATGGATTTGTGATAATAATTGTTGAATATGAGCCGCAGCCTGTTGCGGTGGTGTAATCACTTCGATCAGTAAAGTGCCTTGTCCTGTCGTTAAGTGTGTTTCAATCGCCGCTTGATAAGCCGCTAATGTTTCAGGTTTTTGATACGCTAATCCGAACTGCTTAGCCACATATTCAAATTGTAAACCATGAGGCATTTGATAAAGTGCTTCTCGCTGCTGCTCTGGGACAGGCAATAAATCAAAAATAGCCCCACCATCATTATTAATGACCACAATCACCAAGGGCTGTGGGGTTTCTCTAACCAGTGCCAACGAGTTCAAATCATACAATAATGAAGTATCACCCAGCAGCGTGAGCATCGGTTTTCTTGATGCGCGTTGCACCCCGGATGCCGTTGCCAATAGACCATCAATACCTGAAGCACCGCGGTTAGAAAACACCTCTCTTGGGGTGAATGCGGTAAACATATCCGCCAAGCGCACAATTAAACTATTACCAAGAAAAAGATCGCAAAGCTGGCCTCGCTCACTGAGATCAAGCGCTAATGCCACTTCACTTAACTGCGGATTGGAAAAATGCAACTGAGCCAATTGAGTCACGCTGCGTGCGTAATTTTTAAGTTCATTAGCCCAGCCAGCATGGGTTTGCTTGAGCGCAGGCAGTGTATTGAGCTGCACCTTTACCCAGCTTACCATATCGCACACCCAATGCTGCTGAGCGAGATGTGACTGATTATTACGTGTAGCCTGCCAAGCAAGATAAGCATAATCACATTCACCACTCGAAACGCGTTGCTCAAGCCAATAATTTAATCGTTTAGACACGATACGAGCACCAAATTGAATGACTTGTTGACATTCATTCAGCAGCACTCTGGCTGCACTATTTTGTAACCACAAGTCATAATGCGCCCATTCACTACTCACTCCAGATTGGGGATCACACAACACCGGCCAGCCGAGCTGTTTAGCAAACTCAAGCGCAGCTTGCGCTTCATGTAACCGTACCGAACCAATCAGTACCACGCCTTTTTTACTCAAAATACGCTTATCTATCGGATCAATGGATGCGCTAGCATAATGGCGTTGCGTATAGGGAGCGCTCCCTTTGCGCCAACTTTCTATACGGTTGAGATAGTCGGCATAAAGCTGTCGATCATTATAAGCATAAAGCGGCTCTGGAAACGGACAGTTAATATGGATTGCACCACCGAACTGGCTTTGTTGATATAGCGCATCGTCAAGAGTGGTTAACAACCAATTGAGGGATAAACTCACATTAGGGCTAGGCAGTGCAATAGATTGCGTGACGTGACACCCATAAATACCTGATTGTTCAATGGCCTGATTCGCGCCACATCCAACGAGATCAACCGGACGGTCGGCCGTCAGTACAATCAAAGGCTCCCCTGTCAGTTTTGATTCAGCAATCGCTGGTAATAAATTGGCCACTGCGGTTCCTGACGTGACGATAATCGCCACCGGCTTGGCGCTCGCTTTGGCTAAACCGAGCGCCAAAAAACCTAACCCACGTTCGTCAAAATGAGTATGAAGGTTGAATTTACCATTATCGGCAGCTTCCAACGTCAGTGGCGTTGAGCGTGATCCCGGGGCGATACATACCTCACTCACTCCAAAACGAGCCAATTCTTCTAATAGAGTTTGTGACCAAATTCGATTCAATAATGCTTGATCTTGATTCATGAGGAGAGCCCCAAAGGTAAACGGTCGGTCATTAAACTGAGTAACGTCGACATTTTTTTATCCAACTCTTGCCATTCATGCTCGGCAATAGACCCTGGAACGATCCCAGCGCCTGCAAAAAGTTGCACTTCGTCATCCACAACTAATGCGCTGCGAATCGCAACACAAAACTCAGCTTGTTGATGGCTAAAATAACCCATTGATCCGGCATACCATCCGCGAACAAAAGGTTCGTGCTGAGTAATAAAACTCAACGCAGCTTGACGAGGTAACCCAGCTACAGCTGCAGTCGGTTGTAACGCTCGAAGCAGTTGCACCGCATTCACTCCAGCCTTTAGTTGAGCATAAATTCGGCGTTTAAGGTGCTGCACTTTACGCAAGCGAACCAAATTCGCTTGTGGCTCAACCCTCACCAGTTCAGAATAAGGCGTTAAGCGCTCAATAATATCGTCAACCACAAACTGATTTTCATTGAGATTTTTACTATCGTGCGTTAACCAATCGGCGAGCTGTTTATCTTGCAAGGGATCGCCTCCACGTCCAATCGTCCCTGCCAACGCTTCGGTTTGTAACTCTTGTCCGTTACGGTAGTAAAGACGCTCTGGTGTGGATCCGATAAAACTATGTCGATGATCCAAAGCCAGTAAAAAGTGAAAACTCTCATGATTTTCTAAAGCGCTGGCTTTCAGTAGCTGAGCAGCTCGAATCGGCTGATTAAGCATGATACGACTCTGCCTAGCCAACACCACTTTTTGTAAGGCAGAGCGCTCAATCCCATCCAACGCTTGTTGCACGATCTTAGTCCAGTCAACTTGATTCGGAGAGTGCTTCACCTGCATCACTTCACTGCAAATGGCCCCCAATGGCACCACTTCGTGCTGTAATCGCTGTAAAGTCGCACAGGTTCGTTGTCTATCTTGATTGATATTGGCGGCGATTGACCAATGATCATCAAAACGAATCAGTTCAACTTGTGGCAAGAAAAAAAACGATGCCATACAACGAGGATTTTTTTCTGTCTGACCATCAAACGAACGCCCTCCCCAAATGCGTTGATGCTCACCCACAATGGCATAAGCAGGCGCAGGATCTGAAAAGGTATACAGCTGACCAAGAGCGACCACTTCTTCACGGGTATCACGAGATTGCCAATAAAATTTCGGAAATATCGGTTGGGCTTCAAGCCAATCGATCAACGCAAAGGGGGGCTTTCCTGCCAACTCTTGGATAAAACGAACGTCGTTATCCCTCGCGTCGTTTATTTGCTCTATCAACCGAGCAATGGCTTGATAAAAATTAGACAAAGCGACCTCGTCTACTCTGAGATTCGATTTTACAGTCGCTACTCTATTGAGAGAACCCATTTAAATCAAGGTTACCGCTCCTCTTTTGTGGCTTTTCTATGTAAACGACCAGTCGCAAGAGTGGGTCACCCGATGAATGGCTGGCTTTCAATACCGTGTCATCTATTATTATCCTAGACAACAATTCCGCGCTCTTGGTTGGTCAGCAACGATGCCACATTTTAATCGTCAGATTTATATTCTAAAAAAAGGCAATTTGGTGTAATTTAATCAAGGGTTTCAATTATTTTTAGGAACATTGCAATGCAAAATATCGGGATGTCATCAAAACTCGATAATGTCTGCTACGACATTCGAGGACCAGTACTTAAACATGCTAAAAGAATGGAAGAAGAAGGGCATAAAATACTAAAGTTAAACATCGGCAACCCGGCCCCTTTTGGTTTCGATGCCCCTGATGAAATTTTAGTCGACGTCATTCGAAACTTGCCGACCTCACAAGGTTATTGTGACTCAAAAGGCATCTATTCTGCCCGTAAAGCCGTCGTACAATATTACCAAAAACGTGGCATACGTAGCTTAGACGTGGAAGATGTTTATGTCGGAAATGGAGCATCAGAGTTAATCGTCATGTCGATGCAAGCGCTGTTGAATAACGGTGACGAAATGCTGGTTCCTGCTCCTGATTATCCGCTATGGACCGCTGCGGTTGCCCTTTCAGGAGGAACGGCAGTTCACTACCTCTGTGATGAGCAAGCCGATTGGTATCCCGATCTAGATGATATTAAAAAGAAAATCACGCCGAAAACGCGTGGAATTGTTTTGATTAATCCGAACAACCCAACCGGTGCCGTATACAGCCGAGATTTTTTACTCGAGGTAATTGAAATTGCTCGCCAGCATAAATTGATGATTTTTGCCGATGAGATATACGATAAAGTTCTGTACGATGGTGCAACCCATACTTCTATTGCAACGCTTACCGAAGATGTATTAGTTATCACTTTTAATGGCTTGTCTAAAGCCTATCGTGTTTGTGGTTTTCGTGGAGGGTGGATGTTTTTAACTGGCCCGAAACATCTTGCTCAAGGCTATATTGCAGGATTAGATATGCTCGCCTCAATGCGTTTGTGCGCTAACGTACCGATGCAGCATGCGATTCAAACCGCGCTTGGTGGTTACCAAAGTATTAATGAGCTGATCTTACCCGGTGGCCGCTTATTAGAACAGCGCGATCGCGCTTGGGAACTGATCAACCAAATCCCTGGTGTATCATGTGTTAAACCCAAAGGGGCGATGTATTTATTCCCGAAAATTGATACCAAAAAATACAGCATCAAAGACGATCAAAAAATGATTTTAGACTTTTTGATCCAAGAGAAAGTGCTATTGGTACAAGGCTCTGGCTTTAACTGGCCAAAACCAGATCATTTCCGCATCGTGACCTTACCTCATGTTGAAGATCTGGAAATCGCCATCGGCCGCTTCGAGCGTTTTTTAAGTACTTATAGCCAATAAGTCTTATTTAAAATAGAAGCCCTCAAGCTATTGAGGGCTTCTATAATTGTCATATCTATAACTAATTAATACTTATTGAGTATTCTCGCGATCTCATCTTTACTTTCCGCAGAAATGATTGCATTTATGTCATCATCATTTTGGAATAATTCAGATAAAGCGACAATGGTTTGAATATGACTGTCTGAATCTACGGCTGCCAGTGTTACGGATAAATAAACATCACCATTATCTTCCGATTCAAGATCTACACCATGTTTAAATACCGTCACTTGCAAGCCAGCTTCATTGACACCGTCTTCTGGTCGAGCATGTGGCATGGCAATTTTAGGTGCTAATACATAATACGGACCAATTTCTTTGTGTTTTACTTTGATTGCATCTAGATAGTTTTTATTCACTTTACCTTGAGCGATGAGTGTCGAACAGGCGATATCTAACGCAGCGTCAACACTTAAGTTTTTTTCGTTTGAAATAACAATTCCGCTGTCGCCAATTAAATTAAAAATACTCATGAAACAATCCATCCAAGAATTAGACCAACCACGCCGAAGTCAAAATCTGAAAACGTTGTTGCTTCAAGCCCCAAACCACCCAGTACAGGTAACAACATCATCGGCAGGAACGAAATACATAAACCCTGAGTAAATGAACCAAGAATTGCGCCACGTAACCCACCCGTTGCGTTTCCGTATACCCCTGCTGCGCCACCGACAAAAAAGTGAGGTACAACACCAGCCACAATAATTGTCCAATCCAGAGCCCCTTGAACTGCCATCGCTACCAGACCTGCGGCAAATGAAGACAAGAAACCAATCAATACCGCATTAGGCGCTACGGGAAATACCATTGGACAATCTAGAGCAGGTCGAGCACCAGGAACTAACTTGTCGGAGATGCCTTTAAATGCTGGTACAATTTCCGCAATAAGCATCTTGACACCTTGTAGTACAATGTAAACACCACCGGCAAAGACTAGCGATTGGATGAAGGTAAATACTACCCAGTTTTGGCCACCTGATACGGTTTCAACAAATTCGCCTCCCGCAAAAATCGATGAAATCATAAAAAATAGTGACATAGTAACCGCAACGGCGACTGGTGTATCACGCAAGAACATTAAACTCTTAGGAACATTTAAGTCTTCAGTTGATCTTGATGTATCTCCAAATTTAGAGCCTACAAAACCAGCAATAAGATAAGAAAATGTCGAGAAGTGCCCCATTGCAAGTTGATCGGTATTCATTACCTTCTCGGTGTACTTCTGTACAAGTGCAGGCATAATGACCATCAATGATCCAACGATAACTGAACCGATAGCTACCAACAGTGCGCCTTTAATTTCCGCAGTTGACAGAATTACCGCAACCAACATTGACATAAACATGGTGTGGTGACCAGTTAGGAAAATAAACTTTAATGGTGTAAAGCGTGCCAGAAGAATGTTCACCATAAAAGCAAAAAACATAATCAATGCCATTTCATAACCAAAAGCTTCCTGTGCTATAGCAACAATCGCTTCATTATTTGGAATGACACCGCTGACTCCAAATGCTTCAATAAAAACGGTTGAAAAGTTATTTAAAGCACCAACAAGAGCACCTGCACCAAAACCTAAAATCAGGAAACCCATTACGGTTTTAATTGTACCTTTTAGGATTGTCGAAATATCAGATTTTTGTGCAACCAAGCCGATAAAAGCAATAAGGCCGACCATAATTGCTGGCTCTTTTAATAAGCCAAACATAAATTCAAAGAAATTTTCCATAGGTCATCATTCCTTATATGAATTTTTTTAATTGTTCTTCAATCGAACTTTTATCAAAAATATTTGCTAGGCTAACTATATTTTCTTTACCTTGATCTTTTAATTGGTTAGCTATATCCGTTGCAGCGACCCAAATATCCGCTTTGCTTGAAGAAGCTGAGGATAAATCCTCATGCTCTACCTCTGCTTCTAGACTAATTTTAGCCACAACCTCTTTCACAGCCATTTCCATCATTAATGATGTGCCAAGACCGTTACCACATACCACCATAATTTTTTTCATAATATGACTTCTCTGTAGAGTTTAATTAAGAGCATTTATTCCCATTACTTGATGAAAAAATAATAACCAAATCGCAAACAATTAAAAACGATCTAAATCACAAAGTCAGATTGACCTTGTGACATAGATCAACAAAAAACAAAACATTTTATTAGATAAAATTCCATGCGAAAGATCAGCGTTAAATATGTGATCGAGATCTAGTAATCTTTTATGAATAGGGGCTGTCCCTAAAAATAGTCGGATGAATTGTTACTATTTTCCGTAGTCAGAAAGCATTTTTTTGAGCAAGCTATTAACGTCTTTGGTTTTTTTGCTGCGTTTAGTTAAAGCGGTTAATGATGTTGGTAATTTAACCGATTGTTGATCTGCATTCACTGCATCACCGCTATCACGAAGTTTTTGCACTGCAGCCATTATCATACGAACTTGTTCACCTTTGTCATTTTCGAGCACCACAATGTTCTCAGACTCGACTTGCACAATCGTGAGAGTACCGTGTTTTACGGATTCAATTTTTTCTCCCACTATTGAAGACTGAGGAGGGACAGATCGATCAAGAACTTGACCACTTCGTAGCTTAGCCGCTGTGATTGAACGAATATTACCTGTATTTTCAAAAGCGACGATGACTGTATGAGTGTTGTAGTACTCAACAACCGTAACATAACCATGTTTTTGAGTTTCAAACCTAGCACCTATTTGCATATCATGGGGTGCGTCCATTTTTTTAATTAACATCCTAAATTCCTAATACTACTTTTGCCACTTTGGTCTTTAAACAAACAAGTGACCTACTTAAAGTATATATGTTCAACGGATTGAGAGAAACGATTAGATTCTATGTTGGTTAGGGATAAACTCACTTACCGCCTACCTGTAACTCTAAGCTGTTTGGGTATATACTCTGCTGACTAGAGAGCCTATCCATCAATTCGATTAAGCAAGGGTGTCTATTGCTATGAAAGAGAGCCACTTTTTTGCTCACCTCGCACGGATGAAATTAATTCAACACTTACCGCTGATGCGTTCCATCTCCAAAGAAAACGTTTCTGAACACAGCCTGCAAGTCGCGTTTGTCCGTCATTCGATTCATCACTGGGCTTCAAGATCACCAAACACAACGACTCAAATTACTCGGTAGATTCTATGAGGCGATTTATTCCTGAATTAGCTGCGAAATATCGGATTAAAAACAAAATAATTTCAAACGTTTATTTATAAAAAATCTTATTGAATAATAGACATATACTAAATCCAAATATAACCCCAATTAAACCCGATAATTCATTATTAAAAAAATTCCTCAGAAAAATTACAAAAAATGCAGTAGAAAATGAACAAACAAAAAACCCAATATATTTCATAAAATTTCAACCATTAATAAAAAATATTGCGTTCTGGTCAGCAAAATAGTCATCCCAGTTTCATAACATTCACAAAAAACCATCTTATCATCATCTGAATCAATAGGCTTTCAACACGATGTAGTACAATTAGGAACACTTATTTAGATAACTTTAAAAACTTCTATTACCTGTGAATTACCGCTGATTTTATCCAGTGGAGGAAAGAAGCTAGATTTAGTTGCGTTTATCACATTTAGCCATTATCTCTAAAAATTGTCCTAATTCATGAGTCACTTCTACTTTTGATAAAGACCCATAAGGCAACCCGGAAATTTGACGATTAACTAAAGAAACAGCATTTTTTCGCATTACAACCTACAGGAGCAGTGCTATCTATTACTTCTTCTATTAAAAAATAGAACTAAAATAAATACGCCTTCACTAGTGATTTTTTTCGTACCACAATACACAATGACTTATTGATAAACATAACTATTTCACCGGCATACGAGACAAATCAAACACATTACCCTCGGGAACGAATGTCACTCTGCTCACCACCGCTGCAAGTTTGTCGCGGCAAAGCGGTAACTTCAAGTCATAGAGAGATAACGTTATACTCCGTTGACGTGATCCATCAATTCCACTAAGCAAGGATGTCTATTGCTATGAAAGAGAGCCACTTTTTTGCTCACCTCGCACGGATGAAATTAATTCAACGCTGGCCACTCATGCGTTCTATCTCCAAAGAAAACGTTTCTGAACACAGCCTGCAAGTGGCGTTTGTTGCTCATGCACTGGCGATAATAAAAAACAAGAAGTTTGCCGGGCAGCTCAACCCTGAGCGTATCGCGTTATTGGCCATGTATCACGACAGCAGTGAAGTGTTAACGGGCGATTTGCCAACACCCGTTAAATATTTTAACCCTGATATTGCTAAAGAATATAAAAAAATCGAAGCCGCCGCTGAACAGCGCCTACTGGCCATGTTGCCGGAAGAGTTGCAAGACGATTTCAAGCCTTTTCTGCTCACTGAAGCGGCGCACAATGAAGATGCAGCCATCGTCAAGCAAGCCGACAGTTTGTGCGCTTATCTTAAATGTTTAGAAGAACTCAGCGCAGGTAACCATGAATATGCCCTAGCTAAAAAGCGGCTTGATATCACATTGAAAGAGCGGCATACCCCAGAAATGGCTTATTTTTTAGAAACTTTTGCCCCAAGCTTTGAATTAACACTAGACGAAATTAGTTAACACACTGTACGTTTTATAACAATAAGTTTGATCAGGAGTTGGGATGCAAATTGTAATCAATCCGGAATGGCAAGCACGCAATAATGATGAACATAAAATTCGCCGTGATGATCATCGCAGCCCTTTTCAGCGCGACCGGGCGAGAATTCTCCATTCTGCTGCTTTTCGTCGTTTACAGGCAAAAACTCAAGTCCATGGAACCAATTTAAATGATTTTCACCGGACTCGTTTGACCCATTCACTTGAAGCGGCGCAAATTAGTACCGGGATTGTGGCGCAACTAAGACTAAAACAGCCCGAATTTGCGGATTTATTACCCTCAGATAGCTTGATCGATGCGTTATGCCTTGCGCATGATATTGGCCATCCCCCTTATGGGCATGGCGGTGAAGTGGCACTTAATTATATGATGCGTGAACATGGTGGGTTTGAAGGCAATGCCCAGACGTTTCGCATTGTCACAACCTTAGAGCCGTACACTGAACATCATGGAATGAATCTTTCTCGCCGCACCTTACTGGGGTTACTCAAATACCCTGCGCTATTGAGTCAAACGCATGCTGATAAGCGACCCGAATCGGTACCTCATCAACGACAGTTAAAGGCCAAGGAGTGGTCGCCCGCTAAAGGTATTTATGATTGTGATAAGGCCTGTCTTGATTGGGTTCTTGCTCCACTCAGTGAGCAAGATAAACAACAATTAAGCCAAATGCGAGCACGTCCAGCGACACCTTATCAGCATAAAAAAACACGCTTCAAATCATTAGATTGTTCCATCATGGAATTGGCCGATGATATCGCCTATGGCGTTCATGATTTAGAAGATGCGATTGTCCTTGGCATGGTCAATCAAACAGAATGGCAACAAGCAGCAGAAGAACAACTACTAAATAGTGGCGATACTTGGTTTGTCGAGCACACCCAAAGCGTAACGAAAATGCTATTTTCTGGCCAGCACCATATTCGTAAAGATGCGATTGGTGGATTGGTCAATGCGTTACTCACCAGTATCAGTATTAAACCCATTGAAAGCGCTTTTGACAGCGATTTACTCGCGTTTAATGCCTATTTACAACCTAGCATGGCCAATGCGTTGGAAGTCTTAAAATCGTTTGTCAGCCAATATGTGATCCAAGTTCCACAAGTACAACGCTTTGAATATAAAGGACAGCAGCTGATTATGGATCTCTTTGAAGCGCTAGCGGCCGATCCTGAACGCTTGTTACCACAGGCAACTCGAGAAAAATGGCAAAACGCAGAACAACATTCAGGAGGAGGGATGCGGGTGATCTGTGATTATATCGCTGCGATGACCGATGCTTACGCGCAGCGTCTACATCAGCAGCTTTTTTCTACTCACAGCTCTTACTAAAAGTCTCGACACGAGATGTTATCGATAAGCCGTGGTGTCTCAAGCAGTTTTGATTGCTACCGGCTTGATCTGCTGCCGTAATGCTGCTCAAACACCCCTTTGGGCATCTGGTTAATTTGATGATCAATCATGGCTTCAAAGCAAGTCAGTAACGGTGAGAAGTCTTGTTTAGGTTGCCATAGTTGCAGTAAGTGAAATCCCGCTTCTACTGTCGATAACGCATTATCATTCGGCGCTTTACGAATGCGATAGTTACCCTTTAATGTTTCAGGAAGATGCAAACACGGTAAATGATGTAGCTGAGTGTTGATCTGCCACATTTTAAATACCTTTCTCCAAGTGCCATCAAGCAAAATAACTCGAACTTTTTGTTCGATTGAAGGCTCGCTATCCGAAACACAAATTGAATGCTCACAGGGATACAAAACCTGATGAATCACATCCGGCTCGGCCAGCAATGCATTCAATTCAGGGTGATGACGAAAGTCTTCACCGATCCATAAGCGACAATTAGCAAGTGATAAGGTCAAAATACGAGCCGTCCCCATTGGACGATGTTGTTCCGTTGGGTGTTGAAGAATGATAAGCTCCACCGTGGAATCTAGTGGTACAATTCCCGCACAAATACAAGCTTTGCGCGCTTTTCCGCATCGAGAACAATAACGAGACATATTGTGAATCTTTACCTAGTGTTGTGTTTAGTCAGTTTACTGTGCCTCGGCTTACAATTTGAGCCGTTCAGTAGTCTTAGTGCTTGGCACCGAATAGCGATTGAACAAGGGCAATGGTGGCGCATTCTAACAGGCAATTTAACGCATACCAACTTTGTTCATCTCACGATGAATCTAGCAGGACTCTGGGCGATTGCCTTGCTCTTTCGGCCTACCGCAAAATCACTTCTTGTGGCTCTAATTATTTTAAGTGGCTCAGTAGGTATTGGGGTTTACTTTACTCACATGACACTCTACGTGGGTTTATCTGGCACATTACACGGTTTATTTGCCTTCTTTGCCGCTCAAGAATGGCTACACGGTAGAAAGAGTAGTCGCTGGCTGGTTGTTGGTGTGATTGCCAAAGTGGCTTGGGAACAATGGTTTGGCGCATCGCTTGGGACTGAAATTTGGATCGAAGCTCGTGTCGCGACAGAGGCTCACTTGATTGGATTAATCGCTGGGATACTGTGCGCCATACTAGAAAAAGGATATGCATTAAAAATAAAGCGCCCAAACTAGGCGCTTTATCATAGAGCATGCTTGATGCTCAACCATGCTTGATAAGTTAAATAATCGGACGCTGACCCCGACTCAGCAACTTAAGCAGCACTGAATCTGTCGCCTCTCCGGCCACGCCAGCCAATTTATCGGCTAGTTTTTTCTTCTGTACATAACGTATTGCGAGCACCGTTTTTTCTTTACAAGCTTTCACTATCAAATCATCTGAGGTGGCTATTTCATCCACTAAACCTAAATGTTGTGCTTGAGTACCAAACCAATGTTCTCCGGTTGCCACCTTCTCTAACTCTAACGTTGGACGATGATCACGAATAAACTGCTTAAATAGTTCATGGGTTTCTTCTAGCTCTTGCTTGAATTTATCACGGGCCTTATCCGTGTTTTCACCAAACATGGTTAGCGTTCGCTTATACTCGCCAGCGGTCAGTTGTTCAAATTCAATATCATTTTTCTTCAGCAATTTATGGAAGTTGGGTAACTGAGCAATCACACCGATAGAGCCAACAATCGCAAAGGGGGCTGAGACAATTTTATCGGCAATACATGCCATCATATACCCACCACTAGCAGCGACTTTATCTACCGCGATAGTCAAAGGTAACTGAGCCGCCTTTAAACGATCCAATTGTGAAGCCGCTAAACCATACCCATGTACCATACCGCCGCCTGTTTCTAAGCGCAGTAGGACTTCATCACCAGCTTGGGCAACGGCTAAAATAGCTGTCACCTCTTCTCGCAATGAAGCCACTTCTTTCGCATCGATGCTGCCACGAAAATCCAGCACAAACAGATGAGGCTCACGCTCAGTAATTAACTCCCCTTCTTTTATCGATTTTTTTAACGCCTTTTCTCGAGATTTTTGCTGCTCTTTTGCCTTTTTTTTCTCTGCTTTATGACGTGCCTTCAACACACTATCGTCATGCAGATAAGACTCAAACTGCTCAACCGTCTCTTTATGCTGGTCAGTCAAGTTGGTAATCACTAGCTCACCTTTAGCAGAAGGATGCTTTACTCCAACCGATTTTACCAGCACTAGCACCATGACGAGTGCAACGACGACAGTCGCAATCTTGGCTAAAAATAAGCCATACTCCAATAAAAATTCCAATGTACTCATCCTCTTCAATGCGAATTGGTGTATTGTAACCATCTTGTCACGAAGACGAAAAGTAAATCATAACGATAAGGAAACATAGCGTGAATTATTCTGTTTCTGTTGACGCCTTAAAAAATAAAGTCATTTTGGTTACCGGTGCAGGAGATGGTATCGGTAAACAAGCCGCCCTCACCTATGCAGCTTGCGGTGCAACCGTGATATTATTAGGTCGGACGGTAAAAAAACTCGAAACCACTTATGATGAAATAGAAGCGGCGGGCTACCCTCAAGCGGCTATTGTACCATTAGATATGCTTGGAGCGACCAAGCAGCACTACTTAGATATGGCTGATACCATTGAAGAGCAGTTTGGTCAATTAGATGGCGTACTGCATAGCGCAGGTTTACTGGGAGTTCTTAGCCCATTTGACCAAATTGGTGAAGCGACTTTTGATGAAGTCATGCAAGTGAATGTTAAAGCTCAATTTATGCTCACCCAAGCCGTGCTTCCTTTATTAAAAAAAGCCAATAATTCACGCCTGATTTTCACCAGCTCAACCGTTGGCCATCGTGGTCGCGCTTTTTGGGGGACTTATGCGATTTCCAAATTTGCCACTGAAGGGATGATGCAAGTCCTTGCTGATGAATTATCGGAAACATCCATTCGCGTCAACGCTATCAACCCAGGAGCCACTCGTACGGGAATGCGAGCGAAAGCCTACCCAGCAGAAGATGTCAATAAGTTAAAAACCCCCGAAGAAATTATGCCTCTTTATTTGTATTTAATGGCACCAGAAAGCCAATCGGTACATGGCCAATGCATTGATGCACAGCCTAAACGCTAGGGTCTGTGACCTTAGTTGGCATAAACGACCGGAAATAAAAAAGCCTTACTCAAAAGCAAGGCTTTTTTATTAGGTTAAGGTTGCCCGCAAACGGTCTTGCACCGCTTCCACTAATAGATCAGGCTGAAATTTAGAAATAAACCGATCACAGCCTACTTTTTGCACCATTGATTCGTTAAAGCTGCCACTCAATGACGTATTCAGTGTGATATAAAGATCTGACATCCGCGGATCATTTCGTATTTCATAGGTTAGACGATAACCATCCATCTCTGGCATTTCAGCATCGGTGATCAACATGAGTAATTCTTTATTAATGTCTTTACCTTCATCACACCATGATTTCAGTAACTTCAATGCCTGCAGACCGTCCCAGCACTCAATAATATTAAGCCCGAGCTGAGATAATGTCCCTTTTACCTGACTTCTGGCTGTTGCCGAGTCATCAACAATCAAAATATTACGCCCAACCATTTCACTCAATAAATTATGATCCAAGACTTCTTCAGAAATAGAAACATCGTAATCAATAATCTCAGCCAATACTTTTTCAACATCAACCACTTCAACAATGTGTGTCTGATCCTGCTCTTTAATATGCGTGATAGCTGTCAGATAATTTGAACGGCCAACTGATTTAGGTGGAGGTTGAATTTCAGTCCAAGCCGTATTGATAATATTACGTACCTGGCCAACCAAGAAGCCCTGCACAGTACGATTATATTCGGTGATGATAAGGTTTTGTTCTTGATTCTCTAAGCGAGAAGGTGGAAAGCCAATTGCTTGACGTAAATCAATCACTGGAACCGCTTCACCGCGCAAAGAAGCAACGCCAATAATATTGGGATGTGAACCTGGCATCTTTGTGGTGATGGGCACTTTAATCACTTCACGGACTTTGAAGACGTTAATGGCAAAAATTTGTCGACTATTCAAACTGAACAGTAACAGTTCTAGGCGGTTTTCTCCCACCAAATTGGTCCGCTGATCAACCGTGTTTAAAATACTCGACATACAAAATCCCACCAATAGAGAAGCATTATCATGTTACAGTATATACCGAAACCATCGTAAGGTATTTAAGTCTGTGTACAAATTACATGACAAATTTGTACACTCACCGATTCAAATAAAAAAAACGTTATCCTTCAACAACCTTCATCAGTAACAAACCATCATATAACGCTTGTTTTATCAACGCAGCTCCCGGCATGGTTGCCTGTTTATAAAAACGTGATTCTAACAATTGGAGATCTTGATGATAAACCGGTAGGCTTTGCTCTTCAATACAGCGTTGAATGGCCGGATAAAGTACACTTTTTGCCTGATTGATCACACCGCCGACTAATATCTTTTCAGGATTAAATAAATTAATCACAATCGCAATCGCTGCACCAAGATAACGCCCTAACTGTTCGATAACTTCAACCGCTAACGGATCACCTTCTGCAGCCGCTAAACAGATATCTTCAATCGTGATCTCAGATTTATTAACTAATGAGGACTCCTCACCTAAAGCGATACGAATTGCAACCTGTTCTCGAATGGCTTGAGAACTTGCTACCGTTTCTAAACACCCGATATTACCGCAGTGACAACGTTTTCCTTGAGGATCAATTTGAATATGCCCTAATTCACCAATATTACCATGGCGACCTTGTAACACTCGTCCATCAACAATAATTCCGGCACCAAGACCGTGGTGGATAGAAATTAACACTGAATTATCAACATCCTGTGAATGACCAAACAACTTTTCAGCTAATGCCCAAGCCCGAGTATCATTCGCAACAAAAACAGGAAGACCCGTTGCTTTATAGATTTCAGGGCCCAACGCTAAATTCGCCACATTATAATGTGGCATCTGTAACACAATACCTTGTTCTGAATTCACGAGGCCAGGTAAAGTAATAGCAATGCTGGTTACACGATCCAGCTGAGCGGCATAGGTTTGGAAAAACTCTTCAATTTCAAATAATAACCGCGCCAACACATCGTCTTGGTCAATCTCATGAATATCGATTTTCGTATCGATTAAGACCTCACCGCCCAGTTCATGTAATGCGATAGTAAGATACCCTCTCCCTAAACGCATTGATAGAAACTGCCAACCTTGATTATTCGTCTGTAGCCCGACCGCAGGACGACCTCGACTAATCGCTTCTTGAACGGTCGTTTCATGAATCAGATGCGCATCAATCAGCTCACGAGTAATTTTTGTAATGCTCGCCGGCGCTAATTGACTTTCCTTTGAGAGATCAATACGAGAGATAGGACCTTTTTGGTCGATGAGTTTATATACACGGCCAGCATTGACCTGTTTGATATGATCAATATGGCCTGGTTGAGCCATGTACATGGTGCACTCCAAAATTCAATAACCTGTCAATTTTTTTACTTTGCGAAGTAATTGTGAAGCAATTTGGTGAATAGCCGTGACAAGCGTCACGCATATAACTAGAACTTTGTGTTTTTAGTCAAAATGTACAGAGCAAAATCACAACAATATAAGCCGATTTCACTCTTCGCTACGCTCATGTTTACGCAAAATAGACCTTAATTCGCAGTCAAATAGGCCAGGTGGATCTGCTAAACATTATCCTCGAAGCCTTCCCGATGGTAATAATGATATTCAACTATACTTACCTCAGTGCTGGGCTAACTTGTCGGAGAAAAGAATGACAAACATATTGAGAAGAACAAAAATCGTCGCCACCTTAGGCCCTTCCACTGATAAAGGGGAAGTGTTAGAAACCATCATTCACTGTGGTGTTAATGTTGTGAGAATGAATTTCTCGCATGGTACAGCAGAAGATCACCGATTACGAGCGGGTAAGGTCAGGGAAATTGCAAAAAAAATGGGCAAAAATGTCGCCATTTTAGGTGATCTTCAAGGGCCAAAAATTCGTATATCTACCTTTAAAACAGGAAGTATCATCTTAAATGAGGATGATACTTTTATTCTTGATGCTCAACTTGCACCGGGAGAAGGCACGGTAAACGCGGTCGGCATCGACTACAAAACACTACCAAACGACGTAAACAGTGGCGATGTTTTGCTTCTGGACGATGGGCGAGTTCAACTCCAAGTCATAGAAGTTAATGATGATAAAGTAATTACGCGTGTCGTGATAGGCGGAACGCTATCCAATAATAAAGGAATTAATAAAAAAGGAGGCGGACTGTCAGCAGAAGCACTCACAGAAAAAGACAAACGAGATATTTTACTCGCGGCAGAAATTGGCGTCGATTATTTAGCCGTTTCGTTTCCTCGAAATAGCCAAGATATGGACTATGCCCGTAAATTGGCTCGCGAGGCAGGGTTAAACGCTCGTTTAGTGGCTAAAGTTGAACGTGCAGAAACAGTCTCCTGTGATGAAAATATTGATGATATTATTCGTGCTTCCGATGTCATTATGGTTGCCCGAGGCGATCTTGGGGTTGAAATTGGCGATCCTGAATTAATTGCAGTTCAGAAAAAACTAATTTATCGAGCAAAGGCATTAAACCGAATCGTTATCACCGCAACACAAATGATGGAATCAATGATAGCCAACCCAATGCCGACCCGAGCAGAAGTGATGGATGTGGCTAATGCAGTATTAGACGGGACAGACGCGGTCATGCTTTCAGGCGAAACAGCGGCAGGGAAATATCCGGTAGAAACAGTAAAAGCAATGGCGGATGTCTGTATTGGAGCTGAAAAAATGATTGAAGCCAGTCAACAGAATTATCGAATTGATCGCGCATTTCAAACCGAAGAAGAAGCAATTGCTATGGCAACCATTTATGCAGCAAATCACCTTGAAGGTGTTAAAGCGATGGTCACGCTCACCGAGTCGGGTAGGACAGCATTAATGACTTCACGGCTCAATTCTATTTTGCCTATTTTTGCTATGTCGAGAAATGATATCGCATTAAATCGCTGCGCTTTATATCGTGGCGTGACGCCATTTTATTTTGATAGCAAACAGACTGAAGGCATGGTCGTCGCACAAGCCGCGCTACAAGCTCTCAAAGAAAAACACCTGCTAGAATTTGGCGATTTAGTCATCATAACTCAAGGTGACATTATGGATGTCGAAGGCACAACAAACTGTATGCGCATCATCCCAGTACTATAACCCCCATTATAGCGGTGCCGGTAAGCAGCAATAAGTGGTTGGGTCTCATATTCGTCATATGATGAGCCTCAAAGAGAGCGACATCGCCCAACCTCTAGAGTCTGTTGACCCGAGCACTTCAAATAAGAAGAAAACCGCTTATTGGTCAAAATAATAGGAACCGGTTGAGCGAGCGCCTTGGCGTTGCTCAGCTTGCTTCTGAGCCAATAAAAACGTCTCAATGAATCGATATCCGGCCTGCAAACCCAACCGATAATCATGTAATAAATCATCATGGCGACTCAATAACGAACTCGATCTCAAGGGCTCACTGGGTACAATTTGTACAATAAAAGCATCATCAGGGGGAGAGTACAAAAAGTCACTGG
>NZ_NBUS01000034.1:15194-21931 GCF_002749895.1 Vibrio fujianensis | reverse complement strand
CAAGGCATAAGTTTGATAGTGAACCATCAACATATCGGCTAATCCAGAATCAAATTTATTTCCTAGCAGGTGGCTTAATCGATAAATATTATCAGCGCCAAATAGCCATCGTCCGCCATTTAACACGTCCAACTGCTTTTGTTTTAACTGCTGAGATTTTGCGATTTGTTGATCAATAAAGCCTTTCCAGTCTTGCTTCCAGTTCAATAATCTATTTTGCCAATGCATTTGGATAGAATTCATCGATTCTCGCAACCACTGTACCTGACCACCTTGAGACGCTTCCGTTAATACATTTTGTTGGCTCTCTTCATCAAGCGTTTCGGTTCTAATCACCGCAATAAAGCGAGCCTCTTGCCGCCATGCTTCTTGGACAGGAATAGATGCAGAGACACCACCATCAATGTAACTCTGCTGCCCTAGTAACACATCTTTCGTGTACAACCCAGGGATGGCGCAAGTCGCGGTTAATACTTCTCGCCAATGCTCACTTAACATCGGGAAATAAGCATCTTGCAACGAATTAACTTCAGTAACTGCCGCAAAAGCTTTACGGGTTCCAAGCGTAGAACGGCCCATGTCTAAATCTAATCGGTAAGGATATTGACAAATTTTATCCAATGCCCATTCTAAATTAAGGTGCTGCTTACGTCGAATGTAACTGAATAAATGGAAAAACTTTGGATCCGTGGTCAATTCAAGAATAAAAGCCTTACCTAACCCCTGCTGACGACAAAGATAGGCACAAAGATTGAGCGCCCCAGCAGAGGTACCATAAAATTCATGAAATGGATCGAAATTAGATAGGATAAAAGCGTCTAATACGCCTGCAGTAAAAATTCCTCGCTGCCCTCCTCCTTGAGCCACTAATGCATTCTTACCGGTAATAAATTTCGAGAGTCGATCAATGTCGACTCTCTTTTCTAACTCAGAAACTGTCCCTTTGTTCACCATAGGCGAACCCTTCTTTTTGATTAGTTGGCAATCGCAACAACGCCGTATCCGATTAAGATAACAAATACTGCTGCCGTAATCACTAAAGCATACTTAAGATCGCGTTCCATACCTACCTCCTTTTTACGCTGCCCCTATTGCTTCATATGGCTGCGAGATAGCAATCACGTTCATTTCCATCAACATAGAAATAAACAAACATCGCTAACCCCCAAGCAACATTGAACCCAAAGGGGTTAACTAAGTAATAACATTCAAAGCATGGTTATACAATCTTTATGATTTTTGTCACGATAGATATGAAGCCGCTATCACATTAATTGTCCTGATAAGGATGACGATTACCGTTTAGCATCAAACATCAGCTGGCATTTTATTGACCAATAATCGACATCTCGGAGCCATTCGCTGATGTGTGTCTATTTTTTAGTCATTTTATCTATTGTTATAGATAGTTTTATCCATTAGTTATCACCCTTAAAACAGCTTATTTATTTGTTAAATGTAAAAAACAAAAAAATAGATAACTACTTGTATATGAAAAATTATTTTTTTGCCCTATTTAATCAGCATAAGCTTACGTTTACATTCTATTGCCATCTTTAACATATCGCTGTAGTCTCTTAATCAATGCGCAGCTGATTATTTCAGGTGACGCAAAAACATAGCAATATATTTAGAGCAATATTCTGAGTTCTTAATGTTTTGGAGAAATTTAACTCTAAGTTTTGACTTAATCATGGATGATGAAACAGACTTTTAACAATTAAACCTGGTTTAAATCTAATAACTTAGTGATAGGTAGAAGACGATATCCTTCAGTCATTGGTACCAGTGTGCTTGAGTGAGAGAACCGCTTTACTCGGTACACTGCAGTAAACTTTCAACTACCTATGAAATGGCCAATTTATTAAGAAGCTTCATACCTCAGGGAAGACAAAAGGAGTAAAAAATGAAGCGAGAACAATGGGGTTCACGAGCAGGGTTTATACTAGCGGCAGTAGGCTCTGCGATTGGTTTAGGGAATATTTGGCGCTTCCCTTATATGGCCTATGAAAATGGCGGAGGAGCATTTTTCATTCCTTATCTGTTTGCCATGTTAACTGCAGGGATTCCATTTATGATCCTAGAGTTTAGTATGGGACAAAAAAATCGAGGTTCAGCCCCCACCACTTTATCAAAGATTCATACAAAATTTGAATGGCTTGGCTGGTTTCAAGTCGGTATTGCTGCGGTCATTGGCGTTTATTATGTGGCCGTTATCGGATGGGCTATCTCTTACTTTGCTATGTCTTTCACGCAAAGTTGGGGCAGTGATACCAATACCTTTTTCTTCAATGAATACCTAAACTTAGGTGATAACTCGCCGACACAACTTGGCTCCATTCAGTGGAAAATAGCCCTCACCATGGCGATTGCTTGGGCAATTACTTATGCAGCTATTGTCGGTGGCGTCAAATCTGGAATCGAGCGTGCATCTAGAATTATGATGCCTATCTTATTTGTTATGGTACTGCTATTGATCGCGCGGATGATCTTCTTACCCGGTGCATTAGATGGCGTAAATTATATGTTCGAACCTGATTTTAGTAAAATCTGGGACGTTAAAGTATGGGCTGCGGCTTATGGACAAATCTTTTTTACCTTAAGTATTGGCTTTGCCATTATGCTCGCCTATTCCAGCTATCTTCCTGAGAAATCAGACATCACCAACAATGCATTTATGACGGTACTGATCAACTGTGGTTTCTCTATTCTAGCGGGGATTATGATTTTCTCGGTGCTGGGCTATATGGCACAAGAGCAAGGGAAACCACTAACCGAGGTGGTCTCAGCAGGGGTTGGATTAGCCTTTGTGACGCTACCAGCGGCGATTAACTTATTACCGATCCCTTATATTTTAGGCCCACTGTTTTTCTTAGCATTGGTTGTGGCTGGGTTAAGCTCCCACATCTCCATTTTAGAGGCTGTAACCTCAGCCATCATCGACAAACTTGGCTGGAGCCGTAAAAAAGCCGCTAACGTCGTGATAGGTTCAGGCTTTATTATTTCCATGGCTTTTGCAACTAACGGAGGGCTGTTACTACTCGACTTAGTCGACCATTTTGCTAATAACGTGGGCATTATGCTTAGCTGTTTAGTTGAGTTAATTTTGATGACTTGGCTGATGAAAGTTTCCGATGCTCGTAAATACGTAAATAGCATTTCAGATTTTAAAATTGGCGTATGGTTTGATATCTGTCTACGTTTTATTTCCCCTGTAGTACTGGCTATCATCGTAACGACCAAATTTAGAACACTCTTTACTGAAGGATATGGTGGTTACAACCTTACGTTAGGCTGGGCAATGATCCTACTATTACTCGCTATTGGAGTGATGGTTAATTTAACGAATCGCAAGGAAGCATACTAATGACAACAAGCGCAATTATCATGATGGTGATCGGTTTAGGTCTGACATGGGGTGGAGCCATGATTTGTATTAGAAAAGCAATGGCAAAGCAGCAGTCATAACCTGAAGTCTTGAGATGAAAAAGCCATAGATTCTCACTAAATAATATAAAAAGGAGGCCGAAGCCTCCTTATTTATAGGGGAAAGAAAAGATAAAGATTAACCGTGATTACGGATCCATTCATCCATTTCTGTTTTAAGATTATCAGACTTAGTACCAAAGATAGCTTGTACGCCACCAGATACAACCACAACACCCGCTGCACCAAGTTGTTTCAATTTTGCTTGATCAACAGCCTCAGTCTTAACTACAGAGACACGAAGACGAGTAATACACGCATCTAAATTGGTGATGTTTTCTTTACCGCCAAATGCAGCGACAAGTTCACCTGCCAGCTCTGAACCTGAAGAAGTGTTAGCATCAACAGATTCGTCTTCACGTCCAGGTGTTTTTAGATCCAAAGTACGGATCACAAAAGTAAACACAACATAATAAAGAACAGCGTAGGCAATACCTAAGCCGACAAGCAGTAGCATATTCTCAGCACGTGGTGATTGAACAACAAAGTCAATAAAACCATTTGAGAATGTGTGACCATGTACTACGCCCAAAGCGTTAGTCAGTACATAAGCAAGGCCAGCAAGGACAGCATGGATTGCATACAATACAGGTGCAATGAATAGGAAAGAGAACTCAATCGGTTCAGTAATACCGGTTAAGAATGAAGTTAACGCAGCAGAAGCCATGATACCGACAATTTTTGCACGATTTTCAGGTTTCGCACAATGCGCAATGGCAAAGGCCGCCGCAGGAAGACCAAACATTTTGAACAGGTAACCGCCAGCAAGCTGACCAAAACCATTACCCGCAGCACGGCTAGCATCATCAGCAGTTAGGAAGCACGTCATGATACCGTTAACTGTTTGACCCGCACCATTGACACATTCACCCGCTTGATAGAAGAAAGGAACGTTCCAAATATGATGTAAACCAAATGGGATCAATGAACGCTCTACGACACCATAGATACCAAACGCTGTCACTGGGTTCTGGTTTGCTGCCCAATCAGAGAAAGAGGCGATTAGCGCGCCCACTGGTGGCCAAATAAACGAAAGAATGACACCTAATGCAATCGCTAAGAAACCAGTAATAATCGGTACGGCGCGTTTACCAGCAAAGAAGCCCAAATATTCTGGTAGCTGGATTTTGTAAAAACGATTAAATGCCCAAGCAGCCACACCACCAGCGAGAATCCCACCAAGAACACCGGTTTCATACTTTCTTCTGATCGCTTCAATTGCTGAATTATCAAGCGTTTGACCAATGGCTAGCAACGCCTCTTTTGCTTGATCAATTTCGACATCAGCCAAAACCTTCAACGTCGCAACCATAATACCGTAGCCAACAATGGCAGAAAGACCTGACACACCATCGTTATTCGTGAAGCCTAAAGCGACACCAACAGCAAATAGCAGAGCCATCTGACCAAACACCGAACCACCGGCTTGTTCCATTAAGTGAGAAACCACCTCTGGCAACCAACTAAAGTTCGCTGCCCCCACACCAAGCAAAATACCTGCAACAGGTAAAACTGATACTGGAAGCATCAGAGCTTTACCTACTTTTTGCAGGTTAGCAAAAGCGTTTTTAAACATGTTTATGCTCCTGATTAAGTTATTAGAATTAATTGGGTTCTAACGGCGCACCCCCGTAGCCTAAATGTTAGCACCCCATGAAAATGTAACCACAAAATGTATTATATTTTCCGCCTCTAAATATATCTTGATGCCCCTCAAACTTTCTAGTTAGTTAAGAAATTTAGTTTCAAAATAATAGCCAGATCACAAACTATTTCACGTTTTTTTACATCACACAACAAACTCAACTTACTGATTAATATACAAAAAATACATGCGCTCATTAATTTTGATGGGTGAATAAAATAAGCGAGCTTGTTATTTTTTGTAACAAAATTACACAACCACCAGTATAGTATAAAAAAACAACAGACTTAGTAAACAATAGAAAAATAAGTATAAACCGTGAGCAAAGCGCTTAAAGATGAAATCTTGATCACATTTTTAGGTACTTATTAGATTTCTATCGCAAAAAAAGATCTTGGAAATTTTTACTGGTTTTTTCTGCAACTTTATGCACAGAAAGCCCCTTTAACCGAGCAATAGACTCCGCGACTTCAGCAACATATGCGGGTTGGTTCTCTTGGCCTCGATATGGCACAGGCGCTAAATACGGAGAATCCGTCTCAATCAATAGCCGTTCAAGTGGTAGCTGTTTAACTACTTCTTTCAACTCCGTTGCTTGGCGAAAAGTGACGATACCGGAAATTGAGATATAAAAACCCAACTCTATCGCCGCTTCGGCAAAAGATAAATCTTCAGTAAAACAGTGTATGACGCCACCACATCGCTCAGCATGGCCTTGCCTAAGTATAGCCAGAGTATCTTGTCGTGCTTGCCGAGTATGGATAATTAACGGTTTATTAAGATCAACCGCAACATCAATATGTTGCGAAAATCTTAATTTCTGTAAATCAGCGGTTTCTGGTTGATAATGATAATCTAACCCCGTTTCACCAATCGCAACAACTTTTGTATGGCTGGCATACTCACGAAATCGATCAAGCTCAAAATCGCTCATTACATCAAGCGGATGGACACCACAAGACGCATAAACGTGTTGATAAGGTTCAATCATGGCTAGCATAGAAGAGAAAGAATCCAAGGTAACCCCAACTGACAACAGCTGTTTAACCTTGGCTTGTTCAGCTTTAGCAATCACATCATCAATGCTTTTATGGATATTTTGATAATCTAATTTATCAAGATGGCAGTGTGAATCTACAAACATGGAGCCTCGTTAAATTTAAATAGCCAATCGGTAATTAATAATTCAGCATTTAACCCACTAAATAAGCGTAACTGCTCGATCAGCTTCGCCAAGCCCTGGGTCTGTTGTTGTAAACGATCCAAGTGAATCATTGCTGAAAGAGCCTGACTCCCTGGAGTAAAATGACCACTACTCAGGCCAAAAGCGACTTTTTGTGCATCGGTTAATAAAAACCACAGCCAGTTTAAATAGGTCAATGGCTTAGTACTGAGCGCTTTACTGCAAGCAAGTAATGATGACAAATCACCACGTAGTGCAGATAAAAATTGCTGCTCAATATCGCTATAGTGTTTTATTTCACCCGAAGCAATCGCTTCTTTAGTCGCCAGTGGCGCATTGCGATAGATATGCGCTGCATACTCCGGTATGGGCAACTGACACTCGGCTTCTAACCACATTTTGACCGATTTTGGCTCTGGTTCT
>NZ_NBUS01000034.1:5098-15184 GCF_002749895.1 Vibrio fujianensis | reverse complement strand
GAATGGCAATTTTTTGACATCGGCTCACGATGGTCGCAAGCAATCGATTGGTATTTTCTGTCACTAACACGAAAATACACTGCGCAGCAGGCTCTTCAAGTGTTTTTAATAGTGCATTCGCCGCTGATTCATTCATCGCCTCGGCAGGTTCAATCACAATTAATCGAAATCCAGATAGCTGAGAAGACTCTTGTGCTAAACGATTAGCATGACGAATTTGATCAACGGTAATATTTTTCCCGACTTTCTCTGGCCGAACTAAGTGATAATCTGGATGACTTTGTGATCGCATCAATTCACACCCATGACAAAAACCGCAAGGCTCGCTCGAGTGGTTCGTGCACATTAGCGCTTGAGCAATTCGCTCCACAAGTTGAAACGCACCACATCCCTCGGGGGCAGAAATCAAAGTTGCAGAGGCAAAGCGTGTGCTATCAAGCTGAGTTTTCCATCTCATCCACGCAGGAATCAACCAAGGATAAAGTGAATTCATCGTTGATCTTGACATGTCGTTAACCACTGGCTGAGTACTTGCTGAATGTTATGGCTTACAGCGTCAATCGGCTGCTGTGCATTAACAATGGCAATAGAGTCATCATGGTTGGCTAATTCTAAATAACGCGATCGAGTCCGCTCAAAGAAGCTGATGTCCATCTTTTCGATCCGATCCAACTCTCCTCGTCCACGGGCACGCTCTAACCCAACTTTAGGGTCAATATCCAGATATAACGTAAAATCAGGACGAAAACTGCCCAAAGCTATTTGCTTTAACTGTGACATGGTTTGGTGAGCGATTTGACGCCCTCCCCCTTGATAAGCTTGGGAAGAAAGATCATGCCGATCCCCAACCACCCAATCTCCTCGTCTTAACGCAGGTTTAATGACATTCTCAACCAATTGAACTCGCGCTGCATACATCAGCAAAACCTCGGTAATATCGTTAAGCACTTCACCCGGATGCTCTTCTTTCACTAAAGCTCGCATCTTTTCAGCCAGTACCGTGCCTCCGGGCTCACGTGTTTGAGTGACCTGAGTAATACCGTGTTCATAGAGTGTATCCATAACGACTTGCATTGCTGTGCTTTTGCCTGCACCTTCTAACCCTTCAACTACGATAAATTTTGTCTTCATTATTGGTTTCTAAGTTGTTTTAAATAAGCGCGTACCGCGCGATTATGTTCAGTTAATGTTTTAGAAAAAACATGATCCCCCTGACCACTGGCCACAAAATACAGATAATCACTTTGCTCTGGATTGATCGCTGCATAAATCGAAGCTTCTCCCGCCATCGCAATAGGCGTGGGTGGCAGCCCGTTAATCACATAGGTATTATATGCGGTCGGCTCACGTAGATCGGCTTTACCAATACGACCATTATAACGCTCTCCCATGCCATAGATCACGGTAGGATCCGTTTGTAAACGCATCCGTTTGTTAAGTCGATTAATAAACACTGAAGCGACTCGTTCTCTCTCCGCATCTATCGCTGTCTCTTTTTCAATGATGGATGCTAAAATTAACGCTTCATAAGGAGACTGCAGTGGTAAGTTTGGCTGACGATTTTCCCATGCTTTAGCCAACGTTTGATTTAATTTGTGGTGCGCACGCTTTAAAATTTCCACATCGACTTCACCTTTCGTAAAGTGATAGGTTTCAGCAAGAAATAGCCCTTCTAATTGTTGATGTTTAATACCCAGTCGTTGAGCGATGTCAGCTTCAGAAAGATCTCGGATGGTTTGGCGAAGTTCTGGTGTGTTCGCTAAAACTTCACGCCAGTCACTAAATCGGCTGCCTTCCACAAACGTGATAGAAAATTGAAATTCTCGCCCAGAGACAAACAAAGCAAGGCTTTGTTGTAACGACATTTTAGGCACTAGTTGGTACGTTCCCGCTTTTATTTTGGTTAGTTCCGGATGTAACCGACGAAGCAATTTTGCAGTAAAGTGATCTTCAATCCACCCTTTTTTAACCAGTAGAGCTAACGTCCCATTTAAACTTGTCCCTGACGTTATAGTGATCAGTTGGGGTTCATTGATAGACAAACTTTGCGTTAGATAGCGGTCCGTCTTTGAAACTAGATACAAATAACCAGCAAAGCTGATCATTAAAAAAAATAATAGCAAAGACAATAACTTTTTAATCACGAATCAAATATCTCCTGAAAAGCGCGCACGTAGGTGCCAATAATATAATTTTGAGAAGTAATTTTGATGACAGGTGCGACTTCTAGCAGAGCATTGGATAGGAAAACTTCATCGGCGAGATAGAGATGCTCAAGCGGAAAATAGCCAATCTCCGCCGTTAAACCTAACGATGCGGCTGACTGTAAAATAATACGTCGAGCAACACCGGCAACACCGGTATTATCTAAACTGGGCGTATATAAGACATTTCCCTTTATCCAAAATAGATTTGCCATTGTCGTTTCAACCACAAAACCATTGAGATCGAGACAAACACCATCCAGGTAACCGGCCTGATCCATTTCTCCTTTAAGCAGCACTTGCTCTAAACGATTATTATGTTTGTGCCCTGCAAGAAGTGGATTTAGACCCATTTTTTGGGTACAAACCCCAAGAGTAAGACCCAATTCTCGCCATTGCGCATAATGTTTAGGATACTCGAAAGGATAAATCGTCACATTAGCCGGACTCGCCTGTGCTGGGCTATAACCACGGCCACCCACTCCTCGACTAATATGTAGTTTTAGCCCCGCCTTTTTATCTTGTTTGGCTGCACCTGTAAGCGTATCACGAACTTTTTGCCAATCTGGTGCCATGATACCAAAATATTCCAAGCAGGCGTCCATGCGCTCACGATGATAATCCCAATACTGAATGCTTCCATATTTGGTGAGCATCGTGGTAAAGCAACCATCACCGTATTGAAAAGAGCGATCCCAAATACTGACTGAATCACCTAGCTTGCCATTATGCCAATACATCTTCAATTCCCTGAAAAAACAAACGGCCTAATGCTAAGCACTAAGCCGTTGAAACACAAGTTAAGTCAAAAAGGAAATTAAATGCGCTTAAAAATTAATGAACCGTTGGTACCACCGAAGCCAAACGAGTTGCACATCGCATATTCCATACCATCAACTTTACGTGCCGTATGAGGAACCAAATCGATTTCCAGCCCCTCTTCAGGATTATCTAAATTAATGGTTGGTGGAACCATCTGATCAACTAAAGACATGATGGTAATAATAGATTCCACTGATCCCGCTGCACCGAGTAGGTGACCCGTCATTGACTTGGTTGAGGAAACTAAGACCTGGTTTGCCCCCTCTTCACCTAACGCTCGTTTGATCCCTTTTATTTCAGCCACATCCCCTGCAGGCGTCGAAGTACCATGCGCATTGACATAACCAATTTGACGACCAGCCACACCAGCATCACGCATGGCTGCTTCCATAGCGAGTGCACCACCAGAACCATCTTCACTGGGCGCGGTCATATGATACGCGTCTCCTGACATGCCAAAACCCACTAATTCTGCATAAATTTTAGCACCACGAGCTTTCGCCAGCTCATACTCTTCGAGTACGATCACGCCAGCGCCATCACCCAATACGAATCCATCACGCTCTTTATCCCAAGGACGAGAAGCTTTTTGTGGTTCATCATTACGGGTCGAAAGCGCTTTAGCTGCACCAAACCCAGCCATACCCAGTGGGGTTGATGCTTTTTCACTACCACCAGCGACCATGGCATCAGCATCACCATAGGCAATCATACGTGCGGCATGACCAATATTATGTAGCCCTGTGGTACAGGCGGTTGAAATAGCAATATTCGGGCCACGCAAGCCACGCATGATCGACAGGTTGCCCGCAACCATATTAACGATCGTTGAGGGGACAAAAAATGGACTCACTTTGCGTGGGCCTTTTTCGATCAAAGACTGATGGCCTGATTCAATCAGATCCAAGCCACCAATGCCAGAACCAATTGCAACCCCTATTCGGGAAGCATTTTCTGAGGTCACTTGTAAACCTGAATCGTCTAATGCTTGAATACCCGCAGCAATACCATATTGGATAAAGAGATCCATTTTACGGGCATCTTTTTTAGACATGTACTCTTCACAGTTAAAATTTTTAACTAAACCTGCGAAACGAGTTGAGAAATTTGTAGTATCAAAGTGCTCAATATTAACAATACCACTTTGACCAGCTAGCAGGGCTTTCCAAGAAGATTCTACTGTGTTGCCTACTGGTGACAACATACCCATGCCAGTGACAACGACACGACGCTTGGACACGATCTTATTCTCCGGAATTGAAAAATTCTATGAGAGGGATTAAAGATTGAGAAAAACTCAGGCGGCTAGAAGGCCGCCTGGGGAGAACATTACTGAGCGTTGCTGGTTACGTAATCGATCGCAGCTTGAACAGTAGTGATTTTCTCTGCTTCTTCATCAGGAATCTCAGTATCAAATTCCTCTTCTAGAGCCATAACGAGTTCAACAGTGTCTAGAGAATCAGCACCTAGATCTTCAACGAAAGAAGATTCATTTTTTACTTCTGCTTCGTCTACACCTAGCTGTTCAACGATGATTTTCTTTACGCGTTCTTCAATGTTGCTCATGTTTTCTTTTCCTTTACAGATTTCGCCTAATGCGATGATTCCGTAGTTTATTCGAACTAGTGAAAGTTGCAAGAGGGAGCTTGCTGGTCAAACCACAAATTTACCGATTTTAACCGAAATTCACACCATTATTGATATAAGTCATGCATAAATATTATGCAATTTAAACCCAACTGTTACCAGAAGTCGGTATTAACTTGATATATAACACCCGATTCCATTAAACAACCGGCGTTAAACCATGTACATACCGCCATTGACATGCAATGTTTCACCGGTAATGTAACCCGCTTCAGATGACGCTAAAAACGCAATTGCTGAAGCAATTTCCCGTGGGTCGCCCAAACGTCCCGCTGGAACTTGTGCTAGTGTAGCAGCACGTTGCTCATCATTCAGCGCTTTTGTCATATCAGTTTCAATAAAACCTGGTGCAACTGTGTTAACCGTCACACCACGTGATGCAACTTCACGAGCCATTGACTTAGTAAAGCCAATTACGCCCGCTTTTGCTGCCGCATAGTTTGTCTGTCCAGCATTCCCCATGGTACCAACCACTGAACCCACATTAATGATACGACCATGGCGTTTTTTCATCATGCCACGTAACACCGCTTTCGATAAGCGAAAAATGGAAGTGAGATTAGTATCGAGAATATCTGTCCATTCTTCATCTTTCATGCGCATCAATAAATTATCACGGGTAATACCCGCATTATTGACTAAGATATCGATACTGCCAAACTGTTCATTAATCGCTTTTAATACCATCTCGATGGAGCTGAGGTCAGTGACGTTTAAAGCAAACCCTTTCCCGTTATCACCTAAATAAGCACTGATGGCTTCAGCACCATGTTCACTGGTGGCGGTACCGATAACCGTCGCACCACGAGCAACTAGTGTTTCCGCAATCGCTTTACCAATCCCACGACTTGCACCAGTGACTAGAGCAACTTTACCTTCAAGACTCATAAATTCCGTCATGTTTTTTCCCACTTTATTTTACGGCATCCAATGATGCAAGATCGTTAACAGCTGCAGCATCGACTGTTTTTACAATACGTTTTGTTAAGCCAGTTAACACTTTACCAGGGCCAACTTCAAACAGTTTTTCAACCCCAGCATCACTCATTTTCTGTACCGTTTCGGTCCAGCGTACTGGGTTATACAATTGGCGTACCAAGGCATCTTTTATCTTAGCCGGATCTGTTTCTGCAATTACATCAACGTTGTTAATGACAGGAATATTCGGTGAATTAAACTCAAGCCCAACCAACGCCAGCGCGAGTTTCTCTGCTGCAGGCTTCATTAACGCACAGTGAGAAGGTACAGACACTGGTAAGGGTAATGCACGTTTTGCCCCAGCCTCTTTACATAGCACACCCGCACGCTCAACCGCTTCTTTTTGTCCGGCGATGACCACTTGACCTGGTGAGTTAAAGTTAACCGGTGAAACAACTTGTCCTTGAGCCGCTTGCTGACAAGCATAAGCAATCGAATCATCGTCTAACCCAATGATCGCATACATCGCACCCGTTCCGGCTGGTACCGCTTCTTGCATTAGCTGACCACGCAATTCAACCAATTTAATTGCTTGCTGAAAATCAATCACGCCTGCACACACTAACGCTGAATATTCACCAAGACTATGCCCAGCAAAATATTCTGGCTGTTCAAACCCTAAAGATTGCCAAACTCGCCAAATGGCAACAGAAGCGGCTAAAAGTGCAGGTTGAGTACGAAATGTTTGATTGAGATCCTCTGCTGGACCATTTTGTACCAACGCCCATAGATCATAACCCAGAACTTCAGAGGCTTGGGCAAAGGTTTGTGTGACCACTTCATATTGCTGTCCAAGTTCAGCAAGCATACCAACAACTTGTGAACCTTGGCCGGGAAATACGATAGCAAACTTGCTCATATTCTATTCCTTAACCTTAATAATGAATAAGGAGTCATAACACTCCTTAAAACTAAATAAATCACTGAATGAGGTTCAAAAACGTACTAACGCTGAGCCCCAAGTAAAACCTCCACCAAAGGCTTCAAGCAATAGCAGATGACCTCGTTGAATTCGTCCATCACGAACAGCCTCATCAAGTGCCGTTGGAACCGTTGCGGCAGAAGTATTACCATGACGATCTAAAGTGATAACGACCTGATCAAGAGACATAGACAGTTTTTTGGCTGTCGCTGAAATAATACGATAATTAGCCTGATGGGGAACAAGCCAATCCAACTGTGACTTGTGCATATTATTGGCTGCTAACGTGTCTTTCACCAATTTTGACAGTTGCGTCACCGCAACTTTAAAGACTTCGTTACCGGCCATATACAGCCATTTGTCGGGATTACCACCGCGTTCAGGTACTTCAAGGCTCAATAAATCACCAAATGCGCCATCGGCATTGATATGCGTCGATAAAATACCGGGGTCTTCACTGGCTCCAATCACAACCGCACCGGCTGCATCACCAAATAAGATGATCGTTGAACGATCGGTCGGATCACAGGTTTTTGATAATGCATCGGCACCAATCACAAGCACATGCCGACACATACCGGACTTAATATGTTGATCAGCAACCGATAAACCATACATAAAGCCTGAACATGCCGCAGCCAAGTCAAAAGCCGGACAGCCTTTAATCTGCAATTTCGCTTGTACCTGACAAGCGGAAGAAGGAAAGCTATGGCTACCACTGGTGGTTGCAACAATAATGAGATCTATCGCATTTTTATCAATACCTGCCATTTCAATGGCATTTTCGGCGGCATAAAAAGCCATATCTGCCACCGTTTCGTTTTCAGCAGCAATACGACGTTCACGAATACCAGTGCGAGTGACAATCCACTCATCACTGGTTTCTACCATTTTCTCTAGATCTGCGTTGGTACGCACCTGAGTTGGCAGGTAGCTGCCTGTACCTAAAATTTTGCTATACATGAAGACTAATAATGCCTCTCGAGTAAAACCGCTTCCAAACGATCGCTGATGCGGCTAGGGACCTGTCGTTTTACCTCATGAACCGCTTCACCTATCGCGTTGACGACTGCGGATACATCAGCACTTCCGTGACTTTTGATCACAATGCCGCGTAATCCTAGCAAACTTGCGCCGTTATACTGGTCGGGGTTCAAGGTTTTTAATTCATTAAATAAATCTGAAAATAGTTTTCTTGCTAGCCAACCCTTTATGGATGAGGCTAAAAATCGAGTTTTTAGCTTATCAATAAAGAGTTGTGCTGTTCCTTCACACGTTTTTAAACACACATTACCCACAAAACCGTCGCATACCACGACATCAGCAGCATCGACTAATAGCTGATTCCCTTCAATATAACCAATGAAATTCACGGCCTGTGTTTGCTTTAACATTTGTGCGCACTGTTTGACAAGATCATTGCCTTTTATTTCCTCTGCGCCAATATTTAAAATGGCCACACGAGGTGGACGATGCAAGTGTTGTTCAGCCAATGCAGCTCCCATCACCGCAAACTGAAAGAGAGAATCGGCATCACTCGACACATTTGCCCCAAGATCAAGCAACCAGGTTTTTTTGCCTGATGCTGTCGGTAAAGCGGAAACAAGCGCCGGTCTATCAATGCCCGGTAAAAGCTTGAGACGAAAACGTGACAATGCCATTAATGCTCCAGTATTGCCAGCACTCACGCAAGCATCCGCGCAACCTTGAGCAACACAATCAATAGCCAGCCCCATAGAGCTACCTTGGCTATTACGCAATGCCAATGAAGGTTTTTCTGAGTTAGAGATCATTCGGTCACTATGCACCACACTCAAACGAGCATCGGGTTCGTAACCTAGCCAAGATAAGTATTGGTTAATCGTTGTTTGATCACCAACAAGAATCACTTTTAGCTCTGGGAAATGCGACAGTGCCTGCACGGCGGCAGGCACTGTAACGCGAGGACCGAAATCCCCGCCCATTGCATCAAGTGCAACGGTTAATTTTTGCAAAGGTCAACCTTACTTGTTGATAACCTTTTTGCCACGGTAGTAACCGTCAGCAGTCACGTTGTGACGTAGGTGAGTTTCACCTGAAGTCGCGTCTACAGAAAGAGCAGCTGTAGTTAGTGCATCGTGTGAACGACGCATACCACGCTTAGAACGTGTTTTACGGTTTTGTTGTACGGCCATGGACCCTACTCCTATGTTAATGCTTAAAGATTTACTTCTTTAAACTTTTTAAAACATCGAATGGATTCGGCTTTTCTTCCAACACTTCTTCTGGAAGTTCACCAAACACCAAATTGTCTGATTTAACGCTACAATCCGCTTCATCATGCATCGCAACTTGAGGCAAATTTAAGATGAACTCGTCTTCAACTAACTGAATGAGATCTACCTCGCCGTACTCATTAAGATCTACCAAATCATATTCGTCGGGGGCATCTTGTTCGCTTTTCTCACTATAGTAGGGAGTATAAGTAAACTCGACTTCGCACTCATGTGCGAATAACTCATTACAGCGTTGACACTCTAAATCAACTGCGATGTTAGCTTTACCAGAGATAACAACCAGTTGCTGTTCATCCATCCCAAATGACAATGAGACGTGAGCGTCGCGTTTTACGCCTGCGACTGACTCTTCTAAACGCTTTAAAAGACTCTGTTGGATGATACCATCGTAATCAAGTCGTTTTTGAGCAGCTTTAGCCGGGTCAACCGTTCGCGGTATTTTTACCTTTTGCATAGGGCGCGAATATTATCTTCCAAAATAGTTTTAGTCAAAGGAAAAGGCAAAAAAGTTGCTTTTCCCACTCTTATTTATCGTTATTGTATGGCAACGCAATACCTTAATGGGTAAGACTAACCGCCTCACTCTTGAAACAAGTGTGCTCTGCTTGAGATAGTACCAAAAGATCCGATATGCTACCCACAAAGCCGCGACAATTGTAAATTAAAATGCAGAATTACCAACTAGTTTTAGCGTCAACCTCACCGTATCGTCAGCAATTGCTGGAAAAACTCGCTATTCCGTTTATCACCACACAACCCAATTGTGATGAAACCCCATTGAACAATGAAGAGCCAGAACAATTAGTTACTCGCTTAGCAACCAATAAAGCGCTCTCCTGCTCGCTTGACAAACCCAGCTTGGTGATAGGATCCGATCAAGTTTGCGTGATTGATGGAAAAATCGTGGGAAAGCCCCACCATCGAGAACAGGCCATTGAGCAACTACTCAACCAGAGTGGACGAGCCATCACTTTTTATACTGGGCTTGCGCTATACAACTCACTCACCCGAAATACTCAGGTGATCGTCGACACCTATACGGTTCATTTTCGTAGGCTAACCCATGAAGTAGCCGCTCGTTATGTCGACATAGAGCAGCCCTTTTACTGCGCTGGAAGTTTTAAAAGCGAAGGTCTAGGCATTGCTCTTTTCGAACGATTAGAAGGAGACGACCCCAACTCATTGGTCGGTTTACCTTTAATAAAATTGGTGACACTCCTTGCCAATGAAGGCGTAT
>NZ_NBUS01000034.1:2625-5088 GCF_002749895.1 Vibrio fujianensis | reverse complement strand
GGTTTTATAGCGCAATCAGCTCGCGCCGACTAATTTAGTCGGCGCATTTTATCAAGTGCTTGCTGTAATTGAGCCTCTAACGGAGCGTGTATCTCCATTTTCTCCCCTGTCGCAGGATGCAAAAATAAAATATGTGCTGCGTGTAAAAATAACCGATTGATACCAAATTGAGCAGTATAAGCATCAAAACGGCGATCACCATAGCGGTCATCCCATGCGATGGGATGACCAACATATTGAGTATGTACTCGAATCTGATGGGTTCGTCCAGTAATAGGGCTTGCTTGGATTAACGTCGCTTGGGGAAATTTCTCTATAATTCTAAATCTGGTCTCTGAAGGCTTTCCTACTGGATTTACCCGCACAATACTATTGACTTCATTTTTTAATAAAGGTGCATTCACTACTTTATGCTTTGTCTGCCACTCTCCCATGACTAAGGCATAGTAATATTTCTGTACCGTTTTCTCTCGAAACTGACTCTGTAACTGACGTAGTGCTGAACGCTTTTTGGCCACTAATAGAATTCCGGACGTATCTCGATCAATGCGATGAACTAACTCCAGAAAACGAGCCTGTGGGCGTAATGCCCGTAAGGCTTCTATCGCGCCAAACTTTAGTCCACTCCCCCCATGGACAGCCGTACCTGATGGCTTATTTAATATCAATAGGTGCTCATCTTCATAAAGAATACAGTCTTCTAATTCAGCGACCCGGTTTAGCTTGGTACTTAGCGCGGCGTTCGTTTGCTCTTTTATCTCCACTGTGACAGGTGGAATCCGTACCACATCCCCTGCGGCGAGTTTATATTCGGCTTTGATACGCTTTTTATTCACTCGTACCTCACCTTTACGTAATATTCGATAAATTACGCTTTTCGGTATATTTTTTAATTGGTTACGTAAGAAGTTATCTATACGTTGACCTGCCATGTCATCGTCGATGTCGACAAATTGGACTTCAGTTCTCATTTCGTTCATGTGGGCATTTTAACGGTAATTTATGGAAAATCACGCTTTTCTTAACTAAGGAAAATAACTTGGTTGTCACCAATTCCAAACTAATTTGTTGAAAATAGCAGCAAGTCTCATTTATACGCGATTAATAAAGGTTTGCGTTATTGATAAAAATACAATTTCAACCGTTGGATTATGCTCCCTTACCGAGAAAACTGTGACATTTTTATCCAGCGTATGAAAAATTTAAGCGCTTTCTGATAATGCTGATTGCTGAGTTTACCAGTCACTGCTATAGTTCATGGCTGCAACGAGTCAAAAGGTTAAGCTTGATGTTTTATCTTTTTATTCGCAGCAAATTTGTGAGTAGTTCCGCTAAACATCAGTATGCAGCACGTGGCGTAAGACATCACTGATGAAAGCTTCTTGTTGCCCTACTCCTCGTCTTTTCATGTTGAGTACTCTCCGCCACTATGCGGATCACAGGCAATCGTATGCTTGTGATGACTGATGTGCCCTCAGAGCATCCCCTCCAGCCGGGAGGCTGTAACCAATAGCCATGGGATCTGGCACCATGAAAACGAAAAAAAGCAGCAAGAATAATAATCAAAACGAAGAAAATACAACGAGATTTTAAATGAAAAGAATGTTAATTAACGCAACTCAAAAAGAAGAGTTGCGTGTCGCCTTGGTCGATGGCCAGCGACTGTTCGATCTAGATATCGAAAGTCCTGGACATGAATCTAAAAAAGCTAATATTTACAAAGGACGCATTACCCGCATTGAACCGAGTCTAGAAGCCGCATTTGTTGACTACGGTGCCGAAAGACACGGATTCCTCCCCCTCAAAGAAATCGCCCGCGAATATTTTCCAGAAGGTTATAGCTATCAAGGCCGTCCAAGCATTAAAGAAGTGCTAAAAGAAGGTCAAGAAGTCATCGTCCAAGTGGAAAAAGAAGAACGTGGTAGCAAAGGGGCCGCATTAACGACTTTTATTTCTCTTGCTGGTAGCTACTTAGTGCTAATGCCGAATAACCCTCGTGCTGGCGGAATATCTCGTCGTATCGAAGGTGATGAGCGCACGGAACTAAAGGCCGCTCTCAGCACACTAGTCTTACCACAAGGTATGGGGCTTATCGTCCGTACTGCTGGCGTTGGCAAAAGTGCCGAAGAGTTAGAATGGGATTTAAATGTCCTATTAAACCACTGGAGCGCGATTAAGCAAGCTTCTGAGTCTAATCCGGCTCCTTTCTTAATTCACCAAGAAAGTAACGTCATTGTCCGTGCAATTCGCGACTACCTCCGTCGTGATATTGGTGAAATTCTTATCGACAGCAACACCATCTATGAACGTGCATTAGAGCATATTCGTTTGGTTCGTCCGGACTTCGTCAATCGGGTGAAAAAATACGAAGGGGATGTACCACTATTTAGTCATTTCCAAATTGAAAGCCAAATTGAATCGGCCTTCCAACGTGAAGTTCGCTTACCTTCTGGCGGCTCTATT
>NZ_NBUS01000034.1:0-2615 GCF_002749895.1 Vibrio fujianensis | reverse complement strand
TCATTGACCCAACAGAAGCACTAACCTCGATTGACATCAACTCCGCCCGAGCAACCAAAGGCGGTGATATCGAAGAAACGGCATTGAACACCAACTTAGAAGCCGCGGATGAAATTGCTCGTCAGCTCCGTCTACGAGATCTAGGAGGCTTAGTTGTTATCGACTTTATCGATATGACACCTGTACGCCACCAGCGTGAAGTAGAAAATCGCTTACGTGAAGCGGTTCGCCTAGATCGCGCTCGTGTGCAAATTGGCCGTATTTCTCGCTTTGGCTTATTGGAAATGTCGCGTCAACGCTTAAGTCCATCGTTAGCAGAGGCCAGCCACCATATTTGTCCTCGCTGCTCTGGTACTGGGGTTATTCGTGATAATGAATCACTGGCACTTTCTGTATTACGTCTGATTGAAGAAGAAGCTTTAAAAGATAATACCTCTCAAGTTCTAGCGGTTGTCCCCGTTTCTATCGCTTCCTACTTACTCAATGAGAAACGTCGTTCAGTAAACCATATTGAACGTAATCAAGCAGTGAAAATTACCATTGTTCCTAACTCTGATATGGAAACGCCTCACTTTGAAGTGATTCGTGTCCGTGAAGGTGAAGAACAAGAGATGCTTTCTTATTTAGTGCCTAAAAAGCTCGAACAACTGAAAGAAGCGGAAAGCAAAGAAGCTGCAGAAGTAGACGTTAAACCTAAACGTTTAGAAGAGCCTGTATTAAAAGGATTTGCAGCACCGGCGCAAACCGCTCCTGCCCCTCAACCCAAAACAGAGCAAGCCAAGGCCCTCACTGAGCAACCGACTAAACCTGGATTAATCAGTCGGGTATTAAGTGCATTATCAGGGCTATTTAGCCATGAGCCTACGGCACCTAAAGAAGATGAAACGCCAGCGAAACCGGAGCAAGAGAAGCCTTCTCAAGCTCGTCGTGAACGCAATGATCGCCGCCGTAACCCTCGAGATAAGAACCAACGACGTAAAGCGAATAACGAAGAAACCAACAGCAGTAAAAATAAAGCTGATAAAGAAAACGCCCCTCGCAAGGCACAGCAAGAGCGCAAACCCAAACAAGAACGTAGTGAGCAACCACGTCGTAATAAACGTGACAATGCACAGACGACCAAATTGCAAGAGCAAGGGCGTCAACTTGCTGAAGAGGCGTTGAAAGATACCGCAGTTCAACCAGAAACGGTTACTCAATCTGAAGTCAAAGAGTCAAAACCGGCTGTCATTAAAGAACGTCGTCAACGTCGTAAGTTGGAAAAATCAATTCGAGTGGTAAAAGATAATCCGGTATCAGCCATAGATAATGAAGCCAAACCGACCACCGCTGCTGTCAATACACCTGAGTCCAAACCGGTTGAACAAGATCCAGCGATTGATACACTAGCTTCTGAAATATTGCCAAATGCCAATCATGGTAATGAAGGCAAAGAAGAACAAAAACAGCGTCGTAACCGTCGTTCACCTCGTCACCTACGTGCCAGTGGTCAACGTCGCCGTCGTGGTCGTGATCGTCGCCCAAATCCATTCCGCTTACGTAAAGGTGGGGTCGCTTCTCCTGAAATGGCTATGGGGAAAGTAATGCCTCGCTATGATTTAGCTAAGCCTAATCGTGAACAAAACCAGACACCACTGGTTATGACCGATGTCTCACCTCAAGCGACAGTAGAGCAAACGCCCTTACTCGGCGGCTTTGCTTGTCCAGAAATGGCCATGGGTAAAGTTATTCTGCGTCGGGAACCGACTACAGAGCTTACACAAAACGCAGAAGATCAGTCATTGATCGTCGCTAATGCTCAACCCATTGCTGAATCTATCGATACTGAAAGTCAACATAGTGAAAATAATGAGTTAGTCATTAATGCTGAGTCGGTTAAGTCAGTAGAGCCGATAAGCTTAGATGTTGAGACAACACCAGTGACTCCTACGGAAGAAGTAGAAGACGCACCTGAAAGTGATCTGCTACCAGAGGAAGCTCCTATCGTGATTAATGAGCCTAAAGCTAAAACGGTTAAACGCAAAGCAGGACATGCGTTTGCGCCGATGGCTAAAGCGCCAGGCACTCATGATCTGAAGGAAATATCTGTCATCGCAGCGCCGTTACGCGATGATCGCTATCAGCCTAAAGGTGCCGGTAGTCAGGCCGCAAAAAATCAAGCAAGTGCTGAGATGGCAAAACCTCAGTCTTTCTAAGGTCAGGTTAAAACGCCCAAGGCTGCCAACAATGGCAGCCTTTTTTATGTTTCAACAACACTATCGCTCATAATCAAAAGCTTAAACTATCCAGTCAGCATCCTGAGAATAAGTCCTCTATCCTCCATCCTCAATCAGGATGATGAAGCCTCTAATTATCTAGCCAACACGATGACATCGACAGCTTTAAACCAACGTATCAACTTATTGATGGAGCACCAATAACCAATTTTGTAATCTATCTTGCTAAGGCTGTATAAAAACGAAAATATATCGCTCTGATACCCAAACGACTTGAAGTTGCAGCTAGGCGGCAAGTGAGTGACAATTTTGTCTGGAACTGTCACCGATCATGCAAAACTGATCCACTAACGATCATCGAAAACTGATCCACTTGGTATCATCCGTTTATTTTTTATA
>NZ_NBUS01000035.1:88613-105292 GCF_002749895.1 Vibrio fujianensis | reverse complement strand
TGAAGTGCGCGATGGATGTAAATTACTTAAGCAAGGTTCTCGGAGCCCTTGAATGACGGGGATGTTCATGCGATTGCCGTGCTTACCAACCCAAAGTGAAAAGTAGCTCACCCCTAGTCCCTCTGCACAAGATCAAGTATCCTTAACTTCTTCATCCTTTACCTTGTTGTCCGCTATGCATGATAAACACGGCTTACTATCAGCGCCTATCCCTCAAGTATTACGTCAAATGACGCTTCCTATGACGGTCGGTATGGTCGCTGTGCTGATGTTTAATCTGGTGGATACATTTTTTATCTCGCTGCTTGGCACTCAATCGCTGGCAGCCATCAGCTATACTTTCCCGGTCACATTTGGTTTGAATTGCATCACTATGGGCATCGGGGTTGGTTTATCAACCTGTATCGGACGCTGTTTGGGAGAAGGGAGAACGCAGCAAGCCGCTCGATTAAGTAGTCATGGGCTATTACTGGCCGTTAGTTTAATGGTTTTGGCAGCCATATTGGGCCTCACAACCATGGATAAACTGTTCCCATTACTCGGTGCAAACGCCGATCTGATTCCTCTTATCCAACAATATATGCGCATTTGGTATTGTTCGATCCCATTGTTGGTGATTCCTATGGCGGGAAGTAGTGCTATCCGAGCAACGGGGGATACGAAAACGCCAGCAAAAATCATGTTATTAGCAGGGATCATCAATGGCGGATTAGATCCTGTACTGATTTTTGGCTATGGCCCCATCCCAGGGTTAGGCATCCAAGGTGCAGCGATTGCTAGCGCATGCTCCTGGTTTGGCGCTCTAGTCTGCTCACTCTACTTATTAATCAAACGGGAAAAACTACTGATATTTCCCAAGCTCTCTCTCATTTACCAAGATTGGCGACGCATTTTACGCATTGCAACGCCTGCCGCTTTCTCCAGTGCGATGACCCCGATAAGCGGTGCACTATTAATGGTCATCTTGTCTCAACATGGAACCGCAGCGGTGGCGGCTTTTGGTGCTGCACAGCGCATTGAGTCGATCTTACTTTTAGTGCTTATGTCTCTTACATCAGCGCTTACACCGTTTATGGCGCAGAATTTAGGAGCCAAACAGCCTAAACGCAGCTTTGCTGGCTTATTTCTCGGGATGCGTTTTTCCATCTTATTTCAATTGATGATCTTTATTATGATGGTGCCACTGAGTATTCCTTTGGCCGCGATGTTTTCACAAGAACAAACGGTGCGTGACTTGCTTTGGCACTATTTACTGGTCGTGCCGATCAGCTATGGGTTTCAAGGTATTGTCATGATGCTAGTCTCAGCACTGAATGCTTTGCACTTGCCCATCAAAGCATTCCAATGGAGTTTTATGCGGCTTTTTGCCTTTACTTTACCATCCGCTTGGCTTGGCTCATATTGGTATGGTGTCGAAGGATTATTTATCGGTATTGCTCTGGGTAATATTTGTGGTGGTGTATTGGGATACATTTATGCGTTGTGGCTAAAACGTCGATACCTGAACAGTTAAAAAACAAAAAGCCAATGCGCAACGCATCGGCTTTTACCTTCAGCAAACTCGACAGAACATCGCAATGAGAGGATTAAAGCTCTGCTAGCTCTTCCTCGATGTCAACGTCTAAATCGACATTAAGAGGCTCAGGAGAAAGGATGATGCCCGTATTATCAGCGTACAAGTAATCTTCCGGTAGGAAAGTCACTCCAGCAAAGTTGACCGCGACATCGACTTCACCCATGCCTTGTGAGCTGGCACCAACAGGAATAGAAGCTAATGCCTGAATACCAATGCTCATCTCTTCTAATTCATCGACTTCACGCACACTGCCGTAAACGACCATCCCTTCCCATTCGTTTTCTTCCGCTATGGCCGCCAACTCCGCATCAATTAACGCTCGGCGTAAAGAACCGCCACCGTCGATCAATAGAATACGTCCCGCTCCATCTTGTTCCAATACTTCACGGATTAAGCCGTTGTCCTCAAAACATTTGATCGTCGTTACTTGTCCAGCGAAGGATGCGCAGCCTCCAAAATTGCTAAACATGGGTTCTACCACATCAACTTGATCGAGATAGATATCACATAGCGCAGAGGTGTTGTATTCCATAGCTTTACTCTCTCAACAAACGGTTATCCCACGAGTATATAGTGTCAGTAAGCCAATGCAATGACAGAGCGCAAATTAACTGGTGAGAGTTTGAGCAATGACGACGCCGACGAATAAAAGATTAGTGATCAGCGAACATTTCACCACCACAGGAAGCATAGGAGCGATTTGGGCAGGTTTATCGGTAGCACAAACAGCACGACCATGTTGCAAGACAAAAATAGCACTCAATAAAAATGGCAAACTAATCCACAACGGCTTATCTTGCATAACTAAATAACTAGCAAAAGAGAGCACTGCGCCCAGCAACAGTAAAAAATGGTACGTTTTAGCACGTTGCTGTCCCAAACGAACAGCGATAGTCCGTTTACCACACTCTGCATCGTTTTCAATATCCCGCATATTATTGATATTAAGTACAGCAACGGCCATTAATCCACAGCCTAATGACGGTAAGAAAAGCCCCCATTCAATGTGACCTGTTTGCAGAAAATAACTGCCAGAAACGCCCAGTAAACCAAAGAACAGAAAAACAGAGAGATCGCCAAGCCCGACATAACCATACGGTTTATTTCCCACGGTATAAGCCACTGCGGCCAGCATGGCTAAAATACCTAAGCCGATAAAAGCAAGAATACTGTGCAAACTCTCCAACGAATAAAAGACTAACGCTAAGCCGGCCGCAATCGTCAATACAATATTAATCACCATGGCTTGCTTCATATCCACCAGTGAGACGGCTCCGGATTGAATGGCTCGCATTGGGCCCAGCCGTTTTTCGTTATCGGTTCCTTTCATCGCATCGCCGTAGTCATTAGCTAAATTGGAAAGAATTTGCAGTAAGGTCGCCGTTAATAACGCCAACAAAGTAACAGGCACAGAAAAAGATCCTGACGAAAAAGCCAAGGCGGAACCAGTAAAAATGGAAACCAGCGCAAGAGGCAGTGTTTTTGGTCTTGCTGCATCAACCCAAATACGTAAAGAGTTATTCATAGCGATAAAATATGACTGAACATGGGCGCTCAGTATACGCATAAATGGGGGGGAGAAAAAAGCCCACCAGATCAAGGTGGGCGCAGATATTACAAGATAAAGCGGCTTAAATCTTCGTCTTCGACGAATTCGCTTAGGCGACTACGGACATAATCACCATCAATGGTATACTCACTGCCTGGCTGTTCTGTCGCATCATAAGAAATGTCATCCATTAAGCGCTCCATGACGGTATGTAAACGGCGCGCTCCGATATTCTCGGTGGTTTCGTTCACTTGCCAAGCCGCTTCCGCGATTTGCTTTATACCATCTTCGGTAAACGTAATCTGTACATTTTCCGTTTTCATCAAGGCAATATATTGCTCGGTCAATGACGCTTTGGGTTCTGTTAAAATACGTTTGAAATCATCGCTTGATAATGCTTCTAGCTCAACCCGGATCGGTAAGCGCCCTTGCAATTCAGGGATCAGATCGGAGGGTTTCGCCACTTGGAAGGCTCCCGAGGCAATAAATAAAATGTGATCGGTTTTAACCATGCCATGTTTGGTGGAAACCGTACTGCCTTCAATTAAAGGTAGCAGATCACGCTGCACCCCTTCACGAGAGACATCAGGGCCTGAGCTTTCACCACGTTTACAGATTTTATCGATTTCATCAATAAAGACGATACCATTATTTTCTACGTTATAGATGGCTTGATCTTTCAACTCTTCTTGATTGACCAATTTGGCTGCTTCTTCTTCCACTAATGCTTTTAACGCATCTTTGATTTTCAGTTTGCGTTTTTTCTTAGTATCTCCCGCTAAGTTCTGGAATAACCCCTGCAACTGATTGGTCATTTCTTCCATTCCGGGAGGAGCCATGATCTCAACTCCCATTTGCGGCACCGCTACGTTGATTTCAATCTCTTTGTCATCAAGCTTACCTTCCCGCAACTTTTTGCGAAAAACTTGCCGTGTCGAAGAAGAATCATCATTCTGCTCTGACTGCCCCCACGCATCACGAGCGGGTGGTAATAAGGCATCTAAAACTCGCTCTTCTGCCAACTCTTCTGCGCGAAATTTCACTTTTTCCATCGCTTGTTGGTGAGTCAGCTTAACCGCAACATCAGTTAAATCACGAATAATGGTTTCAACTTCCTTACCCACATAGCCCACTTCAGTGAATTTGGTCGCTTCTACTTTAATAAAAGGGGCGTTGGCTAATTTCGCCAAACGACGGGCAATCTCGGTTTTTCCGACCCCTGTTGGCCCTATCATTAAAATATTTTTTGGTGTCACTTCAACACGTAAGCTTTCATCAAGCTGCATACGACGCCAGCGGTTACGCAGAGCAATGGCTACCGCACGTTTAGCTTTATCTTGACCGATAATATGACGGTTTAATTCGTGAACAATTTCACGAGGAGTCATTTCTGACATGATCGATTCCTTAACATTCGCTTTCGGTAGGCACCGAGTTATTGGTTTTCCTGAGCGATCAACGCTTGAGGGATTTCCAGCTCTTCAATGGTGTGCTGATGGTTAGTAAACACACAAATATCACCGGCAATACTGAGTGCTTTTTCGGCGATATCTCTTGCGTCCAGCTCGGTATTTTCTAATAAAGCAATCGCAGCCGCCTGGGCGAAATTACCGCCAGAACCGATCGCAATCAAATCGTGTTCCGGCTGAAGCACATCACCATTGCCGGTAATAATTAACGATGCTGTTTCATCCGCAACGGCTAAAATCGCTTCTAAACGGCGTAAAGCACGATCGCTGCGCCAATCTTTTGCAAGCTCAACCGCGGCTTTAGTTAAGTGCCCTTGGTGCATTTGTAATTTACTTTCAAAACGTTCAAATAAAGTAAAAGCATCCGCAGTGCCACCAGCGAATCCTGCAAGAACCTTATTGTTATATAACCGGCGGACTTTACGCGCATTGCCTTTCATGACGGTATTGCCCAGTGAGACTTGCCCATCTCCGGCAATCACCACTTTGTTATTACGACGTACAGATACGATGGTAGTCACGTGAGGACCTCTTTATGCTTTTCACTAGGATGTTAGAGACTATATGAGGATAGAAAGAAAATATTTCAAGGGAAAGCCCTTGCATCTCGTGATGATAAAATAGGTTTAACGGTTTTTCATTCACAGATGGTGGCGAGTATTTGCTGAATGGCATGATCAGCACCAAAGGCGAGAAGGCATAACGTTAAGGCCTGCCCTCTCATTCGTCACTTTATTGCGCATCTTTCCAAATGGCACAAGGTTCGATTTTAGCACGCTGTAATTTATGTCGGTCACGCTCTGCGTCACGTTTAAAGGTATAAGGGCCCAAAACGACTAGATACCAACTACTATTTTCTTTCTTACGAATTTTGCTACTCAAACCCTGAAAGGCAATATCTAATTTTCGAGTTTCTGCTTGTTGCAGCGTCTTATAAGCGCCACACTGCATGATGTAAGGGATTTCGGAAATGACTTGCTCTTTGGCGATCACCTCAATCTCACGATTCGGTAACGACTCAACATAATCCCACTTTTCTGTTGGCCGGGGCGGTATAGTTTGAGTCTGAGTTTTACTCGATTGACTTTGCTGTCTACCAGCACTTTGGGGAGCCGGTGACTCGGGTGCTAAGCTTAACCGATAGAGGCCATAAATAAAGCCACTCAGTAAAATAAGTGCCAATAACCCGCTCCGCCAGGGTTTACGACCACGTGCTGTTTTTTTGGTCGGCTTTTTGGGGCTACGACCACGCCTTACATAATCTTTATTCGCCACAGACAAATTCAACGGTTGATAGTTTGACTCATATGTTAATGCAGTTTAAGGACAGATAACAGCAGCAAAGTATCCGTAAACCAGTCAGTCACATGACTCAAGCCAATCCACCATCCGCCATTATCATGCTCTCGGTGGCGCAGTGCTGTCTCTAATCACTAAGTGCGTCTCTAGCAGTCGAGAGCCCGCCTGTACATCATGACCACGTAAGAGTTCTAACATCATAAACATCGCTTGGCGGCCAATTTCATAACGTGGTTGAGAAATCGTGGTTAACGGTGGATCGCAATATTGTGCGAATTGAATGTCATCAAACCCTACCACTGATAAATCTTGCGGAACTCGTAATCCGAGCCGTTTGGCTTCTTGCATGGCACCGATCGCCATTGCATCGTTATGGCAAAAAATTGCGGTCGGCGGCTCAGATAAAGCCAATAATTGACGAACGGCTCTAGCACCAGAATCAAAGGTAAAATCACCCACAACATGATAGGTTGGGTTTTTCGTCAAACCGGCTCGACGCAAAGCCTGCTGATAACCTTGCTGGCGAAATTCGCACAGCACCGCACCTTCAGGGCCGCTGATTTGAGCGACTCGCTTATGTCCCATTTGGGTCAAATAGTTAACGGCTTCAAATGCAGAGGTCAGGTTATCAATATGGACTGTTGGTAGTTCAAGCTCAGGTGCATATTCACACGCCATCACCATAGGCGGCAGATTTTTTTGCTCTGACTTACTGACATCAAAAGGCAAATCGGCTCCCAGTAATAGCATACCATCCGCTTGTTTAGTAAAAACTAAATTGACAAAAGAGCTTTCCCGTTTTCGCTGTTGGCCACTATCGCCCAATAATACCAGATAACCGTGTTCCATCGCCGCATCTTCAATGCCGCGAATGATCTCGGTGTAGTAGGGATCACAAATATCCGGCACAATCGCCACAATGGTTTTGGATTCATTACGTCGTAGATTACGTGCTAAAGAATTGGGGGAATAGCCAGCTTCTAACACCGCCTCTTCCACCCGTTTGCGGGTCGAAGTGGAGACCTTTTCAGGGTTCATCAACGCACGAGATACCGTTGCGGTAGATACGCCTGCAAGCTGGGCAACATCCTTCATTGTCGCCATGTTAAGTTTATCCTCTCTTTCTCTTAATCTTGGGGCCAGCGTTTCGCGGTTGTTCCAGCACAAGCCAACCACAAGCTGATTAATTCAGCTTTAGTGCACTGAACGAAAACGATTCACTGACGCTATCGTGTTGATAGTGTATTGTTTTCTGTAGAGAAAGTTACGGCTTAATTAACAAAATTTGCATTGTAAGTGTGACCGCTATCACGAACAAAGAGTTTTCAGTTTCTTCTTCACCACGGTACGCGTCACATTGGTCAACTTAAATCTTGAGGCTCAATATCCATGCTCCAACGTACTTTACTGGCTAAGGGTAATGACTGAATAGCTGATTTGGCGCTGGTCAATAGACGTTGCATAACGCTACGCGTTGGAGCTTGCAGCAAAAGTTGCCAGCGATATTTGCCCGCTCGCTTGGCCAGTGGTGCTGGCGTTGGCCCCAACACCACCGCCCCTTGTGCAAAAAGAGGATGAACTTGTAACGTTTCACGCACTTGCCTTAAAAAGGTTTCCACCCGCGCCGATTGATTAGCCTCTGCACGAAATAACGTTAAATAGGTGTAAGGAGGCAGTTGTGCTACCTGCCGCTCAGCTAATGCGGTATGCGCAAAATCATCATACCCTTTGTGTAGTAAAGCTTGTAGTAAACGATGCTCTGGATGATGCGTCTGTAAAACCACCTCTCCTGGTTTACTAGCACGCCCAGCCCGGCCGGCAACTTGGATAAACAACTGCGCTAAACGCTCGGCGGCCCGAAAATCACTACTGTATAGCGAGCCATCAACATCCAGTAAGGCGACTAAGGTGACATTGGGGAAGTGATGACCTTTCGCCAACATCTGAGTGCCAATCAAAATCTGATACCGATTATCACGAATAGCCGTTAAGGCTGATTCTAAACTGCCTTTGCGACGCGTGCTGTCTCGATCAATACGAATGGTTCGATAGTCAGGAAAAAGGTGAGCAAGTTGTTGCTCTAGTTGCTCGGTTCCTACCCCAACCGTGACCAGCTGCGTAGAACCACAATGCTGGCAATGTTGAATAACAGCCCGTTGTGAACCACAATGGTGACAACGAATTTCGTTACTGTTTTGATGATAAGTATAATAAGCATCGCAACGCTGACAGTCGGCAATCCAACCACACTCATGACACATAAGTGCCGGAGAATAACCTCGCCGATTCAAAAACAACAGCACCTGACTCCCTTGCGCTAAATGACGACGCATTTCGGCAATCAAAGGCGCAGATAAGCCACTTTCGAGATACTCTCCCTTAATGTCCAGCACTCGGTTTTTCGTCGGCAGTGCCACGCCTGCCCGCTGAGTTAATTGTAAATGGTGATATTTACCAATTAATGCATTATGCAAGGTTTCTAATGCGGGAGTCGCACTACCTAACACAATCGCTACTTGCTCAAGATTTGCTCGCATCACAGCAACATCTCGCGCATGGTAACGTAAGCTATCTTGTTGTTTATAAGAGCTATCATGCTCTTCATCGACAATAATAATGCCCAGATCAGCAAAGGGAGTCAGCAACGCTGAACGCGTACCAATGATGATCCCAGCCACCTTATCTCGTGCCGCCAACCAGGCATTCAAACGCTCAGTTTCATTTAACCCAGAGTGGATAACCACCACAGGAACGGTAAACCGCTCCCGAAAACGCTGAATCGTTTGTGGCGTTAACCCGATTTCAGGGACAAGAACCAACGCTTGCTTACCCTGCTCCAAAACCGGTTTAATCAAATTAAGATAGACTTCCGTTTTGCCCGATCCCGTCACGCCTTGCAACAGATAGCAAGCAAAACCGCTTTGGCTATTCACGGTGGCAATGGCGATCGCCTGCTCTTGATTGACTTGCGGTTTATCCACCTTAGCTTCAATGTGTTCAGGCCAAGGCTCAACGTATGGCGCTTGCTCTTTCACATCAATCCACTGCTTGTCGCGAAGGGCATTGAGCGTACTACTGATGACGCCTTCATCCAGCAACCTTTGATGAGATAACGGGCCCGCTTGCAATAACTTGATCACTTGTGCTTGCTTGATCGCTCGTCCAAACCCCTGCATAAGTTGGTTTCGTCCCAGCTCAGTCAAGCACCACTCTTTACTCACTGCAAACTCGGCCACCTTGCCTTTACGTAAAGCACTCGGTAAAGCATTGGCTAACGTTTCGCCAAGCGGGTATTGGTAAAACTGACTGCACCACTGAAGTAATGTGTACAGTTTATCTGGCCACAATGGTTGAGTATCCAATACTGATTGAATCGATTTTAACTGCGTGAGTGGAAAATCAGACTCTGACACCAAGGCCGTGACCACGCCCACTAGCGTTTGTCGCCGAAAAGGCACCAACACTCGCCCTCCAATTAATGGGAACAGGTGAGAGGGAATCAAATAGTCAAATTGCTTATCAAGAGGAACAGGTAAAGCAACACGAGCAATGGTTGGGCGCATAACTATCGTCAGCCGTCAAAAAGGAGCAGAAAGCACAGTCTACTGGATGATGCTAAGAAATTCGACTAACAAAAGTGGTGAAAATAGCGTCGAAACCTGTTGATCCTGTAGCGAGGATTCATTACTATATCGCGCCTTAAAGATGCGTAGTATCTTACTGGCATCTGAACAGTATCATTAACATTACGTGTGGTGTCCGGCAATGATTCGGATAGCGACACGGCCTACATTTGAGGTTATCCCATGAAAGCTGGTATCCACCCAGAATATAAAGAAGTTAGCGCAACTTGCTCTTGCGGCAACGCTTTCACTTTCCAATCAACTCTTGGTAAAGAAAGCATCTATCTTGACGTTTGTGACAAATGCCACCCATTCTATACTGGTAAACAACGTATCGTTGATACTGGTGGCCGTGTTGATCGCTTTAACAAACGCTTTGGCGCACTATCAAGCAAAAAGTAATCGCCGAGCAAAAAGTAATCGCAACTTTAAGCAAAGATTACCCAAGGACGCTACGGCGTCCTTTTTGTTTGTTTTGTAGCGCAGGTTTTTATGCCATGGGCTCCCTTTCCGCCGCCATCGATTACCAGATACCACAACGAATATAGCGGGTAAGCTGGTCTTATCAGATTAAATCAAACCAGCTTTGCTCGGTTTAAGCACAATCCTACCTAGGCAGTTTGTCTGACATCCTTTAGAATGAGTCGTTCGTTAACAAAACCATAAGAGAACCTCCCTATGTCAGAAGACCAGCAAGACCTTTCTCCAGAAGATGCATTTCGCCAAAGCGCCCTTGATTATCACGCGTTCCCAACGCCGGGAAAAATTGCGATTGCTTTAACTAAGCCAGCCGATTCGGCTGCCGACCTTGCGCTGGCTTACAGTCCAGGTGTTGCTGAACCTGTCCGTGAAATTGCACAGAATGCTGACAATGTCTACAAATACACCGGGAAAGGCAATATGGTTGCCGTCATTTCGAATGGCACCGCCATCTTAGGATTAGGAAACCTTGGCCCAATGGCTTCCAAACCCGTTATGGAAGGGAAAGCGCTCCTGTTTAAGCGTTTTGCTAATCTTGATTCGATTGATATTGAAGTCAAACACCGCACCATTGATGAATTTGTCGATACTGTCGCCAATATCGCCGACTCTTTTGGTGGTATCAACTTAGAAGATATTAAAGCACCAGACTGCTTTGAAATCGAACGTCGCCTAATCGAACGCTGTGACGTGCCCGTATTTCATGATGATCAACACGGAACCGCGATTGTGACCGCAGCAGGCATGCTCAATGCCATTGAACTGCAAGGGAAACAACTCAAAGATTGCATTATTGTCTGCTTAGGGGCTGGCGCAGCGGCTGTTGCTTGTATGGAGCTACTGATTAAATGTGGTGCAATGCGTGAAAAAATTTATATGTTGGATCGCAAAGGAGTGATTCATACTCGCCGAGACGATCTCAATCAATATAAAGCCTTATTTGCCAACAACACTGATAAACGGACTCTGGAAGATGTGATTGCGGGTGCCGATTTATTCCTTGGCGTATCTGGCCCGAATTTACTGCCACCTGAAGCATTAAAATTAATGGCAGACAACCCCGTCATCTTTGCTTGTTCTAACCCAGATCCAGAAATTAAACCGCAATTAGCCCATCAAGTTCGCGATGATTTGATCATGGGTACCGGCCGCAGTGATTATCCAAACCAAGTGAATAACGTACTCTGCTTCCCGTTCATTTTCCGAGGTGCACTGGATGTACGAGCCAGCGAGATTAATGATGAGATGAAATTAGCGGCTGTGGAGGCCATTCGTCAATTAGCCAAAGAACCGGTACCAGACGCAGTCCTACAAGCGGCGGGAGTCAAAAAACTCAGCTTTGGTGCTGAATACATCATTCCTAAACCCATGGATCCACGTTTATTGTCTCGCGTAGCAAGAGCCGTTGCACAAGCCGCCATCGATTCCGGTGTGGCCCGCATCGCAATGCCAGAAAACTATATGCAAGACTAAAACTATCTGCAAGACGAAAACTGAACTATGCAAGACTAAAACTGAACTGGATCTTCTGACTACAATAAAAAACCTAGCGCTGCTAGGTTTTTTATTGTGACTGGTTTATTCGTCATAGGCTTCAAATTCAATCCCCATCGCGGTCATTAATGCTTTAGCTTCAGTGGGAATATCATCTGGACGATCTTTTCGCAAGTCTTCATCAGTAGGCAGCGGCTGACCTGTGTAGGCATGCAAAAAAGCTTCACACAACAATTCACTGTTAGTTGCATGGCGCAAGTTATTGATTTGACGTCGAGTACGTTCATCAGTGAGGACTTTCAATACCTTTAGTGGAATTGATACCGTAATTTTTTTTACCTGTTCACTTTTTTTTCCATGCTCAGCATATGGGCTAATATACTCGCCATTCCAGTCTGCCATTGCGCACCTTCGTTGTTTGAATTCGAATCTAAATAATCAAAGACCCTAATTTTAGCGGGATTTACCGCCATAAGCAAAGACATATAGACATCTAGAAGTGTTGACGTCTCATTTAGTGATGAGTAAAGTGTCAACTTATCTAAAAGATCAAATAGCGTTATTTATCGTCATCAGTGTGATGATAGGTTGTGTGAATGAACCTATTCATTCCAATATCGGACGATCATCAGGAAAGGAAATCGTTATGACCACTCGTCAGTCAGCCACCATTGCCGCTCGAACCGGTATTGAATCAGATACTCAATACCATGCTGTTGTTCCCCCCATTTATTTATCAACTAACTATGGATTTCCTGCTTTTGGTGAAGTCCCCACCTATGACTATACACGCTCGGGTAACCCAAACCGAGGGCTACTTGAACAGGCCTTATCTGAATTAGAAGGGGGAGAAGGGGCCATTGTGACCAACTGTGGAACCTCCGCCATTAACCTGTGGATCTCCACCTTTCTAACCCCTAAAGAGTGGATCATTGCACCCCATGATTGCTATGGCGGCACCTATCGACTGCTCAATTCCAGAGCGAAAAAAGGGGATTTCAAGGTGCTATTTATCGACCAATCCGATCCGCAAGCTTTAGCGGATGCGTTCACTCTCAAACCTAAACTGCTACTCATCGAAACACCATCAAATCCACTCGTTCGCGTGGTTGATATTGCCGACATTTGTCAACAAGCCAAAGCCGTGGGCACACTGATTGCCGTCGACAATACTTTTCTTACACCGATTTATCAAAAACCACTAACCTTAGGGGCTGATTTTGTCATTCACTCCACCACCAAGTATCTGAATGGTCATTCTGATGTGATTGGTGGTGCTATTATCAGTAAAACCAGCCCGCATGCAGAAGAGCTAGCATGGTGGGGTAACTGCCTCGGTTCTACCGGCACCCCGTTTGATAGTTACATGACACTTAGGGGGCTACGTACTTTAGCAGCCAGAATGCGTGGACATGAAGAAAGTGCGCAACGTATTTTAACTTATCTACAAAGTCAGCCTTTAGTGGCCACCATTTATCATCCCAGTTTAACCTCTCACCCTGGCCATACTATCGCTAAACAGCAACAAACTGGCTTTGGTTCAATGCTCAGTTTTGATTTTGCAGGCTCATTTGCTCAACTCAAAGCTTTTGTCGGTCACCTTGCTCTTTTCTCGTTAGCTGAATCATTAGGCGGGGTCGAAAGTTTAGTCTGTCATCCTGCCTCCATGACCCATCGCGCAATGGGGGAAGAGGCGTTAGCAAAAGCGGGCGTTTCAGAACAATTATTACGTTTATCCGTTGGCCTAGAAGAGGTGACAGACTTAATTGCGGATCTCGATCAAGCCTTTAAAAAAGTACAGGAGAGCTGTTAATGGAGAGACAACTGCATAAATTTGGAGGAAGTAGCCTCGCCGATGCCGCTTGCTACCAAAAAGTGATCGGGATTCTGAAAAGCTATTCACAAGCAGAAGATCTGATTGTCGTCTCCGCGGCAGGAAAAACGACCAATCACCTCATCGCTTTTTTAGAACAACGAGCAACCGATGGCCGTATCGCTCATGAATTATTACAGTCATTACGTCAATACCAAAGTCAACTGATTGAAGCCCTATTACCCGATAATAGGGCCGCCATATTACTAGAAAAACTCAATGATGAGTGTTCAGCACTCAGTGAATTGCCTACGCCACTGTCTAGTGCTGAGCGCGCTGCCGTACTTGGCCATGGTGAAGTGTGGTCTGCACGCTTGCTGGCTGCTTTACTCAATGATCAACAGCTTCCAGCGGTAGCTCTGGATGCACGCGATTTTTTGCGAGCAGAAAACGGCCCACAGCCAGAAGTCGACCGTGCACGCTCCTACCCCTTGCTAAAAGAAGCATTAATACAACAGACACAGCAACGAATCGTGATTACTGGGTTTATGGCACGTAATCATCAAGGTGAAACGGTACTACTGGGGCGAAATGGTTCCGATTACTCCGCAACGGTCATTGGTGCTTTAGCTGGCGTTTCCCGCGTGACCATTTGGAGCGATGTCGCAGGCGTATATAGCGCCGATCCTCGAATCGTGGACAATGCTTGCTTGTTACCATTACTGCGTTTGGATGAAGCCAATGAGTTGGCACGACTAGCAGCGCCCGTTTTACATAGCCGAACCTTACAGCCAGTTGCACAAAGCACCATGGATTTATATTTACGTTGTACTCATCAACCTGAATCAGGCTCGACACGCATTGAACGTATTTTAGCGTCTGGACGCGGCGCAAAAATTATAACCTCATTAGATGATGTATTACTGATTGAGTTGTCATTACCATCAGGACAAGACTTTCAACGTCTACAACAAGATATTCAATCACGCCTACAGCGCGCTCAACTCGAACCTCTTGCCTTTGAAATTCAAGCCGACCAGCAGCAACTTCGCCTCGCCTATACCCGCGAAGTCGCCAATGAAGTGTTCACCTATTTACAAGATTCCGCTCTCGCGGCAGAAAGTAAACTCAAAGAAGGATATTGCTTATTGGCTGCGGTTGGCGCGGGTGTGACCCGTAATGCTCAACACAACTTTGGATTTTATCAACAACTTAAAAATGCACCGGTCGAATTTATCTGCCCTGCCGAATCAGAACTTAGCTTAGTCGCAATACTACGCCACACCCCGCTAAATCAACGTGTGATTGAACTACATAATCAACTATTCCAAGCTCAGAAACGCGTTGCGATTGCACTATGCGGTAAAGGCAATATAGGATCGAGCTGGTTAAAGCTATTTACAAAACAAAAAACCGCACTGGAAAAACGCTACGGCATGAATTTCGAACTAGTCGCCGTCATTGATAGCCAAACCTATTGGTTTAATGAACAAGGAATAGATGCCCGTACAGTCGATGATGATTATCAAGATGAAGCTCAACCTAATGATGGACAAACGTGGTTAACGCAGTTAGGTCGATTATCTGGCTATGATGACGTGATCGTGCTCGATGTCACCGCTAGTGAAGAACTTGCTTATCGATATTTAGAGATTGCTCAGCAAGGGCTGCATCTCATCTCAGCTAATAAAGTCGCTGGGTCCGCTAGTAGTGAATACTACCAGCAAGTCAAAGAAGCCTTTAGCAAAATTGGTCGCTACTGGCTTTATAATGCAACCGTCGGCGCAGGCTTACCTATCAACCATACCGTACGGGATCTGCGGGAAAGTGGGGATGAAATCACCGCACTCTCAGGGATATTTTCCGGTACCCTTTCTTGGTTATTTCAACAGTATGACGGCACCATTCCATTCAATGAATTAGTTGACCTCGCTTGGCAGCAAGGCTTAACAGAACCTGATCCTCGACATGATCTGGATGGCTCAGACGTAATGCGTAAATTGGTTATTTTAGCGCGCGAATCAGGACTCAACCTTGAACCACAACAAGTCAAAGTAGAATCACTGGTACCGGAAAACTTACAACGACTATCCTTGGACGACTTTCTCGATCAAAGCCAGCAATTGAATCTAAATTTAGCAGAGCGTCTCACTCGCGCTCAGCGAGAAGACAAAGTGTTACGTTATGTGGCTAGGTTAGAGAAAAGTGGCAAAGCGACCGTGGGTGTTGAAGCCTTAGATCAAGAACATCCTTTGGCAAATCTACGCCCTTGTGACAACATTTTTGCGATTGAAAGTCAGTGGTATCGAGATAACCCATTGGTCATTCGTGGTCCAGGAGCTGGGCGGGACGTCACCGCGGGAGCCATTCAATCCGATATCAATTTACTGGCCCGATTACTCTGACACGGCTCGCCTATCTACGTTTTCAGCTCACCCATCGTGGTGAGCTTTTTTGTATCAAACCAGAGTGATTATAAAAGCGACGACAGCCCGATCATAGTAGGCTAAATTATCTTACATTAGCCTCACAATATGATCGATTCACAAGTCGCTGAGACTTGAAATCCCTTCACCTTGAAGATGAAAAAACTTCATATGATGAATGTTGACATTAAAAACCATTCAAGAGATGCTACAGACATATGGACGTCTATACGTAAATAATACTTAGGTTAAGTATTCGCCGCAGGGAGAGAAAAATGGGATACACACACGCAAGTCATATCGATGCTCTAAATCAAAGCATTTCTGAAGTTTCAGATATTAATGTCTCTTTTGAATTTTTCCCACCCAGCACTCCCAAAATGGAAGAAACATTGTGGAATTCGGTGCATCGGCTAAAAAATCTTAACCCTAAATTTGTTTCTGTCACTTATGGTGCCAATTCTGGCGAACGTGACCGGACTCATTCGATTATTAAAGCCATTAAAGAACAAACAGGGCTGATTGCCGCACCACACTTAACCTGTATTGATGCCAGCCGCGATGAATTAATCACCATAGCTGATGACTATTGGCACAACGGTATTCAAAGTATCGTTGCACTACGAGGTGACATTCCTCTCGGTGGCGGTAAACCAGAGATGTATGCCGCTGATTTAGTGGCTTTGCTAAAATCTCGCCATGACTTTGATATTTCGGTGGCCGCTTTTCCAGAAGTTCATCCTGAAGCCAAAAGTGCTCAAGCCGATCTCCTTAACCTAAAACGTAAAGTCGAAGCCGGAGCAAATCGAGCCATTACTCAGTTCTTCTTCGATGTGGAAAGTTATTTACGCTTTCGTGATCGCTGTGTCGCCGCCGGCATTGATGTGGAAATTGTCCCGGGTATTTTACCCGTTTCTAATTTCAAGCAAGCCTCTCGCTTTGCTGCGCAA
>NZ_NBUS01000035.1:77363-88603 GCF_002749895.1 Vibrio fujianensis | reverse complement strand
ATCATGTCAAAGTCCCGCAATGGATGGCAAAACAGTTTGATGGCTTGGATGACGATCCCGTGACTCGTCAACTGGTCGGCGCTAGCCAAGCGATCGATATGATCCGCATCCTGAGCCGTGAAGGCGTGAAAGATTTCCATTTTTATACTCTCAATCGTGCCGAGATGACTTATGCACTCTGTCATACCCTAGGGGTAAGACCTCGCTAAAAAATGGCGAGTGATAAAAAAACACGCCGATTCAAGTCGACGTGTTTTTTTATTGATTGAGCATGTAACCGCTAACGGCAGTATCCTTACTCAACCTCTTCCATTTTACCCAACAAGCTGCGAATACGCTCTTGCCACTGTGTGTGTTCTTGTTCCATTTGTTGTGCTTTCTGCTCTAGTGCTTCGCGGCTGGATTTTAGCTCATGCACCTCAGTCACTAGCTGCTGTTTTTCTTCTTTCAGCTCTTCGACTTCCATTTGCAGTAAAGCGATTGTATCAACCGCCGTTTGAATTTTTGCTTCTAGCTGTTCTAGTACTTCAAAAGACATGCTACTTACCCTTTCATTGATTCAGTTGAGTGAACAATCTTCACTTTATCGCTCCATTCTACTCAGCCGAGCGCAGAGAAACACTCACTATATTCGATCTAACTCATCATTTGGCTAAAAAAAACTCATAATTTTACTTGAGACTCACATTGCTACTTTTCTCTGATAAAAAAGCAGGCTAAATACGGGTTTTTATACCTGATTTTGATCCACTGCAACTCCCAAGCTTAGTAAATAGCAAACGTTTTCTTATTAGTGTGCTAAAATCCGCGCACATTTTTCCCTCTTTCAAATCTCAGCTTGGAGTGATCATGAAACGCGATTTAGCAATGGCCTTTTCTCGAGTAACTGAAGGTGCGGCATTAGCTGGTTATAAATGGCTTGGCCGTGGTGATAAAAATAGCGCTGATGGCGCTGCCGTTGAAGTCATGCGAACGTTATTAAATAAAGTCGACATTAAAGGTGAAATCGTTATTGGAGAGGGCGAAATTGACGAAGCCCCAATGCTCTATATCGGTGAGAAAGTCGGGTTAGGTGGCGATGAAGTGGATATCGCGGTCGATCCCATCGAAGGGACCCGTATGACGGCGATGGGACAATCCAACGCTTTAGCCGTACTTGCGGTCGGAGAAAAAGATAGCTTTTTAAAAGCCCCTGATATGTATATGGAAAAATTAGTGGTTGGCCCTGGCGCTAAAGGCTGTATTGATTTAACTAAGCCATTAGTTGAAAACCTGACCAATATTGCTAGCGTCTTAAATAAACCACTCAATCAACTCACCGTGATTACTTTAGCAAAACCTCGCCATGATCAAGTGATCAACGAAATGCAGCAAATGGGGGTGCGCGTCTTTGCCGTTCCCGATGGTGATGTTGCTGCCTCTATCCTTACCTGCATGCCAGACAGCGAAGTTGATGCCATGTACTGTATCGGAGGGGCTCCTGAGGGCGTTGTCTCTGCTGCAGCGATCCGTGCTTTAGATGGCGATATGCAAGGTCGCCTTTTACCACGTCATCAAGTGAAAGGAGAAACAGAAGATAACCGCATTTGGGGTGCGAAAGAACTGGCTCGCTGCCAAGCAATGGGGGTAGAAGCCAATAAAGTTCTCGCCCTAGAAGAGATGGCACGCAGTGATAATGTGATTTTTTCCGCCACCGGCATCACTAAAGGGGATCTACTAGAAGGCATCACTCGCCAAGGCAATATAGCCACCACTGAAACACTATTGATTCGTGGCCGCTGTCGTACGATTCGTCGAATTAAATCCACCCACTATTTAGAACGCAAAGATCCTGAAGTGCGAGAAATTATTTTATAACCGAATGGCGTTAACTCACTCCGATAAAAAAAGACCGCCTAAGCGGTCTTTTTTAAGTCATCACAAATCAAGCGAGAACTTAAAATAGCTCTTCTGCGACTTTGAATAGATCTTGACGCACAGGGCGTTTCATCGTTTCAATCGCTTCAATGATGTCATGGTGAACCAACTCTTCTTTTTGGATACCGACACAACGGCCACCGTAACCTTCTAGTAAGAGATGCACCGCGTAGTTCCCCATGCGGGAAGCTAAAATACGGTCAAATGCGGTTGGTCGCCCGCCACGTTGAATATGGCCCAAAACCGTTGCCCGAGTTTCACGTCCGGTTGCTTTTTCAATTTCTTTTGCCAACTGGCTGGCATCGGTCATGAGCTCAGTCAATGCAATGATTGCATGCTTTTTGCCTTTAGATATTCCATCTTGAATATTAGAAATCAATTGCTCCATATCCAAACCAGTTTCAGGCGTAATCACATACTCACAGCCACCGGCAATCGCAGACATCAGCGTCAGATCACCACAATGACGGCCCATGATTTCTACAATTGAGATACGCTGGTGAGAAGAGGAGGTATCACGCAGGCGATCAATCGCATCAATAACGGTGTTAATCGCAGAAAGGTAACCAATGGTGTAATCGGTTCCGGCAATATCGTTATCGATCGTGCCCGGTACACCGACACAAGGGAAACCCATTTCAGTCAGTTTTTTGGCTCCCATGTAAGAGCCGTCACCACCGATTACCACAAGAGCATCGATGTTATGTTTCTTTAAGTTCTCAATCGCCTTTTTACGCACTTCTTCATCACGAAATTCAGGGAAACGAGCCGATCCAAGAAAGGTTCCCCCTTTATTGATCACGTCAGAAACACTGTAGCGGTCTAGTTGTTTGATATTATCTTGGTATAAACCCAAATAGCCATCATAAATACCATAAACACCTAAGCCAGCACCTAATGCGGTACGGACAACGCCGCGAATTGCAGCATTCATGCCTGGTGCATCACCACCACTTGTCAAAACACCGATATTCTTAATCATGCTCACCCTCGATTTTTTGAGAATTTAATACTCATTTTTAACGTTGCTCACTAACGAAAAAGAGCAACAAAATCTGTTTAAATTATCTGTTATGTTACCTTGCCCAAGCAGGAATACTACTGTTATTTGAGCGTATTTTGTAACTTTACTACTTCTGTAAGAGTATTACAGCTTTACCCGATAGCTTTGTTGATTCATATCAGGATCACGTTTTTTAGTTGTATTGGGTAAAAGATAGTCAAACTCAACTCATCTTTCCTTACCAAGCATGATGTTTTTGTTTTTTCTCCGCCCCAAATACGACGGAATAAGGATCCTGATGGATCAAGACATCTGCACCGGGAAACGTTTGGCACAATTTATCTTCAACTTGATCGGAAATATGATGCGCCTCAATCAATGGAATTTGATCTTCCAACTCAAGATGTAACTGAATGAAGCGAATCGGCCCGGCCATTCGCGTGCGTAATTGATGCACGCCCAGCACCCCGTCTACCGACAATGAAACGGCGTGAATCTGGGCTAATTCTTCATCAGGTAACTTTCTATCCAATAACGTTTGTACCGCCTGATACGCCATATGAAAGGCACTGTAAAGAATGTAAATACCGATGCCAATAGCAAAAATAGCATCCGCTTGTTTGAAACCAAACCAGCTTAAACCTAATGCCACAATAATGGCCGCGTTCATATAGAGATCGGTTTGGTAATGCAGTGAATCGGCGGCAATCGCTTGGCTGGCGGTTTTTTTCACCACGTAGCGCTGAAACATCACTAAAGCAAAGGTAACGAGCATGGCGAACACACTGACATAAATACCGTATTCAGGCGACTGTAATTCATGCGGCCGGAAAAAACGCTCAACACCGTTCAAAATTAAGAAACAGGCGGAGCCAGAGATAAACATCGCTTGCGCTAAAGCCGCCAAGGACTCAGCCTTACCGTGACCAAAAGTATGCTCCCGATCGGCCGGTTGTAAGGCATAACGAACCACGATTAAATTAACGACGGAAGCGGCAATGTCCAATAACGAATCAACCACTGACGCCAATAAACTCACCGAGCCTGTCACCCACCAAGCGGCTATTTTCACTAGCAATAAAAAACTAGCAACCAAGGTTGCCGTCCAAGCAGCAAGTGTGACTAGACGCGCATATTCCTTTTTCATTACCGATCACCGTTACGTTACGAGAGATATAAGAGACAAAGAATTAATTATACACATGAAGGGGCGATCAGCGGCAGATTTCATGCTCAGTAATAAGGCACATAACAGACAAAAAACCCAAGAAGAATACCAGCAACCATAAAGCGTCATTGAACGCTACAAAAACCAAAAGCAGCACATTCAGCGCTGCTTTTGTTGCCGTCAAGTCAGTGTTAAGCGTAATTAAAAACGCCCCTTACCTCTTGAACCATCATGATGTCCGCGAGGCCGATCATTGTTTGCTCTTGGATTTTGCTGCCAGTTTTCATCCATGCATGTTTGCTGTAATGTTTGTAATTTGTCTTTCTGCTCATCCGTAAGAATACTCATCATCTGGTGGCGATTTTTCATCCTATCGACCCGATGCTCTATGTGTATATCGACCATCTGTTTTGCCAATTCAGTTGCCGCAGCTTGATCAAAATCAGCGGCAAGCATCAATTGACGCTCTTGCTCACGTAACGAACGCATTGCATCACGAGGGCCAGATGTACGCTTTTCTTGCATGATTTGACGATGTTGCTCACGCAGAGCGTTGATTTGACTTTGTTGCTCTGGCGTTAACTGAAGTTCTCTCGCCATCGTACGCTCATGGTGCATGCCACACAGACCATCGTGATTCGGTTTTCCTTTACCACCGCCATATGCGAAAACACTCGCAGAACCCAGAGTTAAAGGTAAGACCATTGCCGTCAACACCCATTTTTTTGTCATATTCATCATCATGTCCTCTCTATGAAGGTTACCGCCCAGCTTCTGCGATAACTAAAGTCTGGTACGATAAGAAAATCTGCCTACGCAGTGCTTAACTTGATCATAGGCTCTGGTAAGTAAAGTGGTGTTTAGCGTGAGTAAAGAATCGTAAAGAGTAAACTCTCTGCTGCTGCTTTGTTTACTTTCACAGTAAACTATCACTAACCTGATGTGAATGAAGAGGCATTTATGGCACATATTCTTCTGATTGATGATGATACAGAACTGACCAGCTTGCTCAAAGAAGTGCTGAGTTATGAAGGGTTTGAAGTCTCAGAGGCCAATGATGGGTTATCTGGGCTTGAAGCTCTAAATGAGCATGTTGACCTGATTTTACTGGATGTCATGATGCCCAAATTAAATGGCATGGAAACGCTGAAAAAACTCAGGGAGCAATGGCAAACACCAGTTTTGATGCTGACAGCAAAGGGAGAGGAGATCGATCGAGTGATCGGTTTAGAACTTGGTGCCGACGATTACCTGCCTAAGCCTTTTAGTGATCGAGAACTTCTCGCTCGTATCCGTGCGATTTTACGTCGCACACAAAGCCATTTAGCGAATAAATCGCTTGATGTTATCGAATGCCAAGACATCCAACTCTATCCCGGTAAACAAGAAGCCTACTGCCAAGGCCAACTGTTAGACTTAACCAGTACCGAATTTGCTTTGCTGGCTCATTTTGTGCAAAACCCAGGAGAAACATTGACCAAAGAAGCACTTAGCCTCGATGTATTAGGTAAACGACTCGCCGCCTTTGATCGAGCCATTGATATGCATGTTTCTAATTTACGAAAAAAATTACCGGCTCGATCCGATAACAAACCACGGATCAAAACCTTACGGGGTCGTGGCTACTTAATGGTTCAGGAGGATTAATGCGTCTTCCTAAAATCAATAACTTATACGGACGTATTTTTGCTATTTTCTGGCTAACCATGTTATTGGTGATTATCGCAGTGCTGTCTCTCCCACATCTCGATCCGAGAAAATCCCGAGATTTGCCCGCAAATAGCCACCAACGCATGCTCGATTATAAACGCAATATTGAAGATCGATTTAGTAAGCAAACTCAATTATCCAGTATCATTGCTCAGTTGGAAGCAATGGGACATATGCATAATGACACCCGCCCTCGTTTTTTTATCGCCGATCAAGAGGGAAATATACTCACCACTAAACGGCATGAAGATTTTAAACTCAAAGCACTCAGAAATTTCACCACCAGTATCGAATCCATTGACAAACCTCAACAACGTTTATATGGACGCTATATGATCTCAGGCCCGGTGCCCATTCATCTCGCTCAACAAGATTTATTACTGTATATCGGTTTACGCTGGGATGAGCCACCGCCCTTCTTATTACGCTTATTTGACAAACCCTTGCATCTTTTACTGTCGGTCATGCTAGTCAGTACGCCATTATTACTCTGGCTCGCTTGGGCACTCAGTCAACCAGCCCAACGGCTTGCCTCGGCGGCACAGCGAGTCGCAAGGGGAGAATTTGTGGTTGACCCTAATCTAGAAAGAGGCACCACAGAATTTCGTCAAGCAGGGCGTAGTTTTAATCAGATGGTTGAAGCCGTCAATCTGATGATTTCTGGCCAACAACGTTTATTGTCAGATATCTCCCACGAATTGCGTTCACCACTCACTCGCCTGCGCATGGCCAATGCCTTAGCCACTCGAAAGCAAGGACAAAGTAGTGAATTAGAACGAATCGATACCGAAGCTCAGCGGTTAGAGCGTATGATTGGTGAGCTACTCACGCTCTCATGCATGCAAACCAATAGCCATCTTAGTCGAGAGATTCAACCATTAAGCAGTTTATGGGAGGCGATCCTAGAGGATGCACAGTTTGAAGCGGAACAAATGCACAAAACGCTGATTCGTGATCCGATTCCAGAACGGTACATTTCAGGTAATCCCAAACTCTTAATGAGCGCTTTGGATAACGTGGTTCGAAATGCAATTACTTATGGTACTGATCATATTGAAGTACGCTTTATCGCCGAGCCTCATCAACTCACTATCACCGTCGAAGATAATGGCTCCGGCGTTCCCGAGCATGAATTAAATGATATTTTCCGACCGTTCTATCGCGTTTCAACCGCTCGTGACCGACACAGTGGGGGAACCGGATTAGGGCTAGCGATTACAGAAAGTGCGATTCGCCAACACAGTGGCCAAGTGATCGCCAGCCGTAGCTCATTAGGCGGGCTAAAAGTACAAGTCACGTTACCGATCCAGCCTTGAGTCAGGTATACTCAGCGACTCCATTGAAAAAAGTAGCTCACTATGTTTGACATTGCTCTTTATGAACCAGAAATTGCCCCCAATACTGGGAACATCATCCGTTTATCGGCGAACTGTGGGGCAAACTTGCATCTAATTGAGCCATTAGGCTTTGATTTAGAAGAGAAAAAAGTTCGCCGTGCTGGGTTGGACTATCATGATTTAGCGCGAGTCACGCGTCATAAAAATTATCAAGCTTTTCTCGATTATTTAGCCACTCGTGGCCATTATCGTATTTTTGCTTGTACCACCAAGACCACTGGCCATCATGTTGATGCACAATTTCAAGCTGGCGATGTATTGCTATTTGGCCCAGAAACACGAGGACTACCCGCCGATCTGATTGAAAGTTTGCCTATGGCTCAGCGCATCCGCATTCCGATGATGCCAGAAGCTCGTAGCCTTAACCTGTCTAATGCGGTCGCTATCATTGCTTTTGAAGCTTGGCGACAAATGGGATTTAACGGTGCTCAATAACGCAGCGCTTAGATGACTCTCACTCACCATTAAACGCCCGTTAAAACAGACCAAAACAAAAACTAACGAAAAGCAAAAAGGTCGCCTAAGCGACCTTTTATATATTCTGATAAGTATCAGTCTATTATAGAGTTACAACTTGAGCAGCTTGTAAACCTTTTTGACCGTTTTCAACGATAAACGATACTTTTTGACCTTCGATAAGCGTTTTAAAGCCTTCAGAAGCGATAGCATTGAAATGTACGAATACATCTGCGCCACCGTTGTCTTGAGATAGGAAACCAAAACCTTTAGTTTCGTTAAACCATTTTACTGTACCAGTTGCTTGATTAGACATAATTTGTCCCTTAATTTATAAAATTCATTGAATGATGCGCTGATGCGCCAATTCGCTTTAGCATGAATTATTTAATGTAACGAATCAGGTAAGGGAAATATTAGGACAACAACTTTTACGATGGGATACTAAGAATTTACTTTTACTTTTGATTTCATTAATAACTCTTAACTCTAGAGCCAGGACACTATAGGGTTTTATTCGATAATAAGCAATCGTTTTATTCCAAAACTGAAAAATAATTCTCCATACTTTAGCTAACGCAGAGGCCAGAGCTAACGCAGAGGCAAGCGACACGCTATTAACTAGTTAAGTCGAGGTGACTAGTTAAGTCGAGGCGGCGCATCGTGATCATCATCGTCATTTTTACGTTCAAACTCCCCATCAAAAGTATCGCCGTGTGACGTGCTATGACCGTCAAACGTTGAACTGCTGCTATAAAACGTTGCACCGTCCATGGAGTGAACCACCACCTTACCCATTAAATAATTTGCCAAGTAAGCGCGCGGAACGGGTAGCAACAAAAGTAACCCAAGAAAATCGGTCACAAAGCCCGGCGTGAATAATAATATACCGGCCACGGCCAACATAACCCCTTCCATGATCTGCAGAGCAGGCAACTCACCCTGCTGCATTCGTCTCTGCACCGCTGCCAACGTTAATATCCCCTGACTACGAACCAATGATGCGCCAACGATCGCAGTTAATACCACAAATGCTATTGTCGGCCATAGCCCGATAAAGCTCCCCAACTGAATAAATACAGCGATTTCGATAATCGGCACCGTTATAAAGGCAACCAAAAAAATAGCAAACACACTCGCTCCTTAACTTACACAGCTTATCGCTCAACAGACCCTAACAACGAGCGCTTCACGTAACAGATAAACCATAGCTAACCGTTGGTCATATAATTCTCACTCACGGTAACGTGATGAAAAAAAGACTGCAACTTCTCCGCCTTATTTCTCACATTTTAGTTAGACATTTAGGGCCAAAAAACGAATTCTGCTTAAGGAGAATCATTCCTATTTCCCGCCAATTCGTAGACGTTTACTTCTTTTTCTACCCAGATTGAGATCGCCGTGTGATATCCGGTAAATCTTTTCATATCATTGGTAAAAAAGGTGATCCACTTCCTGTTTTTTATATATCACTCAAGTATTATGCCCGAAGAAGTCAGGACAGATTTTTCAGCCCCAAATTCTGATGAATGGATTCTTAAGGCAGATGTGGCTAAGCATTATCAATCTAAAGTTAGAATTATTATCTTAAGGATCCTGTTATGGCTACCCTATCCGATGCCCCTATCAACACCCCGAAAGCAACCCGAATCGAAGAAGATTTACTCGGTCAGCGCCATGTTCCCGCTGATGCTTATTACGGTATTCACACATTACGTGCGATTGAAAACTTCAATATCTCTAATGTTACCATTTCTGATGTCCCTGAATTTGTTCGCGGCATGATTATGACTAAAAAAGCAGCCGCGCTGGCGAACAAAGAGTTAGGCGTCATTCCGAAAGAGGTAGCGAACTACATCATCCAAGCTTGTGATCTAATTTTAGAGACCGGTAAATGCATGGATCAATTCCCATCCGACGTATTCCAAGGTGGCGCAGGCACTTCTGTCAATATGAATACTAACGAAGTAATTGCCAACGTCGCACTCGAGCTAATGGGGAAAGAAAAAGGTCAATACGAATTCATTAACCCAAATGATCACGTGAATAAAAGTCAGTCCACCAACTGTGCTTACCCAACCGGCTTCCGCATTGCTGTGTATAACAGCGTACTTAAACTGATTGAATCAGTTGAATATATTAAAGGGGCTTTTGAACTCAAAGCCGAAGAGTACAAAGAGATACTCAAAATGGGCCGCACCCAATTGCAAGATGCGGTTCCCATGACCGTGGGTCAAGAATTCCACGCTTGGGCAGTGACGCTCAACGAAGAAATTCGCGCCCTGCAATATACCTCAAAACTGTTGCTTGAAATTAACTTAGGTGCCACAGCCATTGGTACTGGGTTAAACACCGCTCCAGGTTATCAAGCAGCCGCAGTTAAGCACTTAGCGGAAGTGACTGGCCTTGAAGTGGTTGCAGCAGAAGACTTGATCGAAGCAACCTCTGACTGCGGTGCGTATGTCATGACCCATGGCGCACTGAAACGCTTGGCGATGAAACTGTCTAAGATCTGTAACGACTTACGACTACTTTCTTCTGGCCCTCGTGCGGGCTTAAATGAAATTAACCTGCCTGAATTGCAAGCCGGCTCTTCTATTATGCCAGCGAAAGTAAACCCCGTGATTCCTGAAGTGGTTAACCAAGTGTGCTTTAAAGTATTTGGTAACGACAATACCATCACCTATGCAGCTGAAGCGGGCCAGTTACAACTTAACGTTATGGAACCGGTTATTGCACAAGCGATGTTTGAATCGATTTCTCTGCTTTCTAATGCTTGCGTTAACTTACGCGATAAGTGTGTCGATGGTATTACGGTCAATAAAGAGATCTGTGAGAATTACGTCTTTAACTCTATCGGGATTGTCACTTATCTAAACCCTTATATTGGTCACCATGAAGGTGATATTGTCGGTAAAATCTGCGCCGAAACAGGAAAAAGCGTTCGAGAAGTGGTACTTGAACGCGGCCTGCTCAGTGCTGAAGAGTTGGATGATATTTTCTCCGTTGAGAATTTAATGCATCCTCAATATAAGGCAAAACGCTACGAATAGTAGCAACGTATTGATGAAGGCTCTGATTAACAGAGCCTTCTTACTTTCTGACGGTCAAAAAATGGAAAAAACTTATTCTATGTCATGGCATAATCATTTTTTTTATTTTCTGTCGTTAATGAGTTTCCCTTAGCTAATGTGATGAGTTCGCTCATTTGACTGGCAGCAAAAGGGAGTTAGGAATGATTAATAATCTTTAGGAGTATAAGATGTTTATAATTGAGTTCCTTATCGTATTAGGATGTATCCTAATTGGTGCAAGGATTGGTGGTATTGGACTTGGTGTGATGGGGGGGATCGGCCTTGCGATACTGAGCTTCGGCTTTGGCATGCATCCAACCAGCCCCCCTATCGATGTTATGTTAATGATCATGGCCGTTGTTGCCGCAGCTGCTTCTATGCAAGCGGCCGGTGGTCTTGACTACTTAATCAAAATCGCCAGCAATATTTTGCGCAAAAACCCTCGCCAAATCACGTTTATCGCACCTTTAGTCACCTACTTCTTTACGATGATGGCTGGTACTGGGCATGTGGCA
>NZ_NBUS01000035.1:72517-77353 GCF_002749895.1 Vibrio fujianensis | reverse complement strand
GCATACTCAGTACTCCCTGTGATTGCTGAAGTCAGCCGTCGTAGTGGCATTCGTCCAGAACGCCCATTGGGTATGGCGGTTATCGCCTCTCAGTTTGCCATTGTGGCTAGCCCGATTGCTGCCGCGGTGGTTGCTCTCGTGGCATTTTTAGAACCACAAGGTATCACTCTAGGTGATGTACTGATGGTCACCATTCCAAGTACTTTTCTTGGTTTGGCTTGCGCTTGTATCTTTGTCAATAAAATTGGTAAAGAACTGAAAGATGATCCTGAGTATCAACGTCGTCTACAAGATCCTGAATTCCGCGCAGAAATGGAGCAAGAGGTTGAAGTCGAAGATATTGTCATTACGCCTCAAGCGAAAAAATCTGTCTCTCTCTTCTTATTTGGTGCCATTATCGTCGTACTCATGGGCGCAATCCCAAGCTTACGTCCCCATTTTGATGGTTCACCAATGGGGATGGCCCATACAATCGAAATCGTCATGCTATCGATTGCGGCACTGATCATCTTAACCTGTAAGCCTGATGGCAATGCGATTAGCCAAGGTTCTGTGTTCCATGCCGGGATGCGTGCCATTGTCGCTATCTTCGGTATTGCTTGGTTGGGGGACACCTTTATTGCCGGTCACAGTGATATGGTGAAAGAAGCCGTTTCAGGCTTGGTTGAAGTCGCACCATGGACGTTTGCCTTCGCCCTATTTGCGCTTTCTGTGATGGTAAACAGTCAAGGCGCAACAACGGCAGTATTGGTGCCGGTAGCGATTACTCTTGGCCTACCACCCGCGATCATCATTGCGGTATTTGTGGCAGTTAATGGTTACTTCTTTATTCCAAACTACGGCCCCATCATTGCGTCGATTGACTTCGACCGCACGGGAACAACACGGATTGGTAAGTACATCTTTAACCACAGCTTTATGTTACCGGGCTTATTGAGCATGGTATTTAGTATTGGTTTTGGTCTACTTCTAGCCAATATTTTGCTCTAATCAGCGTGTAACGAATCAAAAAGCCGCGAGGGTAACCCTCGCGGCTTTTTGATGTCTGACAGAAATGGATTAAACCATTAAGCTGCGTTAGCTTGTGTGATCACTTGCAACGGTAAATGCAAACTGGGTTGAACAAATTCTTGCTGCGCGGCAATGGTTTGCAACTCCCATTCTTTCGCTTGATAGGTGGCCGCCAAAACGCCGTAGCAAGCATCATGGCAGTGCTGAAATGCTTGTTTTGCTCCCCAGCCTTTAACTAAACCAGCGGTGAACAGCGCGGAGATTAAATCCCCAACCCCAACGGGCGCTCGGTCAAATTCAAATTGAGGCCGTTGGGCTAAATAGACCCCGTCTTGAGTCGCTAACAACATATGGAACTCGGTGTCAGATAAACAGTATAAATGCTTCACCAATACCATTTTCGGCCCTTTACTGAGGGCTTTTTGGCAAGCCAGTAGCGCATCATCTAATGTTTGAATCTCCATCTCAGCAAACTGGCTTAATTCAAATTGATTCGGCACGATAACATCAGCCAACGGCATCAAACGAGTTAACAGATAGTCACTGATACCCGGAGCCACAATGCAGCCTTTGTCTGGAGCAGACATCACCGGGTCGCAGATGTATAGCGCTTCGGCATTGGCTTGCTTCACCTTGTTGACCGTTTCTTCAACCGCCAAACACTGTTCGGCACTGCCTTGATAACCCGTCAGAACAGCTTGGCATTTTTCTAACGCTCCAATGTTGGCTAACCCGCGTACCAGCTCTCGAATATCCTCTGCGGCAAAAGCTCGTCCAGTCCAACCTTGAGGGTATTGAGTATGGTTAGAAAATTGGACCGTATGAATGGGCCACACTTCAAATCCCATCCGTTGCATAGGAAAAACAGCACTGCTGTTACCCGCATGGCCAAAAGAGACGTGTGACTGGATAGTAAGGATACCTTGCATCGTTCCTAACCTTTTGTTATCAAGTTCAAAGACAGCGACTGCGTCAATCGCAAAGCAAATAGTGTATCTGACAATCTTGTATTGTCTAAATTATTTGTAAGAAAATATTAAGATAATTCACTTACTGTATCTTCAACAAGAGCTCGTATATAGTAGCGTTTTCGATTAACTCATATGTTGTGATAATGCGCCTGTTTCTTGCTCTCTTATTACTCTTAACGTCCGTCACTAGTTCGCCGCTATTCGCTGCATTTGAGACGAAAAGTGGCTTCGATTTTAACCCGCAAAACCGGTTTGTTTCCGTTGATAGCGCCTTTCCATTCGCCTTTTTCCAGCAAAATGATCAATTATTTCTCGATTGGCAAGTCAAGGAAGGTTATTACCTCTACCAAGATAAATTGTCTATTCACGTCGAGAAAGCACAACTCGGCGAATACACGTTACCTGACGGCTTACCTTATCAAGATGAATTTTTTGGCAAGGTGACTATTTATGATGCGCCACTCTCGCTGGTGTTACCCTTAAATAGCTATCAACCCGGTGCGCAATTAATTGTCGAATATCAAGGCTGTGCCAAGGCAGGATTTTGCTATCCCCCAGAAACACGCATCATTCAGATCGCGCCTTTCAAGGCTCAACCGACCACCCTCAACCAAGACAATAATCCGTCCTTAACGCCGAGCGCCATATCGACGACATCCGCAAGCTCACTGACTGAACAACTGGCCCAAAGCCGCTGGACACCGCTGCTCTTTTTACTACTCGGAATTGGGCTTGTATTTACCCCTTGTGTTTTACCTATGTACCCCATCCTCACCAGTATTGTACTCGGTGGAGGCTCGCTGTCTCATCGCCGCGCCTTGTTATTAAGCTTTATTTATGTGCAAGGGATGGCCGTTACATACACTTTGCTTGGTTTAGTCGTCGCATCGGCTGGCTTACAATTTCAGGCGGCACTGCAACACCCTTATGTCTTAATCGGGTTAAGCCTGCTGTTTATTAGCCTCGCCCTCTCGATGTTTGGCTTATACAGCTTACAACTTCCCAGTTCACTACAAACCAAACTTAACCAATTGAGCCAACAGCAACAAGGCGGCCGACTCGGGGGTGTCTTTATCATGGGCATCATTTCTGGTTTAGTCTGTTCACCTTGTACCACAGCGCCGCTGTCAGGGGCTTTGCTATACGTTGCCCAAAGTGGCGATCTACTGACCGGAGCGCTTGCTCTTTATGCCTTAGCGCTAGGCATGGGAATTCCGTTGATTCTCGTGGCCGTATTTGGTAATAAATTGCTGCCTAAAGCAGGAGAATGGATGAACCGAGTCAAAGTGTTATTTGGCTTCGTATTACTTGCTGCACCGATTTTCTTACTCGAACGGATCTTACCCTCTTTTTGGTCAACCATACTGTGGTCGTTCCTCGGCTTAACGGCGTTTGGCTGGTTGTATCACATCAAAAATAGCCTGCCTTTTGCCGGATGGAAACAGAGTTTACTTGGGATTATTGCCATTCTAGGCTTATTAGCATCTGCTCAGCCGCTACTTAACCACTGGTTCAATCCGGCCGGCTATCAAGTTAAGCAAACCGCCCCGATGTTTCAACGCATTGATAACGTTGCAGAGCTAGAAGCGCAACTGGCATTAGCCAAAACCGCAGGGAAGCCGGTCATGTTAGATTTTTATGCCGACTGGTGCGTGGCGTGTAAAGAGTTTGAAAAATACACCTTCCACCGGCCATCGGTTGAAAGCAAGCTGCAACCGTTTATCTTACTGCAAGCCGATGTCACAAAGAACCAACCGCAAGACATTGAGTTATTGAAATACCTTGAAGTGTTAGGCTTACCCACCATTGTTTTCTGGGATGTTCAAGGACAACGGCTTCCTCAAGCCCGAATCAGCGGATTTATGCCTGAAGAACCTTTTCTCGCTCATCTGGATAAGTTCAACCTATAACCATATTCAGCGCTACACCGAGCCATCACTCGTTTGGCGCTATGGTTTAGCCGTGAATGGTTTATCCGTGAATGGTTTGGCTATGAATAATTTGGCCGTGAATCAGCAAAAAGAGGGATACAGTTCAGAGTTTTTATGTCTCGCGATTGTCCCTCAAGTCAAACAAGGTAATAATTTCGATAACCAAATAGTCAAAAGTAATTAACATCATGAACTCAAGCTACACCATCATTATTGCAGATGACCATCCGCTATTTCGTAATGCGCTCTTCCAATCCGTGCATATGGCTGTCAGCGGAGCCAACCTTCTGGAAGCTGACTCACTAACGGCTCTCCTGAGTCTATTAGACAAACAAGCAGACCCTGATTTACTGTTGCTGGATTTAAAAATGCCCGGAGCCAATGGGATGTCAGGATTAATTCAATTGCGATCCGAATACCCGGAGCTACCGATTGTGGTCGTGTCTGCCAATGAAGAACCGACCATCGTGTCACAAGTAAAAACCCACGGTGCTTTCGGCTTTATCCCTAAGTCGAGTGATATGCGAACTTTGATCAATGCGCTTAATCAAGTCCTCAATGGTGATCCCTATTTTCCAGAAGGGTTGATTACCAATCACGCCGCTTGTGACGATTTGACCGAAAAGCTTGCCGCATTAACGCCACAACAATACAAAGTGTTAGGCATGTTATCTGATGGGCTGCTCAATAAGCAGATCGCCTATGAACTGAATGTTTCTGAGGCAACCATTAAGGCGCATATGACGGCCATTTTCCGCAAACTTGGCGTGAAGAATCGGACACAGGCCGTTATTTTATTAAAGCAGGTGCATGAATAATTAATGGTCTAAGCTTCCTTCAGCCACTTCAGAAGATAAAGGCAACCGCAAACCCACCTTGGTAACCTGCCAATCCACCACATCCGCCACGATCCAGTGTAAGCC
>NZ_NBUS01000035.1:71797-72507 GCF_002749895.1 Vibrio fujianensis | reverse complement strand
TACCACTCAAACTGGTCGCCTAAGACAGGAGTGGTACCCAAATGCTCAGTCACCAATTCTCGCAGCGTCATTTGATGATCGAGCTGACCAAGATCCAACCCATACAGCAGCGCAACATCGACCAACTTAGCGTCAATATCTAAGAAAAAATCCCCAAAGAAACGTGATAAAGAGGCTTTTTCCGGTGCTTCGCTAAATAGTTGACTCAATGCTTGAAGATCTTTTTCTTGCCCTAACACACACAGAATGTCGCCTTCTTGCAACTGAGTACTGCCGGAAGGGTGTAACAGTTGCTGTTGACGAAATACTGCAGCGATCCGAGTTCCTTCCGGCATAAATAAGTTACGCAGCGGTTCACCGATGCACCATTTATCTTGCTTTAGCGTGTAAACAAAAAGCTCCCATTCACTCGTAGGAAAAGCCTCGACACCGGTCCGATAAATCGGTTCTGGTTTCGGAGGCAACTCAACTTTCGCCAAACTCATCGCCTTAGTCAATGTACCGCCCTGCACAACCAAGGAGACCATGACCACGAAAAACGCTAAATTGAAGTAGAGTTGCGCCTCTGGTAATCCAGCCATCATTGGAAAAACCGCTAAAATAATAGGCACCGCCCCTCTTAAACCAACCCAAGAGACAAACCATTTTTCACGCGCAGTAAAGCTCTTAAACGGCAACAATCCAATCCAAACCGAGAGCGGTCGAGCAAA
>NZ_NBUS01000035.1:68678-71787 GCF_002749895.1 Vibrio fujianensis | reverse complement strand
CATCCCGAACGCCAACGCCAACCCGGGCAACATAATAGCCATCAGATTAGACGGCGTCACCAATAAGCCTAACACCAAGAACATACCGATTTGAGCGAGCCAGGTCATGCCATCAAGCACATTGAGTATTGAATGACGACTACGCGTTGGGCGGTTACCAAGCAAGAGCCCCACCAAATAGATAGACAAAATTCCACTGCCCCCTAACGCATTAGAAAGGGCAAAAATAATCAGTCCACCGCTGACCGTCAGGATGGAATAAAGTCCTTCTGGTAATTGCGTTTTGTTAATCAGTTTCCAGAGCAACCACCCACCCACTAAACCGAGCACTGCGCCTATCCCAAATTGCTGCACAAAGCTTAACGCCAAAAACCCAGCGCTTAATTCCACTCCTTGATGACCAAGCACCGTAATCAGCGTCACGGTTAAAAATACCGCCATCGGATCGTTAGTGCCTGACTCAATTTCCAGCGTGGCACCTACTCGTTCATTTAAACTTCTCCCTTTCAGCAAAGAGAAAACGGCCGCCGCATCGGTCGAGCCAACGATCGCGCCAACCAACACACCTTGCAACAAGGTCAGATCAAATAGCCAAGTCGCCATCAACCCTGTTAACAAGGTCGTTGCTGCTACACCAAAGGTTGCCAACGAAACAGAAGGCCAAAATGCGACACGAAAGCTGCTGACACGTGTGCGCATTCCCCCATCAAGTAAAATAATGGCCAGAGCGAGATTACTCACCAAATAAGCAAGCGAGTAATTATCAAAAACAATCCCCCCGACGCCATCTTCTCCAGCAAGCATACCGACAACTAAGAACACTAACAGAATGGGGATTCCTAACTTAGAAGAGACAGGGCTTAGCAATACACTTAATGCAATCAGTAAGGCACCCACCAGAAAAAAGCCATTAATTGTTATTGCGTCCACTTATCCTCCCAATTGTATCCATCATACCCTAGCCCTACGCATCACTATGTTAATCTAATTTCACCCAGTATTGTGCACGAATTCATAACCTCTTAACGAAAACTTTACGTAAATAATGTCAGGCACACCCTTTCTCTTCTTCACAAAACGTTGATACCACCACACCGCTCTGTTTAGTCAGCCATTCAGCTGGCTTATTATACTTTTGGCTACATTCATCAACCAACCTCAGCAAATAAAATCAAAAAATAAACATAACCAACTGAATATAAAAAAATAAAATAAAAAAAACGCCAGACTAAAGTTGCACAGATCCCTTACCGAAAGACTGCTAACCTACAGGTGTTAACAAAATTTTAACACCCATTACTATCGCAAAGGAGAAGGTTATGGCGTTCGAATCAACCAAACACGCACAAGCCTACTGGAAAGAAAACTTAACCATCATGGGCTCACTACTCGCCATCTGGTTTGCCGTCTCTTATGGGGCAGGCATTTTATTCGTCGAACCCCTAAACAACATTCAATTCGGCGGCTTTAAATTAGGATTTTGGTTTGCACAACAAGGTGCCATCTACACCTTTGTCGCCTTAATCTTTGTCTATGTCTGGCGTATGAACGCGCTTGATAAAAAATACCAAGTTCAGGAAGACTAAAAGGTGGATCATATGGATATTCAAACTTGGACCTTTATTTTGGTCGGCATCACCTTTGCCCTCTACATCGGGATTGCAGTCTGGGCTCGAGCGGGCTCAACCAGTGAATTTTATGTCGCTGGTGGCGGCGTCCATCCTGTGGCCAATGGCATGGCAACGGCTGCTGACTGGATGTCAGCGGCTTCTTTTATTTCAATGGCAGGCATCATCTCTTTTGTCGGTTACGATGGTACCGTTTACTTGCTCGGCTGGACAGGAGGGTATGTTTTACTCGCCCTATGCCTCGCGCCTTACCTGCGTAAATTTGGTAAATTTACCGTGCCCGATTTTATCGGCGATCGTTACTATTCTCGTACTGCGCGAATGGTTGCGGTATTTTGCGCCATTTTTGTCTCATTCACCTACGTTGCCGGACAAATGCGCGGTGTCGGGGTCGTCTTTGCCCGCTTCCTAGAAGTGGATATTAACCTAGGGATTATCATCGGTATGGCGATTGTGTTCTTCTATGCCGTGATGGGTGGCATGAAAGGAATTACTTATACCCAAGTGGCTCAATACTGCGTCTTGATTTTTGCCTTTATGGTGCCTGCTATCTTCACCTCACTGATGATGACAGGTAGCCCTATTCCACAAATTGGTTTTGGATCAACACTTTCGGGCAGTGATGAATACCTCCTCACTCGATTAGATGGTTTAACTCAGGAGTTAGGCTTCAATGCTTATACCGACGGAACCAAGAGTATGGTCGATGTGTTCTTTATTTGTGCCGCATTAATGGTCGGAACCGCCGGACTTCCTCACGTTATTATTCGCTTTTTTACCGTCCCTAAAGTTTCCGATGCACGCATTTCTGCCGGTTGGGCTCTACTATTTATCTCTTTTTTATACACCACGGCTCCCGCTGTCGCCGCCTTTGCGCGAGTAAATATGATAGACACCATCAATGGCCCAGACATGCAAGGGGTGACCGCAGCTGAAGCGCCAAGCTGGTATCAAAACTGGGAGAGTACAGGATTAGTCAAATGGGAAGATAAAAATGGCGATGGCAAAATGTTCTACTCAGGAGATGAGCGAAATGAAATGCAAATCAACCGAGATATCATTGTGCTTGCCTCACCAGAACTCGCACAACTCCCCAACTGGGTTGTTGCTCTGCTTGCTGCCGGTGGCCTAGCGGCGGCCCTTTCAACGGCGGCCGGATTATTACTTGTAATATCAACCGCCATTTCACATGATCTACTCAAAAAAGGCTTTAAACCCAACATGAGCGATAAACAAGAGCTTTTAGCCGCGCGGCTAGCGTCAGCAGTAGCGATTATCGGTGCCGGTTATTTGGGGATTAACCCTCCGGGCTTTGTTGCTGAAGTCGTCGCTTTCGCCTTTGGATTAGCCGCCGCCTCCTTCTTCCCTGCCATTATCTTAGGTATTTTCTATAAAAAGATGAATAAAGAAGGGGCCATCAGTGGCATGATCGTTGGCGTCATTTTTACCGCTGCTTATATTATCTACTTTAAATTCATCAA
>NZ_NBUS01000035.1:62353-68668 GCF_002749895.1 Vibrio fujianensis | reverse complement strand
CAACCGCGAGTACGCCGGATAACTGGTGGTTCGGGATCAGCCCAGAAGGGATTGGGACGCTCGGTATGTGCCTCAACTTCGTTGTCGCCATGGTGGTCAATAAATTTACCGCACAAGTACCAGACGATGTACAGGAGATGGTCGAGTCGATTCGTTATCCTAAAGGGGCTGGTGAAGCTCATAACCACTAGCCAATAGAAACAAGCATGATCAAAGCCCAGCGTTTTCTGGGCTTTTTAATTATTTCTTCGTAATGCGATGATTTAGTTACTGGGCACTTGCTGTGATGATAATGCTGGGTTCACTAAGGTCAGTTTACCAATCAAGTAATTTAGCAGCACCCCATACATGGGTACAAATAAGCCTAAACTGATGATCAATTTAAAACTGTAATCCACGAGAGCAATCTCTGTCCAGTGCTGTGCCATGAAAGGGTCGGGGCTTTGATAGAATGCAATCGCAAAAAAAGCTACCGTATCCAACGCATTACCAAACAAAGTTGAGGCTGTCGGTGCCACCCACCACTGCTTCATTTGGCGTAACCGATTAAAGACATGCACATCCATAATCTGACCTAACAAATAAGCCATAAAGCTGGCCGCTGCGATACGAGCGACAAACAGGTTAAAATCACCCAAAGGGGCAAAGCCTTGAAACTGCCCCTCATAAAAAACCACAGACAGCAGGTAAGAGACCAGCAAGGCGGGTAACATCACCCAAAAAATAATTTTCCGAGCCAGTCCAGCACCAAAAATACGTACCGTTAAATCGGTCGCTAAAAAAATAAATGGAAAAGTAAACGCACCCCAAGTGGTATGAAAACCGAAAATCGTAAACGGGATTTGCACTAAATAATTGCTAGAAGCGATAATCACTAAATGGAATAGCACCAAGTAAGTTAACGCTTTGCGCTGTTGCGCGGGGGTAAAATGACTCATATTGAACCTTTTTCGTTTGGTTTGGGGGTGAGGGAACCCAAATCGCAGCCGAAGCTGTCATATCGTTATTACTCAGGAAAGCAGTCGCATTTCCCATTAAGGGCGGCGATTATACCTTAACCACTCGCCCCTGCAAGCCCCTAATCTCAAGCAAACGTTTGACCTTTATTTTATCAATAGACAGGCATCAACTCAGCTTTTACTTGAGAAGATCCTTCCGATCATGCTAATCTTCGCCTCCATTTTTCTGACCAAAATAACCACTTTCTGTGTCAAAATAACTCGGTCAGTGCTAGCTTTAGCATAGTGAAAGCTTCGTTTTTCACTTGTCTCCCAACCAAAAGTGGAATCAAACAAATGGGTAACGGTACTCTTTACATTGTCTCAGCCCCAAGTGGCGCAGGAAAATCGAGCCTGATCGCGGCATTATTGGAACAAAATCCAACTTACGCGATGAAGGTGTCGATCTCGCACACCACTCGCGATATGCGCCCCGGTGAACAAGACGGTGTACACTACCACTTTGTCGAAAAAACCCATTTTGAAACCTTAATTGAAAAAGGCGAATTTCTTGAATATGCCGAGGTATTCGGTAACTATTATGGAACCTCTCGGGTATGGATTGAAGAAATGCTGAGCAAAGGCATTGATGTGTTCTTAGATATCGACTGGCAAGGCGCTCGTCAAATCCGCGAACAGATGCCACACGCAAGAAGTGTATTTATTCTTCCGCCTTCAAAAGAAGAGTTAGCGCGCAGGTTAAACACTCGCGGCCAAGATAGCGAAAGCGTTATCGCAAAACGTATGAGTGAAGCACGTTCAGAAATTTCTCACTACCGTGAATACGATTACGTCATCATCAATGACGATTTCGATGCCGCGTTAGTCGATTTTAAAGCCATCTTGCGCGCGGAAAGATTGAAGCAAGATAAGCAAGCGGCTAAATATAGCAGCATGCTTTCCGCACTTTTAGCGGACTAATTCCGTAACAATAAATTGGTCACCGCCTGCCGCTAGTATCTATTAACGTTAGGCTGTATACTTTCTCGTCAATCATATTTTAGTTAACTATTTGGAGTTCTCATGGCACGCGTAACTGTTCAAGACGCTGTTGAAAAAGTTGGCAACCGTTTCGACTTAGTTCTGATTGCGGCTCGCCGCGCTCGTCAAATTCAAACTGGTGGTAAAGACGCTCTAGTGCCAGAAGAGAACGATAAAACCACGGTTATCGCTTTACGCGAAATCGAAGAAGGTCTTATCACGAAAGACGTACTGGATGCTCGTGAGCGCCAAGAGCAACAAGAGCAAGAAGCAGCAGAACTAGCCGCGGTTAGCAGCATCGTGCACAACCGCTGATTCTGTCTCAGGAATCACTCAACATTCGGGCCTGAAATTTGTATCTATTCGACAGCCTCAAAGATGTTGCCCAAGAATATCTCACAGAGCCTCAAATAGAGGCTCTGCGCCAATCTTATATCGTGGCAAGAGATGCGCATGAAGGGCAAACCCGTTCCAGCGGGGAACCTTATATTATTCATCCGGTTGCCGTCGCTCGAATTCTGGCAGAAATGCGCTTGGATCTAGAAACGCTCCAAGCAGCCCTACTCCACGATGTCATTGAAGATACGCCTGCAACCAAAGAAGAACTGGAAAACCAATTTGGTACCGCCGTTGCTGAACTGGTTGATGGGGTTTCCAAGCTAGACAAACTTAAGTTCCGAGACCGTAAAGAAGCGCAAGCGGAAAATTTCCGTAAAATGGTGCTTGCTATGGTGCAAGACATCCGCGTGATTTTAATCAAACTCTCGGATCGCACACATAACATGCGTACTTTAGGTGCATTACGACCGGATAAAAAACGCCGTATTGCTCGTGAAACCTTAGAGATCTACGCCCCGCTTGCACACCGGCTCGGCATCCACAATATCAAAACAGAGTTAGAAGAACTCGGTTTTGAAGCCCTATATCCCAACCGCTATCGAGTGCTAAAAGAAGTCGTAAAAGCGGCACGGGGCAACCGTAAAGAGATGATTCAACGCATCCACAGTGAAATTGAAGGTCGATTACATGACGTTCATTTGCCTGCACGAGTGGTTGGACGCGAAAAAAATCTTTATTCCATCTACAACAAGATGAAAACTAAAGAGCAACGCTTCCATACCATTATGGATATTTATGCCTTTCGAGTCATTGTCGATAGCACCGATACCTGTTATCGCGTATTGGGCCAAGTGCATAGCCTGTATAAACCACGTCCGGGTCGTGTCAAAGATTACATTGCGGTACCGAAAGCCAATGGTTATCAGTCTCTGCATACCTCGATGGTTGGGCCACATGGCGTGCCTGTTGAGGTTCAGATTCGTACCGAAGATATGGATCAAATGGCCGATAAAGGGGTCGCGGCCCATTGGTCGTATAAAACCAATGGAGAGCGCGGTGGCACGACCGCCCAAGTTAAAGCGCAGCGTTGGATGCAAAGCTTGCTCGAGTTACAACAAAGTGCGGGCAACTCGTTTGAGTTTATTGAAAATGTTAAATCTGATCTCTTCCCTGATGAGATTTACGTTTTCACCCCGAAAGGACGGATTGTCGAACTACCGGCGGGAGCCACCGCAGTCGATTTTGCCTATGCTGTGCATACCGATGTCGGCAACACCTGCGTTGGCGCGCGAGTTGATCGTACGCCTTATCCTCTAAGTAAAACGCTAAAAAATGGCCAAACCGTTGAAATCATCAGCGCGCCAGGCGCAAGGCCGAATGCCGCTTGGCTCAACTATGTAGTCACCTCAAGGGCCAGAACCAAAATTCGCCAAGTATTAAAAACCATGCGCAGAGAAGAGTCGATCACCTTAGGTCGTCGCTTACTCAATCATGCACTCGGCGATTTCTCACTCAGCGATATCAGCCAAGACAACATCAAGCATGTTTTGACTGGGCTTAAACTGGCAACAGAGGACGATCTACTCGCTGCCATCGGCCTCGGTGAACTGATGAGCATTGTCATTGCCCGCCGTTTATTAGGTGACGCTGATGAATTGACAGAGAGCATCAATAAAGATGGTACGCCGAAGAAAAAACTCCCGATTCGTGGCGCAGAAGGCATTTTATTAACCTTCGCCAACTGTTGTCATCCGATTCCTGATGATTCGATTATTGCTCATGTCTCTCCGGGACGCGGCCTCGTGGTACATAGAGAAACCTGCCCTAACGTGCGCGGTTATCAAAAAGAACCCGATAAGTATATGGCCGTCGAATGGACAAAAGATTACGATCAAGAGTTCATTACCGAATTACGGGTAGATATGCACAACCGGCAAGGTGCCTTGGCTGATCTCACCAATGTGATCTCCAATACAGGTTCCAATATTCACGGGCTTTCAACCGAAGAGCGTGATGGTCGGCTGTATACGGTGATGGTATTACTCACCACCAAAGATCGTGTCCATTTAGCCAATATCATGCGTAAAATCCGCGTTATGCCTAATACGCTTAAAGTTCGGCGCAGACGGTACTAAGCGCCCCCGACGAATTGAGCCCTTGCATCACAACAAGGGCTTTTTATTGATCAAGATGTCACGGCTGCTGATCACACTTGCGCAGCGTAGACACAAAAACTGATACCCATGTTATGAATTTAGAACGCTACTTACGTATTCAAGAGGTGCTCAAAGCACGCCAACCAGACTTAACCGTTTGCTTGGAGGAGGTACATAAACCGAATAATGTTTCTGCTGTCATTCGGACTGCAGATGCGGTCGGACTGCACCAAATCCATGCCGTCTGGCCGAGTGAACCCATGCGAACGCTGAGCCACACTTCTGCTGGTGCTCGTAACTGGGTAGAGGTCGAAACTCACGATAGTACCCAAGAGGCCATCACCCATCTGAAAGCGCAAGGTATGCAAATACTGGTGACCAACTTATCTGAGCATGCGGTGGATTTTCGGGCCATTGATTATACCCAACCAACCGCCATCGTCGTTGGCAGTGAAAAAACGGGTATTTCTCACCACGCCTTAGCGTTAGCTGATCAAGATATTGTCATCCCCATGGTTGGGATGGTGCAATCGCTTAATGTCTCGGTCGCCTGCGCGCTGATTCTCTACGAGGCTCAACGGCAACGGCAACAAGCGGGCATGTATCAACGAGAACAAAGTCCGCTATCCGAGCAGACCATTCAACGCATTTTGTTTGAACGAGGCCATCCGGTCTTAGCCAAGGTCGCTAAACGCAAAGGGCTGCCTTACCCATCATTAAATGAAAAAGGCGAGATTATCGCCGACCCAAATTGGTGGAACGCGATGCAACGCGGATAATTTCCCTGTACAAATACACAGCTCAATGGTTGAATAAAGCCCATTGAGCCTAACTCAGTGGGTTGATCCTATGTCGCAACTTCTTTCAGCTATCCCGTTAACGTCACTCTCTGGTGTCGGCGCTAAAGTCGCTGAAAAATTGGCTAAAGTTGGCTTACACAGCGTACAAGATCTACTTTTCCATTTACCGCTGCGCTACGAAGACCGTACTCGAATTTATCCCATCATCAAACTCCACCCTGGGTTATGGGCAGCAGTACAAGGTAAGATCATGGCGGTGGACACCCATTTTGGTCGTAAAAAAATGCTCACGGTCAAAATCAGTGATGGCAATGGCACCCTCACCTTACGCTTCTTCAACTTTACTGCGGCGATGAAAAATAATTTTGCCGAGGGAAAACCCATCTACGCTTACGGTGAAATCAAGCGTGGTCATCAGGGGTTAGAAATCATTCATCCTGACTACCAGTTTTTTACCGCCACGCAAGAGAGCGTCACCGAAACCCACTTAACCCCCGTGTATCCCACCACTGAAGGGTTACGGCAAACCACCTTGCGTAACCTCACTGAGCAAGCGTTAAGTTTACTCGATAAAGCGGCGGTGGATGATCTATTACCCAGTGGGTTATATCCTAATCAACTGACTCTCGCTCAAGCACTGCACACCATTCATCGTCCTCCGGCAGGCCTCGACCTCACCCTCTTTGATCAAGGGCGTCATCCCGCTCAACTTCGCTTGATCATGGAAGAATTATTGGCCCAAAACTTATCCATGCTAGCGGTGCGCAGTCAAGGCCAGCAAGATACGGCCCTTCCGTTGCCAGAATGCCAGCAATTAAAACATCAATTGTTAGCTCAATTGCCTTTTAGCCCAACCCAAGCCCAAGCTCGCGTGGTGCGTGAAATCGAAGCCGACCTTGCTAAACCGCACCCAATGATGCGTTTAGTTCAAGGTGATGTGGGTTCAGGAAAAACCCTTGTTGCCGCCCTAGCCGCAGTTCGAGCTATCGAACACGGTTATCAAGTCGCACTGATGGCTCCGACCGAACTGCTGGCAGAACA
>NZ_NBUS01000035.1:48019-62343 GCF_002749895.1 Vibrio fujianensis | reverse complement strand
ACGCGATTAATTTTAGCCAATGGCTTGAACCGATGGGTATTGCTGTCGGCTGGTTAGCGGGTAAATTGAAAGGTAAAGCCAAACAAACTGAACTTGCCCGCATTGCCAGTGGTGAGGCGCAAATGGTGGTGGGCACACATGCGCTCTTTCAAGAGCAAGTGGCGTTTCATCAACTCGCGTTAGTGATTATTGATGAGCAACACCGCTTTGGTGTCCATCAACGTCTTGAGCTGCGTGAGAAAGGCGCTAAACAAGGAGCGTATCCACATCAGTTAATTATGACCGCCACACCCATTCCTCGCACCTTAGCCATGACTGCTTACGCCGATTTAGAAACCTCAGTGATTGACGAACTGCCTCCCGGTCGAACACCGATTCAGACCGTGGCGATTCCAGACACCAAACGCGCAGATATCATTGAACGGGTTCGACACGCTTGCCTTAACGAACATAAACAAGCGTATTGGGTTTGTACTTTAATTGATGAATCAGAAGTCTTGGAGGCACAAGCGGCTGCCGATACCGCACAAGAACTGCAGCAACAATTAGCCGAACTCAATATTGGTTTAGTTCATGGGCGAATGAAAGCAGCTGAAAAACAGCAAGTTATGCAAGCCTTCAAGGACAACCAACTGCATCTACTGGTCGCGACGACCGTTATCGAAGTTGGGGTCGATGTCCCAAATGCCAGTTTAATGATCATTGAAAACCCAGAGCGCTTAGGATTAGCACAACTGCACCAATTACGTGGCCGAGTCGGACGAGGCTCTGTCGCCAGCCATTGCGTCTTGCTTTACCACGCCCCACTCTCAAAAACCGCTCAAAAACGCCTTGGCGTATTACGCGAAAGCAATGATGGTTTTGTTATCGCGCAGCGCGATTTAGAGATTCGAGGCCCGGGCGAACTCTTGGGCACCAAGCAGACCGGCCTAGCCGATTTTAAAATTGCCGATTTAATTCGCGATCAATCGCTGATTCCTGAAGTACAACGCCTTGCGCGTCATATTCACGATCACTATCCCACCAATGCGAAAGCGATTATTGAGCGTTGGTTAGCAGAACGAGACGTTTACGCCAAAGCCTAATTGCGGTGGCGTACTTTTACCCACCATAACAGAGCAAGGGATCAACGCCCAAAAGCAATCGTTTGCTTTTTTGATAAAAACCTCTATAATCGCCGCCCAAAATAACCTGATGGTTATTAACACTCAGAGTTGAGCCTGATTAACAGCAATCACAGGTAAACACTCAACTCGACGGTGACTGCCCATTCAGCGCACTCAGCCAGACACGATAGGAATAACACCATGAGTCAGCCACACGCTTCACGCCAATCGGACTTGATCTATCAATTAAATGATCGTCCACCTCTACCACAAACCCTATTTGCGGCACTGCAACACTTGCTTGCCATGTTTGTTGCGGTCATCACACCGTCCTTGATTATTTGTCAATCACTAGGGGTTCCTGCGGATCAAACCAACACCATCATTAGCATGTCGCTGTTTGCGTCTGGCTTATCATCCTTTATTCAGATTCGCACCTTCGGCCCGATTGGCTCCGGTTTGCTCTCTATTCAAGGCACCAGCTTTAACTTTTTAGGCCCAATTATTGGCGCAGGTTTAGCGTTAAAAGCTGGTGGTGCCGATATCTCCAGCATGATGGCGGCCATCTTTGGTACCATTTTAGTCGCCTCTTTTGCGGAAATTTTGCTCTCGCGCATTTTGCAGTTTGCCCAACGTATCATCACCCCATTAGTGTCCGGTATTGTGGTAACCTTGATCGGCTTAACCTTGGTGCAAGTTGGCCTTGTCTCTATCGGCGGTGGTTATGCCGCATTAAGTGATGGCACGTTCGGCAGTTTAGATAAGCTAGCGTTAGCGGGCACCGTATTGGCCTTGATTGTGATCTTAAATCGCGCCCGAAACCCTTATGTCCGAGTCGCTTCGATTGTGATTGCCATGGTGGTGGGGTATATCATGGCTTACTTGATGGGCATGGTGGATACCAGCCAAAAGCCACAAAGTAGCTTGATGGCGCTGCCGATCCCAATGCAGTACGGGCTCAGTTTTGATTGGTCGTTATTTATTCCTTTAGTTCTTATTTTCTTGATCACCGCGTTAGAGGCAATTGGAGACATTACCGCCACATCGGAAGTGTCTGGCGAGCCGGTCAAAGGCCCAATTTATATGAAACGGATTAAGGGCGGCGTCTTGGCCGATGGCCTGAACTCGGCCCTAGCGGCTGTCTTTAATAGTTTTCCTAATTCCACGTTTAGCCAAAACAATGGGGTAATTTTGCTCACCGGTGTCGCCAGCCGTTATGTCGGATACTTTATTGCCGCAATGTTGGTTTTACTGGGTTTATTTCCCGGAGTGGCAAGTTTTGTACAACTGATCCCAGAGCCGGTACTCGGGGGAGCCACCATTGTGATGTTCGGCACCATTGCCGCAGCCGGGGTACGAATTATTTCTCGCGTTGACCTCGACCGACGTGCGATTTTGATTATGGCTCTGTCGTTTTCAATGGGCTTAGGTATTGCACAAAAACCAGAAATTCTGCAATTTATGCCCGAGTTTATTAAGAGTATTTTCTCATCTGGCGTCGCCGCAGGTGGCATTACCGCCATTGTGCTTAACTTGCTGTTACCCGAGCATAACGCTCGCGCTAAAGCAACCATAACCGAGCAAGCCCTAGAGCAAGAATAAAATGCCCGCAATGCTTACCGCGCTCGCGTCACCGAGGATAACTGTACTTTCTTCACATGATAGTCAATAAACTTGATGACGCTTAATATTTAAACCCAATTAGAACATCTCGCACCTTCCCCCAAGCCGGTTGTTCTGGGCAACCGCTTCAATAATCTAACGAGATTGGGTTGGGAAACTGAGTTGAATTTTTAAGCCGCCTTCGGCACGGTTATTGAGCACCACCGCACCATGGTGCTGGCTTACAATCCGTTTTACAATCGCCAGCCCAAGTCCGGTGCCTTCACTTCCTCGAGCGGTATCGCCACGAATAAAGGGTTCAAACACTTTATTGACTTGGCTGGGCTCAATCCCTGGGCCATTGTCTTGCACACACACCCAAGCCATTTTTTTATCTGCGGTGATCCCAGTGCTCACTTGCACCCAGCCATTGCCATAGCGCAGGGCATTAACCACTAAATTACTGACCGCCCGCTTAATCGCAATCGGGTTGCCAAACACTGGCTCAATGTCTTGTGATAATTGCGCATCGATCTGCACTTCATATCCACCTTCAGAACACGCGACATCACTGGCAATGTCATTTAAATCGACCGATTGAAACGTCTGCTTATCGACCGGTTTTAAATAGTCCATAAACTGGCTGATGATTTCATTGCACTCTTCAGTATCGCTAATGATCCCTTCCGCTAAGTAGCTATCTTCTGGTGACATCATCTCGGTGGCTAAGCGAATACGTGTTAATGGCGTTCTTAAATCATGGCTGATCCCGGCCATCAGTAGTGCCCGATCCTCTTCTAATGCTTGAATGCCTTGAGACATTTGATTAAAAGCCCGAGTGACCGCACGGATTTCGCTGGCCCCTTTTTCGGCAATAGGTGGCGGAATTTCACCGCGTCCCACCGAGAGGGCGGCTTTTTCTAACAGGCTCAATGGGCGATTCTGTAAGCGAATGAATAACCAACCTCCGACTAGAATGAAAATCGCCACCACAATACTATTACGAAATAATGGGGCAAAATCCTCTTCTCTCAGCTCAGAAAGAGGAATCCGTAATATTTTGTCTGGTAGTGCTTCGATCTTCATCCATAAAATATAGCTTTCTTTGCCTACCCCCATACGAACTTGCGTGAATGAGCCCAGCTCTTTACTCATCTCTTCACTCATTAAGTCAATGCTGATCGCCCGCTGAAATTGCTCTCCTGCCGAGCTGTCAGCATGGAATAATTCAACGCCCAGTTTTTCCAGCACTCGTAAACGCATTGAGGTATCCAATTCATGGTCTAACTCGCTAAACGAGTCATCCAACATCAGGCTGATTTCATGGCTAAGAATTTTATTAAACTGCTGCAAACTGGGGATAATGGCGTAGTTGATTAATGCATAGTAGGAGTAGGCTTGGCTAGCAATCAACAAAGTAAAAAAGAGTAATAACGTTTGGGTAAAGGAGCTGCGAATGCGCATAAGGCACCTACAATCAATGGGGGAGAAAAGGAGTACCACGGCAGATGCCGCATCGGTCCGCTGGAGAAGCCAGTCACACCACTGGCTTTTCGTTCAATTAACTGGCTGATTTTCCATCAGGAACAAAGACATAGCCTAAGCCCCATACGGTTTGAATGTAACGCGGCTTACTGGGATCCACTTCTAGCATCCGTCTTAAACGTGAAATCTGCACATCAATTGAGCGCTCCATTGCAGAATATTCTCGCCCTCGTGCCATATTCATTAATTTGTCTCTCGACATCGGCTCACGAGCGTGGGTGACCAGCGCTTTGAGTACGGCGAATTCTCCTGAAGTTAACGGCATAGGCTCATCACCACGAAACATTTCTCGTGTGCCCAAATTGAGCCGAAATTCACCAAATTCGACAATGGTATCATCGGCACTCGGTGCGCCCGGTGCTTCAATGACTTGACGACGTAAAACTGCTTTAATACGTGCCAGTAACTCTCGCGGGTTAAAGGGTTTGGGTAGATAGTCATCGGCACCCACTTCAAGCCCAACGATGCGATCAATTTCATCCCCTTTTGCGGTAAGCATTAAAATGGGAATGGTGTTGTTGGCATTTCTCAAGCGGCGACAAATCGAGAGGCCATCTTCTCCCGGTAGCATCAGATCTAACACCATTAGATGAAAGGTTTCCCGCTTGAGTAAACGATCCATCTGCTCACTGTTTGCCACACTCCGGACTTGAAAGCTTTGTTCAGATAGGTAGCGCTCTAACAGTGCACGTAAGCGTGCATCATCATCAACCACTAAGATTTTATAATTTTCTTGCATGTTCACAGATCCCACGAAAAAGAGAGGCCACCCAAACGGGTTTATCACTCAAAATGTAACACTGTTTGTCGGCGAGCCACTCAAAGAATTGTTAGCATTTATTACTTATCAATATCATAGCGTAGATGGTTGACAAAAAAAGCGACATCGACGTCGCTAGGGTCTATTGACATTAGAGAAAAAGCCAACCTTACGGTTGGCTTGCTCGATTATCGTTCGCGTATCAGTTGCGCTAACGCATCCCAGTCACCGCGGTCGATCAGTTCAGTCGGCACCATCCATGTTCCACCACACGCCACAACGGAGCTTAAAGCAAGGTAATCTTGCACGTTACCGGGGTTGATACCACCGGTTGGCATAAACCGCACCGGATAAACAGCCGCCAGTGATTTAAGCATCGCAATGCCACCAGAAGGTTCAGCAGGGAAAAACTTTAATGTGGTTAACCCCATTTCCATTGCTTGTTCAACTAAGCTTGGATTATTGACCCCAGGGACAATCGCAATGCGTCGCTGCTGGCAATATTTCACTGTGGTTGGGTTTAGCCCTGGGCTGACAATAAAATCAGCACCGGCTTGCTGTGCTTTATCCACTTGTTCTGTTGTCAATACGGTGCCTGCACCAATTAACATCTCTGGATACGCTTCACGCATCAACCGAATTGACGCTTCTGCCGCTTCAGTGCGAAACGTGACTTCGGCACAGGGTAGGCCGTTCTCCACCAAGACTTTAGCTAATGGAACCGCCTGTTTGGCATCGTTAATCGCAATAACTGGGACAACTTTTATCTCAGCTAATCGTTGTTCAAGAGTAATCATAGATCCACCTTACAAAATAAAGCTTAGGGTCGCGACAATAATAAACGCGATACTACCAAGCAGAGTTTCCATTACTGTCCAAGTTTTGAGTGTGGTTTTCTCATCCATCTCAAGTAAGCGAGAGACTAACCAGAACCCTGAATCATTAAAGTGTGACAATACCGTTGCCCCACCCGCGATGGCGATCACGATAAAGCATAAATCCAGTTCAGACAAACCAGTCGTTTGCGAGACAATCGGGGCCATCAGCGCGGCGGTAGTCGTTAAGGCAACCGTTGCTGAGCCTTGTGCAACCCGCAAACAAGTTGAAATAACAAAGGCAGCAACAATCACCGGCATTCCGGTGTGTGCTAGTACGTCGGCCAACGCTTGACCAATACCGCTGGCACGCAGAACACCACCAAACATCCCTCCCGCACCGGTAACCAAAATCACCGCACAAATCGGAGCCAATGCATCGGTACACAGTTTTTCTAGTTTACTCATACCGTATTTACCGGCAAAGGTTGTCAGGCAAACTAATAAGGTGATGAGCAGCGCTATCGGTGTTTTACCCAACATGCGTAAAAAACCGACCAGAGGATTTTGACCATCAATCATCCCTGCTACCGCTAAGGTATTGAGCCCGGTGTCCATGAAAATGAGTAACACGGGTAACACCAAAATTAATAGTACGGTCGAAAATTTTGGTAGATCGGAGGGATCTTTAAACATCACTTCGGTGTTTAAAAACGCTTTAGAGAGTGGAATGTTAAATTTCTCACCACAATATAAACCAAAGAGATAAGCCCCTAAATACCAAGTAGGAATAGCCACCAGTAATCCGACAACCAGCAGTAAACCGATGTCGGCACCAAGCAGTTCGGCTGCCGCGACTGGGCCTGGATGAGGCGGTACAAAAGCATGCATAACCGCAAATGCCCCTGCGGCAGGTAACGCATACTTCAGCGGAGAGCCTCCGAATCGTTTCGCCACACTAAACAGAATCGGCATCATGACGATTAAGCCAGCATCAAAAAAGATCGGAAAACCAAACATCAGGGATGCGACCCCGAGAGCTAATGGGGCGCGTTGTTCACCAAATCGACCGATTAATGTATCGGCGAGCACTTTTGCGCCGCCGGTCACTTCTAAAATTTTGCCGATCATGGCACCAAGGCCAACCAGTAGTGCTACGGAGGCTAAGGTACCACCAAAGCCGGACATCATGCTGGGGACGACTTTTTCAGCAGGAATTCCGGTCGCAAGCGCGGTACCAAAGCTCACTAAAGTGAGCGACGCAAAAGCGTGTACTTTTAACTTCATTATCAGCACCAACAACGCAAGGATGGCGCAGGCAGCTATCAGTAATAGATAGGTAGGGCTATGTGCAAGTTGTTCCATGTTGTTCACCTTTATCAAGGATAGGATGTTTGTGTCTTAGTTCACAAATCTAAAAGTTACGGGTAACATGTTACCGATAACAACACTAAGATAAAGTCAATTTTTACGGCAAAGTTCAAAATTGAGATCTGGCTCAGATCTCGCAATAAGGAGTCGCTATGACGGGTAATAGCATTATTGTGATGGGCGTCAGTGGTTGCGGAAAAAGTACAATTGGCGCATTGATCGCCCAACGCCTTGGCGCAAAATTTATTGATGGCGATGATCTTCATCCTCGGGCAAATATTGAAAAAATGCGCCGTGGTGAACCCCTCAATGATCATGACCGAGCACCTTGGCTAGAGCGCATCCGCGATGCCGCTTTCAGCTTAGAAAATAAAAGTGAACAAGGCATTATCGTCTGTTCAGCATTGAAAAAAGCGTATCGCGATCAGATTCGAGAAGGCAACCAACATGTAACTTTCCTATTTCTTGATGGCGATAAATCGCTCATTATCGAGCGAATGCGTGCACGTCAAGGGCATTTTATGAAAAGCGACATGTTAGACAGCCAGTTTGCGACTTTACAACGGCCAAGCGCAGAAGAAAAAGATGTGCTTACCATCAATATTGCTCGAGATATTGATGGTGTCGTCGAACAGGCCATCGCCGCGCTACAACAACGGGAGACGCAATCATGTTAGATAACGCAATCATGTTAGATAAAACGGTATTCGCTGTCACAGAACGTATCGCGGCCCGAAGCCAAGCTTTGCGTCAAGAATTTTTAGACCGGACAGAGCAACAACGGGCCAAAGGGAAAGGAAAGGCAAGCTTATCCTGTGGCAACTTAGCGCACGCTATTGCCGCCTCTTGTCAGAATGAAAAATCCCAGATTCTGGATTTAACCAAAGCCAATTTGGCGATCATTACAGCCTATAATGACATGCTCAGTGCACATCAAGTTTATCAAGATTACCCTGCACGAATTAAAGCTGCACTCAAAACTTGCGGCCATACGGCACAGGTGGCCGGTGGGGTTCCTGCAATGTGCGATGGTGTCACTCAAGGTCAACCAGGGATGGATATGTCGCTATTTTCCCGTGATCTGATTGCGCAAGCGACGGCTATGTCACTCAGCCACAACATGTTTGACGGCACACTGTTACTTGGCATTTGCGATAAAATTGCACCGGGACAATTAATGGGAGCACTCAGTTATGCTCATCTCCCTACGGCATTTATTCCCGCTGGCCCAATGTCAACCGGGATCAGTAATGAAGAAAAAGTCGATATTCGGCAAAAATATAGTGCTGGGCAAGTGGGCCGAGATGCATTGCTTGAAATGGAGTGTAGCTCCTACCACTCACCGGGCACCTGCACCTTTTACGGTACCGCAAACACCAATCAATTAGTCTTTGAGGCAATGGGCTTAATGCTTCCTGGTTCGGCGTTTGTAGCCCCCAACACCCCTCTTCGTCACGCATTAACTGAATATGCTGCTCAGGCCATTGCCGCAATGGCACCGGGCACACCGAATTATCGTCCGCTTTGCCACGTGGTGACAGAAAAAAGCCTGGTTAATGGCTTAATCGCTCTTTTGGCTTCAGGCGGAAGCACCAACCATACCATTCACTTGGTGGCGTTAGCTCGAGCAGCTGGCTTGATTCTCACTTGGCAAGATATGAGCGATTTATCTCAAGTCGTGCCTTTGTTGACCAATGTTTACCCAAATGGAACGGCCGATATCAATGCCTTCGAGCAAGCGGGGGGCGTTCCCATGTTGATGACGCGTTTACACGAGCGGCATTTGTTGCACTGTGATGTCACGCCTGCTTTTGGCCAATTTAGCGACCAGTTAACTCGTCCAACGCTCATTGATGGGCAACTGCATTGGCAAGCCTGCCAAGAGAGCCACGATCCACAAGTGATCGCAACTAAAAATCAACAATTTCAAACAAGCGGGGGGATTAAGGTATTAAAAGGCAACCTCGGGCAAGCGGTGATTAAAATTTCTGCGGTAAAACCTGAGCATCATTGCATTGAAGCTCCGGCCAAGGTGTTTGACTCACAACATGATGTCGAAGCGGCATATCAAGCTGGAGAGCTGAATCAAGATTGTATTGTCGTGGTTCGTTATAGTGGGCCAGCAGCCAATGGCATGCCGGAATTACACAAGCTGATGCCCATTCTGGGGAATGTGCAAAAAGCAGGTTACCAAGTGGCATTAGTAACCGACGGCCGTTTATCTGGTGCATCAGGTAAAATTCCAGCCGCAATACATGTTTCACCAGAGGCATTACGCGGAGGAGCAATCGGGTTACTTCGTGATGGTGATCGCTTACGGTTGGATGCGAAAAATGGTGAATTAACTTGCTTAGTCTCGTTAGCAGACCGCCAGCCTCCCCTTCCGTTCACCGAACAAGAACAGCAGAGCTGGGGGCGTGAACTGTTCACGATCGCGCGTCAACACGTCACGCCTGCCGATCAAGGGGCTAGCTTTCTCTTTGCTCCACTTGAGCCATGATTACCAACTTGCACCCGGGGTTAAGCGATAACCTAAATCATACACTTTAGGCTCAACCGATTGACCCGACAGTGCCGTCAGCAATAGCTCGGCACTTTTTTTACCAATCGCAAAACGCGGAGTCTCAACACTGGTTAATTTAGGAATAATGGCCTGACCAATGTCGAGCGCATTATATCCCACCACAGCAATTTGTTGAGGCACCGCAATACCATGATGAGAACAATACATCATGGCACCAATGGCTAGGTCATCATTGGTACAGAAAATCGCATCCATATCTGGATATTGCTCGAGCGCCTGCTGTAATAACTCGCCGCCCAAGGTAAAACTAGAATGCTCTCCGGTAGAGACTTGGATGGGCAAAAGCCCCGCTTCCTCCATCGCACGCTGATAGCCTTGCATCCGCAGTTTTGTTCGAGTATCCAACCGAGCCGCTAAATAGATGATTTTTTTTCGACCTCTGGCGATCAATTGCTGTATCACTTCATAAGAGATCTGTTCATGATTCAACCCGACCGCCATATCAATCGGCTGAGAGGGGATCTCCATCGTTTCCACGACCGGAATACCGGCGGATTTAAGCATTTGTAACGCGCGTTCGGTATGGTTGGTTTCGGTTAAAATCAGCGCATCGACCCGATAAGAGAGAAAAGCGGCAATTTTGTTTTCTTCAACCTGCACGTTATAACCGGTATGGGCAATTAAGGTATCGTACCCCGCCGCTTGAGTGACCTCTTCAATACCTTGTACTAGGTGAGCAAACACTTGATTCGATAGTGACGGTAATATAATCCCAATCGCCCGACTAGAGGATTTAGACATAATAGAGGGCACGCGGTTATGAATATAACCTATACTTTCAATTACTTGAGATATTTTTTTTTGCGTTTTTTCTGCCACTGAACTGGGGTCACGCAAATAGCGTGAAACCGTCATTTTGGTCATACCAACCTGATCGGCAATATCTTGCAAAGTGGGTCTTGTTTTCTTTTGCATACGGTTCCTAGCCCCAACCTATCTTATCGGTTGGTGGACTCTTTCTCATAACGAATAGCATTAATAAACCAGAGTTTATCACCAGTTGGCGTTTTTACCGTGACTTCGTCATCCACTTGTTTTTTTAACAAGGCTCGTGCCATTGGAGAATCAATCGAGATATAACCTTTCGCCTCACCATAAATTTCTTCTGGCCCAACGATGCGTAAGGTTTTTTTCTCGCCCATTTCATTCTCTATTTCTACCCAAGCACCAAAAAAGACTCGCCCTTCTTGCTGAGGGGAGTAATCGACAATGGTTAACTCTGGTAATAACTTACGCAAATAACGAACACGACGATCAATTTGCCGGAGTAAGCGTTTATTGAAGGTGTAATCGGCATTTTCTGAGCGGTCACCAAGGCTGGCTGCCCACGTCACGATCTTAGTAATTTCCGGACGCTTCTCATGCCATAGATGATCGTGCTCTTGTTTAAGCTGATTATAACCCGCGCGAGTGATGAGTTTGGTTTTCACTATTGACTCCCAGGACAAGGTGATTACAGAAATTAAAATAATTCATTTTCGTGATAAACCTCACGAAAAATATTGAAATTAAAAACAGCGTTCATATAATAATCGACTACGCTTTCTCCACAACTAGGATCCGCCAATGAAACAACTCACCGCCAGGCAAACGGTTCAGCGACACATTCTAGAAGCTCTATTACTGACTTTCTTAACCTTACTGGCTCCCATCATGGTCTATGTGGATCTCAACATTTTCCAACACGGTGTACCAGAAATTGGAGCTACCGAAATTACCCAAGAACTCTTTGCCTTAATCAGTGCACTATTATTTACAAAACTAGCCTACAAATTACCACAACAACGCGGCTTCTATACTCTTGTAGCTGGATTTTTCTTCTGCGTTGTTATTCGCGAACTTGATCAGTTTTTTGATCTCATTTGGCATGGTTTCTGGCTTATTCCTGCAATCTTATGCGCTGTTGTTGCTATTGGTTATGCTGTCTTTCGCTGCCAAGGCTCCGTGTTACAACCCATGGCTAATTTTACTCACACCAAAGCCTACCCTTTTTTACTTATTGGTTTATTAATTTTGCTTATTTTTAGTCGAGTATTTGGTAGCGGTAGCCTATTTTGGATGAGTATCATGGGTGATGCCTATGTACATGGCTTCAAAAATGCCCTACAAGAAGGGCTAGAACTGCTAGGCTATAGTTTTATTTTTTATTCCGCTTGTCTAAATTACGTTAAAAATCATCCAATCACAGAAAAGACGTTGCAGCCGATGCCTGGCTACGTACAATCCGTACATCATTGATAGACAAAGAGACGACGGATGAGCCAAGCTATCTGCCAACAGATTGCCGAGGAGCTAAATGTTCGCTCCGAACAAGTAATCGCCGCTGTAACCCTAATTGATGACGGTAACACCGTCCCTTTTATTGCCCGCTACCGTAAAGAGGTGACGGGCGGTTTAGACGATACGCAACTGCGCCACTTAGATAGCCGCCTAGCTTATCTGCGAGAGATGGAAGATCGTCGCCAATCGATTCTCAAATCGATTCAAGAGCAAGGTAAGTTAACACCTCAATTAGAGCAAGCAATTCTCAGCGCCGAGAATAAAACTCGCTTAGAAGATCTCTACCTGCCTTACAAACCTAAGCGACGCACGAAAGGACAAATTGCCATTGAGGCTGGGCTTGAACCTCTGGCGGAACGCTTATGGCAACACGCCGATGTTGACCCAGAACAAGAAGCCAACCGCTACTTAAACCCCAACCAAGGTATTACCGATGCCAAAGCGGCCCTTGATGGTGCTCGAGCTATTATTATGGAACGTATTGCGGAAGATGCCGACTTACTCGGAAAAATTCGTCAGTACCTCCAACGCCATGCTGAGATTGTGTCGTTAGTTGTCAGTGGTAAAGAGCAAGAAGGTGAAAAATTTAAAGATTATTTTGCCCACCGCGAGCCAATCAGCAAAGTGCCGTCGCACCGAGCTTTAGCTATGCTGCGTGGTCGTAATGAAGGTTTTTTAACTTTAAGCGTGAATGCAGACCCAGAACAAGAAGAGACGCTTCGCCACGCCTATTGTGAAACCCTGATTGCAGAACATTACGGTTTGGCGCTGAGCCAAGCACCGGCAGATTCTTGGCGTAAACAGGTGGTCAGTTGGGCATGGCGAATTAAAGTGTCGATGCATATGGAAACAGAATTAATGGGGGCGATGAAAGAGCGAGCGGAACTCGAAGCCATTGATGTATTTGCCACCAATCTTAAAGATTTATTGATGGCCGCGCCTGCCGGCCCAAGAGCAACACTCGGTCTCGATCCCGGTTTGCGTACCGGATGTAAAGTTGCGGTGGTGGATGCAACAGGTAAAGTGCTTGCCACCGAAACCATTTATCCTCACCAACCCCAGAATCAATATGATCGCGCGTTGCAAACGCTCGCCACTTTGGTCAAAAAACATCATGTTGATTTGATTGCAATTGGCAATGGAACCGCCTCACGAGAGACAGACAGCTTGGTCGCCGATTTAATTAAACGTGAGCAGTTAAAAGTGCAAAAAATAATGGTCAGTGAGGCGGGAGCTTCCGTGTACTCAGCCTCCGAGCTGGCCGCAAAAGAATTTCCAGATATGGATGTTTCACTACGAGGCGCAGTTTCCATCGCTCGTCGTTTGCAAGATCCATTGGCCGAGTTGGTCAAAATTGATCCGAAGTCGATTGGTGTCGGTCAATATCAACATGATGTGAGCCAGACTTTACTGGCAAAACGCCTTGATGCAGTGGTAGAAGATTGTGTTAACGCCGTCGGGGTCGATGTTAATACCGCATCAGCCGCCCTGCTAACACGTGTCGCTGGGTTATCAGCCACTCTAGCGCAAAATATTGTTCACTATCGCGATGAGAATGGCCGATTTGATAGCCGCAACACCTTGAAGAAAGTCCCTCGCCTTGGGCCTAAAGCCTTTGAACAGTGCGCGGGCTTTTTGCGCATTATGGATGGAAAAAATCCTCTGGATGCTTCCGCGGTTCACCCCGAAGCTTATCCAGTGGTAAAAATGATTGCGGAAAAAAATCATAAAGCGCTCAAGTCACTGATTGGACATAGTGACTTCCTTCGTTCACTCCATGCGGTTGATTACACCAACGATCTCTTTGGTGTTCCAACGGTCACCGATATTATTAAAGAACTGGATAAACCGGGGCGAGATCCCCGTCCTGAGTTCAAAACCGCGACCTTTGCGGAAGGCGTTAATCGTGTTGCAGACTTAGAAATTGGCATGGTGCTCGAAGGGGTGGTGTCGAATGTGGCTAATTTTGGTGCTTTTGTCGATATTGGCGTCCATCAAGATGGCTTAGTGCATATTTCAGCACTCACCGATCGCTTTGTCTCTGACCCGAGAGAAGTGGTTAAAGCGGGCGATATTGTCAAAGTAAAAGTGATGGAAGTTGATACGCAGCGTAAGCGAATCGCTCTGTCTATGCGTTTAAATGATGAGCCCGGGCAACATTCAGCGCGGGCAACTCGCGCTTCATCTCGTTCAGAAGCTTCGCCTCGTCAGATAAAACCGACTCGACACAATGAAAAAGCCAACGCTGGTGCCATGAGTGG
>NZ_NBUS01000035.1:47622-48009 GCF_002749895.1 Vibrio fujianensis | reverse complement strand
GCCTTTGCGGCCGCATTTGCTAAAGCCAAAAAGTAGCCACGGGCTAGCTTGAGCCAGAAAAAATCCCCATCGACTCATTGCCGATGGGGATTTTGCTCTTTTATCATCCACCTTGTGATGACGACTACAAGATGGCTATCACATCCGAGGGCGTATTGGGCGCAACCGCGTGCCCGTAATAGAATTTTATCACGGTACGCCGGCGAGCCATTTGACCCTCAGCTATCGCTGCATCAATGATTCGCTTTGGCAATCGAAAGCGCATCGCATAACCCTTACCTTGCTCTTCACTGTAAGAAGCTAAGGCTAATAAATCAAACAAGCGATCTAACTCATTACGTGACTCTTCACGTAATAATGCGGCGGTATCGCGCTCGCTCTCCTTCT
>NZ_NBUS01000035.1:46895-47612 GCF_002749895.1 Vibrio fujianensis | reverse complement strand
TAACCAGGATGCTCTGCTGGATCCCAAGCCGAATGTTTACGCCGCTTATCATCCTCCTTGATTTTACGCTCAGCCTGAGATTTAGTCAGCTCTACGGTTGCCGTAACAGGCGCGCGGCTCCGATTATCTCGTGACGCTTGCTCTGTCTGAATATTCACTGATGGGGCAATAAGTGGCACACTAACATGCGTTGGTGACACGATCATCGCTGAAACCTCCTCAGCATCGCCCGTCCCTCAAGCACCTTAACGCTTTCGGGTTAGCTTAATTATCGACCAATAGCAGAAAAGATTGAGCGCTAATTTACCGATTTGAAACAAAATTTACACCTGATTTGCAAAACGAATAATTTGCTGACAGAACTCATCCAGCTCGGTCAAAAAAGGGGCATGGGCTGAACATTGAAAAATATGTACCGCACTCGTTGGCATTAACGCGTTTAATGACTGTGCAATATAAACCGGCACCAAGCCATCTAATCGTCCATAAAGACGCAGGATAGGAATAGAAAGCTCCGTCAGTGGAGCCCGTAAATCTGTATTCGCTAAAATGTTTAACCCAGCCCGTAACGCCTCAGGATTCGGCGCAGGTCGCGACAAAATGGCTTGCTTTAATTGCTTAATATCTTGCCGTGCTGAAGGGCTTCCCATCGCTTGTAGAGCCAGAAAACGTTCCACAGTCGGATGAAAGTCAACTAATAATTGCTGCGTAAAAGCC
>NZ_NBUS01000035.1:0-46885 GCF_002749895.1 Vibrio fujianensis | reverse complement strand
ACATCAGGTTTAATCCCCCGCCATGCCGGCTCGTTCGGTTTTGCCGCGGCAAATTTGGGCGAAGAGGCAACGGTAATCAACTGTACAACATAATCTGGATAATTAATTGCCATATAGGTGGCGACTAATCCCCCTAATGACCACCCTAACCAAATCGCTTGACGTGGTGCTTGCCTCACTAATGCTTGCGCTATCTGGGCTAAATCTTCTGCATGACACCCAGCACTATGGCCATAACCAGGAAGATCGACAACATGGACGCGAAAGTTGGCCTGTAACTGTTCACACGCTTGCTGCCACACGGCCCCATTCATCCCCCAACCATGCACCAGTACCAGATCAGGGCCTTTCCCTTGAACTTGCCAATACAAATCTGTTGCCATCTTCACTTTTCCTCCTACCAAAATCAGCCTTATTTTCCCGCTCAAGCTGCACAATATAAACGGATACCTTATTCAAGGCTAAAATATGTCACTCGGAGTGATCGACGCTTTCAAAAAAATACCCACTTGGTTAGCACCAGCCTGCGCATTATGCCGTCTGCCACTGGATAATCAGGCACAATATGGTCTCTGTTCTGCTTGTCAGGCTTGGTTTGCTGCCACTGTTCGCTGTCCTCTCTGTGGTTTGCCCTGCTTAACCGTAACCGACGCATGTGGTCAATGTTTACACTCGCCCCCGCCTTGGCAACGGCTATTTTGTATCGGCGATTATCAATTTCCGCTTAGTCACATGATTCACCAGTTCAAATACCAGCGCCAATTCTGGCAAGCCCGTGACTTAGCCGCCCGTCTTGCTGACACGATCAAACAGCCCGCGCCACTGCTCACCGCTGTGCCTCTTCACTGGCGACGCCAATGGTACAGAGGGTTTAATCAAAGTGAGTTACTGGCGCAAGCATTGGCTCAACAGCTCGGCAGTCAGTTTTCACCAACGCTATTTACTCGTCGGCGAGCAACACCAGCACAACAGTCGTTGACCAAACAACAACGAGAACGTAATTTAACTGGCGCATTTGAGCTTAATCAGCGCCCGACTCACTCACATATTGCGATTGTTGATGATGTGGTCACCACGGGCAGTACAATGCGACAATTATGCCATTTACTACTTGAAGTCGGCATCGAAAGGATTGATATTTACTGTCTATGCCGTACTCCTGAGCCGAGTGATCTCTTAACCCCTTGAGTATAAAAAGGGCTGGATCCTCTCTGTCACAGGAGTAGAATGGTCAACAGTAACCTACAAAACTACTCAGGTATTCGTCGTGTCAAATCCTATTATTATTACAGAATCTGCTCAGTCCCACTTCGCTAAACTCTTGGCTCAGCAACCTGAAGGTACCAATATTCGGGTGTTTGTGGTTAATCCCGGAACACAGAATGCTGAATGTGGTGTCTCTTATTGCCCGCCAGAGGCCGTTGAAGCCACGGATACTGAAATCTCATTTACTGGTTTTTCCGCCTACATTGATGAGTTAAGTCTTCCTTTTCTTGATGATGCAGAGATTGACTTTGTGACCGATAAAATGGGCTCACAACTCACACTCAAAGCGCCTAATGCCAAAATGCGTAAAGTAGCGGATGATGCGCCACTCATGGCTCGGGTTGAATACGCCATCCAAACTCAAGTTAACCCACAACTGGCTGGACATGGCGGCCATGTTAGCTTAATCGATATTACTGATGAGGGAGTGGCGTTAGTTCAATTTGGAGGCGGTTGCAACGGTTGTTCAATGGTCGATGTCACATTAAAAGATGGCATTGAGAAAGAACTGCTCGCTCAATTTGAAGGGGAATTGACCGCCGTGCGCGACTCCACCGAACATGATCGTGGTGAACACTCGTACTACTAAGGTCTGCTGACCTTGCGCGGTTAAATTTTGCTCGAGATAAAAGCGTTTTCATCGTAGCGAGAGGTTTGTGGCCTAGTCATACTAAGCAAAAGGCCTCTCAACCAAGAGTAAAATACCGGTTTTGCCGATCAGCTGATGCCAAACATCAGCTTTTTTATTCTCACAGACCCTTTTTTCTCATATATTAAGAAAGCGTTGTCTATGAAGGAGTTCGCCAATGCCCTCTAAAACCTTACCCGAGATTTTGACGCAACATACGGTTGCGCAATCTAAGCTTTTTGCAATCGAGGCACTTGATCTGCGCTTCTCGAACGGGGCAGAACGAACTTATGAACGGATGAGACCCAGTGGGCGTCATGCGGTAATGATGGTTCCGATTACTCAACAGGGCGATATTTTATTAGTTCGCGAATATGCTGTAGGCACAGAGCGGTATGAACTTGGTTTTCCGAAAGGGTTAATCGACCCCGGAGAGTCACCAGAGCAGGCGGCTATTCGTGAGTTAAAAGAAGAAATTGGCATGGGAGCAACGCAACTAACCCCATTAAAGGAGGTGGTGTTGGCCCCCTCCTATTTTTCTAGTCGCATGACCCTTTTCATTGCTCAAGGGCTATACTCAGAACAGCTAGAGGGCGACGAGCCCGAACCCCTTGAAGTGGTACGCTGGCCTTTAGCTCAAGCAGAAGAGTTGATCACGCATCTCGATTTTAGTGAAGCGCGCAGCATTAGTGCTCTGCTGCTTACTCTTCGTTGTTTATCAGCCTCTCCCATTCAGCGATAGGAGCGAGTATGCCAACGGTTAACGATCTTGCCCATTTATTGCCGGAAGTGATCAGCATTGCGCGTTCTGCCGGGCAGCTTATTCTCGATATTTATGAAAATAAATCGTACCAAGCGTTCACTAAGCAGGATGACACACCTGTCACGAGTGCTGATCTTGCCGCACATAAGCTAATTACAGAACGGTTAAGTGCACTGACTCCCGACATTCCAGTGTTATCGGAAGAAGCAGCGGATATCAGTTTAACGACACGAGAAACTTGGCGACGCTACTGGCTGGTTGACCCATTAGATGGTACTCAGGAGTTTATTGCCCGTAGCGGTGATTTTGCGACAGTGATTGCTTTGGTTGAAGATCATCAGCCAGTTATGGGCGTGGTGTATGGGCCGGTTTCTGGGGTCACTTATTACGCCTATAAAGGTAAAGGAGCATGGAAAATCCCCGATATGGCAGAAAGCCTGCGAATTCAGAGCCATAAACATCAGTTACCTGGTCAACCGATTGCTATCGCCATTAGTCGTCGACAAGATATTAATCGCATTACACGGCATTTGAGTGCGCAATGGAATTATGATTTAGTTCCCCTAGGCTCAGCAGCTCTGAAAGCCTGTCTGGTAGCAGAAGGGGCGGTTGACTGTTATCTAAGATTAGGCCCTACCGGAGAGTGGGATACTGCGGCAACACAATGTATTGTTGAAGAAGCAGGTGGACGAATCCTTGATACTGAACTCGACCCTCTATCTTATAATGAGCGGGATACATTAGAAAACCCTAACTTCATTGTATTAGGGGATGCCGACTTACCTTGGCAGGATATATTAATCATCCAACACCAATGCTAAAGCAGGGCGTAATGCCCTGCCCGACTAGAAACGCCCTTGCTGATTAAACGAATAACGGCCTAACCCATCCGGAGTCGGCAAATAGTTTAACTGCTCAGCTAAACGAGTAGGAAAATCTGCCCCAGGTTTGAACCATGCTTGCGCACTAAAACGGCGATCGGCCTGCACTTCCGCTGAAAATTCACTGCTCATTTGCTTGTTTTGCTGGCTACCATGCACCGTCAATACACTTTGCTGGCAAGAAAGATCAGCCATTATTGGGCCAAGCTCCAATTTACCGAGAGGGGTTCCAATTTCACTTTGCGTCCAAGCCAGTACGCCCTCCGCCTGAGCACACCACGGCGCTTGGTAACGATAATGCCGCAGCGTCAATTCAATTTGCCCTTGTAAGCTCACCGGAACTGGCAACCTTAAGTAAGGCTGCACCTGCTCGGCAGGCAAAGAAAGCACCATATGCTCAGCAAATGGGCCAGAAAAATCATAGCCCACGACGCCTTTACCTTGCACCTGCTTATCGCTTCCTCGACCAAAACGAACGTTAAGCTGGGCTTTCGCGGTAAATAAGGCAGACCAGTCCCATTGCCACTGTACCTGTCCCCAGTTTTGCTGCTGCCAACGCACTTGCTTAGCACTGCCATGCCATACGGTGCCATCAACACCTTGGATCACCAAACCGGTAGGTAGTGGAAGATGAGTGAAAACAACCTGAGCGGGTAAATGTGCAATTGCACTCACCACCATGACCAACACAAATAAACAGCTATAACGCACTATCGGTTTCATCTCACCCTACCCGTTTGAACTGCAAACGTTTTACCTCAACCACACCCGAGGTTTTTCCTCGCTCCAAATCCATATACTCAACATCAATGCCTTGCCGTTCTTTTAAATAAGCCAGCCAATCAACTAATTGAGAAAAAGGGACGGGTTGAATCCAAACCTGCATTCTGTCACCACGCGGCTGGACTCTCACCAGCTCAACTTTAAATTGTCCAGTTGAAGAAGCGATCACCTGATTCAATGGCTGAGTTGAGCGAACCACACCGCTCTGCTGACGCAAGCTAACAATTTGATCAGCGCGCTTTTCTACCCACTGAAGTAATTGCTTTTCCGTGTTCAGACGCACATTTACGGCGGCACTCTGCTGCTGCAGAGGGACTAGGATTCCCCAATAAAGTAGCCCGAGTAATGCTGCAGCACCACCAATCAGCAATAATCGCTGCTCACGCTGGCTAATGCTCTGCCACCACAGTCCAAGTGCGGTTAATTTCTGTTTCATTCGTCACGCCCTGCCATTGCTTTCAGTACAAAGGAACCGAATACCCGCTCAGCATTCTTATTTAATTGCCCCTGCTCTACCACAAAATATTGGGCTAATTTTACTCTCGCCTGCTCAAAGCTCTGAAAATCAGGCCCGCTTACGTCAAGACGGAGCTCGGCTCGATTGGCATCAAAACGTAAGCTTTGAATTTCCATCCCTTCCATCTGTCCAATGCTTTCGGGGAGTAAATTCAGCCAGTTGAGTAGCACTTCAGCTTGCGAACCACCAGACAGAGCCGTTAACTCGTCACTCATTTGTCGTTTTAAATAACTCACCGTGGGAATACGTTGCTTATCAGGAAAAATCGTTCTGAAAATGCGTTCACTTTCAGCCCGATAGGCTTGTGCCGTTAAGCGAGCTTGATGAAGGTGTAACCCTTGGCTGACCAAGAGCACCACCAATAAGAACACCGCAGAGATGGCCGTCTTTCGCCAGATAAGCCAATGTTTAAGCCAAGATGATTTGGGTTTGAAGCTTCCGGTCAATAGGTTGATTTTATGGCTAAAAAGCTGCTCAGCGATCAATGGCATCCAAGGCCGTTCAAGAGCGTTCTCCCACACCTGATCTGCCGCTAACGGTAAGTCAGGCAAGGGCGTATAAGCAATAAGAGGCAGCGGTTGATCCGCCCCATTCACCCATTCTGTCGCACAAAACCAAGATAGCCAATCTTGCTCTATGCTAATACCGTGATAGTTTCCTTTACGGATCAACCAGTCAGATCCCAGCTGCAATGCACTCAGCCCGTCGTGGTTGACCGGCAGCGTCAACACATCTGGTACCACACGCTTAACGACAATCCCGAATGATGCCAGCTGATCTAGGATCGACTGCAACCAAGCTCGCTCGATCACGGCGACAAAAGCCTGTTCACCTTGCCTATCCACCACGGAGAAATGCAACTCATCAACATCCTGAGCGAGTTCATCTTCCAATAAATACGGTAAAATAGAGGAGAACTGGCGGCTGGCTCCGGACGGGATCGTCACTTGCGTTAATAACAGATCACTGCTGGCTAACAAGACAATGGTTGAGCGCTGAAGCGCATGTGGGGCTAACTGATCCAGCTGTTGCCACCCCTTCAGCGTTCCATGGTCAAGCACTTCCTGTTGAGTGGAAGACCAGACAAACCAAAGAATGGGCGCATTTTGTTGACTACTCAGCCGAACGATTAAGCTCTCGCTCACCGACTCCTCCATAGCGACGGCGTATCACCGTTGCATCCTTTTTATTACGACTATAAAACAGGCTGCGAATCCGCACTTGAGACGTATCCACTTTCACCTGTGCATCTACTTCAAAATAGTGGCTATCAACGCTTAAATAAGCACGAGCTTCTTCACGACGAGCTTGTTCTATCGCTGCAATCTGTGGTTCAGCTAAAAAACTTGCCACACTGTCCCAACCATCAAAAGGGCGAGACTCTAACACGCTTTTGGCGTTCGATTCACTTAAATATGGGCTGAACATGGCCACCAATAATTTCGCTTGTTCTGGCGCAAGAGTATTGATGTTTAAACGCCAATCTTGATCTGGAAGGGCACACACATAGGGGGTGAGTAAATGCATCACCTTCCCTCCCATTTGATAAACCGCTCGAAGCTCACTGCTATCGGCTAATCGCCCATTAGGGGGTAAATAAGCTGGCGTCATTGATTCATACAGTGCATCTTCCGCACCATTGGCTCGATTTACACGGTCATCATTGTCAATAAAATCCCACGTTGCATCGGCGATCGTTTCTGCTTGATAATTCTCGACCTCTAATTCATCCAGTAACGCTCGCCACACTCGGTAAACATAAGGTGGTGTATTATTACTATTGGCTGCCAACCCTGAGAACACATTGACATTAAAGCAGGCCTGTTTATCGATAATACTTCCAGTGACCTGCCCATAATCAAGTGGGTAGGTACGGTTTCTTTGCGCCCAAGGTTGATTGAGGTTGATGGTGTCGTTGTCTTTATAGCTTTGTTCAATCGCGACTTTCGCTAATGATTCCACGCCAATCGAATACCAATACGCCTGCTGATAACCAACCTGATGATTAGCTCGCTGAAATTGGCTAAACATCCGTTGAGACATGGTCGCAGCAATCGAGACCATGATTGCTAAGAGCAACAATACAATGATCAGTGCCACGCCTCGCTGGTTATGATGACGAGTCATTCGTCTCTCCCACCGAGCCACCGGTTAATAAATAAATACGTTCAATCTCACCATAATCTTTTAATGTCAAACCGATCGCGATAGCTTGTGGTAGCACTTGTTGGGTTTCCCATTGATTAGACCATTGCCCATTAAGATAGAAGCGAACCGACCAAGCTTCGACATCATTCAATAAAGGGGCAATGATCGGCTCTTGCCCGGTCGGTGTATCGGGATAACGCCACCAGACTCTTTCGAGCACTTGCTCTTTGATTCGATAGCCGACTTTCAACACTTCCCCGCGTGGAAATTGTTGTTGAGGATTGTGCCAACCAAGACGAGTGAACAGCAAGCCTTTCGTGTCAGAGTCGAGTAAGTAATCCTGCCATTGTACAAGTTGTGCTGACGCCGATTCACCCTCGTGACGAAAGGGACGCAACGCCATCTGGCGGAAATCTGCATCCATAATGACCATCGCTCGCTGTAACTCACTCAACCTTGCTTCGCGCTGAGCCGAAACTTGATTACTTTGCTGAACTTGATACAACACTTGATAAGCTGCCACACTCAAGCTGGCAAAAATCGCCATCGCAACCAGCACTTCAATGAGTGTAAACCCGTGCGCTGTGCTTCTATTTCCCCGCGCTGTGCTTTTATTTGGCCACATAGCTTCTTACCGTAATAACCGGAGAGGCTTTGGCCTCCGTGGCCACACTCACATCAAAAGCGGCTAAAATAGCGTTCGAAGTTTTCACTGGAGTGATGCGCCAATACCAGGTTCTGCCAGCGAGTTCTTCTCGTCCTTCACGTTCAGCTAATGACTTTGCATTCAAGTGCACTTTTGCCATCTGGTTATCAGCGACCATGGCAGCAAATGCCTTCTCTTCCAAATAACTGATGGTATTGACGTGTTGAGTCACTGTGCGCATCACACTCATGGCGGCGGTGGCAAAAATGGCTAACGCCACCAAGACTTCTAATAAAGTAAACCCTCGTCTATGGTGTATCATCTGACTCTCCGGGAGCAAGTAGACGAATCTGTCCATTCTCTTTCACCACGATCTGCCAACCAGTGTCGATACTTTGCTGAGTGGCATAAATAGTAAGATGAAACGGAGTGATCTCTCCACTGGATAAAATAAACACTTGAGGGGCGGGCTGTACTGGCTGTGTTTCGGATTCGGCAAACATTTGTTCGTCGAATAAGGTGCTGGGAATAAATAATCTATCTTTGTCTTGCCAAGCCCCCCCACCGACCAAAAATTGCACACTGAGTTTATCATCTAACAATAGCTGTGCCGCAAAGCCGGTTTTATCAATCCGCTGCCAACCTTTCTCACTCAATTGCAAAAATGTCATGCGTTGTTTTTGTTCATCAACTCGCAGTCCAAAATCTAAACCACTTAACAAGGCTTCTTCATTCAACAATTGCAAACGCTGAAACAGACTTTGAGCACTTTTTTCAATTTCATCATTGTGTTTGGCAGGTAAGGTCGCAATCACAGCAACAGCGCTGAGTGAAAGTAACACTAACACCAACATTATTTCGAGAAGCGTAAAACCGCGCTGCCATCTCATCCAACATCACCCAATACCATAACCACCAAGATCAACGTGCTCATTCGCCGTGTTTATCGAAACCTTTATTGTTTATCGAAACCTTTATTGGAAATCTTGTAGATTCCAGTTACCAATATCGGCATTGGCCCCTTCGCCCCCTTCCTGACCGTCCGCACCTAAGGTAAAGACATCAACACGACCATGTTCACCGGGGCTTAAGTATTGATAGTCATTGCCCCAAGGGTCTTTCGGTAAGCGACGAATGTAACCATCGTTGCGATAATTTCTTGGTTCTGGATTGGATGGTTTGCTCACCAAAGCGTCTAACCCTTGATCGGTAGTTGGGTAAACACTGTTATCTAATCGATACATGTCTAATGCGTTTTCGAGTGCAACAATATCGGTGATCGCTTTTTGTTGATCGGCCTTATCTTTATTGCCCAACAAATTCGGTACCACCACGCTGGCAAGAATGCCTAGGATCACCACAACCACCATGACTTCCAATAGAGTAAAGCCTGACTGTTTCGTTAGTTTTTTATTCATAATCACTCCATCTTGCGCTTATCATTCGCCCATTAGCGGCTCATTAAATTATTCATCTCTAAAATTGGCATTAAGGTGGCCATTACAATAAACAGGACTAATCCCGCCATCAATGCAATCAGCACTGGGGTAAAGATACCTAATGCAATATTAACCGTAGATTCAAAACTGGTGTCTTGGTTATCTGCCGCTCGTGTCAGCATACTTTCCAGTTCACCACTTTGTTCACCACTCGCTATCATATGTAGCATCATTGGGGGAAATAGCTTGGTTTGAGTCAACGCTTGGCGCAAGCTAGAGCCTTCACGAACGTTATCCACCGCCAATAATACTTGCTGTTTAACGTACTGATTTGTCATCACATCAACGGCAACGCGCATGCCATCAAGAATGGGGATCGCACTTGAGGTACAAATCGATAAAGTTCGCGCAAAACGCGATGTATTTAGCCCCCGGGCAATTTTACCTATCATGGGTAAATACAACAGTTTTTGATGCCAATAGAGCCGAATACTCGGCTTTTTCAGCAACCACTTGGCGAAATAGCTTAGTGTCAACATCAATAACAACAACGGGATACCCCATTGCTGAATAAAATCACTGGCCGACAACAAAAACTGCGTCGAAGTAGGTAAAGCCTGCCCCATTTGTACAAATTGGCCTATGATTTTAGGCACGACCGCCGCAAGCAAAAAGGCGACAATACCAACGGCAAAGATCACCAAAACAATCGGATACAATAAGGCTTGCAGTAATTTTGAGCGCATTTTTTGCCGATTCTCAGCATAATCGGCCAGTCGTTGTAAAATCGCATCGAGATGCCCTGACTTTTCTCCCGCAGCAACCATGGAGCGAAAGAGATCATCAAAAATATGGGGATAATCTGCCAAACTGTCAGCCAAGGTGTACCCTTCCGTCACTTTTGCTCTAACCGCCGCCAGCATGTTACGTATTCTTGGTTTTTCGGATTGCTCAGAGACCGCTTTTAAACACTCTTCAAGTGGCATCCCAGACTGAACTAAGGTCGAAAGCTGACGGGTGAGCAAAGCTAAATCGGGTGTACTGATCCCTCTCGGTTTAGTCCAACTGGTTTGGCGCGCTTTGGCAGCTTTAGCCTGCGTCTCGACCACTTCGATAGGGATCATCCCTTGCTCTTTTAACCGCTGACGCACCTGACGCGCATGATCACCTTCGATGATACCTTTCTTGCGTCGTCCTGCTGCATCCAGTGCTTTGTATTCAAATGCCGCCATTACGACTCCTTGGTCACTCGCATCACCTCTTCTAACGAAGTGATGCCTTGGCGAACTTTATCTAGTCCATCATCCCGTATACTAGGGGTTTTACTGCGGATCGCTTGTTCAATCGCTTGCTCGCCAGCTTCGCGGTGAATTAATGTCTGAACGTCATCATCCACCAACATCAGCTCGTGGATACCGGTTCGCCCGCGATATCCTTTAAAATTACATTTTTCACACCCATGGGCTCGATACAGGGTCAATGACTCTTTTTTGCCCAAGCCAAACCATTTTTTTTGCTCTTTGTTGGCCTCATAAGGCTCTTTGCAATCAGGACATAACGTCCGCACGAGACGTTGAGCCAGAACCCCAAGTAAAGAGGAAGAGATAAGAAAAGGTTCGATTCCCATATCACGTAAACGGGTAATCGCACCAATTGCAGTGTTAGTATGCAAGGTTGACATGACCAAGTGGCCGGTTAATGACGCTTGCACCGCGATTTGAGCCGTTTCTAGATCGCGAATTTCACCGACCATCACAACGTCTGGATCTTGCCGTAGAATGGCTCTCAAGCCGCGGGCAAAAGTCATATCGACTTTCGGATTAACCTGAGTCTGGCCGATACCATCAATATCAAATTCGATAGGGTCTTCTACCGTAAGAATATTACGCTCACTACTATTGAGCTCTTGCAGACCGGCATATAGCGTGGTTGATTTCCCTGATCCTGTTGGACCGGTGACCAATAAAATACCGTGCGGACGTGCAATTAAATGGCAGAAATTATGTTGGTTTTGCTCGGTCATGCCTAAGCTGTGCAGATCAAGCCGAGTGGCATTCTTATCGAGTAAACGCATCACCACTCGTTCACCGTGAGACGCTGGCATGGTAGAGACTCGGACATCTACCGAACGGCCACCAATGCGCAAGGAGATGCGGCCATCTTGTGGCACCCGCTTTTCGGCAATGTCTAACTTAGCCATCACTTTCACCCGAGACACCAATAGGGGAGAGAGCTTACGACTGGGCGATAACACTTCTCGCAGCACGCCATCCACTCGAAAACGAATCGAGAGCGTCTTTTCAAAGGTTTCGATATGAATATCAGAAGCGCCTTCTTTAATCGCTTCACCAAGCATGGCATTGATCAACTTAATGATGGGGGCATCATCTTCCGATTCCAGTAGATCTTCGCTGTGTGGCAACTCTTCAGCGAGTGAAAAGAAATCATCGCTATCTGCCCCAATATCTTCCATAAGCTGACGCGCTTCTGACGAGTCTCGTTGATACACTTCAGTTAATTTGGCTTCAAACACGTCTGCGCTCAATGCGATTAAGGCAAACGGATGCCGTAACACTCGTTTTACCTCAACCAAAGCCAATAAGGCGATAGGCGCAACATAATAAAGAGTGGCATTTTCTTGTTGCTCATCCCATTCCAGCACGAGCTTATGCCGATTCGCAAAACTAAACGGCAAGCGACGAATCCGCGGTTTATCTTGTACTTCAAGCCTCATTACTGAGCATCCATTTGATCAAGAAATGCTTGAATTTCTGCCGCATGACGACGTTCTTCACCAAACTTTGGCAGCACGGGAATATGGTTATTATCCATCAACTTCAGCCCCTGATCGGCTTTAAACAACTGCTCGGCACGGATGTAGTTGTACTTGCGCTGAGTGATACCGTCCGCAGTCATACCATCACGAATGATGGTTGGCTTAATAAACACCATCAGATTTTTCTTTTCTACCGTGGTATTGGTTGAGCGGAACAATTGCCCTAAAAAGGGAATATCGCCCAGTAGCGGTACTTTAGACTCACTTTCTGCTGTACGTTCATCAATTAAGCCACCCAATACTAACATTTGCCCATCTTGTACCATGACAGAGGTATTCAACTGACGCTTGGCAAAACGAACATCAACTGCACCATTGGCACCCAAAACATTCGACACTTCTTGCTCGATGGATAACTGAACTGAATCGCCCTCATTGACTTGGGGAACCACTTTAAGCTTAATCCCCACTTCTTTTCGCTCAACCGTTTGGAAAGGATTGTCATTGTTGGAACCAGCGGTAGACCCTGTTAGCACAGGCACCTCTTCACCGACAATAAATGACGCTTCGCCATTATCCATCACCGTAATACTTGGAGAGGAGAGAATATTGGTGCTGGAGGTACTCGATACCGCGCTGATCAATGCGGTCCAATCGCCCATCATGACCCCAAGTGCAGCACCATTCACCCCTGATAAGGCCGAGGCAAGCGTGGAGTAATCACCCGCTTGGGTACGGCTATATGGTTCATATTTTTGTGTATCTGAGTTCCAACGGCTATCTGTAATAGTTTTATCTTTCGCTTCTTCTAAACCGACCATAACCTGGCCCACTTGAGCGCCAGTATTGCCGTATTGAATCACCGCGCCCTCTTTTAAAGAGCCCCATTGCACACCGAGATTAATCCCATCACCTTCAGCCATTTCAACAATTAAGGCTTCAATTAAGACTTGAGCTCGGCGAATATCCAATTGTGCAATCACATCCAGTAACGCATTCATAATGTCTTGCGGTGCGGTAATCACAATCGAGTTCGTATCCGCATGAGCGGCGATCATCACTTTTCCGCCCTGCAATGCACCTGATTTTTGCCCTATGTGTTTTTCAGCCTGTAGGTTTTCTGATACCCCTTGCAACACGCTGACTAAATTTTCAGCTTTCGCGTACTTTAAATAGACCACTCGGTTGTTACCACGCGTGGCCATTTCAACATCAAGCTGACGAATTAGACGCCTCATTCGATCTCTAACTTTTGGATCGCCAGAGATCAAAATGGCGTTGGTTCTATCATCAGCGACAAATTTAGGTTGTAAAAATTCGGGCGTATTTTTGGTGTCATTCGCTTTGCTAAGTGCTTCAACAATTCTGACCATTTCTGATGCAGAGGCATTTTTTAGCTCAACCAGCTCGATATCTTTATCACCTGCCTGATCGACACGATGAATGATGTCAGCCAAACGGTTAACCACCGCGGCCCGTCCTGTAATTAAAATAATATTGGCTGGATCATAGTGCACCACATTGCCGGCACCAGCATTGTCGATCAATTGACGCAAGAGCGGCGATAATTCTCGCACCGAGACATTTTTAACCGCAACAACTTGGGTGATGACATTATCACCATCGGCTCGGTCATCATCACCGAGAACAGGAATGGCCGACGTTTTTGCATCTTTCGCGCGAATAACTTTTAGTACCCCGTTATCCATTTCAACGACCGCAAACCCGTAAACTTCCAACACATTTAAAAAGAAACTGTAATACTGTTCACTATTCAAGGTATCGTAACTGCGAACATCTATTTTGCCTCGTACCGAGGGATCAACAATGATGGTTTTTTCCAGGTTTCGCCCCACAATATTGATAAACTCTTGAATATCGGTGCCTTTAAAACTGGCACTGAATGCTTCGTTCGCCAATGCTAGGGGTGAAGCAAGTAAACTTCCAGCTAGCAGCCATACACTTTTCTTAAGCCAATGCTTCACACAACGCTCCCTGATTAATTACTGCCACTTGGCTATTAAAATTGAATATAAATATCATGTGGTTGCCCATCACGCTCGACCGTAAGGTTAAGCTCGGTTAAATCCGACATAGATTGAAATACTTGAGTCATCACACTCGGATCGGTTAAATCTAACCCATTTAGTTGTATTGCGATATCGCCCGCTTGTAGCCCCACCGCTTGAAATAATGCAGAATCTTTCCCCGGACTGACTCGATAACCGATGATGTTGTCATCCTGCTTAATTTGAGACAAAGCCACGTATTTAAAGATTTCTTGAGGGTTACGCCTGATCTCATCACGAATTGCAGCCAACTTATCTTCCACGGATGCGTCGATAGAGGCATGAGAGGATGAATGAACGGCTTGTTGAATGACGGCAGTCTGATACTCTCGCCCTTCTAACATTAACGTTTCATCCCGACCGGAATTATCAATGATGACTCGATCAGCAAACACCGCTTTTAATACTGCTTGCGTGCCTTCTATTTCCTCATGTAATCCATAAGTATTCTGTTGGCCTCGATTAGCAATCACCGCAAGACTACGCTGCTGCTCTGTACTTGCCACCACACCCACTAATGTTAAGTTAAGACGAGTCGGTGGGGCATCTACTTTTACTGTGCTTGTGACCGGAGATGCAATTTGCACCAAATAAGGGCCAAATAAATCACTCTTTCTTAACGACTGGATATTGAGACGAGCCGGTGCAGATGCGGCAACAGGAGCGGCTGCCACCCATTGGGCAACAGTCGGCTTAGGCTGAAAAATGAACCAGAAGCTCTGCCCGACCACCCAAGCGGATAACGCAACCGCTAAGATCGTGAATATCTGACTCAATGGTGACTGGCAACGTAAAAATAAGGGCCAACTTCCATTTAAGCGCCATTGGGTTAAGTCCATTCGTTTCACACGGTATCCCTAATGAGGTTTTAATATCGATAAATGACGTCGGAGTATCACGGTTAAGGTAATGGTTCAGTATACATGAGCCAAATAATAGGTGCGACAAGTGCCTTACTTTTCTTGTGATAAGCGTTGGCTTTCACTTGAAAAATGATAATTTGATCACCATTATTTTGAATAAATATCGTGATTCTAACGCTTCACTCATCAACAGCGAATTTGCTAGGCTCATTCTCATTCAAGATAATCAACGTATCCAAAAGAGTCTAAACCATTTACATAGAGGTAATTATTCAATATGAGTTCCCCTGCACCAGCAATTAGGCTGGATAAATGGCTATGGGCCGCAAGATTTTATAAAACTCGCTCGATAGCACGAAATATGGTTGACGGTGGAAAAGTCCACTATAATGGGCAACGAAGTAAGCCCAGCAAACTCGTTGAAATTGGAGCAACCATTACCTTACGTCAAGGTAGTGAAGAAAAAACCATCGTCGTTGAGCAACTGTCTGAGCAAAGACGAGGGGCCCCTGAAGCACAGGCCCTTTATACAGAAACCAGTGAAAGTATCGTGAAACGTGAACGCCAAGCACTGATGCATAAACTGAATGCTCATAATCCGAGTCCTGATCGTCGGCCAGATAAAAAACAACGCCGCGATCTTCTCAAATTCAAACATCAATAAACATTAGCCGGATCACTCTTATGACTACACAAACAATGGCCAATAATCAATTACACCGTTATCTATTTGAAGACTTGTCGGTACGAGGCGAATTGGTCCAACTGGATGACGTATTTCAACACATCATCGCCAGCCAAGAGTATCCACAACCCGTGCAGACACTGCTTGGAGAGCTACTGGTTGCCACCACCTTATTGACCGCAACGTTAAAGTTTGAAGGCTCGATTACCCTACAACTGCATGGCGATGGCCCGGTGTCTCTCGCGGTGATTAATGGTGATAACCAGCAAAACGTACGTGGGGTTGCACGCTGGCAAGGAGATATTCCACCCGAGGCGAACTTACATCAATTGATGGGAAAAGGACATTTAGTGATCACTATAGAACCAAAACAAGGTGAACGTTATCAAGGTGTCGTCGGTTTAGAAGGTGATAATCTATCCGAAGTTCTAGAAGGGTATTTCTTGCGATCGGAACAGTTAAAAACTCGCTTATGGATTCGTACCGGTGAATATGATGGCAAGCCACATGCTGCAGGGATGTTATTGCAAGTGATGCCTGACGGAACAGGAACCGCAGATGATTTTGAGCACCTAGAGCAGCTCACCAATACCATCAAAGCTGAAGAACTCTTTGCTTTACCAGCCAATGAGCTGTTATATCGTCTTTATAATCAAGAAAAGGTTCAGTTATTCACCGCTCAAGCGGTTACCTTCAAATGTGGCTGTTCACGGGAACGTAGTGCAGCCGCGATTATGACGATCGAAAAAGAGCAAATTAACACCATTTTAGCGGAAGAAGGCGCGATTGCTCTGCACTGTGATTACTGTGGAACAACTTACTCCTTTGATCACGCCCAAGTCAGCAAATTATGGCTAGAGCAAACATCAGAAAAGCCCACCCTCCATTAATTTCCTGCGCTTAACAAGCACGTAAAAAACCACCTACAGCCAGCTTATTGCTGGCTGTTTTATGTTTGAAAAACGAGAAAAATCAATAATTACCGCCACCGTACACCATACTTACTTTCTAATGAATATTAATTTTTTGCTCTAGCACAACGCTTTGTGCACAAGATAGAATAACGAAAGCCTATATCTGTGACGGGTTACATAAAACCTCGAGTAAAGCATGGACAATCTTTGAGCTAGCTCCCTGTTTTTTACCTACCCCGTTGCTAGCATGGTGGACAGATAACAATTACATTTTTTTACAAAATCCCTACAAAATCCTAATTAAGGAGCACCTATGACTGTGATGGAACAAAACAAGGCTGCACAATTAGATCTTACCCAGTATGGCATAATCGATGCGGTTGAAGTTATTCGCAACCCGAGCTATGACCAGTTATACAACGAGGAAACTCGCGCAGATTTGGAAGGCTACGAAAAAGGCGTGGTCACCGAACTGGGAGCCGTGGCTGTTGATACGGGCGTCTTTACTGGCCGCTCACCGAAAGACAAGTTCATTGTCAAAGACGACACGACTCGTGACACGCTTTGGTGGACCTCTGAACAAGCCAAAAACGATAACAAACCCATTAATCAAACTGTTTGGAACGAACTAAAATCTTTAGTTTCCAAACAATTATCAAATAAACGCTTATTTGTCCTAGATGGCTATTGTGGTGCTAATGCCGACACTCGTTTGTGTGTGCGCTTCATTACCGAAGTGGCTTGGCAAGCTCACTTTGTCAAAAACATGTTCATCCGTCCATCGGACGATGAATTAGCCAACTTTACCCCAGACTTTGTGGTGATGAACGGTGCCAAGTGCACGAATGATAAATGGCAAGAGCATGGATTAAACTCTGAAAACTTCACAGTTTTTAACCTGACTGAGAAAATGCAGCTGATTGGAGGCACTTGGTACGGTGGCGAAATGAAAAAAGGTATATTCGCCATGATGAACTACTTCCTGCCACTACAAGGGGTTGCTTCAATGCACTGCTCTGCCAATATGGGCAAAGACGGTGATGTGGCGATTTTCTTCGGCCTCTCTGGTACAGGTAAAACAACGCTTTCAACTGACCCTAAACGCGCCTTAATTGGTGATGATGAACATGGTTGGGATGATGATGGGGTCTTTAACTTCGAGGGGGGATGTTACGCAAAAACCATCAAACTCTCTAAAGAAGCCGAGCCTGATATTTATAATGCGATTCGCCGTGATGCACTCTTAGAAAACGTGACGGTACGTGGCGATGGTTCGATTGACTTTGATGACGGTTCGAAAACAGAAAACACCCGTGTTTCTTACCCCATTTACCATATCGAAAACATCGTTAAACCCGTATCAAAAGGTGGCCATGCCAATAAAGTTATCTTCCTTTCAGCAGATGCCTTTGGTGTGTTACCACCGGTCTCTAAATTAACGCCCGAACAAACCAAGTACCATTTCTTATCTGGTTTTACAGCAAAACTAGCGGGTACTGAACGCGGAATTACTGAGCCAACACCAACATTCTCAGCCTGCTTTGGAGCTGCATTTTTAACCTTGCATCCAACCAAATATGCTGAAGTGCTGGTGAAACGAATGGAAGCGGCTGGCGCAGAAGCTTACTTGGTCAATACCGGCTGGAATGGTTCTGGTAAACGCATCTCGATTAAAGATACACGCGGCATTATTGATGCGATCCTTGATGGTTCTATCGAAAAATCAGAAACCAAGCAAATTCCAATCTTTAATTTGGAAGTTCCAACCTCATTACCGGGGGTTGATCCTGCGATTCTGGATCCTCGTGATACTTATGTTGACCCACTACAATGGGAAAGCAAAGCGAAAGATCTTGCCTCTCGTTTCATCAATAACTTTGAGAAATATACCGACAACGCCGAAGGTAAAGCTCTGGTTTCTGCAGGGCCACAATTAGATTAATTGTGATAACTCACTAGCAAAGCCCCTTAATGAGGGGCTTTTTTAGTTGAAGCAAAACAAGATTTGCTCCAAGCTTATCTCGGTTGAAGGTGAAATATAAATTAGGGACAAATGAAAAAAATAGTCGCATTAGGAATCGGATGTTTCACACTAGTGTTGATAGTTATTTCACTTATCTTTGCCCTGTTGTATACCCGCTATTTGACTCCCAGCGTTCAGTGGTTAACCTCCCAGTTATGGCCGGGACGCCTGACCTTTAGCCGTGTTGAATACCACTATCCACTGCACTTTCGTTTATCTCATCCGACAATTACTCTTGAGGAACACAGCCTCTCCCTTGAGCAACTTGATATTTGGCTCAATCCTCAAATTATGGAAAATGGTAAATGGCAGGTGGACAGTCTGCTAATTCAAGGAGGAAACTTTACCTCTGAACGCCCCGTTAACTTCCCTCTCACTCATTGGACAATCGCCCATTTAGCGCTACAAAATATTGAGGTGGCTGGGCATGGGTTCATCGCACAAGGTGTCAACTTACAAATCAAACACCCCCAGTGGCTAGCAAGAGATCAATGGTTTCCCTATGGAGCACTGCAACTCACCGCCGAGCAACTTGATTGGCAAGGCGAAACCATAAAAACACTACTGGTTGATGCTAACTATCGACCGCAGGATAGCACCATTTATGGGGCTTCATTTGAATGGAATGGATCCCAAGTATCTGGCCAAGCAGAACAGTACCCAACGGGGTGGTCACTGATAAACACCACGATCAACCAACTCAACCTAACGGGTAATACGATTAATGCTTTACAATCTTACTGGCCAGCGATCACGCGCTATCTGCACCATATTAATAGCCTAGATATCTTACAGAGCCATCTTGCTTTCCAAGATATCGAGATAGAAAATTTCAACTTATCCCTTGAGAATATCGTTTTACCACATTCAGTTTGGCAGCAAGAAGCGGCTTATCTGTCACTAAATGCCGATAAGATTGAATGGCAACAACTCGAATGGATTGAGCCAGCCTTTCAGCTTACACTTAGCCCGCAACGTATCGATATTAAAGAATTCAGCTCACAGCTATTGCAAGGCTATGTACAATTTACTGGGCAACTCTCTCCGACCCATTTGAACATGGAGCGCTTAACACTCAATGGCATCAAGTGGCTTGATGAAGCGATTGCTATCCCAAAATGGCCGACAGCCTTGGCTCAGATCGAACACATCACCCTAGAGCAACTAAGTGGGAGTAATCTACAGATTATTCAACTAGCAACCCAGCCCATTTGGCAGTTATCAGGGCTTAATATTGAAGGCAACAACCTAGAAGTGATGAAACAACATCAGTGGGGACTATGGAATGGCCAACTGACTCTCAGCGCCAACAGCGCCAGCGTCGCCGACCTTATTGCGACACAAGCAATCATAGAAATGCAAAGCCAGCAGGGCGATTGGCAAATCAAGCGTGCTTTTTTCCCCTTAACACAAGGATACATTGATTTGGTTGGCAGTTGGCATTTTACGCAACCTAGCGCACCGTGGTCTATCGAACTGCATACTGACAGTATTCCCTTAACGCTGCTCAATACTTGGAACATGTTGCCTTTTAAACTGGATGCTTTCGCGGATATTGATTTGCAACTTCATGGATTATCTGGTGATTATGCCATGTTAAGTCACTCTTTAGATGGCGAGATACAAGCCAGCTTACGCTCAGGGCTCCTCTCATTTCAGCAACAGAACACGCTCACGATTCAGCCATTTCAACTCGATAACCTTCACTTACAAGCAGATCGAGGTAGAATTGTCTTAGCTGAATCAACATTGCTTGGCCCAGCCTTATCGGCCAAACTCTCTGGAGAACTGGATTTGCTAGCCCCACAACAAGGGAAATTTGAGCTAACTTTAGAGCAAAAATGTCAGCTTATCCGTTTTGATCTATTACGTCGTCAACAACACAGTCAGTCAGTTCCAAACTGCTCGGCTATCCATTCTGACGAGCCTGTTCAATGATACTAAGGTAATCGGGAATCAACATATAAGTCCCGGTAAATTCAACCGCTTCAGTATTGCCGCTACGAATATACACTTTCACCACAATACGCGCTTTACGGCCAGAAGCTAGACGATCCAAATCACCGCTTATTTCATCAAGAGAGGTTGAAGCCACTGGATTATGCACGATTGGATAATGATAACGAATTCGGCTATCGACAAGCACAATATCACCATGTAAATCCCGCTCTCGCATCAACAACCAAGCCATTCCCCACCCGGTCAACGTGGCTAATGTAAACGCAGACCCTGCAAATAAGGTATTATGCGGATTTAAATTAGGGTTAAGCTGAGCACTACACTGAAATTGATATCCGGTATATTGCTGTACTTTAATCCCCATTTTTTCACTGATCGGGATATGTTCCGCCCAACGTTCTTGTAACTCACTGCACCATTCTGGTGTGCGAATGACATTGGCCATGGGATCGAGCGTTTTTACCATTTGCTGATGACGTACCGGGCCACGTTCATCGGTCAATGCACCTCGCCGCTCAAAACCATTTTTGGTATAAAAGGCAATGGCATCTTCGCGAGCATTACAGACTAGCCGTTTGGCTCCCTCTTGTTGAGCAAGCGACTCAAGCGCAATCAATAGTAATGAGCCCATGCCTTTATTACGACGACTCGACTTAACCGCCATATACCGAATTTGCCCTTCACAATCTGGAGTAATATATAAACGGCCAATCGCCATCGGTCGGCCTCGCCCATCAACAATCATTCGATGGTGGCTCATCACGTCATATTCATCGCGTTCCGATCCTATCGGCATTCGCCAAGGCTCACGCAGCATCTGCCAACGAAAATAGTAATACTTGTTGAGCTGATTCTCTGTTTTTGGCGTAATAAGTTTAAACATAGATTCCCTTCCAAAGCGCGTAAAAATACGCGTCGGCTAAACCTGTAACCAAAAGGTTACGGGGCCATCATTAATCAGTGATACTTTCATATCTTGTGCAAAGCGTCCACGTTGTGTCGGTAGCATCGTGACACATAAATCCGAAAAATAATTATACAGATGCTCCGCTTGCTCGGGGGCAGCACCACGAGAAAAACCAGCGCGTGTCCCTTTTTTGGTATCGGCTGGTAGAGTAAATTGAGAAACGACTAAGAGACTTCCCGCCACATCCTGAACGCTTAAGTTCATTTTCCCGGCCTCATCTTCAAAGACTCGATAGCGAGTTACCCGCTCAACAAGACGTTTAGCTTTCGCCTCACAATCATCCCGTTCAACCCCTAATAGTACCAATAAGCCTTGTCCAATCTGACCAACAATTTCTCCATCGACCTTCACGGACGCCTCACTCACTCGTTGAATCAATGCGATCACTATCCACTTCTCCTGGTTTCTTTTCTAATCGGGCTGAAGAGTCTACCATGTTCGTCGTTTGTCTCCATCGCTCGCTTTCACCAAGAGCAGCCGTGACTTCCGCCCCCACGAGTACGATCAACCAACATAAATACACCCAAACAAATAAAATGGGGATAGCCGCCAATGCGCCATAGATCAACTGATAAGAGGGAAATTGCGTGATATAAACCGCAAAGGCTTTTTTACTTAACTCAAATAAAATGGCCGCAACAAACGCCCCTGATAAAGCATGAGCAAAACGAACCTTTTTATTGGGTACTAATACATAAAGCCCAATAAAAGCAAATAGGGAAAGCAAAAAAGGCAACCGTCGTAAGAAAAAATTAAACGCACCACTAAGCGCTTCACTGTCGAGTAGCTTTAATGACGTAATATAAGAGGTGACAGCAATACTCGTACCAACCAATATTGGGCCTAAGGTTAAAATCATCCAATAGATAGAAAAAGAAAAGATCGGCCGCCGTTTATTACGGACTCGCCAAATATAATTCAAATTTTTATCAATATTGGAGATAAGCATTAGCGCTGCGATAAATAAAAAAGCACCACCCACCGCCGTCATTTTCCCGGTATTACTGACAAATTCGAGCAATGCTTGACTGACGGCATCACCAGCAGCAGGAACAAAGTGAGTGATCACAAAGTCCTGAATGATATCACCCACATTATCAAAAATCGTAAATGAGGAAAGTACGGAGAGAAGAACGGTCAACATCGGCACAATAGATAGCAAAGTAATATAAGCTAAATATCCGGCACTGACGTTGATTCGATCGTGATCCATTCGGTTAAGTACGTAGCGACCAAAGTGCAGGCCATGCTTAACAACGGGCTTTAATTGCATATTTATCCCTTTATCCATCCCTCATTCGTCCGAAGATTCTACTAAAAAACCGTGAAAACACCTCATCTAGATAAGCTAGCTTACCTTAAAAAATAAAAAAGCCCTTAACCATTACAGCCAAGGGCTAAATAATCCCATTTATACCTTTCCTACTTGAAGCTACAGGGGGTGGCTATGTTCGTTCACCCCAATCACATCGCCTGTCTATGCTCACGGGAGTTCACTCACTTACCGCCTACCTGCCACTTCAAGTTGTTTGGGTATAGTGATTATTTATTGTCACGCGCCGCACGTTTACGATCGTTTTCAGTCAGGTGTTTCTTACGAATACGGATACTTTTCGGTGTAACTTCAACCAACTCGTCGTCATCAATAAACTCTAAAGCTTGTTCAAGCGTGTATTTAATCGCTGGAGTCAACACTTGAGCTTCATCAGTTCCTGATGCACGAACGTTAGTCAGTTGCTTACCTTTCAGACAGTTAACGGTTAAATCGTTTGAACGGTTATGAATTCCCACGATCTGACCTTCATACACTTCATCCGCATGCTCAGTAAATAGACGGCCACGCTCTTGTAGATTAAACAAAGCGTAGGTTAACGCTTTACCTGTCGCATTTGAGATCAAAACACCATTCATACGCTGACCAATATCACCACCTTTATGTGGGCCATAGTGATCAAAAGTATGATAAAGCAAACCAGAACCTGAAGTGAGGGTCATAAACTCGGTTTGGAAACCAATCAAACCACGTGAAGGCATGATAAAATCTAGACGAACTCGGCCTTTACCATCTGGAGACATATCTTTTAGCTCACCTTTACGTAAGCCAATTTTCTCCATGATACCGCCTTGATGCTCTTCCATGACATCAATCGTCACCGTTTCAAACGGTTCCATCAGTTGACCATTCTCTTCTTTCAAAATAACTTCCGGACGAGAAACAGCCAATTCAAAGCCTTCACGACGCATATTCTCGATTAAAATCGAAAGATGCAATTCACCACGGCCAGAAACACGGAATTTATCTGGATCATCGGTTTGCTCTACACGCAGTGCTACGTTGTGCACCAATTCTTTTTCCAAACGTTCTAGAATATTACGTGAAGTCACAAATTTGCCTTCTTTACCGGCAAATGGTGAGGTGTTGACTTGGAAGGTCATAGTCACAGTCGGCTCATCAACACTCAATGGTTTTAGCGCTTCCACTGCATTCACATCACAGATCGTATCAGAAATTTTTAGTTCACCCAGCCCCGTAATCGCAACGATATCACCCGCTGTCGCTTGTTCGGTTTCTGAACGTTGCAAACCAAGATAACCCAATACCGTACCAACTTTACCATTCCGTTTTTTACCATCAGCAGAAACAATGGTGACTTGTTGATTGGCTTTAACTGTACCACGCGTAACACGCCCCACACCGATAACGCCAACATATGAGCTGTAATCGAGCTGAGAGATCTGCATTTGTAATGGGCCATCAAGATCAACTTGTGGAGGCTCAACATTATCCACAATCGCTTGGAACAAGGGCTCCATATTTTCGCCAGTTTCGCCTTCTTCCAAGGTCGCCCAGCCATTTAATGCTGAAGCATAAACCACTTGGAAATCCAGTTGCTCATCACTTGCTCCTAGGTTATCAAAGAGATCAAACACTTGATCCATAACCCAATCAGGACGCGCGCCAGGACGGTCAATTTTATTGATAACGACAATCGGCTTTAAGCCATGAGCAAAGGCTTTTTGTGTCACAAAACGAGTTTGTGGCATTGGGCCATCAACGGCATCAACGATTAAGCAAACGCAATCTACCATAGACATAATACGCTCAACTTCACCACCGAAGTCAGCGTGTCCAGGAGTATCAACGATGTTAATCCTATAACCGTTCCAGTTAATTGCGGTATTTTTTGCCAAGATGGTGATACCACGTTCTTTTTCGATATCGTTCGAGTCCATGACTCGCTCTTCGATGTCACCACGAGACTCTAACGTACCCGACTGCTGGAGTAGTTTATCTACCAAGGTCGTTTTGCCGTGGTCAACGTGCGCGATAATCGCGATATTTCTTAGTTTTTCAATCTGTGGAGTAGCCATGGAGTTTTGCTTCACTTATTACACAAAGAGCTCATTTTTACGGGAGTGCAAAAACGTAGCCTAAATTTCGGTTAAAAAAATGGTCAATAATGTACCAGATTCTGGCAAAAAACCTAGAAAAATGTGATCTATCTCAGCCAATTTTATCTTGTTAAAGATTAGTCGCCAATTTCATTTAATACAAACCTTCATCAAACACGACAAATCCAGATTGACAAGACCACAAATAGTCGGCTGAATGAAGTGTCTTTGCGAGAAACTGGTGCATACCAACGACATAAAAGCACCAAATTGGTGCATTGGTGGATCATAGCGGTGCATTGGTATGCACCAAGATAAGACAAAATCACACAATCAATTGATTTTATGGACATTAATAAGTTGGCACGATTATCGCTGTAATTAAATCGCATCGATTAAGTCATAATAAAAGCATTAATCTATGCAGATTTCATTTTGATTCGAGCCCAAACCGCTTTATTAACACTGGAGGTTATCCAAGATGTCAGTAGAAAACGTTCTATCGCTGATCCAAGAAAACGAAGTTAAGTTTGTTGACCTACGCTTCACCGACACGAAAGGTAAAGAGCAACACATCTCAATTCCTGCTCACCAAATCGACGCAGACTTCTTCGAAGAAGGAAAAATGTTCGATGGTTCATCCGTTGCTGGCTGGAAAGGTATCAATGAATCAGACATGGTCATGATGCCAGACGCCTCATCTGCCGTACTTGATCCATTTACAGACGATGCCACCGTCAATATTCGTTGTGACATTCTAGAGCCAGCAACAATGCAAGGCTATGATCGCGATCCTCGCTCAATTGCTAAACGTGCGGAAGATTATATGCGTTCAACAGGAATTGCCGATACGGTTCTTGTTGGGCCTGAACCAGAATTCTTCCTGTTTGATGATGTCAAATTTGCAACCAATATGTCAGGTTCTTTCTTTAAAATTGATGACGTCGAAGCCGCATGGAATACCGGATCTGACTACGAAGACGGTAACAAGGGCCACCGTCCAGGCGTGAAAGGCGGTTATTTTCCAGTCGCTCCAGTTGACTCATCGCAAGACATTCGTAGTGCAATGTGTTTGATCATGGAAGAGATGGGGCTAGTGGTTGAAGCACACCACCACGAAGTCGCCACGGCAGGCCAAAATGAAATCGCTACTCGTTTCAATACATTAACCACAAAAGCAGATGAAATCCAAATCTATAAGTACGTGGTTCATAACGTTGCTCATGCATTCGGTAAAACAGCAACCTTCATGCCTAAACCCTTAGTCGGTGATAACGGCAGCGGTATGCATGTTCACCAATCACTGGCAAAAGACGGTGTCAACCTCTTTGCTGGTGATAAATATGGCGGTCTGTCTGAAACGGCACTGTACTACATTGGTGGTATCATCAAACATGCTCGTGCACTGAATGCGTTCACCAACCCATCCACCAACTCTTATAAGCGTTTAGTTCCTGGCTTTGAAGCTCCAGTCATGCTGGCCTACTCTGCGCGTAACCGTAGTGCTTCTATCCGTATTCCTATTGTACCAAGCGCAAAAGCTCGTCGCGTAGAAGTCCGTTTCCCCGATCCTGCAGCAAACCCATACCTTGCTTTTGCTGCATTACTTATGGCGGGTCTTGATGGCATCAAAAATAAGATCCACCCAGGCGATGCCATGGATAAAGACTTATACGACCTTCCTGCAGAAGAAGCAGCAGAAATTCCAACGGTTGCAGAATCATTACAGCAGGCATTACAGAATCTAGATGAAGATCGAGAATTTCTTACTGCTGGGGGTGTTTTCTCCGATGATTTCATCAACTCTTATATCCATCTGAAATCAAAAGATGTTGAACGTATTAACATGGCCGTTCATCCACTCGAGTTTGAACTTTACTATTCGGTATAAATCTCATTTTGTGGAAAACCATTCTTTTTGCACAATAAATTTAGGCTCGCCTCGCAGGCGGGCCTTTTCTCTATTGGGGTTTAACTCGCTTCGATTTAACATGATGGTTACATACTAGGACACTCTTACGTCTTACGCTTCCCTTACTTAACGCGCTCATATTGAGGTGAGTTATGAAATGGTCTTCCAGAGTTTATTTACTGTTTATCCTTTTATTTACTCTAAATGTTTATGCCGGAAACGCATATGTTTGGGAGGATGAACATGGCGTAGTGCACTTCAGCGATTTTCCACAAGATTCAACGGCTCAAACGATCTCTCTTCCAGATTATGACGCTGCAGCTCCCGATCCAAAATTTGAAGAGCCGGTTCCCATCAATCCGCCAACAGAAGAATCTGTCATAGAAAAAAAACCAATCCCGCTACCTGAATTAACGATCGACATCATCCATCCAACTCAAGAACAAACCATTCGCAGCAATAAGGGAGAAATAAATATCGAGATAAAATTAAATAGAATGTTAAAAGTAAGCGAGCACTTACAATTACTGATGAACAATAAGCCTTACGGTGCACCAACCACGCAACCTCGATGGGAACTAAAAAACATCGATCGAGGAACTCATCTTTTTATGATCCAAGCACTAACAAACGGCAAGATTATTGCATCATCAAAAGTTGTAACGGTACATTTACATCGCGCCTCAGTTAATTAGTGAGTTAAAGAAGAAATTTCTTCCAGCGTTGAGCATCACACTTTGTTTTTATGTTTCGTTGCGCCATACTGGTTAAGCTAATGCACCAAATCGGTGCAAAGACAGATAAAACAGGGTGACTTGTGAGTGCAGAATTAAGTGCAACAATATTAAATCACATTGTAACCGCCACATTGATGCTGGATGAAACCTTGTGCGTCCGTTGCGCCAACCCTGCCGCAGAACAACTGTTTGCCCAAAGTGCGAAGCGCATCATCAACCAACCCTTATCCAAGCTTGTTCAACATGCCTCGATGGACTTGGCATTATTATCGCAACCACTGCAAAGTGGGCAGAGCATTACCGACAGTGATGTCACTTTTGTGGTGGATGGAAAACCGTTGATGCTAGAAGTAACGGTGAGTCCATTAACTTGGAAAAAAGAGCTAATGTTATTGGTTGAAATGAGGAAAATCGGCCAGCAACGACGACTGACCCAAGAACTTAACCAACACGCCCAGCAACAGGCCGCCAAGCTGTTGGTTCGAAGCCTCGCCCATGAAATAAAAAACCCACTAGGAGGATTACGCGGAGCGGCTCAACTACTGGAGCGAATGCTACCAGACCCAAGTTTAGTAGAATACACACACATTATTATTGAGCAAGCTGACCGTTTAAGAACATTAGTCGATCGCTTACTTGGCCCACAAAAACCGGGGAAGAAAAAACTCGAAAATTTACACCTCATCCTAGAAAAAGTTCGCCAGCTGGTAACGCTCGATACTAAAAACACATTAACGATTGAACGTGACTACGATCCAAGTCTACCTGAATTATTAATGGATACCGACCAAATTGAACAAGCACTACTCAATATCGTCAGTAATGCCGCACAAATTTTATCCCAACAACCCAATGGTCATATTACGCTACGTACCCGAACGGTTCACCAAGCGAATATTCATGGCCAACGACATAAACTGGTTGCCAGAATTGAGATTATTGATAATGGGCCAGGTATTCCATTAGAACTACAAGATACGCTTTTTTATCCCATGGTGAGTGGCCGAGAAGGAGGAACCGGGCTTGGGTTATCCATTTCACAAAACCTTATCGATCAACACAATGGGAAAATTGAAGTCGAAAGTTGGCCTGGAAGAACCACATTCACTATTTATTTGCCTATTTAAATTATCACTAATAATAAGCGGCTGTTCGGGGAGAAAGTCATGAGTAAAGGATATGTCTGGGTTGTCGATGATGACAGCGCTATACGCTGGGTGATGGAAAAAACCCTATCATCGGCCAATATAAAATGTGAGACGTTTACTGATGCAGAAAGTGTTCTCATGGCATTAGAACGGGAAACTCCCGATGTATTGATTTCAGATATTCGCATGCCTGGTATTGATGGTATTGAACTGCTCAATCAAATTCACTCTCGTACACCTGAACTTCCTGTCATCATCATGACCGCTCATTCAGACCTTGATGCAGCCGTAAATGCCTATCAAAAAGGTGCTTTTGAATACTTGGCGAAGCCCTTTGATGTTGACGAAGCTGTTACTTTAGCTGAGCGTGCAATTGCTCATAGTTATGAACAACGTAAAGAACACTCAAAACAGCAAAACATCCCCTACCATGCCCCTGAAATCATCGGTGAAGCTCCTGCAATGCAAGAAGTTTTTCGTGCTATCGGACGTCTTTCCCGCTCTTCAATATCAGTATTAATTAATGGAGAATCAGGAACAGGCAAAGAGTTAGTCGCCCATGCGTTACACCGACATAGTCCTAGAGCCCAAAAACCATTCATCGCTTTAAATATGGCCGCCATTCCAAAAGATTTAATTGAATCTGAATTATTTGGGCATGAAAAGGGGGCTTTTACAGGTGCTAACCATGTACGACAAGGTCGATTTGAACAAGCTAATGGCGGTACACTTTTCTTAGATGAAATCGGTGATATGCCTCTTGATATACAAACTCGTCTCTTGCGTGTTTTAGCCGATGGTCAGTTTTATCGCGTTGGCGGCCATTCAGCGATCAAAGTCGATGTACGAATTGTTGCCGCTACACACCAACATCTTGAAAAACTCGTACACCAAGGCAAGTTTCGTGAAGATCTCTTTCATCGACTGAATGTCATACGTATTCAGATTCCAGCACTGAGAGAACGTCGTCAAGATATTGAAAAGTTAACAAAACACTTCCTTGCACTTGCGGCAACAGAACTAGGTGTAGAGATGAAAACGCTACATCCTAAAAGTATTGAGATACTTAACCGTCTAGAATGGCCTGGAAATGTAAGACAATTAGAAAATATGTGTCGCTGGTTGACAGTGATGGCCAGCGGAACAGAAGTACTACCGAATGATTTTCCTCCTGAATTACTAGCGGAAAAGCCCTCCTTCGAACAAGAAGGTACGGATAGCTGGCAAAAGCAATTAGAAAATTGGGCCAAAGCAGCACTCTCAGCGGGACAAACTGAACTTCTTACACTCGCACAACCGGAATTTGAGCGAATTCTATTAGAAGTCGCCTTACATCATACCAATGGCCACAAACAAGAAGCTGCAAAAGTTTTAGGTTGGGGCCGTAATACGCTGACTCGTAAGCTGAAAGAACTATGTTGAGGTTATATTCATCAACATAATCCGTAATGAATAGAAAGAGATCCGTCAAATTAGCCTATTTATCGATAACTCATACTGACAGGGTCAATTTTGATTTTTATACTTAATACAGATTTCGACTTGGAAGAAGATAATGATAACGAAAAATATCCCATTGACTGATCTGCATCGCCATCTAGACGGTAATATTCGTACTCAAACCATTCTAGACTTAGGCAAACAATTCAATATCGCCCTCCCTGCTGATAACATCGAAGCGCTAACGCCGCACGTACAAATAGTAGAAGCCGAACCATCATTGGTCGCTTTTCTTGCTAAACTCGATTGGGGAGTAGCTGTGTTAGGTGATCTTAACGCTTGCCGACGCATCGCTTATGAAAATGTGGAAGACTTAGTGAATGCACAAATAGACTATGCGGAACTACGCTTTTCCCCTTACTATATGGCGATGAAACATAACCTTCCCCCCCAAGGGGTTGTAGAAGCCGTTATCGACGGAGTAAAAGCTGGAATTCGGGATTTTGACGTTTCAGTTAATCTTATCGGCATCATGAGCCGAACTTTTGGTACAGAAGCTTGTCAACAAGAACTTAATGCGATTCTCAGCCATAAAGAACACTTCGTTGCAGTCGATCTAGCTGGAGATGAATTAGGGCAACCTGGCGAACTCTTTGTTACACACTTTAAACAAGTCCGAGATGCCAATTTACATGTCACAGTACATGCTGGAGAAGCTGCGGGGCCAGAAAGTATGTGGCAAGCTATACGAGAACTAGGTGCAACACGTATTGGACATGGCGTAAAAGCGATTCATGACCCTAGCTTAATGGATTATCTCGCTAAACAGAAAATAGGTATTGAGTCATGTCTAACATCCAATATACAAACGAGTACTGTTGACAGTTTAATTCAACATCCCATTAAATCATTTTTAGAGCACGATATTTTAGCGTGTCTAAACACCGATGATCCTGCTGTTGAAGGCATCGAGCTCCCCTATGAATATAATATTGCAGCTTATAAGGCAGGGTTAACTCCGTCCCAAATTCATCAGGCACAAATGAATGGATTAGAAATGGCTTTTCTTTCTGACAAAGAAAAGCATCATCTTAAAATGAAAGCCTCTCAACGAGCTTAATGCTCCCTTGAGCATAACCATACTAATGTCAGTCACCACTTCAATAAGGGCTGACATTAACTCAATGTATCGATAGAGTAATATCAATCTAAATAAAAATATGATCTAATTAAGGCTATTTAACTACTACCGTCATTCATCATGAATAGTCTTAATAGTATCAACTTTAAAAAGCTCGCCAGTCAGCAAAAATCCATTCAGATGAAAATGAGATTACTGGCTCTTGCTCATTTCAAAGATGGACAATCTCGAACACAAATTGCCAAATTTGTCATACGCTTATTTGTTTGGCTCAGTCTGCCCCGCAAGAGGGGTAGGTGAAGCTATCATAGTGCCTTGGGTCAACAAAGAGATCATGATAAATCACCTCGCTCAAATCTCTAAAGCGACAATAAAAGGACGCCATGCCGTTGTGATCATGGATGGTGCAAGCTGGCATACCGATGATATTGCTGAGCAGTTTGACAATGTCAGTATCATCAAATTGCCGCCCTATTCACCAGAGCTCAATCCAATAGAACAGGTATGGAGTTGGTTACGACAACATTTCTTGGCGAACCAAAGTTTCACCAACTACAACGATATTGTCGAAAAGGTATGTCACGCATGGCATCGATTTTTGGAATGCACCGATAGGGTACAAAGAATGTGTAAAAGAGATTGGATTGAGCTGACCAGTTAATTTTCCAGATTGGTATAAAAAAGCCGCTAATAAATTAGCGGCTTTTTTAATAGTGGCGGAGAGATAGGGATTTGAACCCCATCTCTTTGAAAACCTATATATATCAAGCTCTTGAATTTTCTAGCTTTCTACGTTCATCAATCAAATGTCACGTTGACGAATGTTAATCACGATCAGTATACGAAAACAATCGAACTTAGCAAGGGCATCAAGCATATAAGCCAAAATATTTTCTAACATCCTTACCTTGCCAACTAAACCTCTTAATCCTAGCTATGACTGATTACCCCTGTACGCGGGTAAAATTTACATTAACCCCTTTAGGGGTTAAAGTGCTATTATCCTCTGTAGGGGTTAATTTACATTGGAGGAAGATATGCTCATAACAAGTCCTAAGCAACTGGGAATATACTTGCGTGATGTACGTAGGAATCAAAGGCGAAACCAAACCAAAGTCGGAGATATTGTTGGTTTAAAACAGACAACTGTATCAAAGCTCGAACGAGATCCAGCTTCGTCCAGTATCGAAAGTCTGATGCGCCTGCTGTCATCACTAGATCTTGAGCTACATATTCAAGACAAAGCTGTAAGCCGTGAACAAGAAAAGCTTCGTGATCCTGATGATTGGTAGAACTTATTATATATTAGTCACACTGCCTCGTCCAAGAAGGCCCAAAAGGTATGAGGAAAACTAGTTTTGCTTCTATGCGAACCTAATGTCGTTGTATTTAGTTGATATTATTAAATTACGTCACGTTTAGAGCTTTCAATACTTCCCCTCCTTATGAGATGAATGATACATTTGGTTGCATAAGAAAGTGACAGAATAGTTGTCTGTATTGGAAGGCACCAAGATCGTGTACATATTCAAAAATACTGAACTAAACAACAAGAAATCAGCAGACTATGAAACTAAGTCTTTGCTTTATCTATTTGGTATGAGAAAAGATAGTGAAAAAGTTGATATAGTTGTTATTGATTGCTTCAATGATGTAACGGGAGTGAATGAGTCATTTGATTTAATGCTGGATGTTCAAAGTAAAAACTATACTAAATTTACCCCATCACTTATCGGTTCAAGCCTATATACGCTCTACGACAACCATATTTCAGATTTTACATTTAATGACTATGTATTGTTCAGTAAACCACTAGATGCTTCGTACCTTATAGATAGCAAAGCTGATTGCTTTGGGTATGACAATATAGTTCCTAAAACAAAAACTAGAATAGAAAAGAAGCTACGGGAAGTTATTGTAAAAAACCATGGCAGCATTGATGAAAGCATGCTTGATTCTTTTTTAAGATCTATCACCTTTTTTGGTGACAAAAAAAGCTGCTCAGACTATATAAAAAAAGTAACGAAGTTTAGAGCTAAAAAAATTATCAGTGATACAACATATGAGAATATTTTTAACGAAATAAGAGATGTTCAATCATCGCTTAAAAATAGTGAAATTGAAAATATATCGATATCATCTCCAAGTGAAGTTCTTAATCTTAATCGATATTTAACAAAAGATAAACTTCACTCATTGATAATAAGCAGGTTGATTGGGGTTTCAAATATTTTTAAAGAAGATAGCTTACCAACAAGATTTTTTGAAGTGATACATAAAGAAGGGTTAAGCACCAGCTTTGATGATATGAATGACGTAATTATTGATTGCAACTCTAGATTAAGCCGAACTTTCTTTGATAAAGGCACGTCAAAATATTTTTGGAATCTAGTAGAAAAAATAATAAAGGGCATAAAGAAATTTGAAACATTAGATGTTTATCATTTATATTCTTACATTGAAGAAGAAGTAAAGAAAACTCCCCCACACTTAGATAAATTATCAATTTTGTTTTTAATTTCATTGATCGTTCAGGGTATAAATAATGATATTTAAAGAGTTTGCGATTGGAAATGGCAACGAATCATATTGCGAGAAAAGATTCAATAATAATGTAAATGTAATATTTAGTGATGACAATAATCGAGGGAAAACTCTGGTATTACAAGGAATGTTTTACGCTATTGGGAATAGCCCTATTTGGCCAGAAGGTTTTGATTATAAGTCATATTACTTTTATACTAAGCTAGAAATTGATTTTGTTGATTATCATTTCATTAGAAAAGGTTCCTCTTTTATAGTGAAATTCAATAGTAATATTAAAATATTTGACTCGGAAAGTGATTTAAGGACATTTTTATCAAAGATAATTGGATCGTTTCCTAAAGTTCACAAAAATGGTATTGATGTTACCGTTGATTTGTCTACCTTTTACGAGATGTTTTTTATAGGCCAAGATAAAAGAAACCCTTCTAGTTTAATTTCAAGTAATTACTTTAAAAAAGATGACTTCAAATCTATGCTCTGTCAGTTGAAAGGTATTGATAGACCGATATTTGATAGTGGCGATGAAGTAGAAAGAAGAGAAAAGATAAAGAATTTAAAAGCTTCTCGGCAATCCATATTGAAAAAAATGATGTTGGTATCTAAAAACCCAGCACTATCTGTAATAACATCTAAAACACAAGATGCAGAGAGAGCAGAAAGAATAAGGAATCGAGTTAAAGAAATAACCAGAGACATAAATGAACGACAGAAAAAAAGGAACCGAGAAACTATTAGAGTTGAAAAGCTACAGTTGTTAAAGAATGAGTTAAACTCACTCAATAGAAGTTTAGAACTTGGTGAGGTTATTTGTTCTGATTGTAAGTCGAATCGAATTGTTTTTAAAAACAAAGAAATAGAGTTTGATGTAAGCAATATTGAGGTTAGAAATGAGATACTAAAATCTATTGACGAAAGTATTGAAGTTCGAATTGAGAGTAGTGCATCTTTAACTCACGAAATAAATGTTCTTCAAGATAAATTGAAAACTATCCAGAAAGAAACTCCTGTTGATTTATTTCAAATTGCATTATTTTCCGATGACATACGTTCTGAAGAAGAATATGACAAGCAAGCAAGTGATCTACTTAAAGAGATAAAAGAATTAGAAAGCTCAGCTAATGCTATCAAAAAGGGATTTAAAGATACTCAAACTGAGTGTAAGGATTTTATTAATCACTTGGTTTTATTAATGAATAAGTATTGTAAAAAAGTGGATCCAAGTGGAAGATTAAATTTCGAAGATTTATTTTCAAAGAAAAATACTGTCTATTCTGGAAGTGATAATCAAGAATATTATTTCTGTAGAACCTTGGCGATTAACGAAGAGCTAGGCCACCGTTTCCCAATAGTTGTTGATTCGTTTCGAGATGGTGAGCTTTCTACATACAAAGAAGAGAAAATGCTTGATATATATACTTCATTAGGTAAACAAGTTATTTTAACATCTACTCTAAAAAAGCAAGAGTATCAGCAAGATAAATATAATTATCAAGGTATTACTTCTATTGATTACAGTAATCATGAGGATGGAAAGCTACTTTCTTCATTACATAATGATAGTTTTTCAAAAATTATTAATCAGTTTGGCGGTTTGATACAGATTAACTGAGTTCTATAGGAAGAAATTAGTACGTTTCTATCAGATGAGTATTCCTACCAACCCGCTTCAAATCTCGAATCGCCGCAGACTCCGTGGCGATTCTTAGTGGTCTGTCATACAGTATTGTATTGTTCAGAATATCGATATCGCAGCGATCAGTGTGTGTAAATTCGATCACCCCGTATGGAGTCTTGAATACACCTTTTCGACCAGTAGTCATTACTGTCAGACGATCAATCGGAATCTGAGAAATTACGCCATATTCTGAAAGAGCAGATTCAAGCGAGATGTAATTGTATTCACCACGACGTAGACTTTTAGCCACATATTCAATGGTATAACAACCTCTGTAGCGACTTAAAGCAAACACATAAACGCCTCGGCAAGCTCGTTCTAGTACCCCAAACTTGATTAAACGCGGTAAACTTTGCTTAAAAGCTTCTTCACTGTCATCAAAAAATACTCTTCGCAAGTTGCGCTTGGTATATACATAAATGCGTTGCCTATCAAATTTATGCAGACGTTCTAACGCCGTTTGAATATCCATATTGTTTAGTGTGATAAGTAGACGATAGGAGTAACCATAGCATACTTTAGTGTCCACTTGATGAGTCATTGACAGCATCACAAATGGAGTCAGTTTCTTCTAAAAAGTACGTCAGCTGCTTCTCAAGTTCATGATTTACACGGTTAAGTTCTGCGATATTAGATTGATACTCATGTAGCTTACTCTCTAAGATTCGATAATTTACTGAAAGATCGGTATTTTCATCCTGGACAGTGCTTAACTTACGTTCAGAATTTTCCAGTGCTTCTGTCATTGACTGTAGCTTAATCGAACTTTCAGTTAATTTGAGACAAGTGCTCTCATAGCGTTCAGATAGTTCAGTCAGCTGAGATTCAAGCCTTTCCACATCGTTAAGTGCATATTCTCGTTGTACTGTTAGTGCTGAATGCGCTTTCTCGACTTTTGATAGACTGGCTTGGAGACCACAAATGGTATCTTGCTGGTTTTCTAACCTGTCATTTGCTTGATTGAGTGAACTCGTAAGTTGACTGATATTTTTTAGTAACTCAGATTTCTCGTGTTGTGATTCGACTAGCTCAGATTGCAGAGCTTCAATTTTCTCCTCTAGTTCATCATTTGCATCTGTAGCCCTTTGGAGAGTCTGTTCAATATCCAAAGCTTCTCCCTCAGACTGCTCTTTTTGTTTGATCGCGTGTTGGCTGATTGCCTCTGCTTCTCTAATGCGTGTGTAAGTAATTGACTCAAAATGGGTATGAATACAGTCATTCATAGCGATAACAATATCTCGAAGTGATGTGGAGATATCATGTTCCTTTCTTTCGAGAAGCTCTTGAATTTCCGCTGGTAGCTCATATGAGGTTCTTACTTGAGTAGTTGTTGATGGGGGATCATTTTGTGCTTCTGGAATCCTACCGTCAGCAATGAGCTTTTCCAGATCAGCCTGAATCGAAGAGCTTTTTCCTCGTTGTAAATACTCTCTAATTCGCCACCCGCTGGGCTTCTTTCCTCTGCTAATCAGCTCATTAGCGGCTTGGATGAGGTCTTCATCAGTGTAAGTTTTCGGTCTTGCCATGCGGTTCACCATTATTATTGTTTTTTTAATGAAAGTTAGTAAGTTAGTAAGTTAGTAAGTTAAGAACTTAACTAACTTACCTTTCAAACGTATCGCTTTCTGACTTTTGGTCGGTCTTATTGCGCTCAAGATTACTTTTGCGTAGTTCTACTGATTCCAACAGCAGCTTTGCTTTTACCTGCATGCTGGGTGGCAGGTTCAACATATCTTTCATGGCGTTATCCAAGAATGATTCAACCATCCGTGATTGACCTGATTCTTTAGCTTTCAAACCCAAGAAAACTGACTGACAGAACTTGCTTAAAGGACGGATGATGTCATCTTTTAAGCTTTGAACTAACTTTTCTAAAGCGTGCTTTTCAGCACGCAATTGAACGATTTCTTTTTTCTCAGCAGAAATATCTCGGCTATTTTGCCTTTTTAGTTCATTGATCATTTCGTTTTCGCCTGTAGAAATAGCAACTTGCGTTTTAATGTCGTCTAGTTCACTTCTTCCAGCTTCAATATCACTCGCGAGTTCCTTGCGTTGTATTGCTTGTCTTTTGAGCAAGTAGTTATTTAAGTTGTTTTTCCTCTGGCTTTTCGGAAGTTTTGCTTGCTGATCCATTTCTTTACGCTGCTTTGTTCTCCTTTCTGTTTCAGTAGAAAACTCAACTAACAACCCCTTTGAACGACACAAATGCTTATTCGCAAAATCCTGAACCATTCGTTGAAAGTAATGCCCAAAGTCTTGTGTCTCCTCACGTGTCAACTTTGAATCATTCGGAAAGAAATCCTTTACCCCTGTAACTTTTTCTATGTATTCGCTCACAACTTGTATTTGGCGTTTGTGAAGATCAAATTTGTTGGTTTTCTGATTCAACGCAGATAAAAAATAATGTGTGTGGCACCCTGTGTTTTGGTTTTTATCCCTTTCATCGTCATGGCAAATAATTGTTTTAATTTCATAGTCTGGGAAATAATGAACAAGGAATAGCCGAGTGAACTCGATATAGTCCGATGCATTCACCAGATCACTACCAACCTCCCATCTGTGAGGGATCTTAAAAATCCCTTCTTGGATGAATATGTTATTAGTCGGCGCTCTGTGTTGTAGCTGATTGTGAGCGTTCAGATAAGTCTCTAGCATCTTGAGACGCTGTTTCTTGCGCTGCATTGTCAAAAGAGAAAACTTCTGAATAGAGGAGTACGAAACATGACCATCAGTTTCTAAAATACTCTGCAAAAACTTAGCAGCATCCGTGTTACCACTTTTGATTTCACTATCTATTGCGTTTTTCATTTTTCGGCGATACTGGCGCTGCTGTGTTTGAAGCTTTAATTGGTTGTGAATACGTGGCTGTGGAACAATCTTATACAAGAGTTCAAGCCGCTCAGCTTCAGTCCAAGATTCTATTGGAGAAATATGGTTGTTTATCCACATGAAATTGTGTTGACTTAGCTCCTCGTTCCACTCAAGTTTCTTGGATATTTTGGCATTAGTTGGAGGAGCAATCCGCAGTGAATGCGCAAGAGAGTGTTCGCATTTCACACGACTTTCTGTAGTTGAAGAGTAATTCATTCGTCGGTGGAATAGTCTGATTGTTCTCATTCTCGACCTCCCTGAGGTCGAGTTAGAGAGTCAAGAGAGCCTTCTCTTGCCCGCAGCTTCCGTGCATCTTTTGCGGAGCAAAAGTGTGACGGAAGCGTAGCGGGTTGCCATGTCGTCACATTTTCAAAATGTACGACTTTATGTTTGGTCTCAATGGTCACCGTGCTCATCTGTCGCTCTCCAGCATGCCTTCAAGAAGTTGAATGAGCTGTGGTTTGGACTGAAGTTTTTTCAACAACACTAACGAAGAGTGAGGAACTGCAGGTAAAGTCACTGTTGGCTTTATTTGCGGTAGGCCGAATATCTCCTGAAGGTGTTGCGCAGCCTCTCTTGCGTAGTTTGGTGAATCTTCACGAATCCATCGACCGTAGTGTTTGTCGATCATTGTTGTGCTTTTATGCCCCATTTGAACAGCGAGCCAGTCTTTGCTGATCCCCGCGGTTAAGCACTGGGAAGCGAATGTATGACGTAGCTGACCAACACCTCTGTGAGCCACACCCGCTTGTTCTAGAAATTTAATGAAGAATCGTTCAGTGAATTCTTTAGCATCAGTAAAAGGTTGATTCGTTTTCGTATTTAAGAAAATGAAACTGACAGAGTCTTTCGTGAATGTTTTATTGTCGCATTCAAGAATGTTGATTGTTTGTGGGCGGCGCTTTCCTGTCAGTTTCAGCTGCTTTTTCAATAGCTTTAAAGCAAGTGGATTTAAATCAACTTCACGTACCGAGCCTCTAGTTTTTGGGCATTTATAAATGTTCAATACACAAGCGCGACGGACATAGAGCACTTCGCGTTCCCAGTTTATATCTTGCCAAGACAATGCTATTAGTTCACTGATACGAAGACCTGTCAGCAGATTCAGCATTACGGCATTCTGTCCTTGGGTACAGACATTCTTGCACTCATACATCCGTGCTAATTCCTTTTTTGTGAAAGGGTTTGGCTCCAGTTCTACCGTTTTGTAGTTCTGTACGCCTTTCATTGGATTTCGGGCAATTACGCCATCACGTACCGCTTTCAAAAAAATACGACGCAAGATTGTCAGATGTTCGTTGATGGTTTTGTTGCTAAAGCGCTCGTGCCAACTTACTAGAAGCGTATTAATCTGAGAGTGGCTAACTGCATTGATGGCGAACTCTCCCAATGCCTCGTTTATATTCTTTGTTCTGCTGAGATCGGAGGCTAATGTCGAGGGAGCTGAACAATATTTTCTCTCTATGAGATATGCGTCGATGTAGTCTTTTACAGTTAGTAACTTTGTAGTTGTAATAGTTTTCATAATATTTTCCGTTTTTTATCGAATGCAAGTCATTCGTCAAAACGGAAAGTACGGCCAAAAATCACAGTCGTCAATGGTGTAAGGTATTGAAAATTAACAATAAAACATTTACTTTTGACATTGTTTGTCTATACGTAGAAAGAATCGACGTCGAATTTGAGATTATTTATCAAACCTATACACATTGAGTTTATCGAGATTTTTGAGCTAGAAAATTTTTTGAAAAAAATGCTCTGTTCGGTCAAAAAATAACCACTGGATTGGTTGGTAGGGGAAGATTGTGGAAAGTAGCAATCTCTAAAATGCTAAGACGATTGGGTTTGGCTTAATGGACTGAAAGACATGTTTGGTTAACTTTAGTCACTTCTCGCAGAAGGAGCCAAAGTTTAGATATCATAGTGTACGGACTAGTTTTCTTTTATCCCCATCACGTTGTCTCCCATGAAAAAGTAGTCCTCAGCCAACTATTTTGCCATACATGATCTCATGGATAGACAAAATACAGAACTGGGCTCCATTTTGTTTCACGAAGACGAGTAACTTTCAATTTCTTGATGAACAACTCTTATATGCAACTAAATCCGTGCTACATTGTTGAAAAATCTGTTGAGTAAGAAAATTCATGAAAATTAACGTATTGAAAATCAAGAAAGATAACATTTTTACTGACGCATATTTAGATTTGACGCAGAACAACGAACTAGATTTTGAAAGTAAGAAAGTATGTGTCCTGTATGGCCCTAACGGTACTGGAAAAACAAGTTTATCAAAGGTTTTAAATCAAGATAAAGGCGTAGAATATACACTGAATATTGATGGTACTGAATTTACCGAAAGTGGTGCTCTTATAGCCCATGTAATCTCAGACCAAAATGACAGAAACGTAATTCAGGGTGAAACTCAGGATTTCATCCTCGGTGAAAATATTAAAAAGGAATACGAACTTAAAGAAAAGTTAAACAACAGTTTTTCTTTTCTGTTTGAAAAAGAACTTGTTGACCTCCTCAAGAAAAACTATCAGATTTCGAAAATGAACACGAATTTTGATGAGCTAATTTTAGATGGAGATATACGAGGTTATATTTCAGATATAGCAAACAGCCGCTCTAGGGGGAAAAAAATTGATCGTGAAAAATTCATTGATACAGTGTATGGATATGAACTACCTGAAAAGCCAGACTATGAAGAGTTAAAATTAAGGTTTTTCATAGAGGATTTTGCTAGAGATGACTCTATCATTCGAGCTTTATCGAATTACAATTTTCAGCTCAATGGAAAAGAGCAAAGCATAGTCAAGCTAGAAGAACAAAGCGAAGCTGTAGCAATCCTCAATAAGTTTAATTACATAGACGAGTGCTTAGTCTGCGATCACCCTATTGATGCGGTAGCTAAATTAGCTCAGAAAAATAAACAATTTGATCAAACATCCAAGACGATGGATGAAAAAGAAAAGGAGATTGCAGAGAAAATTATCAAAAACTTATCTCAGCCTGACTCGTTTAATATCAAAGATCGAGTTAGAACTGCTATAAAGAAATCTGACAAGTCTTTCATTGAGGATTTAATTACTGAGTTCAACAAATATAAATCAGTCTATTGGCAACTACTCAAGCATGATTTTATCACAGCTTCAACAAATCACATGCTGCAAGAAGATAATGAAGCCTATCAAGCCTTACTCAAGAATAAACCCACATTTGGAAGTGAAGATATATTATTCATCGAACAATTTCTAAATGAGTCTCTTGAGCGTGAAATTTCACTAGAGCGCGATGTTAATAACAACATCAGACTTATGCTTGGTGGGAAAGATTTTCTAAACAAAAATCGACAAGACCTTGAGCTGAGCAATGGTGAACAGAACTTTCTTTCACTAGCATTTGAACTACTAAAAGCAAAAAACTCGACATGTGATTTAATTGTACTTGATGACCCGATATCGAGTTTTGATTCCATATACAAAAACAAACTAGCCTATGCGATCTTAAGCTTCTTATTTTCTAAAAAGACGCTAATCCTCACCCATAACACAGATTTAATCAAACTCTTAGAACATCAAGCGAAACAGTGCCTAAACTTGTATTACTTCAACAATATTGAGGGTGAGAGCAACGGGTTTACACCAATAAACCAACAAGAAATGTCGATTCTTTTGTATATCCATGAATTTCTAAACCTATTAAGAGGGGATATAAAAGACGAAATTGATGACGAAAAACAGTTTCTGATATCTCTAGTCCCATTTATGCGTGGTTTCTGTCAAATTCTAGGTTTAAACGAAGAAAAAAACAAATTAAATCAGTTAATGCACGGTTATTGTGATGAAATAATTAATGTTACAGAAATTTATGAGAAGCTATTTTCAGATAGAGTTCTAAGTGCAGTTTATAATGTATCGGCGAAGGATATTATTAGTTGGGACTATACAAAATTCAATCCATTAAAGAATGAGGCTTACCCTCTACTTTCAAAAACACTAAGGCATACACTCACGTACCTGTATTTAAGACTACATGTTGAAAAAGTTTTAGTTGATACATACAACATCAATACAAAGAAACACGATATGCTGTCTAATATTATATTCGCTTCATTTAAGGGAAGTGAACGAGAAAAAATACAACATCGTGTTTTCTTCATGTCTAAGAAAACTCTTCTAAATGAGTTTAATCACTTTGAAATGGATATGAATATCTTTCAGCCAGCCATAGACATCACAGATAAGGCTCTTAAAAAAGAGCGAGAGCAGATACTCAAAAGATTAAGAGAACTTTAACTTTGTTAGTAGGCACCTAAAAATGGTGCTTACTTTTCAATGAAGTATATTAGTCATTCAATGGGTTTTAGACATGAGTTAACCTTCACGATTGAAGAGGGATACTCTCAATTGGATTGGAAACTACGTCTGTAGGCTCGTGTTAACACCAAGGCGTGGGTCGCAACGATATGGAATGATGTTAAAAATGAGCAACTTAGATAACTTATCACCTATTGACTTCGAAGAATTGTGTAGAGATATTGCATCACAGAAAATGGGAGTCAGCTTCTCTGCATTCGGCCCAGGCCCAGACGGTGGAATTGATGGACGCCATTCGACAGCGGAAGGTGACATTATTATGCAGTGTAAGCACTACTCGAAGACCTCCTTTTCAGGCTTAAAAAAAAATGCAGAAAAAGAGAAAAGAAAGTTAGATATACTAGAACCCAAACAATATCTGTTCTTCACATCTCACTCACTTACTCCAAATAAAACTTCTCAATTAACGCAGGTACTGTCCCCACATATTCTGAATAGCAATGATCTTATAGGCAAGGAGGATATTGAAGCTGCACTTCGAGATTTTCCCAATATTGAAAAGAAACATATGAAGTTATGGCTATCAAGTTCTGCTGTATTAGAGCGAATTTTACAGTCTGGACTGGAGGCCTACACACAAGCGACTAAAGAAGAGATTCTCGAAGAACTGGCAGTCTATGTAGTGAACCCAAGCTTACATCAAGCAATTGAACAATTAGAAAAGGAAAAAGTCCTTGTTATATCGGGACAACCAGGTGTTGGCAAAACAACGTTAGCAAAAATGGTTTCTTATCACTATCTAGAAGAAGGCTGGGAGTTTGTTTCAATAAACTCTTTAGAGGATGGTTTTTCCAAGCTTAACAATGAGCAGAAAACTGTGTTTTTCTTTGATGATTTTTTAGGGAGAATTGAGTTAGATCGGCAGACTCTCCTTCAGAAGGACAATGCTTTATCACTCTTTGTAAAGAGAGTGGTCAAAGCTCCCAACGCAAGATTTATACTAACTACTCGTGCACATATATTTGAAGAGGCTAAGTTGATATCTGATCGAGTGGACAGTACGAAGTTTCAACTAGCTAAATATCTTTTAGATGTTGGTAAATATACGCGTAAAGTTCGAGCAGAAATTTTGTTCAACCATTTGTTTATTTCGTGTTTGAAACCGAAATACGTAGAGTCTCTTATTAAAGGTGATTTACTTTGTCATATCATAGATCATCGAAACTATAATCCTCGCGTGATAGCTTTTGTGTCCAGTGAGTTTAATGAACACATTTCTCCAACTGATTACCCTAGCTTCATATTGAATGCGTTAGACAACCCTGAAATGATTTGGAGTAAACCTTTCCGTTCTCTAAGTTCTAGCTCCAAACACTTACTGATAACACTATTTTTTCAACAAGCTTTTTTTGGGGTCAGAATAGAAGAACTCAGGAGTCAGTTTTCAAAATTGCATAGACATGTTTGTGCGTTCTATGGCCAATCCACATCACAGGGAGACTTTAACTTGTCACTAAAGAGTCTTGAATCTGGTTTTATCTCCATTTCAGGCGGCAAAGTTGATTTCGTAAACCCTTCTGTTCAAGACTTTCTAAAGTCGTACCTTAACGACAAAGAGTTTCTAGGACTTCTACCATCCGTTGCCATAAAAGCAAAGTGGGCAAAAAATCTATGGGCGCATATGAAGAAAGTTTTTACGGAGCCAGAAGATTTGCAGTATTGCGCTCAAACATTTTCAGGCTTTGCAACTAAAATCCAATGCTCACCAACTCAGTCAAAAACGCCATATGCGGGTTTATTTAACGGGTATGCCATAACTTTTACAGATTTATCTTTGTCGGAAAGGGTCGAATTTTTATTCGATTTATGGTTTTTTAGTAATTGTTCGAACTTTCTTGATCAGGCACTAGAATTACTGGAGTCTTCTAATCTAGATATTGATGGGGGAAGAGATGGGCGAGACTTACCAGAGCTTCATTGCTGGGTGAGAGACTATATTGAAGAAAACTCTTCAGTATCACAGGACCTATTGAGAGCAATAGAAGAAAAAATAAGAGGTATATTAAAACAAGGCGTTCATATCGAAGATTTGAATATGATAATTGAGAATGTTAATTATTATATACCTAATAGTAAAGAACTTGGTATTCAAAACCTTATAGAACACTGGGTAGACTTCGAACTTTCTTGCACTTCCGAGTCTATTGCTCAGCTTGATTTAGAAAGCGATTTGTCAGACCACATTGGATTTTTGGATGAATTATCTAAACTTACGAATCGTGATGCAGAAGAGGCAAAGAATACGGTATATGCTCGAATAAGTGAATTAGATGAACACGAAGATGTTTCCTTTGAATCAATATCCAAACCGTCCAAAGAAAGCGAAAAAGACGTTCTGTTCAGTGATGCAGATATCAAAAGCCTATTTGCAAACCTTCTGGTATAAGATGTACAGTCGCATAGTGAATTTGAACACTTGATTGAAGGTTTGCAAAACATAAAATTATCCTTGAGATGCTAACTTAAAAAATTTACTGACGCGTTTATATCCAACTTATTCTTAAAGCGGCTCGCTAGAAGCCGCCTTTATCTCGGGTTTGAAAACCTTGTCAGTTATGATTAGTTGACTCTGTAGCTATTAGCTTTAGAACTTCCGCTGCAATCCGCATAGCCTTTATGCCAGCAGGTATATCGAGCTTATCGGAATACTGAACCCATACTTCGCCGTCTTTCGCAACACGTATCATGACAAATGTATCATTGAGAAATGATTTGCTGACGCCTAACTGTTCATGAATGTCTTCCATACTAAAACTCCTTCCTAGCCTAGATTTATTGCAATAGAGTACGGTGTATTACGGCGGTCTATACAGAGTTGCATTTTGTTTTCAGCTAGAAATTGCATAAGAAATATAAGCTTATCTTCCCGCTCTATTTCTTGGGTATCAACCTCGTATCCCAGAGCTTCCTTCACTGAGTAGAAGGACTCAACACTTGAGTAAATTTGATCAAGGAACAAGGGATAATCGAAGATCGTTTTAGAAGAGTCACGCTGCAAAGCTGATCTAAGTCTATATACCGCTCTAATCTGTTCAATTGATATCCCGCAAGTTAACAGATTAAAGAAGTCATAATCATTAGTAAAATCAGCATGTTCAATAGCTTCTAGAATCGCTTTAAGCTCAAAGTTTGCTAGTTTACGCATACTTCACCTCCACTGGCAGAAATTTATTAACTGCTTCATTCAATTGCTGAATTTTCGCTTGTTTCCCGTATCGTCCAAAGGTGATGTTGGGATGAGCATGACCAACAATCTCAGCCACTATGTGCTCAGGTGTATCAGCAATCTTTAACTCATCGACAAAGGTATGCCTGAAGGAGTATGCCGTTGGTCGTGCATTCGGCTTCATTCCAATTGTTGTTTGTAGTTTTCCTAGATTGGTACGGTATCGAAATGACCAGTCTTTGTTCTCACCGTGGGGTTTGTAATCAAAAAGCTGTTTTTGCTTTTGCTCTCGGCGCTCTTGCACATACTCAAGAAACCCTTCTTTTATCAATTGATTGTGCAAGGGAACAATACGCGAAGCATTGGACGTTTTTAGCCGCTGATCAGCTTCGGAATCAGAAACTGTTATGCATGGGATGCCTTCAATTGTTTGAATGTCATTAGTCGTTAACTGGCAAACTTCAGAAGGCCTGCATCCTTGATAGACTTGTACTTTAGTTGTCCACTGAAACTGGACATCTTTTTTACGAAATTCGGAGCTAGAAAATAGCCTTTTAAGATCTTTCAACTGCCACCGATCGCGTTGCTGGGATGCTTTTGTTCCACGGCTTTTTGGTGCTTTTATCGCTTTGAAGACATTTTTCTCAATGAGTTCAATTCGTTCACAGTAATCAAAGAACTGCTTATTGGCTGCAATGTATTCTTTTACTGTCTTTGCACTTAATCCTTTTTCAATTAAGTGATCTCTGTAAGTGTTGGCAGCTTTCGCAGATAAGCAGATCTCCTGTTTGACTAGATAGTTCAAGAAGTTAGTACACCGTTGATTTAATTGAGTTAGAGTCAAAGGCGTTACTTGTTCCAGACGTTTACTACGAATAAAGTTATTTAACTCGGTAGTAAGTTCTTGTGCTCCAACCAAACGACTGTTTAGGCTTTCTTCAGGAGCAGGAGCAGGAGCAGGCATTGCTCGGGTCTCCATACTCATTGACGTACATTTTGACTGTGGGTTGTCTAAATGCGGAAGATTAGAGCAGAACTGTTGGCGAATCTCCGCCACCTTTGTAGATAATACCAATCTAAATAAAAATATGATCTAATTAAGGCTATTTAACTACTACCATCATTCATCATGAATAGCCTTAATAA
>NZ_NBUS01000036.1:121092-126513 GCF_002749895.1 Vibrio fujianensis | reverse complement strand
TACCTGAGTAAAAGGGTGGATCAATTTTGATTGATCGTTTTTAAGCTAAAAGTGGATCAGTTTTCGGTGATCGTTGACATGCACCTACAAGAAACAACCGAGCTATATGAAATGTGGGAGTGTAACTTTCTAGCTTATGTGGCAATGGACGCTTACAACCAAATTCAGATTAAGTGTGGCTAGTAGCCAGAGCCAGTCCACTTACCACCCCGGAACACTCCCCTCCGTAACCAAACATTCAACAAAACCACCAGCATAGAGCTGCACCGACGCCTGCTTCCCATATTGTTAAAACGGGAAGCATCAATCCCTTATTGCACAAGGGTTTCTTGAGGTCGTCGGCTCTGTGCTTCCCAATACACCTTTCTACAGACAAAAAAGGAAGCAGATTATGGCTGAAGTCCAAGCAGTCAAAGACGATGACACCATACGCCTAGTTGGTCATCTGTTGAGTATTCGTTTTCATCCACAAATGGCCGATGTGTGGTATATCGGATTAAACCTAGCACTGCGGATTTCTGATTTGTTGTCGATCCGCTTTGAAGACATTAATGGCGACCGGCTCATTATTCGTGAGAGTAAAACTGGCAAGCTCGCCAACATTCAACTCAATACCAAAGCGCAGCAGCACATTGCTAGATTGAGAGAGCAACATCCCGACCACATCTATTTGTTTCAATCCCACCGATGCCAACAGTTGAAAAACAAACCACCCCAGCCAATCTCACGACGCGCCGTGTCAATGGCGTTTCAGCAAGTAGGCCGAGAACTGAATATCGCTTTAGGTACTCACTCGATGAGAAAGACCCGAGGTTACTTTCTTTATCAATCCACAAAAGATATCGGCCGTGTCATGAAAATGCTTCGTCACACATCTGAGGGCGTCACGCTTCGCTATATCGGAATCACTCAAGATGAAGTCGATAAAGACTTTGTTTCTCTTGAACTTTAAACCAGGCCATTTAGTGAAGGGGCGGGGCCGCTAATCCCTTATAAACATTAAGCTCAGAGCCCTTTTGAGTTTCGTTATCATCACATTGGAGAGTAAATAACATGAATCCATATCACGCAATAGGGAGCTTTGTTGTAGGCAGCTTATCGAAAAGCTTAGCGCATAACCTATTTTGGAAAACCGATGGTCCTGTTAGAGGGAGCATTGTGTATTGCGATCTCGCATTTGGATATGCTGAGCATTCAGGTGTGTACATGGGAAATGGACGTATCATCCATCGAAATGGCAAAGGTCTTATCGAAGCCGTATCAATTCATCAATTCCTAGCATATACCACAGCCCTTTCCATTTACGTGAGTTGCAACGCTCAAGGTAAAGCCATTGGCAGTGAGTTTACCGCTCAAATTGCAGAAGCTATGCTTGGTGTGCAAACAGACTATTCCCTGTTAAATGAAAACTGTCATCAGTTCTGTAGCTACTGTCTAAGTGGTGACATCTTCTCAAACACCTTCACTTTGACTCAGCTTAAAGGTGACGCTCGCACGCACCTTCAAGCCAGTCAGTGGCGCGTGTGGGATTTAAAGCATCGTCACAAAGGATAAGGGGATTCTCTCCCCTCTTTTTAATCCCTTAGCCGAGGTTACCTAGTGCTACAGCCAAAGCAACGATGTCCCTCGCCATAGCGCTTACTCCTCTTCTTGGCTAGATAGCTAATCCGATAAAACAGATCCGAATATTGATCGGTAAAGTGCTCACTATTTTTTTCGATATAGTAACTATGGTTAATCGGAAAATGGACCAAACCTAAAGCCTCTTCCTCACTACACCCTAGAGCGCTCGTCCATGCACCAGTAATAAGACTTGCCAGAGAATCTCTTTGTTTGTAGCGGCCAATTGTGAAAAAGCGGTCTTTATTGAAAAGCAGAACAAGGTGATAATGCTCATGCATTGATGTGTCCTGCTCTCTAGCCCATGCGTATCTCACTTTGCACGGAGCTGCCCTCTTGCCCATTCTTTTCCTTCGTATTCCTTGGGCTTTAATTTTTTCACTTAATGACTCTTTGAACCGCGACATTAGCTTTGTACGACGAATGTTATAGTTCACAGCTTCATCGCGAGTAAGATCGTCAAGAAAGCCATGAGACGGTAGTCGCAAGTCGACTCGTATCGCATAGGTTCTAGGGTACTCTTCGATAGAGTAGTTCATTGTTTCGATTAACTGCTCTAAATAACCTTCTTCATTATCTTTAAGAGTGCCTTGAATCAGTAATCCGTTGTATGTTGATTTTTTCATGAGTAAGTACCTGTTGTATGTGTTCACAGGTATCTCTACTCATATTATTTTTTACCTTATTTCCCCATCACCTACTTAGGGGTAGGTGTAGTAACCTTGATTAACCCTTTAAAACGTATATTACTGTATCTGCCATTTCCTATTGACAATTACTTCTCGACTAACCTTTAGCGACAAAGCGTTGCCTAACATAACTAAACGTAAAACTACTCGGAACTTATCAATAACATCAAAGCGATTTATGAACGATTAATCGTACAAAAAAACGCCTTTAATTACCCAAGCATCTTCATCCGAATCAGGCTGAAAGACAGCAGAATCACTATCAATCACGCTTAGCTCACCTGAGTATGCATTACCTATATTTGACAGCACATAACAAGAGGTTTCTGTTCTAACGAAATAGATATCGAAGGGCCCCTTTGACGTGCTTTTTGTAATCTGCTCACGAACGATACTTAAGAAAAAATCAGAGAAATGATCAATATCCCTGAGCCATATCTTATGAAGATCGTTATTTACCTCCTTCAAGTTCGTCAAAGCAATAATATCTCGACTACAAGCATGGTAGTCTGTCGTTAATTTGTCTCGAATATTTTGTGATACTAGCTCGTCAAAAAAGTGGTTCAGCCTGCCTAAAAGGCTATGTCGAATTATCTCATTCGACAAAAGATTCCATCCTCTTCGGCCTTGTGCTATTCGACTCCTTATCCGCTGATTAGGCTCACACCCAAGCATCTTCTCTGCTTTAAAACCTATTAGCTCAATCCTACTACCACCAAACACCGTTGGGTCTATGATGCAAATCGAATGACTCTTTTTGTATAGGTAAGGTGCATTACAACCAGCGACAAACTTCAAAATAAACCTATCAGCTACCAACTCGTTTATGTAACGGTGTAACCTTTGCTTCGTCATTCCGGTCACTTTAGAAAGATGAGAAAAACTAATACTTTCAACAACCCCTAACTCATCCGTTAAAGAAACCAATACAACTTTAAGTAGTCGCTTCGCCAACGCTTCAGCACGTTCATCTGTTAGGGCTTCTCCAATACCTAGTATTGCTAGAATTGAAGCTAGCTTCTCATTAGGGCACTCCTGAGAGCTATCAAAACCTGCTGGATAAACGACAGCATACGATGACTGCTCGTTATTAAAAATTACCTTATCACACATGCATAAGCGTGCTACCGAACCACGAACTGTCGACTCTTTTATCTTTAACTTTTCCGCCAGAGATGCAATTGATAGGAACACGTTTCTTTGCTCTCGAGTACACAAAACCCAATGCAAGTATACGACTTTGTCCTGCGGTTTCAGCTCTTTCCATAACTGGAGAATCACACTAATCATGATTGTCACATTTTATTTATAATACCTATTAAGTTTATAATATCATAATTTTTGACAGTATATTATTTACATGTAAAGCTACATGTAGCAAAACAAATTAAAGGAAAGATAGTGAGTAAGGAAATCGATAATTTTAAGGCGTGGGTTAATTTTAAGAACAAGAAAATGACCCAATGGTTAACTGAGTATTTCATCAAAAAAGGGATACCAAAAAGTCTTCCTTCTGTAGACGACATAATTACCAACCCTCTACAACAGAGCATCTTGAAGCAAGCTGAACACTACTTTTCTAGGATTCCAGAGCCAGCTTTAAGGAAAGAGAAACTCTCGAACATGAAGAAATCTTGGGCGCAATACTACAGAAGAAAAACAGGAGCCAAAAAAGTACATACTGTCTATGTTGATGACAAAACTCACACAACTCTCAAGAAAGTTAAAAAGAAATATCGATTAGATAATTTAGGTCAAGCTGTAGGATCAATTATCGATGGAACGGCACTTAAAAGAGAGATTCGAAGGCTAGAAAGAGATAATGACTTACTGAATAAAAAGCTCGAAAGTTACGATTTGCTAAAGACGAAAAGCCGTCAGAAGGAGGGTCAATTAGAAGAAATGCGTAATAAAGTAGACTCACTTGAAGAGAAAAACTTAATGTTGACGAAAGCGCTCGAACAGTTAACCAACTCTCTATAATCTAAGTTACATAGGCTCATAAAACTAGAATTCATGCTGTTCCTCGAGCCATTAGGAAGAGTCTGTATCTTCGTTACACATTGGACGAAAAATCAAGCCGATCTCGTCGCTGATAAAGGAACAATATTCTCAACTGTCAAAGCCTGAAGCTTATCGCCCCACGCCTGTAAAACGACTAGTTGCTCATCAAGGTAGTCATGGTGGTTATAAACTCTAAGCATACCCGGTAGCTGGTGGCCGACTGTCTTTTCTATTGCCACGATATCCAGCCCCATTTCACTACAACGGCTAATAAAGGTACGACGCAAGTCATGGGGTGAAAAACGCTCTAGATCGGCTGGTAAATTACGTTTGATCAATGCCCGTACTGCCGCAGGCTCTTGGGCTTTATCTACAGTGAGTTGAGGCCAAACAAACTTCCATTTACTTGGGACACTTTCACGCTGCTCTTGCAATAACTCAACAAGATAATCACTGAGCGGTACTTTGCGACTATCCGGACTTTTAGTATGTCGCTCTGCTGAGCTGGCTGGTAGAGTCCAAACCTTGTTTTCCAGATCTAGCTCACCCCAACGCATTTCTAGAACAGCACTGATACGTTGACCACATCCCAGCAAGAAACGTATTAAACGGACGTTAGAAGGGGCTGTACGCCACTCCCCTAAGCTAGTTAACAATATTTTCAACTCAGAAAAGCTAAGGTTTCGCTTTGTTACTTTAGAGCCCCCTCCAACATCCTTTGCTTTTAGTTGTGGTGCCGGATGAGAATCAAGCATATTAAGAGCTAAGGCATGGTTAATCACTTGATTGATGACTTTATGGCAAGCACCGATAGCACCAGCCATACGCTTACCCTCTTTATCAACCTTCGCATCAAAAACCTTATTAAGATCATATATGCTTAAATCCGTCAGCTTAATATTACCGATAATTGGCTTTATATCTCGATTGTAAATGGTTCTCGACTGATCGCCTCGTAATTGCTTAGAAAGACGCTTCTCATCAAAACTCTCAAATGCATCGTTAAAGGTCTTTGCCTCATCTTGTGCGCGTTTTTCTTTATCCAGTTCAACCTTTGGGTTCTTGTTGTTCTCCAGCCAACTCCGATAGCGGCCAGCTTCTACTCTTG
>NZ_NBUS01000036.1:65107-121082 GCF_002749895.1 Vibrio fujianensis | reverse complement strand
CTGCTCTAATGTCATACCCTGCTCAGGTTTTGACTTCACATATCGCCCCATAGAGATTTTTTCGTGTTTCTTTCCAATCTGAAAACGAAATGTCCATGTCATTGTACCGGTAGGACGAACACGTATATTCAGCCCTTCAATTTTTTTATCTGGGATTAAATACTCTTTATCTTTTGGCTTCAGAGCTTGTAGTGTGGCATTGCTGTTTATTCGTTTTGTCATTATAAGCAACTCTCTAACTAAATCCTGGGTACGGTGTGGGGTACGGCAATAACGCGATTTCTATTGTACCCATAAAGACGTCAATGGAAAACAAATAGAGACAAATAACCATAAAGCATTGATTTAAATTACATTCAAAGACATTGGTGGACACCTATGGAATTATGTAACTATTTACCCACCACATAGAAGCAGGTGTGATGTTAGAGCGTAAAGACAACCAATAAACAGCAGAAACGAGCCAAATGGCTCGTTTCTTGTTCTGGAAAGATTGACATTATTTCGCTTAAGCTATTCAGTGGCGACGGCCAATAAATCCGAGCTTTTTACCGATCCACAATAAAAGGGCTAAGACAATAAAAAGAGAAAGTAAGTTTGAACCACTATCAGGATATTGAGCCTTAATAAACGCAGAATGGCCAAATGCTCCAACAAAGAAACAGGCCAGACTCACCAACGGGATATCTTCGGCAACAGGATGACGTAAATACTGCTGATAGAGAGCCTGCACCGATAAAACTAAAGCGATCAAGGGAAAGATCGAGAATGTGACTTCACTCATGGTAAGCCAAGATAGTAAGGCATCTCCGGACATACCCGAGATTAATGCTAACACCAAGGTTTTACGCTCAGAGCTTGGATAATGATTATTTGTTTTTTTCGTCATTAGTCTATTCCACCTTTTAATCGATTTCGTTCCCGTTCCTTCCGATACCAGAGAGCCCCTTTTGCCATCATGCGTAGTTGCATTATTAATCGCTCAGCTAATTCCTCTCTCGCTTGTCGATTTAAATCTAAAGCTTGAGCGCCGGAGCTAAATACCAATGTCACTGATGCTTCAGCTTGCACCATGGCCTCTTCACGTGACATGCCTGTATTAATTAAGTACTCGGTTAACTCTGCTGAAAAATGTTCAATTTCACGCACCACTGCGGTACGAAACTCAAAGGATGTACCAGAACGCTCACGCAGCAACAGACGAAATACATTGGGGCTGCTGTCAATAAATTCCATAAAGGTTTCAACTGAGGTTCGAATGACACTCCCTTCTTTAACAATGCGCTGGCGGGCTTGACGCATTAACTGTCGTAATAACAGCCCGCCTTCATCCACCATGGTTAAGCCTAGCTCATCCATATCTTTAAAGTGGCGATAGAACGAGGTCGGGGCGATCCCCGCTTCACGGGCAACTTCACGTAGGCTCAAGTTGGAAAAGCTGCGATCCGCACTGAGTTGACGAAAAGCAGCATCAATCAATGAGCGGCGGGTTTTTTCTTTTTGTTGTGCGCGAATTCCCGTGGGTTTCATACTGGATCCGTTCTATCAATGAAAATCGACTCAATACTATAACGCAAGACAAAGACTTGTCGACTCTCTCATTACCTCGTTACCTCGTTCTGCTTAGGAGCAATCTTCTATTCAATGATTCAATCAATCTCGGTCCCACACCATGAAAGTACGTGATCCTAAACACTCTCTGAAAGCAACAAGATTTACCTCACTGACTAATTCGTTACAATCTCGCTACAGTCAGACAAAGCATGGATAACAAGGACACTTTATGGCACAGAATCACCACTTTGACGTCATCGTAATCGGCAGTGGTCCAGGCGGAGAAGGAGCCGCCATGGGCTTAACAAAAGCAGGTATGAATGTCGCCATTATCGAAAAAGAAAGCAGTGTTGGCGGAGGATGTACACACTGGGGAACCATTCCCTCCAAAGCACTACGCCATGCTGTTAGCCGAATTATTGAATTTAATCGTAACCCTCTATTTTGTAAAAATAACACCAGCCTCTACGCTAATTTCTCATCGATTCTCGACCATGCAAAATCGGTGATTGATAAGCAAACTCGTTTGCGCCAAGGTTTTTACGATCGTAATCACTGTTCTCTTATTTTTGGCTCTGCTCAATTTGTTGACCCACAAACTGTCGCGGTTAGCAAAGAGGATGGTAGTGTGGAACATTACCAAGCGGATAAGTTTGTGATCGCTACAGGCTCTCGACCTTATCAACCAAGTGATGTCGACTTTAGTCACCCTCGCATCTATGACAGTGATTCGATTCTCAACCTTAAACATGACCCCAAACATATTATTATTTACGGTGCAGGAGTCATCGGCTGCGAATACGCCTCTATTTTTCGTGGCTTAGGGGTTAAAACCGATTTAGTAAACACGCGGGATCGCTTACTCGCCTTCTTGGATAATGAAATTTCAGATGCACTCTCTTATCACTTCTGGAATAGTGGTATCGTGATCCGTAACGATGAAACCTATCAAAAAGTGGAAGGCACCGACGATGGGGTTATTGTTTACTTGCAGTCTGGCAAAAAAATGAAAGCAGATTGCCTACTGTATGCCAATGGACGAACGGGAAATACCGATAAACTCAATCTCTCTTCTGTTGGACTCAGCCCAGACTCACGCGGCCAGTTGGCGGTCAACAACAACTACCAAACTGATATCGAACATATTTATGCCGTAGGTGATGTGATCGGTTATCCAAGCCTTGCCAGCGCTGCCTATGATCAAGGCCGCTTTACCGCCCAAGCCATTACTCAAGGGCAAGCCAGTAATAAACTGATTGAAGATATTCCAACCGGAATTTATACCATTCCTGAAATCAGCTCGGTGGGGAAAACTGAGCAAGAACTTACGGCCGCGAAAGTTCCTTATGAAGTGGGCCGCTCGTCGTTTAAACATCTTGCGAGAGCACAAATTTCAGGAAAAGATATCGGAAGCCTAAAAATTTTGTTCCATCGAGAGACAAAGGAAATTTTAGGCATTCACGTATTCGGGGAACGTGCGGCTGAAATCATTCATATTGGCCAAGCAATTATGGAACAAAAAGGAACAGCGAACACCATTGAGTATTTTGTGAATACCACATTTAACTACCCAACCATGGCAGAAGCGTATCGCGTCGCGGCGCTCAATGGCTTAAATCGACTCTTTTAAAAAAAGCTCCCCAACCGTTTACCATGCTTGGGGAGCACATTTATCCCTTTTCGAAAAATAGCCCGTATCGCCACAGCCCTATCAATCGCCAGCCTAACGTCATACCACGTAATGCCATAAAAGCCAGCATGGAGAACCACAAAGCATGATTCTGCCAAGCAGAAAACAGAGTGAAGAAAATAAAAAAGCCCAAAGCAGCAATAAACATACTATTGCGCATTTCCTTCCCTTTCGTTGCGCCAATAAAAATACCATCCAATAAAAAGCACCACATGGAAATTAACGGCATGGCCACCAACCAAGGAAGAAAAGCTTGAGCTGTTTGCTGGACGTCTTCAATACTGGTGATGAGACTAATCAGCCATGTCCCTGCCACCGAGAACATCACGGTTAAACCTAGACAAATCAGTAGACTCCAGAAAGTACTACCAATGATAGAGGCTTTGAGTTGCTGCTGACTATTGGCTCCGATCGCCTTGCCGACCATGGCTTCTATTGCATAAGCAAAACCGTCCATGCCATAGGAGATCATCATTAGAAAACTCATTAATACCGCATTCGCCGCAACAACCTGATCACCAAATGCTGCGCCTTGAAAGGTCATAAAACTAAATACGGCTTGCAAGCACAGTGAACGAAGGAAAATATCACGATTTAGGCGAATAAAACGGCTCATGCCCTGTGAGGCTTCTGCCAACAAAGACCATGGTGATGGTAACGATTTTGCACACCAGTACCGCCACACACATAATAATCCAAAGCTCATGCCAACATAATCAGCAATCACCGAGGCCGCCGCAACACCTTGTACTTTCCAGCCTAATCCCAGCACAAAAAACATATCTAATCCAATATTGGTAAGATTAGTAATAATCACCATCCACATCGGAGCTTTAGCATTTTGTGTGCCCAACAACCATCCCAGCAATACGAGATTGATTAACGCCGCGGGGGCACTCCAAGATCGAATAACAAAATACTGCATCGCATAGGTTTTGACTTGTTCACTGGCCTGACTGATAGAAAAAATCGCCTCCGCGATCCCACGATGAAAAAGTAAAAATAGCGTTGCAAACCCTAACGCCATAAGGATGCCTTGTAACCAAACTCGCGCTAATTGCTGAGCATTATCCGCACCATAGGCTTGTGCGGTTAAGCCCGTCGTCGACATACGTAAAAAACCCAGCAACCAAAATGCCACACTGATCAAATTGCTTCCTAAGGCCACGCCTCCTAGATACCAAGCATGTGGTAAGTGACCAATCACGGCCGCATCAACCACCCCCAATAAGGGAACAGTAATATTTGACAACACCATCGGAATAGACAGCAGTAAAACCTGCCGATGAAGAGAACGATTAGACAATGTTTGAATGATGGATTGCACGCCATAGCCCTCGAGAAATGAAGGCATCAGTGTAACGAAAATTCTGCCTAACAGCTATGTAACGACTATCAGTGTAAGTACTACCAGCAAACGAGAGCAGCCACAGGCGTGAAGCGCTGTTTTACGTAACCAAACTTGCTCATGAAGCGTTGCCATAATTTCCAACGTCCACAATCACGATCCAGAGGAGAAAACAGAGTAACCTGATTCGCCCAAGGTAAACAGTGTAATACCGCCTGATCTGGGTGAGAAAAACCATGTCGATAATTGCCTGAGCCCATTTTTTGCCCTAAACGAGTATCGGTTTTATCCCCAGCTAAAATAATACAAGCCTGCGCATGAGCGAAGTGCAGGCCAATTGAGCGAATAAAATGCGCCACTTGTTGTGCATTGCAATCTAACAAAGCTTGCTCGCATAAGATAAACACAGGAGCAGATTCAGGGATCGGTAAACATTCCAGCCAATTAATGGTCTCGACGCTGCCACAGCAGTGTTGATAACGTTCACTGCGGTGGAAAAGCTTTTGCCGCCAAAGAAGATGTTCAGTCACATCCACTTCTAACCAATGGCAACGACCATTATCAATCCGGTAGAAACGAGTATCGAGCCCTGCACCAACATTGACGACCCAACCCTCTGGGTAATGTTTAAGGAACTGCTGAACCAGTTGATCGCACAGCCGCGTTAACGTGACGTGTAATAGTTGTTTTTGATGTATATCACCCGCAAAGCACTCAGGTGCTAAATGACAACGCTGACAAGCGCTAGTGGCCATGGGGTCATAAACTAAACCATCATCAACTAAGCTTTCTCGGCTACGTAACCAAAGCGGCTGCAGTAACCGAACGGGAACATGATAAGCGGATGAATCTGTCTTTTTTGAGGGCATAACCATCTTCCTTATGACGCCATAAAGAAGATGATAATGAATATCAGTTAGATTAGCAAGATTCTTTACTGGAAGGAATTCTACATCCAATCGGTATTGCGAATAATACCGACGGCCACCCCCTCAATCGCTAATTCCTGACAAGTAAGATCAACTTCAATCGGTGCAAATGCTTCATTCTCTGCATGCAGAAAAACTTTCGCACCCTTACGTTCTAACCGTTTAACAGTGACATCATCTTCAACTCGAGCCACTACCACTTGCCCATTGCGAACATCTTGAGTTTTATGCACCGCAAGCAGATCACCATCCATAATACCAATATTCTTCATGCTTTCGCCTTGGACACGCAATAAGAAGTCGGCCTGCGGACGAAACATGCTCGGATCGACCTGGTAGTGAGCTTCGACATGCTCTTGCGCGAGAATCGGCTCTCCCGCAGCAACACGGCCAATGAGCGGCAGCCCGTCGTCCTGAGTTTCATCATTTGCTCCCAGTAAAATTCGCAGGCCTCGCGAAGCACCTGGAATAATCTCAATCACTTGTTTACGAGCAAGCGCTTTTAGGTGCTCTTCAGCTGCGTTGGCAGAACGAAAACCGAGTTCACGAGCTATTTCCGCTCGAGTCGGTGGCATACCTGTTTCTTCAATTTTACTTTTAATTAAATCGAAAACTTGTTGCTGGCGTGGCGTTAACGGCTTCATAACTCACCTGTCTTTTTATACAGTTAACTGTGAGTATATCCAGTAATAATGGAAAAGCAATCCAGATTACTGGTTTTTGAGTCATTCCTACCAGGCTCATGGGTATAGTACCTATTGGTTTGCTTTCCGACGATGGCCGCATAACTCATCATAACATCGATAAAATGACGTTATGTTGAGCAATATTATTAAAAGGTTTGACCAGTTTCTGGTATTCTTGCGATCCAAAAAAGACTCCGACTTAAGCATCTTCCTTTTGAGCAACGACTAAACAAAAGTAAGCCGTTTAAGTTTTTGTATGTATTCTCGAGGCCTTAAACTCTTATGTCTTCCGGACACTCATTTTCACGTTCCCTGCTTAAATTACCGCTTTCGGTACTGGTTAAGGGGACAGCTATTCCGTCAAATCCAATTGATGATCTTAGCATCGACCTCAATAAGCCGGTCGTCTATGCGCTACCGTTTCGCTCTAATGTTGATTTACTGACATTACAAACACACGCTCGGCGCGCAGGTTTACCCGACCCGCTTACGCCACTCGTTATCAATGGACACCAGCTAAAACGTTATGTTTTTATCTCCTCACGTCCAACCTTATTACAAGATGATAACCATGTTCCTAGTGAGTCCATCTCAACCTTTACCGAACTCCTTAGCCTACATCAGTTAGATTCTGAGCTGGACGTTCAGATGATCCCAGCGACTGTTTTATGGGGAAGAAAACCAGGTAAAGAAGGGCGTGAGAAACCGTACTTACAAATGCTAAACGGCCCACAAAAAGCCAAAGCCGTTCTGTTGTCTGGCCGAGATTGTTTGGTTCGTTTTAGCCCTGTCGTTTCGCTACGTTATATGGCTGATGCCCATGGCACCGATAGTTCAATTGCCCACAAATTAGCCCGCGTCGCACGAATCCATTTTTCTCGTCAAAAACTTGCAGCATCAGGGCCAAACCTTCCTCAGCGTCACCAATTATTTACACGATTAATGCATTCTCCGGCGATTGAGAAAGCCATTGCTGATGAAGCGAATAGTAAAAATATTTCGCTTGAAAAAGCACGTAAAGAAGCACACAACATCCTTGATGAAATTGCGGCTGATTTCTCCTACTCCTTAATCAAAAAAGGCGATCGTATTCTGGGTTGGTTATGGAACCGAATTTATCAAGGTTTAAATATAAATAATGCCGCTAGCGTTCGGAAGCTCGCACAAGATGGACATGAAATTGTCTATGTTCCTTGCCATCGGAGCCACATGGATTATCTATTACTCTCTTATGTGCTGTATCACGAAGGCATGGTGCCGCCCCATATCGCCGCAGGTATTAACTTAAATTTCTTTCCAGCTGGCTTAATTTTCCGCCGTGGCGGTGCCTTTTTTATTCGTCGCAGTTTTAAAGGAAATAAACTTTATTCCACCATTTTCCGAGAATATTTAGCAGAACTGTTCGCTAAAGGCTATTCCGTGGAATATTTTAGTGAAGGAGGACGCTCAAGAACGGGGCGTTTGCTCCAGGCGAAAACGGGTATGCTCGCGATGACCATTCAAGCGATGTTGCGCGGACTTAATCGTCCAGTAACCCTGGTGCCCGTGTATATTGGTTATGAGCATGTTATGGAAGTCAGTACTTATGCGAAAGAACTACGAGGTAAGCGTAAAGAAAAAGAAAATGCTGGGCTCGTTTTTCGTACCTTGCGCAAACTACGCAATTTTGGACAAGGCTACGTAAACTTTGGGGAACCGATTCCACTTAATCAATTTCTAAATGAACACGTACCAGAATGGACCCAAGCGATCGACCCAATGGGAGCCAGTAAACCACAATGGATGACTTCTGTGGTCAATGAGTTGGCCACCAAAATGATGACCCATATTAACGATGCAGCGGCGGCCAATGCGATGACATTATGCGCAACTGCATTACTCGCTTCACGTCAACGTGCGCTCGCTCGGGATAATTTAGTCAAGCAAATTGAATGTTACTTGTCGCTGCTGCGCAATGTACCGTATTCCAATACCTTCACCGTACCAAATGAAAGTGCAGAACAATTAGTTTTACATGCTGAGTCTTTAGATAAGTTTTTAGTGGAAACCGATACCATGGGGGATATTATTTCCCTCGATCGTAATCAATCCATTTTGATGACCTATTATCGCAACAATATTATTCATCTACTTGCGCTCCCATCATTAATTGCTCAGATGTTGATTCGTCAACAGCAGATGTCGGTCGCGGCAATCCAGCAGCATGTCGCACAGGTATATCCATTTCTCAAACAAGAACTCTTTTTGAGCTATAAGGAAGAAGAACTCCCCCAAGTTGTTGAGCACTACCTGGCAGAATTAGAAGCACAGCAAATGCTCACCCAACATGATGGTAACGTCACAATTAACCAAGCACAAACGCAGGTATTGATGTTACTTGGTCGAACTATTCTAGAAACCTTACAGCGCTATGCGATTGCTTTAAATCTGCTGGTGGCTAATCCTGAACTGGATAAGGCAGAGTTAGAAAGTAAGAGCCAAGAAATCGCTCAGCGTCTAGGCCGATTACATGGCATTAATGCGCCAGAGTTTTTTGATAAAGGCGTCTTCTCAGCGCTGTTTGTCACCTTAACCAAACAAGGTTATTTAGAGAGCAATGGCGATTGTCATTTAGAAAAAACCCAATCCTTGGCACAAGCGCTGTATGCCATGCTTTATCCGGAGGTTCGACTTACCATCCAAGAAAGCATCTATCAAGTGGAATGGTAGCCAGGTTATACCAGCAATACTGTTATGGCGCAGCAGCTAGCAAGCGCAAAAGCCATCAGGCATCCATTAAGGATGCCTGATGGCTCTACAAGATAAACCATTATAGAAAAGAGAGAAATAAACCAACAGCAACCACCATACCAACGTAATTATTATTAAGAAAAGCTTGAAAACAAGGCATACGCTCACGATGTCGAATGAGATGTTGCTGGTGAACAAATAAGCCACAAGCAATTAAGATAGCCCAATAATAACTCGATCCTAACTGATAACCGTAGCCAAGCAGCATCAATAATAATACGGTCAAAAGCTGTAAAGTTCCGATAATCATTTTATCAAAACGACCAAATAAAATAGCGGTCGATTTAACCCCAATGATTAAATCATCATCTCGGTCGACCATGGCATACTGGGTATCATAAGCAATGGTCCAAATAACATTGATCGCAAACAAAAACCACACCACCATCGGTAATTCATTGGCTTGTGCAGCCCATGCCATCGGAATAGACCAGCTAAACGCTAACCCCAAAAAAAACTGCGGGAGATGTGTGTAACGTTTCATAAACGGATAAATAAAGGCTAACACCACCCCAGCAAAAGAGAGCTTGATGGTCAGTGGATTCATGGTTAGCACCAATAAAAATGAGAACAAAACTAAGGTAACAAAAAGAATAATCGCTTCTTGTGCTGTTACCATGCCAGAAGGCAATGGACGTTGAGCGGTGCGCTTAACGTGCCCATCCACATGACGGTCAGCAAAATCATTAATCACGCATCCCGCAGATCGCATCGCAAAGACTCCCACAATAAAGACCAGCAACACTTTGAGATCGGGTATTCCTTGTGCAGCAAGGATCAGCGCCCATACGGTTGGCCATAATAAAAGTAATGAGCCAATCGGCCGATTCATGCGCATTAACTGCCAATAAGCACGCGCTTTTGCTACTGTCATTTACACACTCTCCTTAGTGTACACAGGACAATCCGGAAGAAATAATTCTGCGACTAACATGGGTTTATCATTCATCCATAAACGTGAACGTCGAGCAAGTAGTTGCCCCTGTGACGTTTTTGCCCATCCCACTTGCAGTGCATCGCGGTTAACGTTCTCACACCTAAAAACCGTTAAACCAAGTGGAATATTACCCTGCAAGGTCAGATCTATCGGTTGATCGTGTAATGAGGCTTGAGGAATCAAGGTTCGACCAAGCACCCAAGGATGGCTGTCGCCAGATAAGATGACTTGCCGTAATAAACAACGCTCTTGCGATAACAAGGCAATTTCATCGATCGCCAACTGTTTGGGATCAGCCCAGTGATGCTCACAAAGATTAACTTGTAATGTTTGACAGTGTTGACTCATCAAACGCGATAATGAACCTTGCTCGAGCAACCAAGACCTAGCCAACTCGCTTGGATAGCTAAATTCTGCTGGTATTTGCCAATTTACTTGCTGTAACGCAGAAAGATAGAGCGGAGTTATTCTCTTCATACTATTATTCAATATAATGCTTAACCATCATACAATAACGCTTGAATACAGCAACACGACTCGTGTGTAAGCTCTAGTTAAGCATTTCTTTACCATCAGATGCACTATTGTAACAAGACTCAGGCGATTCGAATATCGTGAACAGAACAAAGAACAGGCACAAATATGCTTAAACGTTATTTAGTTCCAACAATGCTCGCCTTTGGCCTGCTAACCGCTTACCCAAGCCAAGCAACTGAAGAAAATAAACCACAGTTGGCTTACTTTACTCTTGAACCCGATCTTACCACTAACTTTTACACTAAAGGTAAACAGTTGGGCTATATTCAAGTCAGGATTGATATTATGGTCGCGAATAATGCCGATCTGCCGCTGATCGAATTGCACCAGCCTTTAATACGAGATGCCGTGGTTGAGATGCTTGGAAAACAAACGGAAGAAGCGATAAAGTCACTGGCTGGGCGAGAAAACTTACGTAAAACTTTAGTTGAGCAATTAAATGATATTTTATTGCCAGAAACGGGGCGCATGCTCATTGCTGACTTACTGTTCACGAAGTATATTTATCAATAAATGTCCAAGACTGCTCTTAATCAAAAGCATTCTATTGATGCTTTTGATTTGTTTTTTTCAGTCGTCCGATATCTAACCAACCCAATAACAAACCACAGATCAGCCCAGCAAGATGTGCACTGTTTGCGATCGCCATAAACGGCTGAACAAAACCTAGAATTAACCAAACCAACATAAATCCAATCAACGGTTTAGGCATAGTTAATCCCAACTCAGGAACCCGCCAGCCTACAATCCATAAATAACCCACTAAGGCATAAACGACGCCGGATAAGCCGCCAAAGTTCGCGCCTTCAACCCAATATTGCCCGGCACCCGAGAGTGCTGCTGAGATCAAAAAGATTTGTAATACCTTACCACTGCCTAACCGCTTTTCAATATCTCCCCCTAATTGCCACCACCACAATAAATTAAAGGTAATATGTATAACAGAAAAATGCAGTAGCGCATGGCTAAACCAACGCCATAGTTGCCATTTCTGATCGGCAACTGCCGGAAAATGTAAAGCAGCAAATACCTGCTGAGCCCAACCAAACTGTTGTAGAGTAAAGTTAGCGACACACACCAGCATCACCAGCAAAGTGATGGGGCCTGCTTTCGCTTTTATTAACGAAAAAAGGCTAGGAGAAGCATAATAAAAGTGCGGCTTACGCGTCTCTGCCACATCCCAAGACGCCGCTTGATATTTGCTATCTTGCGGACAACGCAAAAACTGTTTTAATTCACTTTCCGTTTCTGTCCAATGTTGCTCATCCATCAGCCATAAAGAAAATAGCTCCCCCTCTTCGACTTCCATCTGCACTTCAATCTGACGTGAAGCCATATAGTCAATAAAAGACTGTGCCATTCGAGGGTTATTTAGGGTGATCAATTTTATCATCGTCGCTTAACTCGTTTCTATCGGTAAACCGGCCCGTTGCCAAGCTTCAAATCCACCATCAATACTATATACCTGCTCAAAACCTTGGTTAATCAGATATTGTGCGGCACCTTGGCTGCTGACACCATGATAACACAGCACCAAAATAGGCTGTTCAAAATCGGTGTCATTCATAAAATGAATCATAGAATCGTTAGTTAAATGAAAAGCTTGAGGTGGATGAGCAAGAGCAAAAGATTGTGCGTCTCGAATATCCACTAGTTTTGCTGTTAACTCGGTCAATAATGATTGGGCAGACATGACATCAATATGCTGAAACTGGTCCATAACTGTTCTCGTTGAGGCTTGATTTTATAGCGCACATTGTAACCTAACTCACACGGAACAAGTACACAGAGAGATTAAGGTTATCCACTGCTGAATGCTTTTTCATCATTTGTGGATAATTCTGTGAATTGCGTTGATAAGGTATATTGATAAATTTAGATCCACAACATCTTGTAATGATCTTTACTTTACTGTGTGTAAAAAAACATATCCCCAAATAAAAAACAGCGTTCAACCCTTTATTTACCCTGTTTGATGACAGTTAGCAAATAATTTTGTCACAGAGTTATCCACAGAAAAATCGCCGAATGATCCGGCACTAAGATCGAAAACAAAAAAAACCGGGATCACTGGATCCCGGCTTCTTAAATATGGAGCGGCGGTATTTAAATTACAACTCGCCTACCGCATCTTTGAGCTTTTTCATGGCATTTTTTTCTAGCTGACGAATACGTTCCGCTGAAACTTGGTATAAATCGGCAAGCTCTTGTAATGTCGCTTTTTGATCATCTAACCAACGAGAACGTACAATATGCTGGCTTCGTTCATCTAAGCTTGCAAGAGCCAAACTTAAACGCTGATTGGTATGACTTTCCCAATTTTGGGCTTCAATATTGTCAGCAATATCCGATTGCTTATCTTCTAAATACAGCATCGGTGCGGTATAAGCATTTGGGTTGTCATCATCTTCAGCAGAAAATTCAAATGTTGGATCTTGAGCTGCTAACCGAGACTCCATTTCACGAACTTCTGACGGCTCAACACCCAACTCTCGCGCAACCGTTTCGACTTCACCATTATTAAACCAACCTAAACGTTTTTTCGACTTACGTAGGTTAAAAAACAGCTTACGTTGTGCTTTCGTTGTCGCGATTTTGACAATGCGCCAGTTCCGCAAGACATATTCATGGATTTCCGCTTTAATCCAATGAACCGCAAAAGAAACTAATCGAACACCAACCTCTGGGTTAAAGCGTTTTACCGCTTTCATTAAACCGATATTTCCTTCTTGGACAAGGTCAGCCATCGGCAATCCATAGCCGGAATAGCCACGAGCAACATGAACAACAAATCGAAGATGCGATAAAATAAGCGTTTTCGCCGCTTCAAGATCACCTGAGTAATGTAATTGCTCCGCCAATTCACGTTCCTCTTCAGCAGTCAACATTGGGTAACTGTTTACTGAACGGATATAGCTATCTAAGCTATCTTGTGAAACGAGAGCCATTGGATACGCTTGGTTAGTCATTCAAATCCTCATCAATCTCTGATCTGGAGTTATTTTTAACCCATCAATCTTGAACTGAAAATGAACAGGTTTCAAGTGTTGATTGCCGATCATTAACAAGCCACACTCAAGAAACAAACCTTAGCCTCAATAATTATATCTTTGCCCAATAAAAAATGAAGGCATTGAGAACAGAAAAATTTACTTTATTTATCGAGATTACTAAGGTCTGTTTATCTTTCGAGCTGATTTTTGCAGCAGTTTGTGGCTTCTTTATACAAGGCAGAGGCTTTGAAATGTAGTTATTCTACCTGAGAAGCCGATAACGCCGTAGAAAGGAGCTACAAACGCTGCCCGAAGGGTTCGGCTAAAAGTGTTTTAACCGCGAAAGATAAACAGACCCTAGACCTCAACAACTTAAATAGGTTCAATTTCTTTTAAATGCCGTTTCGCTGAAATCTGTGCCGCAATACAGCCTAAAAACGTCCCTACCATCAATAACAGGAGTGACTCATCCCAGCTTAGGCCAATCATCCGAAAACGACTGTCGTATAAAGCTGCTAATGCAGAGACCGCGTCATTCAACACCACCGTAATTAAGGCCGTCATTAGCCACGCAAAAAACGAGCCGAGCAAACCTAACCACATTCCGGAATACAGGTAAGGGCGTAAAATATAACTGTCGGTTGCACCAATCAGTTTCATCGTTTGAATTTCGTCTTTATTGGCCTGCACATTAAAACGTAACGTATTACCAACAATGAGAAAAACAGATGAAAGCATTAATAATGAAAGGCTCACCACCACAATCAAAACCAGATGTCGAATGGCATCTAACCGGGCTAGCCAATCTTCATCTAAACGGACATCGGTAACATTTGCCTCTTCACGCAGAGTGTGGGCAAGTTGTTTTATCATCTCATTATCGTCAATACTCGGTGAGATCACCAAGACCGCTGGCAAGGCATATTCATCCAATAGGCTTAGCGCTTGATCAAAGCCTGCGTATTGGCTGAGTTCAGCAAGACCTTGCTGTGGCGAAATGTATTCCACCGTTGCCACTTCACTACGGCGCTCAATCTGGTCTTTTAACACCATGATTCGTGGCTCAGGAGTTCCTTCTTGAATATACAGGTTAATTTGTGATGGGCTTGCAACATTAACGGCAACAGAGGCAATATTTTTGGTGAGTAAATATAAACTTGCCGGTAGTGTTAACGCCATCGAAATGACCGCTAACGTCAGAATATTTCCTAATGGACGTTGCCATAATGCAGAAAAGGCCGCTTTGGATTGCTTCATCTGTACCGTAAAGAAGGAGTCTCGTTGTACTCTTTGCTGCCCACGTTGTTTATTCACTTTCTTTTTAATGACCATATTCATCTACCTCACTCAAGAAGCCTTGGTTGAGTTCCATATGGCGATATTGAGGGCGCGAATGCACCAAATGAATATCATGGGTTGCGAGTAAAATCGTCACCCCGGCTCGGTTAAACTCCTCAAATAATCGTAAGATACGATTAGAAAGTTCGGGATCCAAATTTCCGGTTGGCTCATCGGCTAACAATAACGTCGGTCGATTAACAACCGCACGAGCAATACCGACACGTTGCTGCTCACCACCGGAGAGTTGACTGGGTAAACAACGAGCTTTATCTAATAAACCCGTTTTATCTAGTGCTGCCGAAACTCGACGTTTTACCTCATATTCTGAAATAGATTCGATTCGCATCGGCAATGCAACATTATCGAACACAGGACGATCCATAAGTAGTCGATGATCTTGAAACACAATACCAATATTACGTCGTAAAAAAGGAATATCTTTATTAGGGATGCGGGTGATATCGTGCCCATTGAAGCTGACTTTACCATCTGTAGGCCGCTCGATAGCACAGATCAATTTCAGTAACGTGCTTTTTCCTGCGCCTGAATGGCCACCTAAAAAAGCCATTTCTCCTCGACGCAAATGAAAATCCACTTTCTGAAGCGCTTGGCGGCCACCTCGATAGGCTTTACTGACTTGTTGAAACTTAATCACCCGCTATTCCCCTATTAAACACATAACAAACTCATGCCAAGGCTAAATGTGATTGCTTAAACGATAGCCAAACCACTTGTCGTTGCAGGTAAGCGGCAAGTAAGTTTATCCCCATGAGCATAGACAGCCTATGTGATAGAGGTAAACGAACGCAACCAACATCGCTGCATCTTCAAGTAAGAAAAATGTATCACTACCTATTATTCATCCCGACTAAATAAAGCATCAATAAATTCTTCAGTTGAGAATGGGCGTAAGTCATCAATTCCCTCACCAACACCGATATAGCGGATAGGAATGGTAAACTGATCGGCAATCGCAAAGATCACTCCGCCTTTTGCGGTGCCGTCTAATTTGGTTAGCGTAATCCCAGTTAACGGTGCAGCGTCACTAAATAGCTTCGCTTGGCTAATTGCATTTTGTCCGGTTCCGGCATCCAACGTCAGCATAATTTCATGCGGCGCTTGAGGATCGATCTTCTTCATCACTCGGACAATTTTTTTCAGCTCTTCCATTAAGTTCGCTTTATTTTGCAATCGTCCAGCGGTATCGGCTATCACCACATCCACGCCACGCGCTTTGGCCGCTTCAATGGCATCATAAATCACCGAGGCACTATCGGCTCCGGTATGTTGTGCAATGACGGGAACTTGGTTACGCTCTCCCCACACTTGTAATTGTTCAACTGCGGCCGCACGGAAAGTATCCCCAGCCGCCAGCATGACTTTCTTACCTTGAGCTTGAAACTGTTTTGCCAGTTTACCTATCGTGGTGGTTTTCCCAACCCCATTCACACCCACCATTAAAATAACATATGGCGTTGCTTGTTGGTCAATAACGAGCGGCTGATCAACGTGAGTAAGGATCTCAGCCATTTCCTGCTTCAGTAGTGCGTAAAGAGCTTCGCCATCACGCAATTGTTGACGCGAGGCTTTTTCTGTTAAGTTGGCAATGATTTTTAGGGTGGTCTCCATCCCGACATCCGCCATTAAGAGCTGCTCTTCTAACTCTTCGAATAACTCATCATCAATTTTTTTGCCTTTAAACAAGCCAAAAAAACCTGACCCAATATTGGCTTTTGTTCGGCTAAGGCTACGCTTTAAGCGCACAAAAAAGCTTTCTGTGGGTTTTTCTTGCTCTTGAACACGTGCACTTGGCGCTTCGGCTTCGGCTTCGGCTAAGAAAGTCTGTTCTTCACTTGGTTCAGTGACAACCTCAGTGGATAATGATGCTTCGATCAATTCATCTGACTGGGTCGCATCTGTTGCTTCGGTTTCTGATGAGGTTGATCCATTTTGATTCGGCTGTTCATCACCAAAACCGAGCCATGACAATAAGCCACGCTTCTTTTTTTCCGTCATTTGGGAATATCCTGAGTCTGACTAAGCGATAATGTCTCTCTAACCGAATTATTGCGGATCAGAGAAAGAAAAATGACAAAGCAGTGAAAATTTTTCTATTCACTTGGTACACTTGATCATTCTATTAAATTCTGCTTTCTGCTTTTCGCTAAGAAACCAGCAGATTGGCTATAATAACACTTATTTAGCGGTCAAAAAATCTATGCGAAAACCTCGCCAGCAAACCTCATCACAAAAACACTTCCCCAATGGCCATGTTCGTATCATTAGTGGCCTTTGGCGAGGACGAAAGCTTCCTGTTCATGATGCCCAAGGACTACGTCCCACCACTGATCGGGTCAAAGAAACTGTGTTTAACTGGTTAGCACAAGATATTGCGCATGCGAAATGTCTTGATATTTTTGCAGGCTCTGGAGGATTAGGCTTTGAATGTGCTTCTCGACAAGCCGAGCATGTTACCTTGCTTGAGTTGAATGCCACCGCTTATGCTCAACTCAAAACTAATATTGCAACCTTAAAAGCGACCAATATCCATGCTATCAATACCGATGCGATGACCTACCTGCAACAAGATGGGCAGCCGTTCGATATAGTCTTTATTGATCCGCCTTTTCGACAAGGATTGCTACACCAAACCATCAATTTATTAGAAGAGAAAGGTTGGTTGGCTGAGCAAGCTCTGATTTACGTGGAAAGCGAAAAAGAATTAGCAAGCACGACCTTCCCTGAATCTTGGCACTTATATCGAGAAAAGAACGCAGGACAAGTCTGCTACCGGCTGTTCGTCCGTAACGCAATGACGACCGAACATAGTGAAGTAATATAAAGCGTAAGCAAGTTGACCAAAGTAACCAGCCACATTAATAATGATGTGGCTAGTTTGTCCATCTAGCCAATTAAAGTACCGAGGCAACAATCAGTGCTTGAGCCAATAAATAGCTACCTGAAATCCAATACTGCCCCCAAGGTAGAGCATGCCGATAATCATGAATAGCCAGTAATACTGCCGATAAGATAAAAATCAAGCTACCAACAAAACCAACCAGCGCGCCCCATGAAGGTGACTTTAACCACACATCTCCAGAAGCCCAAGCCAGCTGAACGAGAATAATCCCCATAATCGTAACGGGAAAAATCAAGGTATCTAACTGGGGTAATAACAAGAAAAAAGCCACGATACTGGTTGCAAGTAACAATGCAGGTAACCACCAAACGATGGTTCCAGAAAGCTGAACCCAAAATGCTCTGCTGTAACACAGTTGTGCCGCAACAAATGCAAAAAAGCAAAATTTCGGCCACTTACCAAGAAGATGTAAACTGTCAGCAAACATCGCAACCAATAACCCGATCGCCACCCATATGCTTGGCGAGGACCAATCACCAGCTTGCTCAACAAGCATCGCCAGTAATAATACTGGCGTTATATTTTTAAACAGTAATGCTTGCTTAAGATTATGGTTTTCAAACGCAGAAATGCTGATGAATCCCGATAATCCGACAGAAATCCAGCTCCACATGTCGATACCTCTTGTGAAATCTGCCGCCAGTGTAGGCTTGTCACCAATGAAGTCCAGAAACCAACTGCAAAAATTGGATCTTGATTGCGAATCCATACCGCTCGATAGTGCTATGTTCGCTTTCTATCAAAGTCCCCCATCAAAAAGGCGATAGGGCCACCAAATGATTAAAAACATCATTTTAAATATCTATAAATCAAACAAAAAGTATAAAATCAAAAATTAAAACACAAGAATAAAGATTAAAAAACATATAAAAACAATTACTTAAAATGATAAAGCAAATTTACATAAGTTTAAAGCAACCTATAAGATATCTAATCGATAAAAATAACAGTTAAAAGTAAATCAACGATTCTGAGTTCAGGTCAAACCATGCTCTCTGCTGTCCTGTTCTATTCTTTTCTTAAAAAACGAGAATTCACCAAAAAATGACAATTTAGCCCAAGCAAGCCATAAAACCCAAACAAACCTAACATTAGAACATTAAATAAACAAAAACAATCCTTTAAATATCAATAATTTAATTTATATTTGCATTAATGCCATACGAAAAGAACAAGAGATAAACAGCTCATAATTCATGGTTTAATCTGCAAAAAAATCCAGATATCATACTACAAAGTGCTTTTTTTAAAGGCTTAAGATAGATCCACTTGATCAAGGCTGTAAAGTGGTGCTATTCTAAAAACATAGGATGAGACAAACAGAGGAGCAGTGTTATGATTTCTTCATCTCAAAAACAGGGATTGGTAATGATTGCAGTCATCGTTGGCTTAATGACACTGCCGTTACTTTACTAATTCGTTATCAATAAACAAAAAAGACGCAAATGCGTCTTTTTTGTTTATTGATAAGCACCTTTGCTCAATCTTTATTGCTGCTCATTACGTTGAATATCGCTAGCGTTATAACGAGCTAGGAAGATATTTTGAGACTTCATCCCAGTGAATATAATAAAAGAGCATGGCTGCTAACGTCATTAACGTGACTAAAGCCAATGCAGCTCGCCATACAAAGCGACTACTGCGAGGGGTTAAGACTTTTTCGCACTCACCGCACACAGTAAAAAAAGCTTTTCTATCCTCTAATTGATAGTGATCTTCATGCACAATTTTATTGCGAATGGTCGCTATATATCTGAGCCTTGCAATCACATCATGCGGTAAGCGCTCTTCACAGCTTGAGATCAATTGATGTAATCCCTTACCTTGCGCATGATATTGCTGACGAAGCAAGGTTTCTAATCTTCGCGTTCGTAATACAACTTGTTCTATCTCTGACATAACGGCCTCCTTGCATAGCCACTCACGCTATCTACACCATATTGTCACTTACTCATCAAGATAAGTGCTACATTCTTGTCAATTAAACCTCAATATCGACAGCGAAATGTGAGATCAATCGAAAAATATCGTCATATCATGCCAACATATACAGATTATTGCAGCCAACTCCCCATAAGATATCACTAACGATTTATTAATGTTTCCACTTTGGAGTGAGTTATGTCACCACTATTATTACTATTGATTAGCTTAATCGCTTTATTCATTAGCGGATTATGGCTATTTTTGCATTTTTATCGCCGTCATATCCAAGGCGAAAATGCTCCGCAACGCCAAGCCTTTGTCACTATTTTAGATAAGCAGATTATCGACATCCCTCACCCATTACCCGATCAAGAAGATCAAGAATATTGGATTTACGTTCAAAAAGGATTGGGCCCGAAAAGAGAGTTTCAAGTTGGCCCTCACTATTTCCATGCTTTAAAACCCGGCGATCAAGGAGAACTCACCTATCAAGGACGTAAATTTCTCCATTTTGCATTGACGCGCTAAACAAGCAACGTGTTTTTCAGCGACCAAGAATAAGAAGATTAATCGTTATTACCTATCAACACGATGCATAGAATCACCTTTCAAGACGACCATGAGAGGCATATGATGTTTACCAGATTTCAAATAAATCCACTTAATTGATAAACACTTACATGAGGTGAGAACATGACAACCAATCTGATCGGCCTAGACAACACCCAAAGCCAACAACTCGCTCAATCGTTAAATCGTTTATTGGCTAATTACCAAGTATTTTATATGAATACTCGTGGCTACCACTGGAATATTAAAGGTAAAGAATTCTTTGAACTGCATGCGAAATTCGAAGAAATTTACACTGACTTGCAAGTCAAAATTGATGAATTAGCAGAGCGTATCCTAACCTTGGGCGCGCAACCTTTGCACAGCTTTAGCGATTACCTAACGACAACAGAAATTAAAGAACACACCAATGCCACTGATGGTCAAAGCACCATGCAAGGCTTATTAGCTGGATTTAGTTCATTGATAGCTCAGCAGCGTACGATTTTATCGCTGGCCGCCGAAGTGGGTGATGAGGGAACCAGTGCTCAAATGGGCGATTATATTCGTGAACAAGAAAAATTGGTTTGGATGCTGAACGCTTGGCTGCAATAAATCCATAACCCTATAACTTAAAATTTTGGCTGGCGGTTTGAGCTCCCCAAAGACAAGCACTTACCGCCAACCTTTTCGGTTAACAACGTCTCACTTTTTGGCTCCACAGTTGAGCCGCTTTCAGTTCTTGCGTCACATCCGCCATTGCAATGCCTAAGGTAGTGCAATGGCTTTCTATTCCCTGCCAATCCGCTTGTTCAAAACATTCCTCAAGGTTAAGCAATTGACCAAATGGACCTTCTCGCTTATTCAGCGCTTGTTTAATCGCTTGAGTCACCGGTAACTGCTCAAGCAAACGGTCTAGTGGAGTATCAAACAAGGCATCCAGTACTGAAAACAAACCGATTAAAAAGGCCTGATCTTGGTATTTATCAAACGGTTTTCGCTTCGACATTCGCTGACAAAATTGCGCCCGTTGTAGCGATAAATGATAAAGTTCTTGCGGTTTTTTGACTGAAACATAAGACGCAACCGTCAAAGCGACAAATGTCTTTAATTGATCGTGTCCAAGGTACACTAAAGCTTGACGAAAAGACGCGATAGAAACCGCCAAGCGAGGTGAAAGCCGATTAACAAAATGCAGCAACTTATAAGAGAGCGCCAAGTCTTGTGAAATGATCTGCTCAACTCGTTCAAAATCAACTGAAGGTCGACAAACCTCCTGAAACAGCCGCATCGAGATGAGCTGTTCTGGGCTAAGGTAGCGCTACTTTATCACTTGCGGTTTACTAAAAAAGTACCCCTGAAAGAAGCTGAATCCCGCACGGCGAGCCAGATCAAACTGTTCTTGTGTTTCTACTTTCTCAGCTAAAAATCGCCGCTTGCTTCCCGCCGCCAATCGCTGCTCGACAACACGACATGCTTGCTCAATCCCCATGTCAATCACGTCCAATTTGACAATATGCACATAAGGTAAAAAACGCTCCCATTCCGCGCTGTAAACAAAGTCATCTAATGCAATCAGGTAGCCCCGTTGACTTAAGTCTAGAATCGCCGCAAACAATTCATCAGTTGGTGGACAGGTTTCAAGGACTTCAACAACAATCTGCTCTTTAGGTAAAGTCAGCGGTAAACGACGTAGCAAACTTTTATAAGGAAAGTTAATAAAGCAGCGAGAATACTCTATCGACGGATTAGTACCTATACTCAAAAAATTTTCCACGATTAAGCGATAGGTGGCTCGATCAGAATCCATTTGGCGAGGAAACGCATTTTGCTCTCCATCACGAAACAATAGCTCATAACCAAGAGTATGCTTTTTAGCATTAAAAATTGGTTGCCTTGCTACATAGGTGGTATACATTTCCGCCTCACACATGATTGTTTTATATCACTACCTCTCAAATATTTCGCCACGCTATCATACCTTACTGGTCTCATAACCCTGAACTAAACTCTGGTTATTTTTTTTACCTGTTGTTCGCGTCTATTGATATAGCTGGGCGATCTTGCCAGTACTAAAGCCTATTGACCCGAACCATTGCAATTTTCAGCCACTCGCTTATGCTAGCTAAGCTCAGCATCACGCTGGACCTTGAAACTTAGGCAAAGATCAGACGAAGTCATGTTGCACACATACAGTCAAGAATCGTATTTTCCGCACTTGATGCAGCAGCATATCGCACCATGGTGGGAGCAGGCTTGCCACCAAGCACACTACCAAACTCAGGATAATATTAACCTGTATTGGTGCTCGATGACCTCATCACAGCACACGAAAGCGATCGTGGTCGTCAATGGACGACTTGAATCGGTGTGGAAGTATCAGGAGCTATTTTACGATCTTTTCCATCAAGGTTATGACATTTACTCTTTTGACCACCGAGGCCAAGGCTTATCTGATCGACTGCTTGATGATAGAGAAATTGGCCATGTTCACTCTTTTGATGACTATGTCAGTGATTTAGCGGCATTAGTATCTCATTTCAACTTACAACGCTATACACAACGGTTTCTATTAGCCCATTCGATGGGCGGAGCAATTGCCACTCGGTATCTACAAACTTATCCAACGCATCCATTCAATGCTGTCACGCTAAGCGCTCCAATGTTTGGTATTCATATGCCTTGGCAGTTACGTGCCGTTGCTGAGCCCCTCGCCCGTATGCTGACTTACCGCTACCGGACACCTCATTATGCTCCCGGTTATGGCCCTTACTATGCCAAACCGTTCGCGATTAACCCGCTCACCCACAGTGCAATCCGTTATCAATGGTTTCGAGCCTTATATGAGGAAAAGCCGGAACTGAAATTGGGAGGGCCAAGTACTCGCTGGGTATGGCAAGCGCTAAAAACGACACGTCGGTGTCGGCAATACACGCGTCAATTGACGATTCCACTCTTACTGCTGCAAGCAGAATGCGATACGATTGTCAGCAACGCCTCGCAAACCCGTTTTATCACTCAACTGGCACGCACCAACCCAAACGCTCGTATGCAGCGTATTGATGGCGCAAAACATGAGTTATTGTTTGAGCAGGATCACTACCGTAATCAAGCATTAGAGGCGCTATTGGATCATTTTAATTCGCCCCCATCGAAATAGAGGAAAGCCAACCTGAGGAGTTTTTCCCTCTTTTTCTAGCGGATTATCACTTACACTACCGGGCCAAGATCGTTTACTTGGCGACCTTTCCTGCGACAATGAGGGTTATATGACCACTGAACAAAAAACGGTTCCATTTCGAATTGTAGCTTCCGATCTGGATGGCACATTATTAGCACCCAACCATCAATTAAGCGCGTTTTCAAAACAGATACTCAAGGATCTTCATCAACAAGGTTTTACTTTTGTGTTTGCAACCGGGCGTCACCACGTCGATGTGGCGGGTATTCGAGAAATTGCTGGTATTCCAGCGTATATGATCACCGCCAACGGGGCGCGTGTCCATGATAAAAACAACCAAGAAATGTACAGCAAAAGTGTACCAGCTGAACTCGTTCAGGCCATCATTGACCAAGTCAAAAGCGATGATTCTCTCTACATTCATCTATATCGCCATGATCAATGGTTACTGAATCGGGAAGATGAAGCACTCCGTCACTTCCACAAAGATTCCGGTTTTACCTATCAGGTTTTCGATGTCGATCATGCTCCCACTGACGGAGTAGCAAAAATTTTCTTTACTAACCAAAGTAAAGATCACGAACAGCTGGTTCAACTGGAAACGCTGATAAACCAACGCTTTGCTGGACAAGTTAACGTCGCTTTTTCCACGCCATGGTGCCTAGAAATTATGGCTGCGGGGGTATCAAAAGGGGAAGCGTTACACGTTGTGGCAAAATCGCTTGGATTATCACTGGCCAACTGTATCGCATTTGGTGATGGCATGAACGATGTCGAGATGCTAACCATGGCTGGCAAAGGGCTCGTCATGCAGACCGCACACGAAAAAGTCCTACGAGCGCTGCCCAATAACGAAGTCATTGGTAGCAACGCCGATGATGCCGTTGCCCACTACCTACAAAATCACCTTCAATTGTCGAAATCGCCCGCATAAGTAAACGTTATTCAACACTCGCACCCATCATAAAGCTTAGCGGTGGGGCGAGGTTGAGCCTGTATATTGCCGCCCCGAGCGGTGTATCCCAGTGCAATAATTGCGAATGTCTTCCCAAGTAACCATTTTTCTGTCTGTAAAGTGTCAATAGCGCTTCCCTTAGGTTCAGTTTTAAAGCCACGATATGCCATAATGCATCAACGTTGGTTGCGTTTTTTACGAGGAAGAGAAACCATGAAGCAGCTGAGAATTCCAGCGGTCATCCTAGCCCTACTCGCTGTACAAGCGTGTTCGTCATCCCAGCCTACCGAGCAAGCGATAACGCCTGTGAATGCCACGTTAGATAATCCGGCGACGGTCGTTGCACAAAGTTTTATTATGCGAGGTGAAGTGGTTATAGGGCCAGAAGTCCGCTCTTTTACTCCCTGTGGGAGTAACCAACAATATTGGTTAGAGTTACCTCCCGAACTTAGCGTGCCAGCACAAAAGCTAAATCAGTCTCCTTATCAAATCCTTTATGGTGAAATGATTGGCTACCTTGTACCACCGAGCCAAACGGGATTCAATGCCGACTACCTCGCTCGCTTTGTCGTGCAGCAAATCAACCAATTAAGCGCAGAAAATACTCAACGTTGCCAGCATCCCACCAATCCAACTCGGGCATTTGGTACAGAACCATTTTGGTCTGTTCAATTTTCTGCTCAAGGGTTGGAATTTCAGCCATTAGGTAGTGATAAACAATTATTGACCATTCAGAGTAGTCAGTTATCCGCTAGCCGTCGTATTTATCAGTTTGAGCAGGGGGCTCTCACCTTAGAGCAAACAACATGCACCGATAGCATGAGTGATAATTTATACAGTTGGCGTTCAACTCTCACTCTCAAAGGGGAAACTTACCAAGGCTGCGCCGTGCTCAGCAATCTGGATACGACACAAGAGTGGGTAGGCAACTACTTTGCCAGTGCAACAGAGCAGCAAGGTTTTGGCGTAACATTGGAACTCAATCCCGATCATAGCGCAACCACTCGCTACCGCTATTTAAATGGCGAACGCGAACTGGTTGAAAAAGGATTCTGGCAACAGCTTAATCCTGATCAAATTCAAGTCGTGATGACCTTGCACCAGCAACAGTATTTACTCTCGGAACGAGTATTTAGCCGCCGTGGTTATCAACTCCATGCCGATAAGGAAAAAATAGGCAATGTAGTCTATCCAATCCGCAATGGTGGCCTGATTCTTTTTCAAGCAAAGCCGATAAGTCCTCGCCCCAGCACCGAAAAGCCGCCGCTTGATCAAACCGTGCACAACATCCCTTCCCGAGATGAATATGACGAAGAGGTTGACCAAGCGGTACGCCGATACTTTGCGCTGCATAAAACCGATCCCGCACAAATCCATTACCGCTGGTTAAAATATGACTTGAATGGTAATCAGCACCCAGAACTTCTGGTGCAACTCGATTGGTGTCAGCACACACAGTGCACTTTGCTTATTTTCGAACAAAAGCACGGTGAATGGCATTTTAATAGCCGTATCAATGGCGTTCAGACGCCTTTTCGATTAGGAAAACGTTCACAGTATGGCTGGCAAGATCTAATGCTCCCAATCAGTACAAAGCAAACGATCACCATCCACCAACTGCAATACAACGGGATCAGTTATCCGGTGACAAGCAAAAAATCAAAAACCGCTCACGCCAGTGACATTAGCGGTGTCAGCCTATTTTCTGATGGCTTATCGCCACGCACAGGAGTAAAACTTTAATGTCAGCGTGTTCTGGTTGCGGTTTAACCCACCAATGCTTGTGTGCAGCCATTCCTCGACTATCCAGTGAGTTGCACCTTTCATTACTCACGCATGAAAATGAGTTCCTGCGTGAGACGAATACTGGCCAGTGGCTGGTCAAAGCGCTGCCCCACTGCACCACTTTTACTTGGCGACGAACCTCACCCCCCCGCGCATTATTACAGCGCATTGCCGACCCGAATTATCATTCGGTACTGGTTTACCCAAGTGCACAAAGCCTTCCTGTCGCTCAGCCACTACAAAACGCGAAAATAAAGGGCAAAAAAATGCATTTTATCTTGCTTGATGGAACATGGCAGGAAGCGAAAAAAATGTTACGTAAAAGCCCTTGGTTAACCATCCCTCATGTCTACATTACTACGCCAAACGAGTCATGTTACCAATTAAGACGCCACCAACAAAACGGACATTTATGTACCTTAGAAGTGGGAGCTGCGTTACTCGACTCACTCAATGAAGCAGAAAATGCACAACGGCTGAATCATTTTCTTAATCGTTTTATGCGTACTCTGCAAGCGGATAAAAGCGGGCACGCACTGGTTGATTACCTGGCTTGACGCGGAATGTTCAGTAAAGAACATAAACTCTGTGGCTGGCCTAGGTAAAAGCCTTGCAAATAATCGATGCCCATATCTTGACTGATCTGGCATACCGTCTCGTTATGTACAAACTCAGCCACGGTTTTAGCGTTTAACACCTGGCATAACTTCACCAGTTGCTGAGCTATTTTGCGTTGTTTCATATCTTGGTCGATATTACGAATTAAACTGCCATCTAGTTTAATCACCTGAGGCTCAAGCTTAATGATTTCATCAATGTTTGAATAACCACTACCAAAATCGTCAACGATAATTCTCACCCCTAAACGACGAAAATGCTCACACACTTCAATCATATGTCCATAATCTTTGATTTGTTCATTCTCAAGCACTTCAAGCCCGACTCGAGCGGGATTAGCCAAAGATTGAATCGCTGTTTCAAGACGTTGTAATGTGCGATCACTCATTAAATCTTGTGCCGATAGATTAATGGAAAAATCTTCATGACGGTGACGCATCAACTCAAAAGTTCGATGAATCATCTGCCGACTTAAGCGCGTATAGAGATGGCTGCCTTCAATGATGGGTAAAAATCGTCCAGGTAAAACAATCTCTCCCTCATCTTCAATCCGCACTAAACATTCATAAGAAGCCAATTGATGAGATTGAGCATGGACAATTGGCTGTGCATAAACGAGTACCTTGTCATCCAACACCGCTCGGCTAACACAAGATAACCAGCTGAGCCGCTGTTGGCGCAATTGCTCATGAGTGCGTAACCGGGTCGCACTACAAAAGTGACGATTACGACGAAAAGCATAGCGTCTTGCCTCAATGGCACGGAGCAATAAATCATCCGCATCCTGTTCTGGGAACTCTTTGCGACTGACTAATCCAGCACACAAAGAAACCGACACGTAATCAATTTCAGGTAAACCAAACGGCTCAAAGTTGACATGTTCAAGCTGTTCGACAAATTGAGAGAAAGTGCGATGGATGGCTTCTTCGTCAACGTCGACAGTCAGCATCGCGGCCCACTCTCCAACGCCGATTGCATATAAAGCGCTTTTCTCCGGAAGATGTTCAGCGAGGTAACGTTGAAAGTGACCAGTTAAATCCAGTAATAATTGATCGCCAACCTGATAACCATATTTTTCATTAATTTGATTGAAATTAGTTAACTTCAATGCCAGTAAATATTCATTGGTTGCCATACGTAATAATTTTTCACGTAATACCACTCGATTCGGTAGCCCCGTCCTGCGATCAACCCGATAAGTAGCGGTTAGCAGAGAAGCTTGATCTTGAATTTTCAACGATAAATCGCGGTTCATTTCATCTAAATCATCCAACGCATTACGAATCAGACTAAATAAAGGCGCTAACTCATCATGTCGTGCACAATTCAAGGGAGGTATTGCTTCTTGGCTCGGCTCGCCTTCACGAATAGCAAAATAGGTCATACTGTGGTGCAACACTCGCTGTAATTGACCATCATGCCACAACTCCCCTGCACAATATCCGCCAGAGGTTAATGCAACCCGTTGAAATGGTAAAAGCTCTTGGTTGTCTTCAATAAAATCTAACCGAGAAGTGCAGTTATAAATAAAAATCTGTTCAGGTTGAAAAAGGCGTAGTTGCTCGGCACCTAACTGCACCTGTTCAAGCGTTAAGGACGGATGATCAAAACAAAAACGAACTTCATCGCCGACAGATAAGGCTTTATTAAACACCAATCCCCGCTCATCTTCATACTGAGGCACATAAACATCTTGTAATGCTAACTCACCTTTGATCAGCGGAAAATTATGTAACATCTCTAGCGGTACCTGCTGATGATCGCCTAAGTAACGGTTGTACACTTGACGGATCGGCATATCATCCAAGCGACATACCCTATTGCCTTCAGCTGCTGTGACACGAAAACTACGGCCAAGTGGGTTCCATTCGGTGTAGGCTCCGGTTTTAACTTTTAAGCATTCCCCATGAAACGCGACACAGACCATGGCATCATCGTACAATTGCCGACCATGTAATACCCATGTCCCATAAGGTGTTTCTGTCGCGGCCCCTCCAGCAACCTGAATGCCAGGCGCTAAATAATTAAACGCTCGAAAGTGCTCCTGTTCATCCATTTGTGCGACAAAACAGAGCAAACATTGGGTATCGGCTTGTAAAGCAAGCTGATCAAGTAACTGCTCAACATCTTTTTTGCCTGACAGGGTGCGAACTTGCGCGGTACTGGTTAACTGGCTGTGATGAAAATGACTGATAATGATCAGTGTACCGGTATGACAAATTTCACCGTGATCGACCATTTGGTTAGCACTAAAACCGATCAAGTGAGCATCTGGATATCGCGTTAGCAACTGATCTGCCAGCGTCTGTACATATTCCGTTGACTGGCTGGAAATCAGTTGAATTAATCGATTACTGGGATCAGACGAGATAAATTCTAATGGAATATCATTGAACGACTGATGTTCAGAAAGGAATAAAGACGTCGTAAACATACTTCCTGTAACTCATTTTGCAACACTGCCTTATGCATAGGTATCAAACCGTATACCATCTGAAAATCAGGTTAATGATTATCTGATACAGTCACAATTTTTATTCAGCAAACCAATACCTTAAGTTGTGAAAGATCGGTTATCTCAACATCCGGTAAAACTTTCGCATCACGATTTGCAACTAATGTGTGGCCTCGGTCGTTATACCAACAGGCTTGGAATCCGTTATTCTTGGCACCTTGTACATCGGTCACGAGATGATCGCCGACATGTAGAATAGCTGAGGCAGGAAGTTGAAGATACTGACTCGCTTTCGAAAAGAGATCCGGATAGGGTTTTGCACGTCCATCAGGCCCAGCCTTGAGCACTAATTGAAAATAATCACTCAGACCTATCTGTTCAACATCCACATTACCATTGGTAATTGCCAGCAAAGGCACCTGCTGCGCAAGTAACCGTAAGACTTGGTGAGTAAGTGGGGGCACGGTAACTAAATTTCTGAGTCGTAAAACTTCTTCGATCGCCTCTTGTGCCGCTTGCTTTGCTTGATTCGGTGAATAACCTAACTTCTGTAGGCCTTGTTTGATCTGTTCAAAACGCCATCGGGTCACGTCATGACTTAACCAAGGATCATGGTCAGCCAATTGCCACTTTAATTGATTCCACCATGTCATCGGTTGACTGGCTGTCACGGGATGATGCTGATAAAGCCACTGAGCAATTTGTTGCTCTAAATGGCGAATGACCGGATGGTTATCGTATAGCGTGTCGTCCAAGTCAAACGTCATCGCTTGAATCGGTTGTAACTGACGATAGAAATGCATCTCTACTCCTTGGTTTTTTTTCGGGCTCGAGGGTGAGCTTGATCATACACCTGCGCGAGATGCTGAAAATCAAGATGGGTATAAATTTGTGTGGTTGAAATATTCTCATGCCCCAGTAATTCCTGAACCGCACGTAGGTTATTGCTTGATTCCAACATATGGGTAGCAAAGGAGTGGCGCAATTTATGCGGGCTGATATGGCTGGCAACGGACTGTTTTTGTCCCCATTCTGCCAAGCGTTTTTGTACATTACGATGAGAAATACGTACGCCTAACTTGGAAATAAATAGTGCGGGTTCATCTCCTTTGAGCAAGCTAGGGCGAACTTTTAACCATTTACTGACCCACTCTTTTGCCTGTCCAGAAAACGGAGCTTTACGCTCTTTGTTGCCTTTTCCAATCACACGAATTTCACCTCGACTGAAACTGATGTCTTTTACATTAATTCCTACCAATTCAGCCAGCCGCAAACCTGCGCCATACATCAATTCCATAATGGCACGATCACGAATCGATAGTGGATCATCGGCATCCACCTCTAACAGTTGAGCCATTTCATCGACATCTAAATTCTTCGGTAACGGGCGTTGTTTTCTTGGTGCAGAAACACCTTTAGCAGGATTGGCTGCTAACTCTCCGCGTAAAATCAGAAAATCGAAAAAGCTACGCAAAGAAGAAAGACGCGTTGCTAGGCTACTGGCTTTCATCCCCTCGCGCATACCTTTGCTGGCAAGCTGGCGAACCCAAGCGGCATCCACTTGTTGCCATCGAGTAATTCCCATTTGATTGAGATGCGTCGCCATCGCATGCAACTGCTGCCGATAGTTACGTTGAGTGTGAATACTTAGCCCCTTCTCACTACGTAAATATTCATAGAAACGCAGTAAAGGCTGAGTTAATCCACTAGGCAGAGGGGGAATGGATTCGTTCATGTTCACTATATTGCCAAGGGAGTAAATCGATTAAATGAGTCAGCACTAAAGCTAAATGGCGCAAAAATAAGGTATCCATACAGGGTTGAAAATGCCCACCATCCGTACTTGCGAAGGCTAAAACTCCTTGAGATTGCGAAGAACCTAGCGCCAGAACGACGTAAGACCCCATTTCCGGGGTCAAACTCTGTTCACCAAACAACTGATGACGATCAGCCTGCCGTAAACGCCCTAAATAAGCCGATTTACCATTGAAGTGATTAGTGGCAAAGCGCTGCCATTGCTCTTGGGTGATGGCATACTCATTCATCGGTGAGCCAATCAAACGGACATAGGCCGTTAACCCTAGACGCTTTGCCGTACCTTCAATGGCTTGAAAAACTTGGCGCAACGAACGACATTGCAGCAATGTTTCTTGCAACGCCATAAATTCATGAAAGGTTCGATCATTGTTCGCCGCCAACGACATTAAGGTGGTGATCTCTTCTTCTAACTCTTCAATACGTTGTCGCTGCCGCGCCATTTGTATATGAACGAGAGAGATCGTTCCTGCATCGGAACGAGGCAATGAAAATGACTCAACCAACTGAGGATAATGGAGAAAAAAATCTGGGTGATCGCGTAAATACTCAGCGACCACTTCAGCGGTCAAGGCATCAGCCTGTTGTTGTAACAAAACACATCCTTAATTTAACAAGATAATTGACCATCAAATACATGAGTGGCAGGCCCGGTCATATACAAAGGTTGCCCCGGCCCTTGCCAACGCACATCTAAGCATCCTCCCGGTAATTGAACCGTCACCGTTGGATCCAAAAGCCCTTGAGTAACCCCCACCGCGACAGCCGCACAAGCACCACTACCACAAGCTTGAGTTTCACCGGAACCTCGCTCATAGACACGGAGTTTAATTTTTTGCCGATCAATCACTTGCATAAAACCCGCATTCACTCGCTCAGGAAAGCGTTCATGAGCTTCCAGCAACGGGCCTAACGTTTGTACTGCTGCTGTTGCTACATCCTCAACGATCGTTACCACATGCGGGTTCCCCATACTAACGGCTCCACAAAACAAAGTTTGCTCATCAACACGCATGATATAGGTTTTTTCTGCCTGTTTAGCACGAAATGGTATTTTATTCGGCTCAAACTCTGGCACCCCCATATTGACGGTAATTTGATCATCCTCTTCGATGGAAAGCACCATTTTACCTTTTTTGGTACTCACACTCAGTTGGTACTTATTGGTCAATCCTTTCATGCGTACAAAACGAGCAAAACAACGCGCACCGTTGCCACACTGCTCAACTTCACTACCGTCGGCATTAAAAATGCGGTAATGAAAATCGGTTTCTGGATCATACGGTGCTTCCACCACCAACAATTGGTCAAAACCAACACCAGTATGTCGATTCGCTAAACGCCGAATCAAATCGGGGGAAAAGAAAACGTTCTGGGTAATACAATCAACGACCATAAAATCATTACCCAAACCGTGCATTTTAGAAAAATGGAAATGCATAAGAAATCACTTTACTCTGGCAAAAGACTTTCCAAGGCCCACAGGCTGGAAAGAGGTTCCCGCTGACGAACGAGGTAGGTTTTGTCGCCATCCACCATAACCTCTGCCGCGCGAGTGCGGGTATTGTAGTTAGACGACATTGCAAAGCCGTAAGCCCCTGCCGATCGTACCGCTAATAGATCGCCATTCGCTAACACTAAGGCACGATCTTTCCCTAAGAAATCACCCGTTTCACATACAGGGCCAACCAAATCATACTTGATCGCATCCCCTGAACGCGGGACAACAGGCACGATATTTTGCCAAGCTTGATACAAAGCTGGCCGCATTAAATCATTCATCGCCGCATCAATAATGGCAAAGTTTTTATGTTCGGTATGTTTAAGAAATTCAACCCGTGTCAACAAAACACCGGCATTGGCAGCAATTGCGCGTCCAGGTTCAAAGATCAACTCTAAATGCTGATGATTGGCTAAACGCGCCAACAATGCTTTAGCATAATCTGAAGGCTGAGGAGGATGCTCATCACGATAAACCACACCAAGCCCCCCACCTACATCAAGGTGCCCAATCGTAATACCTTCGGCCTGCAATGAATCAATTAAAGCCAGTAAACGATCCGTCGCATCAATAAAAGGGGTTATTTCCGTCAACTGTGAACCGATATGGCAGTCGATTCCACGCACTTCAATATTCGGTAAGCGCTGTGCTAAACGGTAAACTTCAGGTGCACGCTCAAAGGCGATACCAAATTTATTGTCACGTAATCCGGTGGAAATATAAGGGTGGGTTTTTGCATCGACATCAGGATTAATACGTAGAGAAACCGGCGCGGTTACGCCTAACTCACCAGCAACCTGATTAAGCCGCTCAAGCTCCGGTTCCGACTCAACATTAAAGCATTTTATCTTCAGCGTTAATGCCCGTTTCATCTCTTGTGCTGTTTTACCAACCCCAGAGAAGACCACCTTACTGGGATCGCCCCCTGCAGCAATAACACGCTCCAGTTCACCACCAGAAACGATATCAAATCCCGATCCCAACCGAGCCAAAGTATTAAGCACCCCTAAATTAGAGTTTGCCTTAACCGCGTAACATATAAGGTGAGGATGCCCAGCCAACGCATGATCAAAGGCTCGCCAATGACGCTCCAGTGTCGCTCTAGAATAAACATACAGTGGCGTGCCGTATTGCTCAGCCAAATGTGACAAAGCCACATTTTCTGCCCACAGTTGACCATCGTCCTGATAATTGAAGTAATCCAAAATTCTTTCCCTTAATCTAATTGCTTAAGTCTACTGACTTTGTTCACTCTGCTGAGTATCATCAGGCAGGTACAATGGGCCAGTTTGTCCACACCCCGCTAATGCGAGTACAGACAACAAAAACAGTGCGGTGACAGACTTTTTCATTTTGCATATCGTGATTATTGAATCAATGCCTCCTATAATCGCACCACAATAAAGAAAAGCAATAGGATAGATACGATGAACGAAACTGAATTTCATCAGCAAGCGGAAACTCAAATGCAACTCATTGAACAACTGATTGATGAGACAGGAGCTGATATTGATTATGAGACATCTGGTAACGTGATGACGTTAGAGTTTGATGACCGTAGCCAAATTATTATCAACCGCCAAGAACCGATGAAAGAAATTTGGCTGGCATCAAAATCTGGTGGATTTCATTTTCAGTGGCAAAACGAGCACTGGCTTTGCTCGAAAACAGGTATCGAACTATTGGACATGGTCAAACAAGAATGTGAAAAACACGCCGGAGAACCAATTGATTGGGCTTAGATTATGCTCGTTACATGATCAATTTGACTAATCATCACTGCGTTGCGAAGGAGCATTTCGATGCTCTTTTCATCAGTAACCATGTTTCATCAATAACCATGAACCGCTTTAGAGGGCCGAGAATAGAGTACCGAGTCGTTACGATAAGGTACCACGTAGCTTTCTCCTTCCTCGGGATGAATGATCTGATAATATTGGGGTAAGTTAAAATTAATTAATTTCGAGGCAATTTTATTATCATCGCGAACTGAAGTATAAAAGCTATTAACACTGGCAATCATCTCATCTTTTTCACCATTATACTGATGGTAAACTTCGATCCGATTGGCTTCATCTAGCACATAAATATTAAATCCTTTTTCGGTGTCTTCAAAAAAGAACTGTACTAACCCTTCACTGGCAAATCCATCGACGACCTCTGGAAGCTGATAATCCTGCTCTCTATCTAGCATCAGCAACGGTGACCCTTTCAACTTATTACTGGAGATACTGCGATAGAAATCAACCGAGTTTTCTAACCGTTGAACAGACACACCGCGTCGTTCAAAAAACAATCCATACATCTGTTTTCCGAGACGTAACGCTTTAAATCGACGACGTTTTTCTTGTTCCACCGGTTTAAGACGCAGATCGATACATTCTGCCAACAATTGATAAATCAAATTACGCATCACACCACGTAAATTTTTACTGTAGCAAAAAACATCGACCGATTCAGGAGGAAGTGCATCTTGATGCATTTTACCCAATATCGTTTTTAGGGCATCAAGGATCGCCGTTTCTCCTTTAAAATGCAGTGTACGTACTTCTTGCCATGAGTTGCGATAAACCAAATCAACACTACCCACTAAGCACTGCTGTTGAGAGCCGAAACTAAAAATATCCAACGTTTTTAAATCGACTTTTAACGATTTACCAGCAAGTTGCACCGTGGGATCACTTTCAAAATTGATAAACATTGCCAGTTGGCTGATTTCACATGGGCTAGCCAGTGCTGCCATTGTAGGGCGTCGTTTATGCAGAGAAAAAGTATTGCGTAAATCGCTCACCATTTGATAAAACTTATCAAGATCCAACTGAGCACAACGAACGACCGAATGCAAATTGGTTGACTCGGTAATTAATCCATTAAAAAAAGCCCAAGCGACCAGTTTACTTAAATATTCATTCTGTTCTAAATAACGCTGCCCCATCATGCGTTGTGCAATTGGTGGTTGTTTATACAAATACCAACCGGAAGGATTTATTCGCCCCGTTGGGACTTCGATAAATGTTAAGTCAGTTTCGTGTAAATCTGGCGAAATTTGGGGGTTTAATAAGGTCACTTTACCCGGTAAGACTTCAAATGCGGCATACAGCTTACGCGCTAAAATCGAAATATCCTGCGGACTGATTGCCGAAGTAATGTCATGACGACGGGCAAATTGAATCAAATTACGATAACTGAGCATTAACGCATCAAGTAAAGCATGGTGAACGATTTTTACTTGCTCCACTTTCCAATGCCGACGGTTATCTAATTCTTGCAGGGTTGCCGTGTCCCATTGCCACTCTTGCACCATATGTTGCAAAGCTTCCCGTCGCCACGCAACCGAATCGACTTGCGCTTCGCGTGAGAGCTTTTCATGAGTTTTCAAGTAAAAACAACGCCGAACTAAATCGAGTCGAGTATGATCACCGATCTGAAGGAGATAGCGCGTCACTTTTTTAAGCATCAAATAGTAGGCATCCATCCCATACAAATCAGGCTCATGAGCAAAAAAGCGGCGCTTGGTATCAATACTGAGCAGTTGCGTATGAGGATACTCCCATGAATAAGCCTCCAACAGCGTGGCTTTAAGTACGGATTTATACGGTGAATCAATACTTTTATACAGTTGCCATAAATTAGCACCAAAATACTCTTCGGCAGGGATACGGTTTAAGCGACCAAAATCGATCCACTCTGAACAATCAATATATTGGTTAGCACAAAGCTGCTCGACATATTCTTCGTAACACTCTTCCATCTCTGGCGGGACAATTTGCCACAGCAACCGTTTACCGGCTAGCCGAACTGCCGAACGATAAAATTCATCTAATAACAGCAAATGTTGTGAGGAACCACAGTTTTCACCGGTCATTTTATCAGAACGGTTATGCCGAAAACGCTGCTCGTCCATGATAAAAAAGTTCGCTTCCACGCCTTGATTTTTCGCCCAATCAGTAATGAGCAAGCACTTATTGCTTAAACTTTCTCGATCATCACAATCCATCGACGCCGATACACAGACCCAAATGTCTAAGTCACTGGATGAACTTTGCCCGATGGATGAGGTACTCCCCATCGTGTAAAGCCCTAAAATCATCGGTTGTTTAGGAGCATGAAGCGGCTGACCTAACGCCAGTTCGGTATCTTCGACTAATTGCTGCTGAACCGCATTCATCTCAAAATTGTCGATACCATGGGGAACTTGCTGGTCTAAATAGCCAGGAATTAACGGATGGTTGTAATGCAGCAATGCAGGAATTAATTGAAAAACACGTTGACCTTGTAAATCCATAAGCGCCAGCGCCCGTTCAGTTCGTTGCCGGTTGAGATTATCCAGTCGTTGAATTAAGGTCGTGGTGTAAGCCTGCAAGGTTGGTTCCTTGGTTGAAACATTAATGCGCGCTTTGGTTATGTTTTACGCGAAAGCGCCAACAAAACGTGATCAATTTAACACTTTAATCGGACTGGGTAAAGCTATCTCCCTTTATCACTCGACTAAAGTTGTACCATCGTGAAGAAATCAGCATGTTAGCTAACTTTCGCTGCATAGTCGTGCGGTTCACGACCATTTCTCTTCTATATTGCCAGCGTTCTGATCCAAATAAAATAGGCCATCAGTGTGTGCGAGAAGACGCGTTTTCTCCTAGTCAGTCCGCGAACAAACGAGAGATTAATCACATTCTTTTAGTCAATTCAGTTCAATTTAATCACAAAAACGCCGGCTGACTATCTAGTAGTAAGACTTTCTCGTCCACAATGTTAGGATACTGTTATTGTTGACTGTTTTTATGGGATGATTATGACCACTACGCCGATTCGTATTGCTACCCGCCAAAGCCCACTGGCTTTATGGCAAGCACATTTTGTCAAAGATGCTTTACAAGCAGCGCATCCGGGGTTGGAAGTGGAACTAGTAACCATGGTCACCCGAGGCGATGTGTTACTCGATACTCCCCTGGCTAAAGTCGGAGGAAAAGGGCTTTTTGTCAAAGAGTTAGAACTAGCTATACTGGAAAACAGGGCCGATTTAGCCGTTCACTCGATGAAAGATGTCCCGGTCGACTTTCCCGATGGCTTAGGTTTAGTGACAATTTGTGAACGTGACGATCCTCGAGATGCTTTCGTCTCGAACCGCTATGTTTCTCTTGATGAGCTTCCTCATGGTGCAATTGTAGGTACTTGTAGCTTACGCCGCCAATGCCAAATCAAAGAAGCTCGCCCAGATATTACCATCAAACAATTGCGCGGTAATGTCGGCACTCGCTTAGCAAAGCTGGATGCCGGAGAATTTGATGCTATCGTACTAGCCGCCGCAGGACTTAAACGCTTGAAGCTCGAAGATCGGATCGCTAGCTTTCTTGAACCCGAACAATCGCTGCCAGCCGTTGGTCAAGGAGCGGTTGGTATTGAATGTCGCTTAAATGATCGACGCCTACTCACACTGCTTGAGCCACTTAATCACCTAGATACGGCGGATCGCGTCCGCTGCGAACGCGCGATGAATTTAACCTTGCAGGGTGGCTGTCAAGTGCCTATTGGTAGTTATACCGTCTTGGAAGGTAAGCAAATTTGGCTACGAGCGTTAGTCGGTGAACCAGATGGTTCGCACATCATCCGAGGAGAAATTCGGGGTGATCGTCAGCACGCCGAGCAGCTAGGTATTCAACTCGCTAATCAACTGCTTGAACAAGGAGCGAGAGAAATCTTAACTAAGTTGTATTCTGAGCACCAGTAAACCATGGCCATACTCGTTACACGTCCCGGCGAAGACGGTATTGAACTTTGTCACCGCTTAACAGAGCGTGGATATAAGGCACTTCATCATCCACTCATCACCATTACCGCAGGTAGAGAATTGACGCAACTCTGTGTCGAACTGGCTCAATACGACCTCATCATGGCTGTCAGCCAATCAGCCGTCAGTCTGACTCAGCAAGGGCTTCAAGCACAAGGGTTACCTTGGCCAACTAATGCGATTTATCTTGCCATTGGTCAAAAAACCGCACAAGTTTTAAGCAAGGCATGCCAACAACCAGTACACTACCCAGAGATCAGCGACAGTGAGCATTTATTGGAACTTCCGGTTTTACAGGAAGTCCACCAAAAACGAATGGTCATTCTGCGGGGAAATGGTGGACGAGAACTCATTTCACAGACGCTCACCCAACGAAGCGCACAAGTCTGGTGCCGTGAAGTCTATCGTCGTGTTGAACTGCCATTTGATTGGCAGCCAATGTTACAACGTTGGCAGCAAGTAAACGTGGATACCTTAATTATAACCAGTCTCCACCAACTAACATTTTTCATGTCGCAATTGACCGCTCACGCGCAAGCTTGGGCCTGTCAACTGCGGCTACTGGTTCCCAGTGAACGTATTGGCCGTGAAGCAATCGCTCTCGGCTTTCAACATATTGTGATAACAGGAAGTGCAGCAAACCACGACCTCGTGGCGGCTCTCCAGCCTTAACACAGGACTCTAGCCATGACAGATAAAAAAAACAATCCACAGCAGGAACCTGACAATTTAGAACCCAATGCCTCAGCTTCCTCTGATGTCACACCTCAGGGCACATATAACCACAAGGAACGGAAAAAAATGGCGTCTTCCGCTTCATCATCACACTCGAAATCGAACACAACCGTTCAGCCTACGGAAATAAAACCCACCACTCAGCGAGGAACGAAATTAGCCACTATCGCCATCGTGTTAACCATTTTATTTAGTGCCGGACTCACCTTACACTTTCAGCAACAACAGGCCTTGTATCAAACCCAATTAAGTGCGCTACGCGCTGAGCTTAATCAAACACGCCAGGGCTTACACACTGAACTAGATACCATCAAAAATGCCGCCATAAACGCTGCCACAGAGATCGCCACTCGCTCAGAAGTAGAACTCAACCAGCAACACAAAAGTATCGAAAGCTTACAATTAGCCATTGCTGATATTAAAGGACGCCGCCCTAATGATTGGCTGCTCGCAGAAGCGGATTATTTAGTAAAATTAGCTGGCCGTAAATTATTCTTAGAGCAAGATATTGAAAGTGCCACACTGTTGATGGAAAGCGCCGATCAACGAATTGCGCAGCTCAATGATCCCAGCTTAGCGCCACTACGTAAAGCGATGGCCCATGACATTACGACCCTCAAAGCGATTCCTTTACTTGATAAAGAAGGGTTAGTCTTAACCCTGCTCAGTTTGCAGCAAGTGGTAGACCAACTGCCATTAGCGAATGCAATTCTGCCCGAAGCGACACAAACTGAACCAGTCACGGTTTCAGACAATCTTGGCGACTGGCAAAGTAACTTAATGGCCTCACTTAAAGCATTTAGTGATAATTTTATTACGTTCCGCACTCGAGATGGACAAGCCGTTCCATTATTGTCGCCTGAACAACACTTTTATTTACGCGAAAACCTAAAAGCAAAATTAGAAACCGCCATCAAAGCCGTCTACGACGAGCAGACCGCGATCTACCACACCTCGCTCATCACTGCAAAACAGTGGTCTGAAACCTTTTTTAATTTACAAGACAATCAGGTCAACGCATTCAATCGTACCCTGGCTCAACTGGCAGAAAAAACGATTACCGTGACTTATCCACAGGCGCTCACAAGTCAACAACCGCTTACGGATATCATTCAAGAACGCTTACGTCGTTCAGTCTCATCCATCACCACGGAGGAGAAAGCCCAATGATTCGCCTACTATTTCTCTTTATCGTATTGGGGTTGGGATTATTTGCAGGAACTCAGTATGCCGGTCAACAAGGGTACGTATTGATTTCCATTGCCAACAAAACCCTAGAAATGAGTGTTACGACACTCGTTATTTTGATGATAGCCACCCTCGCTGGGTTGTTTTTCCTCGAGTATCTTATTAAAAAACTACTGCGCGCCAGTAGTACGACTTGGAACTGGTTCAGTGTTCGCAAACAGCGTCATTCACGACGTTATACTAATGAAGGCATTGTTAAATTATTAGAAGGCGATTGGAAACAAGCTGAACGTAAAGTCACTCGTTGGGCTAACTACCATGATATGCCACAACTCTGTTATCTCATTGCCGCCGAAGCCGCTCACGGGATGGGTAAGACCAAACAACGCGATCATTATCTGGCTTTAGCCGCTCAACAAAAAGACGCGGCTTTAGCGGTGGAATTAACTCGAGCTAAGCAACAACTGAGCGAAAAAAACTGGTCTGCTGCTCTTGATACTCTCACCCAGTTACATCGTGACCATCCTGACCATCTGATGATTATAAAACTACTGAAGCAAGTTTATCTCGCGCTCGAACAATGGCAACCGCTGCTCGATTTACTTCCTAAGCTGGTCAAAGCACAATTGCTTACCCGTTCAGAGGCAGAGCAACTCACTTTAACCGCTCAGCAAGGCATACTCACGACGGTTGCGAGCGAAAAAGGCAGCGAGGGTTTATTAACGTACTGGTCAGGGCTACCTAAAAAACTCAAAAACCAGCCAGCAATGGTGGCGACATTAGCTCAACAGCTGATGAAGCGTAAAGCGGATCATCAAGCATTCACTCTTATCAAAGAAGGACTAAAAAAACAGCCATCACCTGAGCTATACGCCCTGCTTCCGCAGTTAAATATTCCAGATCATCACCCAATCACTGCTTTTCTACAGCAGCAGTTACGTCAAGATAGCAACAATCCGGATCTGCATAGTGCCTTAGGTCAGCTTTTGTTACGCTCTCAACAGTGGCAAGACGCTCAGCAACATCTGGAAAAAGCGTTATCGATTCGCCCTGACGCATCTGATTACGCTTATTTAGCTGAAGTTTTAGATCAACAAAATCGTCCACAAGCCGCCCACGATGTAGCACGGAAGGCTTTATCACTGTTTACTAAGCAAAAGAATAATCAACACTCTCTTATCCTGCATGAGCAATAAATAAAAGTTACGCCTTCCTAGCTGAAGCCAGCTAGGGAGGAATGGCGCAGATTAAATGACACGAGAGAACTGTTGCTGACGCGCACGCTGACGGAGATACTTATCAAAACACATACAGATATTTCGAATCAGTAATCGACCTCGTAACGTCACTTGGATCGATTGGTTATCGACCACCACTAATTGATCATCAATAAAGGTTTGCAGTAACGATAAATCAAGTTGGAAATAATGGTCAAACTGAATCGAAAACTGTTTTTCGATTATGGCTTTATCAAGTTTAAAATTGCAAATTAACTGTTTGATAACTTCTCTTCTCACCAAGTCATCACGGTCAAGAGATACGCCTTTCCATAATGCGTGCCGCATTTCGTTAACTTGGCGGTAATAACGCTTTAGCTCTTTTTGGTTCTGTGCATACACATCCCCAATCATCGAAATCGCCGATACACCAAATCCAACTAAGTCACAGTTTCCTTGTGTGGTATAACCTTGAAAATTTCGATGCAAAACCCCCTCACGCTGGGCTATCGCTAATTCATCATCAGGTAGCGCAAAATGATCCATACCAATAAACTGATAACCGGCGGTGGTTAAGGTATTAATACTATCTTGTAAAATTGCCATTTTCTCTTCGGCAGCAGGCAATTCTTCTTGCTTGATTTTTCGTTGTGCAGCAAACAACTGTGGCATGTGAGCATAGTTAAAAACGGATAACCGCCCCGGTTTCATCTGTAGCACTTGTGTTAATGTTTGATGAAAACTGGATACTGTTTGTTTAGGTAAGCCATAAATCAAATCTAGGTTGGTTGAGCGAAAGCCCAGCCGCTTAGCTCGCGCGACTAAATCAACAATAAATTGCTCATCTTGTTCACGATTAACTAACTGCTGTACTTCTTTATTGAAGTCTTGAACCCCAATACTAACCCGATTAAACCCCTCACTATAAAGATGATCCAAGATGGAAAGCTCAATTTCGCGTGGGTCAACCTCAATGCTAATCTCAGCATCAACCTGAAACTGAAACTCTTCGCGTAGCAAACTCATTAGGCGACTAATTTGCTTATGCGTCAAAAAAGTAGGTGTACCACCACCAAAGTGCAATTGAGAAACTTGACGATTTTGTAATAGTGAAGCCCGTTGGCGAATTTCATGCTCAAGGACATCAAGATACTCATCGGCTTTGTGAGAGTGGCGAGTAATAATTTTATTACAGCCGCAGTAGTAACAAAGCTTATGGCAAAATGGGATATGAATATACAGCGAAAGCGGTCGTTCTGGATAACGGGTACACGCCATATCATACTCGGCAATGGTAAAGGCTTCATGGAATTCCACCGCCGTCGGATAGGAAGTGTAACGAGGCCCTGAATAGTTGTACTTGTCTAAAATGGCTTGATCCCATACGATTTGCTGACTGGGTACGACTTTCGACAACATAGTGACTCTTCCCGTGATGAATTTGTAACGCGATAGTTTGCCACACGACCCGAATAAGGTCGGGTGGCAAAAGACAATTTGCGGATAAAATATTCTAAATTGCTAGCCGGATCACTTCTTCTTGAGCGCAAACCGCCGCTAAAGCATTTGAATATGGATTTGCTGATTCAATGGCTGAATATGTTGTCGGAGTAATGTAAGCTCGGAAACAATCGCATCATTTAAACGAACTTCTGCTTTTTGCCGAGTCAAATTTTGTCGCATCCGCTCTTGCTTAAGCATATTCTGCCGAGCTTCTCCGCGTGGCATATCTTTGACAATATGATACAGCTCGGTGATCGCTGGGTAGCTTTGTTCAAAATCCACCCGCGCTTCACCTTGAACATAATCCATAATGCAGTACACACGAATGGCGATTTCAGACAAATCACATTGGCCTTGAATACCAGCCAAACAGAGCGTATTTACGCTCTCAAAAATATTTGCGTTACGTTTTTCTATGGCTAATGTCTGATGTTGCTGCTGCAGTTGAGTTTGCCTTCTCAACTTCCACAATAAGTAAGCAGCATAACTTGCCAGAGCGAAAATAATCGTAGCGCCAATAACGGCTAGTAAAGTCCCATTCATGAGTTTGCCCTATCCTTTGTAGTCGTCTAGGTCCAAGGTTTCAAATTGAGCCAGTAAATCGTCATCTGAGGCTGGTTTACGTCGCTCTGATTTCGTTGGTACTGCCACCGCTTCAACCTCCTCTTCCGTTTCTTCAACCAATAAGCCAAGTTGAGTCATTAAGGTCTCAATTCGATCCAGTTTTTCATCGACATACTTTTGTAAGCCTGCACCAAGCTTTTCACCGTTATCCAAGCGATCAAGCAAAACATTCAGCTGAGCATCGTTCTCTAACTGCTTCAGTTCTTGCTCTGCGTCCAAACGGCGAGCCTGTTTGCTGGCTTTTTTATTGGTTTCCACCACCAATGGGATTTTTTTCTTACTACCTAAACGAGGATCTCGCACTTGAGTCCCCGCTCCTTGGCTAGTAGAGCTGCCATCAGAATGGCGACTACCACTTTTTAGTCCTTTACGTTTTTTCTGTTTCTTACGTTCACGGCCTTCCATTTCTGCATTCGTACGATTATGTTTACGAGCAAAAACGAGGTCACCGTTAATACCTGTTTTGGTTTTCTTTTCTCGAGACATTACTGGGGGTTCCTCAGTAAAATTACATCACTACCGATAAATTCAAGTTCGAGCTTATCCCGCTCAGCCAAAAACTGAAAGGTTTCACGACTAAAAAAACTCACATGGGTGAGATCATTTTTGTAGTGCCACCCAGCAAACGCATCCACGTTTTTTACCAGTTTGGTCATGAGACCAATCCAGCCTCCTGGCTTAACTAAATTCAGCCATTGTTGCCAGATAGTGTGAGGATCATGCAAATGCTCAATCACTTCGCTGGCAGTCATAAAATCATAGCGCGTATGAAGCACCTCTTGCTTTGGATAAAAAAAATGATCATACAACGCAACGCTGTGCCCCGCCTCTGCCAACATAAGTGATAATGTTGGCCCCGGACCACAACCAAAATCCAACCCAACAGATTGAGGATTTAGTCTTTCTAACATCGGTTCACAGAGCCGAGATAAAAAACGACGATATCCTAAATCATGAGGATTATTTTCATGTAAATCATAGAACGCTTTTTCACGCTCCGCACTCAATCGATGAGCCGGTGGAACAAACACCAAGTGACACACTTGACATCGCACATAGCTGCGGTGCTTATCTTCAAAATAAGCCTCAACATGATGACTGTGGCACAAGGGACAAGTATGCATAAAAACGTTCCTCAACTTGGGGATGCGCAACATACCAGAAATGCGTGTGAGAGTGGAGAGTGTAGGGTTAAAATTTCAGCAATTTTCGGAAAAAGATAGCCATGAGCATGAAATTATCATCAGAGCAGTAACAGCGTCATCGCCCCAGCAACACATGTGCAAGGGCGATCGAATGCCTGAAAATTAGTCATGAAATAGGCTCAAGGTCAATGTAAACCACCAACGTATTTGGAGAGCACATCAATATCGGCATCGGTCAGTTTTTTTGCGACATCACGCATCATGGCATTCATGTCGTTATTGCGGCTATCATCACGAAACTTTTCTAACTGCAATTTGATGTAATCAGCATGTTGTCCGGATATTTTTGGGAAACCAGAAAGCGCCGTACCATTACCCCGCGGGCCATGGCACGCAATACACGCGGTTAAACCTCGCGAAAGATCACCAGCACTATAGAGTACCTTGCCTTTATCAACCACGTCTTCCGGTGTTGCATTGTCTGAAATAGGTAAAGAAGCATAATAGGCAGCAAGATCCGCCATATCTTGCTCACTTAGAGGCATCGCCATGGCACTCATCACTGGATCGTATCGCCCTTGCGCTCCCCCACTGACGATGCCCAGTTTAAGATCCTTCAACTGTTTCTCTAGATAAATCCTATGCTGACCAGCAAGTTTTGGATAGGTCGTGATTATACCGTTCCCGTCGGCACCGTGACAGGCAACACACGTTTCCGATTTCGCTTTACCGGCCTCAATATTGCCTTGTGCCCATACCGAGCCACAGGCTAAGATACTCAAGATTAGCGCTAATTTCTTCATGACATTCCATTTATAATTATCAAGCTTCCAGTACCACTCATGGTACAATAAGCAACCTCGTTCCGAGCACATTTATTTTACACAAATTCACAAAAAAGTAATCAATTGACTACAAAAAAGTCGAGATGGAGTTAACAGAACCGTGAGCGTAAAAATTCATTACCAAAACACGCATTTCATTACCAGCGCCCCAGATATTCGCCATCTTCCAGAAGATGAAGGTATCGAAATTGCGTTTGCAGGACGCTCTAATGCTGGAAAATCAAGTTCTCTCAATCGGTTAACTAACCAAAAGAACCTAGCTAAAACCAGTAAAACCCCCGGTCGAACTCAGTTAATTAACCTGTTTAAAGTCACGGATGGATGCCATATTGTAGATCTTCCTGGATATGGATTCGCCCAAGTACCGCTCGAAATGAAGAAAAAGTGGCAACAATCATTGGGAGAGTATTTACAACAGCGCGCTTGTCTAAAAGGGCTCGTAGTTTTGATGGATATTCGCCATCCGATGAAGGATCTCGATCAACAACTGATTATTTGGGCGGTGGAATGTTCGATTCCGGTACAAGTACTGCTAACAAAAGCGGATAAGCTCAAAAGTGGCGCACGTAAAGCACAACTGCTAAAAATCAGAGAGCAAGCTCTGACCTTTGGCGGTGATGTCAGTGTTGATGTTTTTTCTTCATTAAACGGTCTTGGGGTTGATACGTTGCGCCAAAAACTAGACACTTGGTTTGCCCCACAATTACAGCAGCTTGAAGCTCAACAAGCAGAGAATAACCAAATCCCCGCAGCTGAATAAAGATAAGCAGCTCCTGCCATACCAATAAAAATCCCCACCATCCTGGTGGGGCAACGGGAGAGAAATAGGAGGTAATTATTATTATGCCTTTAGCATTCCTCAAACCCGTCTAAATTACAACACCCTACAGCAGATTAACTTTATTGGCTCATGTTTTTATAGCCAATAACATATTGTTATTAAATTCAGAATATTAGCGAAAAACACACAACAACAATTACTTAGTTTCTATCTAGAAAAAACAAGAAATGTGATTAATGTTTAATTACAGAAATGATATTTATATTCATTTTACAGTGATCAGTAACCGGGTGTTTAACGAAGTAACGCGAAACGTTTGTGAGCAAAAATAACGGGGAAAATGAAAGAGAATCGAATAAAAAACGCCCCAGTCAAAAGGTGACTGGGGCGGCTGAATCAGCCTAATCCAATAACGTGAAACAAAAGGTCTGAAAGATAGAACATCTTACCTCTGTACCCTACGAAATTAAATGTACAACAATTGGTCAGAAATGAAAACCATTTTTGTAGTTTTTTTTCATTAATTTTTTGTTAAAAAACATAAGCGTTTGAAATGCGTTTATTTTTTTATGTATAAAAAAAAGCCAACGTTTGTGCGCTGGCTCATAGATTCAAGCGATAAAAAGGATTTTTTAAGACTTAATGCGCCTCATCCCAGTTATTTCCATGCCCAGTCTCGGCCACTAAAGGTACCTTAAGCGTTGCCGCTGACTCCATCAATTCTTGTACTTTACTTTCAATTTCGGATAAAGCTGACTCTTCGACTTCAAATACCAGTTCATCGTGTACTTGCATTAGTAATTTCACTCGACCTTGGCCTTCTGTTTCGATCCAGTGATCCACCAATAACATGGCTTTTTTAATGATATCTGCCGCCGTGCCCTGCATCGGTGCGTTAATGGCTGCTCGCTCTGCCGCTTTACGACGCATTCCATTACGAGATTTAATTTCAGGCAGATGAAGACGACGGCCAAAGAGGGTTTCAACATACCCCTGCTCAGCGGCGGTACGACGAGTCTCTTCCATATATTGCATCACGCCAGGATAACGCTCAAAGTACTTATCCATATAATGTTGAGCTTCAGAGCGAGGAATGCCCAGTTGTTTTGCTAATCCAAAAGCGCTCATACCATAAATGAGCCCAAAGTTGACCGCTTTAGCTCGGCGACGTTGCTCAGAACTCACTTGCTCAATACCAATACCCAGTATTTCTGCAGCGGTGGCGGCATGGATATCTTTGCCTTGTTGGAACGCCTCTAACAGAGCTTTGTCGCCCGACAGATGAGCCATAATCCGTAATTCAATTTGTGAATAGTCAACCGCCATGATTTTCCACCCCGATGGCGCAATAAAAGCCTGACGAATACGACGCCCTTCATGATTACGAATCGGAATATTCTGCAAGTTTGGATCGGTCGAAGATAAACGCCCGGTTGCCGTGACCGCTTGATGATAAGAGGTATGCACTCGCCCTGTCCGCGGGTTGATCATTTTGGGTAGTTTATCAGTATAGGTTGATTTCAGTTTCGCTAAGCCACGATATTCGAGAATCACCGCTGGTAACGGATAATCAAGCGCTAATTCTTGCAACACTTCTTCATTGGTCGAAGGCGTACCTGACGGCGTTTTTTTCACCACGGGTAATTTCATTTGTTCAAATAAAATAGTTTGCAGTTGTTTCGGAGAGCTTAAGTTAAACTCTTGCCCTGCAATGTCGTACGCTTTACGTTCTAATTCCACCAAACGTTGCGAAATTTCTTGGGATTGAATAGCGAGCAATTGGTCATCGATGAACACTCCCGTCCGTTCCATACGAGAAAGCACCGGAACCAATGGAACTTCTATCTCACGATAAACCGTGTTGAGTTTCTCATCTGCGGTTAATAACGCTTGCAAACGATGATGCAGCCGCAAAGTGACATCGGCATCTTCTGCTGCATAAGGAGAGGCTTGTTCCAATTCTATTTGGTTGAAGGTGAGTTGATTTTTACCTTTGCCTGCAACTTGCTCAAAAGAAATGCAGCTGTGCTGTAAAAAACGTAACGCTAAGCTATCCATATCATGCTTACCGCCGACGCTATTATAAACATAGGAAGCTAACATGGTGTCGTGGGCAATACCACGCATGGTGATACAATAACGCGCTAATACACTCGCATCATACTTTAAGTTTTGCCCTACTTTCGCTTGCTGTTCATCTTCCAATAGCGGTTGTAGCTGAGCCAGAACCCAATCACGATCGAGTTGTTGAGGGGCATCCAGATAATCATGCGCGACAGGCACATAAGCAGCTTCGCCCTCTGCAACCGCAAAGGATAGCCCAACTAAATTAGCCACCATGTAATCAAGACTATCGGTTTCGGTATCAAAGGCAAAAACTTCGGCCTGTTTTAGCTTTTCCATCCAACGATGAAAATGTTGCTCATCTAAAATCGTTTCGTATTGGCTACGATCAATATTGATTGCGGGTGAGTTGCTGACAACGCCAGGCTGTACACCTTCTGTTAGCGGGCTTTTTCTTTCTATTGCTTCCACCACACCACTGCCGCCTTCTAACAACTCGGTTAACCAAGATTTAAAGGCAAACTTGCCATATAACTCAATTAAAGTATCACGATCAGGCGTTGCTTTTAATAGCGATTCCGGTGTGCAAGCCAGTTCAACATCACGCTTAATTGTCGCAAGCTGGTAAGAAAGCTGAGCATTATCACGATGCTCTTCCAACTTTTTCGCCATGCTTTTCGAACCACGAAAGCCTAATTCAGCAATTTTATCTAAGTTATCATATAAATCACTTAAACCGCCGATGCCTTGTAAAAGAGCCGTTGCGGTTTTTTCACCTACGCCCGGAACACCAGGAATGTTATCCACTTTATCCCCCATCAAAGCGAGATAATCGATGATCAATTCTGGCGGAATACCAAATTTATCAATCACGCCCTCACGATCCATCACAACATTGGTCATGGTGTTAATCAAGGTGACATGATCGTTCGCTAATTGGGCCATGTCTTTATCACCGGTACTGATCAGTACCGGCATTCCTGCCTGTGATGCCTGATGAGCCAGCGTCCCTATCACATCATCCGCTTCCACCCCTTCAATAGAAAGCAAAGGTAAACCCATAGCCCGAATAATCTGATGCAGCGGTTCAATTTGGCAACGAAGATCATCCGGCATTGGTGGCCGATTGGCCTTATATTGATCATACATTTGATCGCGGAATGTTTTACCTTTCGCATCAAAAATAACCGCAATACGATCAGACGCAAATTGGCGCATCATGGCTCGTACCATATTTACGACCCCATAAATGGCATTGGTTGGAATTTCACCATTACTCATCGTGCCAGGATAGGCATGGAATGCACGGTATAAATAGGAAGAGCCATCAATCAAAATAAGAGGGTTATCAGGGATACGAGCCATAGTTTTGTTATCCGATCAGCAACAATAGGTGCTTAGGATGCCACGACTACCGTTAGGTTTCCATGCTAGCTCATCCAATCGGCCCAGCTTACAACAGCCTCATTCTGTCTAATGAATCACCAATCTGTGGATAAGTCTGTTCATACATTTTATCCACAATGTTAATATCAAGCAAACACCCAGAACACTTAAAACATAACAACTTGTTTTTTAAGAAATTTAATCAGGATCACTAAAAACACCAATGATCCTTTTGCGATCATGCTCTGTGGAAAAGATACTCGATATCCTTTTGCTTGGTTTAAGATCAATAGCAAAGAAAACGATATTGATCGGCTAACTTTCATTCACTTTACTAACAACGTAGTGAATAACAGGCATAAAAAAAGCGACACCCGAAGATGTCGCCTAGCAATACAAGGTGAAGTCAATTCAGTGATCAACTTTCCATAAAGCTAAATATTACACTGGAAGCAATGTGAGCAATGTCGTGCCAAAAAGAACAAAATCGCGTTTCCTCTCTACTGCTAATAGCGACTTGAAGGCCCCTTCAAGAACAGAAAGCAATCAATGAGTTGACGTTATTTATTCCCTAAGACAAGGTTAATAATAATCATTATCATTGGTGAGTCAAGTTCTAAATGATAAAAAATATCATTTAAGTTAAAAGGCCTCGATAAATTCAATCAATATCACAAATTTAATTGGATAAAAGCAGCCTAATCACAAGGGAAATGAGCTGGCTAAATCGACGATATGATCGAAAAAGCGAGCACACAACTCGCCTTTAAGTCCTTCATTGTAAAATTATTTATCGCGTAAATGCTGTGCGGCTTGAGCTTGATCTTCTAATATCCACTCAGCAACTTGCTTTGCAAAGTAAGTCAAAATACCATCAGCACCAGCACGTTTGAAGCAAAGCAGTGATTCCATCACCGTTTCTCGCTCTTTTAACCAACCATTATCAATGGCGGCTTTATGCATTGCGTATTCGCCAGAAACTTGGTAAGCGAATGTTGGCACTTGCAGCTCGGTTTTTACACGCCGAACGACATCCAAGTAGGGCATTCCCGGTTTAACCATTACCATATCTGCCCCTTCACTAATGTCCATCGCCACTTCATGCAAAGCTTCGTCACTATTCGCTGGATCCATCTGGTAATTTTTCTTGTTACCAGCTTTCAAATTATTAGCCGAACCAACGGCATCACGAAATGGTCCATAATAAGAAGAAGCGTATTTCGCTGAATAGGCCATAATTTGCGTATGAATGTACCCAGCTTCTTCTAACGCCTGCCGAATTTTGCCAATCCGACCATCCATCATATCGGATGGCGCGACAACATCAGCACCCGCTTGCGCATGTGATAACGCTTGTTTGACTAACACTTCCGTCGTTTCGTCATTGAGGACATAACCTGTCTCATCTATGATGCCATCTTGTCCATGAGTGGTGAAAGGATCTAATGCTACATCAGTAATCACTCCCAGTTGTGGGACATGCTCTTTCAAGACTTTCACCGCTCGCTGCACCAAGCCATCTGGATTATAAGCTTCTGCGGCGTCGAGACTTTTTGCATCCTGTGTCACCACAGGAAAAAGAGCAATGGCAGGAATACCCAATTTGGCTAAGTATTGCGCTTCTTCGAGCAGTAAATCGATGGAAAAGCGTTCAACACCAGGCATGGACTCAACTGGCTCACGACGATCTTTTCCCATAAGCACAAACATCGGATAAATCAAATCATTGACCGACAACTGATGCTCTGCCACTAAACGACGACTGAAATCATGTTTACGCACACGACGTAAACGACGCCCAGGAAACTGACCTTGAATAGATACTGACACTCGACTCTCCTTATTGATGGCTCACTTACCCACAAGAAACCATGATAGCGAGCATTATTGGAAATATTAACCCGATCATATCACTCTGATGATTGCGCGCTAGGATCTATCGATGAAAATACAAAAATGATCTCTTGTTTATGCTCACGTATACTATCAAGCCTGATTTAAATCTGACTCACTAAATGAAGGCTCTATGATTGATACCCATGCCCATATCTACGCCAACGAATTTGATCATGATCGAGAGCTAGTCATCCAACGCGCACTTGAACAAGGAATTGAGCAGATACTAATGCCAAATATTGATCTCGATTCAATTGCTCCGATGCTCGCGACGGAGGATGCCTACCCCACGCTATGCCGCTCAATGATGGGGTTGCATCCTTGTTATGTTAATCAAGAGGTTACACAGACCTTAGCCACAATTGAACGATGGTTAAGCCAGCGAGCGTTTATTGCGGTAGGAGAAATCGGCATCGATCTCTACTGGGATAAAACCTATCGGATCGAGCAGGAAATGGCCTTTATTACTCAATTAAACTGGGCGAAAAGTCTTAACCTTCCGGTGGTGATTCATACTCGTGATTCCATTGAAGAAACGTTAACGCTTCTTAAACAAGAACAAAACGGTCAATTGCGTGGCGTTTTTCATTGCTTTGGCGGAACGAAAGAGCAAGCACAAGCGATCAATGCGCTCGGTTTTCATCTTGGTTTAGGTGGCGTCAGTACCTTTAAAAATGGTGGCATGGATAAAGTTATCCCACACTTAGATCTCGATTATGTGATTCTAGAAACAGACTGCCCTTACCTCGCACCTGTTCCACATCGAGGAAAGCGCAACGAACCCGCTTACACCCGCTTGGTTGCCGAGCGTATTGCCGAATTACGCTCAATAGAATTATCAGAAGTAGATCGTGTGACGACAAACAACGCAAAACAACTCTTTAATTTGTAATCATACCCGTTAATTTGTAGTCATACCTGCAACGCCCACTTGGCCGGATTAAAAAACCAAACAATATCAACACGCCGATTTGTTCGCCTTTGTTATTGCGTTTCTTGCTCTTCATCTTGTCCTCGTTGACCGTAGAAGCGCGCAAAAAATAGCCCAACCTCAAATAGCAAACACATCGGAATAGCCAGCAAGGTTTGCGAAATTATATCCGGTGGCGTAAGTAACATCCCCACCACAAATGCAGCAACCACAATATACGGGCGTTTGGCGGCTAACGCTTTGGGCGTTGTCGCCCCTGTCCAGCACAAGAGAATAATCGCCACTGGCACTTCAAAAGCGATACCAAAGGCTAAAAATAAGGCGAGTACGAAATCTAAATAACTGGCAATGTCAGTGGCAAACTCAACACCACCAAGAGAAATGGCAGTAAAAAAGCCAAACACCAGCGGAAACACCACAAAATAGGCAAATGCGACGCCACAATAAAACAGCAGAGAGCTAGACATCAGTAACGGAAAAATGAGTCGTCGTTCATGTTTATATAGACCTGGTGCCACAAAAGCCCATACCTGATAAAGAATGTAAGGCACAGACAAAAACACCGCGGCAATTAATGTCAATTTAAGTGGGGTAAAAAAAGGAGATGCCACATCGGTCGCAATCATCGTTGCCCCTTCGGGTAAGCGTTCAACCAAAGGGCGAGAAACAAATTCATAGATATGATTAGAAAAATAAATTAAACCGATAAAGACTAAAATTACCGCAGCAATACTGCGTAACAATCGATCGCGCAATTCCAACAAATGGCTAATTAACGGCTGAGTCTGTTCGACGGATGACATGGAAACCTCAACAAGCGTTGAAAAAAGAGTGGTAGTTTCAGGCCACCACTCTTTTATAAATACAAATATCTGAATTAATCGGTGTGGTGTTTCGGCACTTTTTCGGCAGATTGAGCCGAACGGGGTGACGACGGCTGTGCCTGATCCCCCTCACTGGCCGATGAATCAGAACCAGCGCCAGTCTTTGCCGAGGCTCTATCCGCTGAAGCGTAAGGACGTTGCACCTCCTGTGCTGCCTGTTTTAGCTTATCCACTGATTCTTGCAATTCTGGTGATAAGTTTTTCATCCCGAGTTGCTCAGCTTTACGTAAATGTTCTTGCAACTCTTGAACTTTAAGCTCATGGGCTAGCTCATCTTTTACGCTATTGGCCATCCCCTTCGCCGCAGCAATAAATTTAGTCACACTACGAATCGCATGAGGTAAACGCTCCGGACCAAGCACCACCAGTGCCACCACCGAAATTAATATCAGTTCCCAAAAACCGATATCAAACACGATTTATGCCTGCTCTTTGTCTTTTTGAGACTCGCTTGAGTGCTCAGTTTTCTTCTGCTGTAAATTTTTTGATTCAAAATCAGCATCTTGCTCTGGCTTACTTGCTTCATCTTCAGCCATGGCTTTTTTAAAGCCCTTTACTGCACTACCGAGATCACTGCCGATGCCACGTAGTTTTTTCGTACCAAATAACAAAACGACAATCACGGCAATAATAAGAAGTTGCCAAATACTAATACCACCCATGCTTTTTACCTCGGGTTATATGTTACACAATGATTGATTATAAAAATAATCTGCTTTATCGACGGTAAGCCCGCCAACTTAACCACCAACTTATCGCTCCAACAAAAACGGTGCCTGCTGCAAGCGGTGGAGAATGGCTAAATAATAGTGCTGAGCATACGATGAAAGTTGCGCCAACACCAAATAAAAACTGCCCAGTCGACTGTTGTCGTTTCGAAGCTCGATAGCCTTGATAAAGCTCTTCGACCCGTATGTTCAAGTTTTTCCCTTGCTTTAAACTCTCATAGAGAAGCTCTGGGAGTTCTGGTAATTTTTCAGCCCATAATGGTGCTTTTTCTTTTACCGCATTGATCACCGCTTGCGGACCAACTTGCTGCATCATCCATTTTTCTAAAAACGGCTTCGCTGTTTGCCATAAATCTAATTGGGGGTAAAGCTGACGACCTAACCCTTCAACGTACAATAATGTTTTTTGTAATAAAACCAACTGGGGCTGAACTTCCATTTCGAATCGCCTTGCGGTATTAAACAGGTTGAGCAACACATGACCAAATGAAATTTCACATAAAGGTTTGGCAAAAATCGGTTCACAAACAATACGAATCGCCACTTCAAACTCATCAATGTTTGTATCGTGCGGGACCCAGCCAGAATCGACATGCAATTGAGCGACTTTACGGTAATCACGATTAAAAAAAGCTAAAAAGTTTTCCGCTAAATAACGCTTATCCTCCGCATTCAGTGTGCCAACGATACCACAGTCTAATCCAATCCATTGTGGATTTTCTGGATGCAGAGGGTTAACAAAAACATTGCCAGGATGCATATCTGCGTGGAAAAAACTGTCTCGGAAAACTTGAGTAAAGAAAACGCTAACGCCACGCTCTGCTAGCAATTTCATGTTAGTTCCGTTGGCGTGTAATGTTTCTAAATCTGAAACTTGAATGCCATATATTCGCTCAGAAACCATCACCGTTTGATTACTAAAATCGGTAATCACTTCAGGAACATAGAGTTCTTCACTCTGCTCAAAATTACGCCTTAACTGGATAGCATTTGCCGCTTCACGACGAAGGTCTAATTCATCGAGCAAGGTTTTCTCATATTCACGCACCACTTCCACAGGCTTTAAACGACGAGATTCTTCTGTCGCTTTGGCGATGATCCGAGCCAAGCGGTACATGAGTTTGATATCTGCATTAATCACAGGGCGAATGTCAGGACGAATCACCTTCAATACAATGTCCCGCCCATTCGACTTCAGTTTTGCCGTATGTACTTGCGCTATCGAAGCTGAGGCCAAGGGTTGAATATCAAAATCATCAAACCAAGTTTCAAGTGGCCCACCCAATGCCTGTTCCATCTGCTGTTTGGCTAACTTACCATCAAACGGGGCAACTTTATCTTGCAGTAATGCCAATTGATCCGCGATATGAGGAGGAAAGAGATCGCGACGCGTCGACATCATCTGACCAAATTTTATCCACACCGGCCCAAGCTCTTGTAGCGCAAGGCGCAACCGTTCGCCAAGCGGTTTATCACTATGTTGGTTGCGGATCCAAAAAAGAGATTGACGAGCTAAAATAGGGGCTTTGGTTAACCGATGTTCAGGTAGTAGTTCATCTAAACCATATTCGAGCTGTACTTTAATGATGCGATATAAACGTTTTAGTTCTGCAAGAGTCATACTTTTTCCAGTAACTGATTCAGTTTTACTTCCACTCGCGCAGCTTGACTTTTGACGTCATCAACTTGATCACAAAAATAAGCGACTTCTAGCGGCGGAGGAGCAAGACGCCACTCTTCGGTTAACACT
>NZ_NBUS01000036.1:55430-65097 GCF_002749895.1 Vibrio fujianensis | reverse complement strand
CCCAACGATGTTGTTGCTTATCGAGACAGTTATTCGCTAATCGAGCCATATTTTTAGCCCCTTGCACAACTGTGTGTGCAACGACATCCCCCGTCATCCGCGACAACCACTCTTCTAAATCCGGCTGACTCTGTTCAATCAATTGAGCAAACTTTTGCGCGAGTTGCATATCGCCTTGTAAAATTAAACGATCTTGTTTAATTAGCTGGGTTATGTTGGCTTGCTCACGTAATTCAGGTAACACGGAAAGTTGTACGGATAAAAAACAATCGGCTTGGCCTTCATACTGCGCTAACACATCGATTTGTTGGCTAAAAATAAAAGTAAAGGTCTGATTCAGCTCTTTGATATGCACCTGAATGACCTTACCTTTTAAACGAGCCAATCGACGCGCTGAATCGGGAGTATCCTGAATAAAGGTATTAAGCGCTGTTTCCATGACCGCAGTAATCAGTGGCTGAATCGGCATAAGTGCCCCTTAAAATTTATAACCACGATGAAGAGCAACAATTCCACCAGTTAAATTATAGTAACTGGTTTGTTCAAATCCTGCCTCTTCCATCATCCCTTTTAGCGTTTCTTGATCTGGATGCATACGAATGGATTCTGCTAAATAGCGGTAGCTATCGGCATCATTGGCAATTAATCGCCCCATTTTAGGTAAAATGTGGAAAGAATAGGCATCATAAATTTTAGATAGTGGATCTAAAACTGGTTTGGAAAATTCCAAGACTAACAGACGGCCTCCTGGCTTTAAAACCCGAAACATAGACCGTAAGGCTTTATCTTTATCTGTGACATTGCGCAGGCAGAAACTGATCGTAATACAGTCAAAATAGTGATCAGGAAAAGGCAGTTCTTCTGCATTGGCTTGTACATAATGAACATTGCCAATCACGCCTCGATCGCGCAGCTTATCGCGTCCAACATTGAGCATTGAATTATTGATATCCGCTAAGATAACATGCCCTTTATCACCAACTATTCGGGAAAATTTAGCGGTGAGATCGCCGGTACCACCACCTAAATCAAGAATACGTTGCCCCGGACGAGCCCCAGCACAATCAATGGTGAATCGCTTCCATAGTCGATGAATCCCCCCCGACATTAAATCGTTCATCATGTCGTATTTCGCAGCCACTGAATGAAAAACCTGAGCCACTTTGGTGACTTTTTCATCCTTAGCAACGGTCGTAAACCCAAAATGGGTGGTTTCTTGATCTTCTATTACAAGGTTTGCTTGCGCACTGATATCCGTCATTCTCTTTCCTCTTAGGCAGCTATACACCAAAAACTGCAACTGCTGGCGCTTAGTTTACTTTATCCTCAACGGGATGTCTTTCTACTAAAGGGGCAAATTCTGTCTCCTGCTCAAGCTGTGACTTTTCTATCCATTCACTGGCGATTGAACGTTTGACTTCAACACCTAACTGCTTAAAGCTTTCAGCCTGACGGATCGCATTACCTCGACCTGTGGCTAATTTATTCATTGCTGATTGATAGTTTTGGTTCGCACGATCCAATGCGCCGCCTAGCCCTTGCATATCTTCAACAAATAAACGTAGTTTGTCGTATAACTTGCTCGCTCGTTCAGCAATCACTTGGGCATTTTGGTTTTGCCTTTCATTACGCCATAGATTATCAATGGTACGTAATGCAACCAATAAAGTGGTTGGGCTGACTAGAATAATATTTTGTTCCATCGCCTCTTTAACTAAACTGGGATCCGCTTGAATCGCGACCTGAAAAGCAGGTTCAACGGGGATAAACATTAAGACATAGTCTAAACTTTGTAACCCTTTAAGCTGGTGGTAATCTTTTTGACCTAACCCTTTAATATGATTTCTTAAAGCCAGTAAATGATCCCGTAAAGCTGCGTCTCGCTCTTGATCTGTTTCTGCATGAAAATAACGCTCATAAGCGACCAAGGCCATTTTTGAGTCAATCACTACCTGTTTGTCATGAGGTAAGTGAACAATCACATCGGGCTGATACCGTTTACCCGCTTCATTTTGTAAGCTAACTTGAGTTTGATATTCGTGCCCTTCACGTAACCCAGATTCAGCCAATACTCGCGCAAGCACGACTTCTCCCCAGTTCCCTTGCTGCTTATTATCCCCTTTCAGCGCTTGAGTTAAGTTCAGCGCCTCTTTGGCCATCTGTTCATTTAAGCGCTGCAAATTACGTAATTCATGAACTAAGGTATGACGCTCTTTGGCTTCCTGATTAAAACTATCATTAACCTGTTTTTTAAAGCCTTCCAACTGCTGTTTAAGTGGCGAAAGCAAACCTTCTAAACTCTGTTTGTTTTGCACATCCACTTTGGCAGTTTTATGCTCAAACACTTGATTTGCAAGCTGCTCAAACTGCTGCTTTAATCGCTCTTCTGCCCGTTCTAATAACTGTAATTTATCTTGACTGGCCGCCAGCTGTTGCTCATGTCTTGCCTGCTGCTCATGCAGTTGCACTTCAAGTTGCGTTTTCAAATCACGCATCTGGTTGAGTTGCTCAGCATACTGCTGACGCTCTTGCTTAATGGCTTCGAAATAGCGCAACTTTTCCATCACCGCCATCACTTTGCCATGCGCTTGTTTTAATTCGAATTCGGCTTTATCTCGTTGTTGGTCTAGCTCATCCAGCTCTTGTTGGGCTTGCTGCAATGAGTGTTGTAATTGTGCGGTTTGTTGGGCATGCCAATGCGTTTCACTGGTTAATTGCTGCTGGAGTAATTCAACCTGTAGCCGCATTTTTTGCTTCATCCAGCCCGCTATCGTGACACCAGAAACTCCAGCGGCGGCTAACATGCCCATAAGAAGGGAGGAGTGTTCAATCATCCATTGCATAGTCAAAGATTCGTTGCTAATAATCATAACTAAAAAGAGTATGTTTATACTGGATAAATGTCCAGTTATTGAAAGCAATGACTCACATTATCATCGGCTGTTTTCGAGAAGGTCTCGGCGCTAGCAATATATCGAAACCACTGATAAGCACACTCACGCCCACTGCCCTGCCACAAAACCACTCGACCAGGCCCATTGGAAATTATAGCCACCGAGCCAACCTGTCACATCCATCACTTCACCGACAAAAAATAAACCCGGGACAGTTTTGCATTCCATGGTTTTCGATGACAGAACCTCAGTATCAACGCCACCACGTGTCACTTCAGCAGTACGATAACCTTCTGTACCATTGGGTATAAGAGTCCATTGCTCAAGCGCTTCTCCCACATTCAACAACGCGCTAGCGGTAAATTGTTTCAGTGGTTTATCGACGAAAAGCTGACGTTCAAGTAACACTTCCACCAATCGCTTGGGTAACACTCGAGCTAAAGTGGTTTTCAGGGTTTGATTTGGGTGATGCTCGCGCGCACTCATCAGCCATGCTTCGAGGTCTGTATCAGGTAACAAATTAATCGTAATCGCTTGACCCGGTTGCCAATAAGACGAAATTTGCAACACCGCAGGCCCAGATAAACCACGATGCGTAAATAACAGTGCTTCTTTAAAACTTTTGCCACATTGAGCTTGAATCTCAACCGGTACCGCTATACCGGAAAGTTCCGCTAAGGCTTCTTTATCTGCGACATGCAAAGTAAAAGGCACCAATCCCGCACAGGTCGGTAACACCGGTAATGAAAATTGCTCTGCAATTTTATAGCCAAAGGGGGTCGCCCCAAGTTTGGGCATTGAAAGCCCACCCGTCGCAACCACCAGCGATTGACACGCCACTTCGCCTTGAGAAGTCTTAAGAAAAAAGCCCGATTCAGTTTTAGTGATCTGTTGAATATCAACTTGATAACGCTGATGGAGGTTGGGTTGGGAGCATTCAGCCAATAACAGGTTAACAATCTCTTTAGCTGAACCCAGACAAAACAATTGGCCATGTTCACGCTCTTCGAAGGCAATGCCATATTGATTGACCAGAGCAATAAAATCCCAGTTGGTGTATTGCGATAAGGCAGACTTAACAAAATGAGGATTTCGGCATAGATAATTGGCCGCAGAGATATTGTAATTGGTGAAATTACAGCGCCCTCCACCTGAGATCAAAATTTTCCGGCCCGGTTTTTTCGCGTGATCAACGAGTAAAACTCGACGCCCACGCTTAGCCGCTTGTGCTGCGCACATTAAACCTGCAGCACCGGCTCCAATTATCACAACGTCTACATTTTCATTCATGACCGATACTCACTGCAATAAAAAAGGATGTGCAACCAGCACATCCTTACTCACTAGGCTCAATATTCTAACGATAAATGCTTATATTGCCAATCGACCTTTCAAAGCAAAAAGGCCACGAGAGAGGTCAATATAAGCAAAGCACAGCAAAGGACAAACAGCTCTCTTACGCGAGAGCACTTACCAGTAAAGATAGGATCATGGTGATGATGATATTCTTTACTCTTCAAATAATGATAAAGGCGAACTTGTTTGGTGACATTAGCATGGGTAGTAAAAAATCCCCCTCCATCCACTTGCTGGTAAAGCAATGGATGAGCTTCGCGCATGATATAGATAAGCGAACGAAGTGCGGTTAGATACCGAACAATATTAATGCCCGTCACCACCATAAGTGCTAAAAGAATCGTATCTCCACTGATCATCTTTTCCTCCCTACATCCTTGGTAAGTCTGCCCAGAGAAAAAGACACAGCTATTCATTTGTCTTTTTGCTGAGGTTACTCAGCGGGGGCATCCATTACTGAAGATGAGCCTGCTTTTGCCAATGCCGCTAGATCTTTATCAATGAAGAACAACGCTTTTCCATCTTCACCGACCAGTTCTAGCTTGTCTAAAATCCCTTTAAACAACTTCTCTTCTTCATGCTGCTCAGCAACATACCATTGAAGGAAGTTAAAGGTTGAGTAATCTTGTGATGTAAAAGCCACATGAGCGAGTTTATTAATTTGTTGAGTAATCATCTGCTCATGCTCATACGTTTCACGAAATACTTCACCTAAGCTTGCAAAATCGTGCTTTGGTGCAGCGATAGAACCAATAAGAGGTAAGGCACCGGTTTCGCTCACATAGGTAAATAAACGCTGCATATGCTGCATTTCTTCTACGGCATGAGCACGTAGAAACTCGGCCGCACCTTCAAATCCTTTATCTTCACACCAAGCACTCATTTGTAAGTATAGATTGGATGAAAAAAATTCAAGATTAATTTGATCATTCAATTGATCAATCATTGCAGGTGATAACATTTGTGACTCCAGTGATTAAGACAGCTTATGATAACTATATCATGCTATTTCGTTATTGTTATCCCCAAACAATGATTGTTATCCCCAAGCCACGGATGGCTCTCACCATCCCATGAGCATAGACAGGCGATATGATTGGGGTGAACGAACCTAGCCCCCCTGCGGCTTCAAGTTGGAAGGGTATAGATGCGAAGTAAGACATGCTCTTCACCTTCGATATGAGATCATGCTGGCAAAAAAACGGAGCTTGACATGTTAATCTGTCGTCAGTCATCGATAAGGAGATAGTATGATGAGTTATCAACATATTTTAGTTGCAGTCGACCTCTCTGAAGAGAGCAAGATTTTAATCGATAGAGCAGTAGCGCTCGCCAAACCACTCAATGCAGAACTCTCTTTTATTCATATTGATGTGAATTATGCAGAATTGTACACCGGTCTTATTGATATCAATTTGGCTGAAACCCAGCACCATTCTATGGAAAATTCACAAAAACAATTACAAGAGCTAGCAGATTACGCTAACTACCCGATTCACCACACACTGGTCGGTAGCGGTGACCTAAGTAACGAGCTGTGCGAAACCATTAATGAGTTTAATATTGATCTTGTTGTCTGTGGGCATCATCAAGATTTTTGGAGTAAGATTCTCTCCTCCACGCGTCAATTGATTAATTGCTCACCCGTCGATATGTTGGTTGTACCACTCAACGACTGACGATAGGCAAAAAGTCAGCTAGACTGCTGAAAGTTCTCATTCATGTACCAGTATTATGATTTACTTATCTGCAGTTACTCTACTATGGGCTTTTTCCTTCAGCCTGATCGGCGTTTATCTCGCGGGTCAGGTTGATGCTTGGTTTGCGGTTTGGATGCGAGTCGCTCTTGCTTGCGTGGTCTTTTTGCCTTTTCTACAGGTTAAGCAAGTTCCTAAGGCGTTAATGGCCAAACTCATGGCCATTGGCGGTATTCAATTAGGGTTGATGTATTGCTTCTACTACCAATCTTTTTTACTGTTATCGGTTCCTGAAGTTTTACTATTTACCGTACTCACTCCTATTTATGTCACCTTATTGTACGATCTCCTGAGAGGGCATTTCTCACCCTGGTACTTAGTGACGGCCAGCATTGCTGTGATCGGTGCAATATGGATCAAGTTTGCTGGGATTAACGAGCATTTTTTTCTTGGCTTTATGGTTGTTCAAGGAGCAAACCTTTGCTTTGCTATCGGTCAAGTCGGCTATAAATACGTGATGGAAAAAGAACCTATCGAACTTCCTCAACATGCATTATTTGGTTATTTTTATCTTGGTGCTTTTTTGGTTGCCAGCATCGCATTCCTGTTGTTAGGCAATCCCCAGCAGTTACCAAACAACTCATTACAATGGGGGATATTAATCTATCTCGGGCTAATTGCTTCAGGATTGGGTTATTTTGCTTGGAATAAAGGCGCTTGCCAAGTTAATGCAGGGGCGTTAGCCATTATGAACAATGCGCTGGTTCCCGCAGGGTTAGTGATCAATATCGTCATCTGGAATCGAGATGTGGATTTGCTGCGGTTATCTGTGGGAGGAGGGATTATCTTACTTTCACTCTGGCTCAATGAAACATGGGTTAAACGACAGGTTGCACGAAGCTATCGACATAAAACACATCGTCAACCCTAAACGGTAAAATATTAGTGGAACTGAGTGAGAGAGATCTCGTCGTTAAGCGGCAGTAACTTGAGTTCGGTAAACTTACCTTGTAATGCTTGCTGCTTTTTCATTAACTTATGCTGTTTTTTAAGCACTTTTGCCAGTTTTTTCTGGTATTTTTTCTGCTTCTTTAGCGTTTTTTTAGTTAAAACCGATACCGATGTTTGCGAACCTAACGTGGTCGAAAGTAGTGGTTGAGTGAGTCGATCATTTTTTGCTATCTGCAATGACTGAGGTTTACATAAAAGGCTCTTATCGACAGCACTGCGCGCACATGCGCCGCAAATATAGCTTGGCTGCATCACTAATTGCTGTATCTCGCCCATTGATGTACGAATATCGTGACGATTAAGCTTGCATAAACGTTTAACCATAATAAACACAACCAAAAATAACAATAAGAATGATTCTTAGTTAGATATATATCAAGCGGTGTAGAATAGCAAGCAAGATTTCAGTCACTCATTCGATGTCTCGTGTATTGATATCCGTCATTGCGGCTATCACGTAGACATCAAAACGATTCTTTTTCGTCTCAATAACCATGCTGGGCTTTTGTTCTGCCAGCCACGGAGCATAATCAGGCCTTTTTACCACCACCCGCTTACTAGCAAGCTGTAAAGCGGGAGTAAGTAGCGCATCAGCGTCACTATCCGCTCCAACTAATGATTGAAATACCCGCATCTCTTTTTTCACTAACGCGCTTTTCTTCTTGTTCTCTGGGTGCGGATACATGGGATCGAGATAGACAACATCTGGCTGACAGAAACTCACATCATCGGCTAGTTTTTGTAGCGCATCATGGCTCGATGCGTGTAATAAATTCACCCGTTCACTGACCCATGGGCCAATGTCTCTATCTTGTTTGGCTCGTTGCAAACCATCCTCCAACAGCGCCGCGACCACAGGATGACGCTCAATCATTTGCACTCGACATCCTAAGGACGCCAACACAAACGCATCACGCCCTAGACCAGCCGTTGCGTCTAATACCGTCGGTAACCTTCCTTTATTAAGCCCTGCCGCCTTCGCTATCGCCTGTCCTTTACCGCCACCAAATTTGCGCCGATGAGCGACTGCACCACTCACCCAGTCAACATAGATGGCACCTAATTTGGGCTCATCCACTTTACGTAGCTCTAGCCGCTCAGCGGTCAATACCAAAGCAAACTGGCTGTTTTGGCAATGCGTTAATCGCCAATGCTGGGCAATAAGTGTCAGTTGTTCAGCTCGTTCAGGAGCTTCACATAGTAACTGTAACTGCAAAGGAGGCACTCCAAAGAGAGAAAAAATCAGCGCTAGTGTAGCGAATTTTCCTGATCACAGCGATATTTTCACGCTGTTGATAACGCGTATCCTTAATTCAAACGGATGTTAATTCTACCTAAACGATGGCTTGGCAGGCTGGGGAAATCATGTTATCTAATGATCATTACACTTAGTTTCGCGCTTTAATCGCGTATTGCTCAGGATCAACCATGCAAGCAGCCCCAACCAAATTAGACAATCTGGATCGCGCCATTTTAAAAATATTAATGGATGATGCCCGAACCCCTTATGCTGAAATGGCCAAACAATTTAATGTCAGCCCTGCGACGATCCATGTTCGAATTGAGAAAATGAAAGCGGCCGACATTATCCAGCGTACCGAAGTTGTAGTAAATACAAAAAAGCTAGGCTATGACGTCTGCTGTTTTATTGGGATCAATCTCAATGCCGCGCGAGACTATCATTCGGCACTGGCGAAACTTAACGCACTGGAAGAAGTGGTTGAGGCTTATTACACCACCGGTGCATACAATATTTTTGTTAAGTTGATGTGTAAATCAATTGAAGAATTACAGCACGTATTAATTGATAAATTGCAAGCAATCGACGAAGTACAATCCACTGAAACCCTGATTTCTCTACAAAACCCCATCAATCGCAACGTAAACCCATAACACAGCAAACCGCAAATAAATGGTGATAGCACTATCTAGCTAGATTAGCGGCCTAATTACTTATTGAGGAATTTTAGTAGGTCTTCAGCGGAAATACCTTGCGCGACAAGTTCTTGAGCCATTTGTTCAACCTGTTCATGTTTACGAGACTCAATCACTTGTTGAAATTGATAAACGAGATCACGCAAAACTGGGACAGGAACTTGTTTGGCGGCGCTACGAATACGTTCACTACTTTGGTTGCCCAGTTCATTAAGTAACTTGCCAAACATCACCTTCTCTGGAGACTCATCAAGCTGTTCCCAAATGCGAGCCATTTCATAAGTGGTCATAGACATCGTATCGTAATTCCAAAATATCATGCAAAAATATAAGAGTGGACAATATACACGCCTTAAAACGATTAGAAAATAGCTAACAGAGCCTATTTTATGAGGAATGTAACGCCCATTGATGCCAGCGACGACCGGCTTTAGAAAAGAGAATAATCAATCCGGGGGCCAATAGCCACATATGTAAAGCGATCAGCATTTGTGGCTCAAGATTAAATCGTTGCAGTGAACCGACTAATAAGCCGGATCCACTCATTTGGAACAGACCTAGCAATGCTGCAGCGGTTCCTGCTTTATCACCAAATGGAGCCAGTGCTTTCCCCGCCGCCGCACCCAATATCCAAGCAAAGCCAACAGAGGATAAAAAAATCGGTACCATAAAAGCGAATGCTGTTTGTATGTGAGCAAGCACTATCATTAAAGTACCAGATATAATTAAAGTTATAATACCCAGAACTAATATTCGGTGAGTTCCCACCTTTTC
>NZ_NBUS01000036.1:53038-55420 GCF_002749895.1 Vibrio fujianensis | reverse complement strand
GCAGAGAAAAAAGCCACTATATTAACCAACGCATTCAATCCGAACCAAAATGTAAATTGATTCATGGTGAGCCCTAACCGCTCCATTAATACCAAAGGTGCTGAGGTTACATAAGCCAAAATAACAGCCATTGCGAACAAACATAATGACGCATGAAATAAAAAGGAAGGCGTTTTCAGCACTGCCCAATAACGAGACAATTTAAATACCGCTTGCTTTTCTGTACTTGGATTGGTTTCTTGCATGCATAGCAACATCAGCAATCCCACTGTGACGGCAAAACCTGCCATAAAGCTAAAATTTGCTCGCCAGCCAAACTGTTGTGTTAGCCAACTACCAAGAATAGGTGCTAAAGCGGGGATAAAGCAGATGGCTCCATTTAAGTAACTGATCATTTTACCACTGCGTTCTGGGCCAAAAAGATCGCGAACTGTTGCAAAGGCTGCTACCGATGTTGCACATGCACCTAAGCCTTGTAGCAGACGAGCCATCAGCATCCATTCAATATTTTGTGCGCTCCACGCCAATAAAGCGCTCAATGCATAGATGCCTATCCCTCCTAATGCAACAGTTCGACGTCCAAGTTTGTCAGCTAATGGGCCAGAGAACAGTTGTCCAACCCCCATAGCAAACAAAAACCAAGTAATCGTATCTTGTGCTAACGCATGTTCCACGTGAAACGATTGAGCAATCATCGGAAGTGCAGGGAGATAAATATCAATCGCTAATGGACTAAATAAAACCAACAAAATCAGCAAGCCCATTTGCTGTTGACGACTAACCTGCTTATTCACTTTCACTCATTTGACCCATTTTTATTTCTACGTTATATCGACGAAAGTGATCATAGCGCTATCTTGATATGAGTAAAAATGGCATATAATCATGGCTATTATTCCTAATAGGAAAAACAGCATGAATAATATAGAGAAGCTCGCACGCATTGATCTCAATCTATTGGTGTGCCTAAAAGTTCTTAGTGAAGAACTCAGTGTCACCCGAACGGCTCAGCGACTCTGTTTAAGTCAATCTGCAGTAAGTAAATCACTCGCGAAGCTGCGCGAACAATTTTCTGACCCTTTATTCATCCGTAGTTCTCATGGATTAAGAGCCACCCCAAAACTGTTATTTCTCAAACCTAAACTCGATATCTTGGTTAATCAGTTAGCGCTTATTATTCAGCCTGAACAGTTTTCTCCTCAATCAAGCGAATACCGCTTTCATATCGCTGCCGTAGAAAGTGTCTATCCATTAATTTTACCGCATTTTTTACCCGCAATTTTTAGCCAAGGCCCCAATCTTAGTATCAGTACCCACGCTTGGAATGAACACACCTTCAAAAAAATACAGTTGGGCGAAATCGACTTAGGGATCACCGGAAAAGATATTGATATCCATGATGCCAAACTGACCATGCAGCCGCCAAGCGATATTTGTGATCAAGAGGTTTATCGTGACACACAAATGTGTGTGGTACGGAAAAATCATCCGGTACTTTGCCACGAATGGAACTTAGAGAACTACCTCGCATTACGCCATGTTCAAGTTCGATGTGATGGTAACGATCGCTGGTTATTAGATTATCGGTTAGCCGATTTAGGTCATGAACGCGATATCGCCATTACAGTACCAGATTTTAATAGTGCAGCCAGCCTTTGTACTTACACTGATTTTGTCTTTACTGCGCCAAGCCACTTTACTCATTTAGTCGCTCACCAAATGGAATTAGTGGTGTTGCCACTACCACTGCAATTTCCACCAATGGCCTACACACTCTTTTGGCATCGAGACCGAGAAAATGATCCCGCCTTGACTTGGCTACGGCAGATCATTCAGCGTAAAACACTGCATTTACGTTGATTTAAACACCGATCCTAATCTAATAAGGAAAACAGCCATTATCTATTATTGCGCAGAAAGTTAACAACCAGCAGCACCTATCCCCAAACAACTTAGCGTTGCAGGTAAGCGGCAAGTGAGTGACAAATTTATCTAGAACAAATTTAAACAGCTGTAAACTAGTCTTTTATGAGGGCCACCGATGCCTCTCATAATCCCCATGAGCATCGACAGGCTATGTGATTGGGGTGAACGAACGTTGGTCACCCCCTGCAGCTTGAAGTAGAAAGGATATAAAAAGGCGGATATTTGCACGCCTCAAGGAAAAGGAGTAGCTTATAAAACAGCAACAAAGGACCGTTTACAAGGAAACCTCCATGTCACACCCCTATACACAACGCATGGCCAAGCTTCGTGATTGGTTAACTCAACACCATTTAGATGCCCTTATCGTCCCCCATGAGGATGAATACTTAGGTGAATATATTCCAGCGCATAATGAACGATTACAATGGCTAACTGGTTTTACAGGCTCTGCCGGTG
>NZ_NBUS01000036.1:49551-53028 GCF_002749895.1 Vibrio fujianensis | reverse complement strand
AACAAGCCGCTGTCTTTGTTGATGGACGCTATACCGTTCAAGTCACTAAACAGGTATCCAGTGAGTTATTTAGTTATCAACACCTCATTGAAGATCCTTATTTACACTGGTTACTCAATCACCTTCCTGCTGGTAGTAAAGTTGGCTATGACCCACGTATGCACCGAGCAAGTTGGCTGCAAGCTGCACAGCGAACCTTAGCCGGTCAATTACAACTGGTGGCACTGAGCGACAATCCAATAGACCAATTATGGCAAGATCGTCCAACTCCGGTTGTTTCCGAGATGCGTCTGATGAGTGACGACTATGTTGGCGTCAACAGCCAAACCAAACGGCAAGTCATTAGTAGTATTTTGCGCGATAAAAAGGCCAACTGTGCCATCCTCACTGAACTTGATTCCATCTGCTGGTTACTCAATATCCGTGGGCTCGATGTCGCACGCCTGCCCGTGCTGCTTTCACATGCCATCATTTATGATGATGCTCGTGTCGATTTCTTCTTAGAGAGCGATCGAATTGTCGATGGGTTTGCTGAGCACGTTGGCCGCGGTGTCCACGTTTATCCGCCCGATCAACTTCAAGCTAAATTAGAAGCATTGGCAGGACAGCGAGTGATGATCGATCCTAGCACCAGTAATGCTTGGTTTACGCTTGTGCTGCAAAATACCGGCGCGGAATTGATTAACGAAGCGGATCCGTGCTTATTAAGTAAAGCAGCCAAAAACACTACAGAAATAGCTGGTATGAAAGCATGTCATATTCGAGATGGTGTGGCGATGGCGAAATTTCTTTGTTGGTTAGACAACCAAGTCTCGGCCAAAAAATTTCATAACGAAGCACAGCTAGCAGAGAAATTACATGCGTTTCGAGCAGAAGACCCCACTCTAGTGGATCTCAGTTTTGACACTATCTCAGCGGCGGGTAGCAATGCTGCTATGTGCCACTACAACCATCAAAATCAACCCAAGCCCGGGCAGCTCAATGATAATAGCTTATACCTGGTTGATTCTGGCGGTCAGTATTTAGATGGCACCACGGATATCACTCGCACGATCGCCATCGGTGAACCGAGCGAAGAGATGAAGCGCCAATTTACTTTAGTCCTTAAAGGACACATCGCTTTAGCTCGTGCTCGTTTTCCGAAAGGCACTTGTGGTCACCAACTGGATGCGCTGGCTCGTCAATATTTATGGTCTGAAGGATACGATTACGATCATGGTACTGGGCACGGTGTCGGTCATTTTCTCAGTGTTCATGAAGGCCCGCAGCGGATCAGTAAAGTGTATAACCCTATTGCCCTGCGTCCTGGTATGGTGCTCTCCAATGAGCCGGGATATTATCGCGCAGAACAATTTGGCATTCGGATTGAAAACCTTGAATTGGTGGTGGAAGTAACAACGCAAGGTGATCAACCTATGCTTGGGTTTGAATCTCTCACTCGCTGCCCAATTGATACCCGAGCGATTGATGTCAATCGCTTAACTAAACCTGAACTTGCTTGGTTAAATCAGTATCACCAACAAGTTTGGCAAGAGGTTGGTCCGCTAGTTACCGGAGAAGTGAAAGCATGGTTGGAAAAAGCGACACAACCCATTTCACATCACTAGTTTTAAAATCAGCCAACGAGTCACCGAGCGATAATCTGCAATGGAATGACTCGAAGTGAAACCGATATAAATAAAAACCGATATAAATAAAAATAGAGGTCGACGCCATTGCCTGTCGTCCCCTCTATTTTTTTCTCACATTTATCTATTATCTACTATCTACCGTATCTCTCGTCGATAACGTTTTACTCTCTGTGACGGAATGACTCTACGACGATGAAGATGAAATAGGCGATGAAGAAATAGATATAGATGATGCAGAGCCGTTTGTTTCACGTGAAACACCGGAATAGACCTCATGCCAATCATGCCACACCGCAGCTAATCCATTCGCTTTAATTGCTGATTCAACCTCGATAGCACTACGTTCATCACTGATCGCAAATTGTTCTAACTCAACCTTAGGGTCAGCATACCCTCCGGGCTGAGTTTTTGATGCCGCCGACATACTGGTAATACCCAATAATGCCGCATGATCACGAAACTTAGCCGATTCACGAGTGGAAAGAGAGAGTTCCACTTGCGGACTGAATAAGCGGAAAGCACATATTAATTGGATTAACTGCTTATCGGACATAATCGATTTAGGCTGCAAACCTCCCGTACAGGGGCGTAAGCGAGGGAATGAAATCGAATAACGACTTTTCCAGTAAGTTTTCTCCAAGTAGTCGAGATGGGCCGCGACATAAAACGCATCGGTTCGCCAATCTTCTAACCCGATCAAGGCCCCTAAGCCAATTTTATCCATCCCCGCCTTGGCCAGTCGATCTGGCGTGGTTAAGCGAAACTCAAAGTCCATCTTCTTGCCACGCAAATGGTGCTCAGCGTAAGTCGAAGGATGATAGGTTTCTTGATACACCATGACCGCATCTAAACCGAGTGTTTTAAGTTCAGCATAGTCTTGCTGCTCTAACGGCTGCACTTCCATGGCCAAATAATGAAAATGAGGCTTGATGATCGGAAGCATTTGCCGGAAATAGTGCATGCCAACTTTGGTTTCATGCTCCCCCGTGACCAATAAAACACTATCAAACCGCATCGCCTTAATCGCTGCTATCTCTTGTGTTACTTCTTGTTTGTTTAACGTTTTACGTTTAATGCGATTTTCCATTGAAAATCCACAATAGGTACACGCGTTAGAACACAAATTCGAGAGATAAAGCGGCACATACAACGACATGGTATGACCAAAACGCTGACGTGTAGCCGCGTAAGAAAGTTGCGCCATCAGCTCTAGATAAGGCTCTGCCGCAGGAGAAATTAATGCCTGAAAATCGGCTAAGTTTCTGACCGATTTTGACAGTGCACGTTCAACATCTACACGGGTTTTACTCTGCACAGAGAGCTTGATGTCATCCCAATCCAGTTGGTTAAATTGTTCAATAAAGCTCATCATTCTTCATCCAAAAAAGCGGTGAATGGACTGGAAGCCACAGCCTGTAACTTTTGCCCAGCTACCCCAGCTTGATAGGCTAACCGCCCAGTCTCAACCGCTTGCTTAAACGCTTTTGCCATCAAGACGGGATTTGCCGCAGTAGCAATGGCCGTATTGACCAACACCGCATTTGCGCCCATTTCCATCGCTAATAGCGCATCCGAAGGCGCACCAATACCGGCATCAATAATGACCGGCACTTGCGCCTGCTCGATAATGATTTCCAAAAAGCGTTTGCTGATTAACCCTTGGTTACTGCCAATGGGAGCAGCAAGCGGCATTACCGCAGCGCACCCCACGTCTTCTAACCGTTTACAGAGCACGGGGTCAGCATGACAATACGGCAGCACAGTAAACCCCTGCTTAACCAGTTGCTCTGCTGCTTGCAGTGTTTCGATAGGATCAGGCATCAGATATTTAGCATCGGGATGAATT
>NZ_NBUS01000036.1:47760-49541 GCF_002749895.1 Vibrio fujianensis | reverse complement strand
CTAATTTCACCCAGTTGGTTTCCAAAGCTTCACGAGCCAGTTGCGCGGCATAAATCGCCTCGCGTGCAGTTTTTGCTCCTGAAGTATTGGGCAATAAATTGACCCCCGCCTGAATCAGCGGTGCAAGAATGTCATCTTCACGGCTTTTTAAATCAACCCTTTTTAATGCCATCGTCACCAGTTGTGATCCACTCGCTTGGATCGCTTGAGCCATAACATGGCTATTTGCAAACTTACCCGTACCAGTCAGTAAGCGAGATTGAAAGGTTTTTCCTGCGATGCTCAACATGTTTAGCCTCCTGCGATGGCTTGAAAAAGAGAGATTTGGTCGCCGTCATTCAAATAGGTTTTTGCCCACAACCCTTTAGGAATAATGTTGTCATTAATGGCAAAAACACAGCCTAAGGTGGGAAGTTGCAACTCCTGTTGTATTTGCTGCAACGTTCGCCCTTGAGCTACCTGCTGTGGCTGCTGGTTAATGGTAATCACCACCGTCATAAGTCCTCCTTTTGCTGAACCTGAGCGGATGCTCGATGATTTAGGGGTGTTGAACAAATGGAACAATCGGGGTCAGGCGTGAGCTGCCACTGCTGCCAACTCAAATGCCGGCCATCAAACTGGTGGAACCGAGAAAAAGGGACGTTATCCATCTTCATTAACGTCTGTAATGCCAATAACGCTTGTAAGTTACCTATGGTTCCCACCACAGGCCCCATCACTCCGCGATCAGAACAGCGTTGACTCTTTTGCTGCTTTTGTGGAGCAAAACAGGCATAACAACCTGAATTTGGCTGAGTAAAATCAAAGCCAATGAGCTGCCCTTGCCAACCAATGGCTGAACCTGAAATCAATGGGACACCTTGCTCGTAGCACACCTGGTTGATGCTATGACGAGTCAAAAAATTATCACTGCAATCCAACACCACATCGGCCAATGCCACCTCTAAGGTTAATAATGATCGATCCATCCGCCGATTCACTGGGCGAATTTTGCATTCAGGGTTTAATTGTGCCAAAGACTCTGCCAGTGCTGAGACTTTCGCCATTCCAATCTGCGGCGTTCTAAAACCGATTTGCCGAGCCAGATTTGACTCTTCAACAAGATCATCATCCGCCAGAACTAATTTACCCACACCCGCAGCAGCCAAATACAGTGCCGCGGCATTTCCTAATCCACCACACCCAATCAGTAATACGCTGCGGTTAAGCAAATATGTTTGTCCTTGCTCACCCACTTCGTTTAAGCAAATTTGTCGCTGGTAACGTAAAAATTGTTTATCCGATAACATCAGTGACCTCCGATGGATGACTCACTGATCCAAGCGTCAAATTTAAGTTTTCGGAGAAACTCGCTTGTAACTGTTGAACCGCTAACTGGGTATCAGCGGCTTGAGTCACCGCACGCACCACAGCGATACTGGTAACACCACAATTCACAACGGACTGGATATTACTCAAATCAATTCCCCCAATCGCAACACTTGGCATGCCTTGATCTTCCCCATTGGGCATGTCCCCATAAGGCAGGGTGTTGAGTAACTGTTGATACAAAGCCAAGCGAACTAAGCCTTGTGGTTTAGAAGGCATTTGTTTCGTGGTGGTGGGAAAGATATGCCCAAGGGCAATATAGCTGGGCTGAAACTGCTGAGCATAAAGCAATTCAAAGTAGCCATGGCTGGATAGCCCTAAGCGAATATTAGCCTTGGCAAGCGCTTGAATATCGGCCGTTTGTAAATCCTCTTGCCCAAGATGGACGCCAAATGCGCCATGTTTTATCGCCA
>NZ_NBUS01000036.1:34230-47750 GCF_002749895.1 Vibrio fujianensis | reverse complement strand
GCCAATAGTCATTAATAAACACTTGCGCCTGATACTGCCGCCCTAATGCAATGGCTTGGATGATTTGCGGTTCTAAGTCCAGTGGCTGCGGATGCTTAATTCTCAACTGAACGGTTTTAACCCCAAGTTGCAGCAACCGATTAACCCAACCAACATCATCCACCACAGGGTATAGCCCTAAGCTCTCCTTCTGTAATGGTGGAAATGCGAGTGTTCGAAAGGCGTTGGCAGAAAATAAATAAGGAACCGGAAAATCTTGATACTCGGTCGGCCATGTTTCACGTGAAACCTTTAATGCAGCTCGCGCAAGTGTCAAAGCATCATGCAGAGGGAAATCCAAACTCAATGCCGCCATTAGCCAAGCAAAGTGTCGCCATGCTTGTGGCGGCTCCAAAACCGAAACAGAGGTGAGCCGATAGTGAACCCCTTGCTGTTGCCAAAAATCGGCGACTTGGCCTTGAATATGCCCACCAATAATAATGCTATTCTCGTCCACCTCTAGATTTGAAGTGGATGAAAAATAACGTATCACACGCTCATTCGTACCTTGGGGTTGATCAATATGAGCAAAGAGATCGCAAGAGAAAGAGGAAGTGGTATCAGTAACAAGCTGCAACGATGGCGTTGAGCTTACACCCAGCACCACTGATTCAATCGCAAATCCTTGTTGCTGAGCAAGCCGTAAAACTTGCTGCACCTCTCCCGTCAGCGCAATACAATGTGAGGGGATCAGTAACTTCACAAGCTTACTCCTCTGTACTGATAGCAGGATGGTATAACTCCGATCCAGCCGCACGAAATTCCTGTGATTTCTGCGCCATGCCTTGTAATGGATCATCCAACAGGGTGACGGAAATGGCTTGATCCGCTGCAACCTGCTGCGGATGATTGGCGTATTCCCGTACCTCTTGAGAGATTTTCATTGAACAGAACTTAGGGCCACACATGGAACAAAAGTGAGCCACTTTGCCCGATTCTTGCGGTAAGGTTTCATCATGGAAGGCTTTGGCTGTCACTGGGTCTAGTGATAAGTTAAACTGATCTTGCCAACGGAACTCAAAGCGAGCTTTCGATAACGCATTATCACGGAGCTGCGCACCGGGATGACCTTTCGCTAAATCAGCGGCATGGGCGGCAAGTTTGTAGGTAATTAAACCGGTTTTAACATCTTCTTTATTGGGTAAGCCTAAGTGTTCTTTTGGAGTAACATAACAGAGCATGGCACACCCAAACCAACCGATCATCGCCGCCCCAATACCAGAAGTAATGTGGTCATAGCCCGGTGCAATATCGGTGGTTAAAGGACCAAGGGTATAAAATGGCGCTTGATGGCAATGCGCTAGCTGCTCATCCATATTGGCCTTAATCATATGCATTGGCACATGTCCCGGCCCTTCGATCATCACCTGAACATCATATTCCCAAGCAATTTTTGTCAGTTCACCCAAGGTATGTAACTCGGCAAATTGTGCTTCATCATTGGCATCAGCAATTGAGCCGGGACGCAGGCCATCTCCTAGCGATAACGCGACATCGTATTGCGCACAGATTTCACAGATTTCTCGAAAATGGGTATAGAGGAAGTTTTCTTGATGGTGTGCCAAGCACCATTTAGCGATGATAGAACCACCACGAGAAACAATTCCCGTTACCCGTTTGGCGGTCATGGGAACATAGCGTAATAACACCCCAGCATGAATGGTAAAGTAATCGACCCCTTGCTCGGCTTGCTCAAGCAAGGTATCGCGCATCACTTGCCACGTCAGATTTTCTGCCACCCCATTGACTTTTTCTAAGGCTTGATACATAGGCACCGTCCCAATTGGAACGGGACTATTACGTAAAATCCACTCCCGAGTTTCATGAATATTTCGCCCAGTGGAAAGATCCATCACCGTATCGCCTCCCCAGCGAGTCGACCACACCAGCTTTTCTACCTCTTCTTCAATCGAAGAACTAACGGAAGAGTTACCAATGTTGGCATTCACTTTCACCAAAAAATTGCGCCCAATAATCATCGGCTCCGATTCAGGATGGTTAATATTACATGGCATGATGGCTCGACCATCTGCCACTTCCTGACGAACAAACTCAGGGGTTATCTCTTTGGGTAAATAGGCACCAAAGTTTTGTCCAGAATGCTGACGATTCAATTGCTCATCCTGATAGTGACGACGCCCCATATTCTCACGTAAAGCGACAAACTCCATCTCTGGCGTAATGATTCCTTGCCGCGCATAGTGAAGCTGAGTCACTCGTTGCCCTGTTTTCGCACGGCGAATTTTGGGTAAATTCCCATAACGCAGTTCATCAAGGGTTTCATCGGCTAAACGTTCACGAGCAAAGTGTGAACTCATTTCAGGCAAGATTTCCGTATCTTGCCGTTCTTCAATCCAAGCTTCGCGCAGTTTTGGTAAACCTTTTTGTAAATCAATTACATAATCGGGATCGGTATACAAACCAGAAGTATCATAGACAGGAATCGGGGCATTGCTGGAAAAAATTGGCGCTTGTTTTGTGCCACCAATCAGGCTATCGGCCAGTGAAATCTCACGCATGGGAACCCGAATATCCTGCCGAGAACCGGTGACATACACTTTTTTCGAATTGGGATACGGTTGTACCGAGAGGGTTTCAATAAACTGTTTAGCTTCCAGTCTCGCTTGTTTACGAATCGACATAGCATTTTCCTTGGTTAACAATTAGGGATAAATGCTTGGCGGAAAGATGCGACAAGAGGGGATGACAAATAAGAGATGGATGAATAGAAGGATAGATAGACATCCAGATTGTCTTCTCTTGTTCCCTTCGCAGGTTCTAGCCTGATCAGGTTCAACGGATCCCGAATTAACGGTCTCAGCCTTATGGCACTCCGACAAGTTGTGCCATTATAGAGAAGAGCGAAACGTTAACCAAGAGAAAAAGGATAATTTTTAATCAGCTACGGAGTAACCAATGATAGCCACACCAAGCAGCAGAAATGCTTAACATGACATTGAGTAACACATTAAACCCCATTTTAAAGAAGGCACCTTGTTGCATCATCAATACGTTATCCATCGAAAAAGTCGAAAATGTTGTTAATGCACCGAGAAAACCCAAACCGATGATTTGTCGCCAAGGGTAAGGAGCAAGCCACTCATTCTCAATCGCAGCGATCAGTAACCCCATAATTAAAGATCCCACCACATTCACTGTCAATGTTCCGTAAGGAAAAGATCGTCCGAATAAGGTCACACACCATTCAGATACCACATAACGAGAACAGGCACCGATTGCTCCCCCGATTGCGATCAACCCTAAAATAGATAACTGTCCCATGAGCCCTCCTCTAATTTTTTACCCATTGTACCGCTTTACCACTTCGGAAAAGAAGCACGTTATCGGTAAAGTTAGCTTTTCCTTTATCGGGATTTAGGTAGAAGATGATGAACGTTTTAAAAAGTTACCGGAGTCACTTCTAATAACAAAATATACAAATAAGCTCATATTTCTTCTATGAGCAGTTTTTCAACAAAAATGTATCCCCTTCGTACTCTTGCTATTTTTGTGAACACGATTACTTTTTGTAGTAATAATAATCCCTCACTAAGTGGTCAACCGCTCGGATTGTATAGGGGGAGTTTTGCTATAAAGAGGCTATTTCATTCGGGGGAAAGGACACTATGAAAAAAACCATACTTGCATTATCCATCGGGATAATAAGCGCCTGCAGTCAACTTCCTGAAGAGGCACTGCTACTAACCATTAATAACCAACAAACAGTTTTCAAAGCGAACTCAGAGGGGTTATTGATTGCTGAACAGAAGATAGAGAAAGGAAGCTATACGCTTTCGATTTCAAATGCTGCTCAAAGCTGTGGAGCCCATTTTGCGCTAAGTGACGAGGAACGGATTAAATTTAATCAACCACTGAAAGTAGATAACTGTGCACAAGAGTCGGCTATTCCGATTCGAATTTTTAAAGCAAACACTTATCAATTTGAGTTGAATCCTAAAACTGATCAACTGACGGTTAAAATCAAGCCACAAACCAGTGCAACATCCAACTTTATGTCAACCTGCCCAGTGGCAAGTGACACGCCAAAAACGATCAATGTGAGTCAAACTTTCGCCAATGGTAGCTTAGTGCGAGATGCACTTACTGGGCAAACCACCACCGTCACAGATGGCCATATCACGCTGCAACCAGGTAAAGACAGCCAAGGCCTATTATTGCTTGAAGAGGTAGAAGCCACTCCATCAACCGCTTTTAGTTGGGATAATGCGATTGTCTACTTTGTCATGACAGACCGTTTTTATAACGGCAATCCAGAAAATGACCACAGCTATGGGCGTAGTAAAGATAATCAGCAAGAGATAGCGACCTTCCACGGCGGTGATTTAGCCGGTTTAACACAGAAACTCGATTATATTGAATCACTCGGTGTTAACGCGATTTGGATTACTTCACCATTAGAGCAGATCCACGGTTGGGTTGGTGGTGGTGATAAAGGGGACTTTAAACATTACGGTTATCACGGTTATTACCATCAAGACTGGACCAAGCTTGATGCGAACATGGGAACAAAAGAAGAACTACGCACCTTTATTGATACTGCACACCAAAAAGGCATCCGCGTCATTTGGGATGTAGTGATGAATCATACTGGCTATGCCACACTCGCGGACATGCAAGAATTTGGATTTGGTAAACTCTATCTCGATGATCAGGAAGCAAAGCAAATCTTGGGTGAAAAATGGACCGATTGGCAACCTAAATCCGGGCAAAGCTGGCACAGTTTTAATGACTACATCAACTACCGAGATAGCCAAGCTTGGGAAAAATGGTGGGGCAAAGATTGGATTCGTACCGATATCGGCAACTATGATACGCCTGGGTATAACGATATCACCATGTCATTAAACTACCTGCCCGATCTCAAAACCGAATCAACCCACAAAACAGGGCTACCCAACTTTTTCCATAATAAAGACACTGGTGCACAAGATGAATTAAAGACGCCTCGTGAACATTTAATCACATGGCTCTCTGATTGGGTCAGAGAATATGGTATTGATGGCTTTAGAGTCGACACCGCAAAACACGTGGAAATGGAAGCCTGGGATCAGCTCAAAACAAGTGCGAGTCAAGCGTTGGCTGAATGGAAACAGAACCATCCTGATAAAGCCTTAGATGACCTCCCTTTTTGGATGACCGGAGAAGTATGGGCTCATGGGGTCGTAAAAACGCCTTACTTTGATAATGGTTTCGACTCCATCATTAATTTTGAATTCCAATCTGATGTCGCACCGAAAGCCCTCAAATGCTTTGCTCACCTTGAGCGAGACTATAAACGCTATGCAGAGAGTATCAACCAGGATCCTGAATTCAACGTACTGAGCTACCTCTCTTCTCATGATACCGCGCTATTCTGGGCCTCTCGTAGCCGCAGTATTGACGATCAAAAACGAGCTGCCAACGCATTAATGCTCGCCCCAGGAGCCGTACAAATCTATTACGGTGATGAAATTGCTCGTGATTTTGGGCCAACAGGGTCTGATTCTCATCAAGGTACTCGCTCTGATATGCCTTGGGCGGCCATAAAAGGAGAACGCCAAACCCTACTTAATCATTGGCAAAAATTGGGCGAATTTCGCCAACGCCACCCAGCCGTTGCCCAAGGTAAACATATTACTCACCAACAGGAAGGATATTATGCCTTTGAACGTCGATACCAAGATGACAAAGTTTTGATTGTGTATACGGGTGAATAACTTCGTTGCATCGTAACAGCCGTAAGGGAAGCGAAATGCTTCCCTTTTTTATTTAGAATGCATGCATCCACCCTGTTTTTATTCCCGTTTTATCCATTCCTTGCATTTCACTCTTTGCCTTATTCTTACATTGCGGTATGGTCAATATCATCCATTCACGTAGCAATGCGCGTCAATGATAGAAAAATAATCATAAGCAATCACAATCAGGTATCACAGCACATGGAATTCTCTCAATTTGGTGAAAAGTTTAATCAATACTCAGGCATTACCCAATTAATGGATGATTTAAATGATGGTCTACGCACTCCCGGAGCCATCATGCTCGGCGGCGGTAACCCAGCTGCGATTCCAGCCATGCTTGATTATTTTCATCAAACCAGTGCCACCATGCTAACCAATGGGGAATTGCTCGCCGCTCTAACCAATTACGATGGCCCTCAAGGAAAAGATAAATTTATCCGAGCACTAGCAAAACTATTCAAAGAAACCTACGGATGGGCAATTAGTGAAAAAAACATCAGCCTGACTAACGGCAGCCAAAGTGGTTTTTTCTATCTTTTTAACTTATTTGCTGGCCAACAACCGGATGGTACCCATAAGAAAATTCTGCTCCCACTGGCTCCCGAATACATCGGTTATGGCGATGCGGGAATCGATGAAGACATTTTTATCTCTTATCAGCCAGAAATAAAAATATTGTCAGAGGGTATGTTCAAATACCATATCGATTTTTCACAGCTCAAAGTCGATGATTCGATTGCAGCAATCTGCGCCTCTCGCCCAACCAACCCCACCGGAAATGTCCTGACCGATGATGAAATTCGTCAATTGGATCAACTGGCACAAGAAAATGGAATTCCACTGATCATTGATAATGCTTATGGCCTCCCCTTCCCCAACATCATCTTTACCGATGTTGAACCATTTTGGAATGAAAACACGATTTTATGCATGAGCTTATCGAAACTCGGCCTACCGGGCGTACGTTGTGGGATCATTATTGCCAGTGAAGCCATTACTCAAGCACTGACCAATATGAACGGTATTATTAGTTTAGCACCGGGAAGCCTTGGCCCAGCAATAGCACATCATATGATTGAACACGGGGATTTACTGCGTCTAAGCCGCGAGGTTATTAAGCCTTTCTACCAGCAAAAATCCCAAAGAGCAGTTGAACTGCTGCAGCAGGCTATTACCGACCCTCGTTTTCGTATTCATAAACCAGAAGGCGCTATCTTTTTGTGGTTATGGTTTGATCAACTACCGATTACCACAATGGAACTCTATCAACGCTTGAAAGCTCGTGGGGTATTGATTGTCCCGGGCGAATATTTCTTTATCGGTCAGCAACAAGAGTGGCAACATGCCCATCAATGCCTACGTATGAACTATGTACAAGAGGATCAAGCAATGCAAAAAGGGATTACGATCATCGCCGAAGAAATTGAGCGCGCTTATCAACATGGATAACATAAAAGAGCGCCTATCTGGCGCTCTTTTCATTCTTTATTGGCTAATGAAACCAATCACTTAATTATTTTCAATTAAGTTATTTCCGTTAATCGCAATTTTACGAGGCTGCATGGCTTGAGGAATTTCTCTTTCTAAGTCAACGTGCAACAAACCATTTTCTAATACCGCCCCGATCACTTTAACGTAATCCGCTAATTGGAATTTACGTTCAAAGTTACGCTCTGCAATACCTTGATAAATATAGTTTTTATTCTCTTCTTCAGCACGCTCACCACGGACAATTAAGGTATTTTCTTGCTGAGTAATGTCCAACTCTTGTTCAGCAAAACCAGCGACCGCCATGGTAATGCGATATTTATTCTCTTCTTGTTGCTCAATGTTATAAGGAGGGTATCCTCCTTGAGCATTTTTCGCAGTGCTCGCTTCCATCATATTCAATAAACGGTCAAAGCCAATCGCGTTACGGTATAAAGGAGTGAAGTCTACAGTTCTCATAATCCTATCCTCATTTAAGCAATAGTCTTAACAATATTTGTTAAGTGATGATACCTATTCCTATGAACTAAGCTCATCAAAGGGTTAATGGTTGAATGACAAACCTCTTAATTCTGAGCGAATGTCATTTTCATGCTGAGGCCCTAACGGCATCCTCTTCATTCACTGATATAAGGGCGAGCAAATTACTTTCAAGAGCAAACATAAAAAAATTTATTTAAATGAGGTTTCTTTCAACCTGACGGCTTTGCCAGCTTCGCTGGGCAAACAAAAAAGCCTAATCACACGATTAGGCTCAGGCACTCTATACTTAACAAATATTGGCTTATTTACGGCGTTTACGGGCTTTTTCTACTGTGTTATCCGCCATTTTCTCCTGCTTCAATTTACGCTTTTCCTTTAAGCTTAATTGCGGCTTTTTCATGTCTTTCTTACTCATGTAATGTTTCTCCTTATCTACTGACAAAGTAAACAGCCACACGTGAAATCGGCACGTGCTGACAGGTTCGATTTACGGGTCACTTGAGTGATAGTAAAACTTCGCCGTTGACCTAAAATGATCAACTCGAGTTTATCTTGTTCTACTCGGCCAAATAACGCCGAGCCTAAATAAGAATCTACTGCAATGTATCCCACTGAACGATCACAACGATGGTCCGGAACTAAAGTGACTTGAAAAGGGCGGCTGTTTTGCGAATCCACGAGATGAACTGTATCGCCCAAACCAACACGATGACAGCAAAAGGTATCATGGTACTTCGCTTGTCGCTCGAGTAATTGCAATAAAAGCATGGGGGACTGATAGGTAACGAACTCATTGGTTAGCCACCACATACGTAATCCATGAAGCCATGATTGATAAAGACGATAAAGCATAGTGATTCCTCTACTCCCACCCCAAAATTAAGGACTCATCGTGAGTATTTATCCGAGAGCACCATCACTCTCGGTTTAAACCAGGAAAGTAACCACCACCATCACCTCCAAAAAATGAACTCTTTTGACTATAGCGATTAAAAAAAAGAAAGCAAAAGGGAAGAACAAAAGGAAATGGCGTCTTTTAGGAATAAACATCAGTTAATCGCAAGATCTCACACAATATTAGCCAGTTAAGCCAATATTGTAGATAAACCAGATAAAAATCTTTATTTTCATGTTGGCGTAATAAAAATAATGGCAATGTTGTTATCTCATCGCCATCTTTATAACACCTTAGCAGATGTATAACGCTTCAGCATTGGCTTGCTTCACCTTGTTGACCGTTTCTTGAACCGCCAAACACTGTTCCGCACTGCTGTTACCCGCATGGCCAAAAAAGATGTGTGACTGGATAGTAAGGATACCTTGCACCGTTTCAGACCCTTTTTTATGTTAATCAAGCATTCAAATGTCGTACTCTTCGTTCGAATGAGTCTCGGTGTTAGTTTTTAGTACCATTTTCTTAATTTCCATTTTGTCGTTATTGAGTGCAATCTCAAGAGTATCTCCAGCCTTTATTCCAAGCACACTCAAAATAGCGTTTGGAATGACGACCACGGTATCCTCACCGATCTTAACTGGTTGGCTAATCATCTTTCATCCTCCAATATCGAAAATAGATTTCCTCGTTATGGCTATAAATAAAAAATTATTATCGAGATGAAATAAAAGAGCTTTCCATACTAAGAAAACGGAAAGCTCTATTGAAAAACTTAGTTTATTAACGGTTCATGCTTAGAAGCAATCAAACCGTAAGCACTCCATCCGAGGAAGGTGACGATCGACCCCCACATCATCGCTTCGTAGCCAGAACCATAAAGCGCATAGAAGCTGTATAGAGAACCAATCAAAGCAATAACATTGGTTATTTTCATCTCACGAGTAGGCACTTTTGCCACTTGCTGCATAATGAAAATAGCGCCCATACATAAAATGTAAGGAATCACATTGGTGACCACAGCCAAATTCACAAGAGCTTCAAACTGCTCGTTCAACGTTGGTGAAATGGTCATTAAAGATAGCGCCGATTGAATCACGGTAATCGTGATCATACCTTTAATGGGCGTACCACGTTTATCTATATCGGAGAATAACTTAGGGAAAAAACCTGCATCAGAAGATGATTTAAACACTGACGCAATAGTGAATTGCCAACCTAATAGAGAACCCGCACAAGCCAGCACCGCCATACCAGCAACCGCTTTACCAGCTGTCGAGCCAAGCATCACAGACCACACTGTTGAAAATGGTGCTGTCGACGCCGCTAATTCGGCATTTCCGACGATACCTGAACAGATATTGGTTGATATTATATAAACCACGGCAGCAATCAGTGTCCCGCCAAGCACAGCGATAGGGACATTCTTCTCTGGATTTTCTACCGCTTCTGAGTTAGCACATGCTGACTCAAGGCCAAGAAATGCCCACAGTGTCATCGCGATGGAAGCACTTACCGCTTCACCAAATGGAAGGCTGTGTGGATTCCAAGCTTCGATGTACATGGTTGGATTAAACCAGAACCACCCAACAATACCCAGTGAACACACCGGTAGGATAACGCCCCATACCGTAAATGAACCAATTTGACCGGTGATTTTTGCACCGCCGAAGTTAGCGAGCGTACAAATCCAAAGAATCGCAATGGTATACAGGCAAGTTTCAACTGGCGATAAGGTAACGTCAAAGAATGCAGAGCCATAACCGACACAGGTAATCGCGATCGCAATATTAGCAATAAGAAGCGATAAACCGTAAGTCCAGCCAGCCATAAAGGCTCCAGACTTACCAAACGCATAAGAGGCATAGCCGTTCATACCACCGTCACGTTTACTAAAACGGCCACATTTTGCAAAAACATAAGCTAAAGCTAAAGAACCAGCAGCGGTAATCAGCCAAGACAATATAGAAATGGTGCCGACTTGTGCCAGTTTACTTGGTAACATAATGATACCGGAACCGGCCATATTGATGAATGTCAGAATAGTAAGCTGTATCACTGACATTTTTTTAATTTCAGTACTCATAAAACATTTTCCATGAATAAGTGGTTCGTACCAATGCCAAAGCAAGGTACGAACGAATGGATCAATCTATTAGGACATAACAATGTGCGGTAGTACGACCGTTGACATCTTCAAGATATACGCCTTGAATTTCAGGAGCGAAGCCAGGAAAACGATTAATACCTTCCTCTAGAGATAGGAAGTAATCCACCACATTTTGGGTCCAGATCTCACCCGTGATCACACAGATAATACCTGGAGGATAAGGAAGGGCACCTTCTGCAGCCACACGACCCACCGCTTCTTTAAGAGGCAAGTAATCACATTCTCCACGGAAATATTTACGTGTTGCGACATCGGGTTTATGGACCATTTTGGGGAGGTATTCGCTGCGGAACATCGATTTTTGCAACTGTTTCACATTCAGCTCTTTATACATGTCATGCATTTCCTGACACAGCTGACGAATCGTATAGCCTCGGTAACGATCTTTATTCGCTTCATAAACACGTGGGAGCACGATACTGAGAGGCACATCATCTCGAATGAATTTTTCAAAACGATTAATCTGAGCAACAAGATGACGGATCTTACCCATATCTTCTGCTGGAGTTAGTAAGAATAAGATCGAATTCAGATCACACTTCTCTGGGATAATGCCATTTTCACGTAAGAAATTAGCCAACAGCGTTGCAGGGATACCAAAGTCTGCATAACTGCCATCTTCTGCAATACCCGCAGTCGTTAATAGCAATTTACATGGATCAACAAAGTATTGGTCTTTACCGTAACCTTCAAATTTATGCCAACTTGCATTGGGTTCAAACATGAAGAATTTCTTGTTTGTGGCAATTTCCTGAGTATCGTAACTCCCCCAAGGTTGGCCATCGATTTCATTTGGAATGAAAGGACGAATAAGCTCACAACTATTTAGAATTTCTTTGCGCGCTTCGATGCCGATCTTCACTGCATCATGCCATAGGCGGAGACCCGCTTCACCATCATGAATTTTTGCGTTGACATCAAGCGCAGAGAACAACGCATAAAATGGAGAAGTCGATGCATGCATCATAAACGCATTATTGAAACGTTTGTGATTACAGTAACGAGCTTGCCCTTTAATATGGCTGTCTTTTTTATGAATTTGCGAAGTTTGAGAAAAACCTGCTTGTTGTTTGTGAACAGATTGAGTCACAATCACACCAGCATCTTCTGGTTTTAGATCCAAGAGTAACGGTGAACAATCTTTCATCATTGGAATAAACTGCTCATACCCAACCCATGCGGAATCAAACAAGATATAATCACAAAGGTGGCCGATCTTATCCATCACATAGCGAGCGTTATAGATCGTACCATCATAGGTGCCAAGTTGAATAATAGCTAAACGGAATGGACGTTCATCACGAGCACGTTCAGGAGAGACTTTTGCAATCTGTGCCCGAATATATTCTTCATCAAAACAGTGTTCATCCATGCCGCCGATGAATCCCCACGGATTACGCGCCGTTTCCAAATAAATCGGCATTCCACCAGCTTGAATTAAAGCACCATGGTGGTTTGATTTATGATTATTGCGATCAAATAAAACCAAATCACCTTCGGTAACGAGCGCATTACATACAACCTTATTTGATGCAGAAGTACCGTTAAGTACAAAATAAGTTTTATCCGCATTAAATACTTTTGCTGCATGAGCCTGAGCCTGATGAGCAGAACCTTCATGGATAAGTAAATCACCTAAATCGACATCCGCGTTACACAAATCACTACGGAATAGATTTTCACCAAAGAAATCATAAAATTGCTTGCCTGCCGGATGTTTTTTAAAGAACTGACCACCTTGGTGTCCCGGACAATCAAATGCAGAGTTTCCCATTTCAACATATTGAGTTAATTGCTTGAAAAAAGGAGGGAGTAAACGACATTCATATTTAGCTACTGCTTCGTTGATTTGACGGCAATAATAATCAATAGACTGCCCTTCTAAATCAATAACACCAGTTAACCAAACATAATCTTCTGCAGAAACTGGAGTATCGTCTGTAACAAGGAACACAGGAATGCCATAACCTGTCTCTGAAATCATTTTATGTAGGCCAGCTTTAATATCTGTAGATGTGATAATAGCGGCACCAACATCGGTTAACTCAACTTGATCTAAAGGTTGTAGATGGCGATTGAAATTCTCATCTAAAGATTCAGCCAATAAGCTAAAATCTTCTGGCATATAATTACTAACACCAATAATTAAGCGCTTCATTTATAATATCTCTTTTCTTGTTATTAAAAATCACAAGCGCAGATATTACAAATTAGATTAATATTTAAAATTCAAAAAACAAATTTTGTGATTAAACATTCATATTAAAAAACCTTATTTTTAAAAATTAAAATTTAGCGATTTCAATCACATTACACGTGAGATTTCAATGATAATAGAGACAAAACCACAATAAACATTGATGAAATTTCGTGACAAGATCTAACATTATTAAAAATAAAATATAGAAAAAATAAGATTTTGTGATTTTCATCACCGTATCGAATAACAAAAAAACCAGAAGAACAAAAATCAATTCCAATCTAAAATTTAACACAAAAAAAAGACCACCAACACAAATGCTGATGATCTTTTACTTTTGTGTATACCCAAATAACTTGGTGTTGCAGGTAGGCGGCTACGTTCTTTCACCCCTGCAGCTTCCAGTAGGAAGGGTATAAATCAAATTTAATTAAATAAATGACTATCTAACTTCACACCGTTATTAGACCACTGTTTGTAACGCTTGACGGCCATTCCTGAAGAATA
>NZ_NBUS01000036.1:26353-34220 GCF_002749895.1 Vibrio fujianensis | reverse complement strand
TATGTTTACAGTCCATACATTCAACAAAGTAGAGTCCATTCATACCTGCCATTACGTGTAACCTTCGGCCATCACAACGCTTACAAGATAAGCGTTTAACTTTTGAATTAACATCAATACGCCTAGCAAAATCAAGAGTTATATGTGAGCACAGAGCTTCGATTGCACTTTCTTTAAACGGATGTTCACTAAGCAAGTAATTAATTGCGTAATTATACACAGGTGGAATGGCAGATTTACCATTTTCTATATTGCTTATTTTGGCCACGGAAACTCCCAATAAAGAAGCAAATTCAACTTTACTGTATTCCAATATAAACCTTGAAGAGATAAATTTATCTGAACTGGTAATTCTCAACATACACAAATCTCTAACGGACATAAAAAGCAACATGTTGCCAATTTATGTAAAAAAGGATAATAACAGGTTAATTACAACTATATTTATACGCTGAGTATGCGCCTGTTTTTTTATACTGCAATTTGATAATCTAAAGGTCAATAAATAATATATAAAACAAATAACAAAATTGACTATCATCATTTATTTTATCAAAACAAGGTAATTAATTAGATTTCATCCGTTAAAAATTAATACTATCAATACCAAAACCAGTAAAAGCATTGTTTTGGTCAATATCTCAGCCTGTAGTTAATACAAAATTTCAAAAAATTAGATTCCATTAAATTAGCAGTGATTAAATTAGAATTTATCAACATATCCCATATCGCTCACGGATTATTTTCTTCAACCGACTTTATTTTTTAAATAAATAAAGTTGGTTATATTTTAACTATACCTAAACAACTTAGAGTTGCAGATGCGACAAGTAAATTTATCTGGAACAAATTTAAACAGCCGTAGGCTGGCCTTTGGTGAGAGCTACGGATGGTTCTCATAATCCGCATGAGTATAGACAGGCGATGTGATTAGAGTGAAAGAACCTAGCCAACAACACCTTTCCATTGCTCTGCCGACATAACCGTAAATTCGCTCTATTCCTCGCTCGGGCTTTCTCTATCCAATAAAAAAGCAGCGCCAAAGCGCTGCTTAACAGATCATTTAAGAATAAAAACTAAATATCGAGGTTTGCGACTCGAAGTGCATTACTCTCAATGAAAGCGCGACGAGGTTCAACTTGATCGCCCATCAAGGTGGTAAACAGTTCATCAGCTCCGACCGCATCATCAATCGTCACTTGCATCATACGACGAGAGTCTGGATCCATGGTGGTTTCCCACAGTTGATCTGGGTTCATTTCACCCAACCCTTTATAACGCTGTACGGCAAGACCACGACGAGATTCTTTAATCAACCATTCTAGAGCGGCAGAGAAGCTCGATACTAGTTGAGTCCGCTCACCTCGTTGAATATAAGCCCCTTCTTCTAATAGGCCATCTAAGGCTTCAAAGAGATCAGCAAGACGGCTATATTCTTTCGAATTCAGTAGATCGATGCTAATCAAGTAATCATACGTCACACCATGAGTCCGAACGATCACTTTTGGTGAATAAACACCAAGCTCAGGGTGATGCTCAATTTCAAATTGATATTGGCTTGCACCGACTTCTTTGGCATTGAGCTGATTCACTAAACGCTCGGTCCAAAGCTCAACAACCGCTTTATCTTGGCACATTTGTTCAGTTAAGCGAGGCATATAGGTGAACTCATTGATCATGGCATGAGGATAACGGCGGCTCATACGCTCAACAAGTTTAGTTACAGCATTGTATTGCTGAACCAGTTTTTCTAATGGCTCACCCGCCAAGGCTGGAGCGTGATCATTAACATGCAGCGAAGCATTATCTAACGCCAATGCAATTTGATATTGGGTCATCGCTTCTTCATCTTTAATATACTGCTCTTGTTTGCCTTTTTTCACTTTATATAGAGGTGGCTGAGCAATATAGATATAACCCCGTTCAATCAACTCTGGCATTTGACGATAGAAGAAGGTTAGCAGCAAGGTACGGATGTGAGAACCATCGACATCCGCATCGGTCATGATGATGATATTGTGGTAACGCAGTTTGTCTGGATTATATTCATCACGGCCAATCCCACAGCCCAACGCGGTAATTAGGGTAGCAACCTCTTGAGAAGAGAGCATTTTATCGAAACGAGCTTTCTCAACGTTCAGAATTTTACCTTTCAGCGGTAGAATCGCCTGATTCTTACGGTTACGGCCTTGTTTAGCTGAACCGCCCGCAGAGTCCCCTTCCACAATATACAGTTCAGAGAGCGCAGGGTCTTTTTCTTGGCAATCCGCCAGCTTACCCGGTAAACCAGCCAGATCTAACGCCCCTTTACGGCGAGTCATTTCACGCGCTTTACGCGCAGCTTCGCGAGCGCGAGCGGCATCAATAATTTTACTGCACACCATTTTCGCTTCAGAGGGATGCTCGGCTAAAAACTCATTGAGCTTTTCACCCATCGCCGATTCTACAGCGGCTTTCACTTCAGAAGAGACCAATTTATCTTTGGTTTGGCTAGAGAATTTAGGGTCAGGCACTTTGACTGAGACAACCGCCGTTAACCCCTCACGAGCATCATCGCCAGACGTCGCGGTTTTGGCTTTTTTGCTATACCCTTCTTTTTCCATATAGCTATTGAGGGTACGAGTTAACGCAGCACGGAAACCCGCTAAATGGGTTCCGCCATCACGCTGAGGAATGTTGTTGGTGAAGCAATAAATATTTTCTTGGAAACCATCGTTCCACTGCATGGCCACTTCAACACTGATGCCATCATCACGCTCATGATTAAAGTGGAATACTTTGTCATGAATCGGAGTTTTATTACGGTTAAGGTGAGTCACAAACGCTTGGATACCACCTTCATACATGAAGTGATCTTGTTTGTCCGCTTCCCGCTCATCTTGCAGACGAATTGAAACTCCTGAGTTTAAGAAAGAAAGCTCACGTAAGCGTTTAGCTAAAATATCATAATGAAATTCAATATTAGTGAAGGTTTCCGCACTCGGCCAAAAACGTAAGGTTGTTCCGGTACGCTCGGTCTCTCCAACCACTGCCAACGGTGCTTGTGGTACGCCGTGACGATAAGTCTGAGTATGCGTTTTGCCGCCACGATGAATGGTTAAAAGCACTTTTTCAGAAAGGGCGTTAACGACTGAAACCCCCACTCCGTGTAGGCCACCAGAGACTTTATAAGAGTTGTCATCAAATTTACCGCCAGCATGCAGAACCGTCATAATAACTTCTGCGGCCGAAACATTTTCTTCGGTATGAATTTCGGTAGGAATACCGCGACCATCATCACTAACCGATACTGAGTTATCTTCATGTATGGTAACGACGATATCTTTACAGTAACCCGCTAACGCTTCATCTATTGAGTTATCTACCACCTCAAAAACCATGTGATGCAGACCGGTGCCATCATCTGTGTCGCCGATGTACATACCTGGACGCTTACGCACGGCGTCTAGACCCTTCAGTACTTTAATACTCGATGAATCGTAATTATTCGACATGAGTTACTCTCTCAGTAATTATCCTTGTCCTATTGTGCCATGTTCTACATGAAACATCTTGCTATTCGGCATGATCATGTCGGCAACTTGGCTTTCAGTAATAGAACTTACAAACACTTGAGCCCCCGTCGCTTTTAAGCAATCTGCTAGACGCTTACGGCGTTGGCTATCGAGTTCGGAAGCAAAATCATCAATCAAATAGATGCATTGCTTCCCGGTCAGCTCGGTTAAATGTTGACCTTGCGCCACTCTCAGTGCGCACACCATTAACTTAAGCTGACCACGTGAAAGAACATCCTCGACGGGGGTTCCATTCACTTTCATTTTTAAATCCGCTTTATTCGGGCCACTGAAGGTATAACCAAGCAGTTGATCGCGTTCAAAGTGATTTTGCAAAATTTCTTTATAAGCGGTCTGTTTTTCCCAGCCACGATAGTAAGTTAAGCTAATCTCAAATTCAGGCAAGAAGTGGCGACAAAGCGTTTCAGCGACAACTTTCAATTGTTCAACATAAGTGTGTCGCCAAACGTCAATATGTTCAGCCAATTGAGCCAGCTCTTGATCCCAATAACTGATTTCTTTATAACTACGAGCGGTTTTCAATAAAGCATTACGCTGTTTATTCAGACGTTTAAAACGCCCCCATGCCTCAAAAAAAGCTGGTTGGGAATGAAACACGCCCCAATCAATAAAAGCCCGCCGCTGTTTCGGGCCATCGGTTAATAATTCAAACCCTTCTGGATGAATCAACTGCAAAGGTAACACCTGAGCCAATTGCGCTAATTTTTGTCCAGATTGACCGCCTATTTTAACCTCTGTTGAGCCATCACGCTGCTTATTAATGCCAATCGGTAGCTCAAATTGATCCGAGTTCAAAAAACGGCCATGCACAAACAGTTCTGGGCTGTCGTGTTGAATCACTCGTCCGGTTAATGCACTCTTAAATGAGCGCCCATGCCCCAATAAATAAATCGCTTCAAGAACACTGGTCTTGCCACTGCCATTCGGGCCAATAAGAAAGTTAAAGCCTGATGATAAGGTGATATCACAGGCTTTAATATTACGAAATTGCTGAATAACCAAACGAGTCAGAGGCATAATAAAGGCAAAAAGCTCTCTATAGACGAATCGGCATCACCACATACATGGCGCTGTCATCATCGACATTTTCGATTAAAGCACTGGCATTAGCATCAGACATTGAAATTCGTACCTGCTGACAACGCAAGGTATTGAGGACATCCAATACATAGCTGACGTTAAAGCCAATTTCAATCGCGTCACCGGTAAAATCGACATCCAGCATTTCTTCTGCTTCTTCTTGCTCCGGGTTATTGGCGGTAATACGCATTTGCTGATCCGCTAAATTCACCCGAACACCTCGGAATTTTTCATTCGATAATATCGCTGCACGAGAAAAAGCCTGACGCAGCTCGTCGCAACCAGCTAATAATGTTTTATTGGTGTTTTGTGGTAAGACACGACGATAATCAGGGAAGCGGCCATCGACTAACTTAGAGGTAAAGACAAAGTTATTCACTTCAGCTCGTAAGTTGGAAGCGCCAATTTGCAACACCACCGGCTGATCTGGTGCATCCAATAACTTAACTAATTCTAAAATGCCTTTGCGCGGTACAATAATCTGCTTGTTGGCAAACTCTTGCGCAAGTGTGGTCTGTGAGACAGCCATCCGATGACCATCAGTGGCGACAGAACGGAAAGTCTGACCATCAATTTCTAACAACATACCATTGAGGTAGTAGCGAACATCTTGGTTGGCCATCGAAAACTGGGTTTTATCCACCAAGCCACGCAATTCTGCTTGAGTGAGTGAAATTTCCACTTCGCTCTGCCAGTCTTCAATATTAGGAAAATCACTGGCTGGTAAGGTAGCCAAAGAAAAGCGACTTCTTCCTGAACGAACGAGAACTCGATCCCCTTCTAATAACACGGTAATGATGGCGTCATCAGGTAGTCCTCGGCAAATATCTAAAAATTTACGGGCAGGAACCGTGATGCTGCCCGCTTCGAAATCCCCTTCAAGAGAGACTCGGCTGATCAACTCCACCTCAAGATCCGTCGCGGTCATCGACAATTGATCATTATCGACACTGAGTAACAAATTCCCCAAAATCGGCAAGGTCGCTCGCCCACCCAGCGTCCCAGACACCTGTTGTAGCGATTTAATAAAGTGGCTGCGTTCAATGGTAAATTTCATAGTGTGCTCTTAACCTAACGATAGGGAATAAACAGGATAAAAATCATACATCACATCATACGAATAGATGAAGAGATTAAGAAGAAAGCGTTCGTATCAAATTCGAGTAATCTTCTTTTATGTCATGACTCTCTTCGCGTAACTGTTCAATTTTCCGACACGCATGCAGTACGGTAGTATGGTCTCGCCCTCCAAATGCATCGCCAATTTCCGGTAAACTATGGTTAGTTAGCTCTTTCGATAACGCCATCGCTAATTGTCTGGGACGCGCCACCGAGCGAGAACGACGTTTAGAAAGGAGATCCGCTACCTTTATTTTGTAGTACTCGGCAACCGTTTTCTGAATATTATCGATAGTGACTAATTTTTCTTGCAAAGCAAGCAGATCACGTAGCGCTTCACGGACAAAATCAATGGTAATCGGGCGACCAGTAAAGTTGGCATTGGCGATCACTCGGTTTAACGCGCCTTCCAATTCACGAACATTAGAACGTAATCGTTTAGCGATAAAAAAAGCCACTTCATCGGGGAGATGAATTTGATGATCTTCCGCTTTTTTCATCAAGATTGCCACACGGGTTTCTAACTCAGGCGGCTCAATGGCAACCGTTAGGCCCCAACCAAAGCGGGATTTAAGGCGATCTTCAACCCCATTGATCTCCTTTGGGTAGCGATCAGAGGTGAGAATGATCTGCTGGTTACCTTCCAATAACGCATTAAAAGTGTGGAAAAACTCTTCTTGGGAACGTTCTTTGTTAGCAAAAAATTGGATATCATCAATTAATAGCGCATCGACGCTACGATAGTAACGTTTAAATTCTTCAATCGCATTATTTTGCAGCGCTTTCACCATATCCTGAACAAAACGCTCTGAATGCATATAAACCACTTTAGCATTGGGTTTATTATCGACAATGGCGTTTCCAACAGCATGCAATAAGTGGGTTTTACCTAACCCAGTGCCACCGTATAAAAAGAGTGGGTTATAGGCCGCCCCTGGATTGTCCGCCACTTGACGTGCAGCCGCTAATCCCAACTGGTTCGATTTACCTTCCACAAAATTATTAAACTTGTGTTTGGGATTCACGTTAGAACGGTGATTAATATCGGCCACGGCATTGTCATCATCCCAAGTTTTATGCACGGGCTTACGCCGTGCAAGTTGAGCAGGCGCAGAAGACTCTGCCGCAACATCAGCCGCAGTTCTCACTGGTGCTGGTTTCGCTGCAGCGGCTCGACGGTTACCTATTTCAAAGCGTAAGCTCGGCGCATTATGCCCACAATACTCTGTCAATGAACGATTAATATTGTTGATGTATTTATCACGAACCCAATCGAGCACAAACCGGTTTGGGGCAAACAAAGTGAGAGTATTGTCATTGAGCTCCGCTTGTAACGGACGAACCCACATACTAAATTCTGCGGCTGGTAGCTCTTCTTGAAGCTGTTGCAAACATTGCAACCAAAGCGAAGATGACACGGTTCCCTCACTCTTAAATTAATGGCTAGTAAAGATCGGCAATTCTACCTGTTGATAAGTAAGATCGCCAGTAATTGATCCACAAACTATTGAATAAGATCGAAGTTATTCACAACAATATAAATAAATAAACCGAGATCTCGCTCTAATTAGCCTATTTACCCACACAGTGATCCACATATTCAAAGATCTTTCCGAGTTATCCCCAAAATGACCATTCTGTTTTTTATCCTTGGTTCTGCTTTATAAGCTATGAGTATCTAGGTATAAGTTGTGATCTTATCTGTCGATCACTCTTATTGCGGCTTGCTCCAGTAAAGTTTAATAGCGCGATCAACGAACGATCCTTGAGATTTAGTAAAGACTCCGTATAATCGCCCGACCGAAAAAGAATAGGTAGCGCTGAGCCGTTAACGACAAGATTAACTCTCAGTTACCCTACCCTAGTCATTGACACTTTTTGTGAGTGTGATTACAATTCCGCCTCTTTGTTGAGAGGCGTCGGCGTCTTTTCGAAGACAAACACCCACGCCGGGTTAACTTAAGAACCTAACACTACTGATCAGTAAAGGTAATAATAATGTCTAAACGCACTTTTCAACCTTCAGTTCTAAAGCGCAAGCGTACTCACGGTTTCCGTGCACGCATGGCGACTGCGAACGGTCGTAAAGTAAT
>NZ_NBUS01000036.1:8526-26343 GCF_002749895.1 Vibrio fujianensis | reverse complement strand
AATGCACGTCGTGCAAAAGGCCGTAAGCGCCTGTCAAAATAATCACTGAATTATTTTGAATACGTACGCGTTCAATCGGGAGTTACGTCTGCTAACTCCCGAGCATTATAAAAACGTCTTCCAGCAAGCGCACCGTGCTGGCTCCCCTCATTTTACTATCATTGCCCGCGATAATAATCTCTCTCATCCTCGTTTAGGATTGGCTGTTCCAAAGAAGCAAATTAAAACGGCGGTGGGTCGTAATCGCTTCAAACGTCTCGCTCGTGAAAGTTTTCGTCTCACACAACATCGACTCGCTAATAAAGATTTTGTTGTGATCGCGAAAAAGAGCGCGCAAGATTTAAGCAATGAGGAATTATTTACTTTGTTCGATAAATTATGGCATCGCCTATCTCGCCCTTCACGTGGTTAACCATTGGCTTAGTTAAACTCTACCAATGGATAATAAGTCCGCTTATCGGCCCTCGCTGTCGATTTACGCCGACTTGCTCAACTTATGCGATAGAAGCATTGCGAGCTCACGGTTTTATAAAAGGGTGTTGGTTATCCGGCAAACGTCTATTAAAATGCCACCCTTTGAACGAAGGGGGATATGACCCCGTTCCACCAGTCAAAAAACTAGACAGAGATAAATAACGATGGATTCTCAACGTAATATCCTGTTAATCGCTTTAGCGCTCGTTTCTTTCTTACTTTTCCAGCAATGGCAAACAACAAAGAATCCGGCCCAACCTGCGATTGAACAGGCTCAAGCTAACAGTAACACCCCTGCACCTTCTTTTGCTGATGAATTCGACCCTGCTCCTTCGCAGTCTCAGGCTTCAGCAAAAACCATTACAGTGATCTCGGATGTATTGACTCTGTCCATCGATACGATCGGTGGCGACATCGTCAGTGCCAAACTCAATCAATATTCTGATGAGTTGGATTCTGACCAACCTTTCGTTCTCTTAAAAAATGAGCCCGATCATCAATTTATTGCACAAAGTGGGTTAATCGGCCCTCAAGGAATTGATCTAAGCAGTAATAGTCGCCCGACTTATCATGTTAGCGCTGATCATTTTGAGCTAGCGGATGGGCAAGATGAATTGCGTATTCCGATGACTTATCAAGTCAATGGTATCGAATATAGTAAAACGTTTGTGGTTAAACGTAATGACTATGCCATTGACGTTATTTTTGACGTTGTGAACCGCTCGGGTAATAACGCCACGCTGGGTGTTTATGCTCATCTTCGTCAAAGCCTTCTTGATTCTGGGGGTAACCTTGCTATGCCAACTTATCGTGGCGGAGCCTACTCTACAGAAAATACTCGTTATAAAAAATACAGCTTCAAAGATATGCAGGAACGTAACCTATCCCTCCCTCTTCCTAATGGTGAAGGATGGGCAGCGATGATTCAGCATTACTTTGCAACAGCATGGATTCCGCGTAATGAACCCGACACCAATCTTTATTCTCGTGTCATTGGTAACCTTGGTGATATTGGTGTTCGTATCCCAAATAAAACCATCGCCGATGGCGACAGCACGCAATTTAAAGTCAGCCTATGGGTTGGGCCAAAACTGCAAAATGAAATGGCAGCGACAGCACCTAACCTAGACCTAGTTGTTGACTACGGTTGGTTATGGTTTATCGCGAAACCTTTACATACCTTGCTCTCATTTATTCAGAGCTTTGTTAGTAACTGGGGTATAGCAATCATCTGTTTGACCTTTATCGTCCGTGGCGCTATGTATCCTTTGACTAAGGCTCAATACACATCGATGGCCAAAATGCGTATGCTGCAACCCAAGCTGCAAGCGATGCGTGAACGCATTGGTGATGATCGCCAACGCATGAGCCAAGAAATGATGGAATTGTATAAGAAAGAGAAAGTAAACCCACTCGGTGGCTGTCTACCTATCGTTCTACAAATGCCGATTTTTATTGCTTTATACTGGGCATTGATGGAATCGGTTGAACTGCGTCATTCACCATTCTTTGGGTGGATACATGATCTTTCGGCTCAGGATCCATACTACATACTGCCGCTATTAATGGGGGCAAGTATGTTCATGATTCAGAAAATGAGTCCAAATACTGTTACTGATCCAATGCAACAGAAGATCATGACCTTCATGCCGGTAATGTTTACCTTCTTCTTCTTGTTCTTTCCATCCGGTCTCGTACTTTACTGGTTGGTATCAAACATTGTGACTCTGATTCAGCAAACGCTCATTTACAAGTCACTCGAGAAAAGAGGTTTACACTCTAAGTAAGCATAAATCTCATCGATCAAGGCGACCTTTTGGTCGCCTTTTTATTATTGGCTGATTACAATAATCACCAGTAAATAATTCAATAGGTAATGTTATGACCACCGATACCATTGTCGCGCAAGCCACCGCTCTAGGACGTGGCGGCGTAGGCATTATACGCGTTTCAGGCCCTCTGGCCGCCCAAGCCGCCCTTGAGGTCACCGGGAAGCAGCTTAAACCTCGCTACGCGGAATATTTGCCTTTCAAAGATAATGATGGTGTGGTACTTGACCAAGGCATTGCACTTTATTTTCCCAATCCGAATTCCTTTACCGGAGAAGATGTCCTAGAGCTACAAGGCCATGGCGGCCCAGTTGTCATGGATATGCTTATCAAACGCATTCTTACCATCCCGGGGATTCGCCCAGCTCGCCCTGGTGAGTTTTCTGAACGTGCATTCTTAAACGATAAGTTAGACTTAACCCAAGCAGAAGCCATTGCAGATCTGATCGATGCCAGTTCTGAACAAGCGGCAAAATCGGCACTAAAATCGCTTCAAGGACGATTTTCTCAACGCATTCATACCCTTGTAGAGTCATTGATCCATCTACGTATTTACGTTGAAGCTGCGATTGATTTTCCAGAAGAAGAAATTGACTTTTTAGCTGATGGAAAAGTATCTAATGATTTACAAGCAATTATCGATAACCTTGCTGCTGTGCGTCAAGAAGCCAATCAAGGTGCGATCATGCGTGAAGGGATGAAGGTTGTTATTGCCGGACGTCCAAATGCTGGTAAATCGAGCCTGTTAAATGCTTTATCGGGTAAAGAGTCGGCTATTGTCACCGATATTGCAGGTACAACACGTGATGTGTTACGTGAACATATTCATATTGATGGCATGCCACTACATATCATAGACACAGCAGGACTGCGTGAGGCCTCTGATGAAGTCGAAAGAATTGGTATCGAGCGTGCGTGGGAAGAAATAAAACAAGCTGATCGCGTTTTATTTATGGTCGATGGCACCACGACCGAAGCAACCGATCCCAAAGACATTTGGCCTGATTTTGTCGACCGTTTGCCGGATCATATGGGGATGACAGTGATCCGTAATAAAGTCGATCAAACAGGAGAACCATTAGGGATTTGCCATGTTAACCAACCAACCTTGATTCGTCTTTCTGCTAAAACTGGTCAAGGCGTCGAAGCGCTACGTACCCATTTGAAAGAGTGCATGGGCTTTACCGGTAACCAAGAAGGCGGCTTTATGGCGCGTCGGCGTCATCTCGATGCCTTAGAACGTGCGGCAGAACATCTCACCATCGGCCAACAACAGTTGGAAGGTTATATGGCTGGAGAAATCCTCGCCGAAGAGTTACGTATTGCTCAGCAACACTTAAATGAGATCACGGGTGAATTTAGTTCTGATGATCTCCTCGGGCGAATTTTCTCTTCGTTTTGTATCGGGAAATAGAGTTAACTATATGATCCATATTATAACAGGTAGTACATTAGGTGGTGCAGAATATGTGGGAGATCACATCAGTGATGCATTACAACAAGCAGAAATCGAAAGCCATATCCATAACCAGCCGGTATTGGCAGATATTCCTGCTCAAGGTATCTGGCTTATTGTTACTTCCACGCATGGTGCGGGGGATTACCCAGATAATATCCAACCTTTTATTGCCGCTTTGCAACAAACACCGCCAAATACGCAACAGCTTCGTTATGCGGTCATCGCACTTGGAGATTCAAGCTATGATACTTTTTGCGCTGCTGGTAAACACGCACATGAGCTGTTAGCTGATATTGGTGCCACCCCACTTGCAGACTGCTTTACTATCGACGTTCAACAACATCCGGTTCCAGAGGAAGCCTTAGCTGACTGGCTCAATACATTTATAGCGCGTATTGACTAATTTTTTCCTCCCTATCCTCTTTCTTTTAAGCGGCTTAGGCCGCTTTTTCTTTTTTACCTTCTTATTCTCTTGTGTATAACTACCATTTTATCCGGTGATTAACCTATAGTTATTCATAGAATAACTTTGATCATTATTTTCCTTGTGTATAACTACCACTTTTGATCCCAGCTAATCCTCCGTTTGATCAGGTGATGATCACACGTTCTGATCTTATTCATTAGCATGATCTTATTGATCATTTATCAGTTATCCACAGAGATCCTCTCCCTTAATAGTAGATCTAACAGAAGATCTCTATATAAGATCTTTTTTATATAATTGATTTACTGCTTTCTGGAAAAAAGCATAAAAGCGATTTTCTCGCTGTTGGAAAGAAGGTAGAATACGGCTCTTTTGTTTATCTCAATGAATACCTGAGGTCGTTCATGCTTTATCACGAAACATTTGACGTCATTGTGGTTGGTGGCGGTCACGCAGGAACGGAAGCCGCTCTCGCAGCCGCTCGTACGGGCCAACGTACGTTACTTCTTACCCATAATATTGATACATTAGGGCAGATGTCCTGTAACCCTGCTATCGGAGGGATTGGTAAAGGACATTTAGTGAAAGAAGTGGATGCCATGGGTGGATTAATGGCTGAAGCGATTGATCATGCAGGTATTCAATTTAGAACTCTTAATGCTTCGAAAGGCCCTGCTGTTCGAGCTACACGAGCTCAGGCAGATCGAGCACTTTATAAGGCTTATGTTCGTCATACTTTGGAAAATACCCCCAACCTGACGCTGTTTCAGCAAGCTGCTGATGATCTTATTGTCGAGAACGATCATGTGCGTGGTGTTGTCACGCAAATGGGCCTAAAGTTTCATGCCAGATCGGTGGTATTGACGGTAGGAACTTTCCTAGGTGGTAAGATCCACATTGGATTGGAAAACTTTTCTGGTGGTCGAGCCGGGGACCCTCCATCGATCGCATTAGCACAACGTTTGCGAGAATTGCCATTTCGAGTGGATCGTCTGAAAACTGGCACACCACCACGTATTGATGCAAATAGCGTTGATTTCTCAGTACTGGAAGCGCAACACGGTGATAATCCAACGCCCGTATTTTCATTTATGGGCAAGCGTGATCATCATCCGCGTCAGATCCCATGCTTTATCACACACACAAACGAGAAAACGCACGATGTGATCCGCAATAATTTGGATCGTAGCCCAATGTATGCGGGTGTTATTGAAGGTATAGGCCCACGCTATTGCCCATCCATCGAAGATAAAGTGATGCGTTTTGCGGATAAAAATAGCCACCAAATTTTTATCGAACCTGAAGGTTTAACTACCACTGAACTATATCCAAACGGTATTTCCACTAGTTTACCTTTTGATGTTCAAGTTCAAATTGTTCGTTCGATGAAAGGGTTTGAAAATGCCCATATTGTGCGACCTGGCTATGCGATTGAATACGATTTCTTCGATCCTCGCGATTTAAAACAGACCTATGAAACCAAATTTGTTCATGGTCTGTTCTTTGCTGGGCAGATCAACGGTACCACCGGTTATGAAGAAGCAGCAGCGCAAGGCTTAATGGCAGGGTTGAACGCCAGCTTGTACAGTCAAGAAAAAGAAGGCTGGAGCCCTCGTCGAGATCAAGCTTATATGGGCGTGTTAATCGACGATCTTTCTACCATTGGTACAAAAGAACCTTATCGTATGTTCACTTCTCGTGCTGAATATCGCTTACTACTGCGCGAAGATAACGCAGATTTACGTCTAACCGAAAAAGCATATCAATTAGGTTTGATTAGTGATGATCGTTGGGCTCGTTTTAATCAAAAAGTTGATCATATGAATAAAGAGCGTCAGCGTTTAAAAGATACGTGGATGAATCCTCAGTCAAAAGAGGTTGATGCGCTGAATTCTTTATTAAAAACACCAATATCCCGTGAAGCTAGCGGTGAAGATTTACTACGCCGCCCTGAAATGACTTATGAACGGTTAACCTCTCTTCCTACCTTTGCGCCCGCTTTAGAAGATCATCAGGCCGCTGAGCAGGTTGAAATTCAGGTTAAATACGAAGGGTATATTCAACGTCAGCAAGATGAAATTGAAAAATCTTTGCGCCATGAACATACTAAATTACCGGTTGATTTAGATTATAAAGCCGTGAAAGGATTATCGAATGAGGTGGTTGCTAAACTGAATGCGTCTAAACCGGAAACGGTTGGAATTGCCTCGCGTATTTCAGGAATTACGCCTGCAGCGATTTCCATCCTACTCGTGCACCTGAAAAAGCATGGTTTGCTAAAAAAGGGAGAGGCTGAGTCATGAATCCATTAAAAGTTAGACTCGATGCGCTGATTGCGCAAACCAACCTTATTGTTTCTGAGTCGCAACGAGAACAATTGGTCGGTTATGTTGAGCTACTGAATAAATGGAATAAAGCGTATAACTTAACCTCCGTTCGAGACCCAATGGATATGTTGGTGAAACATATCCTTGATAGTATAGTGGTAAGCCCACACTTAGTGGGTAAACGTTTTATCGATGTTGGCACGGGCCCTGGATTACCAGGTATTCCGCTGGCTATTATGAATCCAGATAAACATTTTGTGTTGTTGGATAGTTTGGGTAAACGGATTCGTTTTATTAAACAAGCGCTGCATGATCTGGGGATCAGTAATGTTACGCCAATACAAAGTCGAGTCGAACAGTACCAACCGGAACAAGGGTTTGATGGTGTACTTAGCCGAGCCTTTGCTTCTATGCTGGATATGGTAGAGTGGTGTCAACACCTACCTTGCGCTGAGCGTGGACGCTTTTTAGCCCTCAAAGGTCAGCATCCGGAAGAAGAGATAACCCTACTTCCAGAGTGGTGTTGTGTGATCGACATCAAAGCTTTGAATGTTCCAGAGTTGGAAGGTGAGCGTCATCTTGTAATCTTATCGCGCAAGGAATAATAGCGAGGCATACCGTGGGTAAAATTGTAGCGATCGCCAACCAGAAAGGTGGCGTGGGAAAAACAACAACCTGTATTAATTTAGCTGCATCTATGGCTGCAACTAAACGTAAAGTATTGGTTGTCGATCTCGATCCGCAAGGCAATGCAACAATGGCTAGTGGTGTAGATAAGTATCAAGTCGATGCAACCGCATATGAGTTATTGGTTGAAGAAGCCCCGTTTGAAGATGTGGTATGTCGTAAAACATCTGGACATTATGATTTAATTGCGGCTAATGGTGATGTGACAGCCGCGGAAATTAAGTTAATGGAGGTTTTCGCGCGCGAAGTTCGCTTGAAAAACGCCCTCTCGGCAGTTCGTGATAACTATGATTTCATCTTTATTGATTGCCCCCCCTCTTTAAATCTACTTACAATCAACGCGATGGCAGCAGCTGATTCGGTGCTGGTGCCAATGCAATGTGAGTACTTCGCATTAGAGGGACTAACCGCTTTAATGGATACTATCAGTAAGTTAGCTGCTGTGGTGAATGATAATTTGAAGATCGAAGGTTTACTTAGAACCATGTATGATCCGCGTAATCGGCTAGCGAACGAAGTTTCTGACCAGTTAAAAAAACATTTTGGTAATAAAGTTTACCGTACGGTCATTCCTCGTAATGTACGTCTTGCTGAAGCGCCCAGTTATGGTAAGCCAGCAATGTATTATGATAAGTACTCCGCAGGAGCTAAAGCTTACCTCGCTTTAGCGGGCGAGATGTTGCGTCGTGAAGAAATCCCTGCATAACACCGAAAAAGGAACAATCTTACATGTCTAAACGTGGCTTAGGAAAAGGATTAGATGCTTTGCTTGCTACCAGTTCCATGGCAAGAGAAAAGCAGCAGGTCGCTTCGCATAGCCAAGCGATGTCAGCAGATGGCGAGCTAACTGAACTGACCATCACTAGCCTTACACCAGGTATTTATCAGCCACGTAAAGACATGTCGCCAGAAGCACTAGAAGAACTCGCTGCTTCTATTCATTCGCAAGGTATTATTCAACCGATTGTCGTTAGGCCTTTAGAGTTTGGTGGTTTTGAAATCATCGCCGGTGAACGACGTTGGCGCGCAGCAAAACAAGCCGGATTAAAACAAGTTCCATGTTTGATCAAACGAGTGGATGATCGAGCGGCGATCGCGATGGCCTTGATCGAAAATATTCAGCGTGAAGATCTGAATGTGATTGAAGAAGCTCAAGCGCTAGAAAGGCTACAAGATGAATTCAAACTGACTCACCAACAAGTGGCCGATGTGATTGGTAAATCACGCGCTACGGTTAGTAATCTTTTGCGCCTGAATCAATTACATGATGAAGTTAAACGGCTGGTTGAAAATAAACAACTCGAAATGGGGCATGCTCGAACACTATTAGCCTTAACAGCTGAGCAGCAGATAATGTGCGCTGAAGAGATGGTAAAAAAGCATTTAACCGTGCGTCAAGCAGAGGCTTTGGTGAAACGTTGGTTAAATCACGAAGAAAAGAAAGAGTCACCAAAAACAGACCTTGCGAAAGAGGTTGAGCAACAATTAAATGCCATTGCTGAACGATTAAAAACACCAATGGCGATACAATTACAAGCAAGTGGAAAAGGTCGTGTTGTGATCGATTTTACCGATCAGGAACAGTTGAACCATTTGTTGAAACAATTAGATACGATTGTCTCGTAAATATAGCTGACAGAATGTTTTTTCTGTGGCTTAGTTCACCTGCTTTAAGTTGAGTTTTTACGCTACATATATATAATTTTGAAGCTTTTTTCACCGAGTTGTAAAGTTTTATTAACTTTATCCCGTTGGATGAGTGATACAGAAAACAGGGGCTTTTGATGTTTATAGCAGGACAAAGTTGGCAAGCAAAGGCGGCATTTCGAATTGTTCACCTTCAGCTTGTTTTCTTACTGCTGATCGGAGGCGTGACGTATATGTACTGGGGCCCCAATCAGGCACGCTTTATTTTAAAAGGTGGAGCGATTGCCGTGATGGGTAACTATGTCTATACACTGTTTGCCTTCCTCCCAAAGGCCAATGCAGACGGTACCGTTTTGCTTGGCTTTATTATGATGGGGTGGGCTTTGAAGCTGGTGTTAACCGTGACTATGTTTGTGTTAATTTTTAATTTAACAGATGTGCATCATCCTGGTGCCATGATGTCAGGTTATAAATTAACATTGCTGGTTTTTTGGATAGCACCAATACTACTTACCGCAAAAAATGGGAACCACCATGGCTGATACTCCGAAGGAATATATTCAGCACCACCTTTCAAGCGCTCAAGTTTGTTTGGTTGATGGTAACATCACCACAAACCACGGTTGTGTGGATGCTGGATTTTGGACGTTAAACTGGGATGCCTTATTGATCTCAGTGAGTCTAGGCGTGCTGTTTTTGTGGTTGTTTTATCGTGTTGGGAAAAATGCAACCACGGGAGTTCCGGGTAAATGGCAATGCTTTGTCGAAATGCTCATAGAGCAAGTCGATGAGCTAGTCAAAGGAACTTTTCATGGCAAGGATAAGTTGGTCGCTCCCTTGGCATTAACCATTTTCGTCTGGATATTCCTGATGAACTTAATGGATTTAGTGCCAGTGGATTATGTTCCTGAAGCCATGAAATTGGCAGGCGTCGATTATTTCAAACTTCTCCCTACGGTGAACTTGAATATAACTCTGTCGCTAGCAATAGGCGTATTACTGCTGGTAATTGCTTATTACATCAAATACAAAGGATTCAAGGGATTTGTGAAGGAGTTTACTTTACATCCAATTAACCATTGGTCGTTAATTCCTTTCAACTTTGTTCTTGAGACGGTGTCATTATTGGCAAAACCGATATCACTCTCGTTACGTTTGTACGGTAACATGTACGCAGGTGAGTTGATCTTTATTTTGATCGCAATCACTTATGGTGCAGGATTCGTACTCGGTGGCTTAGGTGTTATCGCTCATGTCATTTGGGCCATCTTCCATATTTTGATTATTACGCTACAAGCCTTTATTTTTATGATGCTGACGATTGTGTATCTCAGTATGGCAAGTAATGACTCTCATTAAACTCTTAATTTAAACAACCCAATAAACCTGGAGATACTTTTATTATGGAAACTTATTTCGTTGTTGCTCTACTACTTGGTATGTGTGCTCTAGCGACTGGTATTGGCTTTGCAATCCTAGGCGGTAAATTCCTAGAATCTGTTGCTCGTCAACCAGAAATGGCTCCAATTCTACAAACCAACATGTTTATCATCGCCGGTCTTCTTGATGCGGTTCCTATGATTGGTGTAGGTATCGCAATGTACATGTTGTTTGCATAACTAGTCCTTTTTGTGTCACCCAACGCAAAGATGATTGGGTAAACAGAAGCAAAATAAAGGAGAGTTAGTGTGAATATCAATGCAACTCTGTTGGGCCAAACCATCGCATTTTTAATCTTTGTTTGGTTCTGCATGAAGTATGTATGGCCTCCTTTGATGAGAGCCATTGAAGAACGTCAGAAAAAAATTGCTGACGGCTTAGCTTCTGCTGAGCGTGCTGATAAAGCCTTGAATTTGGCTAAAAGTAATGCAGCAGATCAGCTAAAAAGTGCAAAACAAGAGGCGCTAGTCATCATTGAGCAAGCGAATAAACGCAAAGCCCAAATTTTAGATGAAGCTCGTCAAGAAGCGGCGCAAGAGCGTGAGCATATCTTGGCTCAAGGTAAGGCAGAATTGGAAGCGCAAATGATGCGAGCTCGTAATGAGCTGCAAAAAGAGGTGTCTTCACTTGCTTTATTGGCGGCTGAGAAAATTGTACAGCGCACCGTCGATCAGGCAGCTAACCAAGACATACTTGATAGTATATCTGCGAAGCTATAAAGGAGGGCATTTGTATGTCGGATTTGACAACGATTGCTCGTCCATATGCTAAGGCTGCATTTAGTTACGCTAGTGAGCATGGTGTGGTTGATCAATGGTCAGCAATGCTTGAACTGGCGAAAACAATGTCGTTGGTACCTGAATTATCGTCAGCTGCATTTAGTTTACAACCTGAGCAATTAGTGCAGGTTTATTCAGATGTCGCGGGTGAGCAGTTTGATCAACCTATGTGTAACTTTTTACAGGTGTTGATGGAAAATCGTCGTATGGCGGTGCTCGGTGATATATCTCAGCAGTTTCAAAAGTTGGCTACCGCATCTTCTGGTACAAAAGAAGTGAAAGTAGTGACCTCTTATGAGTTAAGCGATGAACAGGTTGAAACTTTAACCAGTAACTTAGAAAAACGCTATGACTGTAAAGTGAAGCTGAATTGCCAAGTTGACAGCAATCTTATTGGCGGAGCCGTTATTCGAGTAGGGGATAGCATCCTCGACAACTCGTTACTGGGTCGTATTAATCGTCTGAAAGACGTGATGAAGTCTTAATTAGGGGAATTGGAGCAATGCAACTTAATTCCACGGAAATCAGCGAAATCATTAGAAAGCGAATTGAAGGTTTCAACGTTGTTTCTGATGCTCGCAATGAAGGTACTATCGTATCGGTAAGCGATGGTATCATCCGTATCCACGGCCTAGCGGACGTGATGCAAGGTGAAATGATTGAATTACCGGGTGGCTACTATGCACTGGCACTGAACTTGGAGCGTGACTCTGTTGGTGCGGTTGTGATGGGGCCATATACGGATTTGAGCGAAGGCATGAAAGTGACCGGAACTGGGCGTATTCTAGAAGTTCCCGTTGGTCCTGAGCTTCTTGGTCGTGTGGTGAACACATTGGGTGAACCGATTGATGGTAAAGGCCCAATTGACGCAAAATTAACATCTCCTGTAGAAGTGATTGCGCCTGGGGTTATTGATCGTAAATCGGTCGATCAACCTGTTCAAACGGGTTATAAATCTGTTGATGCGATGATTCCTATCGGTCGAGGTCAACGTGAGTTGATTATCGGTGACCGCCAAACCGGTAAAACTGCACTCGCAATTGATGCGATTATTAACCAGAAAGATTCTGGCATCTTTTCTATTTACGTTGCGATTGGCCAAAAAGCGTCAACCATTGCTAACGTGGTACGTAAATTAGAAGAGCATGACGCGTTAAAAAATACCATTGTTGTTGTGGCATCTGCGTCTGAGTCTGCCGCGCTACAATATCTTGCACCTTATTCAGGTTGTGCGATGGGTGAGTATTTCCGCGATCGTGGTGAAGATGCACTGATTGTTTATGATGATTTATCTAAACAAGCGGTAGCTTATCGTCAAATTTCATTACTGCTACGTCGTCCACCGGGTCGTGAAGCTTTCCCGGGTGACGTATTCTATCTCCACTCGCGTTTGCTTGAGCGTGCTGCTCGTGTTAGTGAAGAGTACGTAGAGCGCTTTACTCAGGGTGAAGTAAAAGGCAAAACGGGTTCTTTGACGGCGCTGCCGATTATTGAAACTCAAGCGGGTGATGTTTCTGCTTTCGTTCCAACCAACGTAATTTCGATTACCGATGGTCAGATCTTCCTACAAACCGAATTGTTTAACGGGGGGATTCGCCCAGCGGTTGACCCTGGTATTTCTGTTTCTCGGGTTGGTGGTGCTGCACAAACGAAGATCATCAAGAAACTGTCTGGTGGTATTCGTACCGCACTAGCGGCGTATCGTGAACTAGCGGCATTCGCTCAGTTTGCTTCCGATCTCGATGAAGCGACCAAACGTCAGCTAAATCATGGTCAAAAAGTGACTGAATTGATGAAGCAGAAGCAGTATGCACCGATGTCAGTCTTTGATCAGGCGTTGGTTATTTTTGCCGCTGAACGTGGTTATTTGAACGATATCGAATTAAATAAAGTGTTGGATTTTGAATCTTCACTTCTGTCGTATGCTCATTCTCAATATGCTGAGTTTAAAGCAGAAATTGACAAGACGGGTGCTTATAACGATGAGATCGAAGCCAAACTTAAAAAATTGGTGGAAGATTTCAAAGCAACTCAGACTTGGTAATTACAACCTACATTGTAATTAACGGAGAGTAACGATGGCCAATACAAAAGAGATTCGTAGTAAGATTGGGAGTGTCAAAAGCACTCAGAAGATTACTAAAGCAATGGAAATGGTAGCGGCTTCTAAAATGCGTCGGACTCAAGATGCAATGGAAGGGCCTCGTCCATATTCAAAAATAATTCGTAAAGTCATTGGTCATTTAGCTAACGGTACTTTGGAGTATAAACATCCTTACTTAGAAGAACGTGAAGCTAAACGTGTTGGGTATATTATCGTTTCAACCGATCGCGGCTTGTGTGGTGGATTAAACATCAATATGTTTAAAAAAGCCGTTGCTCATATGCATGAGTATTCAAGCCGTGGTAGTGAGGTTGATATTGCTGTGATCGGAAGTAAGGGCAGTTCTTACTTTCGTAGCATAGGTGCAAAAATCGTCGCACAAAAGACTGGGGTCGGTGATGAACCTGAGTTAGATGATTTAATCGGTTCTATCAGTGTGATGCTTAAAAAGTATCAAAAAGGTGAAATCGATCGTTTGTACTTAGTATTCAACGAGTTTATTAACTCGATGACTCAACAACCAAAGATGGATCAATTGTTGCCTTTGCCGAAAACGCAAGATGAATCAGAATTTAAACATGCTTGGAGTTATATGTTTGAATCTGATCAGAAAAAACTACTCAATACACTGATGACTCGTTATATCGAAGCTCAAGTCTATCAGGCGGTGGTTGAGAATTTAGCGTGTGAAATGTCTGCTCGGATGGTAGCAATGAGAGCAGCATCAGATAACGCTGGTAATCTGATTGATGACTTAGAATTGGTGTATAACAAAGCCCGTCAAACGGCGATTACCCAAGAGCTATCAGAGATTGTTGGCGGCGCTTCGGCGGTTTAAAGGTAATTAACAGACTAGAGGATTAACGATGGCTACAGGTAAGATCGTACAGATCATCGGTGCGGTAGTCGACGTAGAGTTTCCACAGAGCTCAGTACCTAGTGTTTATGATGCACTGAATGTTCAGGACGCAAAAGAACGTCTTGTGCTGGAAGTTCAGCAACAGCTAGGCGGCGGCATTGTTCGCTGTATCGTAATGGGTAGCTCAGATGGTTTACGTCGTGGAATGTCAGTAGAAAACACCGGCGCTCCAATATCAGTACCAGTGGGGATGAAAACCCTTGGTCGTATCATGAACGTACTCGGTGATGCGATTGACGAACGCGGCGAAATTGGTGCAGAAGATGTTTATTCTATTCACCGCGCTGCGCCAAGCTATGAAGAGCAATCAAATGTAACTGAACTGCTTGAAACAGGCGTTAAAGTTATCGACCTGATCTGTCCGTTTGCGAAAGGCGGTAAAATCGGTCTATTTGGTGGCGCTGGTGTGGGTAAGACCGTTAACATGATGGAACTTATCAACAACATTGCGTTACAACACTCAGGTTTATCGGTATTTGCTGGGGTTGGAGAGCGGACTCGTGAGGGTAACGACTTCTACCATGAGATGCAGGAAGCGGGTGTTGTTAACATCGAAAAACCAGAAGAGTCAAAAGTGGCAATGGTCTATGGCCAGATGAACGAGCCACCAGGTAACCGTCTACGTGTTGCTTTGACGGGTTTGACGATGGCGGAAAAGTTCCGTGATGAAGGTCGTGATGTACTGCTATTTATCGATAACATCTACCGCTATACCCTAGCGGGAACGGAAGTATCAGCGTTACTTGGTCGTATGCCTTCTGCGGTAGGTTATCAACCAACGCTTGCTGAAGAAATGGGTGTTCTACAAGAACGTATTACATCGACAAAGACCGGTTCAATTACTTCCGTTCAGGCAGTATACGTGCCAGCTGATGACTTAACAGACCCATCACCAGCAACAACATTTGCTCACTTGGATGCAACGGTGGTACTTAACCGTAACATCGCTGCGATGGGGTTATACCCAGCCGTTGACCCATTAGATTCAACATCTCGTATGTTGGATCCATTAGTGGTTGGTCAAGAGCATTACGATGTGGCTCGTGGTGTTCAGTCAACACTACAGCGTTATAAAGAGCTGAAAGATATCATTGCCATTCTAGGTATGGACGAGTTGTCTGAATCTGATAAGCAATTAGTAGCTCGTGCGCGTAAGATTGAACGTTTCTTAACTCAGCCTTACCACGTAGCGGAAGTCTTTACGGGTGACCCTGGTATTTACGTACCACTTAAAGAAACTTTACGTGGCTTTAAAGGCTTATTAGCCGGCGATTATGATGACATTCCTGAGCAAGCGTTTATGTACTGCGGTACGATTGACGATGCGATAGAGAATGCCAAAAAGCTATAACGCTCAAATCTCCAAGGAGGCTTTATGACAGCATCAGTAACCTTTAACTTGGATGTAGTCAGTGCTGAGAAGCGGATATTCTCCGGCTTAGCACGCACTATTCAAGTCTCGGGTGAAAGCGGAGATTTAGGTGTTTTAGCCGGTCATATGCCCTTACTGACTTTCATCAGACCGGGCATGGTGCGTATTGTAACCATTAAAGGTGAAGAAGAAATTATCTACCTTTCTGGTGGCATACTTGAAGTTCAACCGAATGATGTAACGATTTTGGCAGATACAGCTATCCGCGCCGAAGAGCTTGATGAAGCGAAAGCAGCAGAAGCAAAACGTTCCGCGGAAGAAATGCTAAATGAAAACCATGGTGATGTGAATTTTGCACAAGCATCGAGTGAACTGGCTAAAGCGATTGCTCAGCTACGAGTAATTGAGTTGACAAGAAAGCGTCGCTGAGAATCTTCAGTACGTAATCATAAAAGGCGGCCAAAGGTCGCCTTTTTGCTTATTTTTTATCAGAAATTTATCCCAATAAATTAACACGACCACGGTTAGCCGCTAAAATGCGGCTCATATTTACAACGTCATAGGTAGCTCATGAAATTTAGCGCAGTGATTCTCGCCGCAGGCAAAGGCACACGCATGCACTCTAATATCCCGAAAGTATTGCACTCGTTAGCCGGTAAACCGATGGTCAAACATGTAATTGATACCTGTTATGGCTTAGGCGCTCATAATATTCACCTTGTTTACGGTCATGGTGGTGAACGGATGCAGCAGGCATTAGTTGATGAGCCGGTTAATTGGGTGCTACAAGCTGAGCAGTTAGGGACAGGTCATGCGGTTGATCAAGCATCAGAACACTTTAGAGATGACGAAAAAATATTGATTTTATACGGTGATGTGCCACTCATCTCAGAGCAAACTATAGAAAGCTTGCTTGAAGCTCAGCCCACCGGAGGGATTGCATTATTGACAGTTGTGCTGGATAACCCAACCGGTTACGGACGTATTGTTCGTAAAAATGGCCCTGTGGTTGCTATTGTTGAGCAAAAAGATGCATCAGAAGAACAAAAGCTCATCAAGGAAATCAACACAGGGGTAATGGTTGCAACCGGTGGAGATTTAAAACGTTGGCTAGCAGGGCTCAATAATAATAATGCTCAAGGGGAATACTATTTAACGGATGTGATTGCTGCCGCTCATGATGAAGGGCGTGCGGTCGAAGCGGTGCACCCAGCCAGCTCGATCGAAGTGGAAGGGGTTAATGATCGCATTCAATTAGCGCGTTTAGAGCGTGCTTTTCAAGCTCGTCAAGCGAATTTACTTTTAGAGCAAGGCGTTATGCTGAGAGATCCTGCTCGTTTTGATCTGCGTGGTGAATTGCAGTGTGGTACTGACGTTGAAATTGATGTGAATGTATTAATCGAAGGTCAGGTATCAATCGGTAATAATGTTGTCATTGGAGCTGGTTCTATTTTGAAAGACTGTGAAATTGACGACAATACCGTGATTCGTCCTTACAGTGTGATTGAAGGCGCTACGATTGGTGAACATTGTACCGTTGGCCCATTTAGCCGTTTACGCCCCGGAGCTGAGCTGCGTGATGATGCGCATGTTGGTAATTTTGTAGAGATGAAAAATGCTCGTTTAGGTGAAGGTTCAAAGGCCAACCATTTAACCTATCTCGGGGATGCCGAAATTGGCCAACGAGTGAATATCGGCGCGGGAGTTATTACGTGTAATTATGATGGTGCAAACAAATTCAAAACCATTATTGGCGATGATGTGTTTGTTGGCTCTGACAGCCAATTAGTTGCCCCTGTTACCATTGACAACGGAGCGACAATTGGAGCTGGAACCACACTGACGAAAAATGTTGCTCAAGGTGAGTTAGTCATTACTCGTGCGAAAGAAAAGAAAATTACAGGTTGGCAACGGCCAGTAAAAAATAAATGATTTTGTAAAAATAGCCAGCATTACGCTGGCTATTTTTCTATCTAAGGCTATTTATCTTGTACTACGCGGGCATTATCGGGTGTTGTGAAATGTTGGCTCAAGTGTTTATTGGCAACAATATAGCCAACCCATAGGCCAAACATACAGATCATAATGGCGATTCCAGTCACCATTTGCGCTTGACTCGCAAGGGTTGCTACGAGTGCACTCGCTAAGCTTGCGGCACAGATTTGTAAGCTATTTTGTAGCCCTGCAGCGGTGGCTGGACTCTGCTTGGCACTGGAAAGGGCTCGATTAACCACGATAGGATACAAGGCCCCATTGGCGACAGCAATTAAACAAAATGGTGCGAGAATCGGCCAGATAGAGGTCAGTGTCCATTGCGAAGCGATAAAAATAGAGACCGTTGATACCGTAAACA
>NZ_NBUS01000036.1:0-8516 GCF_002749895.1 Vibrio fujianensis | reverse complement strand
TCAGCAGTTGTTTCAGTACTTTTGCATCACCATATTTATTTACATACCGCTTACCTAAGTATCCACCAGCCATAAAAGCAATGGTTTGAGGAATAAAGCTCATGCCAATGTCTTTCGCTTCATAACCAAGCTGAGCCATAATTTCTGGCATACCTGTTAAATAGGCAAAGAACGCGGCAGAAGCACAAGCAAACATCATGACATTACCTAAGTAAGCTCGGCAGCTGAATAAAAATTTTATGTCTTGTTTAATGGATGTTGTTTTGGCTTCGGAGATAACATTTTCTTGTAAGCGTGTACTTACTATTAAAACTATCCCCATGATAGTTAAAACAAAAAAGATACTATGCCAACCAAAATGATTTGTCAGTAATACCCCTAATTGAGGCGCTAATGCAGGTGATAAAGCAACGAGAGGCATGATGGTTGCGAAAATTTGTTGGCTCACGCGGCTCGGATAGCGCTTAATTACCATTGCTTGCCAGATCACAGCAGGGGCACAAACACCGATCGCTTGAATAAAGCGTAATCCGAGTAATTGCCAAACTTGTTCGCTGAAAGCTAGCCCGCACGAGGCTAGGGTAAAGACAAATAATCCCACAATCAAAGTATTTCGATGGCCGAATTTATCTGAAGCTAATCCCCATAGTAGCTGTCCAATTGCCATGCCCATCAGAAAAACCGTCAGAGAGAGTGCGATTTGTTCGGGGCCTGTCGCAAAATCATGTTCCATGATCTTAAAAGCAGGGAGATACATATCGGTAGCGATAAAACCGAGCATCGAAAGAGCAGAAAGATAAAATAGCTGTAAAGGCGAGATGTTCATTTTAATTCCCATCAAAAAAATTAATTCATTTTTTCTTAGTATCTGTTATTGATAGCTAGGATATGTAAGGATGTTTATTTTATTTTTTATCTCTCCGGAAATAAAACGCGAAAATTGTTAGTTATCGTTCAAAAAAATTGATTGGTATGGTGGGTATGTTTTCAAAAGCATCACTAGAAATGTTAGATACGGTGGCGAGGCTCGGAAGTTTTACTGCGGCGGCAGCGGTGCTACATAAAGTTCCTTCAGCGATCAGCTACAGTGTTCGTCAAGTAGAAACGGAGTTGGGGGTTGTATTATTTCGCCGTTTACCAAGAAAGGTTGAAATGACCGTCGCGGGTGAACTGTTTATGGTTGAAGCGCGACAGTTATTACGACAAATGGAGGATATTAAGGCTCAAACGAAACGGGCTGCGCATGGTTGGCAACGAACGCTTAAATTGACACTTGATAATGTAGTGAAATTGGATCGAATCAAACCTTTGGTAGAAGATTTCTATCAAACATTTGATTTTGCTGAGTTACAGATCAATATGGAAGTATTCAATGGTTCTTGGGAAGCGATAGCACAAGGGCGAGCCGATATTGTGATTGGCGCAACCTCTGCTGTACCGGTCGGTGGTGATTTTGAAGTCCGTGATATGGGGGTGCTGGATTGGGTTTTTGTGATGGCTCCTGATCATCCCTGTGCACAGGTTGAGTTATTAACCGAAGAATTAGTCAGCCGGTATCCTGCGATCTGCTTGGATGATACATCCAGTGTTTTACCAAAGCGTCATACCGGGCACTATCTTAAACAAAGGCGTTTGCTACTGCCTAACTGGTATAGTGCGACCGAGTGTTTAAAGCAAGGCTTAGGGGTTGGATTTATGCCTAGCCATATGGCTCAACCTCTATTGGTTTCAGGTCAGTTAGTAGAAAGGGATCTACCCGACAATGTGCCATTGAGTCAATGCTGTTTAGTATGGCGTAAAGATGATAACCATAAGTTAATCAACTGGATGATCGATTATTTAGGAGAGAGTAAGCAGTTACATCACGATTGGTTAAAAACCGACGTTTAAAAAAGAAGAGCCAGTGATTAAACTGGCTCTTCAAACATAAACCAACGTCTAAGGACGTTCAAAAATCGTTGCTATGCCTTGACCTAGACCAATACACATCGTAGCCAGACCATATTTAGCGTCTTTCGCTTCCATGAGGTTGATCAATGTTGTGGAAATGCGGGTTCCTGAGCAGCCTAAAGGATGGCCTAAAGCAATTGCCCCACCGTTTAAGTTGACTTTCTCATCGACTAAATCCATCAAACCAAGATCTTTTGCACAAGGCAGAGATTGGGCGGCAAAGGCTTCATTTAACTCAACCAAATCAATCTCATTCATAGTGAGCCCTGCGCGTTTCAGAGCTTTATGCGTGGCGGGAACTGGGCCGTAGCCCATAATCGATGGATCGCAACCGGCAATCGCCATTGATTTTACTTTAGCGCGAATGGTGAGTCCTAAGGCTTTAGCTTTGGCTTCACTCATGATCAGCATAGCTGATGCGCCATCAGAAAGAGCAGATGAAGAGCCAGCCGTCACGGTGCCATTGGCGGGATCAAAAACTGGACGCAGTTCTGCCAAACCTTCAACGGTGGTTTCCGGGCGGATGACTTCATCATAATCTAGTGTAAATAAGGTCCCATCAGTGCTATGACCTTCGGTCGGTAAAATCTCATTTTTAAAACGGCCTTCGACGGTTGCGGCTTGAGCGCGTTGATGAGAACGAGCCGCGAAAGCATCTTGTTGCTCTCTACTGATACCATGAATCTTACCAAGCATCTCTGCGGTTAAGCCCATCATACCAGCGGCTTTGGCAACGTTTTTTGATAAACCAGGATGGAAATCTACCCCATGATTCATCGGTACGTGGCCCATATGCTCTACACCGCCGACCAAGCAAATGTCAGCATCGCCGACCATAATCGCACGAGCTGCATCATGTAAAGCTTGCATCGATGAGCCGCACAAACGGTTGACGGTTACCGCACCAATATCTACCGGTAGACCGGCAAGTAAAGCCGCATTACGAGCGACGTTAAACCCTTGTTCTAAGGTTTGTTGTACACAACCCCAATAAATGTCTTCGATCTCTTGTGGATTGACTTGTGGGTTACGAGCCAATATTCCTTTCATTAGATGAGCCGAGAGATCTTCAGCGCGCTGGTGGCGAAATGCTCCGCCTTTCGAACGTCCCATTGGCGTACGAAGGCAATCAACAATCACTACAGTATTCATTTTGTCATTCCTTTTCCAAATCACTGTTTATAAAGAAGCTGGAGCTGGGATAGGGTAAAAGCGCTGTCCTTTTTCTGCCATATCCAGTAACAGTTGTGGTAGGTGATACATCGCGCCTAAATGCTGATGCTGTCTGGCCATCGCAATGTATTGCTCTAAACCGATGGTATCGAGGTAGCGGAAAACCCCACCACGGAATGGAGGAAATCCTAAACCGTAGACCAAGGCCATATCGGCTTCTTGAGGAGAAGCAATAATTCCCTCTTCTAGACATAGCACGACTTCGTTGATCATCGGAATCATCATTCGTTCAATGATCGTTTGAGCTTCAAAAGACTGTGGGCTGGCGCAGACGTCAGCAAGAAGAGGTAAAACGTCATCCGAGAAATTTTTCTTCGGTTTGCCTTTTTTATCTATCGAGTAGCTATAGAAGCCATGACCATTTTTTTGGCCATATTTATTTGCTTCATAAAGCACATCGATGACATCACGGCCTTGTTTACCCATTCGTTCAGGGAAACCTTCTGCCATGACCGCTTGTGCGTGATGGGCGGTATCAAGGCCAACTACGTCGAGCAAATATGCTGGGCCCATTGGCCAACCAAACTGACGTTCCATAACTTTATCGATTTGAGTGAAATCAGCACCATCGCGTAATAGTAAGCTGAAACCACCGAAGTAAGGGAACAGAACACGATTAACGAAAAAGCCCGGACAATCATTAACCACGATCGGTGATTTACCCATTTTGGCCGCATAAGCGACAACACGATTAATGGTATCGTCAGAGGTTTTCTCGCCACGGATGATCTCAACTAATGGCATACGATGCACAGGATTGAAAAAGTGCATCCCACAGAAGTTCTCTGCGCGTTTCAGTGATTTGGCGAGTAAATTAATCGGAATAGTTGACGTGTTGGACGTAATGATCGTGTTATCCGAAACTTGGCTTTCAACTTCGCTCAACACCGCTGCTTTAACTTTAGGATTCTCGACGACCGCTTCAACAACCACATCAGCCTGTTCTATACCTGCATAGTGTAAGCTCGGGGTGATAGCAGCAATAACTCCTGCCATTTTAAAACCATCAATTTTGCCACGTTCTAATTGCTTATTGAGTAGTTTAGCGGCTTCGGTCATGCCTAGGTCGAGTGAAGGCTGAGCGATATCTTTCATCAAGACTGGCACACCTTTACTGGCAGATTGGTAAGCGATACCGCCTCCCATAATTCCGGCACCCAATACCGCTGCTCGTAGGGTATCTTGGCTGGCTGATTTAGCCGATTGTTTCGCTAATCCTTTAATATGTTGATCATTTAAAAAGAGACCCACTAACGCTTGGGCTTCGGTTGATTTCGCCAATTTGATGAAGTGCTGACGTTCAATATCCAGTGCTTCATCGCGTGCGCTACGCGCGGCTTGTTCAATGGTGACTACCGCGGTCATTGGCGCGGGATAATGTTTACCAGCGACTTGAGCAACAACACCTTTTGCCATGGTAAAGCTCATCATGCTTTCAACTTTACTGAGTGTCAGCGGCGCAGTCTTTTGTTTGCGGCGAGCTACCCAGTCTATTTTTTCGTTGATTGCTTGTTGAATGGTCGTAAGCGCGGAATCGAGTAATTTATCAGGATCGACTATCGCATCCAGTAGTCCTAGTTTTAGTGCTTCCTCAGCTCGGCAGGATTTACCTTGGGTGATGATTTCCATGGCGCTATCTGCGCCAATGATACGTGGTAAGCGTACCGTGCCACCAAAGCCAGGCATAATACCGAGTTTAGTTTCTGGTAATCCAATGCTGGTTGACTTGTCCCCAATTCTAAAGTCAGTGGCGAGTACACACTCACAACCGCCACCAAGGGTAAACCCTGTCAATGCTGATAGCGTAGGCACAGGTAGGTCTTCGAGTTTATTAAAGATGTTATTCGCAAAACGTAACCATTGATCAAGCTCTTCATTAGGCAGTTCGAATAAACCTAAAAATTCAGTAATGTCTGCCCCGACGATAAAGCTTGCTTTATCGGATGTAAGAATCAGCCCTTTTAGTCCAGAATAATTATATAGAGTATCCAATGCTTCATTGAGTGAGTTCAACGTTGCAAGATCAAGTTTATTGACGGACTCTGAAGAGCAAAAACTTAACGCTACGATGCCATCTTGTAATTCTTTTACCTGTAGGGTGTTAGCTTGGTAAATCATTGTCTATCTCCGTGACATACAATCGATGATTGTGTGTGAGAGTTTTTGTTGTATTCATGTTCTGGTTAGACCAGTGGGTTTAGTGTGTACTGAGGATGAATTATTTTCAATACATTTTTTAAACAACTGTTTAACATTGTGCGCTTGTTACCAATCCTAAGCGTCTTTTTTTTGCTCGTGATACACTGGCAGCCCTTTTATTGTTTATCATTGAGATATGAATTTTCAGCCTTACTCGATTCCAGCGACCCCTGTTCTATTTGAAGAGGAGATCAAAAAGAGTCGCTTTATCACATACTTAGCCCATACCCCAAGCATAGAAGCTGCGAAAGCTTTTATTGCAACGATAAAAGCGCGGCATGTCGACGCTAGGCATAATTGCTCGGCATTTATTGCTGGTCGGCCAGAAAATTCAACGCTATGGGGCTGTAGTGACGATGGCGAGCCTTCGGGAACGGCTGGTAAGCCTATGCTGGCCCAGCTTGCAGGCTCTGGTATTGGAGAAATTACTGCCGTTGTCACACGATATTATGGAGGAATTCGTTTAGGCACCGGTGGGCTGGTTAAGGCTTATGGTGGTGGAGTTCAACAAGCACTCAAGCGGCTTCAAATAAATGAGAAAAAAATCACCACAAAATTATCACTAACGTTAGACTACAATTTACTCGCCCTTGCTCAATCAATAATGGAGCAATATGAGGCCGTACAAATTGAAGCTCAATATGGAGAAATGGTTGCGATTATTATTGAATTACCTTGCGTCGCTGTAGATGTTTTTACTCAAAATATTATCAACAAGAGCAGTGCAAAAATTCTTGTTACCCACGTAGTACATACTTAGGAAGTCAGAAGCAAAGCTTCACTATTTTGTTATGCAATTTCGTTCTATTACTCGGATCGTGGGGTTATTACTTGCCCTGTTTAGCGTCTCTATGCTTATACCCGCAACGGTTGCTTTGATCTACGGGGATGGAGCAGGGGTTCCGTTCATCTCTACATTTTTTGTCTTACTATTTTTAGGTACCATACTATGGGTTCCTAACCGACATCATAAGCATGAACTTAAGGCTCGAGATGGTTTCCTAATTGTTGTTTTATTTTGGACTGTCATTGGTAGCGCCGGCGCTCTTCCTTTCTTGTTAGCAAATAATCCCAACGTATCAGTACCGGATGCTTTTTTTGAATCGTTTTCCGCTTTAACGACCACAGGAGCAACGGTGATTGTCGGCTTGGATGATTTACCTAAAGCGATTTTATTTTATCGGCAATTTTTACAATGGTTTGGTGGTATGGGAATTATCGTCCTCGCGGTTGCCATTCTGCCTGTATTAGGCATTGGAGGGATGCAGTTGTATCGTGCCGAAATCCCAGGCCCAGTTAAAGATAATAAAGTTACCCCGCGAATTGCTGAAACAGCAAAAGCGCTTTGGTACATCTATCTTAGTTTGACGGTTGTTTGTGCTGCCTCTTTTTGGTTCGCAGGCATGAGTTTGTTTGATGCTATTTGTCACAGTTTTTCAACCATAGCAATCGGTGGGTTTTCAACCCATGATGCGAGCATGGGTTATTTTGATAGCTATGCGATAAATTTAATTACGGTGGTTTTTTTGCTCATATCCGCTTGTAATTTTACCTTGCATTATGCTGCATTTACCAGTGGTGGTATCCATCCTAAATATTATTGGGCAGATAGGGAGTTCCGAGCTTTTCTTGCCATTCAAGGCTTGCTATTTATGAGTTGTTTTTTGGTGATATTAAAACACCATACTTACGATTCAATATATGAGGCATTCGATGTCACTCTGTTTCAAACGGTATCGATATCAACCACTGCGGGATTCACGACCACCAGTTTTGCAGAGTGGCCATTATTTTTACCTGTTTTACTACTCTTTTCTTCGTTCATTGGTGGATGTGCGGGTTCTACGGGAGGGGGAATGAAGGTTATTCGAGTTTTCCTGCTTACTTTACAAGGTGCTCGAGAAATGAAGCGACTTGTGCATCCTAGGGCTATTTATCCCATTAAGTTAGGTGAAAGAGCGCTACCTCAAAGAGTGGTCGATGCTGTGTGGGGCTTTTTTTCAGCTTATACGTTGGTTTTTGTTGTATGTATGCTAGCTCTCATTTTTACAGGAATGGACGAATTAAGTGCCTTTTCTGCCGTTGCTGCAACTCTTAATAATTTGGGGCCTGGTTTAGGTGAAGTTGCTGCTCATTTTGGTAATATCAATGATGCAGCTAAATGGATTCTAGTGGTATCCATGTTATTTGGGCGACTAGAAGTTTTTACCTTATTAATATTGTTAACGCCAACATTTTGGCGTAGCTGAGGATCGTTTTGTGAAAGTACTGATGTTGTACTCCTCAAGAGAAGGACAAACCCAAAAGATACTGCGATTTATTGCAGAAAAGCTTCATCAAGACCATTGTGATATTCGAGATCTTCATCAATGTGATTCTGTGGACTTACAGGCCTATGATAAGGTGTTGATTGGTGCATCCATTCGTTATGGTCATCTTAGTCAAAAGCTATATGCGTTTATTGAGCGACATGCAACGCAATTAACTAAAGTTAAAGCTGCATTTATTTGTGTAAACTTAACCGCTCGCAAAGAAGAACAAAATAAAGATACACCAGAAGGTAGTGTCTATATTCAGACTTTTTTGAAAAAATCGCCTTGGCACCCCAATTTGATTGGCGTGTTTGCTGGAGCACTTTATTATCCACGCTACCGTTTTTTCGACAAAGTAATGATTCGATTTATTATGCAGTTAACTGGTGGAGAAACGGATACTTCAAAAGAAGTTGAGTACACCAACTGGAATAAAGTTGCTTTATTTAGTGAAAGATTTGCAAAAATGTAAATAGAAAAGTGAGTTTTATCGAGTTGTGCTGCTTTTATCATCAGTCAGTGTTGGCTGGCAAAAAAAGCAATAAAAAACACTTGCTAATGTGATGTCGATCTCTATAATGCCGCCTCGCTGTCGCAGGAAAGCGTCTCAACGCTGACTGAAGCAGCAGGTGATTTTAAAAAGGTAACTCCTGAAAAAATAAACGTAAAAAGTGTTTGACACCGGCGTTTATCTCGTTAAAATTACCGCCTCTTCCGATATGGCGTAAGCCAAGCGGTAAGAACGCTCTTTAACAATTTAAACCAATCAATCTGTGTGGGCACTCGTTGATGATAATCAAAAAGATTTATCAATGAACTGAG
>NZ_NBUS01000037.1:153882-158276 GCF_002749895.1 Vibrio fujianensis | reverse complement strand
ATTGACCATATGAATTGCAGAGCGTTCTTCAGATTTGTTATAAGAGCCGCGAACGGTTTTACCATCGATTGCAACCACTTCACCATCTGTGATTTGATGGCAATCTTTCATCCAACTAATAAATGCTTTTTGCATCGCTGACGGGCTCACCATGCCCATAACGCGCTCGATGGTATCTGACGACGGAATACCATTCTCAAAATCACCCAACGATTTAAGAAAATCGGTTCGGCTTTCACCAAAATCACAGATACCTTCCCAGGTATCAAAACCGGAGAGCACACCACAGATCGTCAACAAAATAATGTCTGACAATTTGTGTTCTACCTTAGCGGCTTGACGGTAATCTTTTATTACTTCGAAATGCATAAATGGGTTCGTTAAAGTGGTCATAATTTGGCTCCGTTTAAGTACAGAACCATTAAAAAACACTCAAAATGATCTACAAATTGATCCTTAATGAGTTTCCAATATTGTGATGAATGCTAAAGAAATACCTTGTAAATTAGAAAATACTAATTTGACGAAAGCCCTTTAAAAATGGGCATGTTCATGCGATTTCCCTGGGTTGGTAAGAGGCTGCTTTAAGTTTGAAATAAGAGAAAAAATAAAGACCAGCAAGGCTGGCCTTTATCGCATAATCGAGGGAAAATTATGCGTTTTTCATTTTTGCTGCCGCTTTAGCAATAGCAGCGAAGCTTTTCGCATCAAGAGACGCACCACCAACCAATGCACCATCGATATCTGGTTGTGAGAAATAGGCTTCAGCATTTTCAGGTTTCACGCTACCGCCATACTGGATGATCACTTGTTCTGCGACAGCGGCATCTTTATCCGCAATAAGAGCACGGATAGAGGCATGAATGCGTTGTGCATCATCAGCCGTTGCCGCTTTACCTGTACCGATAGCCCAGATTGGTTCATAAGCGATGATCGCGCCATTAAATGCTGCAACACCACAGGCGTCGATCACAGCATTGATTTGACGAGCACATACAGCTTCGGTTTCACCGGCTTCGTTTTGTGCCTCAGTTTCACCGATACAAAAAACAGGAGTTAAGCCATTTTCTTTGAGGAAAGCGAATTTTTTCGCAACAAATTCATCGGATTCCTTGTGGTAATCACGACGCTCAGAGTGGCCGATGATGATGTGAGAAGCACCAAAATCTTTTAGCATTGCTGGTGACATATCACCGGTAAAGGCACCGCTGTTGTGTAGGTCAGTGTTTTGTGCACCAAGAATCATCTTGTGACCGCCTTCTTTAATGAGGCGCTCAGCTAGGTCTAGGTAGAGTGCTGGTGGTGCAACCGCAACATCAACGCCAGTGACACCTTCCAATTCAGTATTAAGACCAGTTAGCAGCTCAGTAACCATAGCTTTGCTACCGTTAAGTTTCCAGTTACCCATCACTACAGGACGACGCATAGGAATATCTCCAATTTCAATTGATAAAAAAAATCGACTGGCAAAGAATATAACAGATAAAACTACGTAGATCATGATTATGGTCATGACTTTCTGGAATCCGAGGCTCTGTATGTCGGATACTAAGCAGTGACGTGTTAGACAGAATCGGTAGCAAAGGCTCTAACTTTATGCTTGATTTCGGTATAGTGAAGTAAGATAAGTAAACAAGGAATCAGTGATGCCGAATCTCGTATTGGAGTATTCCAACTCGGTCGAAGAACGAGTGAATATTCAAGGTTTATTAGAAGATTTACACCAAGTTGCCCTGCAAAGTGGCTTGTTTGAAGCCTCGTCAGTTAAATCTCGTACGCTACGTTGCCATCATTGGTTGATTGGTGAACAAGGAAACAGTGTTGATTTTATTCATCTAAACCTTGAGTTGCTGGATGGACGAACGGAAATGCAAAAAACAATTCTCGCGCAACAGCTGATCAGTGTTCTTTCGGAGCAGGCTGGTCAAGTCTATTCTTTAACCGTCAACCTGCGTGACATGGATCGTGCGTATTTTCAAAAAATAACCCATGACTAAGGCTAGGGTCTGTTTATCTTTCGCGGTTAAATTTTGTTCGAGATAAAAGTGTTTTAATCGCGGCGAGAGGTTTGTAGCCTAGTTATTCTAGGCAAAAAGTAACATCGAGCGAGTTAATGTCTTGTCACATCTGCGGTAGGTAACATAAATTATGCCATTACAATCATTACTTTTTTCTTTTCAGGGGCGAATTAGCCGCCAAACGTTTTGGGTTTGGAATGGTTGTTACTATCTATTTATCGCCGTCTTTATTGTTATCGCAAATCGCTTTTTTCCAAACTGGGCGGCCTCCCTATTACCCGTTGTGATGCTGATTATTTTGCTACCAGATCTCGCAATCACGGCAAAACGTTGGCATGACAGAGATAAATCCAGTTGGTGGCTATTACTCAACCTTCCTCTCATCTTAGGGAGAATGAGCGTACCTGTGGGGGAGGCAAGTCTGGCAACCTCACCGAGTTGGTTTGATAGCTTTCTTGCTTTTGCCGCGCTGGGCTGTGGCAGTTGGATCTTAGTTGAGTGTGGTTTTTTGATGGGCACGCAAGGTGATAACCGATTTGGGCGCGATCCGTTATCGCGCTAACGCCACTGCGTTGGACGAGGACGAAAGGGGATAATATCTGCCGGGGTACTATTGTCTACTTCACCTTCTAACACATCCCGAAATCGAACCATTTGTAACCTGAGTTCTCGCATTAAAATGACATTGGCATGGGTTGGATTTTTGCATTGGCTGAGCACACGATCAATGTGGCTTTGTTGGGCTCGTAACCTCTCTTGCATTGCTGATGATGAAGCCTCTATCAACGCATTGCATAAGTTTTGTTTCAATTGGACAAAGGCTTGAGAATCTTGTTGGGCGAGCAATACCAGTTCATCAAATGAAGGAAGTGCGGGTGAGGTGTCTGGAGGAGTCATCGGCGTTTCCTCGTTTGAGTCATGGTTTAGACATGATACGAGTATAGGTGAGATCACTCGAACGAACAAAAAAGCATCACATTTGTCTTGATATTGAGAAAGGGAGCCGCACGGGAGCGGCATTAGCTATTAATGAGGCGTGATACGATAAGCGCAGCGATGCTGACCAGCAATGATGTGCTCATGTCGTTCGATGGTACAGTCGTTGCCTAATAAGTGTTGAAAAATGTTTAATTCTGACTGACACAAAGCAGGGCAGCGCTTCGCTGCTTTACAAATAGGACAATGATTTTCAAGCAGTAAGAAGCCTGAATCTGTGTGCTCAAGTTCAGCCATGTAGCCTTCCTGCTCTCGTAAAGCAACCAAGGTGGCCAATTTACTCGCTAATGAATCACAGTTTTCTAACGCTGACTGATAATAAGCCAGTGTTTGAGCCTCTCGCTCGGCCGTTACTTTGGCTAACCCTGCTCGGCCAAATAGATGTTCGACAGCCTCAATGACTTGAATCGTTAATTCACCATGACGATCGGCAAATTGGTGATGACCTTTTTGCGTCAGTGCCCAGTGACGAGTTGGACGTCCTACTTTTACTTTTACATCATAGAAATCGAGAATCCCGTCTTGCTCTAAGCTTTGTAGATGTTGACGAGCGCCCATGGTTGTTATTCCCAGATCATTAGCGAGTTGTTTGGCTGTTACTGCCCCTTCACGTTTGATGGTGTGTAATATTCGCTCGATGGTCTTCATGGTTTTCCTCTTAATCTAGGGCCAACAGACCCTAGCAACTATTATGGATAAACCGTTTAATAAAGCAAAGAATTTACAATCTTATGGCCAAACGAAACCATCGCCTCTCAGTGAACTTCTCAATAAATTTGTTATCAAGATCACGTTTTTTTTGTGTTTCCCCCTTGGGTTATGTGTTTGGCTCCCCCACATATCACTCACAAGCTGTTTAATCAGCGTTTTATTAACCAAACGAAAATCTATTCAGGAGAGAGGACCGATGAATATTCGTCCATTACATGATCGAGTTATCGTTGAACGCCAAGAAGTTGAATCAAAATCTGCTGGTGGCATCGTTCTCACTGGTTCTGCGGCTGAGAAATCCACTCGTGGTACCGTACTTGCTGTTGGCAAAGGCCGTATTCTTGAAAACGGCACTGTATCACCTTTGGATGTAAAAGTTGGTGATACGGTAATTTTTGCTGAAGGTTACGGTACTAAGACTGAAAAAATTGACGGCAAGGAAGTACTAATCTTGTCTGAGAACGATATTTTGGCAATCGTTGAGTAATTGCTCACAGCAAACTAACCGATAAAAAATGAATTCTAGAGGAAATGCAAAATGGCTGCTAAAGACGTAAAATTTGGTAATGACGCTCGAGTAAAAATGCTGGAAGGGGTTAACGTTCTAGCGGATGCAGTAAAAGTGACATTGGGGCCTAAAGGTCGCAACGTGGTATTAGATAAATCTTT
>NZ_NBUS01000037.1:149124-153872 GCF_002749895.1 Vibrio fujianensis | reverse complement strand
CACCAGTGATCACCAAAGATGGTGTTTCTGTGGCTCGTGAAATTGAACTGGAAGATAAATTCCAGAACATGGGCGCACAAATGGTTAAAGAAGTCGCTTCACAAGCGAACGATGCTGCCGGTGACGGAACCACAACAGCAACGGTTTTAGCTCAATCTATTGTTAATGAAGGCCTAAAAGCAGTAGCGGCGGGCATGAATCCAATGGATCTAAAACGCGGTATTGATAAAGCTGTTGTAGCTGCAGTGGAAGAGTTAAAAACACTCTCTGTACCTTGTGCAGACACCAAAGCGATTGCTCAAGTGGGGACTATCTCTGCTAACTCTGATTCAAGTGTGGGTAACATCATTGCTGAAGCAATGGAAAAAGTAGGTCGTGATGGTGTTATTACGGTTGAAGAAGGTCAAGCATTACAAGATGAGTTAGACGTGGTTGAAGGTATGCAATTTGACCGTGGCTATCTATCACCTTACTTCATTAACAATCAAGAAGCAGGAAGTGTGGATTTAGAAAACCCATTCATCCTATTGGTTGATAAAAAAGTTTCCAACATCCGTGAACTACTACCAGTACTTGAAGGTGTAGCGAAAGCTTCTCGTCCACTACTGATCGTTGCTGAAGACGTTGAAGGCGAAGCTTTAGCGACATTAGTTGTCAATAATATGCGTGGTATCGTAAAAGTTGCTGCGGTGAAAGCCCCAGGCTTTGGTGATCGTCGTAAAGCAATGCTACAGGATATCGCTATCTTAACTGGTGGTACGGTAATTTCTGAAGAGATCGGTCTAGAGCTAGAAAAAGCCGCTCTAGAAGATCTAGGCCAAGCAAAACGCGTGACGATTACCAAAGAAAATACCACCATTATCGATGGTGCTGGCGAAGAAGAGGCGATCAAAGGTCGTGTGGCTCAGATTCGTCAACAAATCGAAGAAGCAACTTCAGACTATGATAAAGAAAAACTGCAAGAACGTGTTGCTAAACTGGCTGGCGGCGTTGCGGTTATCAAGGTCGGTGCAGCAACTGAAGTTGAAATGAAAGAGAAAAAAGATCGCGTAGAAGATGCACTGCACGCGACTCGTGCTGCTGTTGAAGAAGGCGTTGTTGCCGGTGGTGGCGTTGCCTTAATTCGTGCAGCGGCTAAAGTTGCTGGCCTTGAAGGTGACAACGAAGATCAAACCGTGGGTATCCGCTTGGCACTACGTGCAATGGAAGCGCCAATTCGTCAAATTGCCAAAAACGCCGGTGATGAAGACTCAGTGGTGGCTAACAATGTGAGAGCGGGTGACGGTAACTATGGCTATAACGCTGCAACGGGCGAATATGGCGATATGATCGACATGGGTATTTTAGATCCTACGAAAGTAACTCGTAGCGCGCTACAATTTGCAGCATCAATTGCAGGTTTGATGATCACAACAGAAGCGATGGTCACTGACCTACCAAAGAAAGATGCCCCAGCGATGCCTGACATGGGCGGAATGGGTGGTATGGGCGGCATGATGTAATGCTAGCCTAATGCGCTAATTAATAAAAACCGGAGTGTAACCTCCGGTTTTTTTATATACATTTGCATTTATATTAATACGATAAGTGTAAGCTGTTCTTTATCTCATCATCAGGGCGTCGCTGTTGGTGACTGTATTAGCGCAAGCTTTGTTAGGTCTTTTCAAGCTTATTTAACCGATAGCGTACTCTTGTTACCCAAGTCATTCCGTCGTTAATGGCTCAATAAGGCCAATAAACGTTTTTAACAAAACGATAGGTCAATAAAAACGGGTTACTCTAAGTGTAAATCCAACGGTGTTTTACTGGGTCGTCCACCAATTTCACGGGTCAATTTCGGTACCAGATAGCCGGAAACTCGTTCAATTAAGCCTGCCATAATAAGTCTTGCTTCATCATCACTAACAAAAAAGTGCGCTGCGCCTTGCACCTTATCCAGCACATGCAAGTAGTAAGGTAAAATGTCAGCATCAAAGAGAGCTTCGCTTAAGGCTACCTGAGCGTCAACCGAATCATTTACCCCTTTGAGCAGCACACTTTGATTGAGTAAGGTGACATTGACGGCGCGTAAGCGCGCCATCTGTTGTTGCAGTTCGAGATTGATTTCATTGGCGTGGTTGATGTGTGTCACCAGAAGAACTTGCAAGCGGGTTTTTGCGCATAAGTCGACTAACTCATCGGTAATACGAGCTGGGATCACGACGGGTAAGCGAGAGTGAATTCTTAGGCGTTTAATGTGTGGAATAGCGGCAATCTGTTCGATGAGCCAGCTCAGTTCATGATCTTTTGCCATTAAAGGATCACCCCCAGAAAGGATCACTTCATTTAATGGCGGTTGCTGCGCAATATAATCGATACTGCGCTGCCATGTCTGCTTATTGCCTTTGTTATCTTGGTAAGGGAAATGACGCCGAAAACAGTAGCGGCAGTTAATGGCACATCCGCCTTTGACGATCAATAAGCAACGGTTGTGGTATTTATGCAGTAGACCAGGAATGGCATTGTTTTGCTCAGCTAAAGGGTCTGTTGAGTAGCCTGGATACAGCTCAAACTCTTCACTGAGCGGTAAGACTTGGCGCAGAAGGGGATCGTTGGGATTTCCTTTCTCCATCCGATGAACAAAACTAAGCGGCACTCGCTGCGCAAACATTTCACGCGCTTTGAAGCCGGCTTGCCAAGGTGTTGGGTCAATATCAAGCTGGGTCAGTAGTTGACTCGGATCGGATATCCCATTTGCTAGCTGTTGTAGCCAGTTTTGCTCAACAGATTGGACTTTTCGGGTTATTATGTGCGGCATTGAATTTAACTCGAAGAATGTAAGAGGAAATAATGGCTACTGTTAGCACGAATGAATTTAAAGGCGGTCTCAAAATTATGCTTGATAACGAGCCTTGTGTCATTCTCGAAAACGAGTTTGTTAAACCAGGTAAAGGTCAAGCATTCAACCGAGTACGAATCCGTAAATTGCTTTCTGGTAAAGTGCTCGAAAAAACCTTTAAGTCAGGTGATAGCGTAGAAGTTGCTGATGTTATCGATATCGACCTTGACTATCTATACAACGATGGTGAATTCTATCACTTTATGAACAACGAAACCTTTGAGCAAATTGCAGCAGACCTCAAAGCGGTTGGTGATAATGCCAAGTGGCTGGTTGAAAATACCACCTGTACATTGACCTTGTGGAATGGTAACCCAATTTCGGTAACACCGCCAAACTTCGTTGAATTAGAAGTCACTGAAACGGATCCCGGCTTGAAAGGCGATACACAAGGAACTGGGGGCAAACCGGCGACGTTATCAACGGGTGCTGTCGTGCGTGTGCCTCTCTTTATTGCAATTGGTGAAGTGATCAAAGTGGACACTCGTAGCAGTGAATATGTTAGCCGCGTAAAATAATTGAATGAGTGCCTAACCCTATAGGGGCTTGATAGTTCAATAGCAGAATTAAAAAGAGCCAGCGTATGCTGGCTCTTTTGCTTTCTATCCATTCAAGAGTGTTTTAAATCAGGAAGATAAACACGACTGATAGGATCGAGATCAATGCAGCAAAAGCATAACATATAATTTTACCTGCCAGCCCAGTATGGAATTTCAGGTCGTGCATACCATGGTGCACACGATGCATCGCATGCCACATTGGTAATGCGAGAGTTGCAATGATAAACAACGCGCCAATAATACTGGTGGCAAATTCAGCGACTCGCTTATAGCTCATGGTTTCGGCATCAATAATGCCTAACGGTACAAGAATGCCCAGCACCAGAATAGTGACTGGCGTAATCATGGCAAACCAAGTGCCGCCGGCCCCAAATAGGCTCCACCATACCGGTTCATCTGAACGTTTTGGATTGGTATTAATCACAATAAGCTCCTTACACCACAATGAGAACGATCAGTGAAATAATGGCCACTGCCGCCCACTGAGTCAAAACGATGATTCTTTTATCCAGCAATTTTCCTTTGATACGAATCGGTACCACTTGTGGCATCATGCTGAAGAAGGTTTGGGCGTGGAATAAACTACCCGCGAGAGCCACAATATTAATGGCCACAACTAATGGATTAGCCATAAAGGCAAGCCAACTATTCCAAGCTTCTGGCCCTTTGACTAGAGCGCCCAAGCCTACGGTTAAAAATAACGTGAATAAAATGAGCGGAAGTACTGTTGCTTCACGCACCATATAGAAACGGTAGAAGGGGTGATCTTTCCACCAAGTACGTTTCATTTCACGGACATACGGTTTACGGTTAGTCATCCTTATGCCTCCACTTTCTTTGGTGAACCGTCAGGTTTCAACATGGCAATGACAAAGTCCATTGACGATTCTACTTTGCCTTGGTTAACCGCTGATGCCGGATCAACGTGTTTTGGACACACTTCAGAGCAATAACCGACAAAGGTACAACCCCAAGCGCCATTTTCTCCGTTGATCAGTTTCATACGTTCAGCTTTACCGTTATCACGGCTATCAAGGTTATAACGGTGCGCTAGAGTTAAGGCGGCAGGGCCAATAAACTCAGGGTTTAAGCCAAATTGAGGGCATGCGGCATAGCACAAACCACAGTTAATGCAGGCGGCAAATTGTTTATAGCGAGCCATCTGTTCTGGGGTTTGTAGGTTTGTTCCGTCTTCGGGTTTACGATCATTACCAATGATATAAGGTTTGATTGCCTCGAGACGCTCGATAAACGGTGTCATATCAACAATCAAATCTTTTTCGATCGGGAAGTTCGCCAACGGCTCAATT
>NZ_NBUS01000037.1:146985-149114 GCF_002749895.1 Vibrio fujianensis | reverse complement strand
CTGGATAGTCGCGCAAGAAGCTCTTACACGCCAGTTTTGGCACACCGTTTACCATCATACCGCACGAGCCACAGATCGCCATTCGGCATGACCAACGGTAAGAAAGATCTTTATCCAAATGATCCTTCACGTAGCCCAGAGCATCGAGTACCGACATGGTGTCATCAAAGGGCACTTCAAACATTTGAAGATGCGGCTCGGCATCTTTTGCTGGGTCGTAGCGTAGAATTTCTACTTTCTGAATTCGATTCGCTGACATTATTTTTGCTCCTCTGCGCTTTGCTTCGCCTCTGCTGCGGCAGCTTGCTCTGCTGCTTCGCCGTACAAGCGGGCTTTAGGCTGAGATTTAGTAATCGTAACTGGGCTGTAATCGATCCTTGGTGCTTGATCTTCTTGATAGAATGCCAATGAGTGTTTCAGGAAGTTTACATCATCACGCTCAGTACACCCTTCATCAAGACGCTGGTGAGCCCCACGAGACTCTTTACGTAATAATGCTGAATGAGCCATAGCTTCCGCCACTTCTAGGCCATAGCCGACTTCGATCGCATAGAGTAGGTCAGTATTGAAGACTTTGCCTTTATCTTTAATGCTGATGCGCTTATAGCGTTCTTTTAACTCAGTCAGTTTAGCAATGGTGGTTTCCATTAAGTCTTGTTGACGGTAGATCCCACAACCCGCTTCCATGGTGTGACCCATTTCAGTGCGGATGGTGGCCCAATTTTCGTCACCTTCTTGGTTCATCAGAGCCTGAAGGCGAGCTTCTACCGCTTTGACTTGTTCTGCGATGGCTTGGTCATTCCAGCCTTTGAACGCTTCAGCACGTTGTACTGCGTGCTCACCGGCGACACGACCAAAAACGACAAATTCAGCCAATGAATTGGAGCCTAAACGGTTAGCACCGTGCAAGCCCACTGACGCACATTCACCGACCGCAAAGAGGCCTTGGATGCGAGTTTCACATTGACCATTGGTTTCGATTCCGCCCATGGTGTAGTGCACGGTTGGGCGAATTGGGATCGGCTCTTTGGCAGGGTCAACGTTCACATAAGCTTTTGCTAGCTCACAGATAAACGGTAAACGCTCTTGCAGGTATTCTTCGCCAAGATGACGCAGGTCAAGGTGTACCACATCACCTAATGGGTGTTTAATGGTGTTGCCTTTCTGTTGTTCGTGCCAGAAAGCTTGAGACACTTTGTCACGAGGACCCAGCTCCATGTATTTATTTTTAGGCTGTCCAACCGGTGTTTCCGGCCCCATGCCATAATCTTGCAGGTAACGGTAACCGTTTTTATTAACGATAATCCCACCTTCTCCACGACAACCTTCGGTCATCAAGATGCCAGTACCGGGTAGACCCGTTGGATGATACTGAACAAATTCCATATCACGTAGTGGTACACCATGGCGATAGGCCATTGCCATACCGTCACCCGTAACGATACCGCCGTTGGTGTTACAGTGATAAACACGACCCGCACCTCCGGTGGCGAGGACAACCGATTTGGCCTTAATCGTAACCAACTCGCCTTCCGCCATGTGAATAGCGATCAGGCCTTGGACTTCACCCTCGACGACCAACAAATCAACCACAAAATATTCGTCAAAGCGGTTGATTTGTGGGTACTTCATTGAAGTTTGGAATAGGGTATGTAGCATATGGAAACCCGTTTTATCGGCAGCAAACCAAGTCCGTTCGACTTTCATGCCACCAAAACGGCGTACGTTGACTTCCCCGTTGTCTTTACGACTCCAAGGGCAACCCCATTGCTCCATTTGGATCATTTCGCGTGTTGAATTCGCAACGAAATATTCTACGACATCCTGTTCACACAACCAGTCACCACCACCAACGGTATCGTTGAAGTGATTATCTAAGCTGTCTTCTTCCTTGATAACTGCTGCGGAGCCACCTTCGGCAGCGACCGTATGAGAACGCATTGGATAAACTTTGGAAATAAGCGCGACTTCCAAGTTTGGGTTTGCTTCAGCCGCTGCAATAGCAGTACGAAGACCAGCGCCACCAGCGCCGATGACTGCGATATCTGTGGTAATCGTTTGCACAGTTATCCTCCAGTGTAGTGATTATTATGGGGATCAGTTGTTGTCCCTGATTATGATTTGCAGCG
>NZ_NBUS01000037.1:126696-146975 GCF_002749895.1 Vibrio fujianensis | reverse complement strand
GATTCAATTCGAAGAGGGTCTTCTGTTGGCTCTCGCTACTTGTACCAAAGTGGTAGTGGCTAGTTTAGAAGAGTGAGGGAAAGAAAAAATTGATTTTGTTAGGCTTTTACTCCGGTAGTGCAAGAGCAAGCATACTTATTATCCTTTGTGTGATGCTAATCACGAAAAAAATGGGCGGGTAGGTTGGTTGGGTTTTTCTTTTTAAGCGAGTAAAATGCCTTTTCTTTGAGATGTGTAGCCAGTTTTATGAACCAGTCATCATGGATGCCTAGCGCATCAATTCACCAACTTCAGCAACGTGCTCGCTTATTGCAGCGTATCCGCCAATTTTTTGCCGAGCGAGAGGTGTTTGAGGTTGAAACTCCAGCAATTAGCCACGCAACGGTAACCGATGTTCATTTACAAACGTTTCAAACGGAGTTTGTTGGTCCAGGTTATGCGAAAGGGAAAAAACTCTACTTAATGACCAGCCCTGAATTTCATATGAAGCGGTTGCTAGCGGCCGGTAGTGGGTCGATTTATCAATTAGGGAAGGCTTTTCGCAATGAAGAGCATGGTCGATACCATAACCCTGAATTTACTATGTTGGAGTGGTATCGAGTGGGCTTTGATCACCATGACTTAATGGCGGAGGTTGATGCGCTGTTACAAGCTATTCTTGCTACGCCTTCTGCGGAAAGAATGACTTATCAACAGGTTTTTCAACGTATCTTAGGCATTTGTCCTTTGGAAAGTAGCATGACCAAACTTAAGCAAGCTGCTCAAGTTCTCGGACTAAGTGATATTGCTCAGCCAGAGCAAGATAGAGATACCTTATTGCAATTGTTGTTTAGTCTTGGTATTGAACCGCACATTGGTCAGCAGAAGCCGATTTTTGTGTACGATTTTCCGGCATCACAGGCAGCGCTAGCTAAAGTTAATCTACACGACCCTCGTGTAGCGGATCGCTTCGAAGTTTATTTTAAGGGGCTTGAATTAGCCAATGGCTTCCATGAGCTAGATAATCCACAAGAGCAACGCATCCGTTTTGAACAGGATAATGCCAAACGTCGGATAATGGGGTTAGCTGAGCAACCGATTGATGAGCACTTTATTGCGGCATTAGCCGCGGGGTTACCGGCGTGTGCTGGGGTTGCTTTGGGGGTTGATCGTCTTATTATGCTTGCTTTAGCAGAAGATCATATCGATAAGGTCACGGCTTTTGCGTTTCCTCGAGCTTAGCACTCGCGTCAGGCGGGTAACCTCGTTATACTTCATCACTATTTTGAACCACCATTGCAAGAGCACACAATATGCAAGAGTACATACAATTTTTCCAACAAAATATGATCTTATCTCTCGCTTGGGTAGGCGTTTTGGTTGCATTAATTCTTAATATTTATAAGTCTTCAACAGCAGCTTTTAAAGAAATTAGCCCGTCTCAAGTGACTCATTTGATGAACCGTGAGAACGGTATCGTGATTGATATTCGCACTAAAGATGAGTTTAAACAGGGTCATATCACGGATGCTGTTCATATTTTACCGTCCGACATCAAAGCGGGAAATCTCGCAGGGATTGAAAAGCATAAAGCTGACCCCATTATTGTGGTATGTAAAACCGGTCATGCGGCTCGTGACGTTGCTCTTGCTCTCGTTAAAGCAGGGTTTGAGAACGTTAGCTTACTAAAAAATGGTTTAGTCGCATGGAGCGATGCTAAGTTACCTCTTGTCCGTGGCAAGAAATAGTTCTTGCCGCCAGTTCTGGTTAGGTGATCAATAAATCGGCACCTATTTGACTCGAGTTGTGATGTTTGCCACGTATTCGGTTTTTCATCTAGTGATTTGCTTCACACTCGTTTAGTCTCCTCAGGACATTAATTTTTATATCCGAATTGATCAGTATTAAGGATGAAATCATGGCTGAAGCCGCACAACAACAAGCACCACAGCAAAATTTTGCGATTCAACGCATTTTCCTAAAAGATGTTTCTTTTGAAGCACCAAATTCACCAACCATGTTCCAAAAAGAGTGGAACCCTGATGTAAAATTGGATCTTGACACTCAAAGCCGTGAACTTGGCGAAGGCGTTTATGAAGTGGTTTTACGCTTGACGGTTACTGTGAAAAATGCAGAAGAAACTGCGTTTCTATGCGAAGTGCAACAGGGCGGTATTTTCACTGCAGAACAGATGGAAGCCGGTCAATTAGCCCATTGCCTTGGCGCATTTTGTCCTAACATTTTGTTCCCTTATGCTCGTGAAACCATTTCTAGCCTAGTAGTAAAAGGAACTTTCCCGCAGCTTAACTTGGCTCCAGTTAATTTTGACGCGCTATTTATGAACTACCTACAGCAACAAGCTGCAAGTGAGACGCCAAGCGAGGCGTAATCCACTACGATTTCTTGTCTAATGTAAGGTAAAATAGAATGCACAGAGCAGCTCATTGAGCGATGCGATGTGCATTTTTTATTTTTTCTAGAATCAAATGACGATTCCCCTTTACCCTTATCGATATGCGCAGTAACCCGATATCGGTAATCACACGATGGCTATCTATCAGGTGGAAAAATGACAACTCCAACGGCAAATAATCTCAATGCAAACGCAATTAGCATGACGGTGATCGGTGCAGGCTCTTATGGAACCTCTCTTGCTATTTCTTTGGCTCGTAATGGTGCCAATATTGTACTATGGGGGCATGAACCTGAGCATATGGCCCGGCTACAAGCCGATAGAGCAAACCATGAGTTTCTTCCTGGTATTGAATTTCCCCCCAGCTTAATGGTTGAGTCAGACCTTGCTAGTGCGGTAAAAGCGAGTCGAGATCTACTCGTGGTTGTTCCCAGCCATGTATTTGGTATGGTGTTGCGTAGCTTGCAGCCACATTTGCGTGAAGATAGCCGGATTTGTTGGGCGACCAAAGGGCTAGAGCCAGAAACAGGGCGACTGTTGCAGGAAGTCGCTTATGACGTAGTGGGGCGGCATATTCCTCTCGCGGTACTTTCTGGGCCAACGTTTGCTAAAGAGTTAGCGATGGGAATGCCAACGGCGATTTCGGTTGCTTCGCCTGATGCACAATTTGTAGAAGATCTACAAGAAAAAATCCACTGTAGTAAAACCTTCCGCGTGTATGCCAACCATGATTTTATTGGGATGCAACTTGGTGGAGCGGTAAAAAATGTCATTGCTATTGGTGCCGGAATATCAGACGGGATCGGCTTTGGTGCCAATGCTCGTACCGCACTGATTACTCGAGGGTTAGCTGAAATGTCTCGCCTAGGCGCAGCATTAGGCGCACAAGCGGAAACGTTCATGGGAATGGCAGGATTGGGTGACTTAGTGCTTACTTGTACTGATAACCAATCGCGTAATCGACGTTTTGGCTTAGCGTTAGGGCAAGGTCAAGATGTTGAATCAGCGCAGCAAGATATTGGCCAAGTGGTGGAAGGCTACCGCAATACCAAAGAGGTGTGGTTGCTGGCCCAGCGCGTCGGCGTTGAGATGCCTATTGTTGAACAAATTTATCAAGTATTGTATCAAGGAAAAGCGACTCGCTTAGCGGCGCAAGATTTACTTGCACGAGATAAAAAAGCGGAGCGGTAACGGCAGATATGTCAGTCTATCCGTGACGGACGAATTTAAAGCGAAGGGTTCGGCCAAGGTTAATCATAAGCTGTGATGAAGCTTAGTAAAGGCAGAGAAAAATGAAACATTGCGCACAAGTCAAAGTTTGGCAAACCATTATTAAAGAGGCGCGAGATCAATCGGATCAAGAGCCCATGCTCGCGAGCTTTTATCATGCGACGATCATTAAGCACGACAGCTTACCTGCCGCATTAAGTTATATTTTGGCCAATAAACTCAGCACGGCCTCGATGCCTGCGATGGCCGTGCGTGAAGTGGTTGAGGAAGCCTTTTCTTCTGATCCTACGATTGCTGAATTTGCCGCTTGCGATATTTGTGCAACGGTTAATCGTGACCCAGCCGTCTCTATGTATTCTATGCCGTTACTTTATTTAAAAGGTTACCACGCATTACAGGGATATCGAGTGGCTAACTGGTTATGGAAGCAAGGGCGAATTGCCTTGGCCACGTATTTACAAAACCAGATTTCAGTCGCGTGTCAGGTGGATATTCATCCCGCGGCTAAGATCGGTCGTGGCATAATGCTTGACCATGCCACCGGTATTGTTATTGGTGAAACGGCAGTCGTTGGCAATGATGTTTCTATTTTACAAGATGTAACTTTGGGCGGGACAGGCAAAGAAAGTGGTGATCGTCATCCTAAAATTCGCGAAGGGGTAATGATTGGCGCTGGAGCGAAAATACTCGGTAATATTGAAGTTGGAGAAGGCGCTAAAATAGGTTCTTGTTCTGTGGTATTACAACCTGTTCCTGCTCATACCACTGTTGCTGGGGTTCCGGCACGAATTGTTGGGCGACCGAAAACAGATAAACCCTCGCTGGAGATGGATCAAAATTTTAATGGCCGTTCACAAACCTTTATCGGGGGAGATGGCATTTAAGTCTTTTTGTCCATTATATAAAAAAGATGATGCCTTAATGACATCATCTTTTTTTATCATGGTATTTAGGCCATATTTTCAAATTCATCAATGACTTCTTGCGCCCAACTAATCCAAGCTTGGCGAGCCAGCAGATTTCGGCGTAGGGTTAAACGTTCCAAACGTTGTTGTTTGTTCATTTTTGCTGGGTTGGCATAATAAGCCGCTTCAATGTCTTGGTAATGAGTAACCAGCTTGCGTGATTCTTCGATTAATTCATGTAGTTGATTAATATAAGGCGTGGCAGATTGCACGGAGCAAGCCATCAGTTTTGCACTAAATTCATCTCTCACGGTTGGGTGAGCGGTTGGCTGATCAAACCATTCCCCCAAAGCCACTCGACCAGCATCAGTGATAGAGTAAACTTTCCGATCGGGTTTACCTTCTTGAGGTTCTAGGACACAAGTGACCAGACCTTGTTGAGCCATTTTATTTAGCTCACGATAAACTTGCTGATGGCTTGCTTTCCAAAAATAGCCAATACTGGCTGAGAATTCTTTAGTAATATCGTATCCAGTGGCATCACGGGTACTAAGGACGGTGAGTATAACGTGTGGTAATGACATGTCTTCAATCCAAATGGTTAATAAACTGCACAAATAGACTTAACCATCTCGTGGGCTTCTTATTGGCACACTGTGACGTAAGGTATCAGTCTTTTCCCAGACATCAGTACTGGGGTTATGTCACCTTTAAAGCCGTTATCACCTAGAATTAATATGTCTTTGCATATCTGACTGCGATTTGGAGTATTTAAAAGAATATCGCAATAGCGCAGTAGTATATCTAAATAATAAGCATAAAGTGGAATAAAAAAATTATTTAACTTAAAAAGCTGATATTATTCTCAGTAAGGTAAGTAAGTTAAAATAAATGGCCACAACAAGGTGGCCATTTTTAATTTTTTAGTTTTTTATGCTGGCTTTGCTAGCCTGTGTTGCGCATCCCTGCTGCAATCCCTGCGATGGTGACCATCAAAGCTTCTTCCAATTCAGGGCCAGAGGTTTCCGATTGACGAGTTCGATAGAGTAACTCGGCTTGTAGCATATTGAGTGGCTCAATATAAATATTGCGCAATCGGATCGATTCATGTCCCCAAGGATCACTTTGCATTAGGTTTTCATTATTTTCGACGTTTAAGACAGCTTGAATATCTTTTTGTAGCTGAGCACGTAAGCGTTCACCCAATGGACGTAAAGAGAGATCCACTAAACGTTCATCGTAGTAGCGAGAAATATCGATATTACACTTGGTGTAAACCATCTCCAGCATACCTAACCGGGTTGAGAAGAAGGGCCATTCACGGCACATTTCTTCGAGTAATGCTTGGTGTCCTTTATCAATGGAGTACTGAATGGCTTCTCCAGCACCCAGCCAAGCCGGCAAGACTAATCGATTTTGACTCCATGAGAAGATCCACGGAATAGCACGTAAACTTTCTACCCCCCCTTTCGGGTTGCGTTTGGCAGGGCGAGAGCCAAGCGGTAGTTTGCCAAGCTCTTGTTCTGGTGTGGCTTGGCGGAAGTATGGGACAAAGTCTGGTTCTTCGCGGACTACGGCTCGGTAGGCTTCACAAGAGACTTCAGATAGCACGTCCATGAGATCTCGCCATTCTTGTTTTGGCTCGGGTGGCGGCAGTAAGTTTGCCTCTAACACCGCACTGGCATAGAGATTAAGGCTATTAATTGCCACTTCAGGCAAACCAAGTTTAAAGCGAATCATCTCACCTTGCTCGGTTACTCGCAGCCCGCCGTGTAAGCTTTTGGGTGGCTGAGAGAGCAGAGCCGCATGAGCTGGGGCTCCACCGCGACCAATGCTACCTCCGCGACCATGGAAGAGGGTCAGCTCAACCCCTTCATCTTCTGCGACTTTCACTAAGGCTTCCATGGCGCTGTATTGCGCCCAGCCAGCAGACATCACTCCCGCATCTTTTGCCGAGTCAGAATAGCCAATCATCACCATCTGATGGTTTTGAATAAAACCACGGTAAAGGTCGATGCCCATTAATTGCTTAATGACGCTTTCTGCGTTATTTAAATCGTCTAATGTTTCAAATAAAGGGCAGACGTCCATACGATAAGGGCAGCCAGATTCTTGCAATAATAAATGAACGGCTAACACATCGGAGGCGGTTCTTGCCATCGAGATGACATAAGCACCAAAGGCATCACGCGATTGAGCCGCGATAATTTTACAGGTGTCTAATACTTCTTTTACAGGCTCTGATGGTTGCCAATCAAGAGGCAACAGTGGGCGCTTAGAGCTGAGTTCATTAACTAAGAAGGCGACTTTATCTTGTTCACTCCATTGGTCATAATCGCCAATGCCCAGATAACGGGTTAATTCAGAGAGCACATCAGAGTGGCGGGTACTTTCCTGACGAATATCAAGACGCACTAGATGAATTCCAAATGCTTTCACTCGGCGCAAAGTGTCAAGCAATGAGCCATCGGCAATGACCCCCATGCCACATTCATGTAATGAACGGTAACAAGTGTAAAGGGGATCCCAAAGTTGGCTAATGTTTTGTAGTGGTGCCTTGACCGCAAGTTTTTGACCATGGATTTTACTGTCTAAAATCGTCAACGTTTCTTGTAGTAGTGTGCGTACCTCTTTGAGAACGGCACGATAAGGCTCGTGAACATCTTTCCCTGCTAATGCTCGCAATGCATCATTACATTTGACCATGGAAAGTTCACTGATCAACTCATTAATGTCCGCAAGATATAAATCAGCGGCTTTCCAACGAGACAGTAGTAATACTTCACGAGTAATGGTATGGGTCACATATGGATTGCCATCCCGGTCGCCTCCCATCCAAGATGTGAAGTGCACAGGTCGCGCATCAATAGGAAGCCCTTCACCAAGGTAGCCTTTTACGCTTTCATCTAACTCACGCAAAAACTCGGGTACCGCTTGCCATAGCGAGTTTTCAACCACAGCAAACCCCCATTTCGCTTCATCAAGCGGAGTTGGGCGTTGCTTACGAATGACATCTGAATGCCAACCTTGAGCGATAAGTTGTTCTAAGCGACGCTCAGTTTTATGGCGTTCTTTCGTGGAAAGGTCGGTTAATTCTAATTCGGAGAGACATTCGTTGATCTTAACCAAATTGTTGATCATGGTTCGACGAGTAATTTCGGTCGGATGGGCGGTAAGAACCAGTTCAATATTCAGATCGCGAATCGCTTGCGCGCTCTCTGATTGACTAATGTTATGAGTGGCTAACTTTGTGAATAAGCTTTGCAGTGGATCAGGCTCATTTGAGTGCTCATCTCCATGACGAGAAATGGTATGGTATTGATCGGCAATATTGGTCAGATTGAGAAATTGATTGAATGCACGAGCAACGGGGGTTAATTGATCGTTATTGAGATTCTTAATTTCTTCAATCAGCTGTTCACGGTCAGCTTGATTACCTGCACGAGCCGATTTGGAAAGTTGTCGGATGGTCTCTACTTTCTGCAAAATAACCTCACCATCGGCATCTCGGATGGTTTGGCCCAGTAGTCGACCTAACATGCTCACATTACTTTTCAGAGCGGCGTACTTTTCGTTCATTGTCATCCTGCCTTGTAAAAAAATTACATCCAATGTTCTTGTGTTTTATTACACAATCTAGCTAAGTTTGTCCAGTAGAGTCAAACAAAGTAGACTAAGATTTCATTTATCAGTAAGGAATGAACATTGAACAATATGTAATAAAATATCGAAATTTGTTGAAATTTTCTTACGTATTGCAGCTTTGTGACGACTGGACACGCCGCTGCAATATCAATTTTAGCCATTAAAAGCAGTACTTGCGCATCGCTTGACGAAGAATGTGGATGGTGGGTTCGATAAATTCAAACGCTAAGAACTCATCTGGCTGATGCGCTTGATCGATCGAACCCGGGCCTAATACCAAGGTGGGACAGACCTGCTGTAAAAATGGGGCTTCGGTACAGTAATTCACGGTTTGAGCGGGTTGCTGACAAAGTTCACTGACGGCATGAATAAATGGATGGTCATGCGGACATTCATAACCGGGAATGGCATCATGCAGCGGCTCAATAGCAATTCGTCCCGGCCATTTTTCTTGCACCTCTTTGAGTGCGCCACGCAGTAGGTTGTCTAATCCATCTAAACTGATGCCAGGTAGCGGTCGCACGTCGTAGTGGAGTTCACAACAGCCACAAATCCGATTAGGGCTATCGCCACCATGAATATGGCCGAGGTTTAGCGTTGGGTGGGGAATTTCAAAGCCTGGGTGATGATACGTTTTAATTAACTTATCGCGCAGTTGCATTAATGCAAACATCACCTCATACATGATCTCTATCGCGTTAACGCCCAGTGCGGGATTGGAGGAATGGCCCGATTGACCGGTAACTCGAATCGCATTAGCAACATGGCCTTTATGACCATAAACCGGGATTAAACCGGTAGGTTCACCAATAATACAGTAATCGGGATGGCAAGGCGTGTGTTGGGTAAAATGGCGCGCACCCAGCATTGTCGTTTCTTCATCACAGGTTGCTAACACATACAATGGCTTTTGTTGTTGGCTCCAATCGAGTGTTTTGACGGCTTCAAAAATAAAAGCAAAAAAACCTTTCATGTCAGCCGTTCCTAAGCCGTAAAAACGATTATTAGCTTCTGTCAGAGCGTGAGGGTTGAAGTTCCAACGCCCTTCGTCAAAAGGAACAGTATCGCTATGGCCAGACAGTAGTAACCCTCCCTCACCTTGCCCTTTTTTTCCCAGTAAGTTGTATTTACCAGGAGCAACTTCATTGATTTCAACCTGAAATCCGAGCGCCGACAACCAATCCGCCAATTTAGCGATAACTAACTCGTTACTTTGATCCCACTGAGGATCGGTGGAGCTGATCGATGAGGTTGAAATGAGACCTTCATAGACCTCAAGGAAACTGGGTAATGACATATTATCTTTGCTCCTACTATTGACAGAATAACGCTAAGAATGTAAAACACATATTAAATCACTTTTTATGAATAAAAAACCATTTAAACCTATGTTTGTTTAAATTAATAATCATTTGCTGATGGTGTTTTTATTCTAATGTTGGACGTGTTGAGATGCTAAAAACGACAATTATCGGTGCCAGTGGTTATACCGGAGCTGAACTAGCACTGATGGTAAAAAAACATCCAAAGCTCACGCTATCAGGTTTATATGTTTCCGCCAATAGTGTTGATGCAGGAAAACCGATCAGTCAGTTACATGGCAAATTAGCGGGCTTACTTGACATGCCAGTACAGCCTCTCGTGGATGTTGCAGCTGTGGCGAAATCGTGTGATGTCGTTTTTTTAGCGACTGCTCATGAGGTGAGCCATGATCTTGCACCATTGTTTTTAGAGCAAGGCTGTCAGGTGTTTGATTTGTCAGGTGCTTATCGTGTTCAAGATGAGGGGTTCTATACACAATTTTATGGCTTTAAACATCAGCATCCTACATGGCTAGCAAAAGCGGCTTATGGCTTAGCTGAATGGCATGCTGCTGCTATTACGGAAAGTCAGCTAGTGGCAGTTGCTGGATGTTATCCGACGGCCTGCCAACTGGCGATTAAACCTTTATTGGTTGCAGGAATGGTTGATCCGTCTCAGTGGCCGGTGATTAATGCGGTGAGTGGTGTCTCCGGTGCTGGGCGCAAAGCAACCATGACGAATAGTTTTTGTGAAGTCAGTTTACAACCTTACGGTGTTTTTACTCATCGACACCAGCCGGAAATTGCCGTTCACCTAGGCTGTGAGGTGATATTTACCCCTCATTTAGGTAATTTCAAACGAGGAATTTTGGCCACGATTACCATGAAGTTGGCTCAAGGTATCAGCGAGCAGCAGGTGGCAGAAGCCTTTATCCATGCTTATCAGGATAAACCTGCAGTTCGATTACATAAGACAACCCTGCCTCGTATTCAGGATGTCGTGTTCACACCGTTTTGTGACGTCGGCTGGAAGGTTAGTGGAGAGCACATTGTGGTGGTTGCTGCGATCGATAACCTGTTGAAAGGTGCGTCGAGCCAAGCCATGCAGTGTTTAAATATTCATTATGGTTTTGATCAGTTCACTGCTCTAGTGTGAGGGAATAAACATGACGAATCAGCAAAGTCCATTGGTGGTTAAATTAGGCGGCGCTGCGCTTTCTTGCAGTGAAACATTGAGTAAGTTATTTGGCGCTATCGCTCAGTACCAGGAGCAAGCCCAGCGGCCGATTGTTATCGTCCATGGGGGAGGCTATCTAGTGGATGAGCTGATGGCAAAGCTACAGTTAACGACCATAAAAAAAGATGGCCTACGCGTAACACCCCATGAGCAGATTTCTTTTATTGCCGGCGCGCTGGCTGGAACGGCGAATAAGATGTTGCAAGGGCAGGCGATCAAAAATGGGCTTAATGCCATTGGTTTGTGTTTAGCGGATGGCGGGTTATGTCATATAGAGCAGCTAGACCCTGAATTGGGGGCGGTAGGTCTGGCCACGCCGGGTAATCCAGCGCTACTTCAAGCGCTGTTTAACCTTGGTGGCCTGCCAATCATCAGCTCGATTGGCTTAACTAATGACGGTGAGATAATGAATGTCAATGCTGACCAAGCTGCCGTTGCCGTCGCTGGAGCATTGGATGCGGAATTAGTGTTGCTCTCCGATGTCAGTGGTGTGCTGGATGGAAAAGGACATCTGCTTACTAGCCTCGATGAGCCACAAGCGAGTGCGCTGATTACCCAGCAAGTGATTACCGATGGCATGATCGTTAAAGTGAAAGCGGCATTGAGTGCGGCCAACGATCTTGGTCGCCCGATTGAAGTCGCGAGTTGGCGATATCCTGACAAGCTGAGCAAATTGTTTGCTGGGCAAAGTATTGGAACGCGTTTCTTGCCCTGTTAGCTTTTGGCTAAGAAAAGAATTGAGTAAAGAAAGAGATTATCAATTAATGGACGTCACCCTGAGCACTAACCGCCAAGCGCAGCGCCAGGATTTGGAGAGATAAAATGAGTAAAGTACAAGTCAAAAAAGTCGTTGTTGCCTATTCTGGCGGTTTAGATACTTCAGTGATCATTCCATGGCTGAAAGAAAACTATCACTGTGATGTGGTTGCTTTTGTCGCGGATGTTGGGCAAGGCGCGGAAGAATTAGTCGGTATTGAAGAAAAAGCCATCGCCTCTGGTGCCTCAGAATGTTATGTGGTGGATCTAAAAGACGAGTTGGTCAAAGAGTATATTTATCCGACTTTGAAAACGGGCGCTTATTACGAAGGTAAATACCTGTTGGGTACTTCGATGGCTCGCCCTGTGATTGCCAAAGCACAAGTAGACGTTGCACGTAAAGTGGGGGCTGATGCTCTGGCACATGGTTGTACCGGTAAGGGTAATGACCAAGTTCGTTTTGAAGGCGCGTTTGCAGCGCTTGCCCCTGATCTCCATGTGATTGCGCCATGGCGGGAATGGGACCTTGTTAGCCGTGAAGCGTGTCTTGATTATCTTGCCGAGCGTAATATTCCTTGTGCGGCTTCTTTGACTAAAATTTATTCACGTGACGCCAATGCTTGGCACATCTCGACCGAAGGGGGAGTATTAGAAAGTACATGGAATGCACCGAATGACGATTGCTGGGTATGGACGGTGGATCCTGAGCAAGCACCCAATGAGGCTGAATATGTCACACTAAAAGTCGCAAAAGGTGAAGTGGTCGCCGTGGATGGCCAGCCACTTTCTCCCTATCAAGCTTTAGTCTGTTTGAATGAAAAAGGAGCGAAACACGGGGTTGGGCGTATTGATATCGTCGAAAACCGCTTAGTCGGAATGAAGTCTCGCGGGTGTTATGAAACTCCGGGAGGCACCATTATGATGGAAGCGCTTCGTGCCGTTGAACAATTAGTGTTAGATAAAGCCTCGTTTGAATTCCGCGAGGAACTCGGAATTAAAGCGTCACATCTGGTTTATGATGGTCGCTGGTTTACGCCGCTACGTCAGTCCGTTTTTGCCGCAGCGGAAACGCTAGCACAAGATGTCAATGGTGAGGTGGTCATTAAACTTTATAAGGGGCAAGCGATAGCAACGCAAAAACGTTCAGAAAATAGCTTATATTCGGAAGAATTTGCGACTTTTGGTGCTGATGATGTTTATGACCAAAGTCATGCCGCTGGGTTTATTCGCCTTTACTCGTTATCCAGCCGTATTAAAGCGCTCAATGCAGGAAACAAAAAAGCGTATTAACAATCAATCAGCCGCATCATGTGATAATTATGACCCGTATTGCTTTGCATGCGGGTTTTGTTTTTGTAAATAAATTCAAACTCATTTGAATAAATATGTTTTAAAAGTGAATTTTTACTTTATTTTTTGCTCCACTTACCGTAACTTTGCAAGAAGCAATCCTTGCCTGATTCAGGCTAGATAATGCAGTGGTGTAGCAAGTCAATAGTGAGCATTAGGAGAAACGCAATGGCATTGTGGGGCGGAAGGTTTACCCAAGCGGCAGATACAAGATTCAAACAGTTTAATGATTCATTGCGCTTTGACTATCGATTGGCTGAACAAGATATTGTTGGTTCCATTGCTTGGTCTAAAGCTCTGTTATCGGTTAACGTGTTGACCGAACAAGAACAACAAAAATTAGAGCTGGCATTGAATGAGTTAAAATTAGCTGTGATGGAAGATCCTCAGCAAATTTTACAATCTGATGCAGAAGATATTCACTCGTGGGTTGAGCAGCAGTTAATTAACAAAGTTGGCGATTTAGGTAAAAAATTACATACCGGGCGTTCGCGTAATGATCAAGTCGCAACCGATTTAAAACTTTGGTGCCGTCAACAAGGGCAGCAGTTGTTGTTGACGCTTGATCGGTTACAGAGTCAGATGGTGATGGTTGCCCGGCAACATCAAGGTACCGTATTGCCTGGCTATACTCATTTACAGCGTGCTCAGCCGGTGACCTTTGCTCACTGGTGTCTCGCTTATGTTGAAATGTTTGAACGGGATTATTCACGGCTCAACGATGCGATTGAGCGTTTAGATACTTGCCCGCTCGGCTCAGGCGCATTGGCAGGTACGGCTTATGCTATTGATCGTAATAAATTAGCTTATAACTTAGGTTTTCGTCGCGCAACGCGAAATTCACTCGATTCAGTGTCAGATCGTGATCATGTGATGGAACTGATGTCGATTGCTTCTATTTCTATGTTGCACCTTTCTCGCTTAGCAGAAGACATGATTTTCTATAATTCCGGCGAATCTGGTTTTATTGAATTGGCAGATACTGTGACATCAGGCTCATCTTTAATGCCGCAAAAGAAAAACCCAGATGCATTAGAGTTGATTAGAGGAAAAACAGGCCGAGTCTATGGCGCGTTGGCTGGTATGATGATGACCGTAAAAGCATTGCCTCTTGCTTATAACAAGGACATGCAAGAGGACAAAGAAGGCCTATTTGATGCGTTGGATACTTGGAATGACTGTATGGAAATGGCAGCCTTGTGTTTTGATGGCATCAAAGTTAATGGCGAGCGCACCTTAGAAGCGGCCAAACAAGGGTACGCGAACGCGACAGAGTTAGCCGATTATTTAGTTGCCAAAGGTATCCCATTCCGTGAAGCTCATCATATCGTCGGTGTCGCAGTTGTAGGCGCGATAGGCAAAGGCTGTGCATTAGAAGAACTATCTCTGGAAGAGTTAAAAGCGTTCTCTGCGGTTATTGAAGAGGATGTATACGCAATTTTAACTATCGACTCTTGTTTAGAAAAGCGCAGTGCTTTAGGTGGGGTCGCACCTCATCAAGTCGCTTACGCTGTAGGGGCGGCAGAAAAACGGCTAGCAAAACGAGATGCAACCTCAGTCAAGGTACGCTCAGCTCGTTTGACCGATATTGAAACCTTAGAAGGCATGGTCGCTTATTGGGCCAATATGGGCGAAAATCTTCCGCGTTCACGCAATGAAATTGTTCGAGATATTGGTTCTTTTGTCGTTGCTGAACATAACGGTGAGATCACCGGATGTGCTTCATTATATGTGTATGACTCTGGATTAGCGGAAATTCGCTCGTTAGGTGTGGAGGCGGGCTGGCAAGGCCAAGGGCAGGGTTCTGCCATTGTTGAATATTTAGTAAGAAAAGCTCGGCAAATGGCAATCAAAAAAGTTTTTGTGCTCACGCGTACCCCAGAATTTTTTATGAAGTTGGATTTCATTCCTACCTCAAAAACCTTGTTGCCGGAGAAAGTCCTCAAAGATTGTGGCCAGTGTCCACGCCAGCATGCCTGCGATGAAGTGGCATTAGAAGTGAACTTAGTTGAACAGCGACTAATAAAAACAACGTGGGTATAAAAGACGTATAGATAAAAAAGATCAAAAAAGATCGATTTTTTTGGGAACCATTAAGAAAAAGCTGAGTCTATAACTGTACCACTGCTTTTTCTTAGAATGATCTAAGAGAGCCCTAAAACTCCTTTCGTTTTAGGGCTTTTTTGTTTGTCGTTTACGCCAAGGCAATACCACAAACTTCATCCACAAGTGTAGGAAGAGTAAACCGTTAAATGCGAAACCGGCAAAGAGAAGGCTAATTGACCCAATGCTACGCGGCTCATCTCTAAATAACCAAAACCAAATTACCCAGCAAGCGACGGAGAATAAAGTGAGTTGATCCATGCAGCGCTGACAACGGCCTATTTTTTTCCAAAACCAGTGCTCTCGACAATCATTACAAGTCATCGTTCGTGTCATATTTGCAGTAAAAATATCTGTCGACAGTATACGAGAAGAATGGGAAGAAAAGAAAAACTTTGATAGTCATAATCGTAAGATGTTATGGTTTTAATAGGTAACCCCTATCTGGAAAGAAAATGAATATTCGAGACTTTGAATACTTAGTCGCTCTTGCGGAACATAAGCATTTTCGTAAAGCGGCAGAAGCCTGTTTTGTCAGTCAGCCGACCCTCAGCGGCCAAATTCGTAAGTTGGAAGATGAATTAGGTGCGGTATTGCTTGAACGAAGCAGTCGGCGCGTTTTGTTTACCGACTCGGGATTACAGCTGGTTGAGCAAGCGAAACGCATTTTAATGGAAATTAAAACGTTTAAAGATATGGCCAGTGAGCAAGGTGGTGCTATGAATGGCCCTATGCATATCGGTTTTATTCCAACCTTAGGCCCATATCTTCTACCTCGGATCATTCCGGGCCTGAAAGAAAACTTCCCTGAACTAGAGTTGTATTTATATGAAGCACAGACCCATCAATTAGTGCAACAATTAGAAGAAGGAAAGTTGGACTGCTTAGTGCTTGCAGCAGTAGAAGAGACCGAGTCTTTTAAAGCGATTGATATTTTTTGTGAACCAATGAGTATTGCTGTGCCATGTGATCATGAGTGGGCCAATCGGAATGAAATTGACATGTTGGAACTCAATGGGAAAACGGTATTGGCTCTAGGGGATGGGCATTGTTTGCGAGATCAAGCATTGGGATTCTGTTTTGCTGCTGGCGCAAAGGATGATGAACGATTCAAAGCTACGAGCTTAGAAACTTTACGTAATATGGTTGCTGCGGGCTCTGGTATTACGTTACTGCCTCAGCTTTCATTGCCTGAAGAGAAGGTGAAAGATGGCGTTTGCTACATCAAAGCGGTCAATCCAGAGCCTTCACGCCGGATAGTATTAGTCTATCGTCCCGGCTCTCCTTTACGACAACGTTTTGAACAGTTAGCCCAAGCGATGAAAAACTGTCTCAATGGGCGATAATCCGCTGGTTTGCTCAATAGCCATCCCCATGAGGATGGCTATTTGTTTACTTAAAACAGTTCGCTTTCACTGTCAGTGGAGTAGAGGCTTTGTGTCTCTTCTACTACATATTCAGTCGGTTCGGTACCTTGAATAAAGTATTCAAACATCGAGCTTCCATCAAGTTTGTTGGTGAGTAGCCCAGTTTCACGATCAATTCGGACACGCACGATGTTGTCGGGGATGGACGGCTTTTCTACCGCAATGTTTTCTAACGCAGAACGCATAAAATCAATCCAAGCGGGCTGAGCTGTTTTAGCGCCAGCCTCTGCACCAGAGATATCATCTTCAGTATTCGGATTTGGAACACTTCGCCCTAGATTCCGGGTGTGATCATCAAAACCAACCCAGGCCGTTGCCACGATTCCAGGCCCAAAACCATTATACCAAGCATCTTTCGAATCATTCGTGGTGCCGGTTTTTCCACCAATATCGCGCCGCTTTAAAACCTGAGCACGCCAGCCTGTTCCATTCCAACCCGTCCCTTCTCGCCAGTTGCCACCTCCCCATATATTGCTATAAAGCATTTCGCGAACTAAAAAGGCATTTTGTTCGGAGATGACTTGGGGGGCATAATGTGAGTCTAGATCTTGTTCATCAAATCCGTGATCAGCGGTTTGGCAGTCATGATGACAAACGATTTTTGGGGTCGCAGTAAACTCAAGTTGTCCATAGGCGTCTTCGACTTTACTGATATAGAATGGCTCAACATAGTAACCACCATTGGCAAAAACTGAGTAACCCTGAGCCATTTTCACTGGGGTTAAACTCCCCGCACCGAGTGCAATCGTTTCAGAGCGAGGAACTTGGCTTAATTCAAAACCAAAGCGAGTTAGGTATTGGCGAGTTTCATCTAAACCGACTTCACGTAGTACCCGAACAGCCATGACGTTTTTCGATTGTGCTAAGCCAACTCGTAGGCGAGTTGGGCCGACATAGGTTGGAGGGGAGTTTTTAGGTCGCCATGCGGTTCCTTGGCTTTCATCCCATTGGTTAATCGGAGCATCGTTAATAAGAGTGGCTAAGGTCAGACCTTTATTAAGGGCAGCGGAGTAAATAAATGGTTTAATGCTAGAGCCAACTTGTCGAATAGATTGTGTGGCTCGGTTGAAATTGCTGTGTACAAAGTTAAACCCACCTACTAGCGCTAAAATTGCCCCATTGTCTGGATTCATCGCCACAAAGGCGGTATTAGCATTCGGGACTTGGCTTAGTTTCCAATGTATCTCTTGCGTTTCAGGATCGGTCATCCGTCGGACCCAAATTTGTTCGCCTTCACTTAAAATTTCACTCGCTTTATTGGGTAATGGCCCTTGCTTATTGTCAGTAATAAAGCGTCTGGCCCAATTCATATCTTCCCAAGCGATGGTGTTTAACTGATGATTTCTTACCCACACCTGTGCCGATTGCTCTGCAACCTGTAGGACTACCGCGGGGAAAAGATCGCCATATATTGGTTGATTACGAAGATGGGTATTGAGTTTATTTTCTTCCCAAGCGGTTTGTCCGGTTTTCCATAGTACTTTCTCGGCTCCACGGTAACCATGGCGTTCATCGTAGGCAAGTAAGTTATTGATCGCCGCTTGATTCGCGGCTTGTTGTTGTGTGGAATCGATAGTGGTGTAGATATTCATTCCTGAAGTATAGGCTTCTTCTTCACCATAACGTTCAACCATCCAAGCGCGGGCAATTTCGGCGACATAAGGTGCGTGTAGTTCGATTTCTGCACCATGAAACTTGCCGTCAAGCACTTCGTTGCGTGCTTGTTCATATTCTTGTTCGCTGATGTACTTTTCAGACAACATACGCAGTAGTACCACATTGCGACGTTGGGTTGCTCGTTCTACTGAATAGATCGGATTCATGGTTGAGGGGGCTTTGGGTAATCCGGCAATCATCGCGATTTCACCTAAAGTCAAATCTTTTGCCTCTTTACCAAAATAGGTTTGAGCGGCTGCGCCTACCCCATAAGAACGGTAACCGAGATAAATTTTGTTAAGGTAAAGTTCTAGAATTTCATCTTTTGTTAAGAGCTGTTCTATATGGATGGCGATAAATATCTCTTTGATTTTTCTCATAATCTTCTTTTCATTAGATAAAAAGAAGTTTCGCGCCAATTGCTGAGTAATGGTACTGGCACCTTGTGAGGCACTGCCAGAGGCGGCAACAGCAAAAGCGGCACGAGTAATTCCAATGGGGTCAAATCCATAGTGTTCGTAAAAGCGAGAGTCTTCGGTTGCAATAATCGCCTCAAGTAATTCGTTTGGCATTTCGTCTAGTTTCAGCGGAATACGTCGTTTCTCACCAAATTGCGCCATCAATTGACCATCTTGGCTAAAGACCTGCATGGGGGTTTGCAGTTTGACGTCTCTGAGTGTCGCCACATCGGGCAAATCAGATTTCACATAAAAGTAGAAGCCAAAAATTGTAGTGACTCCAAGAATAATGCAAATCAATGAAAATATAAGTAAACGCTTTATGAACTTCACCGGAGAATCCCTGTTTAGTAGAGGCTGTCTTGATGCAAACCCCTGTACTCTAGACTAAAACCTCAACACTTAAAAATAATGAGCGAGTATTTTTTTAAATTATCGCTCGATGCTGGTGTTGTTACTGGAGTTAATCGCATGAGTCAATCATTAGTTACAGGTGTGGATATCGGACATCACAGTATTAAAGCTGTGGTGTTAAAACTAAGCGGCGAAACATATTCGCTGGTTAGTTATAAGGAAATCGTCGTAACGGACGATATTTTCGCCGATAACTACACACTCGATTATCAGAAAATTGTAAAGAAACTCAAAGAACTAAAAAAGAGCTTACCCCTGTTTAGCCGTAAGGTTTCGATCGCAGTCCCTGATAATGCGGTGATCAGCAAGATTTTGCAGATCGAGAGTGATCTGGATCCGGTAGAGCAGGAGTTTGCTATTTATCAGACATTTTCTCATCAATCGCCATTGCCGATTGAAGAACTCAGTTTAGATTTTGTCAAAGTGACGGAAAAAGCACTAACAAGAAGCAGCAGTGCGACCTATCAAGTTTATGCTACGCGTCGTGAAGTGGTTGACAGTCGGGTTGCCGCGACAGAAAAAGCTGGCCTTGAGCCTGTCTTGCTAGACGTGCAGATGCATAGTCTTGTTCGTATTTGGCAGCAAGTGAGTAAGACCCAGCAAAGAACAAACTGGATGCTATTGGATATCGGCTATAGCCAAAGTTCTTTATGCCTCGACTTTAGCGATAAGGATCCATTTTGTAAGGATATTCCATTAGGAACGCGTTGGTTTGATCAAACTCGGCAACATGAGCAAGGCATAAGCGGAATTGATACCTTTACTCAAGAGTTTATCGATCGGTTGGCTCGTCAAATTCAGCTCTTAACTTCAGTGCATGGCCCGCAAAGTCTGGCCGGCATATGGCTGTCTGGAGGGGGTGCGACAATCTCTGGGTTAACGGATGCCATTACTGAGCGGTTGAATCTACCCTGTGAGATTTTTATGCCGCTCTCGGTATTTAGCCATAAATTGAGTAAGCGTAGGCGAGCACTTGATGAACAACAAAAGTTTAGTACCGCGGCGGGATTAGCGTTACGAGGCATTGAATGGCTGGAGGGTGAACATGCTGCATACCATTAATTTATTGCCGTGGCGAGAAACGCAGCGAGAAAACTATCGTCAGCATTTTATCCATTTATTGATTCTGGGTGTACTGCTCGCATTGGGAGCACAATGGCTGGCCGGTAGCTATTTTGAACAACAAAACCAGCAACAACAGGGGCGGCTCGATTTTCTGAATCAACATATCCGGCAATTAGATCAGCGCCTCAATGCATTAAAGGTAACCGAGCAAGAACATAAGGCCTTACTAACGCGCTTAAACGTGGTAGAGGCGTTACAGCAAAAGCGCAATAAAAGTACTGAGTTTATGCACCTGATGCCTGATTTAATTCCAGAAGGTGTCTATGTCGATAAAATCAAA
>NZ_NBUS01000037.1:121950-126686 GCF_002749895.1 Vibrio fujianensis | reverse complement strand
AATGGGCAAGAAGTGGAAATGAGCGGCATCAGCGATAGTACGGCTCGTTTAGCCACCATGTTAGATAATTTGGAAAAATCGCCACAGTTATCGGAAGTGGGCATGCATTCGATTGTATCGGGCAACCGTCGTTTTGGTAAACAGTTTCAGAGCTTCAAAGTCTCTTTCTTATTCCATGCTTCCGAGCAAGTGGCTTTAAAACCGGTCAAGGAGGTAGGAACTCATGACTAAGGCGCGTGACCTCGATTTTGACGAGTTAATGGAATGGCCTAGAACGGCTCAGTTGGTGGTTATCGCATTACTGATCATCGTCATTCAAGCGGTGGGATATTGGTTTTATCTCTTACCGAAACAAGAAACGTTAGAGGGATTAAAGCAGCAAGAGCAAACACTAAAATCGACTGTTCGAATCAAGGCCAGTAAAGTCGCTGCCTTACCCCAATTACAGGCACAACTCAATGAATTGAGCGAGCGTTACGATTATTTATTACGTCAATTACCCGTTCAACAAGAGTTAGCCAGTATGTTGGCGTCGGTGAATGAGTTAGGTCTGCAAAATTCGCTCACCTTCACTCGAATTGATTGGGGGGAAAAACTCAACCAAGAATTCCTCTATCGGCTTCCACTCAATATTGAGTTGACCGGAAATTATCATAACATTGGCGATTTTTCGGAAGCCATTGCCAAACTGCCGAGAATAATTAGCTTTGAAGATGTTGATTGGCAAAGAGTCAGCCAAGAAAGTAGCACATTACACTTCAGGGTTCGCGCATACACTTACCAGTTTAAAGCGGAGGTGAGCGATGAAAAATAGGTTCTGTTTTCTTCTAGGTGGGGTATGTGCTTGGTTATTGGTTGGATGCCAGGCGAATGATGACTCCCTCGATGATTATTTACGCATGGTTGAGCTAGAAACGCAAAAACAAGTCACTCAGCTTGCGCCCGCCGTTCATTTTCAAGCTTTTCATTATGGGCAACACGGTAAGCGAGAGCCATTTGTCTTGCCACAAGAAGCGCTAGTACAAAATCAGTCGGTAACCAAGTCTGATTGTTGGCAACCTGCCGCTCGCAATAAGAGTGGTGCTTTAGAACGTTATCCTCTTAATCAGTTGCGTTTAAGAGGTGTGATCAGTAGTGGCGGTCATATTTCCGCTCTCATTCAGACGCCGAATGGTACCGTCGTTAATGTAAAAGCTGGGCAGTATATCGGTTTAAATAATGGCCGAATTACTCGGGTTGCCGATAATTATTTGCTGATAAAAGAAACCTTGCCAGATGGTCTAGGGTGTTGGAATCAGCGCAATGTCAAATTGGCTTTAAAGTAAGTTTTTCAGTGTAGAGACCTAACTATGATTAAAGGATTAAATTCAACCATGGTACGTAATATGCGTTATCTGTGTATTGGGATATGGATGCTGTTAGCAACCAGTGTTGTGGCTAGCGAATTATCACAAGCAAATCAGTTAAAAAATATTGATTTTCGTTTAAATAAAGATAAAGCGGCCGTTTTAGTGGTTGAGCTGGCTTCTCCCTCTACAGTGGTGGATGTACAAAAAACAGAGCCAGGGCTAGCGATTGAACTGCTTAAAACCGATGTCGCAGATGATCAACTCTACCTACTAGATGTGAAAGACTTTGCGACCGCTGTTGAGAGTGTTGAGGTTTTTCGTCAAGAGCCGAGTACTTTACTGCAAGTGACTATTCAAGGGCCGTTTAAGTATGATTATGCCTTACGAGGAAAATACTTAGAGGTTGTTATTACTGAACTCAAACAAGCAGAACCAACACCACCTCCAAGCTTGATGGAAAAGCAAGGCAAGCTGATTTCCATTAACTTTCAAGACATTCCAGTACGAAATGTTTTACAGTTGATTGCGGATTATAACCAATTCAATTTGGTGGTTTCCGATTCGGTCACAGGAAACTTAACCCTTCGCTTAGATGGTGTGCCTTGGCAGCAAGTGCTGGATATTATTTTACAAGTTAAAGGGCTCGATAAGCGAGTCGATGGCAGTGTTATTCTTGTGGCACCGAAAGAAGAGTTAGATTTAAGAGAGAAGCAGCAATTAGAAAAAGCGCGGTTGGCGGAAGAATTAGGTGATTTACAGTCCGATATTATTAAAGTGCATTTTGCCAAAGCCTCCGATATCGCGGAAATGATAGGTGGAAGTGGCGCGGTAAATATGCTCTCTGAGCGCGGTTCGATTAGTATCGATGAGCGAACCAACGCACTGTTGATCCGTGAGTTGCCGGAAAATATTAAAGTGATTCGTGAAATCATTGCATCGCTCGATATCCCAGTCAAACAGGTTCAGATTGAAGCCCGAATTGTTACGGTGAATGAGGGTAATTTGGACGAATTAGGGATCCGATGGGGGATGTCATCGAAAAACGGTAGCCATACGGTGGGCGGATCAATTGAAGGAAATATGAATACGATAGGTTTATATGAACCGGAAGATGGTACCGAAGGGATCAATAATTTCTTGAACGTGAATTTGGGAGCCACGGCTGCTAACGCCTCAAGCATTGCTTTTCAGGTTGCTAAACTTGGCTCTGGTACTTTGCTGGATCTCGAACTATCGGCGATGCAACGTGAATCGAAAGCGGAGATCATTTCTAGCCCACGCTTGATCACTACCAATAAAAAACCAGCTTACATTGAACAAGGGACAGAAATACCCTATTTAGAATCATCTTCCAGTGGCGCAACGACAGTGGCGTTTAAAAAAGCGGTGCTCAGTTTAAAAGTTACACCGCAAATTACTCCGGATAACCGGTTGGTGCTGGATTTAAGTGTCACACAAGACCGTCCTGGTGATGTGGTTAAAACTGGAACGGGGGAGGCCGTGGCGATTAATACCCAACGGATTGGCACGCAAGTTTTAGTCAATAATGGAGAAACGGTTGTGCTTGGTGGTATTTTTCAACATAGTCTGACTAATACCATAGATAAAGTGCCATTATTGGGAGACTTACCGTTTCTTGGTGCGCTATTTCGTCGTAGTTATCAGCAATTGGGCAAAAGTGAGTTACTCATTTTCGTGACACCCAAGGTGGTAATTCAATGACTTAGCGTCATTGTTCTCGCTAAAGTGAAATTAAAGTTGCATTAGTGGCACCTTATCTAGATAATTTCGGGTCTTATCACGAATTATCTGTGAGGAATCGGTGCCACAAGCATTCCCATCGCTAACATTAGTATGGCGAACTTTGTGGCGATGTCATTGAATTAACGTTGTAAATTACTGCTAAACATGGCTGAGAAACGCAATATTTTTCTTGTCGGCCCAATGGGTGCTGGCAAAAGTACAATTGGTAGACACTTAGCTCAACAACTGCATATGGAGTTTGTTGATTCTGATACTGTCATTGAAGAGCGCACCGGCGCAGATATCGCTTGGGTATTTGATGTTGAAGGTGAAGAAGGCTTCCGTAAACGTGAAGAAGCGGTGATCAATGATCTCACTGAAGAACAAGGTATTGTTCTCGCCACGGGTGGCGGTTCGGTGATGAGCAAAGAAAATCGCAATCGCCTTTCTGCTCGTGGTGTGGTTGTTTACTTAGAAACCACGATCGAAAAACAATTAGCACGGACTAACCGTGATAAAAAACGTCCGTTGCTGCAAACGGATAACCCTCGTGAAGTTTTAGAAGCACTGGCTGGTGAACGTAATCCGCTGTATGAAGAAATTGCGGATATTACTGTACGTACCGACGATCAAAGTGCAAAAGTGGTAGCCAACCAGATCGTAAAAATGCTAGAAGAACATTAACCAGTTCTTTTATTTGGAGTGCAAACCATGGAACGGATTACGGTCAGTTTAGGTGAGCGTAGCTACCCCATCTCAATTGGTGCCGGATTATTTAATAATCCGGCCCTTCTTCCTCTTTCTGCAAAACAACACGTGTTGGTGATCACTAACCACACGGTTGCTCCGTTATATGCAAAACGTATTCTTTCGTTACTTGAACAGCGAGGCTGTTTATCCGCAGTGTTAGAATTGCCTGATGGTGAGCAGTATAAAAGTCTAGCAACGTTTAATACCATCATGAGTTATTTGCTGGAGCATAATTATAGCCGTGATGTAACGGTTATTGCGTTGGGTGGAGGCGTGATAGGGGATTTGGTCGGTTTTGCTGCGGCCTGTTATCAGCGAGGGATCGACTTTATTCAAATACCTACCACATTATTGGCTCAAGTAGACTCTTCTGTTGGTGGAAAAACCGCGGTAAACCACCCTTTGGGTAAAAATATGATAGGCGCGTTTTATCAACCCAAAGCTGTCATTATTGATACTCAGTGCTTAAGCACGCTACCAGCACGTGAATTTGCTGCTGGAATGGCTGAGGTGATCAAATATGGCATTATTTATGATCACGATTTCTTCGTCTGGTTAGAAGAGCATATGGAAGCCTTATATGCGTTAGATGAGCAAGCACTATCCTATGCCATTGCTCGCTGCTGCCAAATTAAAGCGGAAGTGGTGGCTTTGGATGAAAAAGAATCAGGCATTCGCGCGTTACTTAATTTAGGCCATACCTTTGGTCATGCGATTGAAGCCGAGCTGGGCTATGGGTGTTGGTTACATGGTGAAGCCGTTGCTGCTGGTACCATGATGGCGACCGTGACAGCACAATTACAAGGGTTGATTACTGAGCAGCAGCAAGCGCGTATCCGTGCCATACTGGAAAGAGCACATCTGCCAGTACACACCCCTGAAAGCATGACGTTT
>NZ_NBUS01000037.1:104168-121940 GCF_002749895.1 Vibrio fujianensis | reverse complement strand
ATTTTATTCAGCATATGATGCGAGATAAAAAAGTATTGGCGGGAGAGTTGCGCTTGGTATTACCAACCGCCATTGGCCGTGCAGAAGTGGTGAAAGGCGTTCCTCAAGCGGTGATAAAGCAAGCCATTGAAGCGTGTCGTAACTAATAATCAATTGATTGGGATCATTAGGATAGTTGATGAGTTTAGCACATGAATTAGAGTTAGATTCTCAGACCGAGCTGCTTGAACGTTTGCAGCTTCTTACTCGTTTTGGTTCTAATTTTGTTAACGTTTATGGTGGACTGGGTGCCGGGAAGTCTTGGCTTGCGCAGCGCTATCTAGAGCATTGGGCTGAAGACAAGAACCAATCCTTATTGCTTTGTCATCCTAGTCAAAGCGATGAGCAACGTAGAACCACCATTTTGAATCAATTGGTCTCTGAGCCTCTCTTCAATCCGAGTGATGCGTTGCTCGATAGCTTTTGCTATCTGATTGGTGAAGATGAATGCGATATGGTGATTGCGATTGATGATGCTCATCTATTATCGGATGCTTTACTTTCCGAATTATGGATGTGGGTGTTGGAAGCGCAAAGTCATCCTCGTTGGACGATTAATGTTGTGCTATTTGCTCAGGCAAACCGTCTTGATGCCTTGTTAACACGCTTAACCTACGGGCAAGAGCATAAGCCGATAGAATTAGACATTGAACCTCTGAGTCAATATGAGGCTGATCGGTTATTTGAACAACGAGTCATGCGCTATATCGAGCCTGAACTCGAACGTCAGGTTCGCGCCGCCTATAAAAAAGTAAAACTGCTTCCGGGGGAGATTATGGCTTTAACTGAACAGAAAAATGAAAAACGGATCATTATTCGTTCTATTATTGCCTCACCAATGAATATTGCTCTGGTGACTGTTTTGCTGCTACTCATGATTGGTGGGGGGTATTGGTGGATGTGGTTGCAACCCTCTGCGGATGAAAAAAGTCAGCAATTCATTGACAGCCAAAAAACCATCGAGCAAACGGTGATTCCGACACTACCCCCACATGACATCGAGTTGAGCCAACCAGAACTTGTCGAGAATGCGGCCTCATCCCAGCCCGATTTCACTGGTATGGATGATGATTCAGCAGCACTACCTCCGGATGTGAAAGAAAGTTCAGAAGCAGTGGGGATTGCTGATTCTGCTCATCAACGAGTGGTCATTAGCTCTGATGTGGTCGATGCCTTGTTAGAAGGAAAGCCTCAGCAGCCCGTTGAGACAAGTGCCAGTGAGGTACAGCCTGCAGTCAATATTCAGGCGGATAATGCCGATATGCCACTGGAGCCCGTTGCTTTAACTGAGCCTCCCGAGCAACCTGGGTTGATTCGTTTTTCGTTTGCTAGAGAAGTGTTGCTTGACATGTCACCTCGCAGCTACACTTTGCAATTGGCCGCAGTTAACTCATTACAAGAAGTTCAAGCGTTTATCGATCAATACCAGCTAGAGGGGCAGGTGAATGTTTATCCTACCTTACGCAATGACGTTGATTGGTATATCGTGACTTACCAGAATTATCCAACCATTCAGTTAGCGCGTGACGCCGTTGCTACCTTGCCTACCGCTATTCAAACGTTAGGTCCATGGGCTAAATCACTCAGTCAAGTACACCGAGAGATTGAACGTGCGAAATAACGCTGAGTTTGGGCGGAAAATATGTTACATTCCGCTCCTTATTTTTTTCGGTGATTGATTAGAGCGGTAGATGAAAAAGCAGCGTGCCTTTTTGAAATGGGCTGGGGGTAAGTTTGGCCTAGTCGAAGAGATCCAACGCCATTTGCCATCCGCCCGAGAGTTGGTTGAACCCTTTGTCGGGGCTGGGTCAATTTTTCTCAATAGTGATTTTGAGCATTATTTGTTGGCGGATATTAATCCTGACTTAATCAATTTATATAACCTGTTAAAAACGGAACCGGATCATTACATTCGCGAAGCAAAACGTTGGTTTACACCGGAGAATAATCGCAAAGAAGCTTATTTGGATGTCCGTAAACAGTTCAACAGCTGTGATGACATCATGTACCGCTCATTGGCCTTCCTTTATATGAATCGTTTTGGGTTTAATGGTTTATGCCGTTATAACAAAAAAGGAGGGTTTAATGTGCCTTTTGGTTCGTATAAAAAACCGTACTTTCCTGAAGCTGAGTTAGAGTTTTTTGCTGAAAAAGCACAGCGAGCAACCTTTATTTGTGCCGGTTATCATCAAACATTCAGTCAAGCGACGCAAGAGAGTGTTATTTACTGTGATCCCCCTTATGCCCCCTTGTCTATGACCGCAAATTTTACCTCGTATGCGGGGAATGGTTTTTCACTTGATGATCAAGCTGCATTGGCTGATATTGCAGAAAAAACCGCGCAAGAACGAGGTATTCCTGTGCTTATCTCTAACCATGACACAATTTTAACTCGTCGCCTCTATCATGGTGCCCAACTGAATGCCGTTCAAGTGAAACGCACCATTAGCCGTAATGGTGCTGGACGCAATAAAGTGGACGAATTGCTCGCATTGTTTACCCCGAACAAAGGGTTTGTTTGCTGATTGATCAATTATTTTTCGGCAACAGATCCTAGGATCTCATCGCTTCCTTAGGGTAGAATGCGTTACCGCCGTTCTGTGCATTCCATCACCAAAGAGGTTAGCCATGAAAGATTTCCTTATTGCTCCATCCATTCTCTCGGCAGATTTTGCTCGTCTAGGCGACGATGTTGAAAAAGTTCTGGCAGCTGGGGCAGATGTTATTCACTTTGATGTGATGGATAATCATTATGTGCCGAACCTCACCTTTGGTGCTCCAATCTGTCAAGCACTACGTGATTATGGAATTACCGCGCCTATCGACGTTCATTTGATGGTAAAACCCGTTGACCGAATTATTCCTGATTTTGCCAAAGCGGGGGCATCAATGATTACCTTTCATGTTGAAGCCTCAGATCATGTCGATCGTACTTTACAGCTGATCAAAGAACACGGCTGTCAAGCCGGAGTGGTATTAAACCCAGCCACTCCGCTCAGTCATCTTGACTATATTATGGATAAAGTTGACCTTATTCTACTGATGTCGGTAAACCCAGGGTTTGGTGGTCAATCATTTATACCACACACGTTAGACAAATTGCGTGCTGTTCGGGAACGAATTGAACAAAGTGGTCGCTCTATTCGTTTGGAAATTGACGGTGGTGTGAAGGTAGATAACATTGCTGAAATTGCCCAAGCTGGTGCCGATATGTTTGTCGCCGGATCGGCTATTTTTGGTCAGCCAGATTATCAAGCGGTACTTAATGCCATGCGTGCGGAATTGGCCAAGGTTAAGTAATCCCTCATTCACTCATTAGGAATAAGTTTTGCAACCAATAAAGTTAATTGCCTTTGATCTCGACGGCACCTTACTCGATAGCGTACCTGATTTAGCCATTGCTGCGGATCAAGCAGTGCAAGCGTTAGGGTTTCCTAGCGTTTCTGAACAGCAAGTGCGTGATTATGTCGGTAATGGTGCAGATATACTCATTGCTCGCTGTTTGAGCCAAGGTTTACAGGTTGATTCAGCATTAGATCCGGCTATCTGTCATCAAGCTCGCGAGTTATTTGATGATTATTACGCAAAAACCGGCCATCAACAGAGTCACCTTTACCCACATGTAAAGCAAACCTTAGCCGAACTTCATCAAGCGGGGTTTATCTTAGCGTTAGTAACCAATAAACCGAGTAAATTTGTCCCAGATGTATTAACCCAACATGGAATCCGTGAATTTTTCCGCGATATCATTGGTGGTGATACATTTGCTGAGAAAAAACCGAATCCGATGGCATTAGAGTGGTTATTAGCTAAATATCGACTAGCTCCGCAACAGATGTTAATGGTAGGTGATTCTAAAAATGATATTCTAGCTGCGAAAAATGCCGGATGCGCATCGTTTGGTTTGACTTATGGCTACAACCACGGTGAGCCTATCTCGGCTGCTGAACCTGATGTGGTAGCAGATGATATTGCTCAGCTCATTGATGTCGTTATGGTTTGCGCTTAAAAATTATCACTTGCCACTAGTAAAATACTCATCAATGAGTACACTGCTATCTTGTGCCCGCAATCGGCGGGCACTGTTTTTCACAGAGTTTTCTGTCTTATTTCGTATTCAGTAACAAGGAATCATACCCATGAGCAAACCCATCGTATTGAGTGGTGTTCAACCGTCTGGTGAACTAAGTATCGGTAATTACTTGGGTGCTCTACGTCAATGGCAACAGATGCAAGACGATTATGATTGTCACTATTGTGTGGTTGATCTCCATGCGATCACGGTTCGTCAAGATCCGAAAGCATTGCGTGAAGCAACCTTAGATGCATTGGCAATCTGCTTAGCGGTTGGTGTTGATCCTCAAAAGAGCACATTATTCGTTCAGTCTCATGTACCAGAACATGCTCAATTGGGTTGGATTCTTAACTGTTACACGCAAATGGGCGAATTGAGCCGTATGACTCAATTCAAAGACAAATCAGCGCGTTACGCTAACGATGTCAATGCTGGGCTATTTGACTATCCGGTACTTATGGCTGCGGATATTTTATTGTATGGCGCGCATCAGGTGCCGGTCGGTAGCGATCAAAAACAGCATTTGGAATTGGCCCGCGATATTGCAACACGATTCAATAATATATATTGTCCAGATTCTGAAACGCCAATTTTTACTATTCCAGAGCCGTATATACCCAAAGTGAATGCGCGAGTGATGAGCTTACAGGATGCGACGAAGAAAATGTCGAAGTCGGATGATAATCGCAAAAACGTGATCACTTTGTTGGAAGATCCTAAATCTATCATTAAAAAGATCAACAAAGCACAAACTGATACCGAGACACCACCACGTATCGCTTACGATGTGGAAAATAAGGCCGGTATTTCTAACTTAATGGGCTTATTCTCTGCGGCAACGGGTCAATCTTTTGCAGATATTGAAGCCCAGTATGCTGGGGTTGAAATGTATGGCCCATTTAAGAAAGATGTCGGAGAAGCACTGGTTGCGATGCTCGAACCCGTCCAGGCAGAATATCATCGAATTCGTGATGACCGCAGTTATCTTAACAGTGTGATGAGTCAAGGGGCCGAGAAAGCGTCAGCCCAAGCATTAACAACCTTGAAAAAGGTATTTGATGCGGTTGGCTTTGTTGCTCGCGTTTAATGGTTTGGCAGGTCAGTGTAACTGGCCTGTTTTCTTTTTTGCTCATCATTCGTTTGCTCATCGCCATCTATGTTACTGATTATCGATAATTACGACTCATTCACCTATAACTTATACCAGTACTTTTGCCAATTGGGGGTAAAGGTTGATGTTGTGCGTAACGATGCAATCAATATTCAGCAAATCGAGGCCTTAGCACCTAGCCATTTAGTGATTTCCCCCGGGCCTGGTACACCGAATGAAGCTGGGATCTCTCTCGCCGCGATTGAACATTTTGCTGGGAAATTACCGATTTTGGGGGTTTGTCTCGGTCATCAAGCGATTGCACAAGTCTTTGGGGCCGATATTGTTCGCGCTCGACAAGTCATGCATGGTAAAACCTCGCGAATTCGCCATACGGGAAGCGGTGTGTTTGCTGGATTAAATAATCCACTGACCGTAACTCGTTATCACTCTCTCGTCGTAGCACCAGACACCTTATCCGATCAGTTTGAATTGACCGCTTGGACTGAGCATGCGAATGGAGCAATGGATGAGATTATGGGGTATCACCATAAAACTTGGCCAATTGATGCGGTTCAGTTTCATCCCGAATCGATAAAAACCGAGCAAGGCCACCAATTATTGGCCAATTTTTTACGTCGCTAATCCTCTGTTTGATCACTTTTTTTACATTTATCCTTCTTTTATAAGCCATTTTAAGTTTTGACAACTTATGCGCCAGATTTTCTGCTGTTCTATCCATTCTCTGAATTTATTGTCCTTTGGGAACTGTTTTTTGTTAAAGAGAAAAAAAGCTTCATAAAATTTGTGATTTAATGCATAAATAATCACATTGGGTCATACTAGTCTGTTTGATAGACAGTTAAAAAGCATAATTCACTATTGAATTGGTTAATATTTTGTAAATAAAATGCTTGGTAGGCTAGAATGCAATACAAAATCTTTTATGGGGATTTTGTTACGCCATCGTTGCGCTGCTTGGCATGTAGTATCGAGAAGGAATCTGTGATGACGGTAGAAAAACATGTGGATCGTGCTTTATTTGATGAGGTGATGGTACCTTGCTATAGCCCGATGGAATTTATTCCAGTCAAAGGTCAAGGCTCCCGAGTCTGGGATCAGCAAGGGCGTGAATATATCGATTTTGCTGGCGGTATTGCGGTCAGTTGCTTGGGCCATTGTCATCCCGTTTTGGTTCAAGCATTGACAGACCAAGCCAATAAGTTATGGCATTTGAGTAATGTAATGACTAATGAGCCAGCTTTACGCTTAGCGAAGCGGTTAACTGAGCTCAGCTTTGCTGAAAAAGTTTTTTTTGCTAATTCAGGCGCGGAAGCGAATGAAGCCGCCTTAAAGTTGGCTCGCCGTTATGCGGCGGATAACTTTGGCCCGGAAAAATCAGAAATTATTGCCTTTACTCAGGGATTTCATGGCCGAACCTTTTTTACCGTCACGGTTGGGGGGCAAGCCGCATACTCCGATGGTTTTGGCCCGAAGCCGGGCAATGTCACCCATCTTCCTTATAATGATATCAGTGCATTACAAGCGCAGATCTCTGATCGTACCTGTGCGGTGATGATGGAACCCTTACAAGGTGAAGGTGGTCTAATTTCACCCTCTGCTCCATTTATTCAAGCCGTACGAGAGCTTTGTGATAAACACCATGCATTGCTGATTTTTGATGAGGTTCAAACGGGCAATGGACGTACGGGAGATTTCTATGCCTACCAAGGTATCGGTGTGAAACCTGATATTCTTAGTACGGCCAAATCGCTCGGAGGAGGTTTCCCCATTGGCGCAATGTTGACGACCGATAAGCTGGCAAAACATTTAAGTGTCGGTACGCATGGGTCAACTTATGGTGGAAATCCATTAGCATGTGCCGTTGCAGAAGCGGTCGTGCAGATTGTGAGTCAGCCAGAGACGCTAGCGGGGGTTGTTAAGCGTGGCGAATGGATCCGTCAAGGTTTGGCTAAAATAAACGATAAGTATCAAGTTTTTAAAGAAATTCGAGGGAAAGGTCTATTGGTTGGTGCCGAGCTTAATGAGCAATGGCAAGGCCGAGCAAGAGAGATTCTTGTCGCAGCCGGTCAGCAAGGTTTAATGATCTTGGTGGCGGGAGCCAGTGTAATACGCATTACCCCATCGCTGATTATTAGTCAGCAAGAGATCGAACTTGGTTTGGAAAAATTGGATCAAGCGATTGCTTCACTGGTTTAGATCGCTTGATTCACTACATCCACCATGGAGCCGGTGGGTGTGCCTCTAGGTTTCATCTCTCTCCCTAGGGGCAGTTGACCTTTCGAACAAAGTTTAATCGCGAAAGGTCAACAAACCCTAGATTCTTCATGCGTCAGGAGGGAATATTGATGCTAGTTATTCGTCCAATTGCCATCTCAGACTTCGACGCTTTACATACTTGTGCGGTAGAGTCCGGTTATGGCTTTACTTCATTGCCGGTCAATCAAGAACTGCTAACGAAACGCATCGAACACTCAGAATATAGCTTTGCCAAAGCAGAGGTGTTATATCCGAGTGATGAAGGCTATCTGATGGTTGGGGTGGATTCAGAGACGGGTGAGGTGGTGGGGACAACCGGAATTGAAGCGGCTGTTGGTTGGGATCGCCCGAGTTATTCCTATCATATCAGTACCATTGTCCATTCATCTCATAAGTTGGGGGTGCATAATACGGTTAAACTGTTGACGTTTGGCAATAATTACACTGGGTGCAGTGAAATATGTACATTATTCCTACGTGAGCCTTACCGCCAAGGCTTAAATGGCCGTTTATTATCGAAAAGCCGTTTTTTAATGATGGCAGAGCATCCAGAGCGCTTCTCGCAAACTATTTTTGCGGAAATGCGCGGCGTTTCGGATGACAAGGGTAACTCTCCCTTCTGGCAGTGGTTACAACAGCACTTTTTCTCGATTGACTTTACACTGGCTGACTATCTGACCGGTATTGGTAAAAAAGGTTTTATTGCTGATTTGATGCCAAAGCTACCGATTTATATCAACTTGCTCAGTCCAGAAGCGCAAGCGGTGATCGGGCAAGTGCATGACAATACTCGACCAGCATTAGCTTTGCTTGAACAAGAGGGGTTTACTTGTCGTAATTATGTCGACATTTTTGATGCCGGCCCAACAGTAGAATGTGACCTTCGTCACATTGAGTCTGTGCGTCACTCCGTACGGGCTCGAGTTGAAGTGGCTCGCCATGCTAGTGGGCAAGATTACTTAATGTGTAATTGTACCTTTGAGAATTTTCGGGCAACGGCAGCCAAGGCGGGCTATAACCGAGAACGTGAGGTGGTGATCATTACACCTGACGTCGCGAAAGTACTAGAGGTCGAGCAAGGAGACTGGTTGCGGATTCTAGCGCAATAAAATAAAGGGGCAAGATCATGACACAATGGATTAATGGGCAATGGTTAGCTGGTGATGGAGAGGTTTTTTCCTCACTCAGTTCATATAACGGTTGCGTAATTTGGCAAGGAAATAGTGCGAGTCAAGTTCAAGTAGAGCAAGCGATTGCAGCGGCCCGTTCGGCCTTTATTCGTTGGAAAAATTGTCCCTATCATGAGCGAGAGCAAATCCTGCTCCGCTTTGCTGATCTTGTTCAAGCCAATAGTGAAAATATCGCAGAAATCATCGCTAAAGAGACCGGAAAACCGTTATGGGAAGCACGCACTGAAGCTGCAGCGATGGCGGGAAAAATTGCCATTTCCATTCGGGCTTATCAAGATCGCACAGGGGAACAACACCGTGCAACTGCGGGAAGTCAACTAGTGTTACGTCATTGCCCGCTGGGAGTCATGGCGGTATTTGGCCCTTATAACTTTCCTGTTCATCTACCGAATGGACATATTGTTCCGGCTTTATTGGCGGGTAATACGGTCGTATTTAAACCTTCAGAACAAACACCTTGGTGTGGCGAATTAGCGGCCAAGCTTTGGCAACAAGCGGGATTACCCGATGGTGTGTTGAACCTTGTGCAAGGTGGTAAAGAGACGGGCATTGCGCTAGCAAGTTCTGCGAATATTGATGGATTACTGTTCACGGGGAGCGCCAATACTGGCCACCTCTTACACCGTCAGTTTGCTGGTCAACCTGAGAAAATGTTGGCATTAGAAATGGGTGGTAACAACCCGTTGGTGGTGTCGAAGCAGTATGGTGAGATTGATGCCACCGTTTATACTATTATTCAATCTGCCTTTATTAGTGCAGGGCAGCGTTGTACTTGTGCTCGTCGCTTGTATCTTCCTGCTGATGAATCTGGCGATCGACTGCTAGCGAAGTTGGTTAGTACTGCGGCCAATTTAATCATTGATGAACCGTTTGCCGAGCCTGCTCCTTTTATGGGGCCGTTAATCTCGGTTGCCGCAGCACGGGCAATGATTCAAGCACAGGAACATTTATGTTCGCTCGGAGCTAAGCCATTGTTGGCGGCTCAGCTGTCTCATTTTGCGTTTGTTACTCCCGCCATTCTTGATGTGACGGAGATCGATAATTTACCCGATGAAGAATATTTTGGCCCATTGCTGCAAGTGGTCCGTTATCAGACGTTCGAGCAAGCTGTCGCATTTGCGAATCAGACTCGTTTTGGGTTGTCTGCGGGGCTGATTTCTACCGACGATACAGAGTGGCACTATTTTATCGATCATATTCGTGCCGGAATTGTCAACCGTAACCGCCCATTGACCGGAGCCAGTGGTGATGCGCCTTTTGGTGGCCCCGGTGCTTCTGGAAACTTACGTCCTAGTGCGTATTATGCGGCAGATTATTGCGCTTATCCTATGGCTTCGATGGAAGGGGAAAGCACACAATTGCCCACGACTTTAGCGCCTGGGATCGAGCTTATCCTATAAACGAGTAAATGGTTGGGTAAAAATAAGGAGGCGCTATGACTGTTGATGAATTATTCCAAGCCTTATGGGCTGATTACACCACACGACTTTGTCCTTCTGCGCAGCAAGTGCATCAGTTACTACAAGAAGGTTTTCCGCTAATCAATGACCATATTGCTTTACGAACCTTTAATATCGCACCGCTGGGCATGAATACTTTAGCTCAGCCTTTTCTAGCCTTAGGTTATCAAGCGTGTGGTGATTATTTGTTTGAGAGCAAAAAGTTAGTCGCTAAGCATTACGAGCACTCAGATCCTAAGCAGCCGAAAGTGTTTATTAGTGAATTAAAAGTTGAAGCGTGTTCAGCTGAGTTACAAGCGATAGTCGCTAAGTTAGTGGCTCAAGTGGATACGTCTCGTTTTGATCATGTTGACTTTCTTTACGCAGGCCGTCTATGGGATCTCTCGTTTGCTGATTATCAAATCTTAGCCAAAGAGAGCGAATATGCGGCATGGTTAGCGGCTCATGGCTATGGGGCAAATCACTTTACGGTCAGTGTGAATCAGCTCAAGGCATTCAATCAGGTTAAAGCGGTCAATGACCATTTACGTCAGGCAGGCTTCACCATTAACGAACATGGCGGTGAAGTGAAAGGAACCCCAGAAGTATTACTAGAACAGTCCTCGACCATGGCCGATAGGGTGCCAGTATCGTTTCACGAAGGTGTTGAAGTGATTCCTGGTGGTTTTTATGAATTTGCTAAACGTTATCCAATGGTAAATGGACAACTCTATCAAGGCTTTGTTGCCGCTTCTGCCGATAAAATTTTTGAGAGCACAGATAGAAAGTCGTGACCAAATAAAAAGCTACTTTAAAATGAATAAAGTAGCTTTGTGCATCTGTTATTTAATATCGCTAGCGGGTACCGTAAACGACAATGGTTTTGCCGTGTGCTGAAATTAAGTTTTGCTCTTCCAGCATTTTTAAAATACGACCCACAGTTTCACGTGAACAACCGACGATTTGGCCAATTTCCTGACGAGTGATTTTGATTTGCATCCCATCAGGATGAGTCATTGCATCAGGTTGTTTTGCTAGGTTGAGAAGCGTTTGCGCAATACGACCAGTCACGTCTAAGAAGGCAAGGTCGCCAACTTTTTGGCTGGTGACTTGCAGACGACGGGCCATTTGGCCTGACAAACGCATCAGAATATCAGGGTTAACTTGAATCAATTGGCGGAATTTTTTAAATGAGATCTCTGCCACTTCACAAGGCGATTTAGCTCGAACCCAAGCGGTACGTTCTTGATCTTCTTCGAACAAACCAAGCTCGCCGATGAAATCACCTTGATTAAGGTAAGAAAGAATCATCTCTTTACCTTCTTCATCTTTAATCAGTACCGCAACAGACCCTTTGACAATGTAGTACAAAGTTTCTGCCTTTTCGCCCGCATGAATCAGCGTGCTTTTAGAAGGGTACTTATGAATATGACAATGTGAAAGAAACCACTCTAGTGTTGGGTCGGTTTGAGGTTTACCTAGAACCATAATATCTCACTTCCTCTGCAGGGTATGCTCGCTGCTGTCCATATATTTTAGCGAAGCCTTAATGGGTTAACTAGAATAAGAGGACTTCCTAATTGCTGCAAGCTATCTTGTGTTCGGTATGGAATAGTATCCTTTTTCTCAGGCGATTTCTTGATTTTAATCGTATCAAAGTACGGATAATCTAAGCAAAAGTGTGCACATGATCACGGTATGAAAAGTAATCGTCATTAGCACGGAATGATTAACCAATTTTGCCCGATTCAATCAACTGTTGCAGTAGTGGTCGAACGATTAACTCCATGGTAAAGCTCATTTTTCCACCGGGGACAACGATGGTGTTGTGGCGAGACATAAATGAACCGTCTATCATCGCTAATAGATAAGGATAATCGACATTCTTGATCCCTCGCAGTCGAATCACCACAAAACTTTCATCTAAGCTAGGAATGCCTTTGGCGTTCAGTGGATTAGACGTGTCAACCGTTGGAACACGTTGAAAGTTAATGTGCGTGCGAGAAAATTGTGGCGTGATGTAATTAAGGTAATCATCCATTGAGCGAACGATGGAGTCCATGACCGCTTCTCGCGAATGACCTCTATCACGGGTATCTCGAACGTATTTTTGAATCCATTCTAAATTGACAATCGGTACCATGCCTATCAAAAAGTCAACATGCTGCGCAACATTGATTTCGCCATCGACAACTCCGCCATGAAGTCCTTCATAAAACAATACATCAGTATCTTCAGGCAGCTGTTGCCACGGGGTAAAGGTACCGGGCATTTGATTATAGGGAACGGCTTCATCAAACGTATGCAGGTAACGGCGAATTTGACCCGTACCTGATTTACCATATTCCCGAAAAAATTCTTGTAGCGCGGGAAAATCATTCGCTTGTGGGCCAAAATAACTGATGTGGCGACCTTGTTCACGCGCTTTTCGAATTTCAATATCCATTTCTGGGCGGGTAAAACGATGAAAACTGTCTCCTTCGACCCAAGCGGGTTTAATGTTCATCATATTGAACATTTTCCGAAATGCTTCTGATGTCGTGGTGGTTCCTGCGCCTGAAGAGCCAGTGACGGCAATAATAGGGTACTTTGCTGACATGACAAACCTTGTCTATAAATCCTCAACAGGCCACAGTGACCGTGTTGTTAGTTTTCACTATATCATGGAAAATTCGCCGCAGAAAATGGCAGATTCACACTCAATTAGCGAATTTTACTTTTGATATCGATCGTTTCATGTAATTCTGAATAGACGATCACCGCATCTCCTGTTTCCAGTTGGTGCTTTACTTGCTCGATTTTATCTTGCAAGCTCACCTCTGTTTCACCGTAGTCTGTCCCTTCTCTTAATACAAATTCTCGGATTAAATTCTCTAAGGTTTCATTGGCGATCTGTTGCCAAGGTACGATCATAAATACCTCAATTTATTTTATGTTCGAAGATCAATCGGTGAGCCACAGTTTTAGAATGATAAAAGTGATAAACAGCGAGCTTTGTGGTCAGGCGAATGAAAAGGCTTACAGCCCTGCGTAGTAGTCGGGGAGGGCCTTTTCTAACCAAAGCTCCGGTTGTGTGAGGGTGCCGGAGATAAATCCGACATGGCCACCATTAGTAAATAGTCGATAATCTATATTGTCGGGCAGCGAAAATTTAGGAATGACGGCATCGGTCATAAATGGGTCATCTTTGGCATGGATGATCTGGGTTGGGGTGCGGATTTCTTTCAATCGCTGCATACCAGAACAGCGTTGATAGTAATCATGCGCATTTTTAAAACCATGCAGTGGGGCGGTAATGAGCTGATCAAAGTCATACAGTTTTGTGATTCGTTGAATACCGTTTTCTGAAAGTCCGAGTGTGTCTTGGAGTAAGCGATGCTTTTTCAACGCGTTGCGTTTTAATGATGAGAGCAAATAACGACAATAGAGTTTGGAAAAACCTTGTTCAATACGTTGTGAGCAAGCGGCTAAGTCCAAAGGAGCTGAAATGGCCGTGGCAGCGGTAACAATGGGATCCGTTTGATAATCCGCAAGGTAATTGATCAACATATTACCGCCTAAGGATACTCCGGTAGCGACAATCGGTTGTTGGGGAAATTGTTGGCGTAAATATTCAAGTACCCAGCGGGCATCTGCAGTTTCTCCAGAATGATAAGCACGAGCTAAGTGATTCGGTTTACCACTACAGCCGCGAAAATGCATCATGACCGAAAGCCAGCCCTGTTTGGCAAAGGCATCCATTAATCCATTGGCATAAGGGCTATAAAAAGAGCCTTCCAAACCGTGGAATAGAATAAAAATAGGTTTGCTTTGCGCCTTTTTTGTGCCCGGCGCTTCACTCCAAGCGAGATCGAGAAAATCACCATCGGGGGTATCGAGTGTTTGCCACGTGGGTTCAAACCGTGCCTTTTTGCGAATGAAACGGGGGAGCAGTGTTTGTAAGTGCGGGTTTTGTAAACCGCTGGCGGCAACGAATGGATGCATTATTTGACCCTAACTCATAATTTATCGCGCCAGTATACACCGAAGTCATATGCCCTTCCTAACGAGAACCATGATGTTCGGCTTGCTTTGCTTTAGCCGATGTTGACGGGGGACGAGAATCGTTGGCTCAAATGTGATGCTCCTAGCTGCTGACAGTAGTTTGTAGTGAGGGGTATCTCGCTTGATGTGGTCATTGGGAGCTGATGAATACAGGCGATGAGATCGGCTTGCTGCTGTTTTTCTATCTGCAATTCAAATTGTAGGGCTTCGCGATATAGTGTATCGGGTAGGTGAGACTTTAGCTTACGACGCAGTTCTCGGTAATGTTCGATAAGATCTTCAGTTTGCGCTAATGCGCTGGCAATTGTTGCCCAAGCCGATTCAGGGAAGGTCAGTTGTTTCTCATCTAACCATTTGAGCAACAATAGTAAATTTACATTGCCATGAAACTGATTTTGCAAGCATAAGCACGCCTCTTTGACTTCTCGAACACTGTAATAGCGTAAACTGAATTGCCATAGGCTTTCCAGGGTCAGTAAAGACGTGGCGTGCATATCATTCATTGACTGTTGAATTCCTGTTCCATCTGTTCGAGGTTTTCTTGTGCGCTCATCCATTCGCTTTCAACCGATTCTAATTCAGATTTACTACTGGCTTGTGTGGCGAGTACCTCTGTCAGTTTAGCCTTATTTTCCCCGTCATATAAGGTGGTATCAGATAACGTGAATTCCATTTGAGCTAAAATTGCATTCAACGTATCCATTTTTTCTTCGAGCTGTGTCAGTTTTTTGCGAATTGGTGCCGTTTGCTTACGAAAATCGGCTTCTCGACGCTTTTGTTCTTTTTTGGCGGCCGCACTATTGCTGCTGTCTTTATTGGGTTGAGCTACTTGTGCTTCTTTACGTGCAGCTTTTTGTTGATCAGTGAGCCATTTATAGTAATCGGTCAGATCGCCATCAAAAGGTGCGACTTGTCGATCATGAACCAGATAAAGATCATCGGTGGTGGCTCGTAGTAAATAACGATCGTGACTGACGATCACCATCGCGCCTTCAAAACTTTGTAAAGCCAGTGTGAGAGCTTGGCGCATATCTAGATCTAAGTGGTTGGTTGGTTCATCAAGCAGTAGCAGATTTGGCTTTTGCCATACCACTAACGCCAGCACCAAGCGTGCTTTTTCACCCCCCGAGAAAGGGGCAACTTTTTCGAGTGCTTTATCGCCATGGAATCCAAAGCTACCAAGATAATTACGTAGTTCTAATTCGGTTTTCTCAGGCGCAAGCTGCATCATATGCTGTAGTGGCGTTTCTTCTGGGTGTAAGGTCTCGAGTTGGTGCTGAGCAAAATAACCAATTTTGACTCCTTGAGAATAAGTGAGATCGCCCCCTAGAGCGGTTAGCTCGCTTGATAGCAGTTTAATTAGCGTGGATTTCCCCGCACCGTTACGGCCAAGCAGACCAATGCGACTACCGGGAACCAAGTTAAGACGAATTTTTTCTAAAATAAGATGATCGCCATAACCTGCACTGACGTTATCCATCATTAAAATAGGATTGGGTAAGGCGCTGGGCTCTCGAAATTCAAAACTAAAGGGGTTATCAAATTGTGCTGGCAGCACTTTTTCCATTTTTTCGAGTGCTTTAATTCGGCTTTGGGCTTGGCGTGCTTTAGATGCTTTATAACGAAAACGATCAATATAGCTCTGCATATGAGCCATCTGTTTTTGTTGTTTTTGAAATTGTGCTTGCTGCTGCATCAGTTTTTGAGCACGTTGGACTTCAAAAGAGGAATAGTTTCCGGTGTATTCATTAAGCTGCTGATTTTCGATATGAATAATGCGATTAATGATTGGATCTAGAAAATCACGATCATGAGAGATTAATAATAAGGTACCGGGATAACTTTGTAGCCAACGTTCTAACCACATCACGGCATCTAAATCTAAGTGGTTAGTGGGCTCGTCAAGTAATAGTAAGTCAGAGCGGCAAATAAGAGCTTGAGCAAGGTTAAGACGCATACGCCAGCCACCAGAAAATTGAGTGAGGTTCCACCCCATCTGCTCTTGGCTAAAGCCCAATCCATCAAGCAGTTCTGAAGCTCGAGCTTTAATACTATAGCCACCGATGGTTTCGATTTGCCCATGTAGTTCAGCCACTCGTGTGCCGTTATCTAATCGTTCAGCCTCACTGAGTTGTTTTTCCAGTTGACGGTATTCTCTATCGCCATCAATCACATACTCTAAGGCTTGACGCTCAAGCGCTGGTGTTTCTTGAGCAACCCAAGCCATTTCCCAATGTGCAGGCAGGCTAAACGATCCAGCATCAATGGATAGTTCGTCTTTGAGCAGAGCGAATAATGTCGATTTACCGCAGCCATTTTTTCCGACTAGTCCGACTTTATCGCCAGGATGAATGGTAGCAGAAGCTTGGTCAAGGAGAGGTTTCCCACCGCGAAGTAACTGAATGTCAGAGAAGGTAATCATAATAAATCGTATCTAGTTAGCCGTGATTGTGTCGTCGCGAATAGTAGGGGCAATCAGGATAAATGTCGAACATTATACATTCGTATGTCCTTATGATGCTTATCGCTTTTGTATTTGAATCTCAATATTATTGGCGATGGTTTTTATCCCAATGCTCCCCCTTATCTATCTTTATGAGCCATGATTTACTTGCGGTTAATCTGCAACTTTAAGTTGTTTTGATATATAGTTTGTTAATAAAAAGTGATTAATTAATGTATTCTTTTTATTAAAACGTGTGGTTTTTATCTTGAACAAAATTTAATCGAGAAAGGTCAACAGACCTTAGGAAGAACAGGCTCTAGGAAGAGAGTGCTGTATTTTACGCTTCATTTGCTTATCGAGGGAGTTAAGAATGAGCGAGGCTGATGTTAAGCCAAAGGTTTTAGTTATTTATGCTCACCCTGATCCGGATCATTCGGTGGCTAATCAGGTGATGATCGAGCACATCGCGACGTTACCACATGTCACACTTATTGATCTTTATGCAACATATCCTGATTTCTTCATTGATGTTCACCGCGAACATCAGAGACTACTTGCTCACGATGTCATTGTATTTCAGCATCCACTCTATCTTTATTCTTGCCCAGCTTTACTGAAAGAGTGGATGGATATGGTGTTAGGCAAAGGTTTCGCTTTTGGGCCTGAAAGTGCGTTGCGGGGTAAATATTGGCGCAGTGTGATTACCGTCGGAGGACAACAAGAGGCTTTTAGTGAGCAAGGTTACAATCGTTATCCATTGAGTGACATTTTGCAGCCGTTTGAATTAACCGCAGCATTATGTCGTATGCAGTGGATTGACCCATTGGTGATCTATTGGGCAAGGCATATCAGTGATGCTGAACGCCGACAACATGCCGCACAATATGTCTCTTGGCTAGAAGGGTTATGTCATGATGACTGATTGGCTATCTAGTTCGGTGATTTTTTTGATGGCCGCTGTGGTCGCGGTGCCGATTGCTCAGCGGCTAGGCCTTGGGGCGATTTTAGGGTATTTACTTGCTGGGATAGTGATTGGACCTTGGGGCTTAAAACTCATTAATGACGTGAATGCAATTTTACACTTTGCTGAATTTGGTGTGGTGCTATTGCTATTTTTAGTTGGGTTAGAGCTGAACCCTAAGCGATTGTGGCGTATGAAAGGGCCGATC
>NZ_NBUS01000037.1:103020-104158 GCF_002749895.1 Vibrio fujianensis | reverse complement strand
CGGGCTAGGTGGCTCACAGATGCTAGTGTCTAGCGTCATACTGGCGAGTGGCTTGTGGGTATACGGTTTCCCTTGGTCTGTGAGTCTTTGTATTGGGCTGATCCTCGCTCAATCATCGACCGCAATCGCACTGCGTACCATTGATGAAATGCGTTTAACCTTGAGTGACACAGGACGCACGGTCTTTGCCGTCTCTTTATTTCAAGACTTAGCGGTTATACCCACCTTAGCTTTAGTCACCATATTTTCAGGGCAACAAACCGGCGAAAGCCTACCATTAGTTTGGATGTTAACGGGGGTAATTGGGCTATTAATCGCAGGACATTTTTTATTACAGCCTTTATTTCGTTGGGTCGTCAATAGTCAAGTGCGCGAACTATTTACCGTCGCTTCGCTATTGTTAGTGATAGCGATGGCCTTATTGATGGAAAAGCTCGGTTTATCAATGGCATTAGGCGCTTTTTTAGCGGGCATGCTACTGGCTGAAAGTGAATTTCGTCATGAGCTCAGCACAGCAATTGAGCCTTTCAAAGGCTTGCTCTTGGGGTTATTTTTTATCGCGGTGGGGATGTCGGTGAATATGACCCTTTTATGGCAAGAGTGGTGGCTGGTTGGTCTACTGGTGACGGGGCTAATCAGTATCAAAATGACGATCATGTATGGTTTAGCTCGAATGGCTAAAGTACGTTCTAAAGCGCGTAGCCGTAGTGCTTTAATCTTAAGTCAAGGTGGAGAAATTGGTTTTGTGATTTTAACATCAGCTACGGAGGGGGCTTTATTAACGGCTGATCAATCAGCATTACTGATTTTAGTGATCAGTGTCTCGATGATGACAACCCCATTGCTGCTCAAACTCCAAACCTTTTACTATCATCAGACCTTAAATGGCCCGGAAGAAGAGCCAGAGAGCACGATTGATAACCAGACTCCGCAAGTTATTGTGGCCGGTTTTGGCCGCTTTGGTCAGATTGTGGGTCGATTAATGTATGCCAATAAAATTAAAATCACTGTATTAGAGAATGATGCCAGTCAAATCAAACTACTACGCAAGTACGGTTATAAGGTGTTCTATGGAGATGCAACTCATCTAGAACTACTGCGTTCGGCAGGGGCAGAACAAGCACAGGCGATAGTAATT
>NZ_NBUS01000037.1:86527-103010 GCF_002749895.1 Vibrio fujianensis | reverse complement strand
GTACCGATGATCCCGATGAAGTGATGCGCATTACCCAGTTATGTCAGCAACATTTTCCTCAGTTGAGCATTCTCGCTCGAGCCCGTAGCCGGGTTGAGGCGTATCAGTTACTGAATCAAGGTATCCAAGGCTACTCAAGAGAAACGTTTTTAGGTGCATTAGATTTAGGGCGTCAAGTGTTGATAAAACTTGGCATGCATCCTTATCAAGCCAAGCGTGCGCAAGCTCATTTTTGTCGTTTAGACACCGTGATGCTAAAAGAATTATTACCTCAACATAACAACGACAAAGCCTTAACGTTAAGAACCAAAGAGGCTCGAAAAGAATTAGAAGAGATTTTTAGCCGTGAAATGGCGAATGATCGCCAAACCCGAGATGATTGGGAAAAAAGTAGGACTAAGCCGTGAAAGAAAAAAAACGCTTTATTGCTGGCGCGAATTGCCCGCAATGTCAAATGCAAGACACCCTTCGTTGGTGGATAGAAAATAACATTGAATGGGTTGAGTGTGTCGAGTGCCACTACATAGAACAGAGAAAACCGCAATCGGTGACTAAAACTGTGCACGCAGATGGACAAATGATCGGGATTTTTAAGCCAGAATAATTGAGTTTCTGTGTATAATCGCCATAATATTGCTTAACTCACTCTTTTTCCAACTGATGTGAGAGAACCAAACCAACCTCCTTGGAGCCGTTATGAAAATTGAAAAAAACGTGGTTGTTAGCATTGCCTACCAAGTCAAACTTGAAGATGGCATTGTGGTAGACCAATCCACAGCGGAAGCCCCGCTGGAGTACTTACATGGTCACAACAACCTAATCACAGGCCTTGAGCGTGAATTAGAAGGCAAAGTTGCCGGTGATAAATTCAGCGCAACAGTGGCTCCTGAAGACGCTTATGGTGAACACAGTGACGAGCTTGTACAGCGTGTTCCTGCCGAAGTATTCCAAGGCGTCGATGAAATTGAAGTTGGTATGCGTTTCTTAGCGGATACTGATCAAGGTCCAATCCCAGTTGAAATTACTGAAGTAGATGGTGATGAAGTCGTGGTTGATGGTAACCATATGCTCGCTGGCCACACATTGACGTTTGATGTTGAAGTCGTTGCTTTACGTGCTGCTACTGAAGATGAAGTAGCTCATGGTCATATCCACCAATCAGGCGGTTGTGGTCATGACCACGATCACGACCATGAAGGTGGTTGTTGTGGTGGTGAAGGCCATGGTCACGGACATCATCATGGTAAAAACGATGGTTGTTGTGGCGGCGGTAACTGCGGTTCCCATTAATCAACATTATCAAACTATCTTATCCCATATCATCATGTTGATAAGTGTGGTGGACTGATGTAAAAAGCGTTAATTGCCAAAGCGATTAACGCTTTGTTTTTATCTGGAGGTTTGAATGAGCCAACCTTTTGCTATTGCTATTCATGCGGGTGCCGGAACGTTGGTAAAGGCGAAGATGGATGAGCGAGTTAGACAAGAGATCACTAACGGTTTAGAGCGTGCCGTGCAAGCAGGTTACCAACAGTTGTTAGACGGTCATCATGCGTTAAATGCGGTGGTCGAAGCGGTTAAAGTTTTGGAAGATATTCCCCTCTTCAATGCGGGTAAAGGTTCGGTACTTACTCACCAAGAAATGGTCGAAATGGAGGCGATGGTGATGTATGGAAAATCTCATGCTGTAGGCGCTGTCGCTGGACTTAGACATATCAAAAATCCGATAACCCTTGCCTGTGATGTGTTGAAAAAGGGTAAGCAGTTTTTGATTGGTGAAGGGGCAGAAGCATTTGCTTTTAAGCTCGGGCATCATTATACCGAACAAGACTACTTTTTTACGGAACCTCGTTACCAGCAATTATTCGCTATTAAAAATGCCGCACCATTCCTGCCTAGTGAGCAAACCATTGGCGCTGTTGGCGCAGTCGCTCTTGATCAATTCGGTGATTTAGCGGCGGCCACCAGTACTGGTGGTGTTTGTGATAAAGCGTGTGGTCAAGTTGGGGGAGCGGCGATGCTCGGTGTTGGTGCTTTGGTCGATAACAACGAGGTTGCTTTATCGGCTTTTGGTGCACGGGAGGAGTTAGTCAAATACCGAACCACCAGTGAAATTGCTGCCAGAATGCGTTATTTAAAGGAGGATATGGCAACAGCGTGTGCAAGCGTGATGCAAAGAGATTTACAGCCTCAAGCAGGAGTGGTTGGGTTGGATCGACAAGGAGAGATTTATTTTGCAGTGAATGGGCCGACAATGTATCGCGCGAGTATTAACCGACAAGGTGAATGTCGTATTCACATTGATCCGGATGAATGAGGTATCAAGACAAAATCATAGCAAATAAGCCGTTACTTTCGCCGGTGACTTATGTTCTTTGAACTGGGTAGGAATACGTCTAAAAAAGGACTGCAAGAAAGGAAATTCGGTGCTAGAATCCTTTTTTAACTAGCAATCAGATTTGGAAAGATGGGAAATAACGTTGTCGTTCTAGGCACCCAATGGGGTGACGAAGGTAAAGGTAAGATCGTAGACCTTTTAACAGAAGATGCTAAATATGTGGTTCGCTACCAAGGCGGTCATAATGCTGGGCACACTCTGGTTATCGACGGTGAAAAAACCGTTCTTCATTTAATTCCATCCGGTATTCTCCGTGATAATGTAAAATGCATTATCGGTAACGGGGTCGTACTTTCACCGGATGCACTCATCAAGGAAATGAAACCTCTCGAAGAGCGTGGCATTCCCGTTCGTGAACGCCTTTTCATTTCTGAAGCTTGTCCTTTGATTCTCCCTTACCACATTGCGCTTGACCAAGCTCGTGAAGCGGCTCGTGGTAAAAAAGCCATCGGTACCACAGGTCGTGGTATTGGCCCGGCTTATGAAGATAAAGTCGCGCGTCGTGGCTTGCGTGTTGGTGATTTGTTCAATATGGTTTCCTTTGCTGAAAAACTCAAAGAGGTGATGGATTTCCATAACTTCCAATTAGAGCATTTCTACAAAGCAGAACCAGTGAGTTATGATGATGTGTTAGCGCAAGTTGAATCTTACGCAGCGCTACTCACTGCTATGGTGATTGATGTTACTGATGAACTTGATGCTGCTCGTAAGCGTGGTGATAAAATCATGTTTGAAGGTGCTCAAGGTACATTGCTGGACATCGACCATGGTACTTATCCCTATGTAACCTCTTCTAATACGACGGCTGGTGGTGTCGCGGCAGGTTCTGGTTTTGGCCCTCGTCATTTAGGCTATATTCTTGGTATTGCTAAGGCTTATTGTACTCGTGTTGGTGCGGGCCCATTCCCAACAGAATTAGATGATGATATCGGTAATCATCTGGGCACGAAAGGCCATGAATTTGGTGCCACTACCGGGCGTAAGCGTCGTTGCGGTTGGTTTGATGCGGTCGCTATGCGACGAGCCATTCAAATTAACTCAGTGACTGGCTTTTGTTTGACTAAACTTGACGTGTTGGATGGGCTTGAAGAGCTAAAAATCTGTACCGGCTATCAAATGCCAGATGGCTCTGTCGCTCAGGTTTCGCCAATGGCAGCGGACGCTTTTGAAGCGGTGACGCCTATTTATGAAACCATGCCAGGTTGGTCAGAAAATACCTTCGGTGCGCAATCATTGGCGGATCTTCCGCAAGCAGCACTTAACTACATTAAGCGTATTGAAGAGTTGACTGGCGTACCGATTGATATTATTTCAACCGGCCCAGATCGCAACGAAACTATTATCAAAGTGCACCCATTTAACGTGTAACTCCGTTTTAAAACATAAAAGCTGGCCAATGAGTCAGCTTTTTTTATAGGCCGTAGAACGAGTTTTATTGAGAGGCAAAAAATTGCCGCCTAAAGGAAACTTTTGTTAAAGCCTGCTATCGACTGGCCGATATAAGGATCAAACTAAATCTTTGTGCGTAGCCACACTATACTATTATGGTGGCTATCGAAGTTAACTAAGAGTGCCTGTATGAAACTACGTACGGTAGTTGCTTCATTATTTTTTGCATTACATTCTGCGTTCAGTCACGCTAACGTGGCGGATGTCGGAGAGCCCGTGCCGATTTATTCTGAAGCTGAGCTAATCAAACTGATTGAACAAAATAAACATTTAACGCGAGTTAAAGCAGATCATTGCCAGTTAGTTGAAGACATTGTTGCTCGGGCAACACGGATTAGCCTGCCTGCTTATGAATTTCTTTATGGTGATATGCTGGCATGGGGGGTTTGTGTCGAGCAAGACGTTGAGCTCGGTTTATATTATATGGAAAGCGCGGCGCATCAAGGTTTGCCTACGGCTCTGGAGCAACTTGGTCGTTACTATTCGCGAGGAACTTTAGTACAGCAAGACAAAGAACGTGCGATTCCTTATTTACGCGAAGCCGCGGCGATGGGAAATTTAAATGCTCGTATTCATTTGGCTGAACTTTTACTCCGAGATCATGGCAGCCCGCTCGATTACGAAGATGCCTATCGTTGGCTGTATAATTCTGTCAGCGCTGATCAACGAACCCACAACCGGATTACCTTGCTGCGACAGGGATTAGAAATGAGAATGCCAGAAAATATTATTGCTCGTGCTAAGCGGCGTGGCAGCTTCTGGTAAATAAAGCTTGTTTATCTTAGCTTTTAACTCTATGATTCTTCCGCTTACTGGATGATTGCCATGCAGTAAGTGATAGAAATAGAATATTATTAATACTCAATCCTATCTTATTATTTCCTACTTAGCGTCTAACGCTCGCTTTACCACTTTCTCTCAACATCCTGTCATCATACTCACGATTCAAGGTTTCGTTATTTATAGTGACAACTTGATTCCGGTCACGTAATACACAAAGTTGTTACGCTTCTGCCGGTTGGGATTAGCTATTAAGCTTAAGAACACAGTAGGATATACTTTATGTACCTTCCTAAAATAGCAGGTCTGCCTATGTCTGATAATACCCATAATGATCCTTTTGCGGATCGTGAAGCTGATAACTACGAAAACCCTATTCCAAGCCGAGAATACATTTTAGAATTTCTTACTCAAGCCAATGTACCGATGAATCGTAATGACTTATTTGCCGCGCTTGAACTTAATGGTGAAGATCAATACGAAGGCCTGCGTCGTCGCTTGCGCGCGATGGAACGCGATGGCCAATTGGTTTTTACCCGTCGTCAATGTTATGCCTTACCCGAAAAACTAGAAATGGTAAAAGGGGTCGTTATCGGTCACAAAGATGGCCATGGTTGGGTTCGCCCGGAAGGTAGCCTTAATAAAGAAAACGACATTTTACTACCTCATCACCAAATGCGTACCTTGATCCATGGCGATTTTGTTTTAGTTCAACCAACGGGCACCGATAAACGAGGAAGAAAAGAAGGGCGCTTGGTGCGTATTTTGGAAGCGCGTACGACTCAGATTGTTGGTCGGTTTTTCTTGGAACATGGCTATTCATATGTGGTGCCGGATGACTCGCGCATCCATAAAGATATCTTAATTCCTAACGAACACCGCGAAGGCGCTCGGATGGGTAACGTGGTGGTAATTGAAATTACCGATCGCGGCTCACGTAGTCGAGGCATGATGGGGAAAGTGGTTGAAGTGCTCGGTGAAAATATGGCACCCGGCATGGAAACCCAAATCGCTATTCGAACTCACCAGATCCCTCACGAGTGGCCTGAAGAAGTGCTTAAGCAGGTTGAAAACTTTAGCGAAGAGGTGCCAGAAGAAGCTAAACAAGGGCGAGTCGATTTACGCGATTTACCACTGGTGACGATCGATGGTGAAGATGCGCGAGATTTTGATGACGCCGTGTATTGTGAAGCGAAAAAAGGGGGTGGATGGCGTTTATGGGTGGCGATTGCTGATGTCAGTTACTACGTTCGTCCAGATAGTGCGTTAGACAAAGAAGCCATTAATCGAGGCAACTCGGTTTATTTCCCTTCACAAGTGGTACCTATGTTACCTGAGGTTCTTTCCAACGGGCTGTGCTCACTTAACCCGCAAGTTGATCGTTTGTGTATGGTTTGTGAAATGACGATTTCAGACACTGGAAAGCTCTCGGGTTATAAACACTACGAAGCCGTCATGAATTCACATGCCCGCCTCACCTACACCAAAGTGCATGAGATTTTGCAAGGGGATGAAGAGCTACGTGAACGTTATCAAGCGGTAGTCCCCCATCTTGAAGAGCTGCATAAGATGTATCTTGTACTTAAAGAGGCAAGAGATCAGCGAGGGGCGATTGAGTTTGAAACGGTTGAGACCAAATTTATCTTTAATGCTCAACGTAAGATCGAGAGCATTGAACCTGTCATTCGTAATGAGGCCCATAAGCTGATTGAAGAATGTATGATCATGGCCAATATTGCCTCGGCTTCTTTGGTTGAAAAAGCCAAAGAGCCTGCTCTTTTCCGAGTTCACGAGTCTCCGGGTGAAGAACGCTTAATGGGCTTTAGAGACTTCTTAGGCGAACTTGGCTTAGATTTGGGAGGAGGGCTTGAGCCATCGCCGACCGATTATGCGCATCTCATGAAGCAAATCGGTGAGCGGCAAGATAAAGAATTGATTCAAACTATGTTGCTTCGCTCAATGAAACAAGCCGTTTATAATGCAGACAATGCCGGTCACTTTGGCTTAGCACTGAAACGCTATGCACACTTTACTTCACCCATTCGTCGTTATCCTGATCTATTACTGCACCGAGCTATTAAGTACTTGATTGCCAAAGAAGAAGGACGCAATCAGGATCGTTGGACACCGACTGGTGGTTATCATTATTCTTTTGATGATATGGATTTTTACGGCGAACAATGCTCGACCACTGAGCGTCGCGCTGATGATGCAACGCGAGAAGTGTCTGACTGGCTTAAATGTGAGTATATGCAAGATCATGTCGGAGAAGAACTCGATGGCGTGATCGCGAATGTGACTGGATTTGGTTTTTTTGTTCGACTCACTGAATTACATATCGATGGTTTGGTACATATCTCAACATTGGCCAATGATTACTATCAATTTGATCCAATAGGACAACGACTCATCGGAGAATCTTTTGGTAATATTTATCGCTTGGGTGACGCCGTTAAGGTCAAAGTATTATCGGTTAATTTAGATGATCGACAAATTGATTTTGAATTAATCGAGACTAGTCGTAAGCTACGCGGCGAAGGAAAAACTGCCAAAAAACGCGCAGTGGAAGCGAAAGCCAAAGCAAAAGGAAAAAAAGCGGCGGCTAATCGTGGTGCAAAAGCGGTTCCGATGATAGAGCCTATTAAACGCCCAGAGGAACAAGAAACGGGAAAAAGTCCGAAAGGAAAACGAGCTAAACCGAATAAATCTCAGAAAGCTAAATCGGGCCCTAAAACGGCAAAAAGTCGCTCGAAATCGAAATAGGTAAGTCATGAGTAACGAATTAATTTATGGTATTCACTCGGTCAGCGCTGTGATGCAGCGTGACCCTGCGCGCATCATCGAAGCGTATGTATTAAAAGGTCGCCAAGATGACCGGTTATTGCCTGTACTGAATGAATTGTTGCGTTTAGGTGTGTCTATTCAGGAAATGGGGCGTAAAGCCTTAGATGACAAAGCACAAGGGGCAAATCATCAGGGTGTGATCGCCAAAGTTCGCCCGGCAAAAGCGCTTAATGAACATGACTTAGAAGAAATTTTGAGCCAGCATGAGCAGCCTTTGTTATTAGTGCTGGATGGCGTAACCGACCCACACAACTTGGGGGCTTGCTTACGTAATGCTGATGCCGCAGGCGTTGCAGCGGTGATTGTCCCTAAAGATAAATCCGCTCCAATGACGGCAACCGTAAGCAAGGTGGCTTGTGGCGCAGCAGAAACTGTCCCTTTAGTTCGAGTGACCAATTTGGCACGCACGATGCGTGCTCTACAAGAGCAAGGGGTTTGGTTTGTTGGTACCGCAGGTGAAGCTACGCATGATATTTACCAGAGCAAACTCACTGGCCCTTTAGCGATTGTCATGGGCGCAGAAGGGGATGGTATGCGCCGTTTAACGCGTGAAACTTGTGATGATTTGATCAAAATTCCAATGGCGGGTAGCGTGTCGAGCCTCAATGTCTCGGTTGCTACAGGCATTTGCCTATTTGAAGCAGTCCGCCAACGTGGTCATAGCTAGTCTAGGCTATAATTTTAGCTAGAACCTGAAGCGAGGTTCTAGCGCCTTTTACACGATTATTCGTTTATTTTTCAAACACCCCTTGCAAGAGAATCTGTGATCTGTATAATGCACTCCCACTGGTTAAGCCAGTTGTGAACCAATGAGCAGCGAGGAGCAAGCTTGTGGCAACACAAGTGAGGTAACGTATACTCAGCTTATGTTCGCAGTTAATATGATTAGCTTTGGTTAATTTAATTAGCTGACAATGTGCCCAATCTGGGTACTACGGTTTCACATAAATCAATCGGCATTCACCCGCATTAGCAGGTTCGAATGGCGATATTGTTTGTGTAATTTTTACTTATTGGAGCTCTGTCTCATGCAGAACCAACGCATCCGTATCCGCCTTAAAGCTTTCGATTACAAATTGATCGATGCTTCTACTGCGGAAATCGTTGAAACAGCTAAGCGTACCGGCGCACAGGTTCGTGGTCCAATCCCACTACCTACTCGTAAAGAGCGTTTCACTGTTCTTATCTCTCCACACGTAAACAAAGATGCACGTGATCAGTACGAAATTCGTACTCACAAGCGTCTGATCGACATCGTCGAACCCACTGACAAGACGGTAGATGCGTTAATGCGTCTTGATCTTGCGGCTGGTGTTGATGTGCAAATCAGCCTAGGTTAAGGGAGATTAGAATAATGATTGGTCTAGTCGGACGTAAAGTGGGTATGACCCGCGTATTTACTGAAGAAGGCGTTTCTATCCCAGTAACTGTTGTTGAGGTTGAAGCGAACCGTATTTCTCAAGTGAAAACGCTTGAGACTGACGGCTACGCAGCAATCCAGGTAACTGCTGGTACAAAGAAAGCTAGCCGCGTAACTAAACCAGAAGCTGGTCACTTTGCGAAAGCAGGTGTTGAGGCTGGTCGCGGTCTTTGGGAATTCCGTTTAGAAAACGGCGAAGAGTTCGAAGTTGGTGCTGAACTAACGGTTGAACTGTTCAACGAAGTTAAAAAAGTAGACGTTACTGGTACATCTAAGGGTAAAGGTTTCCAAGGTGCTGTTAAGCGCTGGAACTTCCGCACTCAAGATATGACTCACGGTAACTCTTTGTCTCACCGTGCACCGGGTTCAATTGGCCAATGTCAAACTCCAGGTCGCGTATTTAAAGGCAAAAAAATGGCAGGTCACATGGGTGCTGAGCGTGTAACGACTCAAAACCTAGAGATCGTACGTGTTGACGCTGAGCGCAATCTGCTTCTTATTAAAGGTGCAGTCCCAGGTGCAACTGGCGCTAACGTGATCGTCAAACCAGCTGTTAAAGCATAACGTCTAGGAGTAAGTAATGGAATTGATGGTTAAAGGTGCTAACGCACTAACTGTTTCCGAAACTACTTTCGGACGTGAGTTCAACGAAGCTCTTGTACACCAAGTAGTTGTTGCTTATGCAGCAGGTGCTCGTCAAGGTACTCGTGCTCAAAAGACACGTTCAGAAGTTTCTGGCGGTGGCGCTAAGCCATGGCGTCAAAAAGGTACTGGCCGTGCACGTGCTGGTACAATCCGTAGCCCAATCTGGCGTACAGGTGGTGTTACTTTTGCTGCGAAACCACAAGATCACAGCGTTAAAGTAAACAAAAAAATGTACCGTGGTGCTATGAAAAGCATTCTTTCTGAGCTTGTTCGTCAAGAGCGTTTGATCGTTGTTGATAACTTCTCAGTTGAAGCACCAAAAACAAAAGAGCTAGTAGCTAAGCTTAAAGAACTTGAGCTTAACGATGTGCTTATCGTTACTGGCGAAGTAGACGAAAATCTATTCTTAGCTGCTCGTAACCTGTACAAAGTTGACGTGCGTGACGTTGCTGGGATTGATCCAGTGAGCCTCATCGCATTTGACAAGGTTCTTATGACTGCTGCTGCAGTTAAGCAAGTTGAGGAGATGCTGGCATGATTCGTGAAGAGCGTCTACTAAAAGTTCTACGTGCACCGCACATCTCTGAAAAAGCAACCATGGCTGCTGAAAAAGCGAACACTATCGTTTTTAAAGTAGCAAAAGATGCCACTAAAAAAGAGATCAAAGCAGCTGTAGAAAAGCTATTTGAAGTTGAAGTTAAGTCTGTAAATACTCTTATTCTTAAGGGTAAGACCAAGCGTCAAGGTCTACGCCAAGGCCGTCGTTCAGACGTGAAGAAAGCGTACGTTACTTTGAAAGAAGGTCAAGATCTTGACTTTGTTGGCGGCGCGGAATAACAGGAGTAGTTGAAAAATGGCTATTGTTAAATGTAAGCCGACTTCGGCTGGTCGTCGTCACGTTGTTAAAGTTGTTAACGCTGACCTGCACAAGGGTAAGCCTTACGCCCCTCTTCTAGAGAAAAACTCTAAGAATGGTGGTCGTAATAACAACGGTCGTATCACAGTACGTCACATCGGTGGTGGTCACAAACAACACTATCGTTTGATTGATTTCAAACGTACTAAAGACGGTATCCCAGCGAAAGTTGAGCGTCTAGAATACGATCCAAACCGTAGCGCAAATATTGCTCTAGTTCTGTATGCAGACGGTGAGCGTCGTTACATCATTGCACCTAAAGGCATCAAAGCTGGTGATACTATCCAGTCTGGTGTTGATGCGCCAATCAAAGCAGGTAATGCTTTGCCAATGCGCAATATCCCAGTGGGTTCAACCATTCATAACGTTGAATTAACGCCTGGTAAAGGTGCGCAGATCGCTCGCTCTGCGGGTGCATATGCACAACTTGTAGCGCGTGATGGTGCTTATGTCACTATCCGTCTACGCTCTGGTGAAACGCGTAAAGTACTTGCTGAAGGCCGTGCAACAATCGGTGAAGTTGGCAATGCTGAACACATGCTGCGTGAACTAGGTAAAGCGGGTGCTAGCCGTTGGCGTGGTGTTCGCCCTACCGTTCGCGGTGTGGTAATGAACCCAGTTGATCACCCACATGGTGGTGGTGAAGGTCGTACTTCTGGTGGCCGTCATCCAGTATCTCCATGGGGTATGCCAACGAAAGGCTTCAAGACCCGTAAAAACAAACGCACCGACAAGTACATCGTACGTCGTCGCACTAAGTAATCTATTTAAGAGGATAAGCCATGCCACGTTCTCTCAAGAAAGGTCCATTTATTGACCTACACTTGCTGAAGAAGGTAGAGAAAGCGGTGGAAAGCGGAGACAAAAAGCCTATTAAGACTTGGTCCCGTCGTTCAATGATCATTCCTACAATGATCGGTTTGACCATCGCTGTCCATAATGGTCGTCAACACGTTCCAGTTTTCGTAACTGACGAGATGATCGGTCACAAACTGGGTGAATTTGCCCCAACTCGCACTTACCGTGGCCATGCTGCGGATAAGAAAGCTAAGAAGCGTTAAGGAGTAGATGATGGAAGCATTCGCTAAACATAACTTTGCTCGCATTTCGCCTCAGAAAGCTCGCTTAGTTGCAGATCAAATTCGTGGTAAGTCAGTAGACCAAGCTCTAGAACTTCTAACATTCAGCAACAAAAAAGCAGCTGAATTGATCAAGAAAGTTCTTGAGTCAGCAATCGCTAACGCGGAGCACAACGAAGGTGCTGACATCGACGATCTATGTGTCGCTAAAATCTTCGTAGATGAGGGCCCAATCATGAAGCGTATTATGCCTCGTGCTAAAGGCCGTGCGGACCGTATCTTGAAGCGTTCAAGCCACATTACTGTGGTTGTCGCAGATCGCTAAGAGACTAGGAGAGTAAGCAATGGGTCAGAAAGTACATCCAAATGGTATTCGTCTAGGCATCGTTAAGCCTTGGAATGCTACCTGGTTTGCTAATACCAAAGATTTCGCTGACAACCTAGACGGCGACTTCAAGGTACGTCAATACCTCACTAAGGAATTGGCAAAAGCGTCTTTATCACGCATCGTTATTGAGCGTCCTGCGAAAAGCATTCGTGTGACTATTCACACTGCTCGTCCAGGCGTGGTTATCGGTAAAAAAGGTGAAGACGTTGAGAAGCTACGCGCAGCTGTGGCTAAAATCGCAGGTGTACCAGCTCAGATCAATATTTCTGAGGTGCGTAAACCTGAGCTAGACGGTCAATTAGTGGCTGATAGCATCGCGTCTCAACTAGAGCGTCGCGTTATGTTCCGTCGTGCGATGAAGCGCGCAGTACAAAACGCAATGCGCCTAGGCGCTAAAGGTATCAAAGTGGAAGTAAGTGGCCGTCTAGGCGGTGCTGAAATTGCACGTTCTGAGTGGTATCGTGAAGGCCGTGTGCCTCTACACACTCTTCGTGCTGACATTGATTACGCAACTTCTTCGGCTCACACCACCTACGGTGTAATCGGCGTTAAAGTTTGGATCTTCAAAGGTGAGATTCTAGGCGGTATGCCAGCTGCTAACGCAGTAGAGCCAAAGGCTGACAAGCCTAAGAAGCAGCGTAAAGGCCGTAAGTAAGGAGTAGACAGATGCTACAACCTAAACGTACTAAGTTCCGCAAGGTTCATACAGGTCGTAACCGTGGCCTAGCAAAAGGTACTGAAGTCAGCTTCGGCACCTTTGGTTTGAAAGCTGTAGGCCGTGGTCGTCTAACTGCTCGTCAAATCGAAGCGGCACGTCGTGCGATGACGCGTCATATTAAGCGTCAAGGTAAAATCTGGATCCGTGTGTTCCCAGACAAACCAATCACAGAAAAACCACTTGAAGTTCGTCAAGGTAAGGGTAAAGGTAACGTTGAGTACTGGGTAGCCCAAATCCAACCTGGCAAGGTGATGTACGAAGTTGATGGTGTACCTGAAGAATTGGCTCGTGAAGCGTTCCGCCTAGCGGCGCGTAAACTGCCATTCAAGACTACATTTGTAACTAAGCAGGTGATGTGATGAAAGCACAAGATCTACGCGAAAAAAGCGTTGAAGAGCTTAACTCTGAGCTACTGAGTTTGCTAAAAGAACAGTTCAACTTGCGCATGCAAGCGGCAACTGGTCAACTGCAACAGACTCATACTCTGAAAGCTGTCCGTCGTGATATCGCACGTGTGAAAACTGTTTTGACTGAGAAGGCAGGCGCATAATGAGCGACAAAATTCGTACCCAACAAGGTCGTGTTGTTAGTGACAAGATGGATAAGTCTATTGTTGTTGCTATCGAGCGTTTCGTGAAGCACCCAATTTACGGTAAATTCGTTCGTCGCACGACTAAAGTACACGCACATGATGAAAACAACCAGTGTGGCATTGGCGACACCGTTGAAATCTGTGAGTGTCGTCCTCTGTCTAAGACTAAGTCTTGGACATTGGTTAAAGTAGTAGAAAAAGCCAAAATTTAATTGAGCTTTTGATGCGAATACAGCGGCCCCAATTATTTTTGGGGCCGCTTGTTTTTTGACTACCCAATCACAAAAAAGGGTGGTACAATTCGCGTCCCTTTAAAGAGGCAGCCCGACCCGAGATGGGTCTAGTTTTTTTAATATTTAGCGGAGCACTAACATGATCCAAATGCAAAGTATGCTGGACGCAGCTGATAACTCAGGCGCTCGCAGCGTAATGTGTATTAAGGTTCTGGGTGGCTCTCACCGTCGTTACGCCCATGTGGGCGACATCATCAAAGTTACTGTTAAGGAAGCAATTCCTCGCGGTAAAGTAAAAAAAGGTGATGTATTGAAGGCAGTGGTAGTTCGCACCCGTAAAGGCGTACGTCGTCCAGACGGTTCTGTCATTCGCTTCGACCGAAATGCTTGCGTATTGCTTAACAATAATACTGAGCAACCAATCGGTACACGTATCTTTGGTCCAGTGACTCGTGAACTTCGTAATGCGAAATTCATGAAGATTGTGTCACTAGCACCTGAAGTTCTGTAAGGAGCGGCAAACAATGGCAGCTAAAATCCGTCGTAATGACGAAGTGATCGTTCTTGCTGGGAAAGACAAAGGCAAGAAAGGTAAAGTAACTAAGGTTCTCGCAACCGGTAAAGTTATCGTTGAAGGTATCAACCTTGTTAAAAAACACCAAAAGCCAGTTCCGGCTCTAGGTCAACAAGGTGGCATCGTTGAACAAGAAGCAGCAATTGATGCTTCTAACGTTGCAATCTTTAACGCAGCAACTGGCAAAGCGGACCGTATCGGTTTCCGTTTCGAAGATGGTAAGAAAGTTCGTTTCTTTAAGTCTAATAACGAAATCGTTTCTAACTAATAGAGTAATTTGGAGTTCTACTATGGCGAAACTGCATGATTACTACAAGTCGTCTGTAGTCGCTGAACTGACCAAACAGTTCGGTTACACAAGCGTCATGCAAGTCCCTAGAATTGAGAAAATCACCCTCAATATGGGCGTTGGTGAAGCTATCAACGATAAGAAACTACTTGAAAATGCAGCGTCTGATATGGCAACGATCTCTGGTCAAAAGCCACTTATCACGAAAGCACGCAAATCTGTAGCTGGTTTCAAAATCCGTGAAGGCTACCCAATCGGTTGTAAAGTAACCTTGCGTGGCGAACGCATGTGGGATTTTCTAGAGCGTTTGATTGCTATCGCTCTACCACGTGTACGCGATTTCCGCGGTGTTAGCGCTAAGTCTTTTGATGGACGCGGTAACTACAGCATGGGCGTTCGCGAGCAAATCATCTTTCCGGAAATCGACTACGATAAAGTCGATCGTGTACGCGGTCTTGATATCACTATCACGACGTCTGCTAGTACCGATGAGGAAGGCCGTGCTCTGCTGGCTGCCTTTAACTTCCCATTCCGTAAGTAAGGTGAAGGGTTACTGTTATGGCTAAACAATCAATGAAAGCACGTGAAGTTAAACGTGCCAAGCTCGTAGCTCAGTACGCAGAAAAGCGTGCAGCGCTTAAAGCTATCATCAGCGATGTAAACGCATCAGAAGAAGATCGTTGGAATGCAGTTCTGAAACTGCAAACTCTTCCACGTGATTCAAGTGCATCACGTCAGCGCAACCGTTGCAACCAAACTGGTCGTCCACACGGTTACCTACGTAAATTCGGTCTAAGCCGTATCAAAGTTCGTGAAGCTTGCATGAAAGGCGAGATTCCTGGACTTCGTAAGGCTAGCTGGTAATTGCCACTTAATCATTTGGAGTATAGTCTATGAGCATGCAAGATCCGATTTCGGATATGCTGACCCGTATTCGTAACGGTCAGGCAGCAAATAAAGTTGCTGTAAAAATGCCTTCTTCAAAGCTGAAAGTTGCAATTGCTGCACTACTTAAAGCTGAAGGTTATATCGCAGACTTCGCTGTTGAAGGCGAAGCAAAACCTGAGCTGGAAATCACACTTAAGTATTTCCAAGCAAAACCAGTAATTGAGCAAATCAAACGCGTTTCTCGTCCAGGTCTTCGTGTTTATAAGAAGAAAGATGAGCTTCCATCAGTGATGGGCGGTCTTGGTGTTGCTGTTATTTCCACTTCCAAGGGTCTGATGTCAGACCGCGCTGCTCGTAAAGCAGGTCTTGGTGGTGAAATCATTTGCTACGTAGCTTAATTTAATAGGAGTAGAACATGTCTCGTGTTGCTAAAGCACCTGTCGCTATTCCAGCTGGCGTAGAGGTGAAACTAAACGGCCAAGAGATCACGGTTAAAGGTCCTAAAGGTGAGCTATCTCGTGTAGTTCATACTGGCGTCGTGATCGCTCAGGAAGAAAACAACCTAACGTTCGGTCCTCGTGAGGGTATCGCAAACGCTTGGGCACAAGCAGGTACTGCCCGTGCTCTAGTGAACAACATGGTTGTTGGTGTTACTGAAGGCTTTACTAAGAAGCTCGTTCTTAAGGGTGTAGGTTACCGTGCTGCTATGAAAGGCAACGCTGTAGGCTTAACTCTAGGCTTCTCTCATCCAGTTGAGCACGAGTTGCCAGCGGGTGTTAAAGCCGAATGTCCAAGCCAAACTGAAATTGTCCTAACTGGTTGCGATAAGCAAGTTGTTGGTCAAGTTGCGGCTGACATTCGTTCTTACCGCGCACCTGAGCCTTATAAAGGTAAAGGTATTCGTTACGCAGATGAAAATGTGCGTACTAAAGAAGCTAAGAAGAAGTAAGGTAACACTATGGATAAGAAAGCATCTCGCATCCGTCGTGCTACACGCGCACGTCGTAAGATTGCAGAACTGGGTGCAACTCGCCTAGTAGTACACCGTACTCCTCGTCACGTGTACGCTCAAGTGATTGCAGCTAATGGCTCTGAGGTTATCGCCGCAGCTTCTACTGTAGAAAAAGCGATCCGTGAGCAAGTGAAGAATACTGGAAACATCGATGCAGCAAAAGCAGTGGGTAAAGCTGTTGCTGAGCGCGCGCTAGAAAAAGGCGTAGCATCAGTTGCATTTGATCGTTCTGGTTTCCAATACCACGGTCGAGTAGCC
>NZ_NBUS01000037.1:77135-86517 GCF_002749895.1 Vibrio fujianensis | reverse complement strand
CGCTAGCAGAATCTGCTCGCGAAGCTGGTCTGAAATTCTAAGGTAGGGTTGGAAGATGGCTAAAGAACAACAAGTTCAAGCGAATGATTTGCAAGAAAAATTAATCGCCGTTAACCGTGTTTCTAAGACGGTTAAAGGTGGTCGAATCATGAGCTTCACTGCACTAACTGTGGTTGGTGACGGTAATGGTCGTGTAGGTTTCGGTTACGGCAAAGCTCGTGAAGTACCTGCTGCGATTCAAAAAGCAATGGAAAAAGCACGTCGTAACATGGTTACTATCGCGCTTAACGAAGGCACTCTTCACCATCCAGTGAAAGGTCGCCACTCGGGCTCTAAAGTTTACATGCAGCCAGCTGCAGAAGGTACGGGTGTTATCGCCGGTGGTGCGATGCGTTCAGTACTTGAAGTTGCTGGTGTACATAACGTTTTATCTAAAGCATACGGTTCAACAAACCCTATTAATATCGTTCGTGCAACGATCGACGCTTTAGTTGACGTTAAGTCACCTGAAATGGTTGCAGCTAAACGTGGTCTAACTGTTGAAGCGATTTCGGAGTAAGAACACATGGCAACTATTAAAGTAACTCAAACTAAAAGCTCAATTGGTCGCCTGCCAAAGCATAAAGCTACTTTGCGCGGTTTAGGTCTTCGTAAAATCAACCATACAGTGGAACTTGAAGATACAGCGTGTGTACGCGGTATGATCAACAAGGTTCACTACATGGTTAAAGTTGAGGAGTAATCATAATGTTTTTGAATACTCTATCGCCGGCTGCGGGTTCTAAGCCTTCTAAGAAGCGTTTAGGTCGTGGTATCGGTTCTGGCCTTGGTAAAACAGGTGGCCGTGGCCACAAAGGTCAAAAGTCACGTTCTGGCGGCAGCGTTCGTCCAGGTTTTGAAGGCGGTCAAATGCCTCTGAAACAGCGTCTACCAAAATTCGGTTTCACTTCTCGCAAGAGCCTAGTGAGTGCAGAAGTTCGTCTAGCTGAGCTAGCGAAAGTAACCGGTGACGTTATTGATCTTAACAGCTTGAAAGCAGCAAACGTTGTGACTAAAAACATTGAGTTTGCAAAAATTGTTCTTTCTGGCGAGATCAACAAAGCAGTGACTGTTAAAGGTCTACGCGTGACGAAAGGCGCTAAAGCTGCAATCGAAGCTGCAGGCGGTAAAATCGAGGAATAATCTCGAGGATTGAGGTACAGATGGCTAAGAAACCAGGACAAGATTTTCGCAGTGCTCAGAGCGGCTTAGGTGAGTTAAAGTCGCGCTTATTATTCGTAATTGGTGCACTTTTAGTATTCCGAGCGGGCTCTTTTGTGCCGATCCCTGGTATTGACGCAGCTGTACTTGCCGATTTGTTCGAACAGCAAAAAGGCACCATCATTGAAATGTTTAACATGTTCTCTGGTGGTGCTCTTGAGCGTGCATCTATATTCGCACTGGGCATCATGCCGTATATTTCGGCTTCGATTGTTGTCCAGTTGTTGACTGTAGTTCATCCAGCGTTAGCCGAGCTCAAGAAAGAGGGTGAAGCAGGCCGTCGTAAGATTAGCCAATATACACGCTACGGCACGCTTGTACTTGCAACATTCCAAGCAATAGGTATTGCAACAGGTTTACCAAATATGGTCAATAATCTGGTCGTTATCGACCAAACCATGTTTACCCTGATTGCGACCGTGAGTTTAGTAACCGGTACCATGTTCTTAATGTGGTTAGGTGAACAAATTACAGAGCGAGGAATTGGGAATGGTATTTCCATTTTGATATTTGCAGGTATTGTTGCTGGTTTGCCAAAAGCAATCGGACAAACGATAGAGCAAGCGCGTCAAGGTGAACTGCATGTGCTTCTTCTACTGTTAATTGCAGTATTGGCTTTTGCTGTTATCTATTTCGTTGTTTTCATGGAGCGTGGTCAGCGTCGTATCGTCGTTAATTACGCGAAGCGTCAGCAAGGACGTAAGGTATTTGCAGCACAAAGCACACACTTGCCGTTGAAAATCAACATGGCTGGTGTGATTCCTGCAATTTTTGCATCAAGTATTATTTTGTTCCCTGGAACATTGGCACAGTGGTTTGGTCAAAATGGTGAAAGTAAGACATTCGGTTGGTTAACTGATGTCTCTTTGGCTTTAAGTCCAGGCCAACCCCTGTACGTAATGCTTTATGCAGCAGCAATTATTTTCTTCTGTTTCTTTTATACCGCGTTGGTGTTTAACCCACGTGAAACAGCAGATAACCTGAAGAAGTCTGGTGCATTCGTACCCGGTATCCGCCCAGGTGAGCAGACTGCAAAATACATCGATAAAGTAATGACACGGTTAACCTTAGCCGGTGCTTTGTACATTACCTTTATCTGTCTGATCCCTGAGTTCATGATGGTCGCATGGAACGTACGTTTCTATTTCGGCGGTACATCATTACTGATTGTCGTTGTGGTGATCATGGACTTTATGGCACAGGTACAGACTCATTTGATGTCAAATCAATATGATTCTGTGTTGAAAAAGGCAAATTTAAAAGGCTATGGCCGTTAATATGGCCGCCATTTAAGTTAGATTTACGGAGTTTAGCAATGAAAGTTCGTGCTTCCGTTAAAAAAATCTGCCGTAACTGTAAAGTTATCAAGCGTAACGGTGTTGTTCGCGTGATTTGCAGTGAGCCAAAGCATAAGCAGCGCCAAGGCTAATAAGCAGAAATTTTTACTTGAAAATTAAAGGTTGGTCGAGTATATTCCTCGGCCTACCTTTTGCGTGCAAAAGAAGTAGTATCCCGCAGCGTATCCTCGACGGGCTTTGCTGCGGATAATTCTTTATAGAAAGTACTAGGAGTGCATAGTGGCCCGTATAGCAGGCATTAACATTCCTGATCAAAAACATGCTGTAATCGCTCTAACTGCAATTTACGGTATTGGTAAAACCCGCTCTCAAGCTATTCTAGCTGATGTGGGTATTGCTGAAAGTGTTAAGATCAGTGAACTAACTGAAGAGCAGATCGATCAACTGCGTGATGGTGTAGCTAAATACACTGTAGAGGGTGATCTACGTCGTGAAGTTTCCATGAACATTAAGCGTCTAATGGACCTTGGCTGTTATCGTGGTCTTCGTCATCGTCGCAGTCTACCACTACGTGGACAGCGTACTAAAACCAATGCTCGCACCCGTAAGGGTCCGCGTAAGCCGATCAAGAAATAGTCGGGAAGGGTAGAGTACAATGGCTAAACAACCAACACGCGCTCGTAAGCGCGTACGCAAGCAAGTTGCTGATGGCGTAGCGCATATCCACGCATCTTTCAACAACACAATCGTAACCATCACTGACCGTCAAGGTAACGCATTAGCTTGGGCTACTGCTGGTGGTTCAGGTTTCCGCGGTTCTCGTAAATCAACACCGTTCGCTGCACAGGTTGCTGCTGAGCGTTGTGCTGAAATGGCTAAAGAATATGGCCTAAAGAACCTTGAGGTTATGGTTAAGGGTCCAGGTCCAGGTCGTGAGTCTACTGTTCGCGCACTGAACGCTGCTGGTTTCCGTATCACAAACATCGTTGATGCGACACCAATCCCTCATAACGGTTGTCGTCCACCTAAGAAACGTCGCGTTTAACGTTTCTGGGAACATTGGAGAAAGATCATGGCAAGATATTTGGGTCCTAAGCTGAAGCTTAGCCGCCGCGAAGGTACTGACTTGTTCCTTAAGTCGGGCGTTCGTGCGATTGATACCAAGTGTAAAATCGATAACGCACCAGGTGTACACGGCGCTCGTCGCGGTCGTCTATCTGAGTATGGCGTTCAGCTTCGTGAGAAGCAAAAAGTTCGTCGTATCTATGGCGTTCTAGAAAAGCAATTCCGTAACTACTACAAAGAAGCTGCTCGCCTGAAAGGCAACACAGGTGAAAACCTACTTCAGCTTCTTGAAGGTCGTCTAGACAATGTCGTTTATCGTATGGGCTTCGGTGCAACTCGCGCAGAAGCACGTCAGCTAGTTAGCCACAAAGCTATCCTAGTAAACGGTAACGTTGTAAACGTACCTTCTTTCAATGTTGCGGCTAACGACGTTGTTGCAATCCGTGAGAAAGCGAAAAAGCAATCTCGCATTAAAGCAGCTCTTGAAGTTGCAGAACAACGCGAAAAACCAACTTGGATTGAAGTAGATGCAAGCCAGATGGAAGGTACATTCAAGCGTTTGCCTGAACGTTCTGATCTATCAGCTGACATCAACGAACAATTGATCGTCGAGCTTTACTCTAAGTAAGGTTTAAACTAAAGAGAGGACACAATGCAGGGTTCTGTAACAGAATTTCTTAAGCCACGTCTTGTTGATATCGAACAGATTAGCACGACACACGCAAAAGTAACTCTTGAGCCATTAGAGCGTGGTTTCGGCCATACTCTTGGTAATGCACTTCGCCGAATTCTTCTATCTTCTATGCCGGGTTGTGCCGTAACAGAGGTAGAAATTGAAGGCGTACTTCATGAGTACAGCACTAAAGAAGGCGTTCAGGAAGATATCCTAGAGATACTCCTTAACCTGAAAGGGCTGGCAGTTCGCTTAGGCGAAAATAAAGATGAAGTGTTCATTACATTAAACAAATCAGGCTCGGGCCCTGTGGTTGCAGGTGACATCACCCATGACGGTGATGTAGAGATCGTAAACCCTGAACACGTTATTTGTCACCTAACCAGTGATAACGCTGAAATCGCTATGCGTATTAAAGTTGAACGTGGTCGTGGTTATGTTCCTGCTTCTGCTCGTATTCATACCGAAGAAGATGAACGTCCTATCGGTCGTTTGCTTGTTGATGCAACATTTAGCCCGGTAGACAAAATTGCCTACTCGGTTGATGCTGCTCGTGTTGAGCAACGTACTGACTTGGACAAGCTCGTTATCGATATGGAAACGAACGGTACTCTAGAACCTGAGGAAGCTATCCGCCGAGCAGCAACGATTCTTGCTGAACAGTTGGATGCGTTCGTAGATCTTCGCGATGTACGTGTTCCTGAGGAGAAGGAAGAGAAGCCTGAATTCGATCCGATCCTACTGCGTCCTGTAGACGATCTTGAACTAACAGTTCGCTCTGCTAACTGTCTGAAAGCAGAAGCGATTCACTACATCGGTGATCTAGTACAGCGCACTGAGGTTGAGCTACTGAAAACGCCTAACCTTGGTAAGAAATCTCTTACTGAGATCAAAGACGTGCTTGCATCACGTGGCTTGTCTCTGGGCATGCGCCTAGAAAACTGGCCACCAGCGTCTATCGCTGAAGATTAATCGATATTAGTTAGAAGGATTTGGTCATGCGCCATCGTAAGAGTGGTCGTCAACTCAACCGCAACAGCAGTCATCGCAAAGCGATGTTCAGCAACATGGCTAGCTCTTTAGTACGTCATGAAGTTATCAAGACTACTTTGCCAAAAGCGAAAGAGCTGCGTCGCGTCGTTGAGCCTTTGATTACATTAGCTAAGACTGACAGTGTTGCTAACCGTCGTCTAGCATTTGCACGTACTCGTGATAACGAAGTTGTTGCAAAATTATTTAACGAACTTGGTCCACGTTTTGCTGCTCGTCAGGGTGGTTACACGCGTATCCTAAAAGCTGGCTTCCGTGCTGGTGATAAAGCTCCAATGGCTTACATTGAGCTTGTTGATCGCCCAGCTGCTGAAGAAGCTGCTGAGTAATCAGTTCGCGAATAAAAAGCCGAGCATTACGCTCGGCTTTTTTATTGATATTTGCTAGCCGTATATTATGAAACTTTAATATCTGGCTTTGCGATCACGTCGTAATATGTTTTAGTCCTTTTTCTTTCACTATTTTTTCTTGATTACGCCTTGATCTGTCTAATATGACTTGGTGGTGTTTAAATCGAGAGGAAGCGATATTTTCTCAATTGCATAAAAAAGCGGCGCTTATTAGCACCGCTGACATTAGAATAATGAATTGCTTTTGATTACAGAATATCTAGTAACTCAACTTCAAATACTAGAGCAGCAAAAGGTGGAATTGCTGCACCAGCACCACGCTCGCCATAAGCAAGGTCGTGCGGAACATATAATTTCCATTTTGAGCCGACAGGCATCAGTTGCAGTGCTTCAACCCAGCCTTTAATCACGCCTGTTACTGGGAATTCGGCAGGTTGGCCACGAGTAACTGAACTATCGAATACCGTACCATCAGTCAGTTCACCATGGTAGTGTACGCGAACGGATTTATCAGCACTTGGTATTTCGCCTGTCCCTACATTGATGATTTCATATTGTAGGCCAGATTCTAAGACAGTCACTTCTGGACGTAGCGCATTATCTTTTAAAAAACTATCCCCTTCTGCAGCGGCAATTTTGGCCGCTTCTTGGCGCGCTTCTTCCGCACGCATGTGAATAGTTTGTAGAGCTTGGTTAATTTCATCCACTTCAATTGCAGGCATTTCACCGACTAAAGCGGTAGCAATCCCCGCAGCGATCGCGTCTACATTTAAGCCTTCTAAGCCGCTTCCTGCTAGTTGCTGGCCCATTTGTAGACCAATGCCGTAGCTGGCTTTTTGCTCTACTGTTTCAAATTTTACGTCAGACATAAGTGTCACTCTTTGTCACAAAAAGAAAGCCGACAGAATACCAGTTTCAGCGTTTGGATGAAATGCTTGCCAGGAAAACAGATTAGAAAGGTGTTAAGGTGTGACTCAACGCAGGATCTAAGACGAAAAACTTCAAGATTGTGTCAACCTTTGGTAGAAGCAAGGTCATACTCTATACTCTTGGCTCGTGAGTTTTTATACTGTACCAAGCATTTGAGGGACGGATAGAAATGAATCGTCGACATAAGAAGAAAAAGCAAACGGATTACTTTGCATTGATGGTACGTCACTGGTCATCCATTAAGTTGAAAAGTAAATTTCAGCGTTTCGCCGCGCATAAAAATGTTAATCGCTCGCGAGCTTTGTGGCTGCGGCTACCTATTTATCACCAAAGGGCGTTAATGGTGCTCATTCCTTTGGTGGTCATTTTACTGGTTGCGCCATGGCCATCAAAAGAATCCCCTACTCAAAACGAACAACCTAAATTGACTCATCACCGGGTACCTGTCGCAGTGAATACTCAAGGGTTAAGTGAGCAGAATAAACCGCTCTCTGTACCAACCGCTGAAAAAGTTTGGCATGAGTATATTGTTCAGCGGGGGGATACATTATCACAAGTTTTTCGTAGCAATGATTTACCGATGTCAGATCTCAATGCATTGGTCAAGATTGAAGGCAGTGATAAGCCTCTTAGTCAGATTCAACAAGGCCAATTAATCCGCTTTAAACTTGCCAGTGATGGCCAACTCGATATTCTGCAAGTGGAAAAAAACAATCAGTCGGTTATGTTTTTCCGTTTGTCCGATGGCGATTTTGGGCGCAGTAAATAGTTTCTTGCTATGTTTGCTCGTTGCAATACTCGGACCGGTAAGAGTGGCAGTATAATCAGTGTGATGCCTAGCCAGGTGAGAGTATCAGGCATCTCGTTGAACCACCAAGCCCCCATTAATGCCACGAAGATTAACCCAGAATACTCTGCTAGTGCGATCTGGCTTGCTGGTGCGCGCTGGTAGGCGGCGACGGCTAATCCATTGTACGTCAATATCAGCAATGCGCTGCTTATCACCCAACCCAATTGTATCTGATCGATAGGTTGCCATTGCCATAACGCAAATGTACCAGAGCATGGTAACGAAAAAAGTGACGTCCACATGAGTGTCGTAATTACCGTTTGTTCGGCTGGAATTTGACGCGCTAAAATATTAAACAGTGCCAGTGTTATGGCGGTGCCCAGGGCAAACATTACTGCCCAATGGAATTGGCTAGGACGAATGACAACTAATACACCAATAAAGCCTAACACCGTCATGACTACTTTTCCGAGCCCAGGTTTTTCTTTCAGGAGAATAATTGACAGCGGGAGCATCAATAGGGGCGAAGCGTAAAATACGGCGTTGGCCGTTGCCAGTGGCAAATAGGTAACTGCCATCAGCATGCAACCACTCCCCATCAAGACTAGATGCCCGCGTAGTGCGGTGATACCAGGATTATGCAGCGCACGTTGTGCACGTGGTTGTCGCCACCATAGTGGTAAAATGACAGTAAAAGAAATGAATTGGCGTAAAAACATGTACTGAAATGGCCCGACATCACCATGAAGCATTTTAACGGAGACATCTGATAGGGATGCCGCTAGATTGCCGAGAATCAACAACCAAAGTGCTATACGATATGTATTCATTCGCTGCGTTTCATATCGATATGTAAAATGCCATCTTCGAGGTAGGGCTGTGATGTGGGTACAAATCCATATCGACAATAAAACTTCGCGAGGTATTGCTGCGCGCCGATTTCAATGGCTTGCTCTGGCCACAAGGCTTGGCATTGTTGCAGTGCTTGCGTGAGTAACAGGTGGCCAAGACCGTCACCGCGCACAGATGGATGAGTGGCTATGCGACCGATACTGACACTTGGATAACTAATACCGGGTGGTAACAGGCGCGCACAAGCGATCAGTTGTCCGTCACGATAGCCCAGTAGATGTTTGACGCCGGTAATCCTATCCTTGTTATCCAGTTCTGGATATGGACACGATTGCTCTACCACAAAAACATCAACCCGTAGTTTGAGTAGTTCATACAGTTGGTGATTATTAAGTTCTGCAAAAGAAAGCCATTGCCAAGTGACCATAGATTACTCCTTGAGATGATTTGCCATGCACTTTAGCAGGGCACTTGAGTCTCAACATTAACAAAGGTTAAGTTTTGCTAGAAAATTAAATCAATATTCACTGGTGCTGACGATTAAAATAATGATAATAGCTGCTCGCTTTTTCGTCTGACCTAAGGATACTCCTTTGAATCCATCATCTTTTGCTGTTTTGCATTTAAAGCCAGAACTGCTTTCTAACCTCGATACGATGGGGTTTACTCATATGACGCCCATTCAGGCTCAATCATTGCCAGCCATTCTCAACGGTCAAGATGTGATCGGTCAGGGGAAAACGGGTTCAGGAAAAACTGCTGCGTTTGGTCTGGGGGTGTTGCAGAATCTAAATGTTAAGCGCTTTCGGGTGCAAGCATTGGTACTGTGCCCAACCCGAGAATTGGCCGATCAAGTCGCGAGTGATATTCGCACTCTTGGACGCTCAATCCATAATATCAAAGTGTTAACACTATGTGGCGGTATGCCGATGGGCCCACAGATTGGTTCACTAGAGCATGGTGCGCATATTTTGGTCGGAACGCCGGGACGAATTTTGGATCACTTGAGCAAAGATCGTATCGATCTCAGTGAGCTCAATACCTTGGTGTTGGATGAAGCGGATCGCATGTTAGAAATGGGTTTCCAAGAAGCGCTGGAGGCGATCATTGCTGC
>NZ_NBUS01000037.1:76669-77125 GCF_002749895.1 Vibrio fujianensis | reverse complement strand
GCCAGCCGAGCGTCAAACTTTGCTGTTTAGTGCAACTTACCCCGCCAGTATTGAGCAGATTGCGCAAAGTGTGACTCGCAATGCGCTGATGATTAAAGTTGAGGCGACCCACGATACCTCAAGCATTCGTCAATACTTCTACAAAGTCGAAGGCAGTGCTGCGCGTGATGAGGCTCTGGAAACCTTGCTCTTGCACCATCAACCGACTTCTTCGGTGGTGTTTTGTAACACCAAACGTGAAGTACAAAATGTTGCTGATGCCCTGCATCAAAGCGGTTTTAGCGTGATTGAACTGCATGGTGATATGGAGCAGCGTGAGCGCGACCAAGCCTTAGTGCAATTTGCCAATAAGAGTATTTCTATTCTGGTGGCGACCGATGTTGCGGCTCGTGGTCTGGATGTCGATAACCTTGATGCAGTGTTTAACTACGATCTGTCTCGCGATCCTGAAGTGCA
>NZ_NBUS01000037.1:72837-76659 GCF_002749895.1 Vibrio fujianensis | reverse complement strand
GTACATCGCATCGGGCGTACTGGTCGTGCGGGAAGTAAAGGCTTAGCGTTTAGCTTCTTTAGTGACAACGAGAGCTACCGTGTGGCGCAAATTGATGAGTACATGGACATCGCGATTGAACCTTCAACCTTGCCGCAATCTGCTGCAGGCGCACGTCCTTACGCGGCGAATATGGTCACCATTCAAATTGACGGTGGTAAGAAAGACAAGGTGCGTCCCGGTGATATTCTTGGCGCGCTGACCGGTGATGGCGAACTGACCGCGGAGCATATCGGCAAGATTAACCTGTTCCCGATGCGCGCTTATGTAGCCGTGCACAAGAAAATCGCCACCAAAGCACTGAATAAGATCGTCAACGGTAAGATGAAGGGACGCCAGTTCCGCGCTCGCTTACTCAAATAATCTCATGCATCCTGTCTTAGCCGAGCTTTGATGCGGCTGAGGCTAATTGGCGTGATCCCCAAATACGCGGCGATGTGATGATCGCAAAGCCGCGCCATCAAATCTGGAAACTGAGCGCACATCACTTGGTAACGCTGTTCTGGGCGATAGAGCAGCATAAAGCGCTCTTTTTGCTCCTTGTGCAACAATTGCGTCTCAAGTAAACGTTGATAGAGCGGGTGACCGCTGGTGCGCCATGCACGCAATACATCAATTGGTACGCCCATCAGCTGTACAGGTGATAAGCTTTCCAGCATAAAGGGCGAGGCTTGCTCACGCAGCAAGCTTTCAAAACCAATCGCCCAGTCTTGCTCCCAATAGAACTCTTTACTGAAACTTTTGCCCTCTTCGGTGAGATAGCAAGCGTGGCACAGCCCTGCGAGCACCCAATAGGCAAAGGGAGTGGTTTCACCTTGTGCGACTAACACATGTCGTGTTGGCAGCTCAAGTGGCTGAGCGACATTTTGTAATTGCGTGCATTCGGCATCGGAAAAACCATGCTGTTTTAGATAAGCGTGAAACTGTGCTTGCATAAAAGCCTCATAGAAAAGTAGACAGCCACTCTAGGTGGCTGTCTACTTTACGTGATAACCCAAGTGACTTGAAGCCGCAGTAGAGTTGGTTGCCGCTTCAATATTGGGTTATCGGTGCCTATTTTTGTAAGTCGATGCGATAAACAGCAAATCCGATGTCATCGGTATTGAGATAGGTCATCGGATACTGACCATATTTTTTAATAAATTGGGTGGCTTTATCGCTTGGTGAGGTTTCAAAGCGAATATCCAGCTTGGTTTTGCTGCTGATCGGAGCAAATGACCAATTGTTATCAGCACTTGGGCGAACTTTTCCCTGTTCTTGGCTGACTTTTTGAATATAGCTGGCGACGATCGTTCTATTTTCATCGGGAGAATCAAAAGCAATGTGCTCGCTACCCGTTCCGGCAAATTTATTGCTGTACGCTCGGTAATTATTCGTTGCGACTAAAAATATTTGTTGTGGATTTATTGGCTGTCCTTGGTAAGTCAGGTCAATAATTCGCTCGGCATCGGGATTGATGATTTTACAATCACCGTCATATTTTGCTGGCTGAGTGACATCAATGTGGTAATTCACCCCTTCCATGACATCGAAATTATAGGTACGAAAGCCACTCCAGTTAATCAGCGATTGAGGTGCGGTATCATTGATATCAATTTGATTAAATTGTCCGGCGCTACATTCCAACCACTCTTTAACCTCTGCTCCAGTCATCTTTAACGCGGCTAATGTATTGGGATACAGATAGAGGTCTGCTGCGTTGCGAAATGTTAATTGACCCGCTTCGACTTCAGTAAAACCCTGGGGATCATCTTTACGACCACCAACTTTAAAGGGGGCTGCTGCCGAAAGAACGGGTAAACCATCTAAAGTTGGATCGCCTTGAATAAAGCGTTCCACATAATCTTTTTGTGCAAAATTTACGATTTGTACGGTCGGATCATCTTGCACAAGCGCTAAAAAACTGTACATCACATCATCAGTTTGGCCGATTGGTTGGTTGACAAACTGACGCGTTGCTTGATGATCGGTTGCCAGTGCTTTCACAATTCCTGCATCGGCTTTAGCGAGAGATGTCTTGCTCTGTTTATCAAAAATGGGGCGAGCTTGCGAGTGGCTTTGGATGACTTGCCATTTTCCTTGTGTATTGTCTAATGTGAGATCGATAACTCCCACATGACTTCCCCATCGTCCAGGCATGACCGCAGCGACACCGTTGATTGTCCCTTGTTCAATATCGGCTCCGGGTAATTGAGCAAAGTCTTTGCTTGGAAAAACGGCATGTGAATGGCCAAATGTAATGGCATCAATATCTTCTATTTGCGTGAGATAGTAGACTGAATTTTCAGCACCAACTTGATAAGGATCAGCGGAAACCCCAGAGTGAGGGATGGCGATAATGACATCGGCACCTTCTTGTTTCATTTGTGGTATTAACTGTTGCGCGGTTTGTTTGATATCTTTAGTGAACACCTTGCCTTGTAAATTTTTTTTATCCCATATCATGATTTGAGGCGGGACAAAACCAATGTATCCGACCTTAATCGTATGTCGTTTGCCATCATTATCTGTAACCGTATGATTTTTGATGAGATAAGGCGTGAAATAGTGTTTACCTGTTGCTTGATCAAACACGTTAGCATTTACATAAGGAAATTGTGCCCCCTCAATGGCTCGGCGGAGAAACGTTAAACCATAATTAAATTCATGGTTACCAATATTGCCCACATCATAGCCCAATTGGTTCATGGCTTTGTACGCTGGATGAATTTCGCCAGAGCTAATACCTTTGGCAGCCATGTAGTCCCCCATTGGACTACCTTGGATTAAATCCCCATTATCGACCAACACAGCATTATTCACTTCAGCTCGCGCTTGTTTGACTAAGCTGGCTGCCCGAGCCAACCCCAGTTGCTGAGATGGTTTGTCTTTGTAGTAATCATAATCCATTAAATTAGTATGAATATCGGTTGTTTCTATGATTCTCAATTGAATGGTATCGGCTATCGCTGAGCTTGCCAGACACAATAGCCCACCGAAGAGAGCGATTGAGAGTGGCTTGAGTGCTGAATTCATGATGAGGTTCCTATCTATTTGAAGGGAGTGAAGATGTCTCTCGACAAAGGTAACAAATAGTAATGCAACAAGAAGCTTAACGCATCACAAAGTGTGATTTATTACCGCTTAAGTGTTAGGAAGGGATTTGCTGGCAGATCATCAAAGTGAGCGACGGTTTTGCTTGTTAGTCTTTTTCTTATCATATTTTAGTATAAAAAATGAAATTTTAGAATTTCAGGTAATAAATGGAACGGCTCATAATGCAGTGCATCGGTTGAGTTATGGATAACAAGTATGGCGGGTTCAAAGCGTGTTAACACAAGGGGCAACTCCCCAACCCCATTAGTAGCATTAGAAGGACGGGCATCGGTTCATCCTTTTACTCGTCTTTCGCGTAGTCAATTACAAAGCGGAGAAGTCGCATTAGTTGGGGCCGGACCTGGTGACCCTGAATTATTAACGGTCAAAGCCTTAAATTACCTCCAGCAAGCGGATGTCATTCTTTATGACTGTTTGGTTTCCGATGAAATTATGAGCTTAATTCCTGCTGAAGCGATATTGGTTTGTGTTGGTAAGCGTGCTGGTCATCACAGTGTGCCACAAGAAAAAACCAATCAGCTATTGGTCGATTTTGCTCGGTCAGGTTATCGAGTTGTCCGTATCAAAGGGGGGGACCCTTTTATTTTCGGACGAGGAGGCGAAGAGCTAGAAGTTTTGGTTGAGGCCGGGATCCGCTTTCAGGTTATTCCTGGGATTACTGCGGCAGCAGGCGCAACGGCTTATGCG
>NZ_NBUS01000037.1:47880-72827 GCF_002749895.1 Vibrio fujianensis | reverse complement strand
GGATTCCATTGACTCACCGAGACTACGCGCAATCAGCAGTATTTATTACCGGTCATCTTAAAAATGACGCCGTGGATGATATGGACTGGTCAACCTTAGCGCGCAGCCAACAAACTTTGGTCATTTATATGGGATTGATGAAGTCGAGTATCGTGACTCAGCAGTTAATTGAACATGGTCGCAGTGCTAATACACCGATTGCGATTATCGAACGTGGTACACAGGCAGCACAAAAAGTGTTTCGCGGTGCACTGAGTGATTTACCGCAACTCGCGACACAAGCTCAGTCACCGTCGCTGATCGTGATTGGTGAAGTGGTGGCTTTGGCCGACAAATTAGCTTGGTTTGGTCGAGAGGCTTGCTCATCAATGCAATACCAGTACGCGTAATTTTATTCTTTAAATTGAAAAGCCCAAGTGATGGGGCTTTCCGGCCATTAGGTAGCGAAAAGGAAGCACGGACAATGGATCAACCCCGCTTAACTCATCTACAACAGCTTGAAGCTGAAAGTATTCATATCATTCGTGAAGTGGCTGCGGAATTTGCCAATCCTGTGATGATGTATTCGATTGGTAAAGACTCTTCGGTCATGCTTCATTTGGCGCGTAAAGCATTTTATCCGGGAAAGATTCCATTCCCATTGTTACACGTTGATACCAATTGGAAATTCCGCGATATGATCGCGTTTCGTGATGCGATGGCAAAGAAATACGGTTTTGAGCTCTTGGTGCACAAAAATCCACAAGGAATGGCAATGGGGATCAATCCGTTTGATCACGGTTCAGCCAAACATACTGATGTTATGAAAACCCAAGGATTGAAGCAGGCTCTGGATCAGTATGGTTTTGATGCGGCTTTTGGTGGTGCGCGCCGTGATGAAGAAAAATCGCGTGCTAAAGAGCGCGTCTACTCTTTTCGAGATAAGCACCACACTTGGGATCCAAAAACTCAGCGACCTGAATTATGGAAAACTTACAATGGTCAAATCAATAAAGGCGAAAGTATTCGTGTTTTTCCACTATCCAATTGGACTGAACTCGATATTTGGCAATACATCTATCTAGAAGGGATCGACATTGTACCATTGTACTTGGCAGATATTCGTCCGGTGGTTGAGCGAGAGGGGATGTTGATTATGGTCGATGATGACCGAATGAAGCTGCAACCGAATGAAAAGGTTGAGTATAAGAGTGTACGATTTCGTACGCTTGGCTGTTACCCACTCACCGGTGCGATTGAATCGAACGCCAACACGTTGCCAGACATTATCGAAGAGATGCTAGTGGCGACATCGAGTGAGCGCCAAGGCCGAGCAATCGACCATGATCAGTCTGGATCGATGGAATTGAAAAAACGTCAAGGTTACTTTTAGGGTCAATAGATCCTTTGATCTAAGGAAAGAAAATGAATAGTGCAGTTCACGCTCAACTTGCAGAGCTCGGTATTGAAGGGTACCTCAATCAGCACCAACACAAATCGCTACTTCGCTTCCTCACTTGTGGCTCAGTGGATGACGGAAAAAGTACGTTAATTGGTCGCCTGCTTCACGACTCAAAACAGATTTATGAAGATCAACTCGCGGCGGTGCATTGCGACAGTCAACGTGTTGGGACGACGGGCGAGCGACCAGACCTAGCGCTGCTGGTGGATGGTTTGCAGGCCGAGCGCGAGCAGGGGATTACCATTGATGTGGCGTATCGTTACTTTTCCACCCAGAAGCGCAAGTTCATTATCGCCGATACTCCGGGGCATGAGCAGTACACGCGTAACATGGCGACGGGGGCATCAACCTGTGATCTGGCGGTGATTCTGATTGATGCGCGTAAAGGTGTTTTAGATCAAACGCGTCGACATTCGTTCATCTCTAATTTATTGGGATTGAAGCACTTTGTGGTTGCGGTCAATAAAATGGATTTGGTCGATTACTCCCAAGCGCGTTTTGAAGAGATTCGAGCTGAATACTTTGAGTTTTCCAAGCACCTGCAAGGTGATGTCACTATTCAAATCATTCCACTTTCGGCGCTTGAAGGTGATAATGTGGTGGATAAAAGTGTCTACATGGACTGGTATCAAGGCCCATCTTTGCTAGAACTACTTGAACGCGTTGATATTAAACAGGAAAAAGGCAACGGTGAATTTCGTTTTCCTGTGCAGTATGTTAATCGACCTAATCTTGATTTTCGTGGCTTTGCTGGCACCATTGCCTCTGGTTCGTTGAAAGTGGGCGATACGATCAAAGTATTACCTTCAGGTAATACGTCAACGGTGACTCGTATCGTGACGTTTGATGGTGATTTATCAGAAGCGAGTGCCGGTCAGGCTGTGACTCTGACCTTGGCCGATGAAATTGATATTAGCCGTGGTGATCTATTGGTATTAGCCGATGCCTCTTTACAGAGTACGCAGCACTTATTGGCTGATGTTGTCTGGATGACAGAGCAACCGTTACAAGTTGGATATGAATACGATATTAAAATCGCCGGCAAGAAAACGGTTGGGCGGGTGGAATCGATTCGTTATCAATATGATATTAATCAGCTCTCGACCTTTGCTAGTGAAGCATTGTCACTGAATGGTATTGGTCGATGTGAGTGGACATTTCATCAGTCAATCGCGTTGGATCACTACTTAGATTGTGCCGATACTGGTGGCTTTATTATTATTGATCGCTTAACCAATGTCACGGTTGGAGCTGGATTGGTTCGTGAGTCGTTAACTAGCATATTACCAGAACGCCATTCTATTTCAGCGTTTGAGTTAGAACTCAATACGCTGATTTGTAAACATTTCCCACATTGGAACGCTCGTGATCTTTCAATGTTGAAGGAGCGTTTATGAGTCAAATAAAGGACAATATTGTTTGGCATCATCACGAGGTTGATAAAATATACCGGGCAGAGCTTAAAAATCAACGTCCTGCGGTATTGTGGTTTACCGGGCTGTCTGGTGCAGGAAAATCAACCATTGCTGGGGCTTTAGAAAACCGGCTTGCACAATTAGGCTACCACACCTATTTATTGGATGGCGATAATGTGCGTCATGGTTTGTGTGGCGATTTAGGCTTTTCTGTACAAGATAGGAGAGAGAATATTCGCCGAATTGGTGAGTTAGCCAAACTCATGGCGGATGCGGGATTAATTGTATTGACCGCATTTATTTCACCTTATCGAGAAGAGCGGCAGTTAGTGCGAGCGCTATTACCAGAAGGAGAATTTTTTGAAGTGTATGTTAATACTCAATTAGCGGTCTGTGAACAACGAGATCCTAAAGGATTATATAAAAAGGCTCGTGCGGGTCAAATAACTCACTTCACTGGTATTGATGCAGTTTATGAAGCCCCTTTGGCAGCCGAACTCGATTTACCGGCAGGAGAAGCAGGCGTTGAGACCTTAGTAGAAACCTGTTTAGACTATTTGCATCAACGTGGTGTCATTCATCTGAACTAAGCCTTGATCGCCCAACAATAGCAACCGACTGTTACGGCTTGTGATGGTTAGACTGTATGATGGATGGTATTGGCGCTATCGCTGTGGACAACAAATTTCTGACCAAGTAGAGCAATCAGTTGATCGTAATAGCTCATGTTGGGTTTATTACCAAGCAGTCGACACAATTCATTGCCTGTTGGAGTGAAACGATAATACAGTAAATGGACGCCTTTCGAAGTGGCATTAAGCGTCAAGTGCTTATTTTGATAATTGAAGCTAAGCGGTGGGTCGAGCTCAATTTCTCCGGACTCTAGTTCCGTGGCGTGCAATAAGCCGAGTTCAATTAACACCAGTAAGCTGGAATAAGGCAATTGGTGGCTACCAATATTTAGTGTAATGGTCGAGTTGCGCTTTCCTAAACTAAAAAGACCATTATTTATTTTTAATCCAAACAGTACCTTCAAGCTGGTATCACTACCAAAGCTACATGCTAATGTGGCTGCGCGTTGTAAAATTTGCGCTTCTTTTGGTGTCATACTCTGCAGTACCGTTAATGCTTTCATGGAGGTAAAGCCTGGATTTGTGACTTCTCGCTTGAGTACTTGAGCCCAAAGACGCTGCATGGAGGAGTTATGAATGTCCTGAGCCATATCGAAGAAGCGATATAACCAATCTTGATCCGGATCACCGGCCGTTTCGTTGTGACATGCCACATGTGCCAGTTGAATAATGTGCTCTAAATTTTTTTGGCGCTGCTCTTTACGATCTCGCTCACGTTTTAGTGCCCGATCTAAGGCGGTTTTTTGTGGTTTTTCTGAGAGCAATAGCGCATCAAGTCCATGTTGCTTAGCAATGGTAGAAATGCGGCTCGCGCTATCTTTGAGATAGCTGGATTTTTTTTCTTTATGAGATTCGGTCGTGGTTGGGTGTTCAATCACGACAGAGGATTTTAGCTCGGCCATGTGGTACCAAATTTCATCATCGAAACAATAGAATAAAATGTACCTTGGATTGAGCTAGGGGACTAGTGAAACTCTTGGTGATAGCGCACAAATTTGCCCTATCAAACATGATAATAATTTGTTAAAATTGTTATCATGTTTGTGGGGTGATGATGAAGTGCAATAAAGGAAGTCGCTGGTTTAAATACCTATCGGCCACATTACTATTCATGGTTTACTTGGGCTTACTTAGTTATCTGGCCAAGTATCTTGTGTAAATAAGATGGCTCGATAGGTGATCATTTTTATAACTAATAGTTACATATCATCATAATCGGCCAGTGCCTCGCCTTCGATAAGGTAGCCCGTTTCTGCGATATCAACGCTGACGATCTGTGTTTTTAGCGTGCCTATAACGTAAACCACATCCCATAATTGTTGTACTGGAGCGCCTTGCGGGAATTTCACATAAACAATTTGATTCGGGGGAGGTGGCGGGACATGAATACAGGCACCAAAGTAAGGGACAAGTAAAAATTCAGTGACAGTATTTTCATCACCTTCTAAAGGGATCACAAACCCTGGTATTTTTACTTTGCTGCCATTAAGTTCAGAGCGAACACTGCCGATCTGATTCTGCTGGGCGGGTAATTCACGGTTATGATCCACCATGGGCATGCCTATTTTATCCACTAGGTGGCGTTCATGTTCTGGAATAAGATCAATCCAATCGAGTTTGAGAACCTCACCATGGCTATAAGCGCGAGGTACAAACAGCATCAGTATCGTTAAAGTTAGGCTGAGTAATCCTTTGTACATCAAGATCTCCTAAAGTCTAATGGTCATACCATCACTCAGTGATTGTCGATAGGCGCGCAGAGCCGGAATAAAGCCGATCATGGTCCCCGCGATCTGCACATAAGCCAGTAGCTGCCATTCATAAGTCGTCAATGATTGCAACGATAACTGAATACCATACTGGCTGGCTATGATCGGTGCGGCGAAGGCTAGTAGAGTATATAAGCCAATGATTCCGGTCAGAATCCCGAAAAAAGTCAAAACCGTTGCTTCACTAATTAATAACATAAAAACATGCTTAGGTTGTGCGCCCATAGCACGTAAAATAGACATTTCTCTTCGTCGCTCTTGTAGACTCGTGAGTAAACTACTCAGCATTCCAAGTAGTCCGGTAATGACCACAAAGATAGAAACAGCCTTTAACGCTTGTTCTGCAACCGACATCATGCCCCAAAGTTCATGCAGGGCGACGCCAGGTAAAATAGCACTAAGTGGTTCATCCCGATATTGATTAATTTGTCTTTGTAAGGCAAAGGTCTGAATTTTCGAATTTAGACCAAGTAGCATGGCGGTAATTTGCTTTGGCGTAAATTGATATTGTTCTAATTGCTGCTTATTGGGGGTGTGGCCTAAGTTGGCCCCCGATTCCCAGCCTACATGGATGGCTTCAATGGCTTCAAGAGAAACGTGGACGGTTTTATCCACTGGAGTTCCTGTTGGCGCTAAAATTCCGACGACGGTAAAAGGTAAGTTATCATGTCGACTAAAACCCACATCACTGATGCCATGAGCGATAATAATTTCGCTACCTAATTGATAACCGAGTTGTTTGGCAACGTCTGCACCGAGAACCGTTTCAAATAAACCAGTAAACGCTCTTCCTTTGGCAAGCGTGAGTGGTTGCTTATGTCCATAGCGAAAATGTTCAAAGTAACTATGGTTTGTTCCCATCACTCGGAATCCTTTATGAGAATCACCTAAGGAGATTGGAATGGCCCATTTTACGGCTCGGTGTTGACTAAATTCTTGATAGCTTTTCCAGTCAATATTATTGGTCGCATTACCGATACGAAAGACTGAATAAAGTAGTAAGTTCACTTGGCCTGAACGTCCGCCGACAATGAGGTCTGTGCCTGAAATGGTATTTGCAAAGCTTGCTTTAGCTTGAGTTCGAATTCGTTCAACTCCCACAAGAAGCATCACGGAAATCGCAACAGTTAATAACGTTAATAAGGCCGTTGCTTTTCTATTGAGTAAGCTTTTCCAAGCTAAATTATAGATAACATTCATTCGATACCTCGTGCCTGATTTAAGGAAGGTAAGTACACACTACGCTGGAAAAGTTTTTCTAAACTTGGGTCATGACTGACAAATACCAATGTTGAACCAATCCGATTAGCCTCTTCTAATAACAGTTCAATAAAAGCGGTACGGTTATCGTAATCTAAGGCGGAGGTCGGTTCGTCTGCGATTAATAAAGCCGGTTCCCCGATTAATGCTCTGGCTGCCGCGACTCGTTGCTGCTGACCGATACTTAACTCCAACACTGGTTTATGCAATAGCGATGTTGGTAAGTGTAATTGAGTCAGTAATTCAATGGCTCGATGTTTCAGGCTGCCTTGGATGGTTTTTCGGCGCGGTAATGAAAACTGACAAGGAAGGATGACATTTTCAATCAGCGAGAGATAAGGCAATAAATTAAATTGTTGAAATATGTAGCCAATATGATCGGCTCGAAAACGATCGCGTTGTTGCGCTTTCAATTGAGCAAGATCATGTCCAAGTAGACGGACTTTACCTTGATTGGCAACATGAATTCCTGTCAGTAAGCTTAACAAGGTAGATTTACCACAGCCACTTGGCCCTTTAATAAATAAGTGCTCTCCGACTGAAACAGAGAGTTTCTCAATATCTAAAGTCACTTGGTTGTTATTTGGCCACTGAAATTTGACTCGCTCCAATTCAATGATTGCGGCGGTGGCATTGGGAAAGGTTGCGTTCATCACGGTTCCTTTTACAGAAAAATGGGTAAGTATTTACTTACCCAAATAAACGTTAGAGTGAAATACGTGTTTGTTTTGGCGTCAACGCTAAGGCGGTTTGTACTGTATCTGTCAGCAAATTTACACTCATTTTTTCTGTGCTTGGAAATAACTTAAACCACTGGCTGTCGATGTGACGAAGGTCAGAAATATTTTCACAATGGTAGTGGTATTGGGCGTTAAATTCACCATGTTGGTGGTCGTGGTCGTGGTCGTGGTCGTGATGATGTTCATGCTCATGGTGATGTTGATCAGTATGATGTTTTTCACCATCAAGTGAATGAGTAATATGTGCCTCTTCCAATTGACAGTTTGCTTGGGCCGTTAAGTTAAATAAGCCATTGGCCTGCTCTAGAATTTCTAGGGCACGGTTTAGGCTTTGTCTTTCTTGATCGGTTTCTGGTGGATGTTCAAATCCAACCACATCAGCACCTGGCGCAGTGACTTCAATCAATAAGTCGTGCCCATCTTGTGCAATATTGAGTTCAACATGTCCATGAACATGGGCATCATGTTGGCGAAAATCCTGAGCGAAAACCCCGCCGGATAAAGCAGCAGAGAGACTTAATACGAGTAAAGGTTTAGTGAACATAGTCATCAATTCCATCATAATAAAATAAGTTGGCCCCTATAATCAGGGGGAAAGCATAAATTAAAATAGAAAATCAGATCTGGGCGGGGAGCGTGCTAAATAAGCAAACTGATTCAGTACGCTAGAAAACAGACGAAAAAAACGGGCAGTTGGGTACCGGTTTGGCCAAATGGGAGGAGTCGCCATCACATGACTTAACCCATGTTGAGCCACTGAAAATAATTGACAGTGATGATGCTCATGATGGCTTGGGTCGATATCCAATTGATGAATGATCGAAGCGACATTTAGCCATAGACTCAATAAGACAGCAACTAAAGCGACAGCCTGGGTATTAAGACGTAAATGTTGCAAGCTGAGCTTCATAATTCACCGTATAAGAAAAACAGAACTGTTATAATATAACAATTCTGTTGGCAAGCAAGCAAAGAGTGGCAGCGATGAGTTATGATGAGGTTAAATGCGTTTGAATTAATGTGAGCACTTGGTTAATTTGATCGTCATTTAAAGCGCCTTGTTTGATATATATGACTAACCCTTGTTTATCTAACACAATAATCGTTGATGACTTTTCGGGTAATGCCCAGCTTTGTGCGACAACACCAGAGGCATCGAGAACAATAGAGGACCAAGGAAATGATTTTTTACTCTCTTCTGCTGATGATTTCACAAATGATCCGGTTCCCCAAATGGCATCATCTTGATTAATGATTGAGGTTGTTTGATAGTGTTGCTGTGGAAATTGTGCTGCTGTCAGCGCTGCCATCAACGGAGCATTCATCTCTTTTGCTGCACTTCGTCCAGCCAGGGCTTGAATCACTCTGACTTTACCGGCTAATTGTGTACTACTCCAAGGCACAAACTGAGGCTCTTTTCCCTTTAAAACTACTTCGCCATATTTTTCGACATTCACGGGTGGAAGTGGTTGGCCAAGCATTAAATTATGTGCCGATGTGACTAAGGTATAGCTAGAGAGCAGTAGCGTGAGCAATGTTTTTTTTATCATGGTGAGTCCGTTTTAACCAATAAATGGTTTAAGTTAATGGTATATCGGTAAGCGAGAACCGCATTATGTTCCTGAAATTGGTAATCACTGTTGTTAACGTAAGGACTAAAATTATAGAGCAAGAACGCATGTTTGCCTTTTTTGACTTCCAAATAGACCCCAATCGCCTCACCAAATTTACTAAATCGAATGTTTTTTGTTTCGCCAAATTCAGGATGAGATGGTTGAGTAATTTGATAATTACCGCGTAGATTAAGGTATCCCAAACCAACCCCAACTCCAGTTTTTATTTGCCATTCATCTGGCTGATGGCGATTAAAATGGTAAAAAAATAGTGGCATGGCATAAAGAGCATAACCAGATATTTTGGTATCAAGATTGGTTAGCTGATTGTTTTGATGAAGCGTTTGTCGATCAACTTTGATCAGGTTGCCATCGAGTTGAAACTGTACACCGAATGAACTTTGCTCTGAAAGATAATAGCCTTTTGATAAGAGAGAGACTGTTGGAGACAGAGCGAGCTTGTTGCTCATTTGTGCAATGTTTTGAGCTGACTCGTCACGCACATCAATGTTATTGGTGGTTAATTGTAGACCCAGATTGAGCTCAATAGCGCAAACTGGCAGGCTATAGCAAAGAGTAAAAATTATGCTCGTACTTAAATAATGGCTCATACAAGAAGGCTCTTTTATCATTCAACCAGCGATTGATAAACCCGCTTCATTGGTATTACTGAAGCGAGCGTTACATTAGTCCGAGGGATGATTACTTATAAAAAGCACACCCCGGTACCACCTAGGCCGCAATATCCTTGCGGGTTTTTAGCTAGATATTGTTGATGAGAACTTTCCGCAAAATAATAAGCGCCAGCAGGAGTAATCTCGGTGGTGATCGCCGCTTTATGGTGTTGGCTGAGCAATGCTTGATATTCTGCGCGGCTCTGTTCGGCCAGCGTTTGTTGTTCATCGGTGTAAGTGTAGATCACCGAACGATATTGAGTGCCTAAATCATTACCTTGCCGCATGCCTTGGGTCGGATCGTGATTTTCCCAAAAGGTTTGCAGGAGTTTTTTAAAAGGTAGAACCTCGGGATCGTAGATCACTCGGACCACTTCTGCATGGCCAGTTTGGCCGGTACAAACCTCTTGATAAGTAGGATTTGGAGTAAAGCCGCCCGCATAACCAACAGACGTCGAAACGACCCCATGGCGTTGCCAAAATAGTCGCTCAGCGCCCCAAAAGCAGCCCATCCCAATCAGTAATTGCTCTTGTCCCGCGCTAGGTTGGCTGCGCAGAGGGGTGTGATGGATAAAGTGTTTGTCTTCAAACTCGATGGGAGTCTCTCGGCCTGGTAAGGCTTGATCCGCTGAAATAAGCGAAGATTTGTTGAGCATGGGATATTCCTTATTCATTATAGTCAATGGAACGTTGAGTGAAATTCTGTGTCTCACTGGCAGAGTTGGATAAAAACATCTTGCGGTAGTGAGATCAACTGAAATGATTTATCCAATCATCAACATTTATCATTCAATGATTGTTTGGATAAGTTCGCTCTCTTTATGACGATTTTTATGGTTATCGATAAGCTTATGAGGGGTTATCCTACAGACTTCTTATCTTAGAGTCGGTATGATTTTATGTCTATTGACCTAGCTTGCGGTAAGGCGCTTCATCACTGTTGAATATGAAATCACTCCGATTCTCTATCCTATTCGTTGCTTTATGCTTCTCTTGCACTGTGCTGGCGAAGGTTGATTTAACCATTCGAGGCTTGAGTGGGGATCTAAAAGATAATGTTGATGCCTATTTGTCTTCGATAGCGGACAGTGATTATTCGACTCAATTACGTTTTCAATCTCGTTTAGAGCGAAGAATGGCCGAAGCATTAAAGGCGTTGGGTTATTACCAACCGACCTTTATTTTTGAAGTGACAGAGCCTGATCAAGCGATGACTGTGCGTGTCGATCCTGGAGAGGTGGTTCGTTTAGCGCTTGTTGAGATTACTGTTGACGGTGAAGCACAACAAGATGCTGATTTTATGCGCTTAATTGAACGAAGTGGATTAACGGTTGGTCAACCACTTAACCATAGCCAATATGAGAGTTTAAAGTCATCCTTGCGTAATTTGGCCCTACAAAAAGGCTATTTTGACGGTGACTTTCAATTGAGTCGATTAGAAGTCGTTCCTGACCTGCATCAGGCTTTTGTACGATTACATTTTGATAGCGGTATTCGTTATCATTTTGGGGCGACGACAATTTCCGGCAGTCAAATTGAAGAGGTACGCGTGCATTCATTGCAACCGTTTAAGCAAGGCGATCCTTATTTAGTCTCGCAAGTCGGTCAATTCAATCTTAACTTAGCCAATACCGATTGGTTTTCTTCCGTTTTTGTTAAGCCCGATCTTAGTCATATTGACTCGGGGCAACGGCAACTCCCCATGATCGTTTCTTTAGCACCTCAAGCACGTAATCAATTAGAAACCGGGATAGGTTATTCGACTGATGTTGGCGTGCGCGGTTCTTTGAAATGGAAAAAACCGTGGGTGAACGATTTAGGACACAGTTTTGATAGTAGCTTTTCGATTTCCGATCCAGAGCAGAGTATTACTGCCGGTTATAAAATCCCGTTACAAGATGTGTTACACCAGTATTATCGTATCCAATATGGGATGAAGCATGTCGATAATCGAGATACGAAAAGCCTTGAATCTAACTTATCGCTCGAGCGACATTGGCGATTAGACAGTGGTTGGCAGCGAACTTTGTTTGTTCGTTATTTGATAGAAAACTATGAGCAAGGTGTCCTTGACGATAGCGTACAATTTGTATTGCCAGGGTTGACTTACACACGGACTCGGACTCGGATGGATCGTGCTTTATTAACCTGGGGAGATAAACAGAGCATCACGATTGAATATGGTGATCCTGAATTTGTTTCTGAAACACGGGTTACGCGAGTTCAAGCTGGCAGTTCTTGGTTGCGCAGTATCGGTAATAACCATCGTGGTTTAATACGAGTCAATGGGGGGGCGAACTTCGCCGAGGAATTCGAGAAACTCCCGCCTTCGCTACGATTTTTTGCCGGGGGGGATAATAACTTGCGAGGTTATGGATATCAGTCCGTCTCACCACGTGATGAAAGTAATTCATTAACTGGAGCCAAATACATGGCGACCAGCTCACTTGAGTATCAATATCGTTTAACCGGTAATTGGTGGGGGGCTTTATTTGTCGACTCTGGGGATGCTTTTAACGACAATCCTGATTGGAAAACCGGAACCGGTTTTGGCTTGCGTTGGATTTCTCCCGTGGGGCCGCTGCGGCTTGATTTTGCTTGGGGATTAGATGCTGACCCTGGCGACCAGTTTAAGATCCACTTCACTTTAGGGCCTGAACTATGATAAAGCGGGCAATCAAATGGAGCAAATGGTTGTCTGCCAGCCTCGCAGGAGTGGTGATCATGCTACTTTTGTTACTGGCTGGTATATTGTTTACTCATCCAGGCTTAAATGTTGTGTTATGGGGAGTACATAAAGCGTTACCTGAACTTTCTGTTAGCGAGAGTGAAGGTGCTTTATTTCCCCGTTTTACCTTACATAATGTCACGTTCAACGATAAGGCCTTGTCGCTGCAGGTCACTCTTGAACAGCTAACGCTTGCGATAAACGCCAATTGTTTGCTTGAGCCCATGGTCTGTATTAATGACGTTATTGTTTCTGGTTTAGCGGTCAAGCTACCGCAATTACCGACGGCAGAAGAGCACGGTACTACAGCGTCATCTCCTGATCCCATGACTCACTTTTCAAGTCCGATTCCGATCAGAGTTGGGCGCTTAACGCTAAATAATGTTGAGCTTAATTTGCTTGGTCATCATATCGCTTGGCAACATTTTGCAACGGGGGGAATGCTGCAAAATAATCGCTTAAGCATTGACCCAACACAATGGAACGGCGTTCGTATCACATTAGCCGAGGCCTCACCATCCGATGAAACGCTTCCCTCTTCAATGGCGAATATGCCACTTACATTGCCGGAGGTGAGCATACCTTTGCGGGTTGAGTTGAGCGGCTTTGAATTGAAAGATGCAATACTACAGCAAGAAAATCCAATACAAATTAATCAGTTGTCGTTAGAGGCTCGTGCCTTTAAGTCTGAAGTGGAAGTGAAAAACTTAGCACTAGATATGCCGCAGTTAGCGGCAACATTAGCGGCTAAAACCACCTTAAGTGGCGATTATCCTCTCCACCTGACACTGAGTTCGTTATTGAAACAGCAAGCGCTAAAAGGGCAAACTCTACAATTAAACGCAACCGGTAGTGTTGCCGATCTTACTCTCGCTGCTCAATTGTCAGGTCGGGCAAAAGCCAAACTGTATGCCCATTTACAACCGCTGAAAACTAAATTGCCTTTTGAGGTTCGCATTGAACAACTTGACGCTCAGTGGCCATTGAATGGTGATGGAGAATATTTTATTACGGCTCCCCATATTGGTGCTAAAGGCTCATTGACGGCTTACCGACTGGAGTTAGAGAGTACTTTTTCTGGGCGCGATCTGCCTGATTCAGCATTTGTTTTGCAAGGTGAAGGTTCAATGAGCCACCTAGCTTTGCATCAATTACAGTTGAAAACGTTAGGCGGTGAAATACGAGGACAGGTGACGGCGGATTGGGCTGATTTAATTGAGTGGCACGCCAAACTTGATATGAGTGATATTCAACCTGAAATGCAATGGCCGGAACTGCCGGGAGTCATTCAGGGGCAATTCGTTACATCGGGACAACTGACTGAGCAAGGCGGGTGGAAAGTTGATTTACCGCTTTTAGATATTCAGGGAAAAGTCCGAGGATTTCCTCTCGATATTAAAGGCGATCTAACGGCGGATGATATGGCAGGGCGTGGCGAATTTCGCATCGCCACTTCAGGACTTTCGCTAGCTCATGGCCCCAATTCACTAACGGCTAAAGGCCAGTTGGATAAAGCATGGCATATGAATGTCGCATTAAACTTGCAAGCACTGGATAAAACGTTCCCGGAGCTTTTTGGCCAAGTTCAAGGTGATATCGCACTGCGCGGAGCCATCTCTGAGCCGAATATTCATTTAGCGTTACACGCGAATCAACTGATTTGGCAAGATCAAGCAAGCATTAAACAAGTGCATTTAGTCGGTGATGTGATGCCAATGCCAGAGCTTAAGGCGAATCTGCGTTTAGCGGTCAATGAGATCGACTATCAAGATCAAACGATAGACAGCGTCAGGCTGACGGTAAATGGCCTATTGCCAAAGCATCACTTAACGCTGGAGGTTGATTCTGAACAGGTTTCAACTCACTTAGCTATCCAAGGCATGTTGCAAGAGGAGCCTCACCTGATCTGGCAAGGGCAATTGGAGCGGATGGATGTCACTTCCAAGCAAGGGCGTTGGGTGTTGAATCAAGCGACCGATATACATGCTGATCTTGAACAGCAAGCTGTGATTATTGAACCTCATTGTTGGTTACAAGCGGATTCATCTTTGTGTCTCACTCAGCCAGCAACAGTTGGTCAACAAGGGGACGTTGATTTAGCGATTAAGCAGTTTTCATTTCCACAAATAGCCGTGTATCTTCCTCAAGATACACAACTTCAAGGGCAAGTGAATGGACGGCTGGCGGCTAAATGGTCACCAGATTCCCCCCCTCAAGTGGATGTCTCGTTACAGCTTCCGGCAGGACAAATTCAGCAAACGCTCGAACAACCGATCCGGTTGGCTTGGGATAATATCGACATCAATGCTCAACTTGCGAGCAATACCCTAAAGGCAGATTGGCATTTTAATATCACAGATAATGGCGATTTTTCTGGCCAAATGAGCATTCCAGATGTGACTCAAGAAGAGAAGCAATTGGCAGCCGTGATTAAGCTTACCCCATTTAATATTGATTTTTTGGCTCCCTTAATTGGAGAGTATAGCCAAGCAAAATCGACCATCACCGCGGATCTAGTCCTACAAGGCGCGATGTTGCATCCACAAGTGCAAGGGCATATTGGACTAAACGATGTACAACTGAAAGGTGACATTTCTCCGATTGATATGGATTCCGGTCAAGCATCAATAGACTTTTTGGGTTATCAAGCGACGCTACACGCGCAGATTGGTACGCAAGATGGCTTACTGAATATTACCGGTGATGCCGATTGGCATGATATGGATCAATGGCAGGTCAATAGTCGAGTGTTTGCAGATTCATTACTGCTGGATATACCACCGATTGTGAAAATGAAGGTAGTTCCTGATTTAACTTTAACCATGCAACCGAATCTGGCACAAGTTACGGGGTCGATAAACCTCCCTTGGGGGCGGATTACGGTCGAAGAGCTACCTTCGAGCGCCATCGAAGTGTCTAAGGATCAAATTATATTGAGTAAAGATTTGCAGCCTTTAAGTGAGCAAAGTCGTTTACCGTTACGGTTTGAAACAGATTTACAGATCGTGATTGGTGAGGATGTTCGTCTGAGTGCCTTTGGCTTAGAAGGGGGGCTACGAGGGCGATTGAATTTTACTCAGCGTGATCGTGGGCCATTGGTGATCGGTGAGGTTAATATTTTGCAAGGTCAGTATCGATCATTTGGCCAAGATCTGCAGATTCAAGAAGGGAAAATTTTAATGAATGGCCCTGTGGATCAGCCCTTTGTTTCCATTAAAGCGATTCGTAATCCGAATAACACCCAAGATGGTGTCATCGCCGGGATTCAAGTCACAGGGCCTGCAGATGAGCCCATGATCTCTATTTTCTCTGAGCCAGCGAAACCACAAGCGAATGCGTTATCTTACTTACTGCGTGGACAAGATATTGATGGTGAAGCGGGCGGTAATGCGATGACCATGACCCTTATCGGGCTAAGCTTAGCGCAAAGTGGTAAATTGGTGGGGCGAATTGGTGAAGAATTTGGTGTGCAAGATCTACAATTAGATACAACGGGCTCGGGAGAGGAGGCGCAAATTACCGTAAGTGGCTATATTTTACCTGGACTGCAAGTAAAGTATGGTGTTGGTATCTTTAATTCAGTTGGCCAATTTACTGTGCGTTACCGATTGATGAAAGATCTTTATCTAGAAGCGGTTTCTGGACTAGACAGCGCAATCGATCTGCTTTATCGGTTTGAATTTAACTGAGGAGAAAACCATGCATCTGGTTTTTGTTTATGGCACCCTGCGACAGGGGGAAAGCCACCATGATTATTTAAATGGAAGTAAGCTGTTAGGTTATTTTGAAACGCCACCGAGCTATGCGTTACATGATCTTGGCCCTTATCCAGGGTTGATTGCTGGCCAGCAGTCCATTAAAGGGGAGGTGTATCAAGTCGATGAGAAAACCTTGATCAAGCTGGATGTATTAGAAGATGTTCCCGTTGAATATCGGCGAGAAACGATCGACACGCCCTATGGACTTGCTTGGATCTATATCTATCAAGATACCAGTGGATTAACCAACTTGATTGAGTCTGGAGATTGGTGCCAACGTATTTAAATTTTCGTCGCCAATGGTAAAACAGCCAACTCATGAGAGCTGGCTGTTGACGTGGCGGAAATGAAAGTCTATTTCTGCTGAGCACGCTCGTAAGAAGACAAAATTTCTGCGCGAGCAGAGGCGGCATCTTCCCAACCCTCTACTTTTACCCATTTACCACTTTCTAATTCTTTGTAATGCTCAAAGAAGTGAGTAATTTGCGCTTTAAGCAGCTCTGGCACATCATTGATATCTTGAATGTGATCATACTCTTTGGAAAGTTTTGAGTGTGGCACCGCGATCACTTTCGCATCTTCACCGGATTCATCGGTCATTTTCAACACACCCACAGGGCGGCAACGAATCACTGAACCAGGCATTAGCGGGAATGGCGTTGGGACAAGCACATCCACAGGATCACCATCTAACGATAGTGTATGGTTGACATAGCCGTAGTTGCATGGGTAAAACATAGGTGCTGACATGAAGCGGTCAACAAATACCGCGCCAGAGTCTTTATCGACTTCGTACTTGATAGGATCAGCATTGGCTGGGATTTCAATCACAACATAGATATCGTCAGGCAGTGATTTGCCTGCTGGCACATGATTTAAACTCATTAAGGTTTCCTTTTTGTTAACCGGACTTCAAAAAACGTCATTAATTATTATGCAAACTGAGTAAAGGTGCAAAACCGATACACAATAAAGGGCAAAGTTTACCTGTAAATATTCCGATCCCCAAGAGGATGTTGGCAGAGAGTGTCAACCCGTTTTTAAATGCATGAGAAAAGTGGATTCCCCAACCCTATCTATGTGATCGTGTTGGGGAATGTTTTAACCAATGATTGGAATACAAAGGATCGGAATCGGGTTATTCATCAGGATGGTTGGCGAGGAAGCTTTCGACTTTCTCAACCATGGTTTTTGAGCCGACAAAAAATGGCACTCGCTGATGTAGCTCGGTTGGTTTGATATCAAGAATACGATCAACACCATCAGAGGCTAAACCACCCGCTTGTTCAATTAAGAATGCCATCGGATTGCATTCGTATAGCAAACGTAACTTTCCGTTTGGATGACTTTGGGTGCTTGGATAAAGGTAAATGCCCCCTTTAAGTAGGTTACGGTGAAAGTCAGCCACTAAAGAGCCAATATAGCGTGACGTGTAAGGGCGATTCTCTTCAGGGACACTTTCTTGACAGTACTTAATGTATTTTTTTACCCCAGTGGGAAAGCGAATATAGTTGCCTTCGTTGATGGAGTAAATTTTCCCTTGTTCTGGAATACGCATATTTTCATGAGATAAACAGAATGAACCAATGGAGGGGTCGTAAGTAAAGCCATTGACACCATGACCCGTGGTATAAACTAGCATGGTAGAAGAACCGTAAATAACGTATCCCGCCGCGACTTGTTTATGACCGGGTTGTAAAAAGTCTTCAGCGGTAGGGGGCGCTCCGACGGGAGAAATTCGGCGATAAATGGAAAAGATCGTGCCTACCGAGACATTGACATCAATGTTAGATGAACCATCTAGAGGGTCCATAAGGACGACATATTTTGCATTTTTGTTGAGATCTTTATTAAAAGCAACCGCTTCATCTTCTTCTTCACTTGCCACGCCACAGACTTGATCGCGAGCTTCCAGTGCCGCTTTGAATTTTTCATTTGCGTAGAGGTCGAGCTTTTGTTGTTCTTCACCTTGAATATTATCTTGACCGGAAGCGCCTGTGATATCAGCCAGTCCCGCTTTATTAATTTCACGGTTAACAATTTTGGCAGCGAGGCGAATAGAGGCGAGCAGTGAGGAGAGTTCACCACTTGCATGAGGGAAGTCATGTTGTTTTTCAACAATAAACTCGCCAAGGGTGCGCATCTTCGACATGTAATTTCCTTAACATTTTTTATCATGGGGGGATTATCAACGCGGTGATGGATGTTGGTTGAGTCTTTAGAACGGTATTCACACGCGCCTTGCGAGGATTTTAGGGCTTAGATCTTTTTACGGGTAATAAACTAACTGTTTGAGATCTCAATTTAGTTGTCGACTATTTTAAAATTACATTAGGTTGATTTTCGATGCTCGCTTTTATGACTTGAATCAGGATAATGCTTGTTAGATAACACCGCATTGATGAGGTTAGTTGGATGCACATTCATATTTTGGGGATTTGTGGCACCTTTATGGGCGGCGTGGCTATGCTGGCTCGTCAACTTGGTCATAAAGTAACAGGGAGTGATGCTAATGTTTATCCGCCGATGAGCACGATGCTAGAGACACAAGGGATTGAAATTATTGAAGGATTTGACCCTGTGCAATTAGAACCTAAACCAGATTTAGTGGTGATAGGCAACGCCATGAGCCGCGGAAATCCGTGTGTGGAGTATGTGCTCAATCATAACCTTCGTTACACCTCTGGCCCTCAGTGGCTGCATGATTTTTTGCTTCATGATCGCTGGGTACTGGCGGTGGCGGGTACTCATGGTAAAACCACCACATCCAGCATGTTGGCTTGGATTCTCGAGCATTGTGGCTATCAACCCGGATTTTTGGTGGGTGGCGTACTTGGTAACTTTGGTCTTTCCGCTCGGTTAGGAGACAGCATGTTTTTCGTGGTGGAAGCTGATGAATATGACAGTGCTTTTTTTGATAAGCGTTCTAAGTTTGTACACTACCATCCACGTACCTTGGTGATGAATAACTTAGAGTTTGATCATGCGGATATTTTTGATGATCTAGAAGCGATTAAACGACAATTCCATCATTTAGTTCGAACGGTGCCGGGGAATGGTCGACTACTAGTACCGAAGCAAGATAGCGCCTTAGCCGATGTTTTAACCCGAGGTTGTTGGAGTGAAACTGAGTTTACTGGCCAGCAAGGTGAATGGCAGGCAGAAAAACAAAATCCAGAAGGTTCCTATTTTACCGTGTACTTCCATGGAGAAGTTGTGGGTGAGGTCGATTGGACACTGATTGGCGATCATAATGTCAATAATGCCCTCATGGCGATTGCCGCGGCGCGACATGTCGGGGTAACGCCGGAGTTAGCTTGCCAAGCCTTGGCCAGTTTCATTAATACGAAGCGTCGCTTAGAGCTGAAAGGCCAAGAAAATGGGGTGACCGTTTATGATGATTTTGCTCACCACCCAACGGCGATTGAGTTGACTCTCGGTGGGCTACGCAACAAAGTTGGTAAGCAAAAAATTATCGCGGTGTTAGAGCCTCGCTCTGCAACGATGAAATTAGGGGTACACAAAACCACGTTAGCGGCTTCCTTACAGCAAGCTGATTCGGTTTACCTCTATCAACCGGACAATATTGAGTGGTCAGTGGCTGATGTCGCTAAGCAATGCCAAGCTCCGGCTTATACTTCCGATCAGTTGGACGTGTTGGTGAGTGAAATTTGTGCAGAAGCGCAGCCCGGCGATCATATTTTAGTGATGAGTAACGGTGGATTTGGTGGTATTCATAGCAAGCTGTTGGCAACGTTGCGTGAACAGGCTGAGAATGAAAAGAAGGACGATTTAATTCGATGACACCATTAACCAAAAAAAAACAAGCCATTACTTTGGCTTGGACAGGCGCTTCTGGCGCACCTTATGGGCTGCGTCTTTTAGAGTGTTTACTGGCGGCCGATTACACGGTTTACTTACTGATTTCCTCAGCGGCCCGTGTGGTGCTGGCAACCGAACACGGTTTGCAGTTATCTAGTCAACCCGAGGCCGCAAAACAGCAGTTAGTTGCCCATTTTGATTGTGATCCGAATCAGTTGGTGGTGTGTGGGAAAGAGGAGTGGTTTTCACCGGTAGCCTCTGGATCGGCTGCGCCAAAACAGATGGTGGTGTGCCCATGTTCGGCGGGGAGTGTCGCTGCCATCGCGCATGGTATGTCGGACAATTTGATTGAACGTGCTGCCGATGTGGTGATCAAAGAGCGTGGTCAGCTTTTGTTGGTGGTACGTGAAACGCCATTCTCAACACTGCATTTAGAAAATATGCATAAGCTGTCACAACTGGGGGTCACCATTATGCCCGCTGCGCCGGGATTTTATCATCAGCCAACCTCGATTGAGGACTTGGTCGATTTTATGGTTGCGCGTATTTTGGATCACTTGGGTATTGAGCAAGGACTTGTGCCTCGTTGGGGTTATGATCAACGTCGGTAAGTAGCTTCTTTACTCATTTACGATTACAATCTTCTTCACTCATCGGGGAGCTTACCATTGCTAAAAGTGATGGCGCTGAGATCAAGCCAAGCTTGGGACCCGCATTAGTCACACTTTGTGTGGTTAAACACCTGAACCAGATAATGCTGGCGTAGGAATTGAGCAGAATGAGGCACTTATCCATTCTTTCTCAAGCCTGTGCCGCTCATAAAGGAGCGCAAGCCTTGAATAATCAACTTACTGCTACTGTGGTTGCTAGTCTATTTTGCTCATCACTGGCATGGGCAGGTAATGAAACCTTGACTGTTTATACTTATGACTCATTTGTCGCGGACTGGGGGCCGGGGCCGGCCATTAAACAAGCGTTTGAAGCGCAATGTGACTGCCAGCTTAATTTTGTCGCATTGGATGATGGGGTGTCCATTCTTAATCGCTTACGTCTTGAGGGGCGTAATAGTCAAGCTGATGTGGTGCTGGGGTTAGACCATAACTTAATGGCTGAGGCCAAACAAACCGGATTATTGACCGAGCATCAAGTCAATACCGCCGCGATACAGTTACCCAATGGCTGGGATGATAAGACCTTTATTCCTTATGATTATGGCTATTTTGCTTTTATCTACAATCGGGAAAAACTATTAAATCCGCCAGCTAGCCTACGAGAATTAGTGGAGCAGCGTTCCGATATTAAGGTGATTTATCAAGATCCTCGCACCTCAACTCCAGGGCAAGGCTTATTGCTGTGGATGAAGTCTGTGTATGGTGACAAAGCCAGTGAAGCGTGGAAACAGTTATCGAACAAGACGGTCACGGTGACAAAAGGCTGGTCAGAGTCTTACTCCATGTTTTTAAAAGGCGAGGCGGATATGGTGCTCTCGTATACGACCTCTCCGGCTTATCATGCGATAGCGGAAAAAGATCAGCGCTATGCTGCGGCCAGTTTTAAGGAAGGACATTATCTACAGATTGAGGTGGCGGCAAAGGTTGCTAGTAGTCAACATTCGCGACTCGCGGACAGCTTTATGCAGTTTATGTTAAGCGATGATTTTCAGTCGGTGATCCCGACTACAAACTGGATGTATCCCGTCACCGATGTTCCCCTGCCCCAAGGTTATACAAATTTATCGATTCCGAATAAAGCGCTCTCGTTTTCAGAGCACGAAGTGGCTAAGCAGCGACGGAGTTGGATTCGTGAATGGCAGCATGCGTTAACGTTTTAAGACGATATGAATACGGTAGCCCCGAAATGGGGAATTGTGCTAGCAAGTCTCGTTGCGCTCTTTATTTTTGCTACGATTGGCGCTCTATTTTGGTATTCCCCTTCATTAGCGCTTGGAGAAATCTGGCGTGATGCTTATTTTCGTCATGTCACCTGGTTTAGTTTTTATCAAGCGTTGCTTTCTACCCTGCTCAGTGTCGGATTGGCGATCCCAGTTGCTCATGCTTTGCATCGACGACGATTCAAAGGGCGAGATCTGCTGCTAAAACTGTTTGCCATGACCCTAGTATTACCGGTATTGGTCGGGGTGTTTGGCCTATTGGCGATTTATGGTAATAGCGGATTATTAGCCAAGCTGCTGAGCCAGTGGCAGCAACCGTTACCTTTCTCCATTTATGGTTTAAATGGCATTTTGCTGGCTCATGTGTTTTTTAATCTGCCTTATGCCAGTCGCCTTTTACTGCAAAGCCTAGAAGGTATTCCAGTAGAACAGCATAAACTGTGTGCTCATTTGGGGATGAATCAATGGCAAAAGTTTAAATCGGTCGAGTGGCCTCGCTTACGCCAGCAGCTCCCTTCGGTGGGAAGTTTAGTCTTTATGCTGTGCTTTACCAGTTTTGCCACCGTCATGGCATTGGGGGGCGGCCCCAAATCGACCACGATTGAGTTGGCGATTTATCAAGCGATTAAATTTGATTTTGATTTAGCGACTGGAGCTTTGCTCGCTCTGTGGCAAATGGTGTTATGCGCTTTACTTTATCTCACGATGCAGCGCTTTGCACGTCCATTGCCTGCTAGCCAAGGGCATGCTGGAGAATGGTTTAGATTAGGCAAAGAGACATTCGCTAATCGGCTTTGGGATGGATTCTGGATTGGAATGGTGCTGTTGTTGGTTTTGCCCCCTTTACTGATGGTGATCATTAGTGGGCTGAATGTGCAACTCTTTACCATATTGCGTCGCCAAGAATTTTGGTCAGCTGTCATCGCCTCATTGCAAATTGCCAGCTTAGCGGGAACTATCGCCGTTGGGATTGGCTGCGCGATTGTGCTGCCCAGCCGTTATTGGCGGATACAGCATCAACCTAAAAAAGCCAATAGTATCGAACTGATTGGCGCTATTATTCTGGTGACACCGGGGTTAGTGATTAGTACCGGGCTGTTCTTATTGCTTCGCCAAGCGATGGATGTGTTTAGTATGGGTTACTGGTTAGTGGTGGTGGTGAATAGCTTAATGGCGCTTCCTTATGTTATTAAAACCTTAGCTCAACCTATGCTGCATCTTGAGCAGCAATATCAGTTTTTATGTGCCAGCTTGGGGATTCGTGGCTGGGCAAGATTGAAGCTGATAGAGTGGCGCGCATTACAAAAGCCTTTTGCACATGCTTTATCGATCAGTTTCTTGTTGTCGATGGGGGATCTCAGTGCCATTGCCTTATTTGGTAGCCAGCAATTGACCACCTTGCCTCTTTATCTCTACCAGTTATTGGGCAGTTATCAGATGACGGCTGCTGCGGTGGTGTCTTTGGCTTTGCTTGTGCTTAGCGTCGGTGTTTATTACGGCGTTGAGCGCCTCTTTCATCACTATCATAAGGATGTATGATGCTCGCAATTAACCAATTGACTTATCAGTATCAACAAGCCTGGTTTTCGTTTGATCTTCAAGTTGAACGAGGCAGTATTACTGCATTAATGGGGCCGAGTGGCGCGGGAAAATCGACCCTATTAAGTTTGTTGGCTGGATTTATTGCCCCACACAGCGGTGACATATGGGTTGATGGGCAGTCCATATTGGCTAAAGTGCCTTATCAGCGTCCTTTCTCTATGCTCTTTCAGGAACATAATCTATTTAGTCATTTGTCCGTGCGAGAGAATATTGCGCTGGGACTGCATCCTGGGCTGAAATTGAATGTGCAGCAAAAAGATCAAGTACAATGGGTGGCCCTGCAAGTCGGTATTGAACCATTTCTTGATCGATTACCGGAACAGCTTTCAGGCGGGCAGCGACAACGTGTAGCGTTGGCTCGCTGCTTTGTTCAGTCTCATCCCATCTGGTTGTTGGATGAGCCTTTCTCTGCCTTAGATCCGCTACTGAGAGAAGAAATGCTGCAATTGGTGAAATCGCTGGCTCAAGCACGAAATATTACGGTATTGATGGTGACACACCATTTGAATGATGCCAAAACGATTGCCAGCCAATTTGCCTTTATGGATCAAGGAAAAGTGGAAGTGGTAGGGGACGTTTCTGCTTTGTCTGAGCCTCAAAATCATCCGGCTTTTGCCGATTTTATTCGCGCGGGTAGTTAATAGGCTTCAAGTAGGCTTCAAGCTTGACACCAAAAGAAATGTCGCAAGATAGCACACCAAACGAGGTTAATACGTTCGCTTGGTGTGTATTTTGGGACCGAATTTTGAACACCATTATGAATTAGATTGCTTCATCATTGAGTGTTTTGAGAATTTGGAAAATTTCTCGTGAGGCTTTTGGGGCTTTTTCCGCCTTTTTCTCTTTGCTTGCTTGACGGGCTAATTGACGCAGCCGCTGACGATCAGCTGCTGGATATTGTTGCATCAACTCTTCAATCGCACTGTCACCGTCGGCCACAATGCGATCTCGCCACTGTTCTAGCTTATGCAGAACAGCGGTTGACTGCGAATGTTTATTACGCAGTTTATCTAATGCGGCTTGAATCGGCTCCGGATCAATATTGCGCATGACTCGGCCAATGTATTGCAATTGGCGGCGGCGAGCTTCATTTTTGAAACGCTGGGCATCTTTAATTGCGTCCAGCAAATCTTCCGGCATCGGGATTTTTTGCAGCGCTGATGGTTTTAAATCAACCAGCTCTTCCCCGAGCTTTTGTAGCTCAATCATATCGTTTTTCAACTCGGTTTTACTAACCCAGATGATCTCTTCTTCCTCTTCCCAAGGAGCTTTTTGGTTTTTACGCGCCATAGTCTTCACTAATAAGTTATTTATCTTAGCTATTTTAGCAAGAATCGTGGGGAGAAAGCGAAATTCTTGTTATCCTAACCGGATAAAAGCTCAATTAGTTGGATGAGAGATGGATATAAGACAGCAAGTCGCAATGCAGCGCAGTGAATTGGAAGCGGCGGTAGCCAAAGCTCTTGATATGGCCTCAGCTCAAGCGGAGGCCGCCGAAGTCGCTATTAGCAAAAGCACTGGACTGAGTGTATCAACCCGGATGTGTGAGGTTGAAAATGTCGAATTTAACAGCGATGGGGCGTTGGGCATCACCGTGTATCG
>NZ_NBUS01000037.1:46525-47870 GCF_002749895.1 Vibrio fujianensis | reverse complement strand
GCAGCGTAAGGGGAGTGCATCCACCTCTGATTTGAGTGAAAAAGCCATTCAGCAAACGGTGTTAGCGGCGTTAGATATCGCTCATTACACGTCTGAAGATCCTTATGCAGGCCCTGCACCGAAAGCATTAATGGTGCAGACGATTCCTGATCTGGATCTGTTTCATCCTGATGAACCTGACCCTGATCGTGCTGCCACGATTGCTATTGCCGCAGAGCGAGAAGCATTGAACTCTAGCCGTAAAATCAAGCAAAGCGACGGTGCTAGTTACGATAGCCACTATGGTATTAAGGTGTATGGCAACAGTCATGGTTTATTGGCCAGTTATGCTTCTAGCCGTCATAGCATCAGTTGCTGTGTGATTGGTGAAGGGCAAAATGGTGAGATGGAGCGCGACTACAGTTATACCGTTGCACGCCATAGCGGTGATTTATGGACCCCAGAAGAGGTTGGCCGACAAGCGGCAGAAAAAACTGTCCAACGCTTAGATGCCCAACAACTGAAAACTGGGCAATACCCAGTGATATTTGCGGCGGATGTGGCGACCGGCTTGATAGGGCATTTAGTCATGGCGATCAGCGGTGGCAATTTGTACCGAAAATCTTCCTTCTTACTCGATCATCTTGGACAACAAATTTTACCTGATTGGTTTAATATCAGCGAGCGCCCTCATATTTTACGAGGTTTAGCTTCTAGTCCTTTTGATAGTGAAGGGGTACAGACAGTAGATCGTGAAATTATTACCAACGGTATACTAGAGACTTATCTACTGACTAGCTATGCCGCACGTAAAATGAAGATGCAGCCAACGGGACATGCGGGCGGTATTCATAACTGGTTTGTGCAAACAACAGGGCAAGATTTTGCTCAACTACTCAAAACGATGGATCGCGGATTGTTGGTCACGGAAGTGATGGGGCAAGGTGTGAATACTGTAACGGGTGATTATTCGCGTGGTGCAGCAGGGTTTTGGGTAGAAAATGGACAAATCCAATACCCGGTATCTGGGGTGACAATTGCGGGCAACTTAAAAACCATGTTTAAGCAAATTATTGCGGTGGGTAGCGATGTAGAAACTCGCTCTCAAATTCAAACCGGCTCAATGCTGTTAGAATCCATGAAAGTGGCAGGCGAATAACCTTTGCCACTCCCTGGTACCACAAAAGCGCTGAATATAATCAGCGCTTTTGCAGTCGTTAAATGAGATGAGGCTAAACGTTAGATAAATTAGATAAATAAGGTTGCTAAACCTAAGAAAACCGATAATCCCACCACATCGGTAACGGTGGTTAATGCCATACCGCCAGCGAGCGCAGGGTCGATATTCATCTTTTTGAGTAAGATT
>NZ_NBUS01000037.1:38410-46515 GCF_002749895.1 Vibrio fujianensis | reverse complement strand
TCACACCAGCCACGCCAGCGATAAAGAGGTTGGTCATCATTGCCGCAGAGATAATGCCACCTAGTAGCCATTCTCCCTTCCAAACCACCACAATTGCACCAATCGTCAATGCCCAAAGTATGCCGTTGAGAAGGCCAATAGAGGCTTCTTTCAATAGTAATTCTCGTTTATTACTGTCGCCGATATGTCCAAGTGCAAGCCCTCGAATGACCAAAGCAACGGTTTGGTTGCCAGCCACGCCGCCCATTGACGGCACAATGGTCATTAATACTGCAATGGCCGCCATTTGCTCTAAAGTTGCTTCAAACATATTGGATACAGAAGCGGCGGTTAAAGCGGCTAGAACATTCGCACCAAGCCAAATGCTGCGCTTACGTGCCGATTTGAAAACGGGGGCAAAGGTATCTTCATCATCGTTCATCCCCGCCATACTCATCATTGAGTGCTCGGCATCTTCTCGAATCACGTCCACCACATCATCAATAGTGATACGCCCGACGAGGTGCTGGTTTTCATCAACCACGGGAGCTGAAACCCAATTTCGCCGCTCAAATAGGCTGGCGACATCGGAGTCTTTAGCATCGACATTGATCGCTTCATCTGCGTCTTCCATCACTTCACTGACTGGAATGTCCGGCTGTGTTGTGATTAAGGTCGATAATGGTAAGTAACCAATGAGCTTACTCTCAGCATCAATGACATATAAAGAGTCTGTGGCATAAGGAAGTTGACCTTTCATACGCAGGTAACGCAGTACGACATCCACATCGACATCACCACGAATCGTGATGACATCGGTGTTCATTAATCCACCAGCAGTGTCTTCTGGATAGGAGAGAGCTGTTTCCACACGTAGCCGCTCTGCTGCATCCATTTGGGCAAGCACTTCACGAGACAAGTCATCGGGTAAACTTCGTAAGACATAGGCAACATCGTCACTGTCCATCCCCTCAGTGGCTTCGGCCAGTTTCTCGGGAGCCATTTTCGAAACGAGCGCATCTTTAACGTCTTCGTTGAGTTCTTCAAGGATCTCGCCGTAATCTTCAGGATCAGTGAGTTGCCATAGGACATAACGCGCCTTACGAGGAGAGGCTTCTAACAGATGAGCAATATCCTCCGGTTCCATATCCTGTAATTGACGACGGACATGGACGAATCGGCCATTTTCTAAGGCTTCGGTAATTTCTTGGAGGGTGTGGTGAGCTTGGTCAAACTCGATTTGCTCGGCCATAGCTTCCTCCTAATGCTTGAATTTAGACAATGAATTGAATAGTAACTTAATTTTAGGGGCAAGTAACCAGAAGATAGTGGCTCGAGCGAAGCTTGCTGATTTATTAATCAAAGATTAATGTTAACCTCTCCGTCATACTCGACAGGTCAACAACCCCTAGTCATCCTCATCAAATTTCACTTCAATTAAGTGACAAACCGCATCAAGAGCAACGGCGGCTTGAGGGCCCTGTGCTGAAATAGTAATCATCTGGCCTTGAGCTGAATCAAGCATCAGTAAGCCCATGACGCTATCGGCGGTGGCTTGTTTACCCTCTTGGCCTTGGATGGTGATAATGGCATCAAAAGATTGAGCAAGTTCAACCAATTTGACTGCCGCTCGAGCATGCAAACCCAAGCGATTTTGAATCAATACCTGACGACTGATCTGTGACATGATAGCGCCTATTCGAGTTTCTCTAGCGAATGATGGCGAATTTGTACTTGGTGACCAAGTTCTGCAAAATATTCACCAATTTGTTGTGTGAGGTAGACTGAGCGGTGTTTGCCTCCGGTACAGCCAATCGCAATGGTTAAATAACTGCGATTGTTTTTTTCCAGCATGGGTAACCAATATTCGATGAACTTTTGAATCTGTTGCTTAAGTTCCATCACTTCGCTATGGCTTTCTAGAAAAGATTTGATCGGTGCGTCTAGGCCAGTCAAAGGGCGTAAATCGGGCTCCCAGTGAGGGTTAGGTAGGAAACGAACATCAAAGACGTAATCAGCATCACTTGGGAGACCATATTTGAAACCGAACGATTGAAAGACCATCACCAAATCTTTACGCTCCCGACCTTCAATTCGCATACGAACGGTTTCACTCAATTCATGCAACGATTGGTTGCTACTATCGAGTAGTAAGTCGGCTTGTTCTTTCAAGGGTTCGAGTAGATACCTTTCTCGTTCAATCGCTTGAGCTAGGGTGGGTTTGTCTTCGTTTAAAGAGAGCGGATGGATGCGACGAGTTTCACTGTAACGCTTGAGTAACGTCTCTTTGCTGGCATCTAAAAATAACACACTGACATCGTTATTTTGTTTAAGCTGAGCGAGAACATCTTCCACTAAACTAGGTTCTTTCGGCAAGTTACGGATATCAATACTGACAGCAATATTCTGTTTACTGCCTTGTACAGATTGAATAAATGCCTCCAGTAGGCTGACGGGTAAGTTATCCACGCAATAATAACCCAAGTCTTCCAAGACTCGTAACGCGACACTTTTACCAGCACCGGATTGACCACTGACTACAATTAAACGCATCGGAAGGCCTATTGAGGTGAGTGAACCATAATATCGTACAACTCTTGATCGCTTTGTGCGCTGCGCAGTTGTTTGAGCGTCTGTTTATCGTTCAAACGTTCAGCCATGCAAGATAGGGTTGTGAGATGCTCTTTACATTGATCTTCTGGAACCAGTAGCGCAAAGAGAAGATCGACTGGGCGGTTATCTATAGACTCAAACTCAATCGGCTCTTCACATTGTACTAATACGGCAACAGCGTGTTCGCTTGCTGCCATTCGTGCATGAGGAATCGCTATACCATTCCCAATACCAGTACTGCCCATTTTTTCTCGGTTGAGCATGCTTTCAAACAGTTCGGTGGCATTTTGCCCAGTATGTTGGGCGGCTATTTCACTGATAATTTCCAGTGCTCGTTTTTTGCTAGAACATTGGACTGCACTTTTGGTGCAATCCAATGAGAGGACTTCGCTTAATTGCATGTTAGTGGCTACTTAGCTTTTCTTTATGCTTGTTGAGTTGACGAGTGAGTTTATCCACTAGGCCATCTATCGCTGCGTACATATTATCGTTGTCCGCAGTGGCGTGGATTTCGCCTTGATTAACGTGGAGCGTAGCTTCGGCGATCTGACGTAATTTTTCAACACGTAAAATCACATGAATGGTATTAATATGTTCGAAAAAGCGCTCAAGTTTTTGAAATTTCGAATGAACATAGTCTTGCATTGAATCGGTAAGATCAATGTGATGGCCTTGAATATTGATTTGCATAGACTTTCCTTCTCTGTTGGGCCTTATAACAGGCGTTTACGCTGACTGGATGGCGCAATGGCCAACGACTCACGGTACTTGGCAATCGTCCGTCTTGCCACTTGAATCCCTTGATCAGCGAGTAGGGCCGCAATTTTGCTATCACTTAATGGTTTTGCCGGATTTTCTGCGGCGACCAGTTTTTTGATTAAGGCTCGAATTGCGGTTGATGAACATTCTCCACCATTGTCTGTACTAACATGGCTTGAGAAAAAGTACTTCAATTCAAAAATGCCACGTGGGGTATGCATATATTTCTGAGTCGTGACTCGAGAGATCGTTGATTCATGCATTTCCACCGCTTGTGCAACGTCATTAAGCACCATCGGCTTCATGGCTTCTTCACCATATTCAAAGAAATCGTGTTGATGTTCAACTATGCACTTGGCAACTTTGAGCAAGGTCTCGTTTCGACTTTCTAAGCTCTTGATTAGCCATTTTGCTTCTTGCAAATTAGAGCGAATATAATTGCTATCTGCGTTATTCCCTCGTGCGAGACTGGCATATTGCTGATTGATTTTTAAACGTGGAACACCATCGGGGTTGATACTCACTTGCCACTTCCCTCGCTCTTTATATACCGAGACATCGGGGACGACATATTCGGCATGCTCTTGAGAAATTTGATTGCCAGGCCTTGGATCGAGCTGCTGGATCAACTGCAGTGTGTCACGTAACGCTTCTTCTTTGAGCTTACTCTCTTTGATAATTTGCTTAAAATCACGGTTGCCGAGTAAATCAATATAGTCTGTTAACAGCATTTTAGCTTCAGCAAGCCAAGGTGTGTGCTCTGGATAAGTCGCTAATTGGAGTAATAGGCAATCTTGGAGATGTAAAGAGCCAACCCCTAGTGGATCAAATTGCTGGATACGTTTTCTTACCGCTTCTATTTCATCGAGTTCAACGTCGCTATTAAAGTTTTCTAGTAGTTCTTCTAATGAGGTGGTGAGGTAGCCATAATCATCAATGGCGTCAATGATTGCATAAGCAATACTACGATCTGTATCACTAAAGGGGGTTAAATCGAGTTGCCATAATAAGTAATCGTGAAGTGTTTGGGTCGTTTCTCCCTGATAAACGGGCAGTTCATCATCAAGGCTAATACCAGTACTACCGGTATTCGCACTGTAGACATCGTCCCAAGTGGTATCGATTTCTAACTCCGCACTGATCTCGGATTTTTCAATTAAATCTGAGCTATCTGGCGACTCAGGCTCACTGATATCAGCACTGAGTTCGGAAGTGTTATTGCTCGGTGACGCATCGTCTAGCGCTGGTAAATCATCAGTCGATTCTTCAACATCCAGTAATGGGTTGGATTCTAGTGCTTCTTGAATCTCTTGCTGAAGATCTAATGTAGACAGTTGCAATAAGCGAATCGCCTGTTGCAACTGTGGAGTCATCGCTAACTGTTGACCAAGTTTAAGCTGTAATGAGGGTTTCATTCAGTATTAACTACCTTGTTTTAGTGATACCGTGCCTAACATTTATCGTACTGAAGTGATCATTCGGTTTGCTGCTACCACCTAATGGTGGGGCAGTTTTCAGGATACCTCCATTTATCGCTGTGCAATGAAGCGAACGATAATTAATGAGTTACTTTAATCATAGACGGAATTGTTCGCCAAGATAAACCTGTTTTACTTGTGCGTTGTTAAGAACATCATGTGGTGTTCCTTCAGCAATCAAACGGCCTTGGCTAACAATGTAAGCTTTTTCACAAACGTCTAATGTTTCGCGTACATTATGGTCCGTGATGAGGACACCTAAACCGCGATCGCGTAGATGTTCAATTATTTTTTTTATATCAATGACCGAGATGGGATCAACCCCAGCAAACGGCTCATCGAGCAAAATAAATTGAGGGTTGGCGGCTAATGCGCGAGCAATTTCGACGCGCCGACGTTCGCCACCAGAAAGTGCCATTCCCGCACTGTGGCGAATATGTTGGATATGAAACTCTTCGAGTAGATCTTCTAGTTTATCTTGTCGTTCTTCACGCGTCATTTCTTCACGGGTTTGTAGCACTGCCATAATGTTATCCTCAACGGATAACTTACGAAAGATAGAGGCTTCTTGAGGGAGGTAGCCTATTCCTAGCCGTGATCGGCTATGCATCGGTAAAATACTGATGTCTTTATCATCGATGCTGATGGTTCCCTCATCTCGTGCGACTAAGCCGACGATCATATAAAATGAGGTGGTTTTCCCTGCACCATTGGGGCCAAGTAAACCAACGATTTGTCCTGATTCAACTTGTAAACTGACATCGGATACGACTTTACGTTTTTTATAGCTTTTTGCTAAGTGCTCTGCTTTAAGTATGGCCATAATTATTCTTGCTGTGCGGCTTGAGGTTGAAGTACGGTGGATACGCGCCCACTGCCTTTGCTGTCAGCGATCAATTTTTGTGAAGAGATCTTATAACGAATTTTATTGCCACGAATTTGACTATCGTCTTGTGACAACATGGCTTGCTCCATCATAATCAATTCATCCTCTGCCATGGCATAGTGGAGCTGTTTGGCTTCACCGTATAAGGTTTTACCTTCGTCTGTGAGCTGAGAAAAAGTGGTAGGATTTCCGTAACCTTCGATCTTTTCTATTTTTCCGGTTTGTGAGTTACGGATCACAATTAACTTATCGGCATTAATATTAATGCTACCTTGCTTTAGTTTCACGTCACCCACAAAGGTGACGCGATTGCTTTTCATATCCAGTTGCTGACTAACCGAATCAATATAAACCGGTTGTTGAGTGTCTGTTGAGAGCGCCAACGCCGCTCCTGATGTGAGCAGACAAGCCATAAGACTAAGGTGTGAGAGTTTCATATCTACCTTGTACATGGTTATAAAGAACAGCCGAATGATCGGATAAATTTCCCTTCATTGCCTGCCCTAATGTTTGAAATTGTGGGCCAACGAGTTCAACTTGACTATCAGCCCAAAAATCACGGCTATCAAGTTGAATGCTTAGCTTCGTGGTTGTCATCTGTTTAAACGCTGAATCTACGAGTAGATTATTTACGATAACTTGGTCATAAAGAATTAAAACTTGATCCTTGGTTAGGATGCCTCGTTTAGCGGTCAGTTCCCATTCTTGTGTAGTTCCATCACGAAACACTTTTAGCACCGGATATTCAAAGGTGGTGCTTCCACTGTTGGCATAATAATCAAGGTGTTGTGAGGTAATCACATAACTGCGTACACCTTGTTGGTTGTAAGAGACGTTATCGAGCAATTGGCCACTAAACAACGGAAGTTCGAAGTTAGGTGCAATTTGAACGGCTGTGTTTTGGTTTTTGTCTAATAAATAGTAGCCAGACCAAGCCGCAATAAAAAAAAGGCACAGATAAAGGATACGAGTGAAACTCATATACTCAGGCCTTTATGTTGATCCAATTCATCGCGTGCTTGCAAAATCAAATCACATACTTCTCGTACTGCGCCGTGTCCGCCTTTCGTTCGAGTCACATAGTTGGCTCGTTGAACTAACAAGGGATGGCCATCGGCGACACAGACTTTGAGTGCAACTTGTTCCATTACTGGCCAGTCAATTAAATCATCACCAATATACCCTGTCTGTTCCGGTTTGATCGCTAGCTTTTGACAAATATCGTGATAAGCGCTCAGTTTGTCATCCTGACCTTGATAAATCAGTGAAATACCTAATGCTTTCATGCGATTTTCGACAATTTGAGATTGGCGTCCAGTAATAATGGCGATCTGGATACCTGCATTCATGAGTGCCTTTACGCCATATCCATCTCGAGTATGAAAGGTTTTTAATTCTTCGCCTTGATTCCCCATGTAGATCAGGCCATCAGAGAAAACACCATCTACATCGCAGACCAACAATTGAATCGATTGTGCAATCGCAACGACCGATGCTTCAACCGGGCCATAAAGTGTGTTAACCAGTTGGGACATTACATGACTCCTGCTTTGAGTAAATCATGCATATTTAATGCACCGACTAATGTATGGTTGTCGACCAACATCAAACCACTAATGCGCTTTTCTTGCATTAAGTTTAGTCCTTCTACCGCTAGGAGATGAGGAGAGGCAACGACAGGCTTGTGTGTCATCACGTCTTGTATCTTAGCGGTATGAATATCAATTCGTTTATCTAAAATGCGTCGTAAGTCACCATCAGTAAAAATGCCGAGTAGGTGATTTTCTTCATCGACGACGGCTGTCATTCCCAGTCCTTTGTGGCTAATTTCAAGTAGAGCATCTCGGATGAGCGTTGTTGGTGATACCTTGGGTAAATCTTCTCCCTGATGCATGATGTCAGAGAGTTTAAGTAATAATTTGCGCCCGAGTGCACCGCCAGGGTGTGAGAGTGCAAAATCTTCTGCGGTAAACCCTCTTGCTTGTAGTAAGGCAACCGCCAAGGCATCCCCCATCACTAATGTGGCCGTGGTACTACTCGTCGGTGCTAAACCAAGTGGACAGGCTTCTTTAGGCACCGTGATCTGCAGATGAAGATCCGCCAGTTTAGCCATGTTCGATAGTGGGTTACCGGTCATGCTGATGATGCGATTATTTAGACGCTTAAGCACGGGGAAGAGCGCTAGAATTTCAGACGACTCGCCAGAGTTGGAAATGGCTAAAACGATATCTCCAGCATCAATCATGCCTAAGTCGCCGTGTGACGCCTCACCAGGATGAACAAAAAACGCGGATGTTCCGGTGCTGGCCAAGGTGGCGGCTATTTTTTTACCAATATGCCCAGATTTACCAATGCCCATCACCACCACTTTACCGGTTTGATTGGCCAAA
>NZ_NBUS01000037.1:30155-38400 GCF_002749895.1 Vibrio fujianensis | reverse complement strand
TCATTTGGCAAGCTTGGCAAAAATCATCATTAAAATATTGTTCTAGTTGTTGTAGCGCGGCGATCTCGGTGGCGAGCACTTGTTGGGCAACACCTCGATAGTCAAAGTTATCAAACATCTTTAACTCCTCAATAATTAAGCGGCCATATTCATCAGTAAATATCCTTGATAACCGAGGAACACGATAAATAGAATGGCACCTTCTAGGCGATTAATACTGCGAGACTTACCCAATGCCATAATCACCAATAATAATGAGACGCCTAACATGACCCAAAAATCCCTTCCCATCGCATTTTCACTGAGTATCGATGGATTTAAGAGCCCCGGCAGCCCCATCACGGCTAGGATATTAAATACGTTAGAACCGATAATATTGCCGACCGCCATATCATCTTCTCCCTTCAGCACACCCGCTAAGGAGGCCGCGAGTTCAGGCAGGCTGGTACCGACTGCGATGATGGTCAGCCCGATCACTAAATCGCTCATGCCGAAGTATTTGGCAATGATAACCGAATTATTGACGAGCATATTGGCTGCGAAAGGTAGCAGGATTAAGCCGAAAACCACCCACATAGCGGCTTTTGAGTTGCTGACATCGTGGGGAATTTCAGACTCTCTTTCGGCTAATAAAAGGTCACCTTTTTGCTGTTCTTTTCGGCTGATGTGTAACATCGCTAGCAAAAAAACCACAAACAAGGCTAAAAGTAAAATACCTTCATAGAAACCCAGGTGATTATTCCACAATAAGGCACCAGCAATTAGGGTAACGATAATCATCAAGGGCAGTTCACGGCGTAGTACCGTTGAACTGATTGAGAGAGGCTTGATCAGTGCCGTAATACCTAAAATTAGCGCGATATTAGCGATATTGGATCCCAGCACATTGCCGACCGCGGTATCGGTTTTTCCACTCAAAGCCGCAGTTGCTGAAACCATCATTTCTGGCGCAGAAGAGCCCATTGCGAGAATCGTCATTCCTATGACTAGAGGTGAAATGCCGACATTTCTTGCAATAGCAGCAGCGCCAAAAACCAGTTTATCTGCACTCCAAACGAGTAAAATGAGGCCGACGATCAGTAATCCAACAGCTTCGAGCATGACAATTCCTAGTTTGATGAAAAAAACAGAATAAGTAACCGTTAATTTTGACGTGTTGATCACTAAAAGGGAAGCTGAAGATGGTATTTATTGTCTCATTTTCATGCATCGTTTTTATACTAAGGCAAAAATCGAGTGTCTCACCGTTTTCTCTTACACTTTGTTACGTATATATCGTCATCAAAAGTGGCAGATGATGAGCGAGAAAGCCCCAATAAAAGGTAGCTTGTGAGGTGAATAACAGTGGATCAGACGATTAAGTAATCGAACAGTGCTTTTAATTTGGGGTTAATCTGCTTATGATTGCTCATCTTCTAGATGGAAATCGACAACAGCGAATGGTGAGTATGCGTGAAACCAATCTCGTAACCATTAATAACTTAACCTTTTCTCGAGCAAATCGAGTGATCTTCGATGATATTAGCTTGCATATGCCGAAGGGGAAAATTACCGCGATTATGGGGCCTTCAGGGATTGGGAAAACCACCTTACTGCGTCTGATTGGTGGACAATTATTTCCTGAGCAAGGAGAAATTTGGTTTGATGGTGAAAACATTCCGCGTCTCAGTCGGCGGGAGTTATATCAAGCACGTAAGAAAATGAGCATGCTTTTCCAATCGGGCGCGCTTTTTACCGATCTTAACGTGTTTGATAACGTTGCCTTTCCTTTGCGTGAGCACACGCAACTTAATGATGCCTTTATTAAAACCTTAGTCATGCTTAAATTGGAAGCAGTCGGGCTGCGTGGGGCGGCTCACCTCATGCCAAGTGAATTATCCGGTGGGATGGCTCGCCGTGCTGCATTGGCTCGAGCGATAGCACTCGATCCTGAATTAATCATGTACGATGAACCTTTTGTTGGACAAGATCCTATCACTATGGGGGTTTTGGTTGAGTTAATTCGTAATCTTAATCAGGCCTTAGGGCTCACTTCTGTGGTGGTGTCGCACGATGTGCCGGAAGTGATGAGTATTGCCGATTGGGTATATTTATTGGCTGATGGTAAAGTGATTGCCTTTGGTACGCCACAAGAGCTTGAAAAAAATCGCGATCCACGAGTGCAACAATTTTTGTGTGGTGAAGCGGATGGGCCGGTTCCTTTCCGTTTTCCTGCTCAGTCGATAGAAAAGGATCTGTTTGATGTTGAATAATGCAAAGCAGTGGGTGACGCATTTTGGCCGACGCTGTCTTGGCGTGAGCGAATCGTTTGGTCGAGCTAGCCTCATGCTGGTAGGAGCAATGACCGGACGGCCTAGACCGATTCAGCATTTGCCTTTATTGATTAAACAGTTATACAGCGTGGGAGTGCAATCTTTAGCCATTATTGTGGTGTCTGGTTTGTTTATCGGTATGGTATTAAGCCTACAAGGGTATGTGATTTTAGTCGATTATGGCGCGGAAACCAGCTTAGGCCAGATGGTGGCGTTATCATTGCTACGTGAATTAGGGCCGGTCGTGACGGCTTTATTATTTGCTGGACGTGCTGGGTCTGCCTTGACGGCTGAAATTGGTTTAATGAAGGCGACTGAACAAATTTCCAGTTTAGAAATGATGGCGGTCGATCCACTAAAACGTATTATTGCTCCTCGCCTATGGGCTGGCCTTATCTCAATGCCACTGTTGGCAATGATATTTATGGCGGTTGGTATTTGGGGCGGACAATTAGTTGGCGTTGACTGGAAGGGAATTGATTATGGCAGTTTTTGGTCAACCATGCAGGCCTCGGTCGAGCTGGGAGCTGATATTGGTAATAGCTTAATCAAGTGTGTGGTGTTTGCCATTACCGTCACTTGGATTGCACTATTTAATGGTTATGATGCCATTCCGACTTCGGAAGGCATTAGCCGAGCAACCACGCGCACCGTGGTTCATTCTTCTCTGGCAGTATTAGCGCTAGATTTTGTACTGACCGCATTGATGTTTGGGAACTAAACATGCAACAAACACGTAAACTAGAATTTTGGGTAGGCAGTTTTGTGCTAGCAGGAATTTGCGCAATTCTAGTCATTATTTTTCAAGTCGCTGACGTGAAAGGGCTTGGAGCGAACGATACTTATTCACTTACTGCAGAGTTTGATAATATTGGGAATTTAAAAGTTCGTTCCCCAGTTAAAGTTGGTGGTGTCGTGGTTGGACGAGTTGCTGCGATCAGCTTAGATCAGCATCGTCTTTTACCTCAAGTCACGTTAGCGATTGATAGCCGCTATGATCAATTTCCTGAAACGTCAAGCGTACAAATCCTCACCTCAGGGCTTATCGGTGAGCAATATATTGGCCTAATCCCTGGGTTTGTGTTTGATGATGAGCAGATGTTACGAGATGGCGACCGTATTGAAGACACTAAATCAGCGTTAGTCTTGGAAGACTTGATTGGTCAAGTTTTGTACAGTGTCGGTGGTGGTTCAAGTAGCGATAAAGACGGGAAATAATTATGCTGAAACGTTCACTCACGGTGTTAATGACTCTTTTGTGCTCTTGGGCCAGCGTGGCACAAGTGGTGATTGATCAAGCCGATCCATATCTAATGATGAAAGAAGTGGCCCAAGTTTCCTTTGACCGGCTCAAAGCTGACCAAAAGCTTATTCATGATAATCCTGAGCATTTGAAGGTGATTGTTGAACAAGAACTGATGCCTTATGTGAATGAGCAGTATGCCGCCTTAAAGTTACTCGGACCTCACCTGAAAGGAGCGAAGCGAGAAGATGTCGGTACTTTCATCCATGCTTTTCGTGCCTATTTAGTTAGCAGTTATGCGCAAGTGCTTACCCAATATAGCGATCAAGAAATTGTTTTTGGGCCAGAGACCGCCATTCCTGATGATCGGCGCATTGCCAGTATAAAAGTCGAGATTATTGATACCCCACGCCCGAATATCAATTTGGAATTTAAATTACGTAAAGAAAAAGACGGAAATTGGAAAGCCTTTGATATGGTTGCCGAAGGTATCAGTTTACTTTCGAGTAAACAGTCAGAATGGAGTGGTAAAATTCGTCAAGAAGGGATTTTGGCGGTAGCCAAAGAGCTACAAACTCTGGCAGATCAACCCATCCGTTTTGAGAGTAATAATTAATGAGTCACCCTCAATGGCAGGTTGTCAACGCAGAACGGATATTGCTGTGTGGTGCGTTAGACCGAGAGACTGTTCCTCATTTATGGTCTGAAATTCAATCATGGCGAGCCGGTGCCTCGCAATGTGATGTGTCTTTAGCCGACGTTGAACGAATTGATTCAGCAGGGATGGTGATGTTAATTCACTTAATAGAGCATGCAAAAAACCAAAATTGCCATATAATACTCAGTTTTGTGCCCCAACAACTGCGCACATTATTTCAGTTGAGCAATATTGAAACGATGCTGGCTCAGCATATCAACCATCAGCAGGAGTGAACTGTGGATAGCGCACAAGTACAACAAATATTAGAACAAGCACTCAACCTTCAAGAGCTTCACGTCAAAGGTGAAGGAAGTCACTACGATGTCATCGCGGTTGATGAAAGTTTCGAAAGTATGAGCCGTGTAAAGAAACAACAACTGATCTATGCACCGCTGATGCAGTATATCCAACGTAATGATATTCATGCTGTTTCAATCAAAACGTTTACCCCGCAAGAGTGGGCGCGCAATAAAAAGTTGATGTCGCTGTAAGGTTTTTTAATGGAAAAATTTCGAGTTGTTGGGTCTGATTTACCACTACAAGGTGAAGTGACTATTTCTGGTGCAAAAAATGCAGCACTGCCGATTTTATTTGCTTCTATTTTAGCTGAAGAGCCCGTTGAAGTTGCTAATGTTCCTCATCTACGCGATATCAATACCACGATGGAACTGCTTAAACGTTTAGGTGCAAAAGTTGAGCGTAATGGCTCAGTACACGTGGATGCGAGTCAAATCGATCAATATTGCGCTCCTTATGATTTGGTCAAAACCATGCGGGCTTCTATTTGGGCTTTGGGCCCATTAGTGGCTCGTTTTGGACAAGGGCAAGTTTCCCTACCTGGAGGGTGTGCTATTGGTGCTCGTCCAGTCGATTTGCACATTCACGGATTAGAGCAGTTAGGGGCGACCATTACCCTCGAAGACGGCTATGTTAAAGCACAGGTTGATGGACGTTTAAAAGGTGCACATATCGTTATGGACAAAGTCAGCGTAGGCGCGACCATTACAATTATGTGCGCGGCAACATTGGCCGAAGGGACAACTATTTTAGATAATGCTGCGCGTGAGCCGGAAATTGTTGATACGGCCATGTTCTTAAATACGTTAGGGGCAAAAATTTCAGGCGCAGGTACCGATACCATCACGATTGAAGGCGTTGAACGGCTTGGCGGTGGTCGACATGCTGTTGTGGCGGATCGCATTGAAACTGGGACTTTTCTAGTGGCTGCGGCGGTTTCTCATGGCAAAGTGATTTGTCGTAATACCAAAGCCAGTTTATTAGAAGCGGTACTTGCTAAACTTGAAGAAGCTGGGGCCGTGATTGAAACGGGAGATGATTGGATCAGTCTCGATATGACCGATCGAGAACTCAAAGCCGTTTCGATTCGCACTGCTCCCCATCCTGGTTTCCCAACCGATATGCAGGCTCAGTTTACTTTATTAAATATGATTGCCAAAGGGGGGGGCGTAATCACGGAAACCATCTTTGAAAACCGTTTTATGCATGTGCCTGAGTTAATGCGTATGGGGGCAAAAGCGGAAATTGAGGGCAACACGGTGATTTGTGGTGATGTTGATTCACTCAGTGGTGCACAGGTGATGGCAACCGACTTACGTGCCTCTGCTAGCCTGGTGATTGCTGGCTGTATTGCCAAAGGGGAAACCATCGTCGATCGTATTTATCATATTGATCGTGGCTATGAGCGTATCGAAAATAAGCTTTCTGCGTTGGGCGCTCATATTGAGCGCATTCACGAGTCAAGCTAAACGGTTTGTCTGTTAATGGGCCGAAATCCAAGGGTTTCGGTTTTTTATTCAAGCTCCTTTGGAGAACCTGGATGATTGCTTTATTGCGAATTTTAGCCGTCGCGTTGTTTGCGGTGGTGATGTTTATATTTGGCTGTGGGTATTGTTTATTTAGCCCGCGTAACCCCAAGCATGTTTTTACTTTTGGCCGCATGTTTGCTGCAATGTCGAAAGTTTTTGGTATTACTTTAGAGTTGCGTATACCAGAGAACGCATACCAACGGGGTCAAGCCATTTATATTGCGAACCACCAAAATACTTGGGATCTTTTCACCGTGTCTGCGGCAGTAACACCGAAAGTGGTGACCGTGGGCAAGAAAAGCTTAGCTTGGATGCCCTTATTTGGGCAGTTATATTGGCTAACGGGCAACATTTTGATTGATCGAGCGAATAAATCCAAAGCGAAAGGAACCATTGATCAAGTGGTCGACAGCATGAAAAATAGCGACGTCTCTGTTTGGATGTTTCCAGAGGGGACACGCTCTCGCGGTCGAGGATTGCTACCTTTTAAAGCGGGAGCTTTCCATGCGGCGATAGGCGCTCAAGTGCCGATTATTCCAATTGTCTGCAGCTCAACAGATCATCTAAAACTTAACCGTTGGAATAACGGCCATGTGATCGTTGAAATGTTGCCTCCGGTCAGTACGGCAGGCTTAAATAAAGAGCAGGTTCGAATGCTTTCTCAGCAGTGTCATCAGGGCATGTTAGCAAAATTGACTGAATTGGATGCTGAAGTCGCTCAGCTTAATGGAGCCAATATTCATTCACCTCAATAAATAAAAAGGTTGCTTTAAAAGCAACCTTTTTATTGGACTCTCTGGCCTGTCAATTAATGACGAACGGCAATCGCTTCGATTTCAATACCAACGTCTTTGGGTAAACGTGCCACCTCAACACAAGAGCGGGCCGGGTAATGGGCAACATTATGCTCATCAAAAAACTGCCCGTAAACTTGGTTGACGGTTGAAAAATCATTTAAATCTTTAACAAAGACCGTCATTTTCACAATATCACCCACTGTTAAGCCGGATGACTCAATGACGGCTTTTACATTATCTAACGACTGGCGGGCTTGAGCGGCAATACCGGTAGGTATGTCACCTGTCTCTGGATTGACAGGGATCTGACCTGAAGTTAGAACCATATTACCTAAATCGACCCCTTGAACGTAAGGGCCTATGGCGGCTGGAGCTGAGTCAGTATGCAGAACTTTTGTCATGCTAGGGATTCCATCTTGGTGATTAAAAAGAACTTTTAGTGTGCCCTTAAAGATGTGTTAGGTAAAGAGGCAATCGCATGAGAAGCGGGCGTTGTTTTCACTCCCGATGTCAGAGAACATAAGGAGTGAAGAGCGATTTATGCGTCGCGCTCTGTGACGACTTCACGTGAAAAAACTTTCTCGCAATATTTACACTTGAGGCGAATATCGTGGTTTTTTTCTAGGATACGGAAGCTACTTTCTACCGGTTCATTATGGGAAATACAATTGCTATTTGGGCACGCAAAGACACTGTTGATTTGTGGTGGCAACTCAAGTGCAAGTTTTTTAACGACTTGATAATCTTCAATTTGATTCACTGTGGCATGGGGAGCATACAAAGCTAATTTATTGGCCTGCTCTTCATTGATAAAGACATTTTCAATTTTTAGTAAGTCTTTGTGTCCCAGTGCAGATGACGGGAGATTTAAGCCAATGGTGACGCGTTGATTGGTGTTATGCATGTCAAAGAGTCTTAACACCTTAATACCGACTTTAGCCGGAATGTGGTCAATAACGGTGCCGTTTTTAATGGCTTCAACTTGCAGTTTGGTTTCTTTATTCATGATGGGCTCCAATTACAGTGACTCGTTTAACACAAGGGCAAGTAAGGCTTCACGCGCATAAACGCCATTTTCTGCTTGTTGAAAGAAATAAGCATGTGGTGTTTTATCAACATCGGTAGTGATTTCATCAACACGAGGCAGAGGATGGAGCACTTTCATATTATCGCGTGCCCCTTCAAGTAAGGAAGCGGTCAGGACATAGGCCGATTTGATATGAGCATATTCAGACTCATCAAAACGCTCTTTTTGTACTCGGGTCATATAGAGGATGTCGAGTTCAGGAATGACGCTTTCCATATCAGTATGAAAGCTATATTGCATACCGGCTTCATCGAGTTCTTCACAAATATAATCAGGCATA
>NZ_NBUS01000037.1:14473-30145 GCF_002749895.1 Vibrio fujianensis | reverse complement strand
TAGTGCTTCAGGAGCAATGAAGAAGAAACGGTTATTATCAAATTTAGCTAAAGCTTGAGTTAAAGAATGAACGGTACGGCCATATTTTAGATCCCCGACAAAGGCGATATTGAGGTTATCTAATCGACCTTGGGTTTCAAATAAAGTAAAAAGATCAAGCAACGTTTGTGTGGGATGCTGATTAGAACCATCGCCTGCATTAATAACAGGGACACCATGAGAAAATTCGGCAGCCAAGCGCGCCGCGCCTTCTTGTGGATGACGAATTACAAAGGCATCAACATAAGTGGTGATCACTTGAACGGAGTCGGCAAGCGTTTCTCCTTTTTTGGCTAGCGAGGTATTACCAGCACTATCAAAGCCAATGACACTGCCACCAATGCGTTGAATTGCGGTTTCAAATGAGAGGCGAGTGCGGGTAGACGGTTCAAAGAAGCAGCTTGCGACGACTTTATTTTTTATCAGCTCCGGTTTTGGCTCTGCTTTCAACTGACTTGCGGTTTTAACAATTAATTCCAGCTCTGCTCGTGAAAGCTCAGAAATGGAGATAATGTGCTTTTGGTAAAGCGAATTCGCCATGATCTTCTTCCCTATATTTTTCTTTCAGCCATAAAAAAGCCTCCCGATCTGGGAGGCTATGTCATATCTAATAAGGGGGAAATAACGCCATACAGAGTAAGCATACTTGCTCTCTGAAATGAATCTTAGCAACATGAACAATGTGGCTTCTTTTCATTGGCTACCCCTCAGACAAATTGCTGCGCATTATACGCTGAACTTTGACCAAGGCAAGCGTTTGCTTGAGTTTTTGCTCGTTGGTACTGTGTCTCGTTGGTACTTTGTCTCGTTAGTATTGTGTTATGCGCCTAGTGTAGCAACCATGACCGCTTTGATGGTATGCAGCCGATTCTCTGCTTGATCAAAAACAATCGAGTAATCGGATTCAAAGACCTCTTCTGTGACCTCTAAACCATTCATGTCATATTTTTCTGCGATTTGCTGACCTACGGTGGTTTCATCATTGTGAAAAGCGGGTAAGCAGTGCATAAATTTAACTTGAGGGTTACCGGTGGCTTGGATAACGTCCATATTAATTTGATATGGCTTCATTAAAGCCACTCGCTCATCCCAAGCTGCGGCATCTTCTCCCATTGACACCCATACATCGGTATAGAGGAAATCACACCCAGTAACTCCTTGTGTGATGTCTTCGGTTAACGTAATTTTTGCCCCTGTTGTATTTGCAATGGTTTGACAGGTCTCGACTAATTGAGCTTCAGGCCAGAAAGCTTTGGGTGCCACTAAACGGATATCCATCCCCATTTTAGCTGCCCCTACCATCAATGAATTTCCCATATTATTACGAGCATCACCAAGGTAGGCCAAGCTGACTTGGTTCAACGGTTTGCCGGAAGAGTATTCTTGCATCGTTAGGAAGTCAGCTAAGATTTGAGTCGGATGAAATTCATCCGTCAATCCATTCCAAACCGGTACACCAGCGTATTGGCCAAGTTCTTCAACAATGCTTTGTCCATAGCCACGATACTCAATACCATCATACATTCGGCCAAGGACACGAGCGGTATCTTTCATCGACTCTTTATGACCAATTTGTGAGCCGGATGGCCCAAGGTACGTGACTTGAGCACCTTGATCAAACGCGGCAACTTCAAATGCACAGCGAGTTCTTGTCGAGGATTTTTCAAAAATCAGGGCGATATTTTTACCCAATAATTTTTGCTGTTCAGTTCCTGCATACTTTGCTTTTTTTAATTCGGCAGAGAGATCTAACAGAAACTGGATTTCTTTGGTGGTAAAATCCAAGAGTTTAAGAAAATTACGGTGATGTAAATTAAAAGCCATACCCAGTCCTTTAGTCGTCAATCAATAGAGAGACCAGTAAAGCATAAAAATACACATAAAGTGAATAGTTATTTTTTTTATTTTATGGTGAGTCAACTGATTAACTCACCATGATTGATTATAAATTCTCTTCAGCAAATTGAGCTAATCGGCTACGCACCACCCCATTAAGGTGGATGTTGGCACTGCCTTCAAAGTTTTTGAACCGCTCAACCATGTAAGTGAGCCCTGAGGTGACTGGAGTGAGATAGTGAGAATCAATTTGCGCTAAGTTACCCGAGCAGACTATTTTGGTGCCTTCACCGCAGCGAGTAATAATGGTTTTGATTTGTGAAGCGGTAAGGTTTTGACACTCGTCGAGTAACACAAAAGCATTTTGAATCGATCGGCCGCGCATAAAGTTAATCGACTTAAACTGAATATTGGCTTTATCGCAGATGTATTTGAGTGAACTTTCCGTACAGTGATCGTGTTTATGTAGCGCTTCTAGAGTATCGGTAATGGCGGCGAGCCAAGGCATCATTTTTTCTTCTTCGCTACCCGGTAAAAAACCGATGGATTCTCCAATATCAGGGGTGTTGCGCGTGACAATGATTTTGTCGAACTGTTTTCGTTCGATGGTTTGTTCTAAAGCCGCCGCCATGGCTAATAATGTTTTACCACTCCCGGCTGCTCCGGTGAGAATCACTAAATCAATATCGGGATCCAGCAAAGCATCGAGCGCCATCGCTTGATAAATATTTTTGGGTGTGATGTCCCATACTTTGCGATGCATCATCCGTTCTCGACTGAGATCGCGCAGGGTGACCGAGTCTGGTGTTACATGCTCGACTCGAGCGGCAAAGTCACTTTCTTCATCGAGAACATATTGGTTTAAATAAGTGGGTTCGAAAGGTTGACGAGCGAGCTTGTGGAACGTTTTGCCAGTTAAAGTATAACTTTCGACATTTTCCACCCCAGCCCAGAAATTACCAGGACGAGTTTGAAACCCCTTGGTGAGGTATTGCACGTCATCAATCAATTGATCGGTGCGGTAATCTTCTACAAAACGTACCCCGGCCCCCTTTGCCCGTAAGCGCATGTTGATGTCTTTGGTGATCAGTACGACAGCACGAGGCGCGCGCTTGTTTTGTAGGTGTAGTACCGCATTGAGAATTCGATTATCGCCTTCTTTATCGGTAAATGCTTTGATGGTTTCATGGACATCGTAGTCGGCTAAGATAGCAATCGTGCCCCCTTGCAGACCCTGTTGCGTTAGTGGGATTCCATCGGAAATCGCATCAGGGGTTGCATCATGAAACACCGTTTCTAACGCTCGAATCGCGATTCGGGCATCGCGAGCGACGTCGCGTTTACTGTCTTTAATTCGGTCAAGTTCTTCGAGTACGGTCATTGGAATGACCACATCATGTTCTTGGAAGGAGTATATAGCGAGTGGTTCATGAAGTAGAATATTGGTATCTAGTACAAACAGTTTCCGGTTGTTATCGCCCATAAGCGTCTCCTTGCTACTCAGTGGCTATCATTTGACAAAGCATCGCGAAGTTCTTCTTCACTCATGACATAGAAATATGACGATTTGATGTCAGTGAAGAGGCTAGGAAAAAAAGCAGGGAATGAACGTGACCTACTTCATAGCTTCAAGTAAGATTAGCGGTCTTTTTCTGCGCCGGAATAATAGAGCGATTAGACTTTTTTGTACAAGGCGCAGAGTTCTCAATAACTTTATGTCTAATCCAAATTGATGAGGTAGTCGATTAATGACTTTTGCTTTGGGGCAACGCTGGATAAGTGATACGGAAAGTGATTTAGGTTTAGGCACTGTGGTCGGCATGGATGCTCGCACGGTGACGTTAATGTTTGCTGCATCAGAAGAAAACCGAGTCTATGCTCGGCATGATGCGCCAGTGACACGAGTGACATTTAATGTAGGAGATACCATTGATAGCCAAGAAGGATGGTCACTGCATGTTGAGCAAGTCGTCGAAGAGCAAGGTGTATTCACTTACCTAGGAACCCGCGAAGACACGCAAGAATCGGGCATCGCACTTCGGGAAATTTTCCTGAGTAACCAAATTCGTTTTAACAAGCCTCAAGATAAGTTGTTTGCCGGTCAAATTGATCGGATGGACAACTTTGTTTTACGTTACCGAGCGTTAAGCAATCAATATCAACAGCATAAAAGCCCAATGCGAGGTTTATGTGGTATGCGTGCTGGTTTGATCCCTCATCAATTATATATTGCCCATGAAGTCGGGCGTCGTTACGCCCCACGAGTATTATTAGCCGATGAAGTTGGCTTAGGTAAAACCATTGAAGCGGGCATGATCATTCATCAGCAAGTGTTATCTGGACGGGCTGAGCGAATTTTAATTGTGGTGCCTGAAACCCTTCAGCACCAATGGCTAGTGGAAATGTTACGCCGGTTTAACTTGCACTTTTCGGTATTTGATGAAGAGCGTTGCGAAGAAGCCATTAGCGAAGCGGATAATCCGTTTGATACCCAGCAATATGTACTCTGTTCACTTGATTTTCTGCGCAAACGTCGACAACGCTTTGAGCAAGCATTAGATGCAGATTGGGATCTACTGGTGGTGGATGAAGCCCACCATTTGCAGTGGAGCCAAGATAAACCCAGCCGTGCATATCAAGTGATTGAGGCATTGGCTGAACGTACCCCTGCCGTCTTATTGTTAACGGCAACGCCTGAACAATTGGGGCGAGAAAGCCATTTCGCTCGTTTACGTTTACTCGATGCTGACCGATTCTATGATTATGATGCTTTCATTAAAGAAGAAGAACAATATGCGCCAGTCGCTGATGCGGTGAGTGCATTATTTTCTGGTATGGCTTTGAGTAATGAAGCGAAGAATCAAATTGGTGAGTTACTGAGTGAGCAAGATATCGAGCCATTGCTAAATGTCTTGGAAAGTCAAGCAGATGACTTGGAAAAGAGGGCCGCTCGAGATGAATTAATCAGTAACTTGATGGACCGCCACGGTACCGGGCGGGTGTTATTTAGAAATACTCGAGCTGCTATCAAAGGGTTTCCAGTACGCAATGTCCATTTATTACCGATGGTGATTCCTGAACAGTACAGTACATCTATGCGAGTCGCAGGCATGATTGGCGGTAAGTTAAGCCCTGAGGCTCGGGCCATGAAAATGCTTTACCCAGAAGAGATCTTCCAAGAGTTTGAAGGGGATGATGCGAGTTGGTGGCAGTTTGACTCTCGTGTTAACTGGTTGATTGAAAAGGTAAAATCGAAGCGCGGTGAAAAGATTTTAGTGATAGCTTCAAGGGCAAGCACGGCTTTGCAGCTAGAGCAAGCGCTGCGTGAACGGGAAGGCATTCGGGCAACAGTCTTCCATGAAGGTATGTCAATCTTAGAACGGGACAAAGCAGCGGCCTATTTTGCTCAGGAAGAAGGGGGGGCGCAGGTTCTTATTTGTAGTGAAATTGGATCGGAGGGGCGAAACTTCCAATTCGCGCATCAGTTGGTGATGTTTGATTTACCATTTAACCCAGATCTACTTGAACAACGTATTGGCCGCTTGGATCGAATTGGGCAACACAATGATATTGATATTTATGTCCCTTACTTGCAGGGGACATCGCAAGCGATTCTAGCCCGTTGGTACCATGAAGGCTTGAATGCTTTTGCTGAAACCTGCCCAACAGGACGCGCAGTGTATGACCAATTTGCTGAACGTTTGATCGCCATGCTGGCGAGCAGAGAGAGTAGTGAACTGGATGCGGTGATTGACGAGTCAGCAAAACTGAATAAATTATTAAAAAGCCAACTAGAGCAAGGGCGTGACCGACTGTTAGAAATGCATTCCAATGGGGGTGAAAAAGCACAGCAAATCGCCCAGTCTATTGCCGAGACAGATGGTGATACCAACTTAGTCACTTTTGCCTTGAGTCTATTTGATACGATTGGCCTTAACCAAGATGATCGTGGTGAAAATGCGCTAGTAGTGACGCCTTCTGAGCATATGATGGTGCCTAGTTATCCTGGTCTACCTTATGAAGGTGCGACAATTACCTTTGATCGAAATACCGCTCTTGCGCGGGAGGATATGCACTTTATCAGTTGGGAACACCCGATGATCCAAGGGGGAATTGACTTACTGATGAGTGAAGGTGTCGGCGTTTGTGCGGTATCGTTACTGAAAAATAAAGCACTCCCTGTAGGAACCATTTTGTTAGAAATGGTTTATTTGGTTGACGCTCAAGCACCGAAAAGTAGTGGTATCAGCCGGTTTTTACCGCCGACTCCGATCCGCATGTTGCTAGATGCACGTGGTCACGATTTATCTTCGCAAGTAGATTTTGAAGCATTTAATCGCCAACTAAGCCCCGTGAATCGTCATTTAGCGAGCAAATTAGTCAGCTCAGTACAAGCGGAAATTCACCGTTTGATCACCGAAAGTGACCTATTGGTCAGCGAAAAAGTCATGGCGATTCGTGAGCGGGCTGAAAATGAGATGCAGCATAGCCTGAATGCAGAGTTGCAGCGGTTGTTGGCTTTGAAAGCGGTCAATCCTAATATTCGAGACGAAGAAATTAGCGTCTTGGAGGAGCAAATTACATTATTAACAGGCTATATTTCCCAAGCGCAATATCAGTTAGATTCGCTACGGTTGATCGTCGTCACTCATAACTAATCAATGATTATTTGTAATAAAGGCCTTCAAAATGAAGGCCTTTATTTTCGATAGCCGAACAACATGGTTAGTTACATTAACCATTTCCACCAAATAAATAGTGCTAAGAAGCCGAATAAATAGAGTAATCCAACAAGAGATAAGGCTTTTAATTTTGGCCCAACTTGTAGTGCTTTAGGCAGCGGTGTTCGGGTGACCAGAACATAATTTAGCAGCGCAAAAATCGGAGTGGTCATAAAAGCCATCACCATGGCAAAGTCTAGCATTGGCATTAATGCGGATGCCCAGAAGATAATGATCGCTAAGGCTAATGCTGAAACCACAAACATCCATGACTGAAAAACTCGTGGGGATGGTTGTGCTTGATGGCTTAGGAGCCGTTGAGATTCAGCAATCACTCGGGAATAGCCATCAATCACGGTAATGGTACTGCCAAAAATACAGAAAAAAGCGATGACAGCAATCAAGTATCTTGACCATTCACCAATGGTCGAGGCATACAATCCAACCAATTGATGAGAAAATCCGACTCCGGATTTAGATAATTCGACACCGGTGCCATGCAGCACTAAGCTGCCCAATGCAAGAAAGACAATCGCTAAAATGGCTGTCCCTATGTAGCCGACATTGAAATCAAATAAGGCGGATTGAGGGGTAACGGATCGTTGTTTGCACTGACTTTTTAACCACATTGAAGTGAGACTAGAAATTTCAATGGGGGCTGGCATCCATCCCATGGTGACAACAATAAAACCGATGGCGGCAATATTCCAAGGGGAAGGTGCTTGTGTTGCCATGGTAACAGGCGCAGGGTTGGTTGCTGCAATGAATACTGCTGTTAATGTCGCAAGAGTGAGCACCGCCATAATGGTTTTGGACAACAGATCTAATGCTCGATAGTGTCCCGTCAATAGAATCACCAAACAAGTGATGAGAATCAGCGCACTGAGTGTCGGCATAGATAACTGAAAAGGAATAAAGTATCCCAGTAAACTGGCACTGAACATCAGCAGTGCTGCGGTATTGACGATGCCAGAGAAGACGCTGAGAATGGCAAAAATCCATAGGTAAGGTTTACCGAGTTTCGCATAACCTTCGACGAGACTATTCCCGGTTCCCATGGTGTATTGCACACTGGCTTTAAAGAAGGGGTACTTAAAGAGATTAACCAGTAAGATCAAAGCCGCCAACTGCCAGCCATAGATAGCCCCCGCTTTAGTTGAGGCAACCAGATGTGACCCGCCTACCGCAGCAGCTGCCATCATAATGCCAGGGCCAAGTGCCCGAATCAGCTGAGCGAAAGAAAGCTTGGCCGAGGATGAGTAAGGGACGGTGTTTTCCATGCTTGTTCCTTATATATCTGAGCTATTGATACTCGATGTTGCTGATGTTTAAACCGATTGGTCTAGTGCATCTTAATAAGCCGGTAATCGAGGCCAATTACGGTGATTTCTTTCAATAGCGGTATTCATCGTTGTGTGGGTTGTTATTATGCGAAAAACGAGACAACTGTCTTTGGTGTTCTTTATTGTCAATACCCATGATTAATATCACTTCTAATTAGTCTGTCAATCATTATTTACATTGTTGTCATTCAAATTGGACGGTGATGCCGAGCTTTATCATCTCAATTGAACGGCTCCATCGCTTCTATGCTCAGTATCATTCGTCGTGAAAATAAGGCAAAAATACCGATTTATGCTGAGCTTGATGGCGCTGCAACTTTGTCAGTTTTGGGTATATAATGCAGCGTTTTGAGTAAATGAGATGTAATTGATGGCAATGACTGAGTATCATCCACCAACTGAACCGTGGATTGATGTCGTGTACGAAGATGACTATATTTTAGCGGTCAATAAGCCGTCAGGGCTGCTTTCGGTTCCGGGTAAGCATGCAGAACATTACGACAGCATGTGGAGCCGCTTAGTGGAGCGTTACCCTGAGATTCAAGTGGTTCATCGACTCGATATGTCGACATCAGGATTAATGTTATTTGCCAAAAATAAATACATGGAAGCGGCGTTAAAAAAGCAGTTTCAATATCGCTTAACCCATAAAGTGTATTACGCGCGGGTATGGGGATATATCGAGCAGTCGCAAGGGGTCATCGAGCTGCCATTGATTTGTGACTGGCCTAATCGTCCGAAACAAAAAGTTTGTTTTGAGCACGGCAAAGCCTCAACAACCCTTTATCAGGTCGTCAAACAAGAAGAGCAAACAAGCATTGTGCGCTTATTTCCGATCACAGGGCGCTCACATCAACTTCGCGTACATCTACTTGCGATTGGTCATCCTATTGTCGGCGATGAGTTTTATGCTTCTCCTGAAGCGTTAGCTTTTGCTAATCGTTTACAACTACATGCAGCAGAGCTCAGTTTTTATCATCCGCGCAGTCATTGGCTACGTACTCTGTTCGTACCTTGTGATTTTTATCCTGAGGCTCAGGAAGAAATTTTGCACCACTTTGATCCTGAGCGAAAATTACCAGACTATAAAACGCTTCCTCGACCATAATGTGAAGCGGATTTATCGTTGGTGAGTCGCGTCACCGTTTAGTTTTATCGGCAGCAAGCAATAAGGCAGCGAATCGCTGCCTTATAATGATGATGAGTGACTATACCGTTGATTAAAGTGCGGCAATAGTTGCTTTTTGCTCAGCTAATTTTACTAGCGTTTCTTGATAGCCTTCGAGTTTTTCACGCTCTTTGGCCACAACCGCTTCAGGAGCTTTAGCGACGAAGCCTTGGTTACCCAATTTGCCTTCGATACGTTTAATTTCCCCTTCCGTTTTTGCGATTTCTTTACTTAAACGTTCCAGCTCAGCTTCTTTATCAATCAAGCCAGCCATGGGAATCATCAACTCTGATTTACCGACTAAGGCGGTCGCACAGGCTGGAGTGATTTCTTCGTCGGTCAGCACGCGAACGCTTTCTAACTTAGCTAGAGCTATCAGTACTGGTTGATTCGCTGCAAGGCGAGCGGCGTCTTGTTCATTGGCAGCTTTAAGCATTACTTCCAATGGTTTACCCGGATTAATGTCATATTCCGCTCGCAAGTTACGAATGCTGGTGATAAAGGCTTTTACCCACTCAATATCATTCAGAGCTTCTTGATGGAAGTTCGCATCATTATATTGTGGCAGTGTTTGCAGCATGATGGTGTCACCTTCGACCCCTTCGACGATAGGTTTAACACTTTGCCAAATCGTTTCTGTGATGTAAGGGATAACAGGGTGTGCCAAGCGTAGCGTTTTTTCTAGTACGGTAATCAAGGTGCGACGAGTGGCTCGTTGTTGCGCTTCACTGCCTTTCCAAAGGATCGGTTTAGTCAGCTCTAAATACCAGTCACAGAATTGGTTCCAGATAAACTCATACAGCGTATTAGCTGCCATATCTAGCCGGTAGTTATCAATGTGATTATTGAACTCTTGAGCAGCCAATTCGAATTGTGACTCGATCCATTTATCAGCCAATGAATATTCAAGCTCAGCACCAGCGGCAAAGCCGCAATCTTGCTCTTGAGTGTTCATCAAAACATAGCGACTCGCGTTCCACAGCTTGTTACAGAAATTACGGTAGCCTTCTAAGCGTTTCATGTCCCAGTTGATATCACGGCCCGTTGAAGCCATGGCTGCAAGTGTGAAACGCAAAGCATCGGTGCCATATGCTTCAATACCATTTTCGAATGTTTTACGGGTATTTTCCTCTATTTTTGCAGCCAGCTGAGGTTGCATCATGTTTCCAGTGCGTTTAGCGACTAGCGATTCGAGATCAATGCCATCAATCATATCGATTGGATCGAGTACGTTACCTTTTGATTTTGACATCTTATCGCCATTTTCATCGCGAATCAGGCCTGTCATATACACGGTCTTAAAAGGCACCTGAGGTTTGCCATTTTCATCTTTGACAAAATGCAGCGTCATCATGATCATGCGCGCCACCCAGAAGAAGATAATGTCGAAACCAGACACCAATACATCTGATGGATGGAATGTCTTCAGTGCTTCTGTATTTTCCGGCCACCCTTGTGTACCAAAAGTCCACAAAGCGGAAGAGAACCAAGTATCCAGCACGTCATCATCTTGACGCAGTACCACATCCGCTGCCAGATTGTTTTCTGCCCGGACTTCAGCTTCGTTACGACCGACAAATACATTGCCTTGCTCGTCATACCAAGCCGGGATACGGTGCCCCCACCATAATTGGCGAGAGATGCACCAATCTTGTACGTCTCGCATCCAAGCAAAATACATATTTTCATATTGCTTTGGAACAAACTGGATATCACCATTTTCAACGGCTTCAACCGCTGGTTTTGCTAGAGGTGCTGTACGCACGTACCATTGGTCGGTCAGCATTGGTTCAATCACAACGCCACCACGATCACCGTAAGGAACGGTTAAATCGTGATCTTTGATTTCTTCCAAAAGACCTAACGCTTCAAATTCAGCGACGATCGCTTTACGCGCAGCAAAACGTTCCATACCTTGATATTTTGCTGGGATTTCTGTGCTATAAGCATGACTTGCTTCGCCGTTTGAGTTAAAAACTTCGGCTGCATCACGGATGTTCGCATCAAGGGTTAGAATGTTGATCATGGGGAGCTGATGGCGCTTACCAACTTCATAGTCGTTGAAATCGTGCGCTGGGGTAATTTTCACACAGCCAGTGCCTTTCTCCATATCGGCATGTTCATCGCCGACAATAGGAATACGACGACCCACGATAGGCAGAATGATCGCTTTACTAATCAGATCGCGATAGCGAGGATCTTCTGGATTTACGGCAACGCCAGTATCACCAAGCATGGTTTCTGGGCGCGTGGTCGCAACCACGATATAGTCTTTGCCCTCGGCGGTTTTTGCACCATCGGCTAATGGATAGCGGAAATGCCACATATGGCCTTTGGTGTCTTTGTTTTCTACTTCAAGATCAGAAATGGCGGTATGCAGTTTAGGATCCCAGTTGACTAATCGTTTGCCGCGATAGATCAAATCTTCTTTATAAAGGCGCACAAACACTTCTTGTACTGCTTTATAAAAACCATCATCCATGGTGAAGCGCTCGCGATCCCAGTCAACAGAGGCACCGAGCCGACGTAATTGTTGGGTGATTGTGCCACCGGATTCTTTTTTCCATTCCCAAATTTTATCGATAAAGGCATCTCGACCGTAATCGTGTTTGGTTTTCCCTTCTTCTGCGGCAATTTTACGTTCAACAACCATTTGTGTTGCAATTCCTGCATGGTCGGTACCGACTTGCCATAAGGTATTTTTGCCTTTCATACGCTGGCAGCGAATCAAGGTATCCATGATGGTGTCTTGGAATGCGTGCCCCATATGTAGGCTACCAGTGACGTTTGGCGGTGGAATCATGATGCTGTACGCGTCGTTGCTTGTATCGCCGTGAGGCTTAAAGTAGCCTTGCTTTTCCCAAGTCTGATATAGATCTTGTTCGATGGATGTTGGGTTATATGTCTTTTCCATAGTGCTCTTAAATGGATACTTTGATGGTTAATTGAGTTTATCACTATAAGTGAGTTCTCTCTCGGTAAGTAAGAGAGCTTAACTATAAGGATAAATGATTCAAGGGTAATTTATCTCGATGGTTTGCAGTTGGTATCCTGCTTGGCGGTATTGTTTATACCGTTCTCGAGCTTGTTGCTTGGCTTTTTCTTCACTAGGAACGAAGTCTACCACCTCTGTGAAGGCGTTCGCAAAGGTTGTATGATTATCGGCCAAATTTATTACCAGTTGTCGATTACGAGAAGGGCGGACTTCTGGGTAGCCAATTTCAATATGAGTTCCATATTTGGGCCCTTCACCAACTAAATTATGTGCAAGAAAATCCTCAGGTTTGACTTGCCAAAATTGTTCAGCAAGTTGTTCTGCCTGCTTTTTATCACGACACTGTATATAGATTTTTGCTCCTTGCCGAGCAAAATATTGTGCGAGATAAACCACATAGTCTTTAAACCCTGTTGGCGTTGCTTGCGGGCTATCGGCAGAAATGAGATAGAAGGTAGCGGTTGTCATAAGAGTTACTCAGATGATAAAAAGGGCCAATTGGCCCTTTTAGTATGAGGTTTATTCCTCTGTCTCTTGACCACAGCGATTGAGTAGGAACTGAACTAACATAGAGACGGGACGTCCTGTTGAACCTTTCGCGACGCCAGACTTCCAAGCCGTGCCTGCAATATCAAGATGTGCCCAGTTATATTTTTTAGTAAATTTAGCCAAGAAACAACCGGCAGTGATAGCTCCTCCTGGCCTTCCCCCGATATTTGCCATATCAGCAAAAGGGCTTTTTAGCTGTTCATGGTACTCGTCTGTGAGTGGCAAGCGCCATGCACGATCACTGGCTTGTTCGGAGGCATTAACTAACTCATGAGCTAACGGATTGTGATTGGCCATCACACCACTAATATGGTGACCCAGTGCGATAACACAAGCGCCAGTTAAGGTGGCGATATCCACCACACAGTCTGGTTCAAAGCGTTCGACGTAGGTCAGTGCATCGCATAGCACAAGTCGGCCCTCTGCATCGGTATTAAGAACCTCGACTGTTTGTCCTGACATGGTCGTTAGGATATCACCCGGACGGTAAGCCTGACTTCCCGGCATATTCTCACATCCAGCCAGTACACCCACGACATTCAGAGGCAGATTTAATTTCGCCAATGCTTTCATGGTGCCAAAGACCGATGCGGCTCCACACATGTCGTATTTCATTTCATCCATCCCTTCACCCGGTTTTAATGAAATACCCCCGGAGTCGAAAGTCAGCCCTTTACCGACTAAGACGATAGGTTTGGCATCAGGATCTGGATGCCCTTTGTACTCAATGATCGACATCATCGATTCATTTTTAGACCCACGACCAACAGCAAGGTAGGAGGTCATGCCCAGTTTTTCCATCTCTTCTTCGCCAATAATTTTGCTGGTCACCGTCGCATAATCATCAGCTAAGCGACGAGCTTGAGAGGCAAGATAAGCTGGATTGGCGATGTTCGGTGGCATATTGCCTAAGTCTTTACAGGCTTTAACGCCAGAAGCAATGGCTAAACCATGATTAATGGCACGCTCACCTAAGCTGAGTTCTCGTCGGGTTGGCACATTGAAAACCAATTTACGCAGTGGACGGCGAGTTTCTGGCTTAACACTCTTGAACTGATCAAAGGTGTATAAACCGTCTTTGGTCGCCTCTATGGCTTGGCGAACTTTCCAATAAGTGTCACGTCCTTTAACATGTAACTCGGTTAAAAAGCAGACCGCTTCCATTGAGCCAGTTTCGTTAAGTGTGCTGATCGTTTTCTGAATGATCTCTTTATATTGACGTTCACCTAACTCACGTTCTTTACCGCACCCGACCAGCAATACTCGCTCTGAAAGCACGCCGGGTACTTGATGCAGCAGTAGCATCTGCCCCGGTTTTCCTTCGAGATCACCTCGACGAAGTAGTGAACTTAGGTAACCATCACTGATTTTATCAAGTTGCTCTGCTACTGGAGAAAGGCGGCGCGGTTCAAAGACTCCAACAACGATACATGCACTACGTTGTTTTTCAGGGCTACCACTTTTAACACTGAACTCCATGCGTACTCCTACATCTTAAAGACAAATAGAACTAAATGTTAGATAATGCATTCTTACTTGATGAATCCTTTTGGGAATCGCCTTTGAGTGTTGGTGTTCTAACAAATAGTGAAAATTTAAAAAAACAAACAGTTCAACAGGAAATTATAGTGATTCAATCAAAAAAACAAGTTTTGCATAGGTTATTTCAGCGTGATTATTGTTAGATATTTGATCCGAGAGACACTAAAAAGCCAATTTGCGATTTTTTTCGTCCTTTTTTTGGTGTTTTTAAGCCAAAAATTTATCCGAGTTCTGGCTGATGCTTCGGACGGTGAAATTCCTGCGCGGATGATTTTATCCATTGTCGGTTTAAATATGCCAGCCATGGGGCTGCTGATGCTACCGCTGAGCTTGTACATTGGTATTCTATTAACTTTCGGACGTCTCTATGCCGAAAGTGAAATTACGGTGATGAATGCGACAGGGATTGGTAACAAGTTTTTAATCCGAGCTGCGCTGTATTTGGCGATCATTACCTCGAGTGTTGCTGCATTTAACGCTTTTTGGTTATCGCCTTGGAGTCAAAACAAAGAAGCGCAATTAATTGAGCAGCTTGCGGCGGAAAATAGTGTCGATCTATTACAAAAAGGCCAATTTCAGCGTTCGCCAGATGGGTCGTCGGTCGTTTTTATTGATAATATAGAAAATAAAAAACTAAGTAATGTGTTTGTCGCTCAACTTTCGCCACGTCAGTCCATTTTACCGAGTGTGATGTTTTCCGACTCTGGTGATGTCCAAGAGCTCAGTGATGGCCGACAAGTGATTACCATGCATAATGGGGTGCGTTATGAAGGCGTGCCGAATCGAGTCGATTATATGATTACTCGTTTTGAACAATATGAAGGGTTAATCGGTCAACGCGAAGTGAAAAGTAAGGGGCGAGATTGGGAAGAAATTCCGACCCTAGATTTAATTCGTAATGCCGATCAACGCGCTCAGGCTGAGCTACAATGGCGAATTTCTTTAGTTGTTTGTATTCCGTTACTGACCATGTTGGTCGTGCCTTTATCTTCAGTCAATCCAAGGCAAGGACGTTTTGCCAAAATGGGGCCCGCTATTCTTATTTATCTCACCTATTTCTTAGCAATTAGTGCAACAAAATCGGCATTAGAAGATGGTTCCATTCCGGTTGCGGTCGGCATGTGGCCAATTAATGCCGCATTGCTGTTCGCCGCTATCATTGCGAACACACTAGATAGTGTGATAGTGAGAAGGCTCAAAGATAGATTAAAACAAAAGAGAAAGGTGGCTTAACGGGTGTTTAAAATATTGGATTGGTATATCGGTAGAACCATTATTGCCACCACAACATTGGTTTTGGTGACCTTCGTTGGCTTGTCCGGCATCATTAAATATGTCGAACAGCTCAGAAAAGTGGGTGATGGGACTTACGATCTGCTACAAGCTTTATTATTTGTTGTGCTAAGTGTGCCAAGAGATATAGAGATGTTTTTCCCTATGGCGGCACTGTTGGGGGCGTTGATAGGCTTGGGCGCATTA
>NZ_NBUS01000037.1:0-14463 GCF_002749895.1 Vibrio fujianensis | reverse complement strand
GGCAAGTTCTGAACTGGTGGTGATGCAAGCGTCTGGCTTTTCGAAGTTAGATATCGGTTTATCGGTACTGAAAACCGCAGTCCCGTTGATGATTATTGTCACGCTATTAGGCGAGTGGGGGGCACCTCAAGCTCAGAAAATGGCGCGTGATTTGCGAGCTTTCGCGACCTCTGGCGGCAATATTTTGTCGGTGAGAACTGGGGTATGGGCTCGCGATGTCAATGACTTCATCTTCGTTGCCAAAATTGATAACGAACACTTGTATGGGCTAAACATGTGGCGTTTCGATGAGCATAAAAAATTACGTCATGTTGTGTTTGCTGAGCAAGTGGATTATCTCGGAGACAATCAGTGGCTGATGAAGAAGGTAGAATTAACCGATTTTCAAAACGACATCATGATAACGAAGCAAACACTGGATGAATATTTATGGAAAACCTCTTTAGCTCCTGATAAGTTGGCGGTTGTTACCGTGAAGCCAGAAGAGTTAGCGCTCAGTGGCTTGTACGATTATGTGCATTACTTAAAAGCCTCAGAGCAGGATGCTTCACGTTATGAACTGGCATTATGGCGCAAGATCACTCAGCCTTTTTCTATTGCGGTGATGATGCTGATGGCATTGTCCTTTATCTTTGGCCCGCTACGTAGTGTGACGATGGGAGCAAGGATTCTCTCTGGCGTTGTGGCGGGCTTTACCTTTTATATCTCTAGTGAGTTTTTTGGCCCTTTAAGTTTAGTGTATGGTATTCCTCCTGTGTTCGGGGCTATTGCACCAAGCCTAGTTTTTTTAACCATTGCCGTGATGCTATTACGTCGAAAATTATAAGGGTGTGAATCCTAGCCAATAAAAGCCCAGGGGAAGCTGAATAGTTCACTGGGCTTTTATCGCTGATGGCTTAACGAGTGGTATCTAATCTCACGACTTCTGTCTTCGCCCACATATCTTGAAAGCTGCGCTTTTGTGGGTCAATAAGAACGGTTAGGTTACCTAATCCAAAAACTGAAGTGGCTAGGCGAATCAGCGCTTGGGTTGAGCTGATTAATGAACCGTCAGCATTGCGTAGCATAATTTTCCACGCCCTCATACCAAGTGTTTGTCCAGCTCTTGTCCAAAAGAAAACAAAAAAATAGATCCAAGTGGTAGCAAGGTAAAGTGTATAGAGCGGGCTCCAAATCGGATCGTGGCTAAGTAGTTCACCAGCATCTTGATAAGGTGAGTAGCTCATGACGTTGAGCGCAACGAGCGCTTCTAAGGCCGCAATAACGACACCTCCAGCGATCATTAAAATCGCCATTATAATCAACGAATCATATAAAAGAGCGCCAAGACGTCGAAAAAGCCCTGCTGGAGGTAAGTTGGAAGTATTCATGGTAGACCAGAGTTAATCATTCATAGTCGCCAGCATATCGGGAGTTTCTCTTGCTGAAAAGAGAGTCAGAGCACAGCATTTCGTCTTATGGCTAAATTATCAGCAAACAATTGGTTTTTTGATATTTTTTATTGCACCGCTCACTTTCTTACGTATAATGCCAACCATCAAAAGGCAGTAGCCTAGATGCCGATGTGGTGAAATTGGTAGACACGACGGATTCAAAATCCGTTTCCTTCGGGAGTGGCGGTTCAAGTCCGCCCATCGGTACCATTATTTATACAACAAAGCCTCGACGACAGTCGGGGCTTTGTTGTTTCTAGGATAATCAAACGCTTACCGCAGTTTTCCTTTTCTGCTATCGCCTCTTTTCTTCCCAAAATAGACTCACTTTATCCGCCTTAAAAACGCTTTCATGGTTCATCTAGGGTTTATTTATCTTAGTTTAGGTTTATTTATGTTGCTTCGGTATCGATTACAGTTCGGCCTTGTTTAAAGGTCAAACTTTGATTTTAGCGAGACTGCGTTGTAGCTAGCATAAAAAATAAAACTCGCTTTACGACTTGAAGCTATAGCGGTTGGTTCGGTTTGCTCATTTAATTACCGAGACTATGTATCCTGATCGATATTCATTTATACCCTTCCAACTTGAATCTGCGGGGGTATTTTTAGTGGTCAACTAAAATTGGCTACGTTCTTTCATCTCAATCACATAGTCTGTCTATGCTCTTGGGGATTATGAGAACCATCCGTGGCTCTCACCAAAGGCCAGACTACGGCTGTTCAAATTTATTCCAAACAAATTTGTCACTCACTTGCCGCCGACCTGCAACTCCAAGTTGTTTGGGTATAGCAACCACCTACCGATTTCTCTAAGTGGTGGGAAGGTGTTGTTTAAAGAAAGTGATGCTTTATATCTTGATTGATTGTTTCAACGGATGTTGTTGTTGTTTGGTTTGTTTTAATATTCCAAATACGAATATCTTCTTTGTTTAGCGTGATAATTAATTTACACCCCATTTTTAACGCTCTAGCATGTTGACGTTTAAGTTTCACCCCGCTAAAGTCATTTAAGATTTTAATCTGCTGATTTCCCTTTCTGATTTCATTGGCTAATAATAACGCATCAATATTTTTTGAAGATTCTTCATAAGTAATTACAATATCTGGACTGTTATTGATGTTTTTATTGAGATTTAAAGTTTCAAGAAGTAGTAATAAACGCTCAATTCCAATGGCAAATCCAGATGCCGGAATGCTTTTATTGCCAAATAATTCGACTAGTCCATCATATCGTCCACCGCCACAGATAGTTCCTTGTGAGCCTAGTTCATCCGTTATCCATTCAAACACGGTGCGTGTATAATAATCTAATCCACGTACCAGACGTGGGTTGATTATATATTCAATGCCTGATTTATCTAATAAGTAACATAAGTTTTTGAAATGTCTTTGTGACTCTTCACCGAGATGGTCTAATAATCTTGGAGCATTGTTTAATAATTCTTGCATATCTGGATTTTTACTATCAAGAATTCTCAGTGGATTTTTTTCAAGACGATTTAGACTATCATTATCAAGTTGATCTAAGTTGTCTGAAAAGTATTTTATTAATTGTTCTCGGTGTTTTTTTCTTTCATCTAATGTGCCAAGAGAGTTAATTTCGAGTCTTATATGTTTTGTAATACCGAGCTGTTTGAAAATATCATAAGCCATGAAGATTAATTCAGCATCTATATCTGCATCAGGCATACCAAACGTTTCAACACCCAACTGAGTAAATTGACGTAAGCGGCCTTTTTGTGGACGTTCATAACGGAACATTGGGCCTTGATACCATAGACGTTGAGTTGTTTGATAGCACATGTTTTGCTCTATTACTGCGCGAACGCAACCACTAGTACCTTCTGGACGCAAAGTAATGTGTTCACCACTTTTATCATAAAAGTTATACATTTCCTTCGATACAATGTCGGTAGCTTCTCCTACTGCGCGTTGGAATAGAGCGACAGGCTCTAGTATCGGCAGACGTATCTCTTGATAGCCATAGCGATGGGTTGCTTTCCTAATAATATTTTCAAGCCACTGCCATATCGGTGTTTCATCAGGAAGAATATCTTTCATTCCACGTATTGATTGAATATTGTTCATTTTTTCTTCATTCTCCATAAATAAGGTATACAAGGTGGATATTTATTTCATAGCGTATTTATTACGCTATTTCTAAAAATCAAGGTATGGCTTTCTGTTATCTTTAAGCATTTTGTTTTTTTTGTAATAAGCTTAAACGATAAAAAATAAGACATAATATTTGTATAGCTATTAATAATATAAAAAACTTAAACCCAGTCCCAATTAATGCAAAGATCACGAATGTTAAACCGATGAAGCTTAATAAAAAATCTTTGAATTGGATAAGTCTATTTTGGGTTGGGCGTCGGCTTAGCATAATGGGTAGAGAGATCACTGCAAATGCATAAGGAATTAACCCAGCTGCAACAGCAAGTAAAATAATACAATGGAATTGTTTTTCAAGATTGGGGGAGATAGTGAGCAGTAGCATTGCTGTCATGAGTAGCGCGGTGCACAGCAAACCTTTATAAGGTACATTATTTCGATTTGTTTCGGCAAAAAAACGTGGAAATAATCCAGCATCAGAAGCGGCTTTCGGAACTTCGGTTTGTAAAATTTGCCAACCAGGCATAGCTCCGAAGCAGGCAATAATAGCGAGTGCCGATATCAGTAAAGCAACTTGATTTCCCCATAAAATACGAGCGGTATCTGCAAATGGCGAACTTGATACAATAAGTTCAGCATGAGGCATTATACCCATGATGACATTACTTGAACTGACATAGCATAAGGCTGCCAAGCTTAGGCCTAAAATGGTTGCTAATGGGACATTGCGCGTTGGATTACTCACTTGATCGCTTGATACAGAGGCCGATTCAACGCCTAAAAATCCCCACAACGAGATAGAGGCTGCCGCCATGATGGCATGGATATCATTTTGTCCGGATACGTTATATATCATAGTATAGCGTTGTGGAGAAAAACCTCCCCAACCAAAAATTCCGATGCTCAATACGACAGCGAGCATACATAGTCCAGTAAAAATTTGTGCATATCCAACGACTTTTGCACCTTGTAAACCAAGCAGTACAAAAGCCCAAAGTATACTAATAGCGGTAATGGTAGCGTAAAGGGGAGTATGAAGAAGAGGAAAGAAAACCGATAAGTAACCAACACCAGCAATCAGTAGTGCGCAATTTCCTATCCAAGTTGCAATCCAATAAAAGAGAGATGATTGAAAGCCTATATAAGGGCCGAAAGTATGGTTAATGTTAGCAACAATTCCGCCTTTACAAGGGGAAAGCATACTAATTTTTGAAAACGTGAGTGCGAGTGCGAGTACTCCAAAAAAGGTTAGCGCCCATCCCCAGACTGAGATTGAACCGATCCCGGCCAGTGAACTAGGCAGCATGAACACTCCGCTGCCCATCATGTTTGAAGCTGTCATGAGTGTTAATGCACTCACTCCCATACGGCAGGTGGTTGATTTTGTTTTGTCCATATCATTTTATCTTTTCACATTTAATAACTCGGTTTGAAAATAAGTTGCATTCTGAAGCAAAACCATGAATGATTCAGAATTGTTGCCAGTCGGCCCCAAACCAAACTGGCAACAATGAGTTCACTGGCAGTGTTTTTCACTGCCTTTTTTTATGCTGCTTTATCTTGAGCGTCAGCAATTACATCATCGATGAGTGCATCAATTTTGCTTGTTTCAATGTGATGTGCGGTTGTGATGAGATGAGCCACACCACCGGAAGTGGCTAGGCAGTGTTTTTTCCATACCGCTTCTGAAGGGCAAGGGAATACAACGGTAATTGAGTTTGGATTGCGCCAAGCATCAATGCCTGCAGCTTGTAAGCGATCAACAGCATATTGTGCCATAGATAAACTTCTATCGATGCGACGTTTCCATTCAACAAACGAATGAGAACGAATGGCTTCCCACATCATTAGTGGAGTATGGCCGTTACGTGAGCCTGTAATTGTTTTATCGTGTGCTGAAATGTAATCAATTTCAACTGAAATACGATCAACATTTTCTTTTTTCGCCACTACAATACCGCATGGAATTGGTGAGCCAATCATTTTGTGTCCAGAAACACCGATAGAGTCAATACCATCAGCAAAGTTAAATGCTTGAGGATGATCAACGAATGGAAGAATCATACCGCTGAGTGCTGCATCAGCATGAATATAATATTCTTCGCGTGCTAGGCCCATATCTTTTAAACGTTGCTGAATTAACTCAATATTATCTACCGCGCCACGGACTGTTGTACCAATATTGGCAAAAATAATAGGGTGTTTTTCATTATCAGCCTGAATTTTACTCATCAGATCGTCGTAGTCAATTTCACCATTAGGCAATGATTCAACCACCTGAGATTTAATTCTTAGGAGTTTGACAATTTTAGCAACAGAATAATGGGTATCTTTTGAGTAATACAAAGTGCTATCTGGAAAAATTTCACGAGCTAGATAGCAACCGAACATGTTTCCTTCTGTACCGCCATTTGTAACATACCCCCAGCTTTTTTCAAAAGGAATTTTGAATAGATCTGCAAAATACTCCATTACTTCTTTTTCAAAATCAAAAGAGTTCAAAAGGTAGTTACAATACTCTGACCAGTCACCACAATTATTAATTGAAAAACGCATAAAACGTTCTAAGCTCGTGTAATCAAAGTCGGCTGATTCTGGGTAGCCAATATTAAAATATTGATTTTTAACACAGTATGCCCAGAACTCGTCTAAGCGATTTTGATCTTGTATAGATAAAGTCATAATATATTCTCTAAATTTATTGATTTTTTAATAAATGAATAAGGTTGCTTATTTCAAATAAAGAACCTTTTCTCCCTTATTACTTTTACCTGCAGCAACAAAACTAAACATTGGAATTGTTATCATCATCATCACAATGCCCCAGAAAATAGAATCACTGCCTGAGCCTAATAGGGCAAATATGCTATACACCATACCAAGCACAACCATCACGCTATAGAACATAAAGGTACGGCCTCTGTTTAGTTTCTTTGATACCATAATAATTGGCAGAGAAATAAGGGCATACATATAAGGAAGCAAAGAGGCAAAGACAGACATTAAAATAATAATTTCAAATTGCTTGGCTAAGTTAGGTGATGCGGTCATCATTAACACGATGCTCATGAGTACACCGGTGAAAATCAGGCTTTTCATCGGAACGTCGTTTTTATTTACATCGGCGAAGAATTGAGGGAATAGACCTTGAGCGGCACCGGCACGAGGCCCCTCTGATTGTAGAATTAACCAACCAGAAATAGAACCAAAGCAAGCAATAATACTTAATGCTGAAGCGATATTACCTGCAGTTTCACCGAACATGTAGCGTGCTGCGTCTGCAAATGGCGCGGCAGAGTGAATCAGCTCTTCATGAGGTACTAATCCCATGATGACTGAGCAGCTACCTACATAGCAAACAGAGGCAATCAGCAAACCATAAACCGTTGCTTTAGGAACTGTACGCTCAGGATCTTTTACCTGACCACTTGATACTACTGCGGATTCAACCCCCAGAAAGCCCCAAAGTGCGATAGATGCGGCAGCCATAATAGCGGAACTGTCACTTTTTCCTGTACCATTATAAACTTGGGTAAACATATGAGGATCAAACCAGAACCAGCCAATAACCCCAACACCTAATACGACCAATAACATACAAGAAGCGGTAAAAGATTGAGCGCGACCTGCAACTCTAGCTCCGAAGCTAGCTAATAAAACAAACCCCCATAAAATAGCAATCGCGGCAATGCAACCAAAACTCGGATTTGTTAATTCAGGAAAGAAATAACTTAGATAACCAACCCCTGCCACTAACAGGGCAACGTTACCAACCCAAGCACTAATCCAATAGCATACTGTTGTTTGAAAACCAATAAATGGACCGAAGGCATCAGAAGCATAAGCAACGATTCCTCCATTACGAGGAGTTAATAAGCTTGTTTTTGCAAATACGAGAGCAATAGCAATGACTCCAATAATTGTAAACAACCAACCCCAAAGAGAAATATAACCGACACCCGCCAAATTCGTCGGTAGCATAAACACACCGGAACCCATCATATTTGATGCGGTTACCAATGTAAGAGCGACAACACCCATCTTATGGGCAGAGCTTGCACTTACAGTCTCCATATTTTTATTCCTGTTGAGTTAATTACATTGAATTGTCATAGGTATGACGTCAAAAGTATTCGTCGCTGATTCTAAAAGGGTGAAGTAATGAAAATTAGATCTTAATCAAGTTTTTCCAGATATATATTTTTTACTTTACTTTTTGTGGTTAAAAAAAATACAATCCTATACATATTGACTCCGTCCCCTTTTTTTTGATGAAGAATAGTTAAATCATGAATTTTTGATATAAAAATTTAAGATTTATTATGTTGATATGTATTTGTGATTTATATATGTTTGGTTTGTTGATATGCCAATAAATTTACTTATTGTTTTGAATGTAAAGGTTAGGCTATGCCCAGAAAAGAACGTTTGTTTATTGAAAGTCTTCCACAATTAATAAAACTTAAGGGCCATAATAAAGAACTTATTTTCCGTGATGAGGACGATTACAGAACTTTCCTTGGTTGTCTTGAACAGGCCATCAAACGTCATGTCATAAGGTTGCATGCTTATTGCTTGCTTGATAATGAATTGTTTTTGTTGTTAACACCAAGTACCAAAGAAAGCATTGGAAAACTGGTTCAACATATTGGTCGTCGGTATGTTTTTTATTACAATAAAAAATACCAAAGAACAGGTTCTTTATGGGAGGGGCGTTATAATAGTTGCTTAATTGAGCCTAGTAGTTACTTTTTAATCTGTCAGAAGTATGTTGAAAAGCTTGTGCAAAGTAAACTTAACATTCCACATTATCAATATCCTTGGTCTAGTTACTTACATCATGTAAGTAAAGAATTTCAAGAAATAATATCCGAACATCATGAATACACAATGTTAGGTAATACATTAGAAAGTAGACTTCATGAATATAACCGTTTTTTTCAAAGTCCAATCAATAGTATTACAATTGAAAAAATAGAAAAGTGCCTAAATCAAAACTGTATATTAGGGACTTTGGCTTATTGTAATAAAGTTGAAGAAAAGATTAATAGAAATGTTAGGCCTAGATGTTGTGGTCGGCCGAGGAAAAAATATTATAATGTTATTAATGATTGGGTTTGGTTAGAAAGAAAAGCAAGAGCTAGTCTTAGTTCTTATGGATATCAAGAAATAAGATTTCCTATTTTAGAATCTGACACGCCAGCTATATCTGATTATCAATGCTCACTTACTAGCAAAAATATAAAATGTTTAGATAAAAATGTTTCATTAAGAAATGATGGGACATCAAGTTGTATTAAAACAATAGCTAAGTATAAAGAACTTCAATCTTATAGCCGATTATGGTATCAAGGGCCAATATTTAAAATATCAAAAGATAATGCATATGCTATAAAACAGAGCCATCAAATAGGAGTGGAATCGTTCGGGTTTAGCAATATTGATATATTGTTGGAGCAAATAATGCTTCAGAAAGACTTTTTCTCTTCATTAGGCGTGTTACCATTTGTTGAATTAAAAATCAACTACTTAGGTAGTAGTGCTGAGTTTTGTTTATATCGAAGAAAGTTGCAGGAATATTTTGAGCCTTTCAATGTTATTTTGGATGAACGATCTAAGAAGTGGTTAACGAAAACGCCAGAGAGAATATTATATTCTTATCCTCCATTTCTTGAAGGATTAGTTAGTGGCGCCCCTAGATTACATCAATATCTTTCTGAAGAATCTATACTTAGGTTTAAAAATATAACCAATTTATTAGAACGTTTTAACGTCCCTTTTTCAATACAGCAAGGATTATTTCCCAGTAGGGAATATGAACAAACCGTTTTTGAATGGAGTTCGGAAAGATTAAATTCAGAACAAGTCATATGCCGAGGTGGATGCTATAGATTCCTATCCCAGAATAATTCTAATTTAATACCCGCTTGTGGTTTTGCTCTTATGTTAGAACCTATTTTAAAATTATTAAAAACGGTTAACGTTAAATCTTGGTCTTTTGAATCAGTTAATATATTGGTTATACCTAAAAATAAAATATCAACTTACTCGGCCCTAAGTTGCTGCCGTCATTTGAGGATGGTTTTCCCAGATTTTAAAGTAATATATGAAGGCTCGTGTTTTTCAACGGCTAGAGCAAAGAAAGATGCTATTAAATATGGTTGTAGATTTACCATTATTGTCGATACAGAAAGTGAAGAGGTGTTAACTCTGTATGACGGAACTCAAAATGTACAATCCACCTTGACGTTATCGAAGTTAGTTAATCATTTAGTACGTTATAGCCAATCATCTTTTGAACAAATAATGATGTAATTATCAGCTATTTCATCATTAATATCATAATAGTGACAGCAGCGCTGTAGATCAAATGAGTGCTGCTGTTTTGTCTTGGACACAATACGTGACCAAACTCTCTCTTTTGTTTTCCTCCTTTGAAAAAGGATCTCTGCTTGCTCTTCTCTTTGATAATCTAGGTTTAGGTGAAATTTTTCATTGATTGATAGAGTGCTCTATCGCCGAAGGTGATTAAATGCAAGATAGTTATCAGCCCCTAGGTACTCGAGAGTTAGAATTGACAGCGTCAAGCGTATTTGTGCCTGTTCGGTGGACTCTAGATATTAAGAGTCAACGAGTTACTTGCGTCACTGAGTCATTTTCGGATAAGCATACTGCTTCATTTTGCGCTCAAACGTTAGATGATTGGCTTGCATTAATGAATGTGACGAGTCAGCAAAAGGTTGAAAAGTTGCTTCAGGAGTCGCTTCGCAGTGGCGATAAGCGTTCGATTAATATTTTGCTAGTAAATTCCAGACGTTTTTGTTACGCGCTCTTTTCTGTGGAACAATTCTCTAACTATGTTTTACAAGGTGAAATCCGACCTATTGTTCAATTAGCTAAAACCGCTCAACAGGCGATCTGGCTAGAGCATTTGTTAAGTTGTGCACCATGGGGAATACTTATTTCTGATCAGAATAATAAAATTTTGGGTTGTAATCATACTTTTGAGCAGCTTACAGGCTTTCATTCTACTGATTTACAGGGGCTTCATAGTGAGTTTTTGTTTACAGATGAAGCCTTACCTTTAAATGATTATGTCGATAATACGCCACAAAAAGTAACCATTATTTGCGCAAGTGGTCAGCAGCATCATTATCAGTGCTGTGTATCATTGATGCCGGTTGAGGGGCAGGCGATCTACCTTAGTTTTTATTCACCCCAGTTAGAGGAATATGAGCAAAGAATAAATAGTTCTATTGCTAATAAACAATGGTTTCTTGAACAGTTTGAACGGCTATATCAGCAGCGGCTGGTTGAGCAACTTTATATCGTGATGACGTTAAGTATCGAGCAATCGCTGTCTGCAAAGCAGCAGATTGTATTACATGATGTGATGATGCGTTTGAAGGAGAGTCGTTTATTTGGGCAAATAAAAGAAGGCTTATACTTGGTTTGTGTGACTTGCCCTTTACCATCTTCTGGAGAGTCATATCGGTATGTTCACGCCAGTATTCGAGCTTTTTTTCATGAGTTGCGTCAGATGGATCGTCACCTGCATAAACTTTGTACGTCAGGAAAAGTGGGCGTCTCTATCCTAGGTTTAGACGCACGCAGTACAAAAATAGCGGTTACTCATTCTGTTCAAGCGATTTTAGAACAAGAATCCGAATCTGGTTTGCAGAAAATCCGTTTTTTTGATTCACAGCTTCATCGACAGATTCAAAGGCGGCGATTGTTAGAAGAGTTTGTGCATGACGCGATTAAAAACCAGTCTTTATCTGTGTTTTATCAGCCAATTATTGAAACACAAACCTGGCAAGTGATTGGTTACGAAGCCTGCTGTCGTTTTTCTCTCCCCACTTCATTACAAGCCGATAATCGTGAGTTGATAGCTATCGCGGAAGATCTCGGATTAGTGTCTGAGCTCGATCTACACATTCTACATTCAGCGCTGGAACAACTTTCTAAATTACAAGCATTACATGATTACCCGGTTCGCTTAGCGGTTAATGTGTCAGCGGATACTAAACAAGGCTTCTCTGAGTTACTTGGTTATTTAATTACATTGATTCAACAGAAGTCGTTCGGGGCAGAGCATCTTATTATTGATCTGATTCAAGCCAATGCTCATGTCACTGGGATTGTTCAATCAGCTGAATTGAAAGTCCTACGGGCCAAGGGTGTGCAAGTCACGATTGATGACATGGGGTTGGATTACTCTTTATTAGAGCATTTACCTTTATCTGAGTTTGATTATCTAAAAATTAGTCGACATTGCTTGGATGCGATAAAAAGCAAGATCAACCGTTATAAAGTGATCAAAATGCTAGTTGAGCTTTGTCATTCTTTAGGCGTAAAAGTGATAGCTGATGGCGTTGAGTCATTAGAAGAAGCTTCTTTATTGACTGATACAGGCGTTGATTTTATGCAAGGCTTGCTCTTTTCAGCGCCATCCTCGGCTGCTCATTTAAAAATCGTTAATCGTCAAATTGCTCAAAAAATAAAACCATTGTTGAAGAACCATCATGAAAGCAAGCAACCGGCTCATTTAGTAGGGCTTCATCATGCTTATGCACCGCGTCTTGATCCTGGTGATCCGCTTTCATTGGCTTTTCAATATTTTCAAGTATCTGATATAGACGTTTTGCCGGTGATTAACCAGCATGAATGTGTAGGAATTATCGATCGTCAAACGTTGAACCTGTATTTAACCCCAACAATGGGGACAGAATTAGAAACGATGAGAGAAGCTGAACGATGGCACCGACCCGTCAATCAGATCATGATGCTTTCTTTTACTAAGTTAGATGCATACACTGATGTTCGGCTAGTGACCGAGCTAATTTGTGAGCAGAAATTAACTTTTCCTTGGGTGTTGGTTGATGGTAACAAGTTTAAGGGGATTTTGACCCAACAAATTATCATTAGCTACCTTGCACAGCGACAAACAGCGTTAATATCGCAAACTCAGTTTGGTGCTTCATCAGAGCAATGAATGGTAATGGTAATGGAAGGAGATCTCGAAAAGGAGTTCTTCTAAAATAATAGCATGACGAGTGAAATATTGAGCTAACTGTGGCAAACATTAAGATAACCGTAGATAGGTTGCAACCAGGATTGCATATTCGATTACCGCTGAAATGGAATGAGCATCCCTTTTTGTTTAATAGTTTTAAGATCAAATCGACCGATCAAATTCAATTGATCAAACATCTTGGCATCCAACATGTTTTTCTCAACCCAGCACAAAGTGATACCGCGCCGCTACCTGTTCGCCAAATAGAAAACCAAGACACAGAAGAAACGGCTGACTCTCAGCAATTAGAAGACGAAGTTAATCAGCTTTGGCAAGAAAAACAACATCGGATAGAAAAACTTAACCGCTATCGGCGGCGGGTGATGCATTGTGAAAAAGAATTCGAACGATCGTTAGCTCGTATGAGGGCGGTAATGAATAAAATTCGTAGTCGCCCTGCGGATGCGGTTGAAGAAGCTTTACAGCTTATCGATGACGTTGTTGAAAAATTACTCAGTAATGAAAGTGTTACCTTACATCTGATTAATAGCAAAAGTGAGTTTGAGGATGTTTATTTTCATTCTTTAAATGTATCCGTTCTGGCGATGATGATTGCGAAAGCAAGAGGATTCACGGAACAGCAAATTAAAGAGGTTGCTTTCGCCTCCTTATTTCACGACATTGGTAAAATGCGAGTGCCGAGTGCAATTGTACGTAAAGTAACGCCATTGACTGAGCCGGAAAATAATTATCTAAAATTGCACACTCGCTATGGCATTGATCTTGTCAGTGATATCGATGGGTTTCCTGAGAGTGCTAAAATAGTGATTGAGCAGCACCACGAACTTAATGATGGTTCTGGGTATCCTCTTGGATTGAAAGAGCAAGAGATTGATGAGATTACTCAAGTTGTCTCTGTTGCCAATGCTTTTGATAATTTATGTCATCCCGCGATAGCGGAAGAACAAAAAATACCTTACATAGCACTCTCTCATTTGTACAAGAATTGCAAGCATCTTTATAACCATCAGAACTTGAGTATTTTAGTGAAATTTATGGGGGTTTTCCCTCCTGGCACGGTCGTGCAACTTTCTAACAATACTGTTGGATTAGTTATTTCTGTTAATGCTGAACACTTACTTTCTCCTAATGTACTGATCTACGATCCAGCTGTGCCCAGAACACAAGCACCAATCATTGACTTAGCAGATAAAGAGATAAAAATCGTCAGCGCTATTTTACCGACTAAATTGCCGGATAAAGTTCGAGACTATCTTAATCCTAGAGCAAGAATTAGCTATTTCTTTGATAGCGATGATTAGTTATCCACAGTGTTTTGTGAGTAATCTGTTAGCTGAATACTGAAAACCTATGGGTAAAATAAAAGATGCTGATAATTTGGTCTAACGAGTTTTTTTTTGAGAAAAAATGCAAATTCGACTTGCCAAAAAAGTTCAACTCCCTATAATGCCGCCTCACTGACACGGCAGACGCCGCAAGGCTTCAGACAGTGTTAGTGGAGGGAAAGCTTCTAAAAAAGAAAATTTGAAAAAGTGTTTGACTCTTCAAATTAACTCGTTAGAATTCACCTCCGCTTTGAAGCTCAATGAGCCTTCCAAGCAACGCTCTTTAACAATTTAAACCAATCAATCTGTGTGGGCACTCGTTGATGATAATCAAAAAGATTTATCAATGAACTGAGTGACCAATTTGATACTTATCTCTTTTAGAGAATGGTATCGAGCACAGTCAATTCAAGTTTTCTAGGAACTAGCTTCTAGATCCTAGAAACTTATCAGTATTCATTGAGCCGGTCGCAAGACCAACAAAACTTTAATTGAAGAGTTTGATCATGGCTCAGATTGAACGCTGGCGGCAGGCCTAACACATGCAAGTCGA
>NZ_NBUS01000038.1:220067-221013 GCF_002749895.1 Vibrio fujianensis | reverse complement strand
GTGAATTCTAACGAGTTAATTTGAAGAGTCAAACACTTTTTCAAATTTTCTTTTTTAGAAGTTTTCCCTCCACTAACACTGTCTGAAGCCTTGCGGCGTCTGCCGTGTCAGTGAGGCGGCATTATAGGGAGTTTGGTTAGCTTGGCAAGTGCTAAAACGACAATTCTTATAAATTTAAGCTTAAACGCTCAAAAAAACAGCTAACCTGCCAAATTCCATAAAAAAGATGATAAAAACCGGAGATAAAAAGAGACTTAATTAGCTCCAACTAAGTCTCTTTTTTAACCGAATTACTGATGAGCGGTAATGTGTCCCTCTTTGACTTCTAAATAAATTGGCGTTCCCGGTACAAACTGCCCCGCTAAGATTGACTTCGCTAGCGGGTTTTCAACCGTTTGTTGAATTGCCCGTTTAAGTGGCCTTGCACCATAAACCGGATCAAACCCAACCTGAGCAATTAAATTTAACGCCTCATCATTAACGTTCAACTCATAATCTTTATCTGCTAAACGTTGACGTAAACGCTCAAGCTGAATAAGGGCTATCGATTTAATATGTTCTTTACCTAACGGATGGAACACAACACTTTCATCGATACGGTTTAAAAATTCAGGCCTGAAGTGTTTACTCACCACATCCATGACTTGCTCTTTCATCGCTTGATAATCCAAAGAAGCAAAATGCTCTTGAATTCTTGATGAACCAAGGTTAGAAGTCATAATCACCACAGTATTACGAAAATCGACCGTTCTTCCCTGTCCATCGGTTAAACGTCCATCGTCTAATACTTGTAATAAGATATTGAAAACATCAGGATGTGCCTTCTCAACCTCATCAAGTAAAAGAACAGAATAAGGTTTACGTCGTACAGCTTCAGTTAAATAGCCACCTTCTTCATAGCCAACATAACCTGGAGGTGCGCCAACTAACCGAGCTACCGAGTGTT
>NZ_NBUS01000038.1:211365-220057 GCF_002749895.1 Vibrio fujianensis | reverse complement strand
CTCCATAAACTCAGACATATCAATTCGCACCATGGCGTCTTCACTATCAAATAAAAAATTAGCTAGCGTTTTACACAGCTCGGTTTTCCCAACCCCGGTTGGGCCTAGGAATAAAAACGAGCCTATTGGGCGGTTAGGATCAGAAAGCCCAGCGCGACTTCGACGAATAGCATTTGCGACCACTTCCACCGCTTCGGCTTGCCCAATCACTCTTTGGTGGAGAACCTCCTCCATACGCAGTAATTTTTCTTTTTCTGCTTCAAGCATTTTAGAAACTGGAATTCCCGTTTGCTTAGACAGAACTTCGGCTATTTCTTCATCAGTTACCTTGTTACGCAATAAGGTCATCTCTTGCATTTCTGCTTGAGTAGCCAAGTCAAGCTGCTTCTCTAATTCAGGAATTCGGCCATACTGCAGCTCTGACATACGACTTAAATCTCCCGCACGTCTGGCAACTTCTAAATCTAAGCGAGCTTGCTCAAGTTCTGATTTGATATGTTGTGTACCAGAAAGCGCAGCTTTTTCAGTATTCCAAATCTCTTCTAATTCCGCATATTCACGCTCTTTTTCCTTAAGTTCATCATTAAGGATACTTAGCCGTTTTTCACTCGCATCATCATGCTCATTAATTAATGCTTGTTGCTCGATCTTAAGTTGGATGATTTTACGTTCCAACTTATCCAATGCTTCTGGCTTGGAGTCCATTTGCATACGGATACTTGATGCCGCCTCATCAATCAGATCGATCGCTTTATCTGGCAGTTGACGATCAGAAACATAGCGGTGTGATAAGGTTGCCGCAGCCACGATCGCCGGATCGGTAATTTCAACGTGATGGTGCAATTCATAGCGTTCTTTTAGGCCACGTAAAATAGCAACGGTATCTTCCACTGTTGGCTCATCGACCAAGACCTTTTGGAAGCGACGCTCTAGTGCTGGATCTTTCTCAATATATTGACGATATTCATCCAGCGTCGTTGCGCCAACACAGTGCAATTCACCACGAGCTAATGCGGGTTTCAGCATATTGCCCGCATCCATTGAACCTTCACCTTTACCGGCACCAACCATGGTATGTAATTCATCAATAAAGAGGATGACATTACCTTCTTCTTTGGCAAGTTCATTTAACACCGACTTTAGCCGCTCTTCAAACTCACCACGATATTTGGCTCCCGCAACCAATGCGCCCATATCCAAAGACAATACGCGACGCCCGCGAAGCCCTTCTGGCACTTCATTATTAATGATGCGTTGAGCAAGCCCTTCCACGATCGCGGTTTTACCCACACCAGGCTCCCCAATGATAACTGGGTTATTTTTAGTACGGCGCTGTAACACTTGAATCGTACGACGAATTTCATCGTCCCGACCAATAACAGGGTCTAATTTACCTTGCTCTGCTCGCTCAGTAAGATCAATGGTAAATTTCTCCAACGCTTGTCGTAGCTCTTCCGCATTTGGATCATTCACTTTCTGTCCGCCACGAATCGTTTCAATAGCCTCAGAAACTTTTTTTTCCGTTAAACCGATCTCTTTTAATAACTGACCAAGAGGGCCACGATCTTCTAAAGCGGCCAGTAAGAATATTTCCGAGGAGATATAAGCATCTTGACGTTTTTGCGCCACTTTATCACAGAGGTTAAATAACGAACCTAGCGAATTAGAAAGCTGAACATCACCGCCGATGCCACTCACCTTAGGTAGGCGGTCGAGAAGTTCACCCAATTTAGAACGTAATTGAGCAACATCGACACTAAGCATGGTAAGTAAAGGACGGATCGGACTACCATTTTGATCAAGTAATGCCACCATCAAATGTACAGGTTCGATATACTGATGATCTCGCCCTAGTGCAAGCGACTGAGCATCAGAAATCGCTATTTGGAATTTGCTGGTAAATCTATCGAGACGCATAACCACCTTCTTAATCTCATCGGAGATAAACTAATCACGTATAGAAAGATGGTTACGCAGAGGTGAAATTTCAAGCCAATACCATTAACTTTATAAGGCTACTCCATCCAAATAAAGCTAGCTTGACGACCGGTCATTCCATCACGGCGATAAGAATAAAATTGCTGGGGATTTTGATAGGTGCACAGGTTGCAAGCATAAATTTGCTCAATGCCTAATTTTGCTAGTCGTAAACGTACTAACTGAACCATATCCGCCAACCATTTCCCTTGTTGTGACGTCGGTAAAAACGCTTGCTCTGCATCGGCGTCTCTTTCGCAAAACGCCACTCTGACATCATTACCGACTTCAAAAGCTTGAGCACCGATGGCCGGACCTAGCCAAACAAGAGGGTTGCCTGAAATAGTGTGCAAAGCGTTTTCAACAATACCTCCCGCCAGCCCACGCCAACCAGCATGAACCGCAGCAACTTGCGTTCCTTGACTATTGGTGATCAGCACAGGTAAACAATCCGCTGTGATTACCGAACAGACAACACGCCGAGAAGTCGTAACAAGCCCGTCAGCATCGAGTATGACTTTCGTTGGTCGCTCAACCTGCACAATTTTAGTTGAGTGAGTTTGATTTAACCATATAGGTGCTGAAGGCATTTGGCTTATCGTCTGCAACCATTCACGGTTACGTAAAACTAAAGCAGGATCGTCCCCAACGTGCATACCAAGATTTAACCCCTGATACGGTGACGGTGAAAATCCACCGATTCGTGTAGAAGCAAAGGCTTTAATATTGCTTGGTGCTGGCCAGTTAGGAATGATCTTATCCATGATTAATACTCTTGCGAATAATTCAGTTTTGCATCTTCACGCAAAGCATCAGCCATCCTAACCATATCATCAGGAACAGGTGCATGAAATTCCAACGCTTCTTCAGTAATGGGATGAGCAAACTTCAGCATCACCGCATGCAACGCTTGTCGATCAAAATCGCGGATCATCTCGGTTAACTCTTCAGACGCTCCTTTAGGGATCCGTGCACGTCCACCATAAGCGGTATCACCTAATAAAGGATGCTGGAGATAGGCCATATGAACACGAATTTGGTGCGTGCGCCCTGTTTCTAAACGAAGCCGGATTCGCGTGTGTTCACGAAAATGCTCAGCAACACGATAATGCGTAACGGCTGGCTTACCCATTGGCGTAACCGCCATTAACGTTCGTTTCGTGGCGTGGCGACCAATCGGTTTGTCAATCATTCCACCAGCGGTCATGGTACCGATCGCTATTGCTTCATATTCACGAGTAATATTGCGTTTTTGTAGTTCACGAACCAATCGAGTTTGTGCTGGAACAGTTTTCGCCACCACCATTAATCCGGTCGTATCTTTATCTAAACGATGCACAATTCCGGCACGAGGTACTTCTGCAATGGGTGGATAATGAAAAAGTAAAGCATTTAATACGGTTCCATCTGGCGTTCCAGCCCCAGGATGTACAACGAAATTTCTAGGCTTATTGATGACAATAATATCATCATCTTCATAAACAATATTGAGTGGAATATTTTGCGCTTCCCAACGCTGTTCATCTTCTAGTTCGGCCAAAACCGTGATAATTTCTCCCCCCATCATTTTCGTTCGGGGTTTAGTGACAACAAGACCATCGACGGTAATTTTCCCGTCCAATAGCCATTCTTTCAGCCGTGAGCGAGAATAATCGCTAAATAATTCCGCGACTGCTTGATCTAAGCGCTGACCAAGCTGGCTTTCTTTTACTGTTTGAGTTAATTCAATCTGCTGAGCCATATCGAACTTTTTTAAAAACCGTGAGACTAATAGCCACGAGTGTGGAAAAATAGGTACTTATTGTATCTGTTACTGAAAAGAAAGTAACGAAACGATTTATGGAGCACGCTGCTCCAAGTTTAGAAGCTTTATTGCAAGGAATCGAATCCAGAGATGAAATACCAAACTTTATCGGGTTTACTCGCGTTATCTTTACTCATAACTGGCTGTGCAAGTAAAGAAGAAGTTGTCCCAGATGTTCCCCCAGCAGAGCTGTATAGTGAGGCTCAGCTGTCACTGCAAAGTGGAAACTGGTTAACAGCGATAGATAAGCTCGAAGCACTGGATTCTCGCTATCCTTTTGGTGCTTATTCAGAACAAGTACAGCTAGATTTAATCTATGCCTATTATAAAAACGATGATCTTGCCCTTGGGCTAGCAACGATTGAGCGCTTCACTCGCCTCAATCCCACCCATGAAAAAATGGATTGGGTACTTTATATACGAGGGCTGACTCACATGGCCCAAGATCGTAATTTCATGCATGAATTATTTAATATTGATCGAAGCGATCGCGATCCTGAGCCGGCTAAAGCTGCCTTTGCTGATTTTAAACGTTTATTAGAACGTTACCCTAACAGCCCATATGCTAAGGATGCTCAGCAACGGATGTATGCATTAAAAAATCGGTTAGCGGATTACGACTTAGCCACTGCAGACTTTTACTTACGCCGTGAAGCTTGGATCGCAGCGATAAACCGAGCTCAAGAGTTACAAAAAACTTATCCAGGCACACAAGCCGCTCGAAAATCGCTGACCATTCAATTAAAAGCTTACCAACAATTAGGATTAGATGAGGCGGTTGCACGAACCGAACAACTCATCCAGCTTAATCCTAATGAGCCAATGCCATTGCTCAGAAATTAGTTACCCAAAAAGCCAGCCACAAAAAGTGGCTGGCTTTTTTTGCAACAAGAAGAGCGATTGACGAAAAGACGACACATACTAACGTGATAAAGTTCACCATTATAAGATGAACAAAAGCAGAGCAATAACTTTTTTAGGCTGACGCAATACCCTAAAAAATAGAAAGTTTTTAGTAAGACTTAATAACCAATCTAATCGTTTCCATCGAAACCTCAAGCTTTTTCTCGACCTCACACACCAACTCCTTGCTAAAGATCACGTTTATTTTCAAAGCATTTTACACCCAATAAAAAAGAGAGATTCATCACATTATTTTGTTATTGAAACGCTAATCTGTAGGTAACCCATAAGGGATGTAACAGAGGAAAAATCACTATGCAAATGAATATTACAGGTAAAAACATTGAAATCACCTCTGCAATCCGTAATCACATTGAGAGTAAATTCAAAAAGTTAGAGAAATGGCAAGTAGAAATTACTGGGTGCCAAGCAAGCTTTAGCGAACGACCAAACAAACAGAAAAAATTTGAGGCCACGGTAACGATTCCTAAAGGCCAGCTGGTTGCTTCGGCTATTCACGATGATCTTTATGCTGCGATTAACGAAGTCGAGCAAAAACTTGAACGCCAATTGAATAAGCTGCGTCATAAACCTGAAGCACGACGAGCAGATAAGCCCGAAATGGAAGAGGAAACCGAATAATTTGCACGGTTATTGAGATAGCGCCTTTGGGCGCTATTTTTTTGCTTGACGCTCCTACCTAGCTTGCTTATTGTGTGGCTTGAATCCATCAGCAATAACGATAAAAATGACACATAACCCACTGTTCCTTTTTGACTTCTTTTTTCTCCAATAACGTTTGGAGGCACGCTCGTTTACGGAAATAAGTCAAAAACGAACAGAAAGCCTCCCCATGGAGGCTTTTTTTATAAGGATTTTATGATGACAGACAACGCCCTTTCACTCGAAGAGATTCGGTTACGTTTAAATACCATTGATGAGCAACTGCTACAATTGCTCTCTGAACGCCGCCAACTCAGTATTGACGTCGCCAAAAGTAAAATAAAAACCTCGAAACCCGTGCGAGATACCCAAAGAGAGCAACAACTGCTGGTCAAACTTATCCAATCAGGAAAAGAAAATTACCAATTAGATGCACAATACATCACAAAATTATTCCACACTATTATCGAAGACTCCGTTTTACTGCAACAAGCTTACTTGCAAAACTTAGCGAATCCTGAAAATCGCAAACCACTCGCTCGAGTCGCTTTTTTAGGCTCTAAAGGCTCTTATTCGCATTTAGCGACTCGTGAATACTTCAGCCGTAAAAATACCGAATTAATTGAACTCAACTGCGAACAATTTAGAGAGGTGACTAAAACGGTTGAATCGGGCCACGCTGACTATGGCGTACTGCCGATTGAAAATACCAGCTCTGGTTCTATCAATGAAGTCTACGACCTATTACAACACACTACATTGTATATTGTAGGAGAAATCACCCAGCCGATAGAGCATTGCTTAGTCGCAACGCATGACATCCAATTAGAAGCCATCAAAGTGCTCTACTCCCATCCCCAGCCACATCAACAATGCAGTGAATTTTTAAGTCGCTTAGAGGGTGTGAAATTAGAAAGCTGTATCAGTACTGCTGATGCCATGAAAAAGGTACAAAACTTACAACGTCAAGATGTTGCGGCTATTGGCAATGCCGCTAGCGGTAAGCTCTACGGGTTACACCCCATCCAAGGTAACATTGCCAATCAAACGGAAAATTACACCCGTTTTATTATTGTCGCGCGAAAACCGATTGAGGTTTCAACTCAGATCCCTGCTAAAACGACCTTAATTATGTCAACCTCACAAGAAGCTGGAGCTTTAGTTTCTACCCTGTTGGTTTTACAACGTTATGGTATCAATATGACCAAGTTAGAATCACGTCCGATTATGGGTAACCCTTGGGAAGAGATGTTTTATGTTGACTTACAAGCACACCTTGACTCACAAGAGATGCAACAAGCCCTTAGTGAGTTAATCAAATTAACAAAACATTTAAAAGTGTTAGGTTGTTACCCGAGTGAGAATATCAAACCGACCCAAATAAAATTAGCCAATCAATAAACACAGAGACAAGCATGAAAAATATTATCGTTGCATCACTCAATCCAGCAAAAATCAATGCCGTAAAAAGTGCATTTCATGATGTCTTTCCCGACCAAGAGTTTCATTTTCAAGGTGTTTCTGTTGCGAGTGGTGTGGCAGATCAACCAATGAGCGATGGCGAAACGAAGCAAGGAGCACTCAATAGAGTACACCATGCTGAAAAAATAGCTCCTAACGCCGATTATTATGTTGGTCTTGAGGCTGGAGTAGATCATGGCATGACATTCGCCTGGATGATTATTAAATCGAATCAGCGTTATGGTGAATCTCGTTCTGCCAGCTTACCGCTACCTCCTATCGTCACAGAGCAGCTCACGCCCGATAATGAGCTAGGACACGTGATGGATAAAGTTTTTGCTACGCAGAATATTAAACAAAAAGGAGGGGCGATTGGTTTACTCACAGGTCACCAACTCACCCGTAGTTCGGTTTATCATCAAGCGTTAATACTCGCCTTAATTCCTTTTCTCAATCCGGAACTCTTCCCCATTAGTAACCTTAAATAGATCCGAGACACAAGAAGAAAATTGAGCTGACGCCCTTTCGCACAGCAAAAGAAAAGGCGAGAAAAACGGTTGTTAAACCGTCAGGTTATGAAGGTAACAATAATTGAGCTAGAGAATCTCGCTCTTGCTCTGTGCGAGATTTAAGCTCATTTGAGCCTCGGGTAATGGTTGCCACACCAACACCTAACAGTTGGCTAATCTGACGCTGAGAAAGCTCGCCTTTGAGCAGCTCGCACAAGATATTGACTCGTGCCACTAACGCCTCTCGTTCATCCGGAGTCATTAACATGGTTAACAGCATTTCATGCTGCTCATCTGTGGTTGCTTGTTTAACTAACGCTAATAACTCTCGCCAGTCACGGTACTCAGGTTGTGATGACATTCTTGTACTCGTTGGGTGATACACGCTATCTATTGTAGAGTACACTCAGCCGGAATCAATAGCTTGTTGCTAACTCTTGCTGCGTTAAAAATTCACCATCAAGGGCCATTAAATTGCGATAGTAGGTTTCAAACATCAAAATATTTTGTACATAACCACGAGTTTCACGGAAAGGAATCGCTTCAATGAAGGCATAGGCATCTAATTTACCTTGAGTTTGAGCTTGCCAACGATCCACACGACTTGGTCCAGCATTATAGGCTGCAAAAGATAAAATACGATTGTTATCATAGCGCTCAAGTAACTCATTTAAATAATGGCTCCCAATCTCAATATTTTTCCCAACCTGATACAGCTCGTCTGCGTCTTCATAATTAAGCTGATATTTCTTGGCTGTATAGCGCGCCGTCGACGGCATAATTTGCATAATTCCTCTGGCCCCCACAGGAGAACGCGCTTCAACATCCATCGCACTTTCTTGTCGAGCTAGTGACATTAACGTTACCGGACTGATGCCGTGTTTTTTTCCATAAAAATTAAACCACCATTGGTGAGCCAATGGAAAACGCAGTTGAGTGTTATCCCATAAACTGGCAGAGATAGAGGCTTTAACGGTTAAATGATGCCAACCATGAGTTGCAGCATAAACCGCTAACATTTCTTTCTCTTTTTGCTGGGCATGCTGTAATAATAAATTCCACTCACTCTTCGCGGCTGCAATCTTGTCGCGTTGAATTAACTCATCAATACGCATTAACGATTTTTGATAAGGTTTGAGCCATGAATGCTCTAAAGCAAGTGACGAACTCGGATACTGGATGGACTGCTTCACCCATTGAGCGGCAGCAACACTATAAAAATTACGTTGTCCAAGTAATGCGTGCATTCGCGCGATGCCCTGCGACTCTTTCCCTTGCGCTAATTCACTTCGAGCCAACCAATATTGCCAACGTAATGTCCCTTGTTCACTCTCGGGTAAACGAGTTATCCAGTGGGTGATGCCAAGCCAATCTT
>NZ_NBUS01000038.1:205874-211355 GCF_002749895.1 Vibrio fujianensis | reverse complement strand
TTCACGCAGTGCTAAACGAATACGTGTTTCAATCAGATGAACATGAGAGCTTTGCTCGATAACCGAGTCTCGCCACTGGCGAAATTCATCACTCTCAACCTCCATCATGCGCAACGCAATATATTGAGCAACTCTGGCTTGTTGTGAATCCGGCCAGTTCAAAATCTTATTGACTGCGTGCCAATACTCAAGCGCTTGAATAACATCACGGCGAGCCAGCTTTTCTAATGCCAATTCAACCGATTGAGTTAACTTGAAACCATTTTGATTGTGCTGGATAAATTCAATGACCTTTTCAGGATGATCATATAACTTAAGTAAAGCTTGTGCGTAAGCTTCTTTTGACTTACCGGTTAATTTCCCCGCCAAATGACTCATCAAAGAACGATTACGTCCGTCAAAAGCCATCAACATACGTTCAACAATCATGCTATCGGTTAAACCACCTTGCTGCTCCCACACTATAAACAGCTCGTCACAAGCCGCAGAAACGCTAGCACCACTTTTCCATAATGTTTCAGCTCCGCTAAAGGCTTGTGCATAACGTCCGGTTTTCAATTTAGCGGTGTAGTAATGACAACGATATCTCTCGCCCTTGGGTTCATTAGGAGAGAACTGTAGCATTTCGGGCCATTTATCTTGCCGAGCTAATGCATCAATGTAAGGCGCACTAATGCGGTAAGCAAAAGGAAAATCTTTATAACTATCTATAAAATGGCGTACGACAATCGGTGATTTTTCACCCAAGTCAATTAAGAAACTTCGATAATCTAGATACGGGGTAAGAGGATAATCAGCCAAGCGAGAGCGCACTTTTTTAAAACGGCGCACCTCTTTACGATCTAACCATAGATGCGCTTGATCATATAGCTCTCTCTGAGCTTGCAGATCCATTGTTTCGGATAATACATTACGGCTAAATAGGCCCCATGCGATCAATATCGCTAAAAAAATATAAGATGGTTGAACAAAAAAAACGCCCTTCATGGTACTCCATTCCCTTAATGCAAATAATCCCATTCACCCTTAATTACGCAGACTCTTGCATAAAATGTAAAGTTACTAGCAGTAAAGTTGTTGTCAATTGTGATAGCAAGACAAGTGTGATAACAAAACAAGGCTACCGGCACCGATACCTCTTAAAGTAGCAAAGAGAGATGATGAAAATATGACCCCCATTTTTTCATCCCTCTTCGCCTTAAGATCCCCAAACCAAAATATCGGCTAGTAACAAAAGCAAACGCTTTAGTATAGAATAGTGGCTTTGTTCTGTTTGAAAGATTAGGAATGATCGGCAATGGCTGAATACGTCTATACCATGTCTCGGGTGAGCAAAATTGTTCCCCCTAAACGTCAAATTCTCAAAGATATTTCTTTGAGCTTTTTTCCCGGTGCAAAAATTGGGGTACTCGGTTTAAATGGTTCAGGTAAATCGACCCTACTGCGCATCATGGCTGGCATTGATAAAGATTTCGATGGCGAAGCGCGTCCACAACCGGGATTAAACGTCGGATACCTGCCTCAAGAGCCAGTATTGGATGAAAATAAAACCGTCCGCGAAGTGGTCGAAGAAGCCGTTGCTGACGTCGCTTATGCGCTTAAACGTCTAGATGAGGTATACGCTGCTTATGCAGAACCCGATGCAGACTTTGATGCGCTAGCTAAAGAACAAGGCGATTTAGAAGCTTTAATTCAAGCCAAAGATGGCCACAATTTAGATAATGTACTTGAACGTGCCGCTGATGCGCTGCGTTTACCGGAGTGGGATGCCAAAGTAGCGACATTATCAGGTGGTGAACGCCGTCGTGTTGCCATTTGCCGTCTGTTGCTTGAAAAACCAGATATGCTATTACTTGATGAGCCGACCAACCACTTGGATGCTGAATCTGTCGCTTGGTTGGAACGTTTCTTAGTCGATTATAGTGGTACTGTGGTTGCCATTACTCACGACCGTTACTTCTTAGATAACGCTGCGGGTTGGATTTTAGAGTTAGACCGTGGTGAAGGTATTCCATGGCAAGGAAACTATACCTCTTGGTTGGAACAAAAAGACGCTCGCCTACAACAAGAAGCTTCACAAGAGAAAGCACGCCAAAAAACCATTGAAAAAGAATTGGAATGGGTTCGCCAAAACCCTAAAGGCCGTCAAGCTAAATCTAAAGCTCGTATGGCTCGCTTCGAAGAGCTACAAAGTACCGACCATCAAAAACGTAATGAAACCAATGAACTGTTTATCCCACCCGGTGAGCGTTTGGGAGACAAGGTCATTGACGTGAAAAACTTGACCAAATCCTTTGGCGATCGTATCTTGATCGATAATCTTTCCTTTAGTATTCCTAAAGGAGCCATTGTTGGTATTATCGGCGCGAATGGTGCGGGCAAATCGACGCTATTTAAAATGCTTAGCGGTGTCGAGCAGCCAGATTCTGGCAGCATTGAACTGGGGGATACTGTAAAACTGGCCTCGGTTGATCAGTTCCGCGATAGCATGAACGATAAAAATACCGTCTTCCAAGAAATTTCTGAAGGTGCGGATATTATCCGTATCAATAACTTTGAAATCCCTGCTCGTGCTTATTGTTCCCGCTTTAATTTTAAAGGCGTCGATCAACAAAAAGTGATTGGCGAACTCTCTGGTGGTGAGCGCAATCGAGTTCACTTGGCCAAGCTTCTGAAAGCAGGTGGCAACGTCCTACTGCTCGATGAACCCACCAACGACCTTGATGTGGAAACATTACGAGCTCTAGAAGAAGCCCTACTTGAGTTCCCCGGTTGCGCCATGGTCATTTCCCATGACCGTTGGTTCCTCGATCGTATCGCAACCCATATCCTTGATTATCGTGATGAAGGCAAAGTGAACTTCTATGAAGGAAACTACACCGAATACATGGATTGGCTCAAGCAAACACTGGGAGCACAAGCCGCAGAACCGCATCGAATTAAATATAAACGCATCACTAAGTGATCAACTTCAGGCCGCTATTGCGGCCTGAGTTATTTTGGGTTCTCGCTTGATTTTGCCATGTTCTCGTTTGGTTTTGCCAATGATGTTTGATTGCCTCAGCAGCAAATCTGCTATGCTTAGGCTATGATCCTCTAACACGGTGAATATTATGACAGAGCGACGCCGATTTGTTCGTATTCTCTATCAAGCCCCCGCGACACTGCGTCAAGGCCAAATTCAACTCACAACCTGTATTCAAGATCTCTCTTTGCATGGGCTCCTGTTGTGGGCAATTGATGCACCAAGCTTGGATCCATCTCAGCCATTAGATGTCGAATTTACCTTACCTGATAGTGAAATCACGCTCAATATGACCGCCATGTTAGTCAGAACAAATGAGCGTATTCTCCACCTTAAAATTAGCCATATTGATATTGAAAGCATCGCACATTTAAAACGTATTGTTGAACTCAACCTCGGTGATAGCGAACTTCTCTCACGCGATATTGAACATTTGATTGATATCGAAGATGACGCCACATCATCATGACTAATCAACATTAAACTCACGGCTAGGTGGTGGGCTCACTAACTTCGCTGTATCGCATCGTTCGCTTGTTTGAGTAAATTTTGGCTCTCAACCATAAACTGTTGAGAGTATTTGCCAAACCACTGACTAACTTGCTCAAATTGTTTAATAAAACCTTGTTTATCTTGCTGTTCAATTAAGCTTACCGCTTGCGAAAAACTGTGCTGAAAACGCTGAATCATCTCTACATTCTCTTGCGACGAGAGAATAATATCGCCATATAGATTGGGATCTTGAGCAAATAAACGTCCAACCATCGCTAACTCTAATCGATAAATCGGGGAGCTCAATGTTAATAATTGTTCAAGATTCGGGTTGACCTTTGAAAGATGAAAACCATACACAAAAGAAGTGAAATGGCGTAGCGCTTGAATCAGTGTCATGCCATGATCGTGCTCATCGGCATCTATTTGACATAAACTCGCTCCCCAGATGGTAAACTGATCCAATAACCATTGATACTGTGATGCTCCACGACCATCACAATACACAATGACTTGCTTAGCAAGGCTTGGTACATCAGGCCCAAACATCGGGTGTAAACCCACAACAGGGCCTTGATGCGCTTTTAACATCGCTGCAAGCGGCTTTTGTTTAATCGAAGTTAGATCACATAAGATACAATCACTCGGTAACTGAGTCAGTTTATCAATCACGTCAACGGTCAAATGGATAGGCACCGTCACCACGACCAACCCTGCATTATGCAAGAGTTCATCTGCCTGCGCCCAATCTTGGCTGCCCAAAACTTTCACTTGATAACCAGACAGACGGAACATTCGGGAAAATAAGCGGCCCAGTTGTCCGTTACCGCCGACAATCACCACCGAACGTAATTGAGGGTTAAGACACTTAAAACCGGAATCTTTTTCACTAGCATATGATTCACGCATCGTGCGACGCAAAATATCTTCAATTAACTGAGGAGGAATGCCTTTACGTTGTGCCTCTTCACGCCGAGAAGCTAACATCGACGCTTCACGTTCAGGCACATAAATCGGTAAGCCATGGCGGCTTTTTACTTCCCCGACCTTTTCGACTAACGCTAAACGGCGAGCCAATAGCTCAACCATCTGTTTATCAACCTCATCGATTTGCTCACGTAATACGTTTAATTCTTCAACCATCAGTCAATCCTTTTGCTTATTTAATCTTTGAGGCGGTTTTCTAAAAATGGAACCAACTCTTGATGTGCATGACGTAATAATGCCTCGGTGGCTTGCCAATCAATACAGGCATCAGTAATAGAAACACCATAAGCCATCTTTTCTGGCGAAAGATCCGCTGACTGATTCCCTTCATTAAGATGGCTTTCTATCATCAAACCAATAATGGAACCATTACCTTGGCTGATTTGATGAATAACATCTTCGGCAACCAGAGGCTGACGACGGTAATCTTTGCGCGAATTAGCATGGCTACAATCAACCATCAAAGCCGCGTCTAAACCGACTTGCTTCAGTTCTTGCTCACATTCAGCAACAGAAACAGAATCATAGTTCGTCTGCTTACCCCCACGGAGAATAACATGCCCATTGGTATTGCCTCGAGTGGTTAATAATGCCACTTGACCTTCTCGATTTATCCCCATAAAACGATGACTGGAAGAAGCCGCCTGCATAGCATTAATGGCCGTCGATAAACTACCATCGGTACCATTTTTAAAACCAATAGGCATTGAAAGCCCGCTCGCCATTTCACGGTGAGTTTGTGATTCGGTGGTTCGAGCCCCAATCGCAGCCCAACTGAAAGTATCTGCTAGGTATTGAGGGCTGATCGGATCTAACGCTTCTGTCGCTAAAGGAATCTCCATTTCAGCCAGTTCAACTAATAGCTTACGCCCTACATGTAAACCGTGTTCAATATCAAAGGTACCATTCAAATGTGGGTCATTAATCAGCCCTTTCCACCCCACCGTCGTACGTGGTTTTTCAAAATAGACACGCAT
>NZ_NBUS01000038.1:184674-205864 GCF_002749895.1 Vibrio fujianensis | reverse complement strand
CAATATACAGTTGGTCACTCAACTGCTCAGATAATGCTTTCAGCTTTGTCGCATATTCTTTGGCAGCTTCAATATCATGGATAGAGCAAGGGCCGCACACAATCAGTAAACGATGATCGCGTTTATGAATGATATCCGCAATCGTTTGCCGAGATTGACGAATAAACTGACGAGCCTTATCACTCAGTGGTAATTTTTCTTTTAATGCGTCAGGTGTTATTAAAACCTGTTCATCAATAATATTAATATCACTCAAGTCACTTTTTTTCATACCACACCTGTAATATATTGTTTACACCATTCTATCTTTGATGGTTAAATCTGAATAGGTATTAACTTAACAGGCTTTATTTCTAATGCAAGTGTAAATTTAAAAAAACATTAAGTGTAAATATTATTATACATTTGGTATTTGTCGTTGTTATCCCCTATACCCAAACAACTTGGCGTTGCAGGTCGGCGGCAAATGAGTGACAAATTTGTCTGGAACAAATTTGAACAGCCGTCGGCTGGCCTTTGGTGAGCGCCACGGATGGCTCTCATCATCACCATGAACATCGGCTAACTATGTGATTGGAGTGAACGGCTGTAGTTAACATCCCTGCAGATTCAAATAGAAAGGGTATAAACAAACATGTTTTATTCAGCAAAACTTACTTAGAATAAGGCATTTTCTCTGTGATAGATAAATTAGGCTGTTTATGGAATTGGTTCTTTCTCTACTACAACAAATGTGTGTTTACTTTGTATTGGCTTATATGCTGAGTAAAACCCCGTTATTTCTCCCTATCCTCAATATATCCAGCCATTTATCACATAAATTGAGCGTCTATGTATTATTTTCCTTATTTTGTATTTTAGGCACCTATTTAGGTTTACAAATCAATGATGCGATTGCCAATACACGAGCAATTGGCGCGGTTATGGGAGGTGTATTTGGTGGGCCAGTGGTTGGCTTTGCTGTCGGGTTTACCGGCGGAATGCATCGCTATACCCTCGGTGGTTTTACTGATCTTGCTTGTGCCGTTTCAACAACCGCTGAAGGTTTAATTGGTGGGTTATTTCATTTATACATGATTAAAAAGGGAAAGCGCCAACAACTGTTCAATACCCGTGCAGTCTTTACGATTACGTTGATTGCCGAACTGGTGCAAATGCTATTAATTTTATTAATAGCCAAGCCATTCGCTGAAGCCTACGCACTAGTCTCGGCGATTGCGATTCCGATGATCATCGCTAACTCTTTAGGTGCTGCTCTGTTTATGAGTATCCTACAAGATAAAAAAACCATTTTTGAAGAATATTCTGCTACCTTCTCGCGCAGAGCACTGAATATTGCAGAACGGTCGGTTGGGATTCTTGCCGCAGGTTTTAACCCCAATAATGCTGAGAAAATAGCCAGAATTGTCTACGAACAAACCAATGTTGGTGCCGTCGCGATTACCGATAGAGAAAAAATTCTCGCTTTCGTCGGCATTGGTGATGATCACCATAAACCGAACACCCCAATCTCCTCGCAAAGTACGCTCGATGCCATCATGCGGAATGATATTATTTACCTTGATGGTAAAGAGCACCCTTATCAATGTTCGTTGTCCGCCACTTGTAAACTGGGATCAGCGCTCATAATTCCACTCCGAGCTGGCGATCGAGTCATTGGTACGATTAAATTATACGAACCTAAGCGTAAACTGTTTTCAACCATTAATATGTCAATGGCACAAGGGATTGCCCAACTTCTTTCTAGTCAAATTCTTTATGGCGAATATCAAGAAAAGCAGATCCTCTTATCGCGCGCAGAGATCAAGCTACTTCAAGCCCAAGTAAACCCGCATTTTCTATTTAATGCATTAAATACGATAAACGCCGTGATCCGTCGGGATCCAACCAAAGCGCGAGAACTTATTCAACATCTCTCACAATTTTTCCGCAGTAACTTAAAGCAGAATATTGGAACGGTTACTTTAAAAGAAGAACTAGCCCATGTGAATGCTTATCTAACCATTGAAAAAGCACGTTTTAGTGATCGCCTTGACGTTGAAATTGACATCCATGCAAAACTGCTCGAACGCAACGTTCCCAGCTTTACTCTGCAACCTTTGGTTGAAAATGCAATCAAACACGGGACCTCAAACCTATTTGAAGGAGGAAAAATACGCATCTATAGCCAACCAGAAGAAGGGGGCGATCGCATTGTTGTGGAAGATAATGCCGGAAGCTATCAAACGCCAAAACAAGATCATGATGGCCTTGGAATGCAAATTGTGGCTAAACGCTTAACCTATAAATTTGGTAATGCGTCATCACTTAACGTGGCTGTTGAACCCAACCAATATACTCGGATGAGCTTTCTCATCCCACACAAAGGAAGTTACTAAAATATGAGTATGCTCTCTGCATTAGTCATTGATGACGAACGCTTTGCTCGTGAAGAACTCGTAGAATTATTAGACGAAAGTGGCAAGATAAAAGTCATTGGTGAAGCTAACAATGCGATTGAAGGACTAAAAAAAATTCATCAACTCAAACCCGATGTCGTGTTCCTTGATATACAAATGCCACAGATTACGGGTATTGAGCTGCTCGGTATGCTCGATCCTGACACTATGCCCAAAGTGGTATTTGTCACTGCTTATGATCAATACGCATTACAAGCTTTTGAAGAGAATGCTTTTGATTACTTACTAAAGCCCGTCGATCCCGCTCGCTTGAATAAAACCATCCAACGCTTACAGCGTAATCTAACTAAAACACAAGATTACACGTTATTAGCACCTCACCAGCTTGATCATATCCCTTGCATTGGCCTTAATCGAATCATGATCATTCCAACTCAGGCGGTAGAATTTGCCTTTAGTGATCTCTGCGGAGTACACGTTCAAACTGCTCAGCAACGAGCAACCAGTCAGTTAACACTCAAGATCTTGGAAGAAAAAACGCCATTACTTCGCTGTCATCGTCAATATCTGATCAACCTAAAAGCGCTCAAGGAGATCAAATTATTGGAAAATGGATTAGCTGAAATTATCACTTCAAGTGAACACTCAGTGCCCGTGAGCCGACGTTATTTAAAAGAGTTAAAAGAAAAACTGGGCTTTTACTCCTGAATAAAGGCGCTAACACGCCTTAATTTAAACATATTGCTCAACAAGACGCTGCATGGTGACTCTGGCTTGTTGCCATTTGGTTAGTGATTGTAACTCTCGGTAGCTAAATGATTGTTTTTTAAGAAGAGTATGCGCTTGTGCTACCTCTGTGATAGGTAGGTTATCTAACACTGTCACAGCAGACTCACGTTTATTGCACATTAAAATCATATCGCATCCAGCGGCTAACGCCTGCTGCGCTCTTTGTGCGGCCCCCCCCATCATCGCAGCGCCTTCCATACTTAAATCGTCAGAAAAAACAATCCCTTTAAAGCCTAATTCCTGACGTAATTTCTGCTTTAACCAATAGGCGGAACCACTAGCAGGCTGCGAATCATAATAAGGATAAATCACATGGGCTGGCATGATAGCATCCAATATTCCCTCATCAATTTGCGCTTTAAAAATAGCCATATCGTCATCAATCGAATCACGTTGATCATAAGGCGTTTCTAGATGAGAGTCGGCCAGCACCGCACCATGTCCAGGAAAATGCTTACCGGTTGTGGCCATACCCACCGATTTCATCCCATGCATATAAGCACGGCTATAGGTAAGTACCGTTTGAATATCTTGACCGAATGCGCGACTACCAATAGCTCGGCAGTCAAATCCCTTATCCAACACAGGGGCAAAACTAAGATCAATATCATGGGCAATCAGCTCAGCAGCCATTAGCCATCCACCGAGTTCTGCTAAGGCTTCTCCATTTTGACATTGAGCATAATATTGCGCAGCCGGAATTAGGCTAAAACCATCACGAAAACGCTGAACCCTTCCCCCTTCCTGATCTACGCCAATCAAAATCGGACGTTTTGCCGCTTGACGAATCGCTTTATTCAACGCCAACAACTGCGAATTATCGTGATAGTTTCTAGCAAATAAAATCACACCACCAACGGTTGGGTGTGCCAAAATTTCACGATCTTCAGCGGTTAATTCACAGCCTTCGACATCAAGCCATAACGGTCCCATATTTGTCCCTTATTAAATAGTAAAGAGGTGAAAGTAAAAATTATCACAGCCGATGAAGTTATTCAGTTTGTTTTTCCATTACAATAACGTTTCATCACCTAACCCACCCAAGATGCATGGGATAAAAGCATGACTGAACGTGAACTCTATATTGGCATTATGTCTGGAACTAGTCTGGATGGCATTGATACTGCCTTGGTGGCGTTAAGCGAACATCATATCGAATTACTGGCACACGATTGTCTCGCTATGCCAGAGAAGATCAAACAGCGGTTACTTAATATTTGCCTCGGTCAAGCGACCCATCTACCAGAAATTGGACAGTTAGATCATCACCTCGGCCACCTCTATGCCGATGCTGTCGAGCAATTATTGCTAAAAAGCGGTTATCGCGCAGAACAGATCACCGCGATCGGAAATCATGGCCAGACCGTGTTTCACCAGCCCGATGGAGAGTCTCCTTTTACCCTGCAATTAGGAGATGCCAATATTGTGGCCGCTCGAACCGGAATCACCACTATTGCTGATTTTCGTCGTAAAGATATGGCCTTAGGCGGTCAAGGGGCTCCGTTAGTGCCTGCTTTTCATCGCACGGTATTTAATGTCACAGAGTCAACCATTGTAGTGCTCAATATTGGAGGGATTGCCAATATCTCCGTTTTATTCCCCGATAAAAACGTCTTAGGTTACGATACCGGACCTGGAAATACACTGATGGATGCTTGGTGCCAGCGACATAGACACCAGCCTTATGATAAAAATGGTGCTTGGGCACGCCAAGGACATCTTAATCTCTCTTTACTGCACGCATTAAAGCAAGATCCTTACTTCCTTCGCCCAGCACCAAAAAGTACTGGGCGAGAATATTTTAACTTACCGTGGTTGGAGGTTCATCTGGCCAATCATTCATTGAGTGCCCCCGATGTACAGCGGACATTATGTGAATTGACCGTACAGACCATTACCGATGAGGTTAGCCGTTATGCTCAAGGCTCGACACCACAACTATTGGTGTGTGGCGGAGGCGCTCAAAATGGCCTCTTGATGGATTGTTTGCAAACTCACCTCCCAACATGGCATGTGGCTTCGACTGACAGTAAAGGCGTCAATGGTGACTATATGGAAGCAATGGCTTTTGCTTGGTTAGCGCAGCGAAGAGTTCATGGTTTACCCAGCAACTTACCTGAAGTGACTGGGGCGAAACAGCTCGCGTCTTTAGGGGTCATTTACCCAGCAAAATGAGGTGGTCAGCTAATAAAGTGGCAGCATGATACTGCTATCACCATACTCTCGTTCTATCTTCATCAAACCTCATCAATGCCGGTGAAGGTGAAACAATAATGCTGATCGGCATCAACGATTATACTCATTCCAACCACGTTGCCATTCCATTCTAAATTTTTGAGCTTGTTCCGTGCCTTCACACACCCCTTCATAATATTGCCCATTGACTCCCATTTGATAAGCGAAGTTAGGATTACAATACTCAGTAATTCCTTCAAGATAACCTTTTTCATAATCATTATGCTTAACCGGCCCTACCTCAGACAACGCTTGATAAGAACGAGGCGTATTACCAGCAACCCCATCATTGTAACCAATTTGATGCCAGTTACCCTGCTCGGCCAAATCATTTTCGCTAGCCACACAGCCCATAAACCCTAAAACGATGCCAACCACGATTACTCTACTCATTATTAACCTTTTACTTGATAGAATATCCAAAATAACAATATTAACGTTTTATTAAAAACCACTCAGCAAACTTAAATGCCTCTTAATTTTTTATACGACCACTCGCCAGAGTAAGGCATGAGCCTCTGCGATAAATCATTTATTATCAGCGCCATTAAAGACACTTTAATCCATTAAAAAAACGTTAGCGCTTTGAGTATATACCCAAATAACTTGGAGTGGCAGATTCGCGGAAAGTAAGTCAGCCGATAAGCATCGGTACACGATACGCACGGAATAAACTGACGTAGTCAAACCGTTAGCCCTTTAAGTTACAAGGATATCACGCTCAATTGAACGATAAGCCCCTACGCATCATACAAATATAAAGGATACTGATCATGTTGTGGTTTCTAACCTGTGTTGCAGCCTTAATTGGTGGATACTTTCTCTATGGCACCGTGGTAGAGAAGATTTTTGGTATTAATGAACAACGCCAAACACCCGCTCATAGTAAAGCCGATGGCGTTGACTATGTCGCCATGTCGACCCCTAAAGTTTACCTTGTACAACTGCTGAATATCGCTGGCGTTGGCCCAATCTTTGGGCCAATTATGGGGGCATTGTATGGCCCTGCCGCTATGTTGTGGATTGTCGTCGGCTGTATTTTTGCCGGAGCAACGCATGACTATTTCTCAGGCATGCTGTCAGTACGTAATGGCGGTGCTTCTGTACCGAGTATTACCGGTCGCTACTTAGGCAATGGCGCGAAACATTTTATGAACATTTTTGCTATTGTCTTGTTGCTATTAGTCGGCGTGGTCTTTGTTTCAGCTCCTGCTGGAATGATTACTAATCTAATTAATTCACAAACAGACTTTACCGTTAGCATGACCAGCATGGTTGTTATTATCTTTGCTTATTACATTATTGCCACCATTGTGCCTGTCGATAAAATCATTGGTCGTTTTTATCCGCTATTTGGGGCATTGTTGATTTTTATGTCCGTTGGATTGATGACTGCCATTGCTTTTTCTAGTGAGCATCAAGTACTTGGGGGATTTGAAGTCAGTGATATGTTTGCCAATCTTAACCCCAATGATATGCCATTATGGCCAGCGCTGTTCATTACCATTGCTTGCGGTGCGATTTCTGGCTTCCACGCTACGCAATCACCATTAATGGCTCGCTGTATGGAAAATGAGAAAAATGGACGCTTTGTGTTTTATGGTGCAATGATTGGTGAAGGTATTATTGCATTAATTTGGTGTACCGTCGCACTATCGTTTTTTGGTTCATTAGACTCACTTTCTGATGCGGTCGCCAATGGAGGGCCAGGTAATGTCGTCTATGGTGCTTCATTTGGTTTGTTGGGGGTGTTTGGCGGTATTCTTGCCTTCCTTGGCGTGGTCATTCTGCCTATCACTTCTGGCGATACAGCCTTTCGCTCTAGCCGATTAATTTTAGCCGAGTATTTTAATATGGAGCAAAAATCATTACGTAATCGACTCATGATGGCACTGCCTCTTTTCATACTAGGTGCCGTATTAACTCAAGTCGACTTCGGTATTATTTGGCGCTACTTCGGCTTTGCTAACCAAGCAACTGCCGTCATGATGCTCTGGACTGCCTCAGCGTATCTACTCCGTCATAATAAACTACACTGGATTACCACAGTTCCAGCACTATTTATGACCACGGTTTGTATCACTTTCATCCTCAGCAATCATGCCCTTGGTTTTGGTTTACCCATGCAGTTGTCAACCATTTTAGGGATAACATCCTCACTGATGATTATGTTCTATGTCATACGAATCTCGAAAGGTAAAGGGGAAATTGATCTTGCTGAGCAACAAGAAGTTGAGAAAAAAACGATTAAAACCGCTTAATTGACCTTTTTGATACTCAAAACCCCTCGGGTATAGCCGGAGGGGTTTTCCACAATACTTCGAGGGCAGGCCTGTCGCTCCCACGTGATTTTTCAGTACAACGGCCGTTGTAAATTAACTGATCTGTTTAATTTGCAGTTCTTTAGGTACTTCAAAAAACATATTTTCTTCACGACCAAGTACTTCTTCAATTTGTGTCGCCCCTAATTGTCGAATACGATCAAGAATTTGATCGACTAATGCCTCCGGTGCAGAAGCTCCCGCTGTCACGCCGACCGTGCTAATGCCATTAAACCACTGTGGTTGAATATCTTCTGGACAGTCAGTCAGATAGCTTGGAGTACCGAGTTTTTCTGCTAATTCTTTTAGTCGGGTTGAATTCGATGAGTTTTTCGAGCCGACAACGATCATCATATCAACTTGTTGAGCAAGCATTCGAACCGCATCCTGACGATTCTGCGTCGCATAGCAAATATCATCTTTACGCGGCCCTTGAATCTCTGGAAAAACTTCACGTAATTTATCAATCACTTCCGCCGTTTCATCGACAGATAACGTCGTCTGACTAACATAGTGTAGATGAGTCGGATCTTTAACTTTTGTGAGCAGTTCAAGAACATCATCGGGTTTTTCGACCAGATACATTCCCCCTTGGTCACTCGCATATTGCCCCATCGTCCCTTCAACTTCCGGATGTCCTGCATGGCCAATCAATACAACTTCCATGTGACGACGACTGGCACGAGAGACTTCCATGTGAACTTTGGTGACTAAAGGACAAGTCGCATCAAAAACCGTTAATGCCCGTTCTTTGGCTTCTTGACGCACCTGTTGAGAAACACCATGGGCAGAAAAAATAACAATGTTATCATCAGGAACTTCATTTAATTCCTCAACAAACACCGCTCCCCGCTGTTTTAAGCCTTCAACAACAAAACGGTTATGCACCACTTCATGGCGTACATAAATTGGCGGCTGGTATAGCTCTAATGCTCGTTCGACGATGCTGATGGCGCGATCAACTCCGGCACAAAAGCCACGAGGATTCGCTAACAATATTTTCATGTTATTGCTCATGAGTTAAAAAATCTAATTAAGGGAAGAACACTAATCGACCGAGATAATATCGACATCAAATATCACATCTTGTCCAGCCAGTGGATGGTTAAAGTCAACCGTGACAGAGTCGCCTGCTATCTCAGTAATGATGCCAGGAATTTCCACACCATCTGGGCCACTAAAAGCCATTATCGTGCCAACATCCACCTCGTTATCACCGACAAATTTTGCTCTGTCCATATAGTGGATAAGATCAGGATTGGGCAAACCAAAAGCATCTGGTGCAGACAAGGCTATTGCTTTCTGCTCCCCCGCTTTCATTCCTAACAAACAGTGTTCAAAGTTATCGCTTAAACTACCATCGCCGATGATAAGTTTTGCTGGCTTACCTATATTATGGGTACTATCGGCTACAGAGCCGTTTTTCAATTTAATGGAAAAATGCAGAGTGACTGCTGAGTTATGGGTAATGGTTGTCACGTTAGGCTTCCTTCACAAAAAGGAGACAAAGACTGAATCGCTTGTCTATTTTATTTATTATACAACGCCTTTCTAACAAAAAGCGCCGACCGAATCAACGGACGACGCTTAAGGTTATTCGATTAATATTCAGCAAACTTAATGCTTTTTACCACGAAAGCTATCCAATACAATCATGGCCGCACCAAGGCAGATGGTACTATCGGCTAAATTAAAAGCAGGCCAATGGTAAGTTCCCCAATAGAAATCGAGATAATCGACCACAAAACCGTGTACCACTCGGTCAAACACATTGCCCACTGCGCCACCAATGATCAACGCATAAGCAATATTGTTCCATTTTTCTGTGGCAGGTAAACGGCGCATCCAATAGGCTAATAATCCTACCACGATCACCGCGATGCCGCTAAAGAACCAACGCTGCCAACCGGCTTGATCACTCAAAAAACTAAACGCGGCACCGTAGTTGTGAACGTAAAGCAAATTAAAGAACGGGAGAACTTCAATTCGGTTAGCCCACCCATAGCCCATTTCCTTCATGACTAGCAGTTTAATGCCAATGTCTGCCAAGAAAATGAGCAGCGCTAGCCATAGCCAACGCACTCCTGATTGTTTTAATGAAAATGCTTTTTGAGTCATACTCTCGCCTTGAAATTAAGCAAACTGACGCTGCTCGCCTTCACCTTCCACGTTAGACACACAGCGACCACAAATGGTTTCATGGCCTGAAATTGTGCCTACATCAGCAGTATAGTGCCAGCAACGTTCACACTTCTCAGCGTCGATTTTGCTCACTTGTACGAACAAGCCATCAATCTCAGTCGCTTGGGCCGCATCAGTCTGCTCTTCTAGTGCTTTTACTGTGGCTTTAGAGGTCAACAGCACAAACCGTAACTCGTCATGGAGTTTATTGAGTTTTTCCGCTAATGAAGGCTTGGCAAAGAGAGTCACTTCTGCTTGTAGCGAACCACCAATGATTTTTTCACTACGGGCATTTTCCAACAATTTATTCACTGCACCACGGACTTCTTGGATATCACTCCAAAATGCACTGCAGAGCGGTTCATTTTCATCTAAAGCAAACAAGTCTTGATACCACTCGCTGACAAAAACAAATGAGCTGCGTTTTTCACCATTCGCTTGTAACTGTGGCATTGCGTTCCAAATTTCATCGGCGGTAAATGACATGATCGGTGCCATCCAACGCACTAACGCTTCAACAATATAATAAAGTGCGGTTTGACAACTACGTTGTGCATGCCCCCCACGCTTCGCAGTATATTGACGGTCTTTGATCACATCGAGATAGAAAGAACCCATTTCAATAGAACAAAAGTGCATCAAGCGCTGAACTACCGCGTGAGTGTTGTATTCTTCATACGCTTTAATAATTTCCTGTTGCGCAGCTAAAGCCCTTGCAACCGCCCAACGATCCAAAGCCACCATTTGTTCAGCGGGTACCATATCTGTCGCTGGGTTAAATCCATTCAAGTTCGCTAAGAAGAAACGAGCGGTATTACGAATACGACGATAGGCGTCCGCACTGCGTTTTAAAATTTCGTCGGAAACGGCCACTTCGCCGGTATAATCGGTTGAAGCAACCCACAAACGTAAAATATCGGCACCTAATTTATTGGTCACATCTTTCGGCGCAACCACGTTGCCAATCGACTTCGACATTTTTCGTCCTTGTCCATCCACCACAAAACCGTGAGTCAAGACCTCTTTATAAGGTGCTTTACCTTTCATGGCGACCGATGAAATCAGCGAAGATTGGAACCAGCCACGATGTTGATCAGAGCCTTCTAAATACATATCGGCTTGAGCACCGTGAAATTCTGATCGATTGTCTACAACCGCATAGTGAGTGACGCCGGAATCAAACCAAACATCTAGCGTATCGAGCACTTTTTCGTATTGCTCAGCATCGCTACCTAAGATCTCTGTTGTATCGAGATCCCACCATGCTTGAATGCCTTTTTGTTCAACCAACTGCGCGACTTTTTCAATCAGTGCTGGTGACTCAGGATGCAGCTCGGCTGTCTCTTTATGAACAAATAGTGCAATCGGTACGCCCCATGTCCGTTGACGGGAAATACACCACTCAGGACGACCTTCAACCATACCTTCAATTCGGCTTTGACCCCAGTCCGGCATCCATTTCACGCCTTTAATTTCACTGAGCGCTTGTTCACGTAATCCGGCTTGATCCATCGACACAAACCACTGTGGAGTAGCACGGAAGATGATAGGGGTTTTATGACGCCAGCAGTGTGGATAACTATGCTCATAAGCATGGTGATGTAACAGCGCGCCTCGTTCTTTTAGAACCTCAACCACTGCATCATTGGCTTTGAATACATGCTGACCGGCAAACAGTTCTGTATCGGGCAGATAAACACCGTTAGAACCGACAGGGTTAGCGACTTCCAAACCATATTTTTGCCCAACCGCAAAATCTTCTTGACCATGGCCAGGAGCAGTATGTACCACCCCTGTCCCTGATTCTGTGGTGACATGATCACCTAAAATGGCAGGCACAGTAAAATCGTAGAACGGATGTTGGTATTGAGTTAGTTCAAGATCGGCACCTTTCGCAAAACCAAGATTATGGAAATGTTCAATACCCGCACGATCCATGACCTCTTTGGCCAGCTCTACAGCAACAATGATGCGTTCAGCCTTTTCACCTTCAACTTGGATCAACACATATTCAAGATCGTCACGCAAGCAAACGGCACGGTTTGCAGGTAAGGTCCAAGGTGTAGTGGTCCAAATAACAATGGATAGTTCACCTTGTCCAGCATGATCTTGCGCTAAGTTAAATTTACTGAGCACCGCTTCGGGATCAACGGCTTTAAAGCGCACATCAATAGACGGAGAAACTTTATTTTTATATTCCACCTCTGCTTCAGCCAGCGCCGAACCACAATCAGTACACCAGTGCACCGGTTTAAAGCCTTTGAGTAAGTGGCCGTTATCAGCGATTTTCCCGAGGGCACGAATAATGTTCGCTTCGGTTGCAAAATCCATAGTGCGATAAGGTTTATCCCACTCGCCCAAAACACCGAGTCGCTTAAAGCTTTCTTTCTGGCCTTCCACTTGTCCTGCGGCATACTCACGGCACTTTTCACGAAACTCCGCCGCAGTCACTTTTTGACCCGGTTTGCCGACTTTTTTCTCAACCATCAATTCAATCGGTAAACCATGACAATCCCAACCGGGAATATAAGGGGCATCAAAACCTGATAGCGTTTTGGATTTAATGATAATGTCTTTAAGAATCTTATTGAGTGCGTGACCAATGTGGATATCCCCATTGGCATAAGGAGGGCCATCGTGCAGTACGAATGATTTTTTGCCTTTTTTAGCTTGACGGATTGCTCCGTATAGATCTTCTTTATACCAACGTTTTAGCATTTCTGGCTCACGTTTAGCCAGATCGCCACGCATTGGAAACCCTGTTGCAGGTAAGTTCAGGGTATCTTTATATTCACTCATCGATTCTTAATTCCGTTCTATTGGGCGAAGTTAGACATTATGTGCATCGGTGGAATCAACCGACTCACTGTAAAGCTGACGCAGCCACACCCTAGCAGCCTCAGCATCCAATTCAATTTGTTGCTTGAGTACCTCAAATGACTCAAACTTACGTTCATCGCGTAACTTATGTAACAACGCGACTTCGAGCTGTTTTCCATACAAGTTGCCTTGAAAGTTGAATAAATGCACTTCCAATTGCTGGCGAACTCCATTCACTGTCGGCCGTTGACCAACATTTGCCACACCACCAATCGGGCATTCTCCCAAGCCATATGCTTGCACCACATAGACACCGGAAACCGGAGAAACACATCGTTTTAGTGGGATATTTGCAGTCGGGAAACCGATGGTACGGCCTAATTTTCGACCGTGAGAAACTCGCCCACTAATACTGTAATTTCTTCCCAGCATACTAGCAGCGAGAGGAAGTTCATCGGCGGCAAGCGCTTCCCTTATCAAGGTACTACTGACTCGTGCTTGTTCAACACAAAAACTGTGTGTATTCACCACCTCAAAGCCGTACTCTTTTCCAGCTTGACGCAGCATAGCAAAATCGCCCTTACGGCCTTGCCCGAAACGAAAGTCATCTCCTACTACCAGAAACTTAACACCCAATTGGGTGACCAACAAGTCACGAATAAACGCCTGAGCATCTAAATTGGCAAAATGATGATTAAAATTGACACACAACAAGCGATCAAGCTCTAATTTCCCCAATTGAACAAATTTATCTCTCAAACGGGTTAACCGAGCAGGCGCACGCTCCTTTAGAAAAAGCTCCATCGGTTGCGGTTCAAACGTCATCACCACTGAGGGCAAATTCAAGTACTTCGCTTGCTTAGAGACCTGACTTAATACCTTTTGATGCCCCAAGTGTACTCCATCGAAATTACCGATGGTTAAAACACAACCGTAATGATGAGGCTTAATGTTATGAATACCGCGGATCAATTCCATTGCAATACGCTTAAAACCTATTGTTCTCAATTATATGGGTGTAAAACTGGCGGATTATACCTTAACTATCCCTCTTCTGTCGCTGCTTTTAGGTCTTTTAATCGAGTGCCAAACACGAGAGCACTAAGAAGATATGCTAATGCACCAAAGACAATTAGCCCCGTTAAAGTGAGTATTCGTTGTGGAAGTCCCCACGTTAACCAAACTGACATCGTATCCAACTGCCAATAGATGGCAGTCACCATCACTACGCCAGCAAAAAGCAGACGAATGACAAATAACACCGTTTGACGACTCACTCGATACACACCTTGGCGATGCAAGCCTCGATATAAAAGAGCCATATTAATAAAGGCAGAAAGTGCTGTAGCTGCTGCGAGTCCGACATACCCATAAAACCAAGCAAAAATCGCATTAAAAACAATATTACTTAACATCGCGATAATGCCATAACGGACTGGTGTTTTGGTATCTTGCCGAGAGTAATAGCCAGGAGCTAACACCTTAATCAGCATAAAATTCAGTAAACCTGCAGAATAAGCCAATAAAGATAACGAAGCTTGCTGTACATCACTCGCGGTGAATTCGCCACGCATGAAGAGCACCATCAGCATCGGCTTAGCTAACACCATTAAACCAAGCATCGCCGGAATTCCGAGCAAAATCACCATGCGAACCCCCCAATCCATGGTTTTCGCAAACCCAGCTTGCTCGGCATCAACATGGTTACGAGACAACGCGGGTAAAATAACCGTTGCGATAGCAATGCCAAACAAGCCTAGCGGAAATTCTAATAAACGATCAGAGTAATAGAGCCAACTGATCGAGCCCGTTTGCAAAAAACTGGCAACAAAAGAGTCAAATAACAGGTTAATCTGACTGACAGAAACACCAAACAAAGCGGGGATCATCAAGGTGCGAATTTTCACTACGCCAGGATCTCGCCAGCCCCATTGGGGCTTAACCAGCATGCCAGCTTTAATTAAAAAAGGCAGTTGAAATAAAAATTGCACCAAACCGCCTAAAAAGACTCCGATGGCTAACCCGACTTCAGGTTTGGCTAAATTGGGCGAAATATACCACGCTGATAAAATCATCATCACGTTAAGAAAAACCGGCGTAAAGGAAGAAACCGCAAATTTGCCTAACGTATTGAGAATCGCCCCAGATAAAGCCACAAAAGTGATAAACCACAAGTAAGGGAAAGTCATTTTCAGCAATAAACTGGCTAACTCAAATTTTTCCGCGGCAGGCCCACCATGTAGCCAATCCAAAAACCAACCTGCACCAAATAGTGCTGTTACGACACCAGAAAAAACAATACCAAGCAGCGTCACCACCGTAACTAAAACACCTAAGGTTCCTGATACTTTAGCAATCAATGCTCGGGTTTTTTCTTTGTCCCCAGAAGCGTGATATTCCGTTAATACGGGAACAAAAGCCTGAGAAAACGCGCCCTCAGCAAATAAACGGCGTAAAAAATTAGGAATTCGGTTAGCGAAAAAAAACACATCCGCGCTAGCTCCGGCTCCCATTAGGTTTGCCACCACCACATCACGAACTAATCCCAAAACCCGGGAAATAAATGTCATAGCACTCACAATAATGCCTGACTTGAGTAAGCGTTTACTCACAGTAACCTCGAAAAATAAGCGAAAATACTCGACCAATGACTGACAATACTGAAACAGAAAACCTCATAATCAAAGTTTCATCCTCGATAAACCTCAGTCACTTTATTAACTTAGTGATTATCTCCTGATATGAAGTCGCAGAATGTCAGCGTAAGATCCGGATAAGTATTAGCATTGGTAAAAAAATACTGTTAGAATCCACGCCATCTTAACCGTGAAGACCTTGTGATACCAAACTTGTTTGGTTTAGACGGGTTTTTGCACAAATCATTTGACATTTAAGTGCAAATAAGGGATATTTCCGGCCCTTAAATTGTCACCGAACTAAAGTTTTTGGGAGTTAGACCCTTGGCAAATAACAAATCTGCTAAGAAGCGCGCTATCCAATCTGAAAAACGTCGTCAGCACAATGCTAGCCGTCGTTCAATGATGCGCACTTATATGAAAAAAACTGTTGCTGCAATTGCTGCTGGCGACAAAGAAGCTGCAACAGCTGCACTAGCAGTCGTTACACCTATCCTTGACCGTATGGCAACTAAAGGCCTTATTCATAAGAATAAAGCAGCTCGCCACAAGTCTCGTTTCTCTGCAGCAATCAAAGCTCTATAATTGAGTGAGATTTCTCAGTGATAAAAAAACCGGCTAAAGCCGGTTTTTTATTTATCTATTTTTTATACTTTTTAGCTAAACAAACTGCCACATATCTTAATTAGTGAGCACAATACAAACGATGCAACAGCTCAATCATCGCTTTTACTTCATAACTGCTTAACGTATAAAACACGGTTTGCGCTTCTTTGCGCGTTTCAACTAAGCCATCCCTTCTTAGCCAAGCCAAGTGCTGTGACAATGCCGACTGGCTCAACTCTAACTTTCCACACAACTCGCCAACAGAAAGTTCCTGATTGTGTAATAAGCAAAGAATTTGCAGCCGCCTCTCATTTGCCATGGCTTTTAATAACGCCACTGCTTGTGTGGAGTTCTGTTCCATTTGTTCTAGGTTCATGAGCAAGCCTCTTTTCGATCACCACTTAAGCTACCCCATACCCACATACTGTTTGACCGACTCAAACACAAGGCGAGTTAATCACACCTTACTGCTCTAACTTTTTCGTCACAGGCAATACACTTAGAGGAGTAAGTGAACAGCTACAGAGGGACACTTAAATTTATCGGGCAGTTAGTATAGCGACAAACACCACCTTATCCAGCCGCCCGAGCTGGCAGATAGTAATCTATTTGTTAACAATAATATATACCAAATTTGCAGCAAGGTTTTGAATCTACGGTGCTCAAAACCATTTCTTTTTATTCAAAGAAATGGTGAAAATCTGCATCACATACACTTTTTACGGCCGGATGTTGAATCATCCGTTCAGCAAAAATCACGTAGTACTCTTCTTTTATTTCCTCAATTTGACTAATTAAATGCAACGTTCCTTCTTGCTCCATTTCTGATCGCAAAAGTAAAGGAGCCATAAAAATCACATCAGGATGGTACAAGGCAAACGCTTTCATCAATGCGGCATCATCAAACTCACCCAACACATTCGGCTGTAATCCTTGCCGTTCAAACCATTGATGAACTTTACGTCCCATGGCTGTCCGGCTGCCCGGTATCAATAATTTTCGATGAGCTAGAATCGCGGCATAATCTTTTTTATCGACTTTGCTGCTGGCGAATAACCCCATATGACTTTCACCTAGCTTTTTACTAAACAAACCGGGGCTTTGACTTGAATCGACAGGACAATCAGAAAGAATCATATCTAATTTATGCTGTGAGAGCTGTTCAAGGAGTAATTCATGAGTCGACTCAAAGCAACGTAAGTGAATTCGGTTGTCTTCTGGCACAGTCGTCATCAATATCTTACTCACTAAGCGCTTAGAAAGTGCATCAGCGACTCCCACATCAAATAGGACATTAGAACGTTGGCTGTAGTTGACGATATCCAGCATTTCATAACTCAGGCCAAACATGCGATCGGCATATTTAAAGACTAACTGGCCTAATTCGGTCGGCTCGATACTACGACCATTCCGTTTTGTCAATTTACCGGCTAGCCTATCTTCCAATGCTTTGATTTGTCCCGTCACCGTTTGCGGCGTTAGAAATAAAGCTTCAGCAGCTTTTGTGACTGAACCTTGTTTACACACCATCCAGAAATAATAAAGGTGATTATAGTTGAGATGCGACATAGGATAAGCTTCAGCATAAAAATGAGGTTTTAGTTATAACAAACCTCACGACAGACCACAAACCCTTCGTTAAAACCGATAAATAAAACCAAAAATAATGATTAAAACGAAAAATAACCCCCCAATTGTCATATAGCTGAAATTTGCTAGCCAAAGAGTTGAGAGAAAAATACGCTTGCTTATCTCAAAAAAACCATGAAATTCAAAAAGATAAAATAAAAATAAAAATAAACCGGGTGAGATAACAAAATCACCACTGAATCATGTCGCTGTCATATTAATGCAATATTCCCACTCTACTATCACGCACAGATTCAACAACAGACCTGTGATTGTCATTCGGTCAATGGAGAAGCCCATGTTAAACCAAGCGATATCAACAAGGTATTCAAGCGAAGCAACTGCTCGCTGGCTACATTGGATAAACTTGGCCTTTATGTTGTACTTACTATTACTCGCCGTTGCGATGGTCGGGAGTGGATTTAAATGGTCCGTTGGAGAGCAAGCAAAAGCTCTTTTTGCATTTGCTTCACACCCTGTCGCCGGATTAATGATAGGGCTAGTTGCTACCGCTCTGATTCAATCATCGAGTACGGTGACTTCCATTATCGTAGGATTAGTGGCTGGTGGTTTACCTGTAGAAATCGCCATCCCCATGGTGATGGGGGCGAATATTGGAACAACGGTGACCAATACGCTGGTCAGTTTAGGACATGCCCATTGCAAGGATGAATTTAAACGCGCTTTCGCCAGTGCAACCATTCATGATTTTTTCAACTTACTCGCCGTACTGATTTTCCTGCCATTGGAAATGATGTTCGGAATATTAGAAAAGATCGCCTACTGGTTAGTCTCCCCTCTGATGTCAACAGGCAATATGAGCATCAAGGGGCTAGATTTTATTGGCCCTGTTACTAAGCCCATTATTAGTGCTCTGCAGTCCCAGTTAACTTCATTGGGTAACATTTGGGGTGGAGTCAGCATGATAGGGATCGGGATTCTAATTATTTTCTTTGCCATCTTAGCGATGGGAAAACTCATGAAAAAACTCATGGTTGGTCCAGCGAAAGAGATTTTGCAAAAAGCCATTGGCCGAGGCCCATTACATGGCATCGCCTCTGGAAGTATTGTCACAGTACTCGTTCAATCGTCTACCACAACCACTACCCTCATCGTTCCTTTAGTCGGCTCAGGCGTACTCAAAGTCCGCGATATTTACCCTTTTACTCTGGGGGCAAATATCGGTACTTGTGTCACAGCCTTACTCGCCGCTACCGCCGTATCAGGAGAATTTGCTGTTTTTGCTCTGCAAATTGCGCTCGTGCATTTAGTCTTTAACTTAATGGCAACGCTACTGATTTTTGGCATTCCATTCTTGCGAGAACTTCCTCTCAAAGGAGCGGATTGGATTTCTGATTGTGCGATTAAAAATAAAGCCTCGGTAGCGGCCTATTTACTGGCTGTCTTCGTTGTGTTACCTGGCTCAATACTTAGTTTAACCACCTAATATAAGAATGAGGTTAATAAAAAGCCGCCGTATCATAGCAACGGCGGCTTTTTCGTGTTCACCCATCAAAAAATTATCTAACCTATTTGATCGGTAAAAAGAAAATGAGTAACAAGCATGCAATCACACCACTGCAACGTCGAGTAGAACCCGACCATTATACTGAAAAGGGATATTGAATGGCATCGTGATGCTGATAACCCGTGACTTCAAAGTCATCTAATGTCACCCAAGTTTCTAAATCTTCCAGTGAACGAATTTCAGGATTAATGTTAAAACGAGCAGCGCCAAAGGGTTCGCGCTTTAGTTGTACATCACGCATGAGTGCCAATTGGTCTTCATAGATATGCGCATTGACAATTTTATGATACGCCTGACCGGGTTTTTTACCGGTTATCTGTGCCATTAAAGCAAGAAACACATAGACTTGAACCATGTTAAAGTTCAAACCTAGCGGTACGTCACAGGAGCGTTGAGTGCTATTTAAGTACAAGGTGTCGCCCAGCAAAGAAAAATGATGGCTGTACATACAAGGCCGCAAACAGCCCATATCAAATTCACCGGGATTATAAAAATTGAGTATTTCTCCGCGGTCATCAACACCATGGGTCAAATCATCAACAATCTTCCTCAGTTGGTCGACCTGTCCACCATTAGGCTTCGCCCAAGCGCGACCTTGGACGCCATAAACTCGCCCCATATCATCCTCACCTTTTCGATAAGGATTATTCAACCAGTCATGGTTTAAGTTGGCATTCGCATCCCACGTTTTGGTTCCTAAACGACGGAAATCAGCAGCATTATCGTAACCCCGAATATATCCAAGTAATTCTGCCACCGCGGCTTTCCAAAAACTTTTACGTGTCGTGACTAATGGAAACTGATTATTGGCCACATCATAAGTTAAATCCGCATTAATGACGGTTAGACAGCGCTTACCGGTACGTTCATTTTCAACCCAAGCGCCTTGTTCCACAATTCGCTGGCAAAGGTCTAAATACTGCTTCACTTCAAGCCCTTATTTCTTTTGAGGTGTATCTTGATAGACTTGGCGTTGATACGCCCAAAACATGAGTAGTCCACCGATAATAATCATTGGTGTGGAAAGAATTTGCCCCATGGAGATGATGTCACCAAACAAGCCAAGTTGTACATCCGGCTCACGAACAAATTCAACCAAGAAACGAAATGTACCATATCCGATCAAAAATAACCCAGAAACTGAGCCTAGAGGGCGTGGTTTTTTGATAAACCAATTTAGAATAAAAAATAGGATAACCCCTTCTAATGCTAGCTCATACAATTGGGAAGGATGACGAGGCAGTGGCCCGCCATTCGGGAACACAAATGCCCACGGCACGTCGGTCACTCGGCCCCAAAGCTCGGAATTCATAAAATTACCTAACCGCCCCATACCCAATCCGAACGGAACTAAGGGAGCAACAAAATCCGCCACCCCAAAAAAAGTACGCTGATGTTTTCGCCCATACCAGAACATCGCCGAAATGACCCCCAATAAGCCACCATGAAACGACATTCCTCCGGTCCAAACTTTAAAGAGATATAGTGGATCAGCTAAAAATAGATCAAGGTTATAAAACAGCACATATCCAATTCGCCCACCAATTACCACACCCAAAAAACCGGCAAACAGCAGATCGGAAACCTGCTCTCGTGTCCAACCACTGCCCGGTTGATCAGCACGGCGATTGGCCAGCCACATGGCAAATAGAAAGCCAAATAAATACATCATTCCATACCAACGTACAGAAAGTGGGCCAATGGAAAACAACACCGGATCGATGTTCGGAAAAGTTAAATATCCCTGAGACATAAATGACGTTCTCTTATTTTTAAGAATAAAAACATTATTGCAGCAACATGGTTAGCGCAACAAACATGAGGAAAATAGCAAAAAAACGCTTCAACGTCGCCGTTGGCAGCCGAGTGGCTAATTTCGCACCAACACGAGTAGTTAACATCGAAGTAGAAGCAATCGCTAATAAGGCGGGAAGGTAAACATAACCAATACTGTAATCGGGTAAATTTTCTAGATGATAGCCGTGCAAAATAAAACCCAGCATCCCTGACATCGCAATCATTAAGCCACAAACCGCAGACGAGCCC
>NZ_NBUS01000038.1:182465-184664 GCF_002749895.1 Vibrio fujianensis | reverse complement strand
CCGCCTTTCTCATTTCAATGCCATGACGATTTAAAAAGGGCACAGTAAGAGAACCACCGCCGATGCCTGCTAACGTAGAGATAATACCAATAACGGTACCAGACAAGGTGGTCACCCAAGCTTTCGGCATCGGATGATTTGAGCGCGCTTGGATAGAAATCACCATTTGTATGGCAAGCAGTAAGACAATCACACCAAATACTTTGGGTAGATAATGGCTAGGGATCCACTCTGCCACGCCAGAACCTAAAAACCCACCAAGCAAAACTCCGGGTAACAACCATTTAACAACGAACAGATCAACATTACCTAACTTAAGATGATTAAGTGCTGAAGAGGCTGATGTAGCAATAATGCTGGCTAAAGACGTCGCGAGCGCCAAATGCATAACAATATCCGTTGCAATCCCAGCCTTAGGTAACAACCACAATAAAGCTGGCACTACGAGTAATCCCCCGCCGATGCCTAGCAAGCCAGCCAATAAACCCACAATAACGCCGAGTATGACCAGTAGAGCAATTAATTCGATTCCCACATTATATTCCTATTTCTTTCCCGCACGAATAAAGCCGGCAAAACCCAAACTTTCAAAATGAACCTGCATCATATTGTAAATGTCATGCCCATAGGATTGCATTAAGGCTTTCTGGGCTAATAACTGCAAGTCGCTACGCGCTGAGTGGCGAACTAAATACTTCACCTTAGCAACATTAGAAGCATTCATGCTTAACGTTGTGTAACCAAGACCGATCAATAACAACGCACCGATAGGGTCGCCCGCTAACTCACCACATACACAAACCGGAATCGAATATTGCAGACAAGTCTGTTGGATCTGTTTTAAAGCCATGATCACGGCTGGATGCATCGAGTCATAGACATCAGCAACGTGAGCATTGTTCCGATCAACGGCTAATAAATATTGCGTTAAGTCATTGGTACCAACAGATACAAAATCAATTTTATTGGCTATCATCGGTAGCAAGTAGAGCATTGATGGAACTTCGAGCATTATTCCTATTTTAGGCATCACAATACTGGCATCCAACTTGACCGCTTCTTGGTAAGCTTGCTGGATTAACGCATGAGTATCATCAAGTTCTTTTGCGCCAGAAACCATAGGCAATAAGATCCTAAGATTATGATGCTCACTATTCGCCCGCATCATCGCACGCAGTTGAATAAGAAAAATATCAGGATGATCAAGAGTAAAACGAATACCTCGCCAACCAAGAAACGGATTGTCTTCTTCGATTGGTAAATAAGGCAGAGGTTTATCACCTCCAACGTCTAAAGTTCTCATCACCACAGGGCGATCAGGATAAGCATCCAGTACTGCTCGATATTGTAAAATCTGTTCTTCTTCAGATGGAAAGCGATGCTGCAGTAAAAATGAGATTTCGGTCCGATATAGCCCAATGCCATCAATGCCTTGATTAATAGCAATGTTAGTATCGGCACTTAACCCTGCATTCAATAACAGCTCAATACGTGTTCCATCTTGGGTAAAGGCTGGTTCAAAAATCGCATCATTGACCATTTTTGATAGTTGCAGTTCTTCATATGCTAACGCCCGATACTCGGCTACAATCTGCTTTCCTGGTGAAATAAACAGTTTACCGCTGTACCCATCAACAATACCTCTTTTACCATTGATCTGCTTTAGGTTTAGCGAAACCCCCATAATGGCAGGTATACCAAGTGCACGGGATAAAATCGCAGCGTGTGAATTGGCCGCTCCCTCCAACGAGACAACCGCTAATAATTTATCTTTTGGTAATGTGGCCAAAATAGAAGCGGTAAGCTCACGAACAACCAAAATAATCGGTTTCTCGAGCTGCTGCTGCTCATGCTCAGTATTATAGAGAAAATAGAGTAGACGCTGGCCAAGCTCTCGAATATCTTGTGCTCGCTCACGCAAATACGCATCCGACATACGAGCAAACCGATTAGAGTAACTTTCAACGACCTGACGTAGAGCCCAATCTGCTCGGTCTCCTTTTTGGATCTGTGCTTTTAAATCATTGCCCAGCATGGGATCATTGAGTAAATGAGTAAAGAGATCAAAGATGGCTAATGCTTCTTTATTGATATCGTTATCAAGTTTTTTTCTTAATTTACGAAAATCACTCAGTGCACTTTCCATCGCTCGAGTAAGCCAAGCTTGTTCTTTTTCTACATCAAGTGTTGATGCAGGGC
>NZ_NBUS01000038.1:172054-182455 GCF_002749895.1 Vibrio fujianensis | reverse complement strand
AACATCCACTAACTGTGGTTGAGAATCATCCCACCATAACTCGCCAATCGCCACTCCTGTTGACGCAGGAATACCGCTGATGGCCTGCTGCTTCTTAGCCAGTCGCCAATGCCCTTGTGTTTGAGCATAAGCAACAATTACCGCTAACTGAGCTGCTAACGTGACTAAAAAAGAGACTTCCATCTCACTAAATAAACGGGGAGATTTTTGCTGAACCACCAGCACCCCGAGCACTTGCTTACGATAGATAATCGGAGTGCCAAGGAAGGAATGGTAAACCTCTTCTCCTAACTGCTCAAAATATTTGAAGTTGGGATGCTGAGAAGCTTTGGCAAGGTTAATCGGCTCAGCTGTTCGCTTCACTAACCCCACCAATCCTTCGTCAAAACCGATATGAATTTTATCGCCTTTAAACTTCAAGCCTTGGGTCGCCATCAGCTCTAGGCGTCCCATTTCTTCATTAACTAAGTAGACGGTACAACATTCAGTCGCCATGGCACTGCATGTTTGTTTGACAAAAATATCCAACGCTTGATAAACGTCTTCAACTTTTGACACTTGTTCAACTATGTCCCTTAGCTGAGAAAGCATACTTATCCTCTTCGGTTTTTGCGCCTACCTTTTATTTTCCGCTCTTTAAAAGGCATCGCTAAGGAGGCAAACTCTTTCATCGCGCGTCGATAAACATCACGCTTAAAAGACACGACTTGCCGAACTGGGTACCAATAACTAACCCAGCGCCAACCATCAAATTCAGGGGTACTTCCACGTTGCATGTTAATTTTTGACTCATCACATTCAATACGCAGTAAGAACCATTTCTGTTTTTGTCCAATACAGACAGGTTGAGAGTCCCATCGTACCAAGCGTTTTGGTAGTTTATATCTTAACCAATGACGGCTGGTCGCAATGATTTTGACATCTTTTTTGGTTAACCCAACCTCTTCGTAAAGCTCCCGAAACATCGCTTGTTCGGGAGACTCACCCTCATCAATGCCTCCCTGTGGGAATTGCCATGAGTGCTGTCCATATCGTTTCGCCCAGAATACCTGACCATGGTTGTTACATATCACAATACCTACATTGAGCCGGTAACCATCGCCATCTATCACTGGCAAACCTCTAGTAAAATCTTAATGATGCTGATTTTTCCACATATCCCCAACAGGAGCAAACGAACTCGTGTGATTCATGCGATATTTATGACTAAGGAAGACTAAAGGGTACTCTTTTTATCCTTCCAAATAGTTATCAACAAAAGAATGAGACTTTGAGCACATTTATTCACGTTTTCTGTGAATAACCATGTGCAGAAATAAGTGAACAAAATAAAATCGCTTTTTTTTCCATTTTTACATCCATAAAAAGTTGAGAAAATAAAAAACTAATTAATTTAATATCAAACAGTTAAATTAAACCACCCACAATACACACGTTAATGATTTGCCAAGATCATAAAAAAAATACAAATGTTCAAAGATCAACCAACCCTACGGTTATCCACACAGACACGCTGTAACAACGCATAAAATGGAAAAGATTATTGAAAAGAGGCCTTCTAAAGCCCTGTATATCTATCCACACTAGTCCAATCATTTATTCCCTTGATTATCCTGTGGATAACCCAAGCACAACGCTTTTCTTTGCTTTGAATAAATCATCAATACGATCCTTTTTAGGATCGTTTTTGTTATAATCGATATTTTTAGTTGTCAAGAATCCCATGAAACCTGAACCTAAGAGTGAACAAGAACTACTCGATAGAGCGCAACACATCGCGGGGCTGACATTTGCTGAATTAGCTCAACAAGCAATGATGGAAGTTCCACTTGATCTTAAAAAAGATAAGGGTTGGGTCGGTCAGTTATTAGAATGGCATTTAGGGGCAAGCGCGGGCAGTAAGCCTCAACAAGACTTTGCTAAATTAGGTATTGAACTAAAAAGTATTCCGATTAGTTATACAGGAAAGCCCTTAGAAACCACGTTTGTCTGCGTTGCACCACTAACAGGTATCCAAGGATTAACGTGGGAAAATAGCCATGTGCGACATAAATTATCACGCGTTTTATGGGTGCCGGTACAAGGAGAACGAGAAATTCCTTTGCCTGAACGACGTGTTGGATCGCCCTTAATCTGGAGCCCTTCGGCAGAGGAAGAAGCGCTGTTAAAAGCTGATTGGGAAGAATTAATGGAATTGATCGTGCTTGGGCAAATATCACAAATTACAGCCAAGCATGGACAAGTCTTACAGCTGCGTCCGAAAGCCGCTCACGGGCGTGTCAAAACAGAAGCTTATGGTGTCAATGGCCGTCCCATTCGAACCCTACCACGAGGGTTTTATTTGCGAACTCAGTTCACAGCGAAATTACTAGCGCATTATTATGCTCTCCCCTGTTAGCCTTTATCTGGTTAATTCAAGTTTTTTCAGCTCTTGCATCAGGTGACCAACCACAAGATCTCGCTAAAATTTATTTTCACTAGAAGAGAGGTTCGCTTATAGTAACATTCTTGTAGCAAATCACTGACGTTGTACGAGAGCGATAGGCTTTTTCATCGCAACAAGGAAGTACTATGCAATATACCAAACTGCCACATTCCACCTTAGAAATCAGTAAAATTGGCTTAGGTACCATGACATTCGGTGAACAAAACAGTCAAGCCGATGCTTTTCAACAGCTTGATTACGCACTGGAACGTGGAGTCAACTTTATTGATACCGCTGAAATGTATCCAGTACCACCCAATGCTAAAACCCAGGGTAAAACTGAGCAATATATTGGTAACTGGATAGAAAAATCGGGTAAACGAGAAAAAATCGTCCTCGCGACCAAAATTGCTGGCCCTCGTAATGTTGACTACATCCGCGATAAAATGGCTCTCGATCACCGAAATATTCATCAAGCCATTGATGAGAGTTTACGGCGTCTAAAAACCGATTATATCGATCTTTATCAATTACACTGGCCACAACGGCAAACAAATAATTTTGGTCAACTGAACTACTCATACCCAGATACACAAGAAGAAGTTACGTTACTTGAGACATTAGAAGCGCTAAATCATCTCATTCGTCTGGGAAAAGTTCGTTATATTGGCGTTTCAAATGAAACGCCTTGGGGGTTAATGACTTATCTGCGTTTAGCTGAAAAACATGAACTCCCTAGAATGGTTTCGATTCAAAACCCCTATAACCTACTTAATCGTAGCTTTGAAATTGGTCTTTCCGAAATTAGTCATTTTGAAGGTGTTAAGTTGCTTGCTTATTCCCCTATGGCATTTGGCGTGTTAAGCGGTAAATATTTGCATAATGCTCGCCCACGCGGGGCGCGATGTACTTTATTTGAACGTTTTCAGCGTTACTTCACTCCACAAGGTATCGAAGCGACTCAAGCTTATGTCAATCTCGCTCAGGAATTTGGCTTAAATCCCGCACAAATGGCACTAGCTTTCGTCAACCAACAGCCGTTCGTCGCGAGTAATATTATTGGAGCCACTCAGTTATCTCAGCTAGAAAGTAATATTGATAGCGTAGAGATCACATTGGGTGATGAATTACTCTCCGAAATAACTAAAATCGCGACACGGTATTCAAACCCTTGCCCATAACAATATCCAGCAGAGTGAATTTAGCGATTCGCTCTGCTGATCTGCGGTTAGAACCTCTGTTGACCGGCGGTTAGAACATCGTCTCATGTTACAATCGTCTCATGTTACAATCGTCTCAGGTTATAATCGTCTCTGGCAATAAATGGTGCTTGTTAAGTAAACGGTACATTGTTGCTCGCGATATCCCCAATTCTTTTGCTGCATTGGATACTTGCCCAGCATGCGACTCTAATACTTGCAGTAACGCCTCGCGCTCCGAACGTTCTCGGATACTTTTCAACGTGCGTTTACTTTCAATACGTTTGGGTAGATCCAAGTGGCATTGATCGAGCATGACCGTATCAGACATCAATACCACTCGTTTAATTTGATTCATTAACTCTCGGACATTTCCCGGCCAGTGATAACGAGCCAGCAGATGTAAAGCATCCTCAGAAAAACTACGGGCTTGTGCATTATATTCTTTGGCATACTCTTTTAAGAAATGGTTCGCCAATAATTCAACATCTCCGGCTCTATCTTTTAGGCTAGGCACCTGAATTCTCAGCACATTAATATAATGGTACAGCTCTTCATTAAAATCACCATCAATTAACGCCTTTTCAATATCCATAGAATGTGCAGCTAATATCCGTACATCGACTTGTTGAAAGCCTTGCAGTGTACTGACTTTTCCTTCTTGTAAAAAACGCAGCAAGTTCCATTGTTGATTCTTTGGCAGAGCAAGAATGTCATTAAGCAATAAAGTGCCGCCATGCGCTTGTAGCAGTAAAGCCGGAGTGGTTGCTGAGCGAGCGCTCCCAAACAGCTCCTGTTCAAATCTTTGTTCGGCCATCGCGCGACAATTGATGGTAATAAATGGCTTTTGTGAGCGAGCGGAGGTTTTGTGAATCGCTTTAGCTACGCTCTCTTTTCCTGTTCCACTTTCTCCTGAGATCAAAATGCTGACATCAGTTGGTGCAATCCGTTTAATTTGATCGCGTAAGCGCTTCATTGCCACCGATTCGCCTACTAACCCCATGTCGGTATGTGCGCCATAATCTGGCCACACTTTTTTTTCTAGTTGGAGCATCCCTAACTGGTGACCAATGGTACTGAGCAACTGAGTGTCTGGAATTGGAGCGGTAAAAAAATCGATGCAGAAGTTGACGATAAATTGGCAAATCGTATCTGAACGAAGTTGAGATTCACGGATAAAAGCCAGCCAGCGAACCTGTTTATGACTACTGACTAAATTTGCCACGCCATTCAAGCTAAACTCATCGTGGCTCAGGTCAACAATACCAATACATGGCCCCACCTCGGAAAATATTTGATCGGCTTTGCGCAGATCAGCACATTGTTTACATTTCCAGCCTGCTTGCTCTAGCACTGATAACCACGGCTCATAAGTGCCTCCTACGACAATTAGCGAACCGGGAACACAACCCATGCGAAATTGAGTACCCATCAACTGGTTTCCTTATTCGTTTTTTATTTTTTATATTGCGCTACATTGGCGCGGAATTTATCGTCGTTACCTTAGTGGTACTCTAAAATAGAATCTGTATCACTATTAAGATTACACGATAAATCTCTCTGAATTGGATCAGTAAATTGCAGAAGTTTGATCTCAAAGGGAACTCTTTTCTTAGAAGAGCAAAATAAATAGAACGTTATACTTTTTCTGGTGGGGCATTCGCAGAGATAAAAAACATAAAAACCGCCTTTTGGCGGTTTTTATGTTGCTAAAACAATTACTGCTGAGGACGCATGGCTGGGAACAAGATAACATCACGAATAGTATGTGTATTGGTCAGTAGCATCACTAAACGGTCAATGCCGATACCTTGGCCTGCTGTTGGTGGTAAACCGTGCTCTAGTGCGGTAATGTAGTCCGCATCATAGAACATCGCTTCATCATCCCCCGATTCTTTCGCTTCAACTTGCGCTTTAAAGCGAGCATCTTGATCTTCTGCATCATTGAGCTCAGAGAAACCATTGGCAACTTCACGCCCACCAATGAAAAATTCAAAGCGATCAGTAAAGAATGGATTATCATCACTACGTCGAGCTAACGGTGAAATATCCGCAGGATAACCCGTAATAAAGGTTGGCTGCATTAATTTAGGCTCGGCCGTTTCACCAAAGATCTCTTCAAGAAGTTGACCACAAGTCCAGAACTCTTCCACTTCAACGTGAACCGATTTGGCAATCGACACCATAAGTTCACGATTTTGTATATCATCTTCTGTGAGCGCTTGGATTTGTGCATGATCTGGATTGTAGTGTTTGATCGCTTCAAACATGCTCATTCGCGCATATTCACCGCCAAACTCTACGGTTTCATCGCCATAAGGCATGGATGTTGAACCTAACACTTCCAAAGCAATAGTACGCAATAATTCTTCGGTGAAATCCATCAAGTCTTTGTAATCGGCGTACGCCATATAGAATTCCATCATAGTGAATTCTGGGTTATGACGAGGCGACAACCCTTCGTTACGGAAGTTTCGGTTAATTTCAAATACACGATCAAATCCGCCCACTACGAGACGTTTGAGATAAAGCTCCGGAGCGATGCGTAAGTACATAGGCATATCAAGTGCATTATGATGGGTGATGAATGGACGCGCACTCGCCCCCCCCGGAATCACATGCATCATTGGTGTTTCAACTTCCATAAACTGTTTAGAGATCATGAAATTGCGAATAGCGGACATCACTTTCGAACGGATCACAAACGCATGACGTGACTCTTCATTTACAATCAAATCAACATAACGTTGACGATAGCGCATCTCTTGGTCGGTCAGGCCGTGGAACTTCTCAGGTAACGGACGTAGTGCTTTAGTCAGTAATTCATACTCTTCCATATTCACATAAAGGTCACCTTTACCTGATTTATGTAAAGCACCTTTCACACCAATAATATCGCCAATATCTAATCCTTGATATTTTTCTTTCAGCGCTTTTTGAACTTCTTTCGAAGCATACGCTTGAATACGGCCAGACGTTTCTTGAATAACCAAGAATGGCCCACGCTTGGCCATGATACGGCCAGCAATCGCCACAACATGATTAAGGGCTTCTAACTCTTCTTTGCTCTTTTCACCGAACTTCTCTTGCAGATCACCCGCCAAGCTGTCACGGCGGAAGTCATTGGGGTGACCATTCGCCTTACAGCTCTTACGGATATGCTCTAACTTACTACGACGCTCTGCAATCAGTTTGTTTTCTTCTTGCGCAATTTGTGGTTGATTCGCTTCGTTTTGAACAGCATCAGTCATTTTGCATGTACCCTGTTTTATCGGTAAAAAGCTTATAGGCCTGATTTAAGGCTAGCTTCAATAAATTTATCTAGATCACCATCTAGAACCGCTTGCGTATTGCGATTTTCAACGCCAGTACGTAAATCTTTGATTCGAGAATCATCTAATACATAAGAACGAATTTGGCTTCCCCAGCCGATGTCTGATTTGGCATCTTCATTCGCTTGTTTTTCAGCATTTTGCTTTTGTAACTCAAGTTCAAATAACTTGGCTCGTAGCTGTTTCATTGCCTGATCTTTGTTCTTATGTTGAGAACGATCATTTTGACATTGCACCACCGTATTGGTTGGAATATGAGTAATACGAACCGCAGACTCTGTGGTGTTAACGTGCTGCCCTCCCGCACCTGACGCACGATAAACATCAATACGTAGATCCGAAGGATTAATATCAACCGCAATGTTTTCATCAATTTCTGGATAGACAAAGGCAGAAGCAAATGAAGTATGACGACGACCACCTGAATCAAAAGGGGATTTTCGTACTAAACGGTGAACACCAGTTTCTGTACGTAACCAGCCATACGCATAGTCACCGATAATACGCACAGTCGCCGATTTAAGTCCAGCAACATCGCCTTCAGAAACCTCAATGACTTCGGTTTTAAACCCTTTATCATCCGCCCAACGCAAATACATACGCAGTAGCATTGAGGTCCAATCCTGAGCTTCTGTACCACCCGAACCGGCTTGTAAGTCAATATAGCAATCTGAGGCGTCGTGATCGCCTGAAAACATACGACGAAACTCTAACTGTTCCAGTTTACTTTCAAGTTCACGTAATTCAGGTTCGATTTCATCAAAGGTTTCTTGATCATCAGCTTCAATCGCTAACTCAAGCAACCCTTCAACATCATCGACTCCTTGTTCTAATTGATCGATGGTTTCTACAACCGCTTGTAGTGAGGAACGTTCTTTGCCCAAAGCTTGCGCCCGCTCAGGTTCATTCCAAACATCCGGTTGCTCTAATTCTGCATTAACTTCTTCTAAACGCTCTTTCTTTGCATCGTAGTCAAAGATACCCCCTCAGGATTGTTGTGCGTTGCAACACATCCTGAATACGGTTTTTTATAGGATTGATTTCAAACATGTTGATTTTTGGCTTTATGAATAGAATTTAACCAAAGAATTCTACTGAAAAATGTGACGAAGATACAGGAAAAAATCCAGTCACGTTATCTCTTCTCTCGCTTCATTAAACTAGCAATATCTAATCCAAACCGCATGCGTCACCCAATAAAAAAGCGGATGAAAACCATCATCCGCCACTAATTTTGGTTAACCCTAGGGTCAACAGCCCTTAGATTATGCAGTGCTTTGATTAGAAGGCACTCGGCAGACTTTACCCGCGACAAAAAACATACAGATTAAAGCGGTAAAAGAAGGCAGTACCCAGCCCATCCCAACATCAAATAAAGGCAACGCATCAAACATGGACACATCCAAACCGCAGACTTTAGCCGCATCGATCAAGGCAAATAAGAAAGCGACCAATGTCACCACACGAAAAGCCACTTGAGGATTGGGCATTTTATGACGCACAAAAGCCAGTACCACTAAAGCAATCGCCACCGGATACAAGGCCACCAAAACAGGAATAGAGAGTGCAATCAGTTGAGATAAGCCAACATTCGCGACCGTCGCACATGCGACACCATTAATGATTACCCAAGCACGATATGGAATTGGTGTTAAAGAACAGAAGTAGTCAGAACACGCAGAGATCAAGCCAATCGCTGTGGTTAAACAAGCCAACAGCACAATGGTCGATAAAACGATTTGTCCATAAGGGCCAAATAATGCTTGAACATATTGACTTAAAATAAAGCCACCATTATCTGCCCCTCCAGCAATAGCAGAGCTGGTCGCGCCAAGGTAAAACAAAGAAATATAGACTGAGGCTAAACCAAAAGCAGCAATAAATGCCGAGCTAATCAGATATTTCGTCGTCGCTTTCTGCTCGGTAATTCCTTTGCTACGCAATGCATCAACGATCAGCATACCAAACATCAGCGCTGCCAAGGTATCCATCGTGTTATATCCTTCCAAAAACCCTTTGGTAAATGGCTGGTTTATATATGGGCCACTGGCCGCCATCCATTCCCCTTGCGGATCAAGAAAAACACCGATAGCTAATACAATAAGGCCAACAAAAAGAGCCGGTGTTAACAATTTACCAATCAGATCAATCAAACGGCCTTGTGACCAAGAGAAAAACATCGCCACAGCAAAGAAGAGGATAGAAAAAATCGTGAGATGAAGTTGAGATGTCTCGGCAAACAAGGGACTAACGGCCATTTCATAAGCCACAAGCCCTGTCCGTGGCGTCGCAAAAGCAGGCCCGATGATAATAAAAATAAGCACAGCGACTAATGTGGCAATCTTAGCCGGTAGATCTTTGGTAAGATGATTCCAAGTTCCGCCAGCAATCGCTACAGCAATAATAGAGACAAGCGGTAAGCCAACGGCAGTGAGAAGAAAGCCGGTCATCGCTGAAAGTAAATTTTCTCCAGCTAATTGGCCGGCCAATGGCGGAAAGATAATATTTCCAGCGCCGAGAAAGAACGCAAAAAGCATAAAGCCTAACGCGGCAATATCTGTTAATTTTAACGTCTGTTTCACAGATAACCCTTAAATAAATATGTAATAGATGTTGTGTGTGCATTGAAAGGGAAGTCGAGCTTCCTCTAACTAATAAGACTGGAATAATGACGAACCTATCGACTTTTCGCAATAGCTAAGCAAAAAACACCATATTAATTTATCAATGGAGCCCAAAAGCAGTGTATTACACTATTTGTTAAAAATAATACAGAATCATATTTCAATTAAACTCCACTACAAATGGTCAACATATAGCATAAAACACCAAACAAATTCACAACATCAGAGAAAATCGTCTCATAATTCATATAACACCCGATGTTTATAAAAAAGCAGCGCAATGAAAAGTAACCCTTTTAAATTTAAACAGTTTTCGATTACTCAACAGCAATGTGGCATGCCAGTCAGTACTGATGGCGTGATGCTTGGAGCTTGGGCATTTACTCACTCTCCGAAACGGATTCTTGATATAGGTAGTGGCACAGGCTTACTTTCCCTTATGTGCGCGCAGCGCTTTGCTCAAGTATCTATCTGCGCTATCGATATTGATCCATTGGCATTCAACTCAACCACTCATAATGTGGCTCTTTCGCCTTGGCAAGAACGCATTGAGGTATACCAACAAGACATACTGACCACTCTCTTTAGTACCCATTTTGACGGGGTGATCTGTAATCCGCCTTACTTCACTAGTGGAGAGATGGCGCACTCTTATTCACGAGCGCTCGCTAGACATACTCAGAACTTAACTCATTCAAGCTTAATTGATCGTTTAGCCGATCTATTAACTGAAGATGGTCGAGCTTGTTTTATCTTGCCAATTAAAGAAGGAAAATCATTTATTCAATTAGCCCAACAACAAGGTTGGTACCTAACACGAT
>NZ_NBUS01000038.1:133912-172044 GCF_002749895.1 Vibrio fujianensis | reverse complement strand
ATGTGAAGTCAGCCCGACGCCTTCAAAAGCAGTACATCGGTTACTATTTGAACTCAGTAAAAAAATGAGTCAAGTTGAACGCAGTAAACTGACGATCCATACTAAAAATGGGTATAGTGATGACTTTATAGCCCTGACTCGGGATTTTTATCTTAAGATGAAGTAATTAGAGATGTGATCTGACTAAAGATCCAACTATAATGTGCGCCCTTTATTTTAGACTATTCAGCCCCAGCCTTGCGGAGTACCCCAACTGTGACTAAAACCTTTGCTGACCTAGAACTGGATGCCAATCTTCTTGAAGCAATTGAAGAAATGGGCTTTCAACGCCCCACTCAAGTTCAAGAGGAAGCGATTCCCCATGCCCTGGACGGTAGAGATATTCTTGCCTCTGCACCAACAGGTACGGGTAAAACGGCGGCATTTGTCATCCCTGCACTGCAATATTTACAAGATTTCCCGCGCAAAAAAGGAGGCCCAGCGAGGATCTTAATCCTCACGCCTACTCGTGAACTCGCCATGCAGATCACCGAACAAGCTCGTGAATTGGCTAAATATACCCATCTTAATATTTTTACCATCACTGGGGGGGTTCAATATCAAGAGCATGCTGAGATTCTCGCCACGACCCAAGATATTGTCGTGGCAACCCCTGGCCGTTTGCTGGAATATATAGAAGCGGAACGGTTCGATTGCCGTGCCATTGAATGGCTAATACTTGATGAAGCTGATCGCATGCTAGATATGGGCTTTGGCCCTGTGGTTGATCGCCTTGCTTCTGAATGTCGCTGGCGTAAGCAAACCTTACTTTTCTCTGCCACATTAGAGGGGCGAGGAGTAGAAGGGTTTACTGCTGATCTACTCACTAACCCAGCAGAAGTTAACGCAGAACCACCGCGCCGTGAGCGGAAAAAAATTGCGCAATGGTATCACCGCGCAGACAATATGGAACATAAGCTTGAACTACTCAAAACCATTCTTACCCAACAGTCTGAACGGGCAATTGTTTTCTTAAAAACCCGTGAACGATTAGCTGAACTGCGTGCAGAACTCGAAAGAGCACAAATTGCTTGCGCTTGGATCCAAGGTGAAATGCCACAAGATCGCCGTAATAACGCCATCACTCGCTTTCGTGAGGGTGAGGTTAATGTCCTACTGGCTACTGATGTTGCCGCCAGAGGCATTGATGTGCCTGACATTAGCCATGTAATAAACTTTGACATGCCCCGTAGTGCTGATGTCTATTTACACCGCATCGGTCGAACGGCTCGCGCCGGTAAGAAAGGCAATGCTATTTCTTTGGTCGAAGCACACGATCAGCCGATGATGGATCGGGTCGCCCGTTATGTAAAAGAAGAGATTAAAGAACGATTTATAGAAGGTTTACGCCCTAAACATAAAAAGCCGACCTTCAAGAAAAAGAAAAAAGATGAAAAAAAGAAAACCGTTGTGAAAAAGAAAGCGACAAAGAAAAAAAAGTAACCCGCTCCTCTCAATAGCAAAAAGCCGATGCATCGTTCATCGGCTTTTTTCTTGCTTAGCACAATGCGTTTGACTCAAAGTGTAGTGCTGGAGCTCGCTTAAGCGGTCTCATTGCCAGTACTAACCATTATGCATCAAATAGGACAAGTAAAGATTAATGCTCACGCGTCGCTCGGAACAAAATCTCAGGTGCTCGTTCTTGCGCTAAATTCAGATTAACCATGGTTGGAGCGATATACGCTAAGTTATCCCCGCCATCCAACGCTAAATTACTTTGGTTTTTACGCTTAAACTCTTCCAGTGTCTTCGCATCGTCACACTCAACCCAACGCGCTGTCGCAACATTAACCCCTTCATAAATGGCTTCCACGTTATATTCCGATTTAAGACGAGCGACCACCACATCAAACTGCAATACCCCGACCGCACCAACGATTAAATCGTTATTTTGTAGAGGACGAAAAACCTGTACCGCCCCTTCTTCAGAAAGTTGCACTAGCCCTTTGAGCAGTTGTTTTTGTTTAAGTGGATCTTTTAAACGAATACGACGGAATAACTCAGGAGCAAAATTAGGAATTCCTGAGAATTTCAACGTTTCCCCTTGAGTAAAAGTGTCACCAATTTGGATGGTTCCGTGGTTATGTAGGCCAATGATATCACCGGCAAACGCTTCTTCGGCACGTGAACGATCCCCCGCCATAAAGGTCACCGCATCAGAAATGCTAACCTGTTTGCCCAAGCGAACGTGGTTCATCTTCATGCCTTGTTTATAAGTCCCAGACACGATGCGCATGAAAGCAATACGGTCACGGTGTTTCGGATCCATATTGGCCTGAATTTTAAACACAAAGCCGGAGAACTTATCTTCTGTCGCTTGCACCACTCGCTCATTGGCTTGGCGAGGTAAAGGAGAAGGTGCCCACTCGGTTAAACCATCCAGCATATGATCGACGCCAAAGTTACCTAATGCTGTACCAAAGAAAACCGGAGTTAAATCGCCGCTTAAAAATAGTTCTCGATCAAACTCATTTGATGCACCAAGCACCAATTCTAATTCATCCCGCAATTGCTGGGCCAGCTCACTACCGACTTGATTATCTAACTCAGGGTTATTCAAGCCAGCAATCACACGCACCTCTTGAATGGTATGCCCTTGCCCTGTGGCATAAAGAATGGTTTCATCCCGATGAATGTGATACACCCCTTTAAACTCTTTACCGCAGCCTATCGGCCAAGTCACAGGGGCACAGGCGATATTTAGCTCGTTCTCAACTTCATCCAACAGCTCCATTGGATCTCGAATATCACGGTCAAGTTTATTCATAAAAGTGATGATCGGCGTATCGCGTAAACGAGTCACTTCCATTAATTTACGGGTGCGATCTTCAACCCCTTTTGCCGCGTCAATGACCATCAAGCATGAGTCGACCGCGGTTAATGTACGATAGGTATCTTCCGAGAAATCTTCGTGTCCGGGAGTATCAAGCAAATTGACCAAAGCATCACGATAAGGGAACTGCATTACCGAGGTGGTAACCGAAATTCCCCGTTCTTTTTCCATCTCCATCCAGTCTGATTTGGCATGCTGGGCCGAACCTCGGCCTTTCACCGTTCCAGCTTTTTGAATCGCATTTCCAAACAGTAATACTTTTTCAGTAATGGTTGTTTTACCCGCATCAGGGTGAGAGATAATGGCGAAAGTTCGACGCTTAGCGACTTCACCAATAAAAGGAGTATTAGACATGCAAGAAATCTTCTTTTTAAGGTCACTTCCGCCGAATGGCAGAAGTTGCCCTTTGAGTTCAAATTACCGAATATTCTCGCTGATCTTCACGATCGGAGCAACTAAACGAATCGAGTTTTCACAGCTTATTATTCAGGAGAAAAATAGAGGAGGAAACAGCAGCATTAATCAAAGAAAAAATAGCTCATAATGATCGCATCTTCTTTTCCTTGTGCGGTCGGATAATAATTAAACCGGCGATCAATTTCATTAAAACCTAATTGCTGATAAAGATGAAATGCTCGTTGATTACTCTCTCTCACCTCGAGCCAAGCACTTTCGGCCTTGCTTTGTTCACATTGCGCTAAAAAATATTGGAGAAGCTGTTTGCCATATCCTTTTCCTTGCTCACTCGGCGCAATCGCAATATTAAGCAAGGTGACCTCCCCAACAATATTTTGTGCATAGTAATAGCCAACAACGCTCTGGTTAACCATCATCACTTGATGACAAGCTCCTCGGCTAGCGACATCTTCCAGCATATTTTTTGACCAAGGATGACTGTGAGCATGCTGCTCGATATGCCAAACCTCTGCTAGATGTGCTGTAGAAAGTGGTAAAAATTGCATTGCCATATGGTTATTGTTCACTGTAAGAGCAAATTTGCTGCCATAAATCTCGTCGATAACGAGTATCGTTTTTAATAACACTTAAGGGGGGAGTGTGTAGCAAGTTGGCTTGAGCCGTCACTGACACCTCGCACCCGGCATACCAGATCCACGCCAAGTGAGTAAGATCCAATTGTGCTATGTGTTCAGGAAAAACCTGTCTAGCTTGAACTAACGTCACATGGAAAGACTTTAGTACTTTTTCTAGCCACAAAATTTCCGACTCAGAGGGAAAGGAGGGGGAGATCAACAATAGGCGGCAATCAGGATCAAGCGGCATTAATTGAGGCTGATAGCCCGCCAGTCGCTGTGGATGGACTAATTGCCAATATTGAATGCCCATCGCCTGTAAATACTGCTGCTGATCAACCATGATACTCTACTTCTCTTGCCAGTTGAGCGCATGCTAACAAATATCATCAACTCAGCTCAAGAGACTTATACTGACATCTATTGGGAAAATTCATCGCAATACTCGATGAGCCCTTGACGACCAGCAAAAGCATCCTCCCATAATTCGACCACTTGAAATGCTGACTCAACCTCAGGCCATGGGCAATGAAAACCATGCGACTTCGCAACACGGAAACCAAAGCGTTGATAGTAATTCGGGGCTCCCAATACCACGCACGCAGGATACCCCAACTCACCTAAGGAACTTAGCCCTTCATTGACCAGTTGAGCACCGATGCCTTGACAGCGATAATTTGTTTCAACGGCTAATGGCGCTAAACCTTGCCAGTTGAGATCTTCGCCATTCAACATTACCGGACTAAATAAAGCATACCCGACAATATCACCTTCATCATCACAAGCGACTAACGACAAAGTTCGACGACCATTTTCTCTTAGTTTCATCACTAAATTCGCTTCTCGTTCGGTGTCAAATACCGATTTTAATAAGCGATCGACCGCGAGGATATCCGCAGGAGCCTCAGTTCGAATAAGCATTTTCGACCTCATTGTGTCTATTCGGCGTTTGCATGCCTTTATGCACAAAATCAGCCAATTGGTGAAGTAAAATTTGTAGCGCTTGCGGTAATTGTTGCAAATCCACACTGTCCATCAAATTTTTAACCTCTAATCCTAATTCGGTATCCCCTTCAATCGATAAACGACGCTGGAAAAATAGTGTATCGGGATCTTCTTTACGCCCCGCAATTAAGATTAAATCATTCACATTACCACTAAAGCTCACATCTTCTTGTTGCGCTACATCGGCAACCAACAAACGCTCTTGTTGATAACTAATATACCAGTGCAATTTGAGATCACGAATTTCAACTTTCAACCATTTATCACTCAGAAACTCAAAATCACCCTCTTCCAATGCTTCTTGAAAGACCATTTTCAAGCCATCAAGTAAAAGTTTTTTTTGTATAAATTTCGGCAATAAATGGACTGGAGATCGCAAAATTGATGCTGCATTTTGAACGAGTTGGGTTCGAATCTTGTTTATCACGCGCGTTATCCGTTACCTTAGAATCATTGCTCATTATCATAATGGTTCGGCCAAGTCTCGTACCTGTTATGCATCAAAGAAAAGGAATTTTCTAAATATCAACGGGACGACTTCGCGAGGTTCAGATGAAAAAATTCTCAGTTGGAGATTTTTATGAAGCTTTCCAACCTATTGGATCAAAGTTATAGTTGATGAAATTTAGAAGAGTTAATCACTTTGTGAATACGACAGATTTTATAGGGTTGGTCACTTTTTAATGCCCACTCAACATCTACCATATTGGTTTAATAAAATAACCGCACATAGCCCAGTTTGGATCGCTATTTTTGATCGCCAACATCAGTATGTCTTAGTGAATGAGCGCTATGCTGAACTCAGTGGCTTGACTCCCTTTGAAATGGTGGGAATGGATGATAGACATATTTTTAATGAAGCGCTGTACCAACAGCTAAAGCCTTATTATGACCGTGCTTTTAACGGGGAAACATTAGAAAGCACAATCGAGATTGACTGGCTTGGTTTGACGACACACCTGCGTATTTTTCTTTCACCAATTTTTCATCAAGATCATCCAGACTATATTCTATTTCAGGCCATAGATGAGTCTGAAAAACACACATTGCAATGTGCGTTGGAGGAAGCGGAACAAAAATTTCTCGCTCTCAGCCAGCTGCTGCCCTGTGGAGTGCTACTGGTTGAAGACGACTATATTTTATCTGCTAACGCATCAGCCGCCCAATTATTAGGACATGCTGGACAGCTCAATTTACTCGGCGAATCACTGTCCCAGCTCTTTATCGATGAATCGACGCAGCAACCATTGACATCATCTCTTGCCGATAGGCTGATGCAAGATTCGCTTTTGTGTGTCACTGGGCCTCGTTGTGGTGCTGCTCGCCGCGTGCGACTCAGTGCAAAATCAACTTCACTGTTTCACCAGCCGGCACACCTGATTTTGATTCAAGATGCCGCGCCATCATCAAACATCACGAATACGGTTTCACACCATACTCACATTGATCAATTAACTGGCGTCAGTAACCGATTAGGGTTTACCAAGTGTCTCGACCATTTTATTGATAATCAAATCCCACTCATGATGCTCTATCTAGATATTGATAACTTTAAAAATATTAATGACTCACTAGGGCATCATATTGGTGATAAAGTCATCAAAGAAGTTTCTAGTCGATTACAGCGTATACTCCCCCCTCAAGCGGTATTAGGTCATTTGGGTGGCGATGAGTTTGGCCTGATTATCCCAGAGCCTGAACATGCCAAAGTGGGGGAAATGTTAGCCGATCGAATTATTCGCTTAATTAACCAACCTTTTGACCTTCACCATTTTAGCAAACGTTTAGCCTGTTCAATCGGCTGTGTACAATTTCCAGGAGATGGCAATAACGCTAGGGTGTTACTGCAAAATGCCGATACTGCCATGTATGAAGCAAAAGATCGTGGCCGTAATCGTTGGATCACCTTCAATAACCAAATGAATAAAGAAGCTCGCATGCGCTTATGGCTGGAAATTGAATTGCAGAAAGCGTTGCAACAAAATGGGCTTGAAGTTTGGTATCAACCCAAAGTGAATGCCCGTGATTTTAGTATCAATGGTGCAGAAGCACTAGTACGCTGGAAACACCCTATTGAAGGTTATATCAGCCCCGGTGCGTTCATCCCTGTTGCGGAAAAAGCTGGGCTTATTGAACACCTAGGGCGGGTGGTGATTCGAGAAGTTTTTGTTACCGTTAAGCGTTGGCAACAACAAAATATTTTACCCGGTAAAGTGGCTATCAATATTTCCCCAGAGCAATTTGGCAATACACAATTAATCCATCACTTAGAAAAATTACTACAACAAACCGGCGTTGATCCTAGCTGTATTACTTTTGAACTGACCGAAAGTGCAGTGATGAGTGACAGTCAACACACTTTACAAATGTTAAATGCGATCAAAAAGTTAGGTTTTTCATTGTCTATTGATGATTTTGGTACTGGCTATTCATCATTGGCTTATTTAGCCCGCTTCCCGATTGATGAATTAAAGATAGATCGCACCTTTATTACCGATATTGACACCCTTCCTAAGCAGGCCACGGTGGTGGAAAGCATTATTAAATTAGGCAAATCGCTCCATCTTGACGTGGTTGCCGAAGGCGTTGAAACAGAGCAACAGGCGACATTACTCTCCCACCTTCACTGTCATACCATTCAAGGGTTTCATTTTTATCGCCCCAAACCTAAACACGAAGTTGAGGAGCTATTTACTCAATATCGGCGCACACCTCTAAATATTGAATAGCGAGCAATCAAGGATAAAGTGACAGACTAAATTCGTGGCTTCGCACAATAAACCTTTATCGGTAAATAACAATTGAATGAGTGAAACCTGCCTTATATCAAGGAGTGGACCAACAACTCTTCCTAAAATATAAAAACTTTTCCTTTAAAAACAGTAATGAGCAATGGAACTACTCTGCCCCGCAGGTAACTTACCTGCCTTGAAAACCGCCATTGATTGTGGTGCCGATGCGGTTTACATCGGTTTTAAAGATGACACCAACGCCCGTCACTTTGCCGGTTTGAATTTTACTGGTAAGAAACTAGAAAAAGCGATCAACTATGTGCATGATCGAAATAAAAAACTACATATTGCACTAAACACCTTTGCCCACCCAGAAGGTTTCCAGCGCTGGACACAAGCGGTTGATCAAGCTGCCGCTCTAGGGGTTGATGCTCTGATTATCGCTGATGTCGCCATTCTTGAATATGCAGCTCAGCGCTACCCTGACATTGAATTACATCTCTCGGTACAGGCCTCAGCGACTAATGTCAAAGCTATTGAATTTTATCATGAAAATTTCAATGTCAAACGCGTTGTCTTACCTCGTGTGCTGTCCATTCATCAGGTGAAACAACTATCACGCAATATTCCGAAAGAGGTCGAATTGGAAGTCTTCGCTTTCGGTAGTTTATGCATTATGTCGGAAGGACGTTGCTACCTCTCCTCCTATATGACCGGAGAATCCCCTAATACAGTCGGAGCTTGCTCTCCCGCCAAGTACGTTCGCTGGCAAGAAACAGAACAAGGCTTAGAATCTCGTCTTAACAACATCTTGATCGATCGCTATGCCTGTGGTGAAAACGCAGGCTACCCGACCCTATGTAAAGGGCGATTTCTCGCTGAACTTGATGGCGAGCAAAAACGCTATCATGCTCTAGAGGAGCCCACCAGCTTAAATACATTATCGATGGTGCCTGAACTGTTTGCTGCCAATATCGCGTCAGTGAAGATAGAAGGACGTCAACGTAGCCCAGCCTATGTTGAACAGGTAACTCGCACCTGGCGAGCCGCCATCGATAACTACCTTGCCAACCCAGACCAGTATCAAGTAAAACCGGCTTGGGATGCTAGCCTTGCCAACGTCTCAGAAGGCACCCAAACCACACTTGGTGCTTATCATCGTCAATGGCAATAAATGAACAGGGAAAAACGCATGAAATACGCATTAGGCCCTCTGCTATACTTTTGGCCAAAAAACGATGTTGAAAATTTTTATCACCAAGCCTGTGAAAGCTCGGCCGATATCATTTATTTAGGGGAAACGGTCTGTTCTAAACGTCGTGAGCTTAAAGCCGCAGATTGGCTTGATCTAGCAAAGCAGCTCACCACTCAAGGTAAGGAAGTGGTGATTTCTACCATGGCTTTGCTAGAAGTACCGAGCGAACTCAATGTTATGAAAAAATATATTGATAATGGTGAATTTACGATTGAAGCCAATGATGTTTCTGCGATTCAGATGGCACACCAACAAAACGTTCCCTTTGTCGTTGGCCCTGCCATCAATTGCTATAATGCGCAAACACTCAAGATTTTTCTCAAACAGGGAATGGTTCGCTGGTGTATGCCGGTCGAACTTTCTCGTCAATGGCTCATCAATGTACTTGAGCAGTGTGACGCATTGAATATTAAAGATAAGTTTGCGACCGAAGTGTTTGCCCATGGTTATTTACCTCTGGCCTATTCTGCCCGCTGTTTTACTGCGCGTGCCGAAAATAAAGCTAAAGACGAATGCGAAACCTGCTGTATCCGTTACCCTACGGGGATTTCCGTCCAGAGCCAAGAAGGACAAGACGTCTTTAACTTGAATGGTATTCAGACCCAATCTGGCTACTGTTATAACTTAGTCAATGATTTATCCAGCATGGTAGGGTTAGTTGACGTTGTTCGCTTAAGCCCTCTCGGTGTTGAAACCTTTGAGCATCTTCAGCTTTTCCAAGCCAATGAGCGAGGCCAACAACCGCAATCGCTCACGAACCATCACTGTAACGGCTATTGGCATCAAATTGAGGGGTTAGCTTTAGTTAATAATGAATTAGTGAATAATTAAAAAGCAGGCAGGCAGCATCGATAATCCATGATGCTACCGACCTCTATTGTACGTTTTTATTGGGTGCTTTTTGCCAGTTGAGCTTCGCGTAGATTCTGATAGATACGCCCTAACTCTAAGAAAGCGTAACGGTGTTCCACATACTCATAGACATTAAACGAGAGGGCCAGTTTATACAGGGAAATCGCATGAGCGTAGTTCCCTTGTAATTGATACCGCTTGCCTAGATAAAAATAGGTTTCGGTCAACTGTTGAGCCAGTGCGGTATTATCTCGCGTATTATTGAGCAAAATTTTAAATAGCTGCTCTTCCGACACCTTATCCAGCATTAATCCAACCATGACCCATCCCCACTGTTCATCATGCTGCTGATAACGAGTGGCTAATTCATCCCTTGCTTGCTCTGGGTTGAGTTCACTATAAATAATGTACTGCCAAAGCGCCCGAAATGGATCGTCTGGATCTTGTTGATAATGTTGACTGATTTCTTCAAAAGCAAGCTCGGTCCGCTCCCCATAATACAACGCAATAGCACGATTACGTACCGCATATTCATTACTTGGATCTAATTCGAGGGTTGAATCAAACGCTTCATAAGCCGCATCAAACTCTCCCGCTTCAGTATAATAAACGCCAAGCAAGTTAAAAATGTCCGCTTGAGCAGGATTGAGCGCTAATGACTGAGTGAAATCAAGGCGAGCCAGATCGCGTAATCCGACGTTGTCATAGCTATTTCCCCGCTCAAAAAACATCTTCGCACGAACGTCATCATTTAAATCGCTACGTTGTAGTAACTGCGTTAAGCGCGCAATTTTAACTTCGTGCTGCACGTTTGATTGCAGTGGAATCGCCATGGGTGGGTAGACCCACTGGGTTTGTTGAGATCCAGTAGAAACACATCCAGCAAGTAACAAGAATGCCGCACTGATAAGAGCGGTTTGAAGCCATTTCACAAATCCATACTCCTGTTATTTCGCATGATCCAATTAAAAAGGGAGCGAATTACGCTCCCTTTATATCATGCTTTGTCCCCAAAAAGCGAAAACTGTTCTTCGAGAACAATAATGCAATTATTATTCCGCAGTTGGTGCCGCATTGTCTTGAGGGGCTTCTTCTGCCGGTTTTTCTACCGCTTCTTTCATGCTCAAACGAACACGGCCTTGACGATCAATTTCTAAGACTTTCACTTGAACTTCTTGGCCTTCAGAGAGAACATCAGACACTTTTTCAATGCGTTTATCAGCAATTTGTGAAATATGGACTAAGCCATCTTTGCCTGGTAACACGGTTACGAAAGCACCAAAATCAGCTAGACGAGCGACTTTGCCGGTGTAAATTTTACCCACTTCAACTTCTGCAGTGATCTGCTCAATACGACGAATCGCTTCTTTGGCTTGATCACCATCTGTGGCGGCAATCTTGATCGTACCGTCATCTTCAATTTCAATGGTTGTACCGGTTTCTTCAGTCAACATGCGGATAACCGCACCACCTTTACCGATCACATCTTTAATCTTTTCAGCACTGATCTTCATCGTGTGGATACGAGGTGCAAATTCAGAGATATCATCACGTGCACCAGCAATCGCTTGATCCATCACAGAAAGGATGTGTAAACGTGCACCTTTCGCTTGGTTCAGCGCAATTTGCATGATCTCTTTAGTAATGCCTTCGATCTTGATATCCATTTGTAGTGCCGTCACACCATTAGAGGTACCGGCAACTTTAAAGTCCATATCACCTAGGTGGTCTTCATCACCTAAAATGTCAGAAAGGACGACAAAATCTTGCTCTTCTTTCACCAAGCCCATCGCAATACCGGCAACAGAGGCTTTAATAGGTACACCCGCATCCATCAACGCTAGTGATGAACCACACACAGATGCCATTGAAGAAGAACCGTTTGATTCAGTAATCTCAGAAACAACGCGTACGGTGTATGGGAACTCATCCACTGATGGCATCACCGCCGCAATACCACGTTTCGCTAAACGACCATGACCAATTTCACGACGCTTTGGTGAACCCACAAAGCCAGTTTCACCCACACAGTATGGAGGGAAGTTATAATGCAATAAGAAGTGATCTTTCTTCTCACCTGTCAGTTCATCAATAATTTGTGCATCACGCTGCGTCCCTAAGGTTGCGGTGACTAAAGCTTGAGTCTCACCACGAGTAAACAAAGCGCTACCGTGAGTACGTGGTAATACTCCTGTACGTACATCTAAAGCACGAATCATATCTTTCTCGCGCCCGTCGATACGTTTCTCACCGGCGATAATACGGCTACGTACCACTTTTTTCTCAAGAGAGCCGAGCATTTTCTTGATATCCATCACATCAAGTGAGTCATCTTCGGCTAATAGCGCGTCAATCACATCAGACTTAATCTGACCGACTTGCTCATAACGCGCCATTTTTTCGGTAATTTGGTAAGCCTCGGTAAAACGAGTTTCAGCTAACTGAGCAATTTTTTCTTTTAGGGCAATGTTTTCTTCTGGAGCTTGCCATTCCCAAGCGGGAGTCGCGACTTCAGCTGCGAATTCATTGATCGCCTTGATGACCACTTGCTGTTGCTCATGACCATAAACTACCGCAGCCAACATCTCCTCTTCAGTCAGAATATCAGCTTCAGATTCAACCATCAGCACAGCGCCTTCAGTACCCGCAACCACAAGATCAAGACGAGATTTGTCTAATTCTTTTGGACTTGGGTTTAACACCAATTGACCATCGATATGACCCACACGAGCAGAACCGATAGGACCATTAAATGGAATACCAGAAATCGCCAAAGCTGCCGAAGTACCAATCATAGTGATGATATCTGGCTGAACATTCGGGTTAACCGAAACAACGGTTGCAATCACTTGAACTTCATTTGTGAAGGCATCAGGGAAAAGAGGACGAATTGGACGGTCAATCAAACGTGCAATTAAGGTTTCGCTTTCAGAAGGACGACCTTCACGCTTAAAGAAGCCACCAGGAATCTTACCTGCTGCGTAAGTACGCTCTTGGTAATTCACTGTGAGAGGGAAAAAGTCTTGGCCTTGTACTGCCTCTTTTTTACCGACAACTGAAACAAACACGGCGGTGTCGTCCATGGTTGCCATTACGGCTGCGGTGGCTTGACGTGCCATCACGCCTGTTTCTAATGTAACGGTATGATTTCCGTATTGGAATGTTTTTACTACTGGTTTTTCGAACATTGAGTTTTCCTTTTCTAGGGAGAAACCTAGATAAATTAATCAACACTCAAAGCATTACCAATCGCGACTAGTAAAAAGAGACTCTATATCGCCTAAATCACTTTTTAATAGCCGCGACCTGCTGGCCGACTTGGGTGACTGTAATGCAGTGAGAGATAACAAATCCAGCACTGAATGCTGGACGGCATCTAGTATAAACTACTTGGGTGGGAATATGCCAAATTTAGATAATAAAAAAGGGGCTAATGCCCCTTTTTTAAACAAACTGTACTATGCAGTCACTGATTAGCGACGTAGGCCTAGACGTTTGATTAGGTCTTGGTAACGTCCTAGATCTTTACCTTTCAGGTAATCTAGAAGTTTACGACGGCTTGAAACCATGCGTAGCAGACCACGGCGGCTATGGTGATCGCCTTTATGTTCTTTAAAGTGATCTTGTAAATGGTTGATAGAAGCAGTCAGTAGTGCTACTTGTACTTCTGGTGAACCAGTGTCGCCTTCGCTACGTGCGTATTCAGCAACGATTGCTGCTTTAGTTTCTGCATTCAGAGACATTATTCTCTCCTAAAGAGTTAAGTTAATCGTTGTGTCAGCCAATCTCTGATTCAGCCGACACGAGAAGCGCGAATTATAGGGAATAAAACCTATTGATACAAGCGCAAATATTGCTTTATGCCACTGAAGCCTAGGAGTAAACCACCAAACGTTTTGGCGCGATCTTTCCATCATCATCAATCTGAGCAACACCGAGAAAACGCTTCTCTTCACCACCGGTCATTCGTACTAACCCTTCACTTGGTGCACCAAACACTTGGACGGCTTGACCATGTTGCACCATATCCACCAGTTCAGCAATTAGATTGACTTCTGGTAAATCTTGTACTGCGGTATCCATCGGCAATAAAAGTGCATCAAGGGCTGAGTAAGGATCTGAACCTTCTCGTTGAGCTTGCTCAACCCGTTGGTTAAGCTGTGCTAGTGTCACCATATTTTGCGCTGGGTAGTTCGCTACACCGATACGACGTAGCATGGTCACGTGCGCACCACACCCAAGCATTTCACCGAGATCATCAACGATAGTTCGAATATAAGTACCTTTAGAACAATGTACTTCCAGTTCTACTTCATCATCCTCAAAACGATGCAAAATAATTTCATAAACCTGTATTTTACGTGCTTCTCGCGGAACCTCGATACCTTGGCGAGCATACTCGTAAAGTGGACGCCCTTGATATTTAAGCGCTGAAAACATCGAGGGAATCTGATCCGTTTGGCCACGAAAACTTGCCACCTTAGCGAGTAATGTCTCTCTATCGACCTGAACTGGACGGGTCTCAACCACTTCACCATCCGAGTCAGAGGTATTAGTACGCTGACCTAGTTTAGCAATCACACGATAACGCTTATCCGAATCGAGTAAAAATTGAGAAAACTTGGTCGCCTCGCCCAAACAAATCGGTAACATCCCCGTCGCTAATGGATCAAGCGCACCAGTGTGTCCTGCTTTTTCGGCAAAATAGAGGCGTTTCACTTTCTGTAGTATATCGTTCGATGAGATGCCCGTGGTTTTATCGAGTAGTAAGACGCCGTTAATTGCACGGCCTTTACGACGTCGTGCCATTACTCTTCGTCCTCTCGACCTGAATCTTGTTGGCGTCGTTTATCTTGATTGACCACTTCAGTCACTAAATTCGACATCCGCATCCCTTCAACTAATGTATTGTCGTAATAAAAGCGAATTTCAGGAGTCAGACGCAAGCGGATACGCTTACCGAGCATCATTCGAATATGAACTTCATGCTCACGCAATGCCTTTAAGCATGATTCAGGCGTCTGTTCGCCAATACATAAAAAGGTAACAAAGACTTTGGCATAAGCGAGATCGCGTGATACTTCGACATCAGAAATCGTTACCATACCTAATCGTGAATCACGGACTTCACGCTGTAGGATCATGGCAAGTTCTTTTTGTAATTGCTGAGCCACACGTTGGGTTCGGCTAAATTCTTTTGGCATATTTTTTCTCACTAGTAGAAAGAATGGGGGGATGGTTTCCCAGCCCCCCATGGTGTATTCAACAACCTAACATTACCGTTAATGCAATTTTAGTTGCTAGTCGATGGTACGCTGGATTTCAACGGTTTCGAAGACCTCAATCTGGTCACCAACGCGCACGTCGTTGTAGTTCTTAACGCCGATACCACATTCGTAACCATTTTTCACTTCAGAAACATCATCTTTAAAGCGACGTAATGATTCAAGCTCACCTTCATAAATCACCACGTTATCACGCAGTACACGAATCGGGCTATGACGCTTAATCACACCTTCTGTCACCATACAACCAGCAATAGCACCCAGTTTCGGTGATTTAAATACGTCACGAACTTCAGCAAGCCCAATGATCTCTTGCTTAAATTCAGGAGCGAGCATACCGCTCATGGCCTGTTTCACTTCATCGATTAGCTGATAAATAATCGAATAATAACGTAGGTCAATATTTTCCGCTTCGATTGCACGACGCGCTGAAGCATCAGCTCGCACGTTAAAGCCAACGACAATCGCATTTGAAGCCGCAGCCAATACAACGTCTGTTTCGGTAATACCACCAACACCAGAACCAACAATGTTCACTTTAACTTCATCAGTTGAAAGTTTTCTCAGTGAATCGGCAATCGCCTCCACCGAACCTTGTACGTCTGCTTTCAGTACCACGTTCAATTCGGCAACATCACCCGCGGCCATATTAGAGAACATATTCTCAAGTTTAGATTTTTGTTGACGTGCGAGTTTCACTTCACGGAACTTACCTTGACGGTAGTTAGCAACTTCACGTGCTTTACGTTCATCACGTACGACTGTGGCTTCGTCACCTGCAGACGGTACACCCGATAGGCCGAGAATTTCGACTGGAATAGATGGCCCCGCATGGTCAACTTCATTACCCAATTCGTCACGCATTGCACGAACACGGCCATATTCTTGACCACAAAGTACGATATCGCCTTTATTCAAAGTACCAGACTGAACAAGAACGGTCGCCACTGGGCCTCGGCCTTTATCTAAACGAGATTCGATAACAACCCCTGAAGCCATGCCATCTTTAACGGCGGTCAGTTCTAGTACTTCGGCTTGCAATAGGATCGCTTCTAATAAGCCATCAATATTGGTCCCTTGTTTCGCTGAAATGTGGACGAACATATTCTCTCCGCCCCATTCTTCAGGAATGATATCGTATTGAGCTAGCTCGTTTTTCACGTTATCAGGATTAGCATCTTCTTTATCGATCTTATTTACGGCAACAATAAGAGGAACGCCAGCAGCCTTGGCATGCTGAATCGCTTCAACCGTTTGAGGCATGACGCCATCATCAGCTGCAACAACCAGCACAACAATATCTGTTGCTTGAGCACCACGAGCACGCATTGAAGTAAACGCCGCGTGTCCCGGAGTATCTAGGAAGGTAATCATCCCGCTTGGTGTCTCAACGTGGTAAGCACCGATATGCTGAGTAATACCACCCGCTTCAGCATCCGCGACGTGAGTGCGACGAATGTAGTCAAGTGTTGAGGTTTTACCGTGGTCAACGTGCCCCATAATGGTGACAACCGGAGCACGTGAAACCGCCTCAAACTTGTTATCACGATCAGAAAGAATCGCTTCTTCTAGCTCGTTTTCTTTACGAAGAACGACTTTGTGACCCATTTCTTCCGCAACTAACTGAGCCGTTTCTTGATCAATCACTTGGTTAATGGTCGCCATCGCGCCCATTTTCATCATAACTTTGATCACTTCAGTCGCTTTGACTGACATTTTATTGGCTAATTCAGAAACGACAATGGTTTCACCAATAACGACGTCAGATTTCGCAACAATCGCACTCTTATCAAAGCCATGTTGCATAGAAGTTGGTTTATGAATGCGACCTTTACGGCCAGCTTTACCACCACGAGGACGTGAATTACGCTCTTGTTTATCATCACGAGAAGACATTTTGGTCTTTTTCGCTTTCGCTGCACGACGAGCGCCTTCTTCACGACGGTCTGCCTCATCTTCCGCTTCACGAGCATAATGTGAAGTGGTTAGATGGTAATCTGTATCTTCTTGCATAGCACCTGTTTTCTCTTCTTCAGCAGACCAACGCTCTTTATTTTTTTCGGCCAATTCGCGCGCTATTTCAAGCTGACGCTGACTTTCCTCTTCAGCCTTACGCTTCGCCTCTTCTTCCTGGCGACGTTTTAATTCCTCGGCCTCTTTTCGCGCTGCTTCTTGCTTTAATTTATCTTGTGCAGAACGCTCACGTTTGGCTTTCTGCTCTGGCGTATCACGCTTCGCTTTTTCTTCAGCTTCGCGTTTTGCCTTCTCTTCCGCTTCACGCTGGGCTTTCTCTTGCGCTTCTCGTGCTGCTTTCTCTTCAGCTTCACGTTTCAACGCTTCATCTGCCTCACGTTTTGCTTTTTCTTCCGCTTCACGCTGAGCTGCTTCTTCGGCTTCGCGTTTCGCTTCATCTTCGATTACACTGCGCTTAACATACGTCCGTTTTTTGCGCACTTCAACCTGAACATTCTTACTTTTACCGCCACCTGCATTCACACTCAGTGTACTGCGAGTTTTACGCTGGAGTGTTAAACGAGTCGGTTCTGAACCATCACCATGTTCTTTGCGTAGATGGGCAAGCAGTTTTTGCTTTTCGTCTTCAGTCACGCTATCCGAACTCGCTTTTGTCATACCAGCATCAGCAAGTTGCTCTAATAAGCGGTCAACTGGAGTACCAATTTCTTCACTCAGTGTTTTAACTGTAAGTTGTGTCATGCCGCTTTCTCCCCTTGCTGAAACTTATGCGTCTTCGCCAAACCAACAAATATTGCGAGCCGCCATAATCAATTCGCCCGCACGTTGCTCGGTTAGGCCTTCAATACCTTCGAGATCATCGATGCCTTGATCTGCGAGATCTTCTAGAGTTGCAACCCCTTTCGCAGCCAATTTAAATGCCATTTCACGCTCTAAACCTGGTAGAGCAAGTAGATCATCTGCAGGTTCAAGCCCTTCATATGTCTCTTCTTGCGCGAGAGCCATGGTGGTTAAAGCATCTTTTGCTCGAGTTCTTAACTCTTCGATCAGATCATCGTTTAATCCATCAATTTCCAGTAACTCGTTAACTGGAACATAAGCTATCTCTTCTAATGTAGAGAAGCCTTCTTCGACTAACATCTCAGCAAAGTCTTGCTCAATATCGAGATACTTCATGAAGTTTTCGATTGAAGCCATAGACTCTTCTTGGTGCTTTTTCTGTAAATCAGCTACGGTCATCACATTCAGTTCCCAACCGGTTAGCTGAGATGCAAGACGGACGTTCTGACCATTACGGCCGATCGCTTGCGCAAGGTTATCAGCCTCGACAGCGATATCCATTGCATGTGCATCTTCATCAACGATGATCGAGGCAACATCGGCTGGTGCCATTGCATTGATCACAAATTGTGCAGGGTTATCATCCCACAACACGATATCAATACGCTCACCACCAAGTTCGCCAGACACGGCTTGAACACGAGCACCACGCATCCCAACACAAGCGCCAACTGGGTCAATACGTTTGTCGTTGGTTTTCACTGCGATTTTCGCACGCGAGCCAGGATCTCGAGCAGCAGCTTTCAATTCAATCAGCTCTTCACCAATTTCAGGAACTTCAACGCGGAACAGCTCCGCTAACATTTCTGGTTTTGAACGGGTAATGAACAGCTGAAAACCTCGAGCTTCCGGAGCCACTTTATAAAGCAGCCCTCGAACACGGTCACCAGAACGGAAATTTTCTCGCGGCAGTTGATCATCGCGTAAAATCACAGCTTCAGCATTGTTACCTAAGTCTAAGATCACCGTGTCACGATTGACCTTTTTGACCACGCCTGTCACTAGCTCACCTTCATTGTCGATAAACTGCTCGACAATCTGCGCACGCTCAGCTTCACGAACTTTCTGTACGATCACTTGCTTCGCCGTTTGGGTTGTGATGCGATCAAAAGTAACCGATTCAATCTGATCCTCAACGTAATCGCCTAATTGTACCGTTTCATCATCATAATTTGCGGCATCAAAAGAGATTTCTTTGGTCGGATTTTCAACTTCATCAACCACTAACCAACGGCGGAAAGTTTCAAACTCTCCCGTTTTACGGTCAATCGCGACACGAACATCAATTTCAATGTCATGTTTTTTCTTGGTTGATGTGGCCAGTGCGACTTCTAGCGCTTCGAAGATACGCTCACGAGGAACTGCTTTCTCATTCGAAACCGCCTCAACAACCGCTAAAATTTCTTTACTCATGGTATAGCCTCTTAAGCTCTTTTCTCTAGGAGAACTAAAATTTAGGGATCAGGTTAGCTTTGGCAATGTTGCTGAGAGCGAAATGCTCTTCTTGACCATCAACCATTATATGGATGGTTTCACCCTCTACGGTATGAATTTTTCCCTTCCATTTACGACGGTTACCTACCGCCATTTTTAACACGATATTGATATCGTGACCGATAAACTGCTCATAATGCGCGGCTTTAAAGAGTGGTCTTTCTAAACCAGGAGAGGAGACTTCGAGGTTATAAGCAACCGTAATCGGGTCTTCAACATCCAATACTGCACTAACTTGATGACTCACTTCTGCACAATCATCAACGGTAATACCATTTTCATGATCGATATAAATACGCAATGTAGAATGCTCACCAGCACGTACGAATTCCAGTCCAACGAGTTCATAACCTGATGCTACCACTGGAGCTTCAAGCATTTCAGTAAGTTGTCTTTCTAAACCTGTCATTTAAACCACTCCAGAAACAAAAAAAGGGCATAGAGCCCAATTTAAATTCCAAGCAAGCACCTGAATTAACGTAATGAAATTCAGATAACAAAAAACCCCGATAGTCGGGGTTTTTTGTTGCTGGACCCAGATAAATTGAGAATGCCTTCTCAATTGCAGTGAGGTTGACACTGCCAAACTTGCATCCATAAAAAAATGGTTGCGGGGGCCGGATTTGAACCGACGACCTTCGGGTTATGAGCCCGACGAGCTACCAAGCTGCTCCACCCCGCGTCCGACTTGTAAGCAATTATAAGCTGTACAAGGTATAATTTACAAGTTTGTAAATATGGTGCCGAGAGAGGGACTCGAACCCTCACACCTAAGGCGCTAGCACCTCATGCTAGTGTGTCTACCAATTTCACCATCTCGGCATAACCTGAACTTATCGTAACGATAAGTTATTGAGGAATTTCATCACCTGATGCGGGAGGAACTTCACTCACTGTATCATTAGCTTGCTCGATAACTTGACCTTGTAATGGATCAACCCATTGAGACTCAATTTTGTGAGTAGACATATTGCCTAACACTAAGCTAATAACAAAAAATACGGTTGCAAAAATTGCAGTCATTCGGGTTAGAAAACTACCTGAGCCGCTCGCGCCAAACACTGTGTTTGAAGCACCAGCCCCGAAAGAGGCTCCCATATCTGCGCCTTTACCTTGCTGAATCAATACGAGGCCAATTATACCAACCGCTGCCAACAGGTAAATCACAAGTAGAACGCTAAACATGACTTCCACCTATGTTCCAAATTGTTGAGCCAGCGCCGTTAAATCATTCGACTTAAACAAGGCTAGCGACCTCCTCACTGAAGGCGGACGCAATACTAACGAATGCTCGTTTCGCTGACAAGAGGTATTTGATAAAAAATCCTTTTTTATCAACCAAACGGTCAAAAAAGGCTCAAAGTTTAGTGAAAAAAGAAAATTCCCCATCAACGTTAATCTGTTGGTGGGGAATTTATAGGTTAGCAGTTTGCTTTTACAGCATCAGCAATATGCAGGGCAGACGATTGCACTAAAGCGGCATCTTCACCTTCTACCATAACTCGGATCAAAGGCTCGGTTCCTGATTTACGCAGTAATACCCGTCCTTTTTCTCCTAACTGAGATTCAACATACTTGACTGCCTCAAGCACCGCACCAGACTCAAGCGGATTACTATCACCGTTAAAACGCACATTTTCAAGGACTTGAGGGTACAGTGTCATGCCTTGTGCCAGATCATGTAACGACATTTCACTGCCAACCACAGAAGCAAGAACTTGCAAAGCTGCCACAATCGCATCCCCTGTGGTTACTTTATCCAGCAAAATGACATGACCTGAATTCTCAGCACCAATTTTCCAACCTTTCTCGAGTAATTTTTCCATCACATAACGGTCACCAACCGCAGCGCGTAAAAATGGAATCCCCAACTGTTTCAGGCCATTTTCCATCCCTAGGTTAGTCATTAAGGTGCCGACAACGCCACCTTTTAGCTCTCCTCGCCGCAATGCATCTCGCGCGATGATATAAGCAATTTGGTCACCATCAATTTTATGCCCCAAGTGATCCACCATGATAATGCGATCACCATCACCATCAAAAGCAAGGCCTAGATGAGCTTGCTCTTCAACAACTCGTTGCTGTAAAGCTCGAATATCGGTAGCCCCCACTTGATCATTAATATTCAAGCCATCAGGTTCGGTTCCCATCGCGATCACATTAGCACCTAATTCTTTAAAAACATTCGGGGCAATGTGGTAAGTGGCTCCATGTGCACAATCCACCACGATGTTTAAACCAGCAAGGCTTAATTCAGATGGAAAGGTGCTTTTACAAAATTCAATATAGCGTCCAGCCGCATCAACTAAACGCGTCGCTTTACCTAACTCGGCTGATTCCACGCATTCAAGTGGTTTATCCAATTCAGCCTCAATGGCCAGCTCCAATTCATCGGGTAATTTAGTCCCCGCAGAAGAGAAGAACTTAATACCATTATCGTAATATGGATTATGTGAAGCAGAAATAACGATTCCAGCTTCCGCACGAAAGGTCTGGGTTAAATAAGCGACCGCCGGCGTTGGCATTGGCCCAGTGAAAATCGCTTTTAATCCCGCCGCCGCAAGCCCAGCTTCTAACGCTGACTCAAGCATATAGCCAGAAATACGTGTATCTTTGCCAATAATGACTTTTTTTGTGCCTTGCTGTGCCAGTACACGCCCGGCAGCCCATCCCAGCTTTAATACAAAATCAGGAGTTATCGGATACTGCCCTACCTTACCTCGCACCCCGTCAGTACCAAAATAACGTCGTGTTTCAGACATGATGATTCCTTAATATTTTTGTTTGTTATTTATTTCTATTTACCATCTGCACTATCGCCATGGCTTCTATCGTTTGTTCAACATCATGGACACGCAGAATATGCGCTCCTTTTATTGCCGCAATCGTCGCCCCTGTGACACTTGCAACCATGCATTCTGCGGGGGCTTTATCTAGTAACTTAAACAGCATCGATTTACGCGACATGCCAGCCAGAATCGGCAACTCAAAGTGATGAAATTTATCTAAATGAGCTAGCAAATGATAATTGTGTTCAATCGATTTACCAAAGCCAAAACCAGGATCAAGAATAATATTGTGTTTTTTGATCCCAGCTTGTAAACAAACATCGATTCGCTCAGCAAAAAAATCATTCACCTCTTTAATGACATCATCGTAATGAGGAGAGTTTTGCATGGTGCGAGGCTCTCCTTGCATGTGCATAATACAAACGGGAATATTCGCTTGAGCCGCAACCTGTAATGCCCCAGGCTCTTGTAATGCACGAACATCATTGATGAGGTCGGCACCTGCATCGACAGCATGCCGCATCACTTCCGCTTTGCTGGTATCAATCGAAATCCAGATATCGGGATAGCGAGCCCTAATCCGTTCAATCAGCGGAATGACTCTTTGTAATTCGTCAGCAAGAGAGACCGCAGGAGCGCCAGGCCGAGTCGACTCGCCCCCGATATCAATAATATCTACTCCGGCTGCTATCATTTGCTCGGCCCGATCAAATGCATCATTCAAATGTGTATAACGTCCACCATCTGAAAACGAATCAGGTGTGGTATTTAAAATCCCCATAACTTGTGGGCGGTGCAAAGAAAGCTGTTTAGTATCAGTTCGAATGTCCATAACTCTCTGAATATTTACAGTGACAATAAAAATAAAATTTAGCCTGAAACAGAAAACCCCGAACAAGTCGGGGTTTGATTAGCGTGCTAGCCTTATTCAGTGTCTTTTTTCTCAGTAGGGGCAGATTCATTATCCACCGGTTCCTCTGGCACTGATTCTGATGGGCGTTTTTCTGCATCTGGCTTATCGTCTGATGCTTGTTCTTGCTGAACAGGTTTTGCTTGATCTCCCCAGCCAGCGGGTTCGCGAATCTCTGGTTTACGAGCCATAAGATCGTCAATCTGGCCAGCATCAATGGTTTCATATTTCATCAGTGCATCTTTCATGGCATGCATGATATCCATATTATCCAACAAAATTTGCCGAGTACGCTCATAATTACGATCAATGATTTTGCGAATTTCATCATCGATCAGTTTGGCTGTATCATCCGACATATGTTTTGTTTGCGTTACACTTCGACCGAGGAAAACTTCACCTTCATCTTCAGCATACAGCATAGGGCCTAACTTCTCAGAGAACCCCCATTGAGTGACCATTTTCCGAGCGATCTCAGTTGCACGTTCAATGTCATTAGATGCACCCGTTGATACTTTTTCGGGGCCATAAATCAACTCTTCAGCCAAGCGTCCGCCATAGAGGCTCGAAATCATAGACTCTAAATGCTGCTTAGACATACTCACTCGGTCTTGCTCAGGTAAGTACATTGTTACCCCTAAAGCTCGACCTCGCGGAATAATTGAAACTTTATAAACCGGATCGTGCTCTGGAACTAAACGACCAACAATGGCATGACCCGCTTCATGATAAGCGGTAGAGGCTTTGGTCTCCTCAGACATCACCATCGAGCGACGCTCTGCCCCCATCATAATTTTATCTTTCGCCAGTTCAAACTCTACCATCGAAACATTACGTTTATTGCCACGAGCAGCAAACAGTGCCGCCTCGTTAACTAAGTTGGCTAAGTCTGCCCCCGAAAAACCAGGGGTACCTCGGGCAATCAAAGAAGGTTCAACATCGCTGGCTAATGGTACTTTACGCATGTGAACTTTTAAAATTTGCTCTCGACCTCGAACATCCGGCAAGCCAACAACAACTTGACGGTCAAAACGCCCAGGACGAAGTAAAGCCGGGTCAAGCACATCTGGGCGGTTGGTTGCCGCAATAACAATCACGCCTTCATTGCCTTCAAAGCCATCCATTTCAACCAACATTTGGTTTAATGTTTGCTCTCGCTCATCATGTCCACCACCGACACCCGCACCACGTTGTCGACCAACCGCATCAATTTCATCAATAAAAATGATACAAGGTGAAGCTTTTTTGGCTTGTTCAAACATGTCTCGTACACGAGAAGCACCCACACCGACAAACATTTCGACAAAGTCTGAACCGGAGATAGTAAAAAACGGCACTTTAGCTTCACCAGCAATTGCTTTTGCTAGCAAGGTTTTACCCGTTCCCGGAGGACCAACCATCAGCACACCCGTTGGGATTTTACCGCCCAGCTTTTGAAAACGACTGGGATCACGCAAGTAATCAACCAGCTCTTTAACGTCTTCTTTCGCTTCATCACAGCCCGCAACATCGCTAAAATTGGTTTTGATTTGCTCTTCACTCATCATGCGAGCTTTGCTCTTACCAAACGACATTGCGCCTTTGCCACCGCCACCTTGCATTTGACGCATGAAGAATATCCATACCCCAATCAACAAAATCATAGGGAACCAAGAGATAAAAATCGTTCCAAGTAAACTTTGTTCTTCCGGTGGTGTACCTTGTACTTTGACATTCTGATTAATCAGATCATCAAGTACTTTTTCATCGTACACCGGCATATAGGTAACGAAACGATTATTACTCCCACGACGAGTAAAGGTAATTTCGCTGTTTTTGAATTGAGCTTCTTGAATTTGGCCTTGACCAACTTCCTGTACAAATGTGGTGTAATCGACTGTTCTTCCATTACTGTCACCAGGGCCAAAGCTCTGGAAAACAGACATCAGCACAACGGCAATAACGAGCCACAGTATTAAATTTTTTGCCATATCACTCAAGGTGTCAGCCTCGCGATAACTAGTTGTAATTAAAGGTAGGGTACTACAGTTTTTTCACTGTAGCTATAGTGTAAGTATTCTCGCGTCAAGCCAAATAGTTAGCCTTTGTAACCAGTCGCAACAAGATAAACTTCACGAGAGCGAGCTCTTGATGAATCTGGTTTACGAATTTTGACCGTTTTAAAAAGGTGTCGTACCTCTTGAACGTACGGGTCAAATCCTTCGCCTTGAAACACTTTGACCACAAAACTACCATCAGGAGCAAGAACTTGTCGACACATATCTAAAGCTAATTCGACCAAATACATCGCTCGGGGTTGATCGACCGATAAATTTCCGGCCATATTCGGTGCCATATCCGACATCACGATGTCGACCATATCGGGTTGAATACGTTCGAGCAAGGCTTCTAAAACACTTTCTTCTCTAAAATCACCTTGCAAAAAAGCCACGCCAGCAATGGAGTCCATAGGCAAAATATCACAAGCAATGACCTGACCTTGTTCACCAACAATACCGGCTGCGTATTGAGACCACCCACCGGGAGCGGCCCCAAGGTCAACAACGGTCATCCCAGGCTTAAGCAATTTATCTTTGTTTTGAATTTCTTCCAATTTAAAGATAGCACGTGAACGATAACCTCTTTTCTTCGCTTCATTCACATACTTATCATCAAAATGTTCTTTCAACCAGCGACCAGAACTCGCTGAATGCTTCTGTTTACTCATTCGATTCCTAACTAAAGCTGTCTCTACCAGAGAAAGTTGGGCAGAAAATATAGTCTTCCTGGATAGATGGCGTTAAAATGGTGGTTTTCAACCCTATAGTAAATAAATTTGGTCGCGTAATGAACCTAAGCAACAAACAAAAGCAGCATCTTAAAGGCTTGGCACACCATTTAAATCCAGTCGTGCTTATGGGGGCCAATGGCCTCACTGAAGCTGTTTTAGCAGAAATCGAAATTGCGCTTAATCACCATGAACTGATAAAAGTGAAGGTGGTATCAGAAGACCGTGATACGAAACAATTGATAGTGGATGCCATTGTTCGTGAAACTGGTGCAGAAAAAGTCCAACTTATTGGGAAAGTTGTGGTTCTTTATCGTCCATCTGAGCAGCGTAAAATCGAATTACCACGTAAATAGCCTGTCACGTGTAGATTATAAATGATAAAAAGGTCGCTTATTGCGACCTTTTTATGTTTAATCCATCGCCATGGGCGAATGAATTATAGATATTCAACGCGATCAATCTCAAACAATTTTTCACCGCCTGGAGTACTGATAGAGACTTCATCCCCTTCGCTTTTACCAATCAAGCCTCGAGCTATCGGTGAACTCACGGAGATACGTCCGGCTTTAATTTCAGCCTCATCATCACCGACAATTTGGTAACGTTTTTCTTCTTCGGTATCGACATCGATCAAAGTTACCGTAGCCCCAAAAATGACTTTGCCCGTATTTTCCATCTTAGTGACATCGATCACCTGTGCCACCGAAAGTTTATATTCAATATCACGAATTTGAGCTTCGCAGATACCTTGCTCTTCTCGTGCGGCATGGTATTCAGCATTTTCTTTCAAGTCTCCCAACTCACGCGCTTCTGCGATTGCTTGAGAAATTTGCGGGCGCAGTTTCAATAACCGCTCGAGTTCGTCACGCAGTAGTTTTTCACCACGGACGGTCATAGGAACTTTTTCCATAATTACCTCTATGCCAAAGTTATCTTTGGACAATACAAAACTACCCAACCCATATAGGCTAGGTAGTGATTGATGAATGCATTATCCATTAGTGTAAACAAACATGGTGATGAAATCATCCAAATTCAAGTATTGCGATCAGAATTTGAGATTCATTATGAACTTATTCACTTTACGTGATCTTGTGCACACTTAGGTTTTGCTTAAAACCACAGAATAAAGTAAAAAAAACTAAATAATTAGTTTTTTTTACTGATCAGATCAGTGTTATTAATAGCAATAAAAACAATTAAAATCAAAGCTTTGATATTTTTTATATCACAATAAAACACTGTTCATAAGAGGGATTTATATCATTTTACTAACTCATCGGGGAACTTTGCAGTTACAAATAGAAGCACGAAAACGAATGCTTCACTTGCTGACACATCATGTCGATGAAGCAATTGGATGCATTTTAATATTCGTAGCTCAAGTGACACTGCTCCCCTGTAGGTTACTTGCAGACAATAATGATTTATGGACAGTAAATTAGGATTTAATAAGATGAACAAAACTTTAATCGCTTTAGCCGTTTCAGCAGCAGCAATGGCAGCTGGCGTAAATGCTGGTGAAATTTATAATCAAGATGGTACTTCACTAACTCTTGGTGGTCGTGCAGAAGCACGCCTATCTCTAAAAGATGGCAAAGCTGAAGACAAAACTCGCGCTCGTGTAAACGTACTGGGCAAAACTCAAATCAACGACAGCCTATACGGCGTTGGTTTCTATGAAGGTGAATTCACCACCGCAGATAATGGCGGCGAAGTTGATGCAAATAGCAACGACATCACTAACCGTTATGCGTTTGCCGGTATCGGCGGTAATTTTGGCCTAGTCACTTACGGTAAAAATGATGGCGCACTAGGTGTAGTTACTGACTTTACCGATATTATGGCTTACCACGGTAACTCTGCAGCTCACAAACTAACGGTTGCTGACCGCGCAGACAACATGCTGACTTACGCAGGTCAATTTGATGATTTAGCGGTTAAAGCGAGCTACCGTTTTGCTGACCGTGAAGGCACAACAGCCAATGGTAGTTATGCAGATAACAACCAAGATGGTTACTCTCTATCTGCTATCTACGCGTTTGCAAATACAGGCTTTAAAGTTGGTGCTGGCTATGCAGACCAAGATGAAGCGAATGAATATATGTTAGCCGCTTCTTATAAAATGGCTGATTTCTACTTTGCAGGTGTATTCACTGACGGTGAACTAGCGAAGCACGATGCAGACTATACGGGTTATGAGTTAGCAGCAGCATACACACTAAACCAAACTGTGTTTACTCTGACTTATAACAATGCAGAAACCAATAAAGAAACCTCAGCGGATAACCTAGCGGTTGATGCAACTTACTTCTTTAAACCAAACTTCCGCGCTTATGTCTCTTATAACTTCAATATGATTGATAAAGGCGACAAAATTGGTGTAGTTGGTGGAACTGATACAGCAACTAAAACACAAGCTGAAGACGAATTAGCGCTAGGCCTACGTTACGATTTCTAATTGATTGATTCGTTAATAGGTTATAGATAACGCCTGCTACTAGCAGGCGTTTTATTCTCTGGTATACTCTGTTGATTCTCGGCTTTACTCGTGATGGTGTATGCGCTTTTTCTTCTGTTTAACCCTCTGGTTATTGTCAACATTCCCTTGCTCTGCTCATCTTGCTGTCAATCAAGACTTTTTATCGCTCTTACCCGAAGGCACACGCAGTGGGTTAGTTATTCAGAAATTAGGCGATACGCAGCCAATCTTTCAGCAGCAAACGGGAGCCTATTTTCCCCCAGCCAGCACATTAAAAATTGTTACCGCTCTCGCCAGTCAACTCGAATTAGGTAATGAGTTTTATTTTGAGACGCAACTACGCAGTAATCACCAAGACTTAGCCTTGATTTTCTCCGGTGATCCCACCTTAACCTCGAGGCATTTAAAAATCTTATTACTTGGCTATAAACAGCGATATGGTCAACATATCCGGGGCGATATTTGGTTAGATGCTCGCCATTTTACCGGATACCAAAGAGCCGTCGGTTGGCCTTGGGATAGCCTGGGGGTTTGCTACAGCGCGCCGATTAGCGCAATCAATTTAGATGGTAACTGTATTCAAGCCTCGATTTATACCCAAGATGACGGTACAACCCGAGTCTATGTGCCACCTCACTATCCGGTTTATGTTCATAGTGATGCCCGGAGTGTGACACAAACACAACAACAAGCTCAGCACTGTGATTTAGAGCTGATTGCTAGCCGCGATAACCACTACCATCTTTCAGGCTGTTTAACTCAGCGCAATCAACCTCTTCCCCTTCAATTTGCAGTACAAGACACTGAATTGTATACACAACGCGTGATATACCAGTTACTCAATCAATTAGGAATGATACTGGACGGCGAAGTAAAATTAGGCGCACCAAAAAGTCAAAATTGGTCACTTGTTGCCAGCCATCGCTCTGAATTTTTACCTCAGCTACTCACCAAGATGCTGCAAGATTCTGATAACCTCATTGCCGATGCACTGTTGAAAACCCTAGGACAAACATTTTTTCAACAACCCGGCAGCTTCAATAATGGCAGTGAAGCACTCAAACAAATTATCTTTACTCGCACAGAAATAGATATCAATGATGCTCAAATTGTTGATGGTTCTGGCTTATCGAGAAATAATCGCGTTCGCCTAGAGTCGATGCGACAAATCCTCAACTATCTCTGGCAGCATGATAATGAACTGCATTTAATTGACGCACTGCCTAGCGCTGGAGAGAATGGTACTTTGCTCTATCGGCGCAGTATGCAAGATGGAAAAATTCGTGGTCGCTTAAAAGCAAAAAGTGGCTCGTTATATAGCACTCATAATATGGTGGGGTTTTCGCTTGACAACAAGGGCCAGCCTCAAGCGCTCTTTATTCAATGGATTACCGATTACTTTCCTGCCAAGCCCGACCCGAAAAAACCCGTTGATACTCCTATCACTCAGTTTGAACGACAATTTTACCAGGTCATTTTAAGCACTCATCACTCACCGAACATCGCCAATAAAACAAAAGCGCAATGATGCGCTTTTGTTATCATGCTGCGGTCAGGTGTTTACTCCTTCCCACTGTTATTCATTTATAAAATCGTTATTTATTTATAAAATCGTGACGCGAGCAAATTTACGCTTACCAACTTGATAAACATAAGTACCGGTTTGCGCTGTCTGTTTGGCATCTTCGAGCTTTTTACCATCTTGCTTGGCTGCGCCTTGTTTAATCATGCGCATCGCATCAGAGGTTGAAGCGACCAGCCCTGCCTCTTTCAATAAGTTCGCAATAGCAATGCCTTTTTCAAAAGTAAATTCTGGCATTTCATCGGGCAAAGCGCCTTTTTGGAAACGGTTAATGAACTCCTGCTCGGCGGCATCTGCATCGGCTGCGGAGTGAAAACGGGCAATGATCTCTTTGGCCAATAAAATTTTAATGTCACGTGGATTTTTACCCTTCGCCACATCAACCTTAAACTGCTCGAGTTCAGCGAGTGGGCGGAAAGACAGTAGTTCGTAGTAGCTCCACATCAGATCGTCTGAAATCGACATGATCTTACCAAACATTTCGCTCGGCGCTTCACTTACACCAATATAGTTATTGGCCGATTTAGACATTTTTTTCTCGCCATCCAACCCAACCAATAAAGGCATCATCAACACGACTTGGGGTTTTTGACCGTTAGCTTTTTGTAATTCACGCCCCATCAGTAAGTTAAACTTCTGGTCGGTTCCCCCCAACTCGACATCGGTTTCCATCGCTACTGAATCATACCCTTGTAATAACGGATACATAAATTCATGGATAGCAATTGGCTGACCACCTGCATAGCGTTTTTTAAAGTCATCACGCTCAAGCATACGAGCAACCGTTTGATGGGCAGCCAAACGGATCATCCCTTCCGCTCCTAATTCAGATAACCATTCTGAGTTAAATTGAATTTTGGTTTTCGCTGGATCGAGAATTTTAAACACTTGCTGCTTATAAGTTTCGGCATTACGCAGCACATCTTCACGCGTTAGTGGTGGCCGTGTGGTGTTTTTTCCTGTTGGGTCACCGACCATGCCCGTAAAGTCGCCAATTAAGAAAGTAACGTCATGGCCTAAATCTTGGAAAGTGCGCAACTTATTAAGAATTACAGTATGGCCTAAATGAATATCTGGCGCTGTTGGATCGGCTCCTAATTTAATACGTAAAGGGCGACCTTCTTTTAGTTTTGCCACCAACTCCTCTTCTGGAATTAGTTCTTCAACACCACGCTTAATCTCCGCTAAAGCAGCTTCAATACTCGCCATTCTTGTTCACTCCCACAGATTTGGCAAAAATTTAATAGTTTGACATATTACTTGAATAGCGATGACTTTTGAAACCAGTTAGACTAATCAACTGGCTATTTTTATTATTAATGATTGAACGAACACGAGTATGCTAGCACTTTTTGCTCGTCTTCCCTGGGTTCATCGGGCATTTATTGCCTTTTTTAGTGCGTTAATTGTTATTGCGCTATTTTTTCTCCCAGATCCGGAAGCATTGAGAAACCACCCTGAACGCCTGCAAATTGGCCGGCATTATCCATTAACGATCAATAGTGAAGCCCTCTCACCTGGCCATACTATTTTGCCCTCCACGCTATTGCGCTGGGAAACCTACCACGTAAAGGCTGGAGAAAGTGCCGCGATACTGTTTCAACGTATTGGTTTGTCTCCTCGTCTTTTATATGAACTGACCTCAAGTAGTCAGATCATTGATCAGCAGTTGAGCCGACTACGTCCAGGCGATGAACTACAATTTGGCTTTGATGAGCAAAATCAACTGATTCAACTAAAACGCCGAATCAGTGCTTATGAGACTTTTGATATCACCCGCACAGAGTCTGGTTTTTCATCCAAAATGGATAAAAAAGAGGTCTTTTATCAATACAACTACGCTCAAGCAGAAATTCAATCGAATTTTTGGAATGCCGGCAATGCAGCAGGACTAACCGCTAACCAAATTATGGAGTTGGCGGGAATTTTTGGTTGGGATATCGATTTTGCTTTGGATATTCGAGCGGGAGATACCTTCCAATTACTTTTCCAAGAAAAGGTGGTTGAAGGTGAAGTGATTGGACGCGGTCAGATCATTGCCGCCATTTTTACCAATCAAGGTACAACATTTACAGCTATTTTAGATGATCGAACTGGCCAGTATTTTGATGAACATGGACGGGCAATGAAAAAAGCCTTTTTGCGTTCACCACTCGATTTTCGCCGTGTCTCATCTAACTTTAATCCTCGTCGCCTCCATCCGGTAACTGGACAGTTAAAAGCCCACCGTGGCACCGATTATGTCGCCCCTGTCGGCACGCCTATTTGGGCCGCTGGGGATGGAGTTGTCGAAAAATCGAGCTATAACCAATTCAATGGAAATTATGTTTTTATCCGCCACAGTAATACCTATCTCACCAAATATCTGCATTTAACTCGTCGGACAGTGAAAACCGGCCAAAGAGTTAAGCAAGGACAGGTCATCGGTAGATTGGGAGGAACAGGTCGTGTCACGGGGCCCCATTTACATTACGAATTTTTAGTCCATGGTGTGCATAAAGATCCACGCACTGTCGATTTACCTCAAGCAAAGTCATTGACTGGAAAAAATAAAGCAAGCTTTATTACTCAAGCCAAACTTCACTTGGATACCCTGCATCGTTATAGTCAACTGCTATACGCCACCCCGTAAAGGTTGATAAACTCTGAGCTATAAAAAAAGCCCTTGCTCGATACAACAAGGGCTTTTTACTTCGATTCGCTGGTCGCAACCGGCTACACGCTAAAGGAGGCACCACAACCACAAGTAGTAGTGGCATTTGGATTATTGACAAAAAAGCGTGAACCTTCCAAGCCCTCGGTATAATCCACCACACCACCAATTAAGTACTGTAAACTCATCGGATCCACCACCAGTGTGACGCCACTATTCTCAATCGTGGTATCACCTTCATTAACTTTTTCATCAAAAGTAAAACCATACTGGAAGCCGCTACACCCGCCCCCAGTAATATAAACACGTAATTTTAGCTCTGGATTTTCTTCTTCGGCAATTAAAGCCCGCACACGTTTTGCAGCGGCATCCGAAAAGGATAATGGGATATTGGCTTCGCTCACAACGACCTCTCTCACTCGTTCCATACTCATCTGTGATCTATGAGCATCATTATTTTTCTGTTGGCTAGATTATCTAATACCCGACTAATTCGTTCAAGTATTAACCGCAACGGCAATGAAATCATCCATTGATACCATTATACGAATCTTGGTTAGTCTATTTTACCTTTATTTGCGCAAAAGGCAGAGAAATCCATACTTAAACCTATCTGAAACTCGCCACACAAAAAAAGATGCCGTTCTACCTTCTGATGCTAAGTCTTCGCTCTCAGAAATAAGCGAAATAATTTCACCTCTTGCTTCATCAGCGTACAATGCACAGCGCAATAGGTCGAGCAATCATAAAGAGGAAGTATCAATGACCAAATCAGAAGATCTTTACCAAAAGGCACAAACAAAAATCCCTGGCGGGGTGAACTCTCCCGTTCGAGCATTCAGCGGTGTTGGCGGTTCGCCTATTTTTATTGACCGTGCCGATGGCGCTCTGATTTTTGATGCCGATGGAAAAGCTTATATTGATTATGTTGGCTCATGGGGCCCGATGATTCTTGGCCATAACCATGCGGTGATCAGAGAAGCCGTCATCGATGCAGCGCAGCGAGGCTTAAGTTTTGGTGCGCCAACTGAAATGGAAATCGCGATGGCAGAGTTGGTGTCTGAACTGGTTCCATCAATGGAGCAACTCCGGATGGTTAACTCTGGAACTGAAGCTACAATGAGTGCTATTCGCCTTGCACGTGGCTATACCGGGCGAGATAAAATCATCAAATTTGAAGGCTGCTATCATGGACATGCAGACAGTTTGCTAGTAAAAGCAGGCTCAGGAGCACTGACGCTTGGCCAACCAAGCTCTCCTGGTGTTCCCGCTGACTTTGCTAAATATACCCTAACTGCACGTTTTAATGACTTAGAATCGGTACGCCAGCTATTTGCGGCGAACCCTGGAGAAATCGCCTGCATTATCGTCGAACCCGTCGCTGGCAATATGAACTGTATTCCGCCTGTAGCCGGTTTCCATGAAGGACTTCGCGATATTTGTGACCAAGAAGGAGCGCTACTGATTTTTGATGAAGTAATGACAGGGTTTCGTGTCGCACTCGGCGGAGCACAAGCCCATTACAATATTAAACCCGACCTAACAACCTTGGGCAAAGTCATTGGCGGCGGGATGCCAGTCGGTGCCTTTGGTGGCCGTAAGGAAGTGATGCAGTACATCGCGCCAACAGGGCCTGTTTACCAAGCCGGAACCTTATCGGGTAATCCGATCGCTATGGCGGCTGGCTACGCTTGCCTGTCACTATTAAAAGAAGAAGGCAATGAAAAACGCCTAGCCTATAAAACCAAACAATTGGCCGAAGGTTTAAAATTTTTGGCTGACAAGCATGGTATTCCTTTGGTAGTCAATCAAGCAGGAGGCATGTTTGGCTTCTTCTTCACCGATCAACCTCAAGTCACTTGTTACGAAGAGGTGGTTAAATGTGATGTGGCTCGTTTCAAACGCTTCTTCCATTTGATGCTGGGCTATGGTGTCTATCTAGCACCTTCTGCATTTGAAGCCAGCTTTACCTCTTTAGCGCATGGCAGTAAAGAAATTGAAGCCACACTAGAAGCGGCAGACCGCAGCTTTGCTCAATTAGCACAAGAAGCATAAGCGTTAAACCCAAGCATAAGCGTTAAACCCCAAAAGGCTGCAAAGCAGCCTTTTGGGGGAGTGAATGCCTGTCAATTACTGCCAATAGATCACCACCAATACCGCCAAAATAACGAGTATCATCATTAACCAAGGCACTCGCTGGAAAAACGATTTTTTCGGTGTACAGCAAGACTCTTTATCACAGCAGCCCATTTTTATCTCCCCATTGCCCGTCAACTCAATTGCGTTCATTATATACCGAACCGTGAAGAATCGGCAGGCTGTTTTAAGCTTTAAAATCAACCCACCTTCACGAGCCGCGCCATGAATCATCTAACAAAGGGAATCGGATTGTGCCAGATAAACTAAAGTTGAACTCAAACCATTGGGTGCTGATTGCTGCACTGCTTGTCGCGGCCCTAAGTTGCTATTTATTACTCAAACCTTATATCAACGCCATCATCATGGCTTTTATCATATCCTTGCTGATGTTCCCGATTCATCAAAAGCTAGAAACTAAACTTCCGACTCATAAAAATATAGTTGCGCTTTTGTCATGCATTATTCTGGTCTTTATCATTGTCCTTCCATTATTACTGGTATTTACCGCGATGATCCAACAAGGTGCGAAGTTTTCTCAAAACCTCTATCAATGGGGCACAGAAGGAGGAATTCAAACCGTATTGTCTTATCCTTGGGTGAAAAAAGGATTAGCATTAGCGAATGATTACCTGCCCTTTCATGAAATAACCCCGCAACAGATAGCACAAAAAACCGCACAATTAGCCACGACATTTGCTAGCGATCTCGTTTCCCTCAGTGCCAAAGTTTTAGGCGATGCAACCAGCTTTTTAGTCAACTTCTTTTTGATGCTGTTTGTTTTATTTTTCCTCCTGCGCGATCACGATAAAATCATTCTCGCGATCCGCCATATCGTGCCATTATCACGTAGCCAAGAAGACCGCTTACTCAATGAAATTGAACAAGTTTCTAAATCTGCAGTCATGGGCTCATTTCTAACCGCTATTGCCCAAGGGGTCGCCGGTGGGTTCGGTATGTGGCTGGCCGGTTTTCCTGGTCTATTTTGGGGGACGATGATGGGCTTTGCTTCTTTTATTCCAGTGGTCGGTACAGCGTTGATTTGGGTTCCTGCCACTCTTTACCTTTTTATTATAGGTGATATGACTTGGATGGTTTTCTTATTGATATGGAGCATCGCCGTTGTTGGCTCTATCGATAATTTACTGCGCCCATTCCTCATGCAAGGAAGTGCTGGGATGAACACCTTAATGATTTTTTTCTCGTTATTAGGAGGGTTGCAACTGTTTGGATTCATTGGCTTGATTTATGGCCCGTTAATTTTTGCCATTACGATGGTGCTATTTAACCTTTATGAAGAAGAGTTCCAACCCTTTTTAAATCGACAAGACAATAGTTAAACTCCTTCAAGCCAAGAGGCAATTGTGCGAAAATCTTGGCCCCTGAATTTGCTCTTGAGTTTGTTATGTCTCACTACACCGCGCCAAGTCAAATCGCTGAGCGTCAACTGCCTTATTTTTCTGGCAAAAAAGTACTGATTGCTGGAGAAATAGAAGATGGCTTTCCTTTACTACTGGCGAAACACTGCTTATCCGTTGCGGTTTTTACCACGCACTATGGTTATTACCGCCAATTACAGCAATCGTCTGCTGTAAATTGTTATTTTGGTGCAGAATTAACCGAAAATCTCGATGCCGATCTGCTTGTCATCTATTGGCCTAAAGCGAAGCTCGAAGCTCAATACCTCTTAGCGATGCTCTTAGCTAAGCTTCCTTCACCTTGTGAAGTCATCGTCATCGGTGAAAACCGATCTGGGGTGAAAAGCATTGAAAAAATGTTCAAACCTTACGGATCGATCAAAAAATATGATTCAGCAAGACGCTGCTCATTTTATTGGGGAGAATGCCGCGAAACAGTGGCTGATTTTGCTCTAACAGATTGGTTTAAATCTTATTCGGTGCAATACCAGCAGCATGAGTTAACCATCCGTAGTCTCCCCGGCGTATTTAGCCATGGTGAATTTGATTTAGGTAGTCAATTGCTGCTTGATACTCTCCCCTATCTACAAGGTAAAGTACTTGATTTTGGCTGTGGTGCTGGGGTTATTGGATGTGTTATGGCAATGCTCAACCCGAAAATTGAGTTAGAGATGTGTGACATCAACGCCCTTGCCATCTGCTCTAGTCAGGCAACGTTAGCCGCCAATGGGCTTTCAGGGCGTGTGTTTGCTTCTGACATTTATTCAGATACGGCGACCAATTACGATGTGATTGTCAGTAACCCGCCGTTTCATTCTGGCTTAGAGACCAGTTATCAGGTCACCGAGACGTTATTGCACTCTGCTCCCAATTACCTCACTCGTTCAGGGCAGTTATTTTTAGTTGCTAACAGTTTTCTTAAATATCCCCCTATTATCGAACAGGCATTTGGTCATTGTGAGACACTCAGTAAGACCAGTAAATTTTCGATTTACCATGCCAGCAAGTAATCGATGGGCGGTTATTGACCAATTTTAACGGCAATAGCCGCTTGGACGAGAAAATTGCGTCCATGTCCACGCTTTCAGGGTAACTTACTTGTCAAAGTAAAAAAACTCGTTAATTTCGTTACTTTCTCTATCCCTTAATTCTATTTTCTCACAAAGGCTCTGTTCATCGTGAGTATCACTACAAGTAACGTTTTATCCATGTTTAGGTTCAATCGAAAACAAAAATTCAAACGTCTGCAAAATACGCTGATGTTGGCTTTTTTAGTGCTCAGTCTCACCCCTCTCACACTGACAGCACTGTTTTTTCTTCATTCTCACAGTAAAGACTTACAAGAGCAAAGCACCTCTCACCTCGTCTCATTACGTGACACTAAGCAACAGCAAGTCATTGATTACCTTAACGCTAAAGAATCAGAAGTGATGGGGTTTGTCCGTTCTGAGTTGGCATATGCCAGTGGCGGTCGTTTTTATGGTTTAGTCAATGCCTTTCAGCGATTAGGCGATAATATTGAGCAAGCCCGGCAGCATGCACAACAACGTTATATTCTTGGCTCTGGCGATCAAATTAAAACCTCCGTACTGCCTAAATCCAGTAGTTATGTCGGCAGTGAGCGCTACCGTTTATTGCATAAACGTTATCATTCAGCTTATCTTGAGCTGCTAAAACGATCCGATTTTGACGATATATTACTGGTCGATCTCAATGGCAACGTGGTCTACTCCATCTATAAATATGACAACTATGGTACTAACCTGCTCAGTGGACGCTATAAAGACTCAAACCTAGGAAAAACCTTTCAACGTTTAGAGCAGCTTATTAGCGAAAATCGCAAAATCAATGAAGATTACACGCCGGTGGTGCTATCCGATTTTATCGCTGAAGATGGGCAACCCTACGCATGGATGGGAGCCCCCATTATACAGCAAGGCTATTTACACAGTTATGCCATGTTTAGATTACCCAATAATGGTATCACTAAATTAATTTCAGAAAATAACAATGGTTCATCAAAACGCACGCTCTTAGTCGGACAAGATCATC
>NZ_NBUS01000038.1:117246-133902 GCF_002749895.1 Vibrio fujianensis | reverse complement strand
ATTCTCGTATTCTCGGTAACAATCAAAGCGATATTGATACCAGTGCTGATGTGATCGATTTAGCACTGGCGGGCGGACGAGCGGTAGGTACCTATAAAAACACCTTGGGTGAAAAATACATAGCCGCTTATGCGCCAATAAAAATTAAAGATTTAGACTGGGCTCTTGTGGTTAAAGTTGCCGAGAAAGAAGCATTTGCTCGAGTTCGTCAATTAGAAAAATTATTTATTGTCGCCATGTTAATTGCAACGATTTTAGTCGTCATTGCTTCTCATTATTTATCCAACTTTATCACCGCGCCTTTATTAAAGTTAACATGGGCAGCAGAGCGTGCTTCCGCGGGCGATCTCGATCAAGCGATCATCAATACTCAACGTCGCGATGAAATTGGCCGACTGGCTGTCAGCTTTGAACGCATGCAACGTTCTATCCGAGAAAAAATCCAGCTTATTAAGTCGCAAAATATTGAGTTAGAAAATAACATTCAAGTTATTCGCAAACAAAACGACGAATTACAATTAACCGATAAACTTAAAGATGAGTTTCTTGCCACCACCTCGCATGAACTCCGAACCCCATTACATGGCATGATAGGTATTGCTGAAGCATTAATTTCTGGGGCCAATGGTCCAATCAATGCCGCACATAAATATCAACTCGATATCATTATCAGTAGCGGACAACGACTGGCAAGCTTGGTTGATGATCTCTTGGACTACCATAAAATGCGTTATGGTCATTTAGACATGGATTATCGAGCCGTCAATCTCGCCAGTGCCACTCGCTTAGTATTGGAGCTTTCTAGCCATTTATTGGGCAAAAAACAAATTCGAATTATTAACCAAGTCGCTGAAACATCCGTCTGGGTATCGGCTGATGCTCAACGCCTTGAACAGGTGTTATATAACTTAATTGGCAACGCGATTAAATATACCTCTGAAGGGAAAATTGTCATTTCTGCCACTCAGTTGCAAGATCATGTTCGAGTACAAGTCGTGGATACAGGGCAAGGCATTCCAGCCGAACAGCTAGAGCATATTTTTGAGCCGTTGATTCAAGCAGGGCACGATAGTAGCCGTTATCGCCAAGGTGCTGGCTTAGGGCTATCGATCAGCCGTCAGTTAATTGAACTGATGCATGGCTCGTTATACGTCAGCAGTCAACCCATGGTCGGTACGACATTCAGTTTCACACTACCACTCGCAACACAAGAACAGATAGAACATGTGCAACGAACTCAAATCGCACACTTTCAAGTTCCAGAGTTTACCGAGTTAGAGCAGGACGATGAACACCATCTTCCTGAAAATCCTGACGGGCCACTGTTATTAGTCGCTGATGATGAACCGGTCAATTTACGCATACTAGATAGCTTTTTACGCTTAGAAGGCTACCGCGTGAAAACGGTTTTAGACGGTCATGATGTATTATCTGCCGTTGAACACGATCAACCTGCGCTTTTATTACTCGATATTATGATGCCCGGTATGAGTGGTTACCAAGTATGCGAACAGCTACGTCAACATTACGATCATGCGCAGTTACCTATTATTATGCTCACAGCGCTCAATCAAAACGATGATCGCCTCAAAGGGTTTGACGTGGGTGCTAATGATTACTTATCAAAACCCTTCAATAAACAAGAGCTGGCCGCTCGTATTCAAGCCCATTTAACAGCAAGCCAAGCAGAAAAAAGACGCATCGAAAATGCGCAATTGCAAAAAGAGCTAAAACAAAGAGCAATGGTTGAAGCGAGCTTACTTGAAACTCAGGGCCGATTATTAGAGCAGCTCGATTCAGCACCAGAAGCTATTTTGTGTCTACGCGATGATCATAAAATTCGCTTTGCTAATGAAGCGGCAACTCGACTATTTAAACGCAGTCAGGAACAGCTCAAGCGTTCAGATGCTGAAGAGTTAATTGCAGCAAAGTATTTACTGGTCGAGCAAGAACATTACTGTGGAAACATTGATATCTATGTCGATGATATTAGGCAACATATTTCAGCCGATATTCTGCGTCTTCCTGAAGGCTCTGGGTTTAAAGCCATGTATATCTTTAATATTGGAAACAATGTCAATGCAACAAGAATCCATCACTTAGAAACCGCAGTAGAGGCCTTATCTAGCTATGCCTTTGAGGGTGATAAAGACAAACTCCAACAATTAAAAGAACTCGGTGGAGAATTTACCCGTATTGCAGAAAAAGTAGCGGGAGAGCATCAATCTAAACAAGATTTAATGCGCTCAGTGCTGGTTGAAGCAATGACCAGTGCACTTGATTACTGGGAAAAAGCAACGGGGCAAAGTAAATTTACCTTTGCTGAACAAAGTGGGTTATGGCGTGTTTATTTAGACCGTAGTACCTTGCAAACCCGCACATTAGATAAATACCTAAGAATTGAAACCCTGCCTAAAACGCCTCGCTGGCGCACGGTGCTTAACTCACTAGACTATATTCTGGAACATTGTAAAGAACAAAGTCCAGAACGAACCTATATCGAGGTACAACGCGATAAACTGCAAAAACTATTAACCAGTGACTAGGGTTTGTTGACCTTTCGCGATTAAATTTCGTTCGAGATAAAAGCGTTTGCGGCTACTTGCTACGGCGTTATCGACTTCTCATCAGGTAGAGTAACGACATTTTAAATGTCTCTGCCTTGAATAAAGAAAGCACAAACGGCTGCAACAATCAGCTCAAAAGATCAACTGCCCCCTAATTCAGTCGACCTAAAAAACCCGTTTTAACGGGTTTTTTATATTGTCCCGTCTAATACCTTCCTTGCCCTAAACCTCACTAGCATGATCAAATCATGCTTTATTCATTCGGTACAGCGGACTCAAACATACATCCTCTGCTTTGAGGCTTGCTAGGGGTTTTCATCATGCCAATAACACACCAACGCACCTTGATTTACAGAGCAAAAAAACTCACTTATCCGGCATTTTATGTTTAGACCAAAACCTCGCTTACTGGTGATTTTTGATAGAAAAATATTGTCAAGGCTGCTCACGCTTCACTTATCGCTAAGGTTTGCGATGATAATCACAACAATTTGCCAGATTTATTTTCCGGCTAAAACTTTCCGTTTTATCCGGTAGTGAGCAAGATCTCAATAATCTTAAAAAAAATAAAAACCCTTCATTTAAAAACATTTAAATGATAGCGAGCACTCACTATTTTAATGTAATAATAGGAAGAACGTGATCCGCCTCACCGTTCATTTTTCAAACTCAAAAGGGCCTAAAAAACAAATTTTAACAAAAATGACGAGACAATGGGTGTTTTTGACATTTTTAACGAGAATTGAAATTGATAATTTTCCCCACAAGGTGTTTCCTTAGTCTTGTCAACGGCCTACAGGCCACTCATTCCATCTTGCTCCTCCGGCATGATGAATATAATGAGGTAGGTCATTGCGAGTGTTAATCCAATGATGACATTCATATCCATTTGTGAAATGAAAGCAAATAGTAAGGAACAGCTATGCTTGCCAATATTAAAAAAACAGCACTAGCCGCAGCCGTTATTGCCGCTGCCAGCAGTGTTTCCGCTCCAGCGCTTGCGCGTAGTGAGCTGACCATCGTGCCAGATTTCTATCCAACTATGGTGCGTAACTTTAACCCCTACCTAGCAACTAACCTACGTACTACCACTGATTTTATTTATGAACCTTTAGTGGTTTTTAATGAAATGCACGGCAATACGCCTGTCATGCGCTTGGCAGAAAACTTTAAGATGTCAGATGACTTAATGAGCGTTACTTTCGATATTCGTAAAGGCGTGAAATGGTCAGATGGTAAAGGATTCAGTGCAAATGATGTTATTTACTCATTTGGCCTACTCAAAAAGAAACCAGAACTTGATCAGCGCGGTATCAATAAATGGGTAACCAGCATTGAAAAAATTAATGATTACAAAGTACGTTTCCGTTTAAGTGAAGCCAACTCTAACGTACCGTATGAAATTGCTCAGGTGCCAATCGTCGCAGAGCATATTTGGAAAAAAGTCAAAGATCCTGCAACCTTTACGAACGAAAATCCAGTAGGTACTGGCCCATTTACTGAGATCGACACCTTTACTCCACAGCTTTACATCCAGTGCCGTAACCCAAATTATTGGGATGCCGCAAACTTAGAAGTAGACTGTCTACGCGTACCACAAATTGCTAATAACGACCAATTGCTGGGCAAGATTGTTAACTCAGAATTAGACTGGACTTCTTCTTTTGTACCAGACATTGATCGTACTTACGCGGCCGCAAGTCCAAAACACCATTACTGGTATCCTGCAGCCGGTACACAAGCATTTATGGTCAACTTCAAAAACTCAGATCCAGCGAAGAAAGAAGCACTGACTAACGTTGATTTCCGTCGTGCATTCTCTATGGCACTGGATCGTCAAACCATCATTGATATTGCGTTCTATGGCGGTGGCACAGTCAACGACTTTGCTTCAGGGCTTGGTTATGCGTTCCAATCATGGTCAGACGAAGCAGTTCACAATAAATACAAAGGGTTCAATACTTATAACGTTGATGGCTCAAAAGCATTGCTTGCTAAAGCGGGCTTTAAAGACATCAATGGTGATGGCTACGTAGAAACCCCATCAGGAAAATCTTTTGAACTCTTGATTCAATCACCAAACGGTTGGACTGATTTCAACAATACCGTTCAGCTCGCCGTTGAACAATTACAAGAAGTCGGCATCAAAGCTCGCGCTCGTACACCTGAATTTGCTGTGTATAACCAAGCAATGTTAGAAGGTGATTACGATGTGGCTTACACCAACTATTTCCACGGTGCAGATCCATACACGTATTGGAACAGTGCTTACAATTCAGCCTTACAAAAAGGTGATGGCATGCCTCGCTTTGCGATGCACTACTTCACCAACAGTAAGCTGGATAGTTTACTTGATAGCTTCTACAAAACTGCGGATAAGAATGAACAGCTAGAAATTGCTCATGGTATCCAGAAAATCATTGCAGAAAATCAAGTCACGATTCCAGTGCTGTCTGGTGCTTGGATGTATCAATATAACACCACTCGCTTTACTGGATGGTGGAACGAAGAAAATCCTAAGGGCCGTCCAAGTATTTGGGCTGGTATCCCAGAACGTCTACTTCACGTACTGGATTTAAAACCAGTTAAGTAAACGTTTATTCCAGCGGCGTACCCGTTACGCCGCGATTTAAAATCCCCCTCGCTTATCCATTGTAAGTATGGCGCATGTCGTCAGGGGATTTCTCGCTCTTAATTTCGCAAGGAGCGGCCTGAATGAAAGATCAGGAAAACTGGGTGAGTAAGGTGTAAGTTATGGGTTATTTTTTAAGACGTTTGTCGTTCTATTTTGCCGCGTTGCTGGTCGCAGCAACACTAAACTTTATTATACCGCGAGCAATGCCGGGTGATCCGGTTACCATGATGTTCGCACACGCAACAACACAAGTAACGCCTGAACGAATCGAAGCAATGCGCCAACTGCTAGGATTCGTTGATGGGCCTATCTTGATGCAATATTTTACTTATATGAAGAGCATCCTCAGCTGGGAGCTTGGGACTTCAATCAAATTTTATCCGTTAAGTGTCAATGAATTATTGGCTAGCGCTTTTGGGTGGTCTCTGTTTTTAGCCGGTACCGCCGTGATCATCTCTTTTTCGATTGGCTCAATTCTTGGCATTTTTGCAGCATGGAAACGAGGTAGCTACTACGATACGTTTATCACGCCGGGAATGCTGGTCATTCAAGCCGTGCCACAAGTCGTTATTGCGATGCTGGCCATGTTCACTTTTGCCATCGGATTAAGATGGTTTCCAACCGGCTATGCTTATACTCCCGGAACCCTACCCGATTGGACCAGCTGGGAATTTATTAAAAATGTCGGCTATCACGCTGTTCTCCCCCTTCTTTGTGCTTCCATTGTGCAAATTGGTGGCTTTTTGGTCAACATGCGCAACAACATGATCAACTTACTCGCCGAAGATTATATCACGATGGCGAAAGGAAAAGGGCTAAGCGAAAACCGAGTAGTCTTCAACTACGCGGCTCGTAATGCACTGCTACCGAGTGTCACGGCATTATCGATGTCTTTGGGTATGTCGATTGGTGGCCAATTGATCATTGAAATTATCTTTAACTACCCCGGTCTTGGCACCGTACTGTTTAACGCTATCACATCACGTGATTATCAAGTCCTACAAGGTCAGCTCATCATTATGACCCTCTTTATGCTGTTCTTTAACCTTCTAGCCGACATGCTCTATGTTGTGCTCGACCCTCGCTTACGTAAGGGAGGCAAATAATTATGAAAGCACTATGGAAACTACTGCGCGGCAATCGAATGGCGATGCTTGGCGTAACAATACTCAGTTTATTCTTATTAATGGCGGTATTTGCACCTTTTATTACACAACATGCGCCTGATAAGCGCACGGGTAATCCCCATGAATATCCAAGCTTTGTGGTAAAAGCAGCCAAAGCAAACCCGGATGGCTGGGTGGCTGAAAACTTGGGCAATGATCGTCGAAAATTAGCCATGTCGAAAAAAGAAAATCACGTGTTAGGAACAACTCGAATGGGACGTGATGTGTGGTCTCAAGTTGCTTATGGCGCTCGAGTGTCTCTTGCGGTCGGCTTCGGTGCAGGGATGACCGTCTGTTTTCTTGCGACAGTCATCGGTGTTTCAGCTGGCTATTTTGGCGGTAAAATTGATGACTTCTTGACCGCGGCAATGAACATTATGTTGGTTATCCCGCAATATCCATTGTTATTTGTGGTCGCTGCCTTCATCGGTCAAGCGGGGCCATTAACCATTGCGCTGATCATCGGCTGTACCTCCTGGGCTTGGGGGGCAAGGGTTGTCCGAGCCCAAACCATGGCACTACGAGAAAAAGAGTTTGTGAAAGCCGCTGAAGTGTTAGGAGAATCTTCTTGGCGAATCATTTTTGTCGAAATACTGCCTAACCTGATTTCGATTGTGGGAGCCAGCTTTATTGGATCGGTCATGTACGCCATCATGATGGAAGCCACTATCTCCTTCCTTGGCTTAGGCGATCCAAACACCATTAGCTGGGGCATCATGCTATATAACGTACAAACCTCATCTTCCATGCTAATTGGCGCTTGGTGGGAACTGTTAGCACCTTGTATATCCTTAACCTTACTGGTGACAGGTTTAGCGCTGCTGAACTTTGCGGTTGATGAAATTGCCAACCCACAATTACGTTCTCACAAAGGAATGAAACGCTGGAAAAAACTGGCTCAACAAGACAAACGTCAGCGTAAGCCAGTTCTAGAACCTCAACCAGCTATTTGGAGCGGAGACAAATAATTATGACTGAACCACTTATCTCAATCCGCAACCTTTGCGTTGACTATATTACTGATGCCGGCGATGTCCGCGCTTGTAACGACGTGAGTTTTAATATTGCTCCAGGGGAAGTATTTGGCCTCGCGGGAGAGTCTGGTTGTGGTAAATCCACCGTTGCCTTCTCTCTGATGCGTTTACATAAGCCGCCCGCATTTATTACCGGAGGCGAGGTCATTTTCAACGGTGAAAATATCCTGAAATATAGTGATGACCGTATGCAATCGTTCCGTTGGAACGAAATGTCGATGGTCTTTCAAAGTGCAATGAACGCACTTAACCCAGTGCTCACGATGGAAGAACAGTTCTGTGATGTGATTATGCGTCATACCTCTATGACTCGTGCGCAAGCGAAACGGCGAGCAGAGGGGTTACTCGAAATTGTCGATATTCATCCAAGTCGCTTAAATGACTATCCACACCAATTCTCAGGCGGGATGCGCCAGCGCCTGGTGATTGCAATTGCGCTAGCATTAAACCCTAAGATGATCATTATGGATGAACCAACCACTGCATTAGATGTGGTGGTTCAGCGGGAAATATTGCAAAAGATCTACGCCCTAAAAGAGGAGTTTGGATTTTCTATCTTATTCATTACCCATGATCTGTCATTGATGGTCGAGTTTTCTGATCGTATTGGCATCATGTACTCTGGGGAACTGATCGAAGTTGCACCATCTAAACAGATCTTGGAAAACCCGTATCACCCTTATACCAAAGGTTTGGGTAGTTCCTTCCCTCCATTAACCGGGCCCAAAACAAAACTAACCGGGATTCCAGGCAACCCATTGAATTTACTTGAAATACCGGAAGGTTGTCGCTTTCAGGCTCGCTGTGATCGTGTCCATGAAGCCTGCACTAAAGTGCCCACAACGTTACGCCAGATCGAGCCTAATCGGTTCTCAAACTGCCACCTTTATGGTGAACCGATAACCCAAGTAAAACTGTAGGCTGCGACGCAGGTAATCACCGTATTTCTGGAGACAATTATGAGTAAAGCATTAGGTGAGCTGTTAATGGAAGGGAAAAACTTAGTCAAAGATTTCCCAATCAACAGCAATGCACTAAAACAACCCATGATGCGTGCAATTAACGACGTATCATTCAAAATGTACAAAAGTCGTGGTTTGTCGGTCGTTGGTGAGTCCGGCTCAGGTAAATCCACCACCGCTAAAATGATTGCCAAAATGTACGCTCCAACCTCTGGATCAATTGAGTATAAGGGCAAGAACATATTAGGCATCAAATCCCGCAAAGAACTGATGCACTATCGGGAAGGTGTACAAATGGTATGGCAAGATCCTTTTGGATCACTCAACCCTACACACACCATTTTTCACCATATTGCTCGCCCGTTACTGATCCATAAAAAGGTAACCCCGGGCAATAAAAAAGAGTTGCAAGAACGGGTTTATGACCTACTCGAGCAAGTTGGCTTGATTCCTCCTAAAGAAACCGCAGAGAAGTACCCCCATCAACTTTCAGGGGGACAACGACAGCGGATTAACTTAGCTCGTAATATCGCGGTCGGCGCAGAAGTTGTACTGGCAGATGAACCGACGTCAATGCTAGACGTTTCGATCCGCGCAGGGGTGCTCAACCTGATGGAAGAGATGAAGTTTGAAAAACAGATGTCTCTGCTTTACATCACACACGATATCGCAACAGCACGCTATATCGCAGAAGACCTTGCTGTGATGTATGTGGGCCACATGGTTGAATGGGGAGATACCGATGAAATCATTCATGATCCACAACATCCCTATACTCAATTGCTTGTCTCTGCGGTGCCCGATCCGAAAAAATCGATCCATGAGAAATTAAAAGGAAACAAAGGAGAAATCCCACTATGGACGCCAGATTCACTCGGATGTCCTTTTGCCGGTCGCTGTTTACATGCTAGCGATAAGTGTCGAGAAGCTTTGCCACCGGTTACTCAATTGTCGGACAACCATTTTGTCCGTTGTTACCTGTATGAAAAATAACACGTTGCGCTCAGCTCACTGAGCGCTCTTTTGTGTGAAGTGCGGAGAAGTAAAATGCAATTGCTCATCAACCATATTGGCTACGAAACTTTTGGCCCCAAACAAGCGGTATTACTGGCTGATGACTCAAGTTTATCAAGCAAAGAAGTTAGCTTGATATGCGCGCACAGTCACCAAACTGTTGCTCGTATAGCTATCAAAATAGGTGGACGAGTTGATCATTGGCATCATGGTGATTTCTATCAACTCGACTTTTCTTATATCACTCAAGAAGGGCAATATTATCTCCGCCTTGAGCAAACGCAATCTGCTTGTTTTGTGATCAAGCAAGGGTTGCTGATGCAATCGACCTTTTCAGATGTGCTGCATTATTTTAAATCGCAACGATGCTCCGGCATTTTTGATAAGCAAGATAAGCACGTACCACTTCTAGGCACTCACACCACTGCCGATGTGCATGGAGGTTGGTACGATGCTTCTGGTGACGTAAGTAAATACTTAAGTCACCTTTCTTACGCTAACTATTTGAACCCACAGCAAACACCGATGGTGGTTTGGAACATGCTCAAAGGGTTAGCGATTTTAAACCATCACTCGGGTTTTGCCGCTTTCCCTCGCACTCGCCTCATGGAAGAAGCGTTGTTTGGTGCTGATTTTCTGGTTCGAATGCAAAACGCCGAGGGTTTTTTTTACATGACCGTCTTTGACCAATGGAGTAAAGAGATCAAACAACGGGAAATCTGCGCGTATTCGACGCAAAAAGGTCTAAAATCAGCGCAGTTTCAAGCAGGCTTTCGCCAAGGTGGTGGTATCGCTATCGCTGCTTTAGCGGCCGCAGCAAGGCTAGAAATCAGCGGAGATTACTCTAGTCAAGACTACCTTGCTGCGGCAGAACGGGGGTATCACCATTTAAAAATCCATAACCTCACTTACCTTGATGATGGACAAGAAAATATCATTGATGAGTATTGCGCCTTACTCGCGTGCTGCGAGCTTTATCGTACCACGCAACAAGATCCATACTTATTAGCAGCCCGAGACTGGGCTAAACGTTTATCTGCTCGACAATATTGTGATGAACAACAAGCGTATTTTTGGTCAGCGAACAGCAATGGCTCTCGTCCTTATTATCATGCTGTGGAAGCAGGGCTTCCGGTTATCGCATTATGTGAATACCTTGCAATCGAACCATCCAAAAATCATCAATTGCCTATCCAGCAAGTGGTCGAGCGTGCTTGCCAATTTGAACTAACCATCACACAAGAAGTTGCCAATCCCTTTGGTTATCCACGTCAGTACGTTTGTGATACTCAAGGGAATAAACGTTCTAGCTTTTTTGTGCCGCACGACAATGAAAGTGGTTATTGGTGGCAAGGTGAAAATGCTCGCTTAGCCTCTCTCGCATCCATGGCCTACCTTGTTCAACCTTACTTAAGCGATGAAACCACCCAGTCCTCGCTGCTCGGTTTCGCCAATAATGCTCTCAATTGGATTCTCGGGCTCAATCCTTACGACATATGTATGCTTGATGGCCACGGTCGAAATAACCCAGACTACCTACCCCATTTAGGTTTTTTTAACGCAAAAGGAGGCGTCTGTAATGGCATCACTGCGGGCTTTGAGGACGAAAGCGATATTGCCTTTAATCCTATCGCTCAAAAAGATGACATGTTACAAAACTGGCGTTGGGGAGAACAATGGATTCCTCATGCGGCTTGGTATTTGTTAGCGATTACATCTCAATATGTCCACTTTTCTTCCGCACCAGGAGCAGACCAATGATCAGCTATTACGTCGGAATCGATGGCGGAGGCACCTCGTGCCGAGCCAGAATTCGGGATCAACACGGAACACTCATTGGAGAAGGAAAAAGCGGCAGTGCCAATATTTTACTGGGGATTGCACCTGCAATGCAGTCGATCACGGCAGCCATTAGCCAAGCAGCTCAACAAGGTGGATTAAATAAGCAACACTTTTCTCATATGCATGTTGGATTAGCGCTTGCGGGTGCCGAGCATCAGACAAGCTGGTTTGCATTTATGCAGCAGTCTCATCCATTCGCTTCGATGACCCTCAATACCGATGCATACGGTGCCTGTCTAGGCGCGCATAACGGTAACGATGGGGCAATTATCATTGCAGGAACCGGCTCTTGTGGCTTATTCATTCACCAAAGTCAGCAGCATATCGTGGGCGGGCGTGAGTTCCCCATTTCTGATCAAGGGAGCGGTGCGGCAATGGGGTTGCATCTCATTCAGCAGTTGGTCTTAATTCATGATGGCATTCGCCCAGCTACTGCGCTGAGTGATGCTATCTTCGCTTATTTTGCCGATGATATTGACCAGATTGTCTCTTGGTCTAAGAACGCCCTACCCAGAGATTATGGTCAATTTTGCCCGCAAGTTTTTTTATTTGCCGAGCAAGGTGATCCGCTCGCCATGGAGCTTCTTAAACAAACGGCTCGTGATATCGAAATGTTCATTTTTGCACTGCGTGCCAAAGGAGCCTCACAATTTTGCTTAATGGGCAGTATCGCAGAACGCATCATCACTTGGCTCGCTCCACCCGTTCAACACTGGATTGTCCCTGCTCAATTTGATGCGATTGAAGGCGCATTAATGTTTGCTGGCAAACCAGAACACAACTTGTATAAAGGATAGAATTATGAGCTATCGAATAGACTTTGCGGTACTCTCAGAACAGCCTTCCCATTGCCGTTTTGGTCTAACATTACATAATCTAAGCGATCAAGATCTGCACCATTGGACGCTGCATTTTTCTATTGAGCGCTACATTGAATCCGACACCGTAACTCAAGGTCAACTACAGCAAGTTGGTAGCTTTTGCTCCCTGTTACCAAACCAAAAAACATTGGCAGCTAATAGCCATTTTTACTGTGAATTTTGTATAAAAACGGCCCCTTTCCATTTTTATAGTGATGGGATTAAAGAAGCATTTATTCAACTTAGTGATGAACATCCGATTACCCGCTACCCGGTCATCGTCACCCCCATTGCTTTGGCTTCGCCCTACCGAGAACGCAGTGAACTTCCCGCGGTTGAGGTTGCTGAGTTGTGCTTGATTCCCTACCCCAATCATGTCGAGCAACAGCAAGGCGTGTGCCATCTTACGGCTAACCGCTCAATAGACATACAAACGCCGCTGGCTGAATCCGCCGCTCATTGGCTAACAGAAGAGCTCACCTCTTTGCACCATTTCACCTTAGCAGGCGAGGGGGCGATTGCTATCACTTATCGCTTAAATCCAACCCTTGATAACGGGTGCTATCAACTCAAAATTGAACACGATAGCATTCTTGTTGATGCCAATAGCCAACAAGGATTTGTTCATGCTAGCGCCAGCTTGTTGCAACTGGCGAAAAAAACGCAAGACGCATTAACCTTCCCACAACTGAGTATCGTCGATCATCCTCGCTTTTCATACCGCGGTATGATGCTCGATTGTGCACGTCATTTTTACAGTGTGGACGAGGTAAAAAGGCTCATCAACCAACTTGCACACTATAAATTCAATACGTTTCACTGGCACTTAACCGATGATGAAGGGTGGCGAATTGAGATTAAATCCCTTCCCCAATTAACTGATATTGGAGCGTGGCGCGGGATGGGTCTTCCCGTTGAACCGCAATACAGCAAATTAACCGAGGTACATGGCGGCTTTTATACGCAACAAGAGATAAAACAAGTCATTGATTATGCTGAAAAACGTGGCATTACGATTATCCCGGAAATTGACATTCCTGGTCATAGCCGTGCCGCGATTAAATCATTACCGGAATGGTTAGTCGATAAAGACGATCACTCCACTTATCGTAGCATCCAATACTATACCGATAATGTTCTCTCGCCAGCATTGGCCGGGACTTATCGCTTCATGGATCTGGTACTGGAAGAAGTTGCGGCCCTTTTCCCAAGCCATTTTATTCATATTGGCGCTGATGAAGTCCCGCATGGTGTTTGGCTCGCTAGCACCAAATGCCAAGCCTTAATGAAGGAGCATGGCTATCAAGACGCCAAAGAATTACAAGGCCATCTGCTGCGCTACGCTGAGAAAAAACTCAAGTCACTAGGCAAACGTATGGTGGGGTGGGAAGAGGCACAACATGGCAATAAAGTCAGCAAAGATACCGTTATCTATTCTTGGCTTTCCGAACAAGCAGCGTTGCAGTGTGCCAAACAAGGGTTTGATGTCATTTTGCAACCGGGTCAATTTACCTATCTCGATATAGTACAAGACTACGCTCCTGAAGAACCAGGCACTGACTGGGCTGGCGTGATACCGCTCGAACGAGCTTATTACTATGAACCATTAGCAGAAGTTGCTGACGATAATCCTTTGCGCAAACGCATTTTAGGTATTCAGTGTGCCTTATGGAGTGAACGTGTTAATCACACATCACGCTTGGATTATATGCTCTATCCTCGCCTTACTGCCTTAGCAGAAGCTGGCTGGACAGAAAAACCACAACGCCACTGGATCAATTATCTTGCTCGTCTTAAAGGACATTTACCCTTATTAGACAAACAAGGCATTGGTTACCGAGCCCCGTGGAAAGTATAAAACGAAACCAGAGGGTTGCCCCTCTCCTGTTTTCTCTAGCATCGATATTGAGCGATACCCTGTATCGCTGTTTTAAAAGGAAATTACCATGAAATACGGCTATTTCGATAATGAACATCGTGAATATGTCATTACTCGCCCGGATGTACCCGCTCCTTGGACGAATTACCTAGGAACAGAAAAATTTTGCAGTGTGATCTCTCATAACGCTGGGGGTTACTCGTTTTACCACTCTCCTGAATACAACCGAATCACTAAGTTTCGCCCGAACTTTACGCAAGATCGTCCCGGTCACTATGTCTATCTACGCGATGACCAAACCGGAGACAGCTGGTCAATTTCATGGCAACCGGTCGCCAAAAATTTAGACCAAGCGAAGTACGAAGTTCGCCATGGCCTTTCTTATTCTAAGTTTCGATGTGAGTACAACGGCATCACGGCCAGCAAGACGCTATTTATTCCGAAAGGAGAAGATGCCGAACTTTGGGATGTGGTGATCGAAAACACTTCGGATCAAGTACGAACAATCAGTGCTTTCAATTATGTAGAGTTCTCTTTTAGCCATATTGCTTCTGATAATCAAAACCATCAAATGTCATTATACTCGGCTGGAACTGAGTATGCTGATGGTGTCATTGAGTACGATCTTTACTACAACACCGATGACTTCTTAGGTTTTTACTACTTAACCTCCACTTTTGATCCCGATAGCTATGACGGTCAACGTGATGCTTTTTTGGGTATGTATCGAGATGAAGCAAACCCAATCGCCGTTGAACAGGGACGCTGCTCTAATAGCGCACAAACCTGCTACAACCATTGTGGTGCTTTGCATAAGCAATTTATTCTACAACCGGGAGAAAAAGTCCGTTTTGCCGTGATTCTTGGCGTCGGTAAAGGTAATGGCGCAAAACTACGTAAAAAATATCAAGATTTAAATCAAGTCGATAACGCTTTTGCCGGTATCAAAGCTCACTGGAATGAGCGCTGTGCTAAATTCCAAGTGAAATCGCCTAACGAGGGGCTAGATACCATGATCAACGCATGGACCCTTTATCAAGCAGAAACTTGCGTCGTTTGGTCTCGTTTTGCCTCCTTTATCGAAGTGGGAGGCCGTACTGGGCTTGGCTACCGAGACACGGCACAAGATGCCATTTCAGTGCCTCACACCAACCCAGCCATGACACGCAAACGTCTGGTGGATTTACTACGTGGGCAAGTCAAAGCCGGGTACGGGTTACACTTATTTGATCCCGACTGGTTTGATCCAGAAAAAGCCGATGTTAAACCATCTAAGTCACCCACGGTGGTCCCTACGCCTTCTGACGAAGACAAAATCCACGGTATTAAAGATACCTGTTCCGATGATCATTTATGGATCGTGCCAACTATTCTCAATTACGTTAAAGAAACCGGGGAGCTTGATTTTATTGACCAAGTTATTCCCTACGCGGATGGTGGAGAAGCCAGTGTCTATCAGCACATGATGGCCGCTCTTGATTTCTCAGCTGAATACGTGGGTCAAACCGGTATTTGTAAAGGTTTACGTGCAGACTGGAATGACTGCTTAAACCTCGGTGGCGGGGAATCGGCGATGGTTTCTTTCCTGCACTTCTGGGCGTTAGAAGCATTCTTAGAGCTTGCAAACTATCGAGGCGACAATGTAGCGATAGCAAAATACCAAGCCATGGCTGATAAAGTTCGCCAAGCTTGTGAAACTCATTTATGGGATGAACAAGGGGAATGGTATATCCGTGGCTTAACCAAAGATGGCGATAAAATTGGCACCTTCGACCAGCCAGAAGGAAAAGTGCATTTAGAATCCAATACCCTCGCGGTATTATCTGGTGCCGTTTCCGCAGAGCGCGGCCAAAAAGCGATGGATGCTGTTTATCAATATCTGTTCTCACAATACGGTTTACACCTTAATGCTCCTTCCTTTGCCACCCCCAATGATGACATCGGTTTTGTAACTCGTGTCTATCAAGGCGTGAAAGAAAATGGCGCGATCTTCTCACATCCTAACCCATGGGCATGGGTTGCAGAAGCCAAACTTGGTCGTGGTGATCGAGCAATGGAGTTTTATGATGCCCTTAATCCTTATAACCAAAATGACATCATCGAAACGCGGGTCGCTGAACCTTATTCCTATGTGCAATTTATTATGGGGCGCGATCATCAAGATCATGGCAGAGCCAACCACCCTTGGTTAACCGGAACTTCTGGTTGGGCTTATTATGCCACAACCAACTATTTGCTTGGTGTGCGCTGTGGCTTTGATAGCTTAACGATTGATCCTTGTATTCCAACCTCATGGCCTGGCTTTGAAATTACCCGTCAATGGCGTGGAGCGACTTATCAGATCAAAGTAGAAAACCCACAAAACGTCAGTAAAGGCGTGCAAACCCTCATCCTTAATGATCAGGAGGTTGAGGAGATCCCCGCTCAACCGACCGGCAGTATCAATCACGTTACCGTCATTATGGGTTAAATATTCTGGGCGCAGTGATACTGCGCCCATACAAGGAGTACAATAAATGATTCAATTTGGTACTGGTGGCTGGCGAGCCTTTATTGGTGAAGAGTTTACCAAAGACAACGTTCGTTTAGTTGCTCAAGCACTAGCCAATATTATCAATGCGGAGCAAGTCGCTCAGCCTGGATTTGTGATTGGCTATGATCGACGTTTTTTATCCGATAAAGCCGGACGCTGGTTTG
>NZ_NBUS01000038.1:115113-117236 GCF_002749895.1 Vibrio fujianensis | reverse complement strand
AAGTGTTAGCTGGAAACGGTATTGTCGTGAGTTTTATTAATAAATTTGTCCCTACTCCGGTGGTTATGTTTAAAGCCAAAGCGATGGATTGTGCCTATTCCGCCTGCATTACCGCTTCACATAACCCAGCCGATTATAATGGTATCAAAATTTTTATTCGTGGTGGACGAGATGCCGATGAGATCATCACCCAAAAAATTGAACAACAAATTGCCAATTTAAGCACTGAAGATGTTCGTTCTATAGACTTTGATCATGCCGTCAACCAGCAGCAAGTCATGCTCATCAACCCCATGAACGAATTTGTCGATTCAATCATCAATGCCATTGATATCGAAGCGATTAAAAAAGCGAACTTACGCGTGTTGATCGACCCAATGTTTGGTGTTGCCAAAAATGCACTCCAAACGGTTTTGATTAATGGTCGCTGTGATGTCGATGTGATCAATGATGGCAAAAACCCTGACTTTGGTGGGCTGATGCCTTCCCCCAGTGCCGCCACCCTTTATCGCTTACAACATCTGGTTAAAAATGAAGGCTACGATATTGGGATCGGCACCGATGGTGATGCCGACCGGCTGGGGATCATCGATGAGAAAGGCAATTTTATTCACCCCAATGAAGTACTGATCCTGCTCTATTACTATTTATTAGAGTATAAAGGCTGGAAAGGTTCCGTAGTGCGCAATATTGCGACCACTCACCTGCTGGATAAAATTGCCGCCGACCACGGTGAACAATGCTTTGAAGTTCCCGTTGGCTTTAAACATATCTCTTCACAAATGGAAGCCGATGATTCTTTGATTGGTGGTGAAAGCTCCGGCGGCTTAACCATCCGAGGTCATATCAAAGGCAAAGATGGCGTGTTTGCCTCCAGTTTATTGGTGGAAATGCTCAGCGTGACCGGCAAAAAGCTCTCAGAGTTGCTGGATGAAATTTACCATCGCTACGGCTATGCCTATACCGCAGAAGGAGATTGCACTTTTAAAGCAGATGAAAAAGCGACCCTTTATCACAAAATCTACGTCGAGAAACAACTGCCCGATTTTACTTATGAGGTAGAAAAAGTCAGTTATGCCGATGGCGCAAAAGTATACTTTAAAAATGGCGGTTGGGTGATTGCTCGTTTTTCTGGCACTGAACCCCTATTGCGAATTTTTGCTGAGATGGAAGATAAAGCGACGGCAGAACAAGTGTTACATCAGATGAAAACATTTCTCTCTTTATCATAAGAAATGACCAACCTGATTAGCCATGGCCCAGCTTGATGCTGGGCTAATTTATGCCATTTAAAAAGCCAAAAGCCCTTGTTGATCAATCGTCACCGCAACTGGCTGACCGATAGCAATCTCCGTTGTTGCGGTCGCAAGTAATGTCAGGCCCTCAACATCGATCAGGTAGCGGCAGTGATCCCCCATAAACTGTTGTTCAAGCACGACAATCGAGCTAGAAGGATCCGGTTGAATATGTACATGTTGTGGGCGCAGTAATAAATCACACGCCTGATCTTGTTGAATCGGTCGCTGTGCTAATGCCTTTAGCATTCCGAAATGAGTCTGGTAATGCGCTGCATTGACGCGGCGAGCAGGCAAATAACGACCACCCCCTAAAAAATCTGCCACAAATCGGCTCGTTGGACGATAATACAGCTCAGAAGCAGTACCAATCTGTTCAATCACACCTCGATTCATCACCGCCATTTTATCAGCAAAGGCAAACGCTTCTTCTCGGCTGTGAGTCACAAAAATAGCGGTCACCCCTTGCGCCTTAAATAACTTGCGAATTTCAATAATCAATTCATGCCGAACTTGAGTATCAATATTCGAAAAAGGCTCATCAAGCAGTAACAGATCGGGTTTATAGGCCAGTGAACGAGCGATAGCGACACGTTGCTGTTGTCCTCCCGATAACTGGTGTGGATAACGCTCAGCAAAAGTTCCTAAATGGACTAGTTCAAGCATTTCTGCGACTTTTTCCTGAACCTTATCACGCTCAAGGCCACGCAAACCAAACGCTACATTTTCAGCCACCGTTAAATGTGGGAATAATGCATAATCTTGAAAAATCATGCCAATGTTTCGTTGCTCGGGTGGCACCCAATGTCGGCCATTGTCGATAAGCCG
>NZ_NBUS01000038.1:113881-115103 GCF_002749895.1 Vibrio fujianensis | reverse complement strand
TGAGGTGCATTTCACCGGAGCTGAGAGGTAATAAGCCGGCTATCGCTTTCAATAAAGTGGTTTTTCCACAGCCACTGGCTCCAAGTAAACAGACGATTTGCCCACTTTCCACCTCTAATGATAAGGATTCTAATATAACTTGATCCTCATATTGACAAGAGAGATTGTTAATCAATAAAGCACTATTCATTAGTATTTTTGCTCCAGTGAACGGTTAACGATAAGCAAAGGAATCAATCCAACCAACACAAGCAGGATCGCAGGCATTGCTGCTATTTCTAACCGCTCATCTGAGGCGTAGTTATACACATAGGTGGCTAACGTTTCAAAATTGAATGGGCGCAACAATAACGCGGCGTTGAGTTCTTTCATCGATTCAATAAACACCAATAGCCCAGCAATCAATATCCCACGCTTGACGAGAGGAAAATGGACACGCCAAAGCATGCGATTGGCATTACATCCCATTGTTCTGGCTGCCATGTCCAGCGATGGTGATACTTTATTGAGACTGGTTTCAATACTGCCTATCGCCACAGCAGAAAACCTCACCACCATCGCAAAAATAATGGCGAACATTGAACCTGAAAAAATTAAACCGGGCCGCCCCCAATTTAACCACTTCGCTACGTCATTCACCCCATGATCGATCATTAATACCGGCATCATAATCCCGATTGCAAGCACCGTTCCAGGCACGGCATACCCCAAAGCAGCGATACGCCTATAGATCAATGAACATTTGTTTGCATGCAGACGAACGTTAAAATTCATCACTAAAGCGACCATAACCGCAGTAATTGCCGCAAAAATAGCAACCGTAAAACTATTGAAAGCAAATTGGCGAAACTCAGCTGTCCAACTGACAGAAAAATAGATCAAGGCGTAATGGAACAACTGCAGTAAAGGTAAGACAAAGGCGACCAAGACGAGCCCCCAACACCATATTACCCCTAACCACTTTTTCCATCCCGTTAAGGCGTAACGACAATCTTCATGACTATTAAACTGAGTTTGAAATAACTTCTGTTTACGCCGACTGTATCGCTCACCACTCAGTAATAGCACAATAATAAACAGCATCAGGGCTGAAATCTTCGCTGCTGCATTTAAATTAGAGTACCCCAGCCAAGTATCATACACCGCGGTAGTTAAGGTATTGACCGCAAAATAGCTAACCGTACCAAAGTCGCCTATCGTTTCCATGGCCACTAAAGCAAGC
>NZ_NBUS01000038.1:105318-113871 GCF_002749895.1 Vibrio fujianensis | reverse complement strand
ACGGCTATAGAAGGACGAGCCAATGGCAAAGAGATACGTCTAAAACTTTCCCATGGGCTACATTTCAGTAACCGAGCACTTTGTAGCAACGAGACACTCTGTTCCATAAAAGCGGCACGACAGAGTAAATAAACATAAGGGTATAAAACCAGTGACAACACCATAACAGCACCGGCCACGGTGCGAATATCGGGAAACCAGTAATCTCCCGCCGCCCATCCGGTTATCTCTCGTAGAAAAATCTGCACCGGGCCTGCAAAATCAAACCAGTCGGTATAGATATAGCCGATCAGGTAACCAGGCATAGCTAACGGTAAAACCAACGCCCATTGCAAATACTTTTCACTGGGTAAACGGCACATTGCCATTAGCCAAGCCGCTGGAAGGCCAAGTAAAAAGGAACACAGCATAACTCCGAAGGTTAATAACAATGTATTCCAGATATAGGTCGGCATTACAGTGGTCATTAGATGAGCAAACAACGCATCACTTTCCCCAACAGCGGTATAGAAAATAGCTAAAATAGGCAAAACCAGTAGCAGCGCCAAAACACCACTACTGGTTTTCCATAGGAATTGTTTTTCATTCATCGTCAAAAACGACAAAACTTGATGGCATAGCCGTATCCTTCAAAGCATCTGCTATCGGTTTTAATCATTCCGAGCATTAGCTAACCAATTTAATTACAGATCAAACTTCACTTCATCCAACAGCTTCACCGCGGTGTTATGATGTGATGCAATCTCATCGAGTGAAATCGTATCCGCTTTAAAGTCCCCCCAAGAAGCCACTAAGGCAGAGCGAGCTACACCTGGCTTGACTGGATACTCAAAATTAACTTCTGCATACATCTGCTGCGCTTTATCACCGGTCAAAAATTCCATCAGTTTTAATGCATTCTCTTTATTTGGCGCATACTTTGCCATTGCCATACCTGAAATATTGACATGTGTTCCTTTGGTCTGTTGATTGGGGAAATTAATATAAACCGAATCCGCCCATGCTTTTTGCTCAGGATCATTGATCATCGCGCCAAGATAATAACTATTACCCAGTGAAACATCACACAATCCCTCTTTAATCGCTTTCACTTGACCGCGATCATTACCTTGTGGTTTACGAGCTAAGTTCGCTTTTACCCCTTTTAGCCACTGTTTCGTTTCCGCTTCACCATGATGAGCAATCATGGCTGAGACCAACGACACGTTATAAGGGTGCTTACCGCTTCGTGTACAAACTTTTCCTTTAAACTCGGGGTTTGCTAAATCAGCATAGTTAAAAGCATCGCCCAACTGACCGACTCGATCACGAGAAGAATAAACACTCCGAGTTCGCGTCGTTAATGCAAACCATTCATTTTCCTTATCTTGGTATTGCGCGGGAATGTTTGCTTCGATAAGTTCACTGGAGACCGGTTGCAATAACCCTTTATCAGTTAGTTCCGCTAAGCGACTAATATCAACGGTTAGAATAACATCGGCGGGACTATATTCACCTTCCTGAACCAATTTTTCAGCGATTCCGGTTTTGGCAAACATAACGTTGACTTTAATCCCCGTTTCTTTCGTAAATTCATCAAACATTGGCTCAACCAGAAAAGGCTGCCGATAGGAGTAGACATTGACTTCTTGTGCAGCGATTACCGCTGGCGATAAGGTACTACATGCAATGGCAGTAAGCGTGAGGAGTTTTTTCATGGTTCAGTCCTTTATTATTAATAATGATAACACTTATCAATTTCACTCATTATATTGTTCAAACTGAATAAAACAATCGTGGAAAAATAAAAAAGCCTGCTATAAAAGCAAGCTTTTGCAATGTATTTGTAACCAATTATTACTTTAGAGTAACAAATTCAGGGTAAGCATCGACGCCACAGTCATGAACATCCATCCCTTCCAGCTCTTCTTCCTCAGAAACGCGGATCCCCATGGTGGCTTTAAGCATTCCCCATACCACTAAACTTGCCATGAAAACCCAAGCAAAAATAACCGCCGCACCGATGAACTGAGCACTAAAGCTCGCATCACCATTACTCAGTGGCACAACCATTAAGCCAAAGAAACCACACACGCCGTGTACTGAAATCGCCCCAACGGGATCATCAATTTTAAGCTTATCCAGCGCAATAATACTAAACACAACAATCACACCTGACACTGCACCTATCGCCACTGAATAGAGCGGAGAAGGAGATAGTGGATCCGCTGTAATCGCAACCAAACCGGCTAATGCTCCATTGAGTACCATCGTTAAATCAGCTTTGCCCCAAGTCGTTTTACACACCATAAGTGCAGCAATCGCTCCGGCAGCAGCCGCGGCATTGGTATTAAGGAAGATTTGTCCTACCGCGGTCGCGTTTTCAAAATCAGAAACCATTAGTTGTGAGCCACCGTTGAAACCAAACCAACCAAACCACAAAATGAAGGTACCTAATGTCGCTAATGGCATATTTGACCCCGGTATCGGATAAATTTGGCCATTTTTACCGTATTTCCCTTTACGAGCCCCCAGTAATAAAACGCCTGCGAGTGCTGCCGAAGCCCCAGCCATATGAACAATACCAGAACCAGCAAAGTCACTAAATCCGGCTTGCGCTAAGAAACCACCACCCCATGTCCAATAACCATGTATTGGGTAAATGAACGAGGTAAGCACCACCGCAAAAATTAAAAAAGCCCACAACTTCATACGTTCAGCTACCGCGCCTGAAACCACCGACATGGCGGTTGCAACAAAAACAACTTGAAAAAAGAAATCAGATTCTAGCGAGTGATCTGCCCCTGCATCTTGACTGCCGATCAGCGTACCAATGGATGGTAGCCACCCCCCTTCACTATTCCCTACATACATGATGTTATAGCCGACGATTAAATAAGTTGTACAAGCAATGGCATATAATACAAAGTTTTTCGTTAAAATTTCTGTGGTGTTTTTTGAACGAACTAATCCGGCTTCTAACATGGCAAAACCGGCAGCCATCCACATCACTAACGCGCCAGAAATCAAGAAAAAGAAGGTATCCAGTGCGTAGCGCAGTTCTGTTACTGTCACTGACAAATCCATAGTCATTATCTCCAATCCTTTGAATATTAAAGTGCTTCGCCATCAGTCTCGCCGGTACGAATGCGAACAGCGTGGCTCAAGTCATAAACAAATATTTTCCCGTCACCGATTTTCCCGGTATGAGCGGCTTTGATGATCGCTTCCAACACTCGATCAACATTATCCGCTTGAGTGGCAATCTCGATTTTTACTTTAGGTAGAAAGTCCACCTGATACTCCGCTCCACGGTAAAGCTCGGTATGTCCTTTCTGACGTCCAAAGCCTTTCACTTCAGCAACGGTCATACCTTCAATGCCGACATCGGCTAAGGCTTCACGTACATCATCGAGTTTAAAGGGTTTAATTATGGCGTTAATCAGTTTCATCGTATCCTCTCTGAAGCAGTAATCCATTTACACTTCAGTTAATCCAAGGTACGTGCCAACTTTTTAACATATTGAATAAAAAGGAAAAGATTAAATATTATCGTCATAAAAAACAATAAACGCACCATAACGGTGCGCCTATTTCCCTGATATAAAGCAACGTGAATCGTTGTCACCATATCGGTGCAACACTCGGCTCAACGCTCAGTTACAAACTTTCGCCATCCTACTAATAACTGCTGAAAATCGTCTAAACCACATTGGACAAAACTTTCACAATCGTAGAAGCCAAATGCTTCATCACTCAGTAGCTCCTGTTCTTGTAACAAAATATTCTCTTGGATCGTTACCTCATCTCCTTGAATCAGCAGAGATATTTCTTGTCCAACTAAATATTGCTCTTGATTAGGCTGTTGCTGAGCCAGTTTAATCAGGTGCATGACCTGATCAATTTTTGTGCACTCCGCTGCTATTTCGTCTTGCAACCAACGTGCAATAACTTCAAACCCCATCTCACAACGCACACTATACTGTCCCAGTAAGGTATTACGGATAAATTGATACTCCATCGCTTATCGCCATCCTAATAACTGTCGCGTGCATGATACAAAAAAACCTTGCCGATGTAGACCTGGAAGAAATCAATATCCATAAAAAAACCGCCTCAACGGAGGCGGCCAGATTAAGCGTAAAGCTTAGACTGCTTGCTGAATAATCACACTCTCAGCCTTCTTGGTATAATGTGGCATCAAATGAAAGTTCAAGTAACGGTAAGTATCCGCAGCGGTCGCATCAATTTGCTTGGCATACGCTAAATATTCATCCATGGTTGGAATTCGACCAAGAATTGCGCCAACGGCTGAAAGTTCGGCAGAAGCCAAATAAACGTTTGCCCCGGTTCCAAGTCGGTTCGGGAAATTACGCGTTGAGGTTGACATAACGGTCGCTTTATCTGCAACACGAGCTTGGTTACCCATGCAGAGAGAACATCCCGGTGTTTCAATGCGAACCCCTGCCCGCCCAAAGATGCCGTAATAGCCTTCTTCGGTCAGTTGATCTCGATCCATCTTAGTCGGTGGTGCAACCCAAAGACGCGTCTCAAGTTGACCGTTATATTTTTCAATCAATTTACCAGCAGCGCGGAAATGACCAATATTGGTCATACAAGAACCAATAAACACTTCATCGATCTTAGTCCCAGCGCACTCAGAAAGTAGCCGAGCATCATCAGGATCATTGGGTGCACAAAGAATCGGCTCTTTAATGTCAGCCAAATCGATCTCAATCACGTGCGCATATTCCGCGTCTTTATCTGCTTCCATCAACTGCGGATTGGCCAGCCACTCTTCCATCGCTTTAATACGACGCTCAATCGTACGACGATCACCATAGCCTTCAGCGATCATCCATTTGAGCATGGTGATATTGGAATTCAGGTATTCCGCAATCGATTCTTGGGATAATTTGACGGTACAGCCCGCCGCCGAACGTTCAGCAGAAGCATCAGACAACTCAAACGCTTGCTCAACCGTTAGGTGTTCCACTCCCTCAATTTCTAGCACTCGGCCAGAGAATTCATTAATTTTCCCTGCTTTTTCAACCGTCAGTAGCCCTTGCTTAATACCGTAATAAGGAATGGCATGGACTAAGTCTCGTAAGGTAATACCCGGCTGCATTTTGCCTTTAAAACGGACCAAAATCGATTCTGGCATATCCAAAGGCATGACACCGGTAGCAGCAGCAAACGCCACTAAACCCGAGCCAGCTGGAAATGAAATCCCTAATGGAAAACGGGTGTGTGAGTCCCCGCCTGTACCTACGGTATCAGGCAGCAGCATGCGGTTTAACCAAGAGTGAATCACCCCATCTCCAGGGCGCAGTGAAACCCCACCTCGATTCATAATAAAGTCCGGTAACGTATGGTGCGTATTGACATCAACCGGTTTTGGATAAGCTGAGGTATGACAAAAAGACTGCATCACCAGATCGGCTGAAAAACCAAGACACGCCAGATCTTTCAGTTCATCTCGAGTCATCGGCCCAGTGGTATCTTGCGACCCAACCGTAGTCATCTTAGGTTCGCAGTAGGTTCCAGGACGAATTCCCGCGACACCACAGGCTTTACCCACCATTTTTTGTGCTAAGGTAAAGCCTTTGTTGCTTTCTGCAACCGGAGATGGACGACGGAACACCGTCGACGGTTCTAAACCCAATGACTCACGGGCTTTATCGGTCAACCCTCGTCCGATGATCAGCGGAATACGCCCTCCCGCGCGAACTTCATCAATCAGCACATCGGTTTTTAATGTAAAGTGAGCCAGTATTTCTCCGGTTTGGTGATGGCATACTTTTCCCTCATAAGGGTAGATATCAATCACATCTCCCATATTGAGTTTGGATACATCCACCTCGATAGGCAGTGCTCCGGCATCTTCCATTGTGTTAAAGAAGATTGGGGCGATTTTTCCACCGAGAACATAACCACCAGCACGTTTATTCGGAACGAACGGAATATCATCGCCCATAAACCAAAGTACCGAGTTAGTCGCAGACTTACGTGAAGAGCCAGTTCCGACTACATCTCCCACATAAACTAATTGATGCCCTTGTGCTTTTAATGCTTCAATTTGTTTGATAGGGCCTATTTTTCCCGCATCATCAGGTTCGATGCCTTCTCGCTCATTTTTAAGCATGGCTAAGGCATGGACAGGAATATCAGGCCGAGACCAAGCATCTGGCGCTGGCGATAAGTCATCGGTGTTGGTTTCACCGGTCACTTTAAACACGGTTAAGGTGATTTTTTCTGCGAGTGCGGGTTTGGCGAGGAACCACTCAGCCTCAGCCCAGGATTGCATCACCTGTTTCGCAAACAGATTACCGTTTTGTGCTTTTTCTTCGACATCGTAGAAAGCATCAAACATCAGTAAGGTGTGAGAAAGGGCTGTTGCAGCAATCGGCGCAAGCTCATTATCATCAAGCAGCGAGACCAGCGGCTCAATATTATATCCACCCTGCATGGTGCCGAGTAGTTTAGCCGCTTTTTCACGACTGATTAGAGGGGAAGACACTTCACCTTGGGTTATCGCGGTTAAAAAACCCGCTTTCACGTAAGCAGCTTCGTCAACACCGGGCGGGATGCGGTTTTCAAGCAGGTCAAGAATAAAAGCTTCCTCGCCCTGCGGGGGATTTTTCAATAGCTCAACAAGTCCAGCAACTTGCTCTGCATCTAAAGGTTTGGGGACAACTCCTTCAGCAGCACGCTCTGCGACGTGTTTACGGTAGGCTTCAAGCACGACTTTTTCCTCTCATTGCGGTTCACCCAAATTATTATTAAAAGGTGAGTGAACATCCTTGGAAACTTGGCTCTCCGTTGCCCATGTTTTCATTCAAATTTGACTGAGAAACAGCGCCCTAGAGGCCAAACTGTGGACAATAGAATAGCAAATTTAACGATAAATTAAAATCTCATCATGTTGACCAACATAGCAAGTTAAGACGAAAGTTTATCCTCACTCCCGCCCTCTATGCCTTAAAAAGTGCTTCCTACAATCAGGTAGAACGCATCAAAATTTTGTTCTGTTCGGCCGTAACCAAACATGATCGGGCCTATCGGAGAATCAACCCCAGCGAAAATCGAACTCGCAACATACATAGGGGCATTATCAATATTGACTTTTGGCTCTGACCAAATCCCACCATACTCTAAAGAGGCCCCCAAATAGACCGGGGAAGTAAATAAACCGAAATCGTTATCAAACCAACGATAACGGTAAACCAAACTCGTATACGCTTTATTTTGTCCGATCAAACTATTACGAGGGATCCCTGAAAGATTTAAAAAGCCACCAATGGTTTTCGGCTCCACTGGGGTTATCGAGTTTTTGCTCCTCACTTCTCCGTAGTCTAAATTAGCAACCAACGTATGACGGCCAAAACTTTTTGCCGACATCAACTTGGCGGAAATATCATACACCGTATCAGAGCTGTTATTGGTTTGATCGATCAGATCATGCACATCATCGTGTGAGATAACATATTCAAGATCAATGTAGTTACCTTCACGTGGCATACTAAAATCATCTAGTGAATCAATGCGAAAATTGACAAATACTCCTTGGCGAGTAAAAGTGGCATGCCCATAATCAGGGATAGTTGAAGGCTCAGCCTTACCATCAATATAACGTGCACCCACTCTTAATTGACGCCACAAGGTTTGTTGATACCCCAATGCCACCTCACCGGTCAAGGTACGATAAGAGATAGGTATATAATTGCGCGTCGCAGAAAGTCCGGTATTTTCAAATAAATCATCATAGGGAACTTGGCGGTTATCATCGCGATAACGCCCAGTCACTGCAATAAAGGTTTTTTGACTCGAGAACAGCGGTGAGTAAAGTTCAGCCTCTAATTGTTTATCGGTTCCCAAATCGATATTAAGTGCCAACTCCGCCCCCTGAGAACCAAGATCGGTAAAATTCAAAGATGCACCTAAAGAGTATTGACTGGTGGTGCTAAAATCATCTTCTAAAAAAAAGCGAAAATTTAAGTAATTAGGGCCCCAACCTTTCTCGTAAACATCAATTAATAAGTTATTTTTTTCATCGGCTTGCTCATACTGATAACGAACAAGTTTAAATCGGTCTAACGCATAAAGTCGATCAATACTTGCTTCAATCTCTTCGGTACTGAGCGCCATATCTTGCGCTAAATTCAGTCTATTTTTTAACAGTAAGTCGCTGTAATGAGAGTGGTTACGAATCGCAATATTATCGACCGTTAACTGATCGCCGTATTGCAGCTTTCGGCGACGCTGTTCTTTAGCATCAATGTAATCTTGATACTGAGCGCTACTCAAAGCGAGCTTCTGTAATTGTTGCTGGTGCGCTGACGCCGTTTGATAACCTTCAATAAAGGCATCGGGCATTTTATGAAATTCGGTCGTTTCCATCAGCCCGACATTGGGCTTGAGTAAAATATCTTGCTCGCTCAAATGAGAAGTTTGGCGCTCAGTGGTACGTCGCACAAGGTAATTAGATAGCTGGTTCGCGGCACTTAAAAAGCTACTAAATGACTCTTGCTGCTTATAATCCGAACTAATGTCGACCGCAATCACGACATCCGC
>NZ_NBUS01000038.1:74007-105308 GCF_002749895.1 Vibrio fujianensis | reverse complement strand
CACATCCACAGGCATATTATTGGTCCCCCCGCCGTCAACCAGCCAGCGACCATCAATATCGTAAGGCGGTAGCGCACCAGGAACCGACATACTGGCCATCATTGCATCGACCAAGTAGCCTTTATCTAATACCACGGGCTGCATTTCAATAATATCGGTCGCGACCGCTCGATACGGGATAACCAAATCATCAAATGAGTCTAGTTTCGCGAGGTTACCTGAGGTTTCACGCAAAATACGCAGCATACTTTGCCCTTGAACCACGCCCCGAGGCGCACGAATACCATCCCAGCCAAAACCTAAATCAGTGGTTAATTGATAACGGTCTTCATACTCTTTATCACGAACTCGTCGCTGACTACGGCTGACACGATCACGATACCCCAATTGCCAATCGACACTATAGATAACGCTTTCAATTTCTTCAGCATCCATTCCCGTAGCATAGAGCCCTGCAACATACGCTCCCATGCTAGTGCCAAGTACAATATCTACTGGTACTTTCATTTCTTCTAGCGCTTTAATCACGCCCATGTGAGCGGCACCTTTAGCTCCCCCACCAGCAAGAACAAGAGCGATAACCGGACGAGAATGACTTAATGCTATGGGTTGAATACGTTCATCCTGCGCCCAAGAAAAGCAAGATAAAGTGATGCTTATCATTCCTATAATCCCGAATCGCCCACCTCTCACATCGAATTCCTCTCGTCCTTTCCAATCAACTCACTATAAACGTGCCCAGCTACCATCGAAAGATGTTTTTCAACCATTCTTTGGGGCGATTCTCACACTGTTGTTTTAAATTGCCTGACTTATCCCAAACTGGCAAAGTAAAGTGACTATCGCAATCGAGTACAAATGCCCCAGACGGAGTGGCGCTGAAACCAAAAGTACTGACTCCCTGTGGCCAAGGGAGCAATAATTGTTCAGGAATCCGATGCTGTAAGTATTCAGCATACACTCGTAGCGCCCCACTCGATCCCGTTAATTGCGTTGGTTGATTATCATCTCGACCAAGCCAAATGGTGGTTACTTCTCGCCCATCAACACCAACAAACCAACTGTCACGACGATCACTACTGGTTCCCGTTTTTCCCGCTAAGGAAGCCCAAGCAAATTGCTGATTCAAGTAACGCCCTGTCCCTTGCTTTACCCCTTGTTTCATCGCGTAAGTCGTCAACCATGCCGCTTGCTGATCTACAACCTGAGAGGCTTTAGGAATCGATTGATAAAGCACATTGCCTTGAAGATCCAATACCGATCGAAGGGCAGACAGCGGGGCTTTTTTACCAGCATTGGTGATCGTCTGATACATCTGAGCGACTTGATAAGGTGTTAACGAAAACGATCCTAAAAACATAGATGGAACCGGACGAATTTCATGCCGATTAACCCCCAATTGCTGCAATGTATTAGACACCGCATCAATGCCTAATGACATTCCCAACTGCACGGTAGGAACATTCAATGATTGAGCGAGAGCTTGATATAACGGTACCTCACCTCGATATTGCCGATCAAAATTACGAGGAGTCCATACTGTGCCCCCACTGCCTTTTAAGCTGATCGGTTTATCGATTAAAGTGCTCGCAAGGTGATATTTATCTGGCTGGGCTAATGCGGTCAGGTAAACCGCAGGTTTAACCAGCGATCCGATTGGACGGCTAGCATTTAAGGCTCGGTTAAAACCATCGTATCCGGTGCGTTTTCCACCGACCATGGCGCGAATTTCACCACTGGAACGATCCACGGCAATCGCCGCCGCTTCTAATTGGTGACCCGCTTTTGGCGCAAGTATTGAAACTTGGTGAGAAATAGCTTGTTCTAGTTTTTCCTGGGATACGGGATCTAATGAGGTAAAGACTCGCAGCCCTTTGTCGGTTTCAAATCGTGTTCCTACTTTTTGTTTTAGCTCAATGGCGAGTTGTTGGAAATAAGCCGGTTGTCGACTGGCGATATGTGGATGTTTCTGAACATCCAATGGACGAGAAACAGCCTGTTCATACTGCTTAGCAGTTAGAATATTTTGTTCCAGCATTAATTTTAATACTAAATCACGTCGCTCTTTGGCTCGCTCAGGATAACGTGCCGGTTGGTAATAAGATGGCCCTTTCACCATCCCCACTAACAAAGCAAGCTGATCAATTCTTAGCTCTGGTAGCGGTTGGCCAAAATAGAGCCGAGAGGCGAGCCCAAAACCATGGATAGCCTCTTTGCCATTTTGACCAAGATAAACTTCGTTAAGGTAAGCTTCTAAAATACGATCTTTGCTATAGCGGTAATCAATAATTAAGGCGATATAGGCTTCGCGCAATTTACGCCATAACGTCCGTTCACTGGATAAAAAGATATTCTTCGCCAACTGCTGCGTCAGAGTGCTTCCCCCTTGAACGGTGCGTCCCGCTTTTAGATTGGCCAACATCGCTCGCGCTATCGAAAAAGGAGAAATACCATCATGCTGGTAAAAGTAGCGATCTTCCGTGGCTAATAGGGCATCCACCATCACTTCCGGAAATTGTTCGCGCCGTAAAAAGAGCCGTTGTTCAATCACATCTTTTTCTAACATACCGAGCATTTTCGGGTCGAGACGTAGATAGCCGAGCTGGCCTCGTTGCTCAAGTGATTGAATGCGGAGTAATGAGTGTTGGTCAAAAGATAACATGACATGGCGATCCGGTTCAGGGCCATCAGAAAATTCAAATGGGCGACGGATCAACTCAATTTTGCTTGACGATGCCGAATACTCACCGGGGAAACGGGGCTGAGCCACTTTACGATAATTCAAGACATCGAGCTCATTACGAACTTCTGGCAAGGTAATTTTATCACCCGGCTGTAAGGTTAAAATTCGCGCATAAACCACAGTCGGCAAATCGAATAGCTGGCCATCAAAGCGTTGTTTCACAACACTATTTAAGTACAATCCACTCACAAGCAACACAGCCGAAAACGCTAATGATCCTTTCCAAAACACGCCCCATAAACGTAATCCCCATGAGGTTTTTTTAGGTTTTGAGGGGGCCTTTTTTCTACTGCTTGGCCGCTTGGTCGGTGTTTTTTTCTTGGTCATGATTTTAAGTGCCGTTTTGTTTTTGTTGTCGCACAGTGGCTGGCCGGATCATCGGGCCAAACATGTTTAGGATAGCGGCCTTTCATCTCTTTCTGCACATCACGATAGGCCCCTTGCCAGAAACTGGCTAAGTCCCGCGTCACCTGCAAAGGTCGTTGAGCAGGAGATAATAATTCCATCACCAACCCCACTCGTCCTTTCGCTATCAATGGTGAGTGTTGCTCACCAAATACCTCTTGCATTCGAACGGAAAGCACCGGATCACTCGCAGGCTGATAACGGATTTTCTTGCGATTTCCTGTCGGTAATTGATAATGCGTCGGTAACCATTCATCCAACTGCTGGTTGAGTGGCCAAGCCACATAAGCCACTAAAGCGTCTAAAACCGAGACTTGATGCAAATCTTTTACCGTGCGAAGACCGATTAAATAAGAGCCCAACCATTGTTCCAAGGCGCTTAACAATCCATCCTCACTCATATCAGGCCAGTTTTCCTCGGGTAACCATTCACTGGCACAACGAACTCTCGCTAACCACTCTTGACTCTCAGTATTCCAATTCAATACCGAAAGTCCATTACGTTGGACATAATTCAGCAAAGCTTGCGTCATTTTTTCTAAGCTGGGTTCAGCCAAAGCACGACGACGAACCATCAAATGCCCGATGCGCAGTTGACATTCCGCAACTAAGCGCCCTTGCTTCTCATCCCAATCGACCCACTCTTGCTCAGAAAAGAGCGATGGTATTTCGGTAGCTAGGGAGTCTATCTCAAGCGATAATGCTGAAAATATCTGACTTGATTGCTGTTGGCTACGCATTAAATCAACGGCCAATAAATAGCCTTGGCTGGCTAACGGATGGGTTTCATGCACAAAAGCACCATGTCCATTCGCCAGTAAATAATGCCCATACTGCCCTCGTTGCTGAGCAATTCGGTCAGAAAAAGCAAAGCAAGCTGCCACCGCCATACACTCACTGTCAACCTGATTGAGTGAAAATTGGCTGTGTAATGTGTGCGCCAATGCCTTGGCACGTTGCGCCATCAACTTGCTTTTATGATGTATCCCCTGCTGCCAACGATGTAAACTGTGCTGTAAATCCAAGACCTGATATTCTGGCTCTTCCATTAAGGCAGCCAATGCCAAGGCTGAATTTAAATATCTCGCCCCTTTTTCTTTGGCCCAAAGCAACATAGCAGCTATACGAGGTTCAATCCCTAAACAATGGGCAGCTTGTCCCTTTGCGGTTAACTGACCTCGTTCATCAATCAGTTGTAATGTGCGTAATAGATCACGCGCCTGTTCTAGAGCGGCGCGAGGCGGTACATTTAACCAGTTAAGCTCATCGGCTTGTTGTGTGCCCCATTGTGCTAATTCCAGCGCTAACGCAGTCAGATCACTATGTAAAATCTCAGGTTCCGGAACCCATGGCTGTTGATTAAATTGTGCTTCACTATATAGGCGAACACATAACCCGGCTTCCAATCGACCGGCTCGTCCCGCTCTTTGCTCGGCAGAAGATTGTGCGATGCGTACTTGCTCTAAACGAGTAATGCCGGTTTTAGGATCAAAACGGGCGCGACGCTCCCAACCACTGTCGACCACCAATCGAATCCCTTCAATAGTCAGTGACGTTTCAGCAATATTGGTGGCCAAAACCACTTTACGACGCCCAGAGGGAGATGGAGCAATTGCTTGTTGCTGGATAGAAAAAGGTAATTGACCATATAAAGGACACACATCAATCGCTTCAGGCAGATCGCTCAATCGCTCTTGCAATTGACGAATCGCTCCACTGCCCGGTAAAAAGGCCAATAGCGATCCAGCTTGTTGAGCCAATAAACTCCGGATCTGATGCTCGACGGCATAAACTAGGCCATGTGCATCTTGCATCGGTTGGTAGTGGATCGCGACCGGATAACTACGACCTAAAGATTCAATAGCGTGCGCTTGTGGTAACAGTGTCTGCAATGCTTGTTGATCTAACGTCGCAGACATCACTACAATGGTGAGAGTTTCCCGTAACGCCATCTGTATATCTAAGCTTAATGCGAGTGCCATATCGGCATGCAGATTTCGCTCATGAAACTCATCGAAGATCAAAATATCAATCCCAGTTAGCTCAGGATCGTGTTGAATCATCCGAGTCAAAATTCCTTCCGTGACGATCTCCAATCGCGTCTGAGCGCTCACTTTACTTTCCCCTCGAATCCGATAGCCGACACTTTCGCCAACCTTCTCACCCAATTGCTGGGCTAAATAACGAGCAATATTACGCACCGCTAATCGTCGAGGTTCCAGCATCACGATCTTCCCCTTCACATTCGAAGAACGAAGCAACGCTAACGGAAGTTGTGTTGATTTACCCGCTCCGGGAGGGGCTTTAAGAATCACTTGAGGTGAATGTTGTATCGCCATTAGTAACTCTGGGATCACAACATCAATAGGTAGATCTGACAACATGACATCCTTTCTAAACTGAGCGCCACATTGTACATAAGAAGTTTAGAGAATAAATAGCCTGTCGATCGCTTATCTCTGGGGACTTTTGACCTTTCGAGCCGATTTTCGCAGCCGTTTGTGGCTTCTTTATGCAAGGCAGAGGCTTTGAAATGTCATTACTCTACCTGAAAAGCCGCTCCCCGACGCGAGGCTTCTCTGAAATCACGGCTCAGAATATCCATGATCAAGAAGGTAACGTGACAGGCGTTTCAAAATGATCGGGTTTTAACGCTAATATCGAACAATGTAACTGGCTAATCAGCTCTTCAGAGGTATTACCAATTAACATGCCGCTGATCCCGGTTCGAGAAAGCGTTCCCATCACCACTAAATCGATCTCATGTGCAGCAATTAAAGGAGGAAGCACAGCCACCGGCTTTCCTTGCGGTAAATGAATCAGTGGCTGACTAAACCCTGCTGTCTGTGTCATGAATGGCTGAATAAGTTGCTCTATTTGTTGATAACGGTGTTGCTGCTCATCTTGCCACATTCGTGCTTCCGTCTGTTTATTGCCATCTCCCCAAATGCTAACAAATCCAGCGTAGGGGATATCCCATGCATTAGCGATGTGCAGCTGCGCAAATTCCCCTAATGCAAGCTGAACCGCCATTTGGCAGATTTTTTCATTCAAATGATTGTGCTGTTCAAACACTCCGAAATCGATCGTGGCAAGAATATTTTTATAGCCCGATAATGGAAAGTTGGGCTTGGTTAACAGCAAAGGGCATGGGCATTTTCTTAATAAATGAACATCATTACTGCCAAATAAACTCGCACTCCAATGCGGGTTTTCAGCTTCTTTAATGACTAAATCAACTGATTCTCTCAACACAGTGCGAATCACTTCTAAATAAACTTTTCCCGTGACTAAGTGCACTTGTACTGAACGTTCAAACGACAATGTTTGACAACATTGGGTAATTTTATCCCTTTGAAACGCTAAGATATTACGTTCAATTTCATCAACCTTCTCAAACTCGTGATTATCTTTTTCAAGCACATAAATAATCGACAGTTTCGCTTGAGAGTTCTTGGCCCAATGAACAGCATGAGCCAAAGCCTGTTGATCAGACGATTCAGTATAAACATATAACACATGGTTAAAAGGATACATCATGCCTCCCACTCCAGCCTATTCATCACTAGCAACCTTGGACTGTGTCATAAATTTTGTCCAGCCACTATCTTGAGGATTGTAGGACATTCCACGCTATTGTGATTAAATTTACTTTTCGTACGATGTTTGACAGGCCATACCATGCAATTTGATCCCCCATTGAAAAAAGCGACCTTAATCCGCCGCTATAAACGCTTTCTTGCCGATGTCACGCTGGATAACGGCGAGCAATGTACGATTCATTGCGCCAATACCGGAGCCATGACTGGCTGCGCCGAAGTAGGAAATACCGTCTGGTATTCCACCTCGCAAAACCCTAAACGGAAATACCCTCATAGCTGGGAACTGACAGAAAACCACATGGGTCAGCGTATTTGTGTCAACACGGCTCGAGCCAATGCCTTGGCCGTTGAGGCCATTCATGATGGGACTATAAAAGAATTGCAGGGATATCAACAACAACTGACGGAAGTAAAATACGGGCAAGAAAATAGCCGAATTGATATCTTGCTCACCACACCACAACGACCAAATTGCTATATAGAAGTAAAAAGTGTCACGTTACTGGATGAGTGCGCTTTCACCGGTGACGGCCAGAGGCCCTTGCTTGGTCAAGGTTATTTCCCTGATACTGTCACCACGCGTGGGCAAAAACATTTGCGCGAATTAGCCCAAATGGCCCAAAATGGGAGCAGAGCCGTACTTTTATTTACAGTTTTACATTCAGGGATTGAAAAAGTCTCCGTCGCTCACCATATAGATGCGAACTATTCACAATTATTAACAATGGCTCAAGAAGCTGGAGTTGAAGTACTGTGCTACAAAGCACAGCTTTCAGAACAAGAAATCCGATTAATTTCGCCAATAGAATTTGTACATTCATGATAAAAAATGATGTCGCCTTCACATTGACGATAACTTTACGATTCAGTGTTTGCCTCGCTCACTTCTTTTTGCTATAGATACCCGCCTTAAATTAACTGCTCTCGCAGTTGACTAGGTGTTAGTAGGAGATGCTGTATGACAGAATCCAAAAAGAAAACGCTAGGCATCCTAGCCATTGCAGGTGTTGAGCCGTATCAAGAAAAAGCCGGTGAAGAGTATATGTCACCGGATCAGATCGCTCACTTTACCAAAATCTTAGAAGCTTGGCGTAACCAGCTAAGGGAAGAGGTTAATCGCACAGTCAATCATATGCAGGATGAAGCGGCAAACTTTCCCGATCCGGTGGATCGCGCATCTCAGGAAGAAGAATTTAGCCTGGAACTGCGTAATCGAGATCGTGAACGTCGTCTCATCAAGAAAATTGAGAAGACTTTAGATAAGATCAAAGAAGACGACTTCGGATTCTGCGAATCTTGTGGCGTGGAAATTGGTGTTCGTCGCTTAGAGGCTCGCCCAACAGCCGACCTCTGTATCGATTGTAAAACACTGGCTGAGATTAAAGAAAAACAGATGATGGGTTAACCTGTTCTATCATCATAGTCAATCAACAAAAAGGGAGCAAACCGCTCCCTTTTTGCTTGTATTACAGGTTACAATCCCTGTGCTTTCGATGAGTTAGCCTTATTTTTTCATTGAATTTGATTGTGACAACTATGCATTATATTGGTCGTTTTGCTCCATCGCCTTCTGGCCCATTACATTTTGGCTCACTAATCGCAGCACTAGGCAGCTATTTTCAGGCTCGCAGTCAACAAGGCCAATGGGTTGTGCGCATTGAAGATCTCGATCCCCCCAGAGAAATGCCCGGCTCTGCACAATGGATTTTACAGGCACTAGAAGCTTATCAATTAACGTGGGATGGCGATGTTGTTTATCAGAGTCAACGTCATGAGCTATATCAAGCTCAAATAGAGACATGGCTACAATCTGGACAAGCTTACTATTGTCAGTGTACACGTAAGCAAGTAAAACAAACGGGGGGATACTATCTCGGTACTTGCCGCCATTTAGCATTGCATCAAACCTCAGGTTGTGCGATTCGTTTTCGGATGGATCATCCGATCTATTCGTTCATCGATCTGAAACAGGGAGAAATTACCATCCCCAAGGCCCTAGCAGAAGAAGATTTCATCATCAAAAGGCGAGATGGACTGTTTGCTTATAACCTTGCTGTGGTAATTGACGATATTCAACAAGGCGTGACACAAGTGGTTCGAGGAGCTGATTTAATTGAACCCACTGGGCGACAAATCAGCCTGTATCACTGCTTGCAGCAAAAGCCCGTTAGTTACTTACATTTGCCATTGGCGATGGATGGTAATGGAAATAAACTATCCAAACAAAACCATGCAAAGGCGATTAATATTGACCAGCCAAAACCAACATTAATTCGAGCGATGGCGTTTTTAGGCTTTGATATACCGAAAGATTTTATGGATGCCCGAGTCGAAGAAATGATCGCTTGGGGCATCAAGAACTGGCAGATAACACGATTGCCGCAAGAGATAGAGATCACACCGTGATTCTCAAAAGGCGCTGTGTACGCTATTATTAGCCGAAATTTCGGCCCATTTAAGCCAAAAAGGTGCACCACAACGCTTGAATAGCCAACACCAATCATTGTCAGATGCACATGAATAATAATGAACTAAAATCACGCAAACCTCATACTTATCCTGAGCTAGCGTTAAATATCATCACTCGCCAAGAGCATAAAATCTCACGGCAGTCGATCAGTGAAAACGCACTCAAAGTCCTTTATCGATTACACGGAGCGGGCTTTGAAGCGTATTTAGTGGGAGGTGGCGTCAGAGACTTACTGCTCGGCGCGACTCCAAAAGATTTTGATATCGCCACCAATGCAACCCCAGAGCAAGTGCGTCAACTCTTTCGTAATTGCCGGTTGATTGGACGACGCTTCCGTCTTGCCCATATAATGTTTGGCCGAGATATTGTTGAAGTCGCCACCTTCCGAGGCCATCATCAAGAAATCAACCAACAGATTGCCGCTCAATCAGAAGCGGGGATGTTATTGCGCGATAACGTGTACGGTACGATTGATGAAGATGCCGAGCGTCGTGATTTCACCATCAATGCGATGTATTACAACATCGCTGATTACAGTATTCATGACTACGCTGGTGGTATGGAAGATCTCGAAGATAAACTGGTTCGTCTTATTGGCGATCCGGAAACACGCTATCGAGAAGATCCTGTCCGCATGTTACGAGCGATTCGCTTCGCCGTTAAGCTTGATTTTGATATCGAAGAAGATACCGCCGCTCCTATTGAACAATTAGCGCCGCTATTACGAGACATTCCTTCCGCGCGTCTCTACGAAGAGTCGTTAAAAATGCTACAAACAGGTTATGGTTTAGAAACCTATCACCTGATGAGAGAATACAACCTATTTCAACAACTGTTTCCACAAGTGGCTGAGCATTTTACCGAAGATGACTCATCACTGACGGAACAAATGATCGACTTAGCTCTAGACTCGACCGATATTCGCATTGAAGAAGGCAAACGAATTAACCCAGCCTTTATGTTTGCCGCTTTCTTTTGGTATCCAATGATTAAGCTGGCCGAACAGATCATGGAGACGCATCAATATAATTTTTATGATGCGGTGATGGAAGCGAGCAATAAAACGCTCGACCAAGTGGTTAAATCGATTGCGATTCCACGCCGTCATACCACAACGATCCGCGAAATTTGGCAAATGCAACTTCGTTTGCCTCGTCGGACTGGCAAACGAGCTTTCCGCCTACTTGAATTAAATAAATTCCGAGCTGGATTCGACTTTCTGGAAATGCGGGGAGAAATTGAAGGTGGAGAAGTCAAACAGTTAGCGAATTGGTGGCAGACTTTCCAAAATGCTGGACGCAATATGCGCCAAGCCATGGTCGCTGACTTAGGTAACAGCGCTGAAAACAATAAATCAGGCCCACGCCGTCGTAAGCCCTCAACTCGTAAACGCAAGCCGAAAGGTAAAAGTGCATGATTACGGCCTATATTGCTGTCGGGAGCAATCTTGGCGATCCGGTCAAGCAAGCAAAACAAGCGATTGAGGCTTTAAAAAAACTCCCTCAATCCCAATTTATTGCTGCATCATCATTGTATTCCAGTACGCCAATGGGGCCCCAAGATCAGCCTGATTATATCAATGCTGTTGTTGCTATTGATACGCAATTAAGCCCGCTTGAACTGCTCGATTGCACTCAAGCTATTGAACAGCAACAAGGGCGTGTACGTAAAACTGAGCGCTGGGGGCCAAGAACACTTGATTTAGACATCATACTCTACGGGCAACAAGTGATAGATAGTGAACGATTAACTGTACCGCATTATGGGATGAACGTGCGCGAATTTGTCCTTTATCCGCTGTATGAAATTGCCCCAAACTTACAGTTTCCCGATGGAACTAAGCTAAGTGATCAACTTAACCAAGTGGCACAGAATGGGCTTAGTATTTGGCCGTCACCCACGGCAAGTAAGGATATCGAATGAAAAAAATCACCATTAATGATCTGATGAAATGGAAACAGGAAGGTCGAAAATTTCCCACCTCGACCGCCTATGACGCCAGTTTTGCTCAATTGTTTGAAAGCCAAGAGATGCCGGTATTATTGGTGGGTGACTCATTGGGAATGGTTCTCCAAGGGCAGACCGATACGCTCCCCGTCACAGTCGAAGAGATGGCCTATCATACTCGCTGCGTACGTGCCGGTAGTCCTAACTGTCTCCTAATGGCTGATATGCCTTTTATGAGCTATGCAACGCCAGAGCAAGCCTGTGAAAATGCTGCCACCTTGATTAGAGCTGGAGCCAATATGGTGAAAATCGAGGGAGGAGATTGGCTGGTTGATACGGTAAAAATGCTGACCGAGCGAGCGGTTCCTGTTTGTGCTCACCTGGGTTTAACCCCACAATCGGTCAATATTTTTGGTGGCTATAAAATTCAAGGTCGTGAACAAGAGAAAGCCGATCGTATGGTGAAAGATGCCATCGCCTTACAAGATGCTGGGGCACAAATCATCTTATTAGAATGTGTACCCGCGAGCCTTGCTAATCGAATCACTGAGTTACTTGATGTCCCAGTGATTGGTATTGGTGCAGGCAATGGCACAGATGGACAAATTCTAGTGATGCACGATATGTTTGGTATTTCGGCCAACTACATGCCAAAATTCTCGAAAGATTTTCTCGCAGAAACTGGTGATATGCGCCAAGCTGTCGCCCAATATATGGCCGATGTTCGCAGCGGCGCATTCCCAGATGATGCACATACTATTGCCTAAAGGAGTACTCCATGCAGACTTTTGCTGATATTTCAGCTCTCCGTGAGCAGATCAAACAGTATAAGCGTGATGGTCGCCAAGTGGCTTTTGTTCCAACCATGGGCAATTTACACGAAGGTCATTTGACCTTAGTTCGTAAAGCACGCGAGCTGGCCGATATTGTTGTGGTCAGTATTTTTGTTAATCCAATGCAATTTGATCGTAGTGAGGATCTCAATAACTATCCGCGCACGCTGGATGAGGATCTAAGCAAATTAAACAGTGAAGGGGTTGATCTCGTCTTTACCCCAACGCCTGAAGTTATGTATCCAAATGGGTTGGATAAACAGACCTTTGTCGAAGTTCCTGGGCTTTCACATATGCTTGAAGGAGCCTCACGTCCGGGTCATTTCCGTGGTGTTGCAACGATTGTTAGCAAGTTATTTCATATTGTGCAGCCGAATATTGCCTGCTTCGGAGAGAAAGATTTCCAACAATTAGCGGTTATTCGTCAGATGGTGAACGATCTGTGTTTGGATATTGACATTGTCGGTGTTGCGACGGTACGAGAAATGGATGGGTTGGCCATGAGCTCTCGCAACAGTTTACTGACTATCGATGAGCGCCAGCGAGCACCAGTGCTCGCTAGAACCATGCGCTGGATGAGCAGTGCCATCCGAGGTGGCCGAGACGACTACGCCTCGATTATTGAAGATGCGATCGATCAACTACGCGCTGCAGATATTGAGCCAGATGAAATCTTTATTCGTGATGCACAAACCTTGCAACCTATCAATACTGAAAGCAAGCAAGCCGTGATTTTAATTGCGGCTTATTTAGGTAAAGTTCGTTTAATTGATAACCAGGTACTTGATCTCTCTGGCGATAATAAAGAGAGCACTGAAGAGCAATAGTACAACGGCTTACGGTTAAGATAAAAAAGGCCATTCCCGCTCAGCGAAGAATGGCCTTTTTGTTTTTCAGAGGAGTCGTATTACTCTCATCTCAAACTCGGCTTAACTGCGTAGCCCCTTTCCTTTGCTAATCAAATAATGTGCAATGGCATAAAGCATGACAACAAAGATGCCCAATACACTAAATGACGTCACAATATCGACATCCGATACCCCTAAGAATCCATAGCGAAACGCATTCACCATATACACAATCGGGTTAATTTTCGAAACACCTTGCCAAAAATCTGGTAATAAACTGATCGAGTAAAACACCCCACCTAAATAGGTCAACGGCGTTAGAACAAAGGTTGGTATGATAGAAATATCATCAAATGTCCGAGCAAATATCGCATTGATTAAACCGCCTAACGCAAAAACAACTGAGGTTAAAAAAACGGTGGCACCAATTATCCCCCAATGATCCACCGTTAAATCAACAAATAACAGTGAAACGGTGGTCACTAATGCGCCGACCAGTAATCCCCGAGTCACCCCGCCCATCACATATCCGGCAATAATGACATAATTCGGGACTGGAGCGACCAAGAGTTCTTCAATATTTTTCTGAAATTTAGCACTAAAAAAAGAAGACGCCACGTTAGAGTACGAGTTGGTGATCACCGACATCATAATCAAGCCGGGAACAATGTATTCCATATAGCTAAAACCATTCATCTGGCCGATACGAGAGCCAATCAAATTACCAAAAATGACAAAATATAAGCTCATGGTAATGACCGGTGGCACCAATGTTTGCACCCAAATCCGGGTGAAACGAGTGATTTCTTTACGTAACAAGCTGCCAAAAGCAGTCCAATATACCGCGTACATTACGCCTCCTCCTGACTCTGATCACGAACGATACTCACAAATAACTCTTCTAAACGGTTCGCTTTGTTACGCATAGAAAGCACCTGAATGCCTTGTTGAGTTAATTGACTAAAAACCGCATTCAACCCTTGGCTTTTTTCTAACTCAATCTCTAATGATCCCTCAACGATCCGCTGAGAAATTACATCGCTTAGGGGCTGTAATCGGCTTTCGTCATCAATATCTAAAATAAAAGTTTCAACTCTTAACTGACTCAATAAGCCTTTCATTGTGGTATTTTCAATCAGCTCTCCGCGATTAATAATACCAATATGACGACACAGCATTTCCGCTTCTTCAAGATAATGAGTCGTGAGAATAATGGTGATGCCTTGTTGATTGATCTGCTTTAAAAATGCCCACATTGAGCGACGTAGCTCAATATCAACCCCAGCAGTAGGTTCATCGAGGATCAAAAGTTGAGGTTCATGCATTAAGGCTCGGGCAATCATCAAACGACGCTTCATCCCTCCTGACAGATTACGAGCTCGCTCTTTACGTTTGTCCCAGAGATCTAGCTGAGTCAGATACGTTTTGGCCCGCTCTTTTGCTAATGACTTGCCAACCCCATAATAACCCGCTTGTTGAATGACAATCTGCTCTACCGTTTCAAAAGGATTAAAGTTAAATTCTTGTGGCACTAAGCCAATATGTTGTTTCGCAATTTCCAGATCATCATCGATATTAAAGCCAAACACTTTAACCGTACCGGAGGTTTTATTAACCAGCGAGGAAATAATTCCAATTGTAGTGGATTTTCCCGCCCCATTGGGGCCAAGCAGTGCGTAAAAATCACCTTTTTCAACCTGTAAGCTCACGCCTTTCAGCGCTTCAAACCCGCCTGAGTAAGTTTTTCTTAATTGTTCTATTTCTAATGCATACATTCCAAGGTTCACTCTTTGTGATCGCCACTTGTTCAATGTGCTGCTGAAGATCCGGTTTTTCAACCCAACATTAGAAATTGATGAAATAAAAAACGCAGATCCAACGATCTGCGTTTTTACCCTTTATCATGATGCGGGGTTAACATGTTTAACCGCAGCGTCGAGCGCTTCATAGCGGAAGGAAAATGTTTTATCAGCCGACACCAATCGCAAAATATGAAACTTTTCTAATTGCTGTTTGGTATCAATATTAGGGCAAAGCAGATAGACCGTACAGTGAGCATCCAACGCATCGTTAATCGCATTTTCTAAAGCTAGACCAACCGTTACATCAATCATGGGGACATCGGTCAGATCTAAAATCATCGCTTCATAATCACCAATACGATGATGTTGACGAGCAATGGCTTTCGAAACACTAAAAATCATCGGCCCCGATAAATAAAAAAACAGCACCTTCCCATTCGCTTGATCCAGTAAAGCTCTTTCACTATCGGTTAATGGGACATCATTACCATCTGCATCACTGATGGCTTTTACTTGCCGTGCTTGCTCGCGACTCAAGCGTTCAATAATCAAAATATTTGAAATAAAAACTCCCAACCCTACCGCAACAATTAAATCAACAAATACGGTTAATAGCATCACGCCGTACATGATCGCCATCCCTTGCATACTGACTTTATGCGCACGTTGGATAAAACTCCAATCAAGAATATTAAAACCGACATACACCGCAATTCCAGCTAATACAGCCATTGGAATCGGTTCGGTTAATTCTCCCGCCACAAGGACGACCAAGGCCAGTATTAAGGCGCGTACCACGCCAGAGAGTGGAGAACGTGCACCGATTTGAATATTTGTTACCGTCCCCATCGTGGCACCAGCCCCAGGTAACGCACCAAATAAGCCAGCGATCATATTAGCAATGCCTTGTCCTCGCAGCTCTTTGTCTGAGTCATGCTCTTTGCGGGTCAGAGAATCACCAATCACCGCGGTGAGCAAAGTATCAATACTGCCGAGTGTACCAAGCACAAGTGCGTCGATGACCATATTCGTGAACATCTCACCATTCAATGTTGGGATAACAAAAGAAGGTAAACCAGCAGCAATAACCCCAATGCGACGAATCTCATCGCGATCAAATAACAATAGCGAAATCAGCGTGACAGCGACTAACGCGATCAACTGGACAGGCACTTGTTTGCGATATTGAGTGGGAAGAAAAAATAAAATGCCTAAGGTTAACATCCCCAAAAACAGCTCACTGATCTTCATCTGATTAATGATTTCAGGTAACGCGGTTAGCGTCCCCATCACTCCCCCAGCAGGCGTGGCTTGACCAAGTAGCGGTGACAACTGCAGGACAATTAAGATCACTCCAATGCCAGACATAAAACCTGAAATCACGCTATAAGGCATTAAGGTAATATATTTTCCAAGCTTTAGGGTGCCCAGTAAAATCTGAAACGCTCCCGCCATCATGACAACAGTAAAGCTAACAGCAAACCCAGTTTCAGGATAACGAGCCATCATGCTGGTTAAAATAGCGGTCATAATCACCGTCATTGGCCCAGTCGGTTCAGAAATCAAGGTGGATGAACCCCCGAATAGAGCGGCAAATAGCCCCACCAGTATAGCTCCCCAAAGCCCAGCTTCAGCACCCGCTCCAGACGCGACCCCAAATGCTAAAGCCAGAGGTAATGAAATAATCGCAGTGGTCACTCCCCCGAATAGGTCACCTTTTAGATCGATATCGGCAAAACGGCCTCTAAACACCATAATTTCCTTCATACTAAAAATAAATGTCTTAATTATAATAAATAACTGCTGCAAATATTCACCATTAATTCACATACAGCCAAAGCTTTATTGACATCATCACTCCTTGAATCATTGCAGTGTATGATTTTTTATCACTGAAACTCGTCAGATGAGTGGATATTTCGGCATTTTATCAGGGAAGGAATTTGTAACATTGTGTATAGTCAGTGCTATTCTTGCGTATTGCTATGGGCGCAATTGAGCTATTGTTAAATTTTAAGGGAAGTAAGATGCCAGAACTAAAACAGCTTTTTGAAAATAACTCACGTTGGTCTGAATCCATTAAGGCTGAACGTCCCGAATATTTTGCCAAGCTGGCTAAAGGGCAAAATCCTGATTTTTTATGGATTGGTTGCTCAGACAGCCGAGTGCCAGCTGAAAGGCTAACCGGACTTTATTCAGGAGAGTTATTTGTTCACCGTAATGTGGCTAACCAAGTGATCCATACCGATTTAAACTGCTTATCGGTCGTGCAATATGCGGTGGATGTACTTAAGGTCAAACATATTATTATTTGTGGTCACTATGGCTGTGGCGGTGTGACCGCAGCAATTGATAACCCTCAATTAGGCCTAATTAATAATTGGCTGTTGCATATTCGCGATCTCTACTTTAAACACCGTGCCTACTTAGAAGCAATGCCTGAGCAAGATCGCTCTGATAAGCTCGCAGAGCTTAATGTAGCAGAGCAAATGTACAACTTAGGTAACTCAACAATTATGCAAAATGCCTGGCAACGTGGGCAAGATGTTGAGCTTCATGGGGTCGTTTATGGGATTGAAGATGGGAAACTAGAGTATCTCGGCCTTCGTTGTCACTCGGGCGAGCTAGTCGATGAAAGCTATCTCAAAGCTTTAGAGAAGATTTTAAATCCACAACATCAACTATTATGTCGTTAATCAACTATTTGCCTTTAAATGGCGTATCGCTTGAATTTAACACTGGCTCAATTTAACGGTCTCTAAACAACGTACAGCGACCAGTAGACGACGATTCAGCAGCGGGTAGCAAAATGCCCACTCTTGTGGGCATATACTCTTATTACTTGAGGCTAGAGCGGTGTTAACCATGTTCGTTCACCCCAATCACACCGCCTGTCTATGCTCATGGGGATTCACCCACCTACCGACTACCTGCAACTGCAAGTTGTTTGAGTATCGTGAGCATTCATTTTTCAGTCGTAACTGATTATTCCTGCGGAATCACTTTACCAATAAACGGTAAATGGCGATATTTTTGTGCATAATCAATTCCGACCCCGACAACAAATTCATCCGGAATTTCAAAGCCAACCCACTGAACATCAACCTGAACTTCACGCCGAGAAGGTTTATCTAGTAACGTGCAGATATTAATTGATTTCGGTTCACGCAACGATAAGAAATCTTTGACTTTATTGAGCGTGTTGCCAGTATCAATAATATCCTCGACCAGTAAAACATCTTTACCTTTAATATCATCATCCAGATCTTTTAATATTCTGACATCTCGGGAGCTTTCCATACTGTTCCCATAACTAGAGGCGGTCATAAAATCCACTTGATGGGTCAATTCAATAGCCCGGGCTAAATCTGCCATAAAGACAAAAGATCCCCGTAAAAGACCGACGAGAACTAGATCCTCACTGCCTTGATAATGCTTAGTAATTTGTTGACCTAACTCACGAATTCTTTCCTGAACCTCTTGTTCAGAAATCATAACTTCAACTGTATGTTTCATACCTATCTCGTTGGTTAGAGCGATGTTTACCACGCAAAAGTGGCACACCACCAAATTGTTCGGCGCGTATAGTACCATTACACAAGATGGGTGTTAACCTTTGCTACCGCTCGATCCAAGTAAGCGACAACCACGCCGATTTAAGCCAAACCCAACCTATTGATTAATCTAAATTAGCAGTAACACATCTTTTATCGATAAAACATATTGATCTAAAAAACATTTTCTACATATGGCGATTATTTAGGCATAAAGCATTGACCTGATACATATGCACCATTACACTCATAGCGTTTCTAAAACAACTTATAAAAAAATCATTAGCGTGACAAAACGCAATAAATCGTCAAATGGCAAGGAAAAATTAACTATGGACGCATCAATTGAGAAACGGCCAAGAACTCGGCTTTCTCCACAAAAACGTAAACAGCAACTGATGGAAATCGCGCTAGAAGTGTTTGCTAAGCGAGGAATTGGTCGTGGAGGGCATGCAGATATTGCTGATATTGCCCAAGTATCAGTCGCTACCGTGTTTAACTACTTCCCAACTCGTGAGGACTTAGTCGACGATGTACTCACCTTTGTGGTTCGGCAGTTCTCTAATTTTTTAACCGATCATATCGACCTTGAACTCAGTGCTAAAGAAAATATGCACACCATCTCCTCGGCGATGGTTCAACTTGCGATTGATGACTGCCACTGGCTCAAAGTATGGTTTGAGTGGAGCGCTTCAACACGAGATGAGGTTTGGCCTCTTTTTGTTTCAAGTAATAAGACCAATCAATTATTAGTTAAAAATATGTTTGTCAAAGCCATCGAACGTGGCGAGGTTTCTCCTCAGCTTGATGCTGAAAATCTGGCCATATTATTCCTTGGTATTTGTTACTCTCTCTTTGTGCAAGCCAATCGAGTTCCTGATGGACAAAAAATCCATAAATTAGCCAACAACTACTTAGCAATGTTGTGTATTTATAATCGAGAACCGTTATCTGTTGCCTCTTAGCGCTCAATCCGTAACACATTAACTATTTGTTGATATAAAAAGTTGTTGATATAAAAAAGCCGCTGTTCAATCAGCGGCTTTTTATTATCAAGCTAAATTACTTTTTCTTTTTTGCTTTCGCATTGGGTAGATCAGTGATCGTTCCTTCAAACACTTCCGCAGCAAGCCCTACGGATTCATGCAATGTTGGGTGAGCGTGGATAGTTAACGCAATATCTTCAGCATCACAGCCCATCTCAATAGCCAGACCGATTTCGCCCAATAGTTCCCCACCATTGGTTCCAACGATTGCACCACCAATCACACGGTGAGTCTCTTTATCAAAGATAAGTTTCGTCATACCGTCTGCACAGTCAGATGCGATGGCTCGCCCTGAGGCTGCCCATGGGAATGTCGCCACTTCATAGTTAATGCCTTCAGATTTGGCTTCTTTTTCTGTTTTACCAACCCAAGCGACTTCTGGTTCAGTGTAAGCAATAGAAGGAATCACTTTTGGATCGAAGTAATGTTTCTTACCCGCGATCACTTCAGCAGCAACATGGCCTTCGTGTACGCCTTTATGCGCCAACATCGGCTGTCCGACAATATCCCCAATCGCAAAAATATGAGGAATATTGGTGCGCATTTGCTTATCAACATGAATAAAGCCACGTTCATCGACTTCTAAACCTGCTTTTTCTGCATCCATAAGTTTTCCGTTAGGAACACGGCCAATAGCAACTAATACAGCATCATAACGTTCCGCTTCTGCTGGTGCTTTTTTACCTTCCATGGACACATAGATGCCATCTTCTTTGGCTTCTACTGCGGTCACTTTGGTTTCAAGCATCAAATTAAATTTGTTTTGGATACGTTTGGTATAGACCTTAACGATGTCTTTATCGGCCGCAGGGATGACTTGATCAAACATTTCAACGACATCGATCTGAGATCCCAGAGCGTGATACACCGTTCCCATTTCTAGACCGATAATACCCCCTCCCATGATTAACAACTTTCCGGGGACTTGTTTCAGTTCCAGAGCATCGGTTGAGTCCCAAATACGCGGATCTTCATGGGGAATAAAAGGCAGTTTAATCGGACGGGATCCGGCGGCGATAATCGCGTTGTCGAAATTAACGACGGTTGTTCCTTCTTCACCTTCAACTTGAATGGTATTTGGACCAGTAAACTTACCAAAACCGTTCACCACATTAACTTTACGCATCTTAGCCATTCCGCCAAGACCTCCCGTTAACTGGTTAATCACTTTTTCTTTCCAAAGGCGGATTTTATCAATATCCGTTTGTGGCTCGCCAAAGACAATGCCGTGTTCCGCAAGCGCTTTGGCTTCTTCTATCACTTTCGCCACATGAAGTAGGGCTTTTGAAGGGATACACCCAACATTGAGACACACGCCGCCAAGCGTGTTGTAACGCTCGATAAGTACGGTATCCAGACCTAAATCGGCACAGCGAAAAGCCGCCGAATAACCAGCAGGACCGGCACCCAGTACAACAACTTGGGCTTTAATTTCTTTGCTCATTTCGACCTCTTATAGTCAATATCCCTAACAGGCTGAGTGGAGGGTTCTCTCATTTAGTTAAAGCCAGATTAAAAACAATATGGCTTTAAATCGATAACTTTTTAACCGTAACAGTTTACAGAGATGTTAATGGTATGAAAAGTAAATCCAGTTAGCCTGTGAGCTAGACAACAATTCAATGACCGAACATTCTTTATCATCAAATTGCAAGATTATACGTGAATCAAGGCGGCTAAATGCCGCCTTGCTGTTTATGTCATGCTTATAATACTAAGCGACGAATATCACTTAAGCAGCCATTTAAGTAGGTGATAAAACGTGCACCTTCCGCACCATCAATTACACGGTGATCGTAAGACAGTGACAACGGAAGCTGTAGACGTGGTGCAAACTCTTTACCATTCCACACCGGTTTCATTTCTGACTTAGAAACCCCTAAAATTGCCACTTCTGGTGCATTAACGATTGGCGTAAATGCCGTACCACCAATTCCACCGAGGCTAGAGATCGTAAAACAACCGCCTTGCATATCGGCCGCGGTCAGCTTACCAGCGCGCGCCTTTTTCGAGACTGCAGCAAGCTCGGCTGAAAGCTCATAGATGCCTTTTTTATTAACATCTTTAAAGACTGGAACTACTAGACCATTCGGTGTATCTACCGCGATCCCCACGTTAACGTACTTCTTGAGAATTAAGCTTTCGCCATCTTCTGACAACGAAGAGTTAAACGCTGGGAAGGCTTCTAGTGCTTTAGCCACCGCTTTCATGATGAACACCAATGGAGTGATCTTCATTCCGGTGTCTTTCTTCGCTTCGATGGCATTTTGTTCTTTACGGAAGTTTTCCAGCTCCGTGATATCCACGTTATCCCACTGAGTGACATGAGGGATCATCACCCAGTTACGGTGCAGGTTAGCACCTGAAATCTTCTTAATCCGGGAAAGTGGTTGAACTTCAGTGTCACCAAACTTGCTAAAGTCCACTTTAGGCCAAGGAAGTAGACCCAGTGCCGCGCCATCCCCTTTACCTGAAGCAGCTGCCGCAGAACCAGACTCAAGACGCTTAAGTGCTTCTTTCACATAGCTCTGAACGTCTTCTTTTAGAATACGGTTCTTACGACCCGAACCTTTTACTTTCGCTAGGTTCACGCCAAATTCACGTGCCAGACGGCGAACCACTGGCGAGGCATGAGCGTATTCATGATTCTCTTGGAAGTCTGCGGTCGCAGGAGCACTAACTTGTGCAACAGGCGCAGCCGCAGCAGCACTTGGTGCAGCAGCTTGTACAGGAGCAGCAACCGCCACTTGGGCTGGTGCTGCGCCGGCGACTTCAAACACCATGATCAATGAGCCAGTAGAAACTTTGTCACCCGTAGCGACTTTAATCGCTTTCACTTTCCCTGCAAACGGTGCCGGAACTTCCATTGAGGCTTTATCGCCTTCAACGGTGATCAATGATTGCTCTTCTTCCACCATGTCGCCAACCGCAACCATGATTTCGGTTACTTCAACTTCATCACCACCAATATCGGGCACTTGAACATCTTTCTCTGCTGCGGTAGTAGGAGCTTCAGCAGCGCTTGCTTGAGCCACAGACGCTGGAGCCGCAGAGCCTGAACCAACCACTTCAAAGACCATGATCAAAGAACCTGTGGTCACTTTGTCACCAGCAGCAATTTTGATTTCTTTGACCGTACCTGCAAACGGCGCAGGCACTTCCATCGAGGCTTTGTCGCCTTCCACGGTAATCAATGATTGCTCTTCGGTTACCGTATCACCGACCGCGACCATGATTTCAGTCACTTCGACTTCATCACCACCAATATCGGGCACTTGAACTTCTTTCAGTTCAGCAGGAGCAGCAGCCGCAGCAACAGGAGCCTCAGCCGCAGGAGCTGCTGCCGCGGCACCTTCAGCGTCAAACACCATGATCAAAGAACCAGTAGTGACTTTGTCACCGACAGCGATTTTGATCTCTTTTACGATCCCTGCTTGTGACGCAGGCACTTCCATTGAAGCTTTATCACCTTCAACCGTGATCAATGATTGTTCTTCTTCGACCTTGTCGCCAACGCTGACAAGGATCTCGGTAACTTCAACCTCATCCGCACCAATATCCGGTACATTAATTTCGATTGCCATTATTCTTTCCTACCTTCAATTAAGCGTATAACGGGTTTGTTTTTTCAGTGTCGATGTTAAATTTCTTAATCGCTTCAACCACTACTGATTTGTCCAATTCACCACGTTTAGCCAGTTCGCTCAGCGCGGCAACAACAACATAACTCGCATTGACTTCGAAGTGACGACGTAGGTTTTCACGGCTATCAGAACGGCCAAAACCATCTGTACCTAATACTTTATAAGACTCCGCTGGCACGTAAGCACGTACTTGCTCTGCGTAGTTCTTCATATAATCCGTCGCAGCGATTGCTGGTTCAGTTCCCATCACTTGGGTAATATAAGGGACTTTCGCTTCCGCCTCAGGATGCAACATCGCATCACGCTCACATGCTTGACCATCACGCGCCAATTCGTTGAACGACGTCACTGAATAAACATCAGAAGCCACACCAAACTCTTCACTTAGTATTTGCGCCGCTTTGCGCACTTCATTCATGATAGTCCCTGAACTCATTAATTGAACCTTGCCTTTTGAGCCAGTATAGGTTTCTAGTTTGTAGATACCTTTACGAATGCCCTCTTCCGCACCTTCCGGCATGGCTGGCATTGGGTAGTTTTCATTCATGAGCGTCAAGTAGTAGTAGACATTTTCTTGTTCACCATACATACGACGAATCCCGTCTTGAATGATGACGGCAACTTCATAAGCAAAGGTTGGGTCATAAGAGACGCAGTTTGGTACCGTGCTGGCTAAAATATGTGAATGACCATCTTCATGCTGCAAACCTTCGCCATTTAGTGTAGTTCGGCCTGCTGTTGCGCCCAATAGGAAGCCACGCGCTTGCTGGTCACCGGCCATCCATGCCATATCACCGACACGTTGGAAACCAAACATCGAGTAATAGATGTAGAACGGAATCATAGGTAAATCATTGGTACTGTATGATGTCGCTGCAGCAACCCATGATGACATGGCCCCCAATTCGTTGATCCCTTCTTGCAAGACTTGACCAGAAGTCGCTTCTTTATAATAAGAAACGATGTCTCTATCTTGTGGGGTATAGTTTTGCCCATGCGGGTTATAAATACCAATTTGACGGAACAGCCCTTCCATACCAAAGGTACGAGCTTCATCTGCAATAATGGGTACGATATGTTGGCCGATATTTTTATCTTTCAGCAGAATATTTAAGGTACGAACAAAAGCCATGGTAGAAGAAATTTCACGTTTTTGCTCTTCAAGCAGTGGCTTGAACTCTGCTAGTTCTGGGGTAATAAATGTTTGAGTAAAATTAGGCAGGCGCTGTGGCGTATAGCCATGCAAAGCTTTGCGGCGAGCGTGTAGATATTCAAACTCTTTCGAGCCTTCTTCTAATTTCAGATAAGGTAAGTTTTTCACCTCTTCATCTGAAATTAAATCTTGCAGGCCAAGGCGGTTACGCATTGCAACCACATGAGTCATATCCATTTTCTTCACTTGGTGCGCAATGTTTTTGCCTTCTGCCGCATCACCCATACCATAACCTTTGACGGTTTTTGCGAGGATAACCGTTGGGCGGCCTTTCGTTTCTTGCGCATTCTTGAATGCAGCAAACAGTTTGGATGGCTCATGACCGCCACGTTTCAAGGCAAAAATCTCATCATCGGTCATATCGGCAACCAGTGCCGCTGTCTCTGGATATTTACCAAAGAAGTGTTCCCGAACGTAAGCACCGTCTTTCGCTTTAAACGTTTGGTAATCGCCATCAATGGTTTCGTTCATCAGCTGCAATAATTTACCTGAAGTATCTTTCGCTAATAGCGCATCCCAGTTATTGCCCCAAATCACTTTAACCACATTCCAGCCAGCGCCTTTAAATAGGCCTTCTAGCTCTTGAATGATCTTACCGTTCCCCATCACGGGGCCATCAAGACGCTGCAAGTTGCAGTTGATAAGGAAACATAGGTTATCCAACTTCTCACGTGCAGCAAACGAAATTGCACCACGTGATTCTGGCTCATCCATCTCACCATCACCCAGGAAGGCGTAAACCCGTTGTTGTGAAGTATCTTTTAGCCCTCGGCCCTCAAGATATTTCAAGAAACGCGCTTGATAAATTGAAGCGATAGGACCAAGCCCCATCGAAACGGTCGGGAATTGCCAGAATTCAGGCATCAATTTCGGGTGTGGGTAAGAAGGAATTCCTTTGCCATCGACTTCCTGACGGAAGTTGTCTAATTGTTCAGCAGTCAGGCGACCTTCAACGAAGGCACGAGCATAAATCCCCGGAGAAATGTGGCCTTGATAATAAACCAGATCACCACCATCCTTCTCATTCGGCGCACGGAAGAAATGGTTGAAGCAGGTTTCATAGAATGCGGCGGAAGATTGGAAAGAGGCCATATGCCCACCCAAATCTAAATCTTTCTTGGAAGCACGCAACACGATCATGATCGCGTTCCAACGAATGATGGAACGAATACGTTTCTCTATCGTGGTATCACCGGGATAAGCGGGCTCTTGGGCGGCCGGAATCGTGTTGATATAGTTTGTGTTGATACCAGTGGGCATATCAACGCCATCGAGACGGGCTTTCTCTAGAACTTCTTCTAATAAGAATTGCGCACGCTCTACGCCTTCTTCACGTACAACTGACTCAAGGGCGGAAAGCCACTCCTGAGTTTCCAGTGCATCTACGTCATGCTTCATGTCAGACATGGCGATCTATCCTTCTGTTGGTTGGACTTATTTAGAATCGCAATGAACCGCTATTGCGGCTCATTACCCTGTTGGATACGGCGCAGAGAACGTTCTCGACGAGACTCTTCTCGGGTCAAATCCAACAATGTTTCTTCAATATAAGCTAAGTGTGAATGAGACATCTCACGTGCCTTTTCTGGCTGGCCAGATACAATCGCATCCACGATATTAGCTCGGTGCTTACTTACTTTCTCGACCGCTTCGGGGCGGCGATGTAATAATTTAAAATTTTGCAGAATATTTTGCTCAAGCAATGGTGCGAGACTACGAACGATGTGCAATAACACGACATTGTGAGTCGCTTCGGTGATCGCAATCAGAAATTTCATTACGCTCACCGCTTCAGCTTCAACATCTTGTTTTTCTTGCATTTGTCCAATTCGCACCACACTGGCTTGAATACGAGCAAAATCTTCATCGGTACCACGCAATGCAGCGAAATAGGCAGAAATACCTTCTAACGCATGACGCGCTTCGAGTAGATCTAACTGAGTTTCTGAGTGGCTAGACAATAAATTTAGCAGAGGATCGGAGAAACTTTGCCAAATATGCTCACTAACAAATGTGCCACCGCCTTGACGGCGGGTTAAAAGGCGCTTGGCTTCTAAACGCTGTATGGCTTCACGAACAGAAGGTCGAGAAACATCGAACTGTTTTGCCAGCTCACGCTCTGGGGGCAGTTGCTGACCCGGCGTTAATGTTCCTTCCACAATCAGCCGTTCTAATTCTTGTTCTATCACATCAGAAAGTTTCGGCTGACGGATCCTTTGATAAGCCATAATTTATTGTTCTTTTTCTCTTTAATTTTACCGCTGGCAATTGGTAATACCAATTTCAAGTTGAGGTAGAAATTAACATAAATAAAACGTAATTGTCCAGTCGAAAGTTGATGTAAATCATAGAACAGGTCTAACCAAAACACTCTGATAACAATAGCAGACTAAAACAGCAATAGTATTGGTAAGACCAATTACAAAAAATACACAGATGGGGAAATGGCGGGCTAGATAGCGGTAATTTTATAAAAACCAAGCAATAACAGAGGGATAGACTTGAGCGTTCAACGAATTCACCACTCAAGTCATCACGATGACGGTTTATTTTGCTTCAATATGGTCAATCAATAGCTGTAAAGATTGGTTGCCACGAAACTCGTTAATGTCCAATTTATAAGCCAGGTGAACCGTTTTGACCGAAGCATCTGGCCAGCGGCGTAAATCAACATTAAATGCGATGCCATCGATCATGATATGAGTCGGGTGTCCTTTAAATAAAGGCTCTAACATAAGCTTAAGATGCTTTTCCCCCACCAGTTTTTGGTGAACTACCTTAAACTCACCATCAAATAGCGGTTCAGGAAAGGCTTGCCCCCACGGCCCTCCAGCACGTAAGGTTTCCGCGGTATGCATAGAGAATTCTTCAGGCTTCAGCTCCCCATCACTGAGTACGATGCCTTTGAGGCTCGCGGCGTCTAGCTGTTCATTCACCACTTGTTCAAATAGCTGGCGAAAATGTTCTAATTGCCGCTCAGCGATAGTTAAGCCTGCTGCCATCGCATGTCCGCCGAATTTGATAATCAAGCCAGGATGTTGTGTATCAATCTTATCTAAGGTATCACGCATATGCAGACCGGGAATGGAACGGCAAGAACCTTTTATGATTCCCTCACCGCCTTCAGCAAAAGCGATCACAGGACGATGGTATTTATCTTTAATACGCGAGGCAAGAATGCCGATAACCCCTTGATGCCAATCCCTTTGGAATAACACTAAACCAGCCGGTAGTGTGCCATGTTCACCAAATTGTAACCGTTCACAAAAAGCCAACGCCTCTTGTTTCATCCCCTCTTCAATCGCTTTACGCGTTTGATTCAGCGCATCCAATTCATTCGCCATTCGGCGAGCGGCATGAATATTGTTACTCAATAAAAGTTCGACCCCAAAGGACATATCATCTAAGCGCCCGGCAGCATTAATGCGAGGCCCGAGAGCAAATCCAAAATCGGTCGCCATCAATCGACGAGGGTCACGTTTTGCTACTTCAATCAATGCCTGAATCCCGGGACGAGCCTTACCCGCTCTGATGCGTTGTAGACCTTGATGAACTAAGATTCGGTTATTTTCATCCAATGGCACCACATCAGCAACCGTCCCCAGAGCAACCAGATCGATCAACTCCATTAATTTAGGTTCAGCGATACCTTGCTGCTTAAACCAACCTGACTGGCGCATATGTACACACAGTGCCATCATAAGATAAAAAGCAACACCAACCCCAGCCAACGCTTTGGAAGGAAACGTACACTGCTGTAGGTTTGGATTGACCATTGCATCAACCTCGGGCAATACCTGCCCCGGTAGGTGATGATCGGTGACCAAGACCGTCAGTCCATGCTGTTTGGCATAACGCACCCCCTCGATAGAAGAGACGCCATTATCCACCGTCATGATCATCTCCGCCCCAAGCGCTAAGGCTTGATCAACCACTTCAGGGCTTAATCCATAACCATCTTCAAAACGGTTAGGAACCAGATAGTCGACATTGTGGCAACCCAGCATGCGTAGCGCTAACACAGATAACGCACAACTGGTTGCGCCATCGGCATCAAAATCGCCAACTATAATAATGCGCCGTTGCTGTTGAATCGCGTTAAACAATAATTCAACCGCCAGCTCAATACCGTTCAGTTGTCGGTAGGAGTGTAAAGCTTTTGCAGCCTTTTCAAGCTGGTTAATGGTTGTGATGCCTCGATTTAAATAGATTCGCTTAAGCAAATCGGGAATGGAATCTGGCAACTGAGTCAGATCAGGATCAGGTCTTCTTTGAATCTCTATCATAAAAAATAATCAGGCTTGGATGAACCAAGCCTGCTTCCTAAGTGAGTCGATGGGGTAAAATACTTACTGCTGTTGCAGGCGTTTTTTTAGTTGAGCGGCAGGCAAATAGCCTCCGACCATTTCACCATTGGGTAGAAAAATAGCAGGGGTTCCAGAAATACCAAGCTCTCGGCCTAACTGGTAATGCTGAGCAATCGTCTGCTGACACTGTTTAAGATCCCCTTTCGCTCGCGGTGATTGCCGTTCAATTTTAACATTGTGCATGGCGGCTTTAGGATCGTCAGCACACCAAATGGCTGCCATTTGCTCCGCCACTTGCCCAACAGGGCCTTGACGAGGATAAGCCAAGTAACGCACGGTAATGCCCAAATCGTTATACTCTTTCATTTGGCTATGTAAGCGAACACAATAACCGCAAGTGGTATCGGTAAAGACCGTCACCACATATTGCTCATTCGCTGCTTTATATTCAATCATACTCGATTTTAACTGCTCTATTTTCTGAGCATTAATCGGCGCTTGGCGCTTGGCCAGCACATCGACATAACTGCCATCATCATTTAGCGCATATAACGTCCCAGCAATAAAATGCTGGCCGTCTTCCGAAGCAAACACCACCCCGCCCGGTGTTTGCACTTCCACTAAACCGGTAATATCGGCGGGAGTGACAGAAAGCACTTCCAGCCCCAATGGTGCAAAGCGTTTGGCAAACACATTTTTATCAATACCTGTCGCCCCATCCTGCGCATAACAGGCCGTTGTAAAAATCGTTAGCAGCAGTAATGGTAAGCGGTATAAAACCTTCATAAAAAATCCTTTCTATCAAGCCCTTGGATGGTGCTCGCTGTGTATTTGTTTAAGTCGTTCAGTGGCGACATGAGTATAAATTTGTGTGGTAGATAAGTCACTATGCCCCAGCAACATCTGCACCACCCGTAAATCTGCCCCATAGTTCAATAAATGGGTGGCAAAAGCATGACGCAGTACATGGGGTGATAGCTTTTCTACATCAATACCAGCAATCACGGCGTAATATTTAAGACGATGCCAAAAGGTTTGCCGAGTCATTTGTTTGGCACGTTTACTGGGGAACACCACATCGGAAGTCTGTTGACCCAGCAAATGAGACCGCCCTTGAGTAAGAAAAGTTTCAATCCATTCTATGGCATTTTCCCCCATTGGAACTAAACGCTCCTTTCCCCCTTTGCCGGTGACTCTCACCACGCCTTGCCTTAAGCTGATATTTTCCATCGTTAAAGAGACCAGCTCTGTCACCCTTAGCCCCGTTGCATACAATAACTCAAGCATCGCTTTGTCACGTAGCTCAAGTGGATCATCGGGATTGGGCGCATTTAATAAGGCTTCAACTTGCCCTTCGCTGAGATCTTTCGGTAACCGCTGCGGTAGTTTAGGGCTGACCAGCAGAGCACTCGGGTCATCACTGCGAATTTTTTCTCGGTGCAAATATTGAAACAAACGGCGCATGGCTGAGATCATTCTTGCTCGCGAGGTTTGTTTGTAATTTTGATCCGTCAGCCAACTTTGATACTCAAGCAATCCAGCTAAGCTAATAAAATCTAACCGATAGTGATGCTGCTGCATCCAAAATAGCAATTTATTAAGATCATTCCGATACGAGCTTAGGGTGTTTTCTGCTAACCCTCGCTCCATCCACATCGCATCTAAAAACTGCTCAACCAGTCCTTGATCCACTGACAATTGCTCTGACACCGCGACTTCTCGTTATATGATGATAGAAATAGACCTCGACTTAATACCATAAATTCTTCGCCACTCATAGACGGTTGGCTCTGGCATCTTTCGCTCAGTTAGGTATAGAATTCCTCTCATGTAGCAAAAACAACATGAATTCTATGAAAATTGGTCTATTTTACGGCTCAACAACTTGTTACACCGAAATGGCAGCAGAAAAAATGCGCGCTATTATTGGTGAAGAATTACTTGATATCCACAATGTCAAAGAAACGCCGCTTTCTCGTATGCGCGACTATGACTTGTTGATTCTAGGCATTTCCACTTGGGACTTTGGTGAAATCCAAGAAGATTGGAGCGCGATATGGGATCACATCGATGGCGTACCGCTAAACGACAAGTTCGTCGCATTATTCGGCTTAGGCGATCAAGAAGGTTATGGCGAATGGTATCTGGATGCGATGGGGATGCTGCACGATGCCGTCAAGAAGAACGGAGCTAAACTGATCGGCTACTGGCCAACTCAGGGGTACCAGTTTGAAGCCTCCAAAGCACTTACCGCAGATGGTCGCCACTTTGTTGGCTTAGCGCTCGATGAAGATTCGCAATATGAACTGAGTGATGAACGAATTGCCACCTGGGTCGAGCAGATCCTCACCGAATATCAGCTATTCGCCTAGTTCGAATTCAGAGGAAACTTGCGCAAGAAAGTAACGCCAATCGAAGACTAACCCAGGGTCTGTTTTGCGCATTGGCGCAATATATTGATGCCCTGTGATTCGGGTGCGAGTCAACGCAGGATAACGCCTGATCAAATGTTTTGTCAGCTCAATTAATGCTTGATACTGTGCTTGGGTATAGGCAATAAAATCACTCCCTTCAAGTTCAATGCCGATAGAGTAATCATTACATCGTTCACGCCCAGCAAAAGCAGATTGCCCTGCATGCCAAGCTCGAGCTGAAAAAGGAACAAATTGCACCACCTCGCCGTCTCGTCGGATCAAACAGTGCGCCGAGACTTGCATTTTTTCAATTACCTTGAAAAAGGGATGCGATTGGCTCTCTAATGTGCCACAAAAAAACTGCTCAATATAAGGCCCACCAAATTGCCCCGGCGGCAAGCTAATGTTGTGTACTACCAGTAGTGAAATATCCTGCTCATCTGGCCTTTGATCATAAAACGGCGATTCAACTC
>NZ_NBUS01000038.1:68169-73997 GCF_002749895.1 Vibrio fujianensis | reverse complement strand
CCGCGCCCCTTGATACCAACCATATTGATCAATCATATCCGGATGTCTGTTTTTGCCATTTCCCGCTAGTATAACCGATAATCACGCCTCATCATGGCCTGTTGCACCATTTCCCTTAAGAGACACGTTTTCCATTTTGCTCCCCCCTTATAAGACCAGAATGGGAGATTAACAGCTGAATTTTGCAGCGACTGATCGTATCATGCCCTTTTCTTCCACAACCAAAGATGATTTGCGATGAAACATCCTCATAATAGTCAGCAACGCTTAGCTTATCTCAAACAGCAACTGCCGTTAGACATTGCCCGTTCGGTGGCTGATAGCTTAAAAGAAGATTTGGGTGGAACCCTTGATGCAGCGGCAGATATCACCGCCAGTTTGATCCCTGCTGATGTCCATAGCCGCGCCACATTGATAACCCGAGAAGCGGGAGTTTTTTGCGGGAAAATGTGGGCTGAAGAAGTATTTAAACAATTGGGTGGCCAAATCACCATTGAATGGCAAGTTGAAGACGGTGATATTCTGAGCGCCAATCAAACCCTCTGCACATTAAGTGGGCCTGCCCGTATTTTACTCACGGGGGAGCGGAATGCGATGAATTTCATTCAAACGCTGTCGGGTTGTGCTACCACCACCGCGCAGTATGTCAAGGCGTTACAAGGCACACAGTGTCGGCTACTCGATACTCGTAAAACCATTCCGGGCTTACGTAGCGCGTTAAAATATGCCGTGGCCTGTGGTGGCGGTTTTAACCATCGAATTGGTGTTTTTGATGCGTATTTAATCAAAGAAAATCACATCATTGCCTGTGGTGGTATCACCCAAGCGATTCACACCGCCAAACAGCTCAATCCCGGTAAACCCGTGGAAGTCGAAACCGAAAGTTTAGCTGAATTATCTGAGGCTATTGACGCTGGTGCGGATATTGTCATGCTTGATAACTTTTCATTTGAGATGATGCGAGAAGCAGTCAAAATTAATGCCGGACGCACGGCCTTAGAGAACTCTGGCAATATCACCTTAGCCACCATTCGCGATTATGCCGAAACGGGCATTGACTACATCTCAGTCGGCGCGCTCACCAAACACATCACCGCATTAGATTTGTCAATGCGTATTCAGCAATAAACAACCTTGTATTTCAAGGCTTAGGACAAACTCCTAAGCCTTTTTAACCCCCTCGCAAACTTTATGTAACCTTTTGCTTATTAACAGGCAAAAACGTCATCTGACTCGAAGCTCGTCAGTGAAGCCATTCTCTCGCTCTAGCACTGTGCTTATCCTTGGCTGGTCTTAACTACACCATGAGGATGACAGTGTAATGAAACAGAATCGAAACCATCAACAACAAGGCTTTACCTTAATTGAACTGATGATCGTAGTTGCAATTATTGGCGTTTTATCTGCGATTGCAATTCCTGCTTACCAAAACTATGTGAAGAAAAGTGAAGCAGCAACAGGGCTAGCTACAGCTCGTTCTCTATTAACCAATATTGATATGGCAATACAAGATACAGGAACATTTCCTAATGACCTTAAAATGGTCGGAGCAACATCATCTATGAATCCATTAGGTGAATTAGCGCTCACACGATCAGCATCAGCTGGTACAGGAACTTTAACGTTCACTTTTAAAGATAAATCAACAATTAAGGGAGCGGCTTTTACACTTACAAAACGATATACCGGTTGGGAATGTAGCTTTGCCAACAACGGGGCAACGATAACTCAAGACGAGTTACCTAAAACTTGCCGCTAACCTATTAATATGCTTACCAACCTTATTGCTATCTTACGTCAGGCTCAACTCATAAGCCCGACGCAAGAGCAAGCCGTGGTCGACCATATTCAAGCTTCCGGTGCCAGCGTACCGGAGGCTTTATTGGCGCTGGGTATATTCCACCCGCATGATTTAACTGAACAGCTCAGCCAAATCTTTGGTCTGCCCGAAACCGATTTAACTCGCTTTGACTACCCGTCATTGTGTCAACAGCTCGGCTTACGCGAGCTGATCACCCAATATCAAGCCTTACCGCTACAACGCCATGGGCAAGTACTGACTTTAGCGGTATCTGACCCCACTCATCTACAAATTGAAGATGAATTTCGCTTTGCCACCGGACTGCAAGTAGAGTTAGTGCTGGCGGACTACAAGGCACTACAAGCCGCCATTCGTCGATTGTATGGCCGCACCATCGACCACGCCACCAGCCAAGGCAAGGAGATCAGCCAAGATGAGCTGGCCGATTTGGTGCAGATCTCGGATGATGAAAAGCAATCGGTGGAAGATCTCAGCCAAGATGACTCCCCAGTCAGCCGTTTTATCAACCAAGTTTTATTAGATGCGGTGCGGAAAGGTGCTTCAGATATACACTTTGAACCTTACGAACAACAATACCGTATTCGGCTACGCTGTGACGGCATTTTAGTGCAAACTCAGCAACCAGCAAGCCACTTAGGGCGACGGCTCGCTGCACGGCTGAAAATTCTCGCTAAACTCGATATTGCCGAACGCCGACTCCCGCAAGATGGGCGAATAAAACTGCGCTTAAATACTGATACCGCGATCGATCTACGGGTTTCTACCTTGCCCACCCTGTGGGGAGAAAAAATCGTTCTGCGCTTGCTCGACAGCAGCAGTGCCAGCTTAGACATTGATAAATTAGGTTATAACGATACGCAAAAGCAACTTTATCTAAATGCGCTAAAACAGCCACAGGGGATGATTCTAATGACCGGGCCAACGGGCAGCGGTAAAACCGTTTCACTCTACACCGGTTTAAGCATACTCAATACCGAAGAGGTCAATATTTCAACCGCTGAAGATCCGGTGGAGATCAACCTCCCCGGCATTAATCAAGTGCAAGTGCAACCCAAAATAGGCTTTGGCTTTGCGCAAGCGCTACGCTCATTTTTGCGTCAAGACCCCGACATTGTCATGGTGGGTGAAATCCGCGATTTAGAAACCGCTGAAATCGCGGTTAAAGCCGCCCAGACCGGCCATTTAGTGCTATCGACCCTGCATACCAACTCTGCTGCAGAAACCGTCATTCGTTTAGCCAATATGGGCATAGAGCCGTTTAACCTAGCCTCTTCACTGAGCCTAATCATCGCTCAACGTCTCGCTCGACGATTATGCCCACATTGCAAACAAGCCGATCTGCCCACCCTGACTGAGCAACAACAATTTATGTTAGAGCCCGATCAAACCATTTACCGACCTCGTCCCAGTGGCTGTAACGAATGCACCAATGGCTACAGTGGGCGAGTTGGTATTTATGAAGTTATGGCCTTCGACCCGCAACTGGCTGAAGCCATTATGCAAAAAGCCTCAATCAGTCAGATTGAAGCCATCGCTCAAGCTCATGGTATGCAAACCTTACAGCAATCCGGTATCGAAAAACTCAAACTTGGCATCACCAGCATGCAAGAATTACAGCGTGTCCTTTATTTTTAATTGATGGGAATGGATCTGTTATGCATTCATCTAAAGCTTATGAACTGAAAAATTACCGTTGGAAAGGCATTAATAGCTCAGGAAAAAAAGTGGCCGGCCAATTACTGGCCCTTAGTGAATTAGAAGTGCGCGATAAACTTAAAGAGCAACACATTCAGATCAAAAAAATCAAAAAAGGGGGCGTTTCATTCCTGACTCGATTAACGCATCGAGTCAAAGGCAGAGACATCACCTTACTGACCCGCCAATTATCAACCATGTTGACCACCGGCGTACCTATTGTTCAAGCGTTGAGATTGGTCGGTGATAACCACCGCAAAGCGGAAATGAAGTCCATTTTGGCGCAAATAACCAAGAGCGTCGAAGCCGGAACACCCATTTCAAAAGCAATGCGTACCGCGAGTAGTTACTTTGACCCACTCTACGTCGATCTGATCCAAACGGGTGAACAATCGGGCAATTTAGCCGAAGTCTTTGATCGCCTCGCGACCTACCGAGAAAAAAGTGAACAATTGCGCGCTAAAGTCGTCAAAGCCTTGATCTATCCAAGTATGGTTATTTTGGTTGCCTTGGGCGTTTCCTATTTAATGTTAACCATGGTCATTCCTGAATTTGAAAGTATGTTCCAAGGCTTTGGTGCCGAGCTACCTTGGTTTACCCAACAAATCCTTAAACTCTCTCATGCGGTGCAGGCTTATAGCTTAGGCGGTTTGTTACTCTGCATTGGTTTATATCTGACCGTGAAAACCGCTCGGAAAAAATCGTTTCAAATCCGGCTGAAAACCAGCCGCCTAAGTTTGAAATCACCGATTATCGGTACGGTGTTAGCGAAAGCCGCCATCGCCAAATTTAGTCGCACTCTCGCCACCAGCTTTGCGGCGGGGATCCCTATCCTTGCCAGCTTAAAAACCACCGCCAAAACTGCGGGTAATGTGCATTTTGAAACGGCGATTGATCAAGTCCACCGTGATACCGCATCAGGAATGCCCATGTACATCGCCATGCGCAATACAGACGCCTTTCCTGAAATGGTGTTACAAATGGTGATGATTGGTGAGGAATCGGGAAAGTTGGATGATATGCTCAATAAAATCGCCACGATTTATGAATTTGAAGTGGATAATACCGTAGATAATTTAGGCAAAATTTTAGAACCATTGATCATTGTCTTTCTTGGCGTGGTGGTGGGCGGATTAGTCGTAGCGATGTACCTTCCTATCTTTAACTTAATGGGGGTATTGGGTTAGTATACTCTCTTCCCTCAATCCTGCGATTTAGAGCCTCTTAAATGGATATTTTTTATTTTTACCCTTGGTTATTTCCAATCTTCGCCACACTGTTTGGTTTAATCATCGGCAGTTTTCTTAATGTGGTGATCTATCGCTTACCCCAAATAATGGATAGGGAATGGCGGAAAGAGTGTGCCGACGCTTTTCCTGAATATGGCATTACACCGCCAGAAGGCACATTGACACTGAGCACACCTCGCTCCACTTGCCCTCACTGTCAAACCCAGCTGAGAATTCGCGATAACATTCCACTACTGAGTTGGTTGCGACTCAAAGGAAAATGCGCACACTGCCAAGCACCGATCAGCCCTCGCTATCCTTTCGTTGAACTGCTCTCCGCACTAAGTAGTTTCGTCGTTGCTATCCACTTTGGTTTTAGTGGTTATAGCCTTGCACTGCTCTTTTTTACCTATGTACTAATCGCCGCTACATTTATTGATTTTGATTGCATGCTCCTGCCTGATCAACTGACATTACCCTTGATGTGGAGCGGGATCGGCTTAGCGTTACTTGGTATTAGCCCCTTGTCACTGACCGATGCGGTGCTTGGCGCGATGCTAGGTTATCTCTCGCTCTGGTCTATCTACTGGCTCTTTAAAGGGTTAACCGGCAAAGACGGTATGGGCTACGGCGATTTCAAACTGTTCGCTGCGCTAGGGGCATGGTTTGGCTGGCAATTGCTCCCGCTGATTATCCTGCTCTCCTCGTTTGTTGGCCTTATCTTTGGTATTGTTCAATTACGCCTGCAAAAACGAGGAATAGATAAAGCCTTTCCTTTTGGCCCTTACCTGGCTATGGCCGGATGGTTCGCCATGTTGTGGGGTAATCAATTGATTACTTGGTATTTACACTCATTAATAGGGTAACCGCTATGCCTTTGATCGTCGGCCTAACCGGAGGCATTGCGAGCGGGAAAACCACCGTTGCTAACTTATTTCAAACCCATTTCTCAATTGATATCGTTGATGCCGACATCATTGCTCGCGAGGTTGTCGCTCCAGGAAGCCAAGGCCTTGCTGCAATTATCGAGCATTTTGGCCCAAGTATCTTACACCAGGACGGAAGCTTAAACCGTGCCGCTT
>NZ_NBUS01000038.1:61860-68159 GCF_002749895.1 Vibrio fujianensis | reverse complement strand
CGCGAGCAAATTTTCGCCATACCCGCAGAGAAAAAGTGGCTCGATCAACGATTACATCCACTGATTAATCAAAGAATGCGTGAGGCACTACAAAAAGTAACCTCCCCTTATGCATTATTGGTCGTTCCGCTGCTGATAGAAAACCAGTTACAGTCGATGGTGGATCGAATTTTAGTGGTCGATGTCGATGAACAAACTCAAATTAAACGAACACAGGCGAGAGATAAAGTAAGTAAGGAACAAGTACTCGCCATATTATCCGCTCAGGCAAGCCGGGCTGAACGACTCGCTTTTGCTGATGATGTGATTAAAAATAGTGCACAAAACCAGAAACTTTTGCCACAAATCACGAAATTGCACCAAAAGTATCTGGCCATAAGCAGTACAAATCAGTCAGAATAGTTCTAAATACACCAAGGCTAGTTTCATGATCACACATAAGTTTGAACATCCGCTCAATGAAAAAACTCGCATATATTTGCGGGTAGAAGCGTTGCTCAATCAAATGGAGCAAGCCTGTCAATTAGCTGACCAACTCCAACATCAATTACTGTTTCGCGCTCTTTTTGATCTACTCGATATTTTCGATCAAATGCAACTGAAAAGTGAATTAGCCAAAGACATTGAAAAACAACGTCTCGCCTACCGCCAGTGGCAAGGTATTGAGGCTGTGGATCAAGATATGCTCACCGCTTTATTAGCCGACATCGATAAAGTACACCGTAATTTAATGGCGGGCGAACGCTTTGGCCAATCGTTGAAAGAAGACCGTTTTCTCAGCACTATTCGACAGCGATTTAACTTACCCGGTGGCTCTTGCTGCTTCGACCTCCCAGCCTTACATTACTGGCTTCACTTGACGGCTGAACAAAAAAATCAAGACGCCCAACAGTGGATTTTAGCCCTTCAACCACTGGCCGATGCCCTGAAATTATGGCTTAAATTAACCCGAGAAACCGGTCAATTTAAAGCGCATACTGCCCAATCCGGCTTTTATCAAAGTGATGCTGAAGGCGCGAATATTCTTCGTTTGTCTATTCCGTTAGCCTATGGCGTCTATCCGATGATCTCTGGCCATAAAAATCGTTTTGCGATTAAATTTATCGATTTTCACTCCGGCCAAGCGAGTAGCCAAAATGTGCCTTTTGAGCTTGCAATCTGTTGTTAATCAAGCAAAATATTGTTAAACAAGCAAAATGTTATTTTGATCAAGAGGAGAGGAACCCATGTCAAAAAAACTGACCGTGGTAACATGCCCACAATGCGGAGCGTCGGTAGAATGGGGAGAGCAGAGTCCTTACCGTCCATTTTGCAGTAAAAAGTGCCAAATGATCGATTTTGGCACTTGGGCCAATGAAGAAAATGCCATTCCCGGTGCCCCTGATATGTTGGACAGCGATGGCTGGTCAGAAGAGCATCATTAGCTCATTCCTGTTTATAATAATAAAGCCCCAAAATGGGGCTTTATTATTTGTTGCTACGGATTTATTCTTCACTCGACGCTTGGCTTGGATCCGCGTCAATATCGATACTGGTGACCCGTTGTAAACCTCGTGGAAGTAAACTTCCCCGACGACCACGTTCACCTCGGAAGTTATCCAGATCGGCCGATTTCAAACCTAACTTACGTTTTCCCGCATATAACGTAATAGAAACACCTGGCGGCAATACCATTAAGTGAGAAACCACCTCTTCTCGAGCCTTCGCTTTGGCACTTGGAATATTGATGATCTTATTCCCTTTACCTTTACTCAATTGCGGTAGATCTTTAATCGGGAAGAGCAGCATTCGTCCTTGGTTGGTGATCGCTAAGATCTCGTCATGATCCAAATCGTTCACCGCTTGCGGTGCTAAAATTTCTGCATTTTCCGGTAAATTGACTAAGGCTTTACCACTGCGATTTTTCGACAGTAAATCAGCTCCTTTACAGACAAAACCATACCCAGCATCAGAACCGACCAACCATAATTGCTCCTCTTCGCCCATGATCGCTTGGCGAATGGAACTGCCTTCGGTGATGTTAAGCCGTCCGGTAATCGGTTCACCTTGCCCTCGAGCAGATGGCAAAGTATGAGACTCAAGCGAGTAACTGCGCCCATCGCTACCGAGCAGCACTACAGGCAGGTTACTTTTACCGCAAGCATGGGCTAAGTAGTTATCTCCTGCCTTATAACTCAAACTCTGGCAATCGACATCATGCCCCTTAGCATGGCGGATCCAGCCTTTTTCAGACAAAACAACCGTAATCGCCTCGCTCGGCATTAAATCACGTTCGGTTAATGCTTTCGCTTCCGCTCGCTCCACAATAGGTGAACGGCGATCATCGCCATATTTCTCGGCATCCGCTTTGAGTTCTTTTTTCAGTAAGGTATTTAAGCGGCGTTCAGAACCCAGCAGTTCTTCTAACTGCTTGCGCTCTTTCTCTAGTTGCTCTTGTTCCGCACGGATTTTCACTTCTTCTAATTTAGCTAAGTGACGCAACTTGGTATCAAGAATTGCATCCGCTTGAATATCGCTAATTCCAAAACGTTGCATTAACACCGGTTTGGGTTCATCTTCTTGGCGAATAATGTCAATCACTTCATCAATATTGAGATAAGCGATTAATAAACCTTGTAAAATATGTAAGCGAGCTAAGACCTTATCCAGACGAAACTGCAAACGAGAACGCACCGTCGTACGACGATACTCAACCCACTCAGAAAGAATTTGGGTTAATCCTTTCACTTGAGGTCGGTTATCGAGGCCGATCATATTCAGGTTAACTCGATAACTTTTTTCAAGATCCGTCGAAGCAAATAAGTGGTTCATCAAGGTATCACAATCCACCCGATTGGAACGCGGTACAATCACGATACGCGTGGGATTTTCATGATCCGACTCGTCGCGCAAATCTTCCACCATCGGCAGTTTTTTCGCCCGCATCTGGTTGGCAATCTGTTCCAATAATTTTGCACCTGACACTTGGTGGGGTAAGGCGGAAATAACAATGTCGGAGCCTTCTTTATGCCATACCGCACGCATTTTTACACTGCCACGTCCGGTTTTGTACATTTTCTCTAGCTCAACCTGCGGGGTGATGATTTCCGCTTCAGTAGGAAAATCAGGCCCTTTGATGTACTGCATCAAGTCGGGTAAAGCGGCATTCGGATGCTCAATTAAATGGATCGTTGCCGCGACCACTTCCCGCACGTTATGTGGTGGGATGTCGGTAGCCATGCCCACCGCAATCCCAGTCACGCCATTGAGTAAGATGTGCGGCAAACGTGCGGGCAACATTTTCGGCTCTTTCATCGTGCCGTCAAAGTTTGCTTGCCACTCAACGGTTCCTTGCCCTAATTCACCGAGTAAGATTTCAGCAAATTTTGATAACTTCGCTTCGGTATAACGCATAGCCGCGAAAGATTTAGGATCATCCGGAGCCCCCCAGTTACCTTGGCCGTCCACCAGCGGATAACGATAGGAAAAGGGCTGGGCCATCAGCACCATTGCTTCATAGCAGGCGGAATCACCATGCGGGTGATATTTACCTAATACATCACCAACCGTACGCGCCGATTTCTTGTATTTGGCAGATGCAGAAAGCCCAAGCTCAGACATTGCATAAATAATACGCCGTTGAACCGGTTTTAGCCCATCCCCAATGTAGGGCAAGGCGCGGTCCATGATGACATACATGGAGTAATTTAAATAAGCGTCTTCGGTAAACTTACGCAGTGCTAGTTGCTCGACGCCGTCAAAATTAATTTCTGTCGACATTTATTGCACCTCTGCTATATCAGCCATATCACCATAACGCTGAAGCCAATTTCGACGGTCATCAGCACGCTTTTTCCCCAGCAACATATCCATCATTTCATCGGTTTCTTTATCATCATCAATGGTTAATTGCACCAAACGACGAGTGTTTGGATCCATGGTGGTTTCCCGTAATTGCAACGGGTTCATTTCGCCTAGCCCTTTGAATCGCTGGACGTTGATCTTGGCTTTTTTCTGGCTTAAGCGCTCAAGAATGGCGTCTTTTTCACCGTCGTCCAAGGCATAATGCACTTCTTTACCACAATCGATCCGATAAAGTGGCGGCATGGCGACATAGACATGACCAGCTCGAACTAAAGCGCGGAAATGACGCGTAAATAAAGCACAAAGCAGTGTGGCAATATGTAGCCCATCGGAGTCCGCATCGGCTAAGATGCAAACTTTGCCATAGCGCAGTGAATCAAGATCATCACTATCAGGATCAATCCCCAAAGCAACTGAAATATCATGTACTTCTTGTGAAGCCAATACTTGATCAGCAGACACTTCCCATGTATTTAAGATCTTACCGCGCAAAGGCATAATGGCCTGGAATTCTCGGTTACGTGCTTGTTTGGCACTTCCGCCTGCAGAATCCCCTTCGACTAAGAAAAGTTCAGTACGGCTAAGATCTTGCTGAGAACAATCGGTTAATTTACCCGGTAACGCTGGGCCCGAGGCGACTTTTTTACGAACCACTTTTTTACTGGCTCGCATACGACGATGCGCATTGGCAATACATGTTTCTGCTAATAATTCAGCGAGTTGAGGCTTTTCATTGAGCCACAAACTAAACGCATCTTTTACCACGCTAGCGACAAACGAGGAGGTTTGACGAGAAGAGAGCCGCTCTTTCGTTTGTCCGGCAAATTGAGGGTCTTGCATTTTGATCGATAACACATAAGCACAACGATCAAACACATCCTCACCGGTTAATTTGACCCCACGCGGTAGCAAATTACGAAACTCACAAAATTCACGCATCGCATCCAGCAAGCCTTGGCGTAATCCGTTAACGTGCGTACCGCCCTGCGGGGTTGGGATCAAGTTAACATAACTTTCGGTAATTAAATCGCCCCCTTCAGGAAGCCAAATAACCGCCCAGTTGGCCGCTTCAATGTCTGTTTTTAACTCGCCAGTAAACGGTTCTTCTGGCAGTAAGGTATAACCTTTAACCCCTTCCGCTAAATAGTCTTTTAAACCATCTTCATAAAGCCAGCGGTACTCGTTATCATTCACCTTATCGGTAAAAGTGACTTCTAACCCTGGGCATAAAACCGCTTTAGCTCGTAAATTATTGATTAAACGTGAAACGGAGAAGTTAGCAGAATCAAAGTAACGCGCTTCAGGCCAAAAATGAACCGATGTTCCTCGATTGCGCCGCCCACAAGTACCGGTGACCGTAAGGTCAGAAACTTTGTCGCCATGTTCAAAGGCAATCTCATAGATCTGCCCATCACGGCGAACGGTGACTTCAATGCGTTTGGATAAGGCGTTCACCACCGAAATCCCTACCCCATGTAACCCACCAGAAAATTGATAGTTTTTATTAGAAAACTTACCACCGGCATGTAATTTACATAAGATCAGTTCCACCCCAGAGACGTTCTCCTCTGGGTGAATGTCTACTGGCATACCACGCCCATCATCAATAACTTCTAGTGATTGATCGGCATGAAGAATCACCTGAACCTTAGTAGCGTATCCGGCTAACGCTTCATCGACACTGTTGTCGATAACTTCTTGCCCTAAGTGGTTAGGGCGCGTGGTATCCGTATACATCCCAGGTCGGCGACGTACTGGTTCTAAGCCATTTAAAACTTCAATGGCTCCAGCATTATATTGTTCAGTCATCATACGGAATGCTTTTATCGAAAAATAATTAGGGTTACTTTACTATTCGTTTATGCTCTATCTACAAGAAAATTGTCACTAAAAATGCACAACACCCAATGATATAGAGCCATAAGCGAAGAAAGAACAAGAGAAACATACTCAGGAAGAGCCCTTGAGATGTCAAGTGACATCCGTTAGCAAGGGATAAATTTATGACTCTTCCCTCAATGACATCCTCAAAGATTTAAGAATTGAATAATTTGCTGAGGATAACGTTCAAAATCGACAAAACTATGATTACCGTTTGGCTCCACCGTTTGTCGAGCGTGCTGATATTTGGCTACCGCTTGGCGATAGTCTAACACTTCATCACCCATTTGTTGTAGTAACCAAAATTGATCGAGATTGTGAATCACGGGAACATCCAGCGCTTTTAGCTCTTTAATGTGCGAATGATCCAGCACATAGCGCTCACCAGTGTATGGATTTTGTTGTTCGCCAAGAAAATCGGCCAGTAATTCGTAAGGCCTAACCGCAGGGTTTACCAGCACCGCCGGGCAAGAAAATTGAGCATTCAACCAGGTTGCCAGATAGCCACCTAACGAACTCCCCACCAAACCAATACGATATTGCTTTTGGTATGCCGCAACCATCTGTAACAGTAA
>NZ_NBUS01000038.1:50529-61850 GCF_002749895.1 Vibrio fujianensis | reverse complement strand
TCGGCTGCCTGTTGCGGGAAAGGGGGTAATTTGGGCACGACGACTTTTATATCTGGTCGATGCTCAGCACAATAGCGCAGCATCACCTGTGCCTTATGTGATTGAGGGGAACTGTTAAAGCCATGAATATAAAGTAATAAAGGAGGAACTACATGTACAGGCATACAATTAGTACCCACTCGAGGTAAAATCAGGCACAAACGCTCCTTTTCTTAATCGTTTCACTTGAGTCGAGACTTCTCCATCATGATGAAGTTCTAACTCTCGCCAACCCGGCGAACAAAGATCAAGTGCAAAATCATCAGAGTTAGGTTTAAATTGCACACAAGTGGAAGGGGTTGCCATGACTTTCACGCCTTGATATTCGCAATCCATGGCTTGATGGACATGACCGCACAATACCGCTCGAACATTCCGATGCTGACCAACCACATGCCAAAATGCATCGCTGTCTTTGAGTGTGTGCTGATCCAGCCAAGCACTACCAACCAATAAAGGATGATGGTGGAGTAATACCAGTGTAAACCGATCGGGATATTGGGTAAGCTTTTCATCCAATAAACCGAGTTGATAGTCACTAAGACGACCATGTGGAACCCCAACCACTTGAGAGTCTAACAGCACCATTTGCCAATGTTTGCCCAACAAAACATGTTCTAATGCCTGAATCTGCGCCGATGGCATAACACTCCCCATGTTCGGTTTATAATCATGATTACCTGGCAACCAGAAGCATGACTTTTGCAAATCACGAATTCCTGCGGCAAAACGCTGGTAAGATTCAGCGCTGTGATCTTGTGAAATATCACCCGTAGCAAGAATGGCATCAAAAGGAATTTGTTGCTCAATAATGGCTTGAACAATGGCACGGAAGCTGTCTGCGGTATTAACACTAAGTAAACAGCCATCATCAGGCGCAAACAGATGCGTATCCGTAATTTGGACAAGTTTAATATGATCTGATGGGGATAAACTGGGCGACACGTTCAAAGCGATAAACCTAATGCTGTTAATGGTTGATATTCATGGGAGTTCGACTCATCCCTCTTTTTAAACAAAATGTTAGCCAATCACCTAAAAAACGATTCACTTGGGCTTTCTCATCTTTTTGTACCATTTTGTCGTTTGGATAATCATAGCGAGCATCGATTCGAGCAAGCGATTGACACGCACAAACTTCAGCAACCCGAGCATCGTGATATAGCCTGACAGACATTGTAGGCAATGGAAATATCGAAGTATCATCGCTTTGACAAATCTCCACCAAAGTTGTGTACTTTGTGACCTCTAGCACCTGAAGTTGGTAGATTAAGTGAGCAGCTTGATAACAACGCACATCTCCTACCTTCGGCTGATGAGGGATCAAAGCGTTCAGCTTGGCATAATTCGTTTCATAAGTTCGCATCAATTCAGCGAGATTGACATGATACGGCTTGATGGCCATGAGTAGCGACATACTAAACGCGACTCCGCCATTGCAGTTGCAACTGCTGGTGGTTTAATTCTAACCACTGTAAAGCAATAATAGAGGCACCGTTCTCAATGCGCCCTTCTTTAACCAATTGATAAGCATCCGATCGTTTCATGACATGAAGATTAATATCTTCACCTTCCTCAGCCAAACCATGTACACCAGATGCTTGTGTGCTATCGACCTCACCCACATAGACATCAAGTTTTTCAGAACATCCTCCTGAAGAAGGGTAATACGCGGTGATTTTTTCTAGCCGGTCAACCTTCAAACCAGCTTCTTCTTGTGCCTCTCGACGAACGACGTCCGCAGGCAGCTCACCCGATTCAATAATGCCCGCGACGATCTCTAGCTGCCAAGGCTGTGCATCTTCTAGTGCACCAACCCGTATTTGTTCGATGATCACCACTTCATCGCGTAAAGGATCATAAGGTAATAACGCGGCAGCATGCCCTCGCTCAAACATTTCACGCTCAATCAACTCACTCCATCCGCCTTGAAATAGACGATGTCTGAAGCGGTACTTCACCATGCGGAAGAAGCCTTGAAATAGTGTCTGTTTTGAGACGATATCAATATCACCGGTGCTAAACGGGCTTTTCAATCGATCTGTCGGTTGCATTCGAACTCCTTGTGCGCAATCTTATAGTTTACTCAGGAACTTTTGCCTCTGCCAACGACATGGCTCAACTTTTTATACAAAATTTGTATTTATAGTTAAGTTATGATGGTGAACTAATAAAAAAACAGCAAGCTCCCTCGCTTTTCGGGCTAATTTCTTCTTTTTATCCCTCGGTTGAGCAAATAATTATATTGCACAAGTGGACAATTAAGTGTAAAAAAGTGCAAACTTTCGCACGAAATACCAACAATTTGAGTTACACTCTGTCAAAGTAACTCATTTCATATACAGGCAGGAATAGGACCGATGAAAAAACTGCTTCCTTTACTCGTAAGTGCAACCCTCGCCAGCACCAGCGTCTGGGCAGACGATCTTGCACAAATTTATGACCAAGCAAAAGAAAATGATCCTCAGCTACTGAGCGCAGCCGCTCGTCGTGATGCTGCCTTTGAAGCTGTCACTTCCAGTCGTAGTTCTCTTTTACCACAAATTAATTTAACGGCTGGTTACAACCTAACTCGTAGTGATGAAGACGCTCGCGAAAGCGATCGTCTCAGTGCTGGAATCAAATTTTCACAATCACTATATAATCGCTCAAGCTGGATCACGTTAGATACCGCAGAAAAACAAGCCCGCCAAGCCGATGCAGAATATGCTGTCATTCAGCAGAATTTAATTTTGAGAGTGGCTCAAGCCTACTTTGAAGTGCTCAGCGCACAAGACAACCTAGAGTTTGTCCGAGCAGAAAAAGCGGCGGTCGCGCGTCAACTAGAACAGACCAAACAACGTTTTGAAGTTGGGTTATCTGCCATTACCGACGTACACGATGCCCAAGCACAATATGACGGTGTTTTAGCGCAAGAAGTATTAGCTGAAAATACATTAATTAATAGCTATGAGTCGTTACGTGAAATTACAGGACAAGAGTACGCAAATTTAAATATCCTAGATACGGATCGTTTCTCAGCAAGCCGTAGTACTGAGTCTGTTCAAGCGCTCATTGAACGGGCACAACAACAAAACTTATCTTTGCTTTCTTCCCGCATTGCACAAGACATCGCCAAAGATAATATCGCGTTAGCCAACTCTGGCCACTTACCTTCTCTCACCTTAGATGGCGGGTACAATTATGCTCGCGAATCCAATAGTAATAGTGGTTCATATAACTATAGCGGTCACGACTACAACGATGTTGCCATTGGGGTCAATTTGAGCGTGCCACTCTATACCGGTGGTAATGTCACATCGCAAACCAAACAAGCACAATACACCTATGTCGCCGCGAGCCAAGACTTAGAAGCTTCGTTTCGGACGGTGGTGAAGAGTGTTCGCGCTTACAACAATAATATTAATGCCTCGATTGGTGCTCTACGCGCTTATGAACAGACGGTTATTTCCGCTCGCTCTGCTTTAGAAGCGACTGAAGCTGGCTTTGAAGTCGGCACGCGTACGATTGTCGATGTGTTGGATGCCACTCGTCGCCTCTATGATGCGAACCGTAATTTATCTTCTGCTCGTTATGATTATATTCTTAATGTACTGCAGCTTCGCCAAGCGATTGGCGCATTGAACGAGCAAGATATTTTGGATATTAATTCAGGATTAAAAACGGCAAAAAAATAGCACCAGAACGGAATCAAAAATGGTAAAGGGCTCATCTGAGCCCTTTTTTATCGTGACAAATATTCAACTCGACAACCAAGGTTATCGGCAAACTCAGAGGATCGAGTATGACACTTGTTAGCGAAGCAGAAATAAAAACATTAACCTTTTCCACCGCGGATGGCCTGAATAATTTCTGTGGTTGAGCAACCCTCTTCAAAGTTGAGTACTTTCACCTCACCACCAGCCGCGATCACTTCCGCACCACCAGCGATATCTTCAGGTTTATAATCACCACCTTTGACTAATAAGCTCGGTAACACTTCAGCAATTAGACGTTGTGGCGTATCTTCTGAAAACGGTACCACCCAATCAACCGCACCTAATCCAGCAAGTACCGCCATACGTCGATCGGTCGGGTTAACTGGGCGTCCTGGGCCTTTTAAGCGCTTCACGGATTCATCACTATTCACAGCAACAATCAGTCGATCACCTAGCTCGGCAGCGTGATTGAGATAAGAAACATGTCCAGCATGTAAAATATCAAAGCAACCATTGGTCATCACCACTTTCTCACCACGAGCTTTGGCTTTTTTGACCGCTTCAATCAAGGCGTGTTCACTGATGATCCCAAAATCAGATTCTTTGCTGCCATGAATGGCTTCTGCCAACTCTATCGTCGAAACCGTTGATGTGCCGAGTTTACCGACGACCACTCCGGCAGCAGCATTCGCTAACGCACACGCATCATCTAACGACTTTCCAGCAGCTACCGAGGCGGCTAATACCGAAATCACCGTATCACCAGCGCCTGTCACATCAAACACTTCTTTGGCTTGTGTCGGCAAATGAAACGGTTCCATACCACGACGCAATAATGTCATGCCATGTTCACTTCGAGTGATCAGCAAGGCCTCAAAATCAAATTGTTCGATCAGGGCTAAGCCTTTCTCAACCAGATCTTGTTCCGATTTTACTTTGCCGACGACCTGTTCAAACTCAGCCATGTTAGGAGTCAATAAGCTGGCTCCACGATAGCGTTCAAAATCAGCGCCTTTGGGATCAATAAAAACGGGTAGGTTCGCCGCACGAGCTTGTTGAATCAATGCTTGAACATGCTCTAAGGCCCCTTTCGCATAGTCAGATAAAATCACAGCATTCACATGGGGCAAGGCATCGGTCATCCGAGATAAAACCAGCTCAGCATCGTATTGCGCAAATTTTTCTTCAAAATCTAAACGAATTAACTGTTGGCCACGGCTTAATACTCGCAACTTGGTGATCGTGGGATAATTGGTTAATGCGATAAAATCACACTGTACATTCAATGAAGTGAGTTTTTCGGTTAAGACTTGTGCCGGTTCATCCATACCGGTTAAGCCGATAATGGTTGCCTGCCCCCCCAAAGAGGCGATATTCATGGCCACGTTCGCCGCCCCACCTGGACGCTCTTCATGATGCTCGACTTTCACAACGGGAACAGGAGCTTCTGGCGAAATACGTCCAGTTGGACCATGCCAGTAACGATCAAGCATGACATCACCGATGATCAAAACGCCTGCTTTGTTGTAGTCAGGTAGGATCGGTTTCATTATGGAATCTCCACTATTAATCTCGCCGCGCAGTGTAGCACAAGCCTTTGAGCCGCTAAAGATTTCACCTTAGCGTCTGTTAACCTTTTGCAGTTACATTTTATTCGAAAGGTCAACAGCCCCTAGCCAGTTATGCCAAATTAGCTTCACGACTTCCCGCTCAGCAATTAATTTTGCTTCATCGACATCGGCATCTAAATTAAGTAAGTTGCGATGATGGATTTGATCGCGCATACAAGTATATGCATGAGTTAATGCATTTGCGGATGATTCATCGAGTACACCAAGCTGAATCAGTGACTCAAAGATGCGCACATTGTCAGACCAACGAGTTAACTTAGGATATTGATGGCTGTACAACAACACCCAGTATTGCGCTAAAAACTCAATATCAGCAATGCCACCTTCATCGTGCTTTAGCATAAAACGCCCGACTTTTTTACTGCCTAAGTGTTGACGCATTTTTTGACGCATTTCAATCACTTGCTTTTGCAACGTAGCTTGATCTCGCGGTAGCGATAAAATGGTATGCCTAATGTCGCTAAAGTGGTGCTGTAAAGGAGCGTCACCATAAATCATCCTCGCCCGAACTAAAGCTTGATGCTCCCAAGTCCATGCTTCTTCTTGTTGGTAAAGCGCAAAAGCATCTAAAGGAGAAACTAATAAGCCGGATGCCCCCGAGGGACGTAATCGAGTGTCCACTTCATATAAAATGCCAGAAGCAGTACGTGTTGAGAACAAGTGGATCACCCGCTGGGCAAGACGGAGATAAAACTGCCGACCATCAATCGGTTTTTCGCCATCAGTGACTGAAGAGATCGGACAATCATGCACAAAGACAATATCTAAATCGGAGTTGTAGCCTAACTCCCAGCCTCCAACCTTACCGTAACCAATCACGGCAAAACCTTTGCCGTCGCGCTCGGCAAGGTGATTCGGCTCGCCATACTTAACGCTGACTTGTAACCATGCTTGATGAATGACCGCTTCCACAATCGCTTCGGCTAAATAAGTTAGATGATCACTGACCTTCATCACTGGCAGCACACCGGCAATATCTGCTGCAGCAATTTTTAAAATACAAATTTGCTTAAACTGACGTAGCGCTTCCATTTGTTGCTCCATATCCTCTTCAGGGATTCGAGCTAAGAAATCACGCAACTCTATTTTATAACGGTCTAAGGCGATGGGATGATAAAGCTGCTGCGGATCAATCAACTCATCTAACAAAATAGGATAACGCGCTAGTTGCTCTGAAATCATCGGGCTCGCGGTACATAAACGCACCAACTGGTTTAGCGCAGCGGGATATTCATCCAACAGTTCCAAATAAGTGGTTCGTGTGGCAATACGATTAAGTAAAGAGAGCACTCTGGCTAGACCAAACTGAGCTTCTGGATGAGAAAAAATCACCTGATAAATTTTGGGCATCAAACGGTTTAAAACATCTCGACCTCGTGGGCCAATGGTTTTTTTAGCCAAATCCTGCTTAAAGTGAATACAGGTGTTCGCCACCGTTTCAGGCTCAAGTAATTTTAAATCATGCTCAAGGATATGGAGGATGACTTCTGGCTTATGAGCCATATCCCAAAGTTCATGAAAATAGGGAGCAATCAGGAGATCATCTTCATCTTCTTCACCGATAAGTGCAATAAAGATTTGATGAACCTGTGCCATCTCAAACTGTATGCGCTCAAGCAGTGATGACCACGAATCATAACCCATGGCGTAAATTAGCCGCCATTGATCATCGGTTTTATCGGGTAGCGTTTGCGTTTGTTTATCCTCTATCGCTTGCAGTAAGTTTTCTAATCGACGTAAAAAGCGGTAAGCCGCCATCAACTGCTCGATTTGATCGACAGACAGTAATTCTAATTCTCCAATCGCTTGCAGCGTTTCGAGCAAGCCTCGGTGACGCAAGCTGGGTTCTCGTCCGCCGCGGATCAATTGGAAAACTTGGGCGATAAACTCAATTTCTCGAATGCCGCCTGCCCCTAACTTGATATTATTACTCAACCCTCGCCGACGGACTTCACTACGAATCATCGCTTTCATCCGGCGTAAGGACTGAATAGCGCTAAAGTCGATATAACGACGAAACACAAAAGGACGTAGCATTTGACGTAGCTCTTGATAGCATTGATACATTTCACTGCCCATCACTCGAGCTTTGATCATGGCATAGCGCTCCCAATCACGGCCTTGCTCCTGGTAATAATCCTCAAGAGCGGCATAACTCATCACCAAAGGACCACTTTCACCGAAGGGACGCAAACGCATATCGACTCGATAACAAAAACCATCTGGTGTTTGCTGATCGAGCATTTTAATGATCCGCTGGCCTAAGCGAGTAAAAAATTGGGCATTATCAATCGAACGACGTACACCTTGAGTGTGACCGTTTTCCGGATAAGTAAAAATTAAATCAATATCAGAGGAGAAATTTAACTCGCCGCCGCCTAATTTTCCCATCCCAATGATTAACATCGGCTGCGCTTGCCCCTCTGCGTTACAAGGCGTTCCCCATTCTTGACAGCACTGTGCGTATTGCCATTGATAGGTTTCAAACACAATTGCTTCGGCCAACTCAGACAAATGATTCAAGCTCTCTTCCAACGGCCAATCTGAGAGGAAGTCACGCCAAGCAATATAAACCATTTCTCGGTTACGAAACTGACGCAAAATGTGTTGCCCCTCAGTTTCATTCTCACAGGATGCAAGTAATCGATTTAATTGTGGACGATAGAGTGATGTACGCTGTTTTTCTCGCAGCAACAAGGGAAGCTCCTGACATAAAACCTCGTCACGCAATAACGTTTCAGCAATAAAAGGGCTTAAACCGAGTAACGTGTGTAACTGGCTAAGTAATGCCTGAGGCCAGCTAGCAATAACGACATGCTGGGTAACAAGTTGCTGATAATATCGTTCAGCCTGCGTCTCTAATGATTGAGGGAGTGACATGCTTCATCCTTGTCTGCTTACTGAGAAAACCCAAGGTGAACACTTTAGCTCAGACAAATAAAAATAAAAACGCCCACTTTCATTATGTGGGCGTGTTACTGAGCCGGAAAAATTCGCGTTATACCTTAAACACAGTAATTTTATTATCCAACTCTTCTGCATTATTTTGCATAATTTCAGACGTTTCCAATAGTTCACTGACCACGGTAACCGAAGCTTCGACCAACTCTCGCACATTGGTTAAGTTTTGATTCATTTCATCAGCAACACTACTTTGTTGTTCAGCCGCAGTAGCAATTTGGAAATTCATATCATTGATTTGTTGGACTTGCACCACGATACCATCTAACTCACTGCCAGCATTGGTAACCAGCTCGACCCCATCTGCCGCTTCTACGACACTTTTTTCCATTAAATCAACCGCCGAGTTTGCACTACTTTGCAGCTGAGAAATCATTTCTTGAATTTCAACTGTCGCAGATTGAGTACGCTGTGCCAGATTACGGACTTCATCAGCAACGACAGCAAAACCACGCCCGGCTTCACCAGCGCGAGCGGCTTCAATCGCTGCGTTTAATGCTAATAAGTTGGTTTGCTCTGAAATACTTTGAATGGTTCCTACTACGCTACCAATCGCGATCACACGTTCTTCGACTTGATTCACAGCAGCTGCAGATGCTGCGATATCTTTAGAGAGTTGATCAATCTTACTGATGGTTCTTTGTACAAACTGCTGGCCAGTTTTAGCTTGTTGAGAGGTATTTTCTGTTAATGACGAAGCATTTTGCGCATGTTCCGCAACGGTTTGGACTGTAGAAGACATCTCACTCATTGCGGTTGCGAGCTGATCAATCTCGTTAAACTCTTCTTGCGCTGACTCTTTGGTTTCAGACATGCTGATGGTCATCACTTCCGTCAAAGCCGTGAGTTCTTGAGATGTGCTGATCTGCATTTTGATCAATTCTTGTAATTGATGTCGAGTAATCTCAAGCTCTCGAGCGACATCACCGTATTCATCTTTACATTCCATCACAATGGGCTCAGATAAATCTCGCTGAGCCATTTGTTTGATAGATTCATTCAAAAATTGAGTCTGGCGCAGCATCACCCGAGCGGCAAACAAAAGTAGCGCCACAAACACAACAATCATTAGCCCCGTTTGCCACACGACCTGAACGAGGTATGCATCATAATGTTGTTGAGCCACCTCAATATTTTGGGTTGCAGCCAATAGGGAATCATAGAACAAGCTGGCATCCCATAACTGTTTAGCAATAACCAGTAAGGTGCTGAAGATCATCAGCATGACCATCTTGGGTATCAGACGTACATCTGTGATAACCCGTTCCCACGGTTTAAACGCTATCCTCGCCATTGTCTGTTCTCCACTCAGTTCAATTATCTATTTTTAATATTTTTTACCAAATATTCTCTCGAAAACACGAATTATTTCGAGCACCGTATGAAACCCATAGTACCAAAAACCCACTCGTATCAATGAGTGGAATATCGCTAATTCAAGGGTCGATAACCTAATTTGTGATCTCAAACGGATTATCAGCCAATGACAAATATAAGCTAAAAATAGACACAAAATTATCGTTGATCACTTTCTTCCCTATCGACTGAGTATGGAAATACTCAAGCAACTTGTCGATTCAACACCACCGATTGTGATCTAAGTCGATATTTGATACCGATAAATCGCGCCAATGCTGAAGGCCAAAACATAAAAGGGATGCAATTGCGCATCCCTTTTATGTGTTAAGTGACTTAATCACGCTAGCTTAATCGCGCCAATAAGGCGGAATTTCAACCCCAATCATTCGCGTTTGCTCCATCGCATGAAGGATCGAATGTTCTTGACGAATCAACCAACGATTCACTTGTTCTTGATCTTCCGCTTCCAGTGTATCAAGTAAGGTGGCTAAGGTTTTTAATGTTAAAAGATCATCAATACCATGCAACAAATCAGCCCATGGCATGCGAAATGCGAGCCGTTTTTCCGCATCATATAAACGAGCAAAACCGATCCCCGTATAGAGAGTACGCATCAAGCGGTATTGTTGATCAATATATTCTTGGCTGGATAATGTTTGCTCGGGAGGAAAAACGTCCATAAGCTCAGCCCACGCTCGCTCAAGCTGCTTTATAGAAAAACCACGAATATTTCTTGCCATTCGCTCGCGAGCTTTTTCATCCAAAAATGGTTGCCATCCCCGGGTTAAAATCCAGCGACTAAGATCCAGTAATAAGCCTGTATAACGAGCAGAATGAAGTAATTTAAAAGACTCATCCCGTTGTGGTAGTTCTTCTTGGCGCTGCTTGAGTTCCGTAACTAAAAATTTTCGCGCTTCTAACTTACGCAGCGCGTAGCCTTTATCTTTCAGTAAGTCATCCAAATAATCGTAATGCTTTAACCAGGCTAATTCACCTTCAAGCCATTTTAGTTCTTGACGCAAAATCGCACTGGCACGACGAGGAACGATTCCACCATAAACCGTCAACAGCTGACGAATAAAGCTAATCGCATGACTAATTTCATGCAGCGCTGCTATAGAATCTTGCTCAATATAAATTTGTTCATGATAGTGCCAATGTGACAACGCATGCTCCAAAGAACGGATAAAGCAAGACTCAACACTATCATCACTTTGGGTATTGACTAAGCTCAACGGCTGAACCTCATCACCAGAATAATCGGCAGCTAAACGATAACCACGCGCCGCTTTACTCAAGTTACCCAAACGCATGCCACCTTGATCACTTAAGTGACGCGCTAAGACAAACAATGCATCCGTTTGACCGGATTTTAGCTCAAGTTCTACTTCACAAATTGGCGCTTGATTTACTCCAGCTTGCACCACACCTTGATCAAATGCGACTTCAATCTGGCTACCATCGGCCATACCCACGAGCCACTGCTCACGAGTGAAGTTAGTCGCAAATAAAGGTAATAACTGGGTTTGTAACTCAGCCAGTTCGCGTCCTTCTGGCCAAATATCCGCAGGATGAAGAGAGAGGTCAGGCTCGTTACTGCTATGCTCTGCATTATATTCAGGCCGTTGATGTA
>NZ_NBUS01000038.1:43224-50519 GCF_002749895.1 Vibrio fujianensis | reverse complement strand
CCTGCGACGACTCGCCCCGCCGTTTTGACTGTTTGCACATATACTTCATCAAAACGACGAATGCGTAGCCCAATATCATGTTGACGTAACCAGTTATCGGCAGAATCAAAATAGGTATTTCCTAACTCTCGACAACTGTGCTGAAGTACTTTGGTTTCAGAAATTTTACTACGTAAAACCTCTGAAAAATCTGGAGAAACAAAAAACTTCAGTTCTATTTCGGTTTCCATACTTATACCTTTCGCAGCAGATAGCCACAGGATATTGCCTAAAAGGCGACGGGGCAAGAGAGAAATATCGACCAATTGATGATCTAAAACAGTTTTAATACGTCAATTAATGGGTTAACATGCGCGCCTTTATAGCCAACGCTCAACATTTCGCCATAATATGGCATTTGTTCTTTTTAGGTTATAGCTATTAGGTTGAATGACCATGCCAGTAAATACCATTATGGGGTTATTTGCAAAGTCCCCAATTAAACCTTTGCAACGACACGTTGTGTGTGTCAATGAATGCTGCTCTCACTTGATCAACTTCTTTGAAGTTTGTGCTCAAGGTGATTGGGAAAAAGCAGAAGAGATACGCGCACAAATTTCTCATCTAGAGAAAGAAGCTGACGTGTTGAAACGTGAAATCCGTCTCAAACTCCCTCGAGGGCTGTTTATGCCGGTTGATCGTACTGACATGCTTGAGCTTCTCACTCAACAAGATAAACTGGCCAATCTTGCCAAAGATATTGCGGGTCGTGTTTATGGTCGTCAGCTTATTATCCCTGAACCTCTCCAAGAAAACTTCATCGCTTACGTTAGCCGCTGTCTTGACGCAGCCAAGCAAGCGCAGAAAGTGATCAATGAACTCGATGAGTTATTAGAAACTGGATTTAAAGGTCGTGAAGTCACGCTGGTGGCTGAAATGATCAATCAACTGGATGTGATCGAGGATGACACCGATACGATGCAAATTCGACTCCGCCAACAATTAATGGCGATAGAGTCGAAAATGAATCCGATTGATGTCGTATTCTTATACAAAATTTTTGAATGGGTAGGCGGTATTGCCGATCAAGCTCAGCGCGTTGGTGCTCGGCTTGAAGTCATGCTGTCGCGCTCTTAAATCATAAAGTTAACCAAATAACTAAGAGTATTAATCGTACCATCACAGTTTAGGCGTTGATTATTGTTCTCGCTGATGGGATTTTTCGTGCCGAAAAAGTACTACGATTTTACTCCGCTTGTTATCAACAACTAGGTATTACGATGGATATCCTTGCGAACTACGGCACAGTCCTGATTCTTGTTGCAGCGATCTTCGGTTTATTGATGGCCATTGGTATTGGGGCAAATGATGTTGCCAATGCAATGGGCACATCTGTGGGCTCAAAAGCCCTGACTGTAAAACAAGCCATCATCATTGCGATGATTTTCGAATTTGCTGGTGCTTACCTGGCGGGAGGTGAAGTTACCGACACTATTCGTAAAGGTGTCATTGAACCGGCACTCTTTGCTGACCAACCCGAACTGCTTGTCTATGGCATGATGTCTTCTTTACTGGCTGCGGGAACATGGTTATTGCTGGCCTCTTACATGGGGTGGCCGGTTTCCACAACGCACTCAATCATCGGTGCTATCATCGGTTTTGCCTCTGTCTCTGTCGGCACTGATGCGGTCGATTGGAGCTCAGTACAAGGCATCGTCGGAAGTTGGATCATTACTCCGTTTATATCAGGATTGCTAGCCTACGCCATTTTTGTCAGTGCCCAGCGGCTTATTTTTGATACAGAAACGCCGCTGCTCAATGCCAAACGATTTGTGCCAATCTATATGTTTATTACCACCATGGTGATCGCTTTGGTAACCATCAAAAAAGGGTTAAAGCATATTGGATTGCACCTAACCAGCACTGAAGCTTGGCTCTGCTCGATCGCTTTTTCTGCCTTCATTATGTTGTTAGGTTATATATATATCTACAAACGCTTTTCAAATACCGAAGAGAATCCTGGTTTTTCTAGCGTAGAACGTATTTTCTCTGTATTAATGGTAATTACCGCCTGTGCCATGGCCTTTGCTCATGGCTCCAATGATGTGGCTAATGCCATCGGTCCTTTGGCCGCTGTCGTCTCAACCGTTGAACATCTTGGCCAAGTAACTGGGCAAAGTACCATTGCTTGGTGGATTTTACCCCTAGGGGGCATCGGAATTGTCGTTGGCCTTGCGACATTAGGGCATAAGGTCATGGCGACGGTAGGGACAGGAATTACCGAACTGACGCCTAGCCGCGGCTTCGCCGCTCAGCTAGCAACCGCCTCAACCGTGGTGCTCGCATCCGGAACCGGCTTGCCTATTTCAACCACCCAGACCTTAGTCGGCGCAGTGTTAGGCGTTGGATTTGCTCGCGGTATTGCGGCACTAAATTTAGGTGTCGTTCGCAATATTGTCGCCTCATGGATAGTAACGTTACCCGCTGGCGCACTACTTGCGGTGATCTTCTTCTATACTATCCGAGCTGTTTTTGGCTAATCAGTCATATCAAGAATCTGTCAATGGTTTGTCATTATTGACTCAAACGCACAGAAAGGGAGGCTTGGCCTCCCTTCTTTGTTGCACCAAGTCCATAAAGTTTTTACTATCAGCCAAACAACCTTAAAAGCGCGACCAAATTCTCATAAAACACTCAATTGCGTGTTTACTCTCTAGGTGAGAAAATTTGTCCATCGCAACATTGACCATAACTAAGGGATAAACCGTGAAAAAACTCGTCTGCATGGTGCTATTTTCTCTCTTGACCGCACCAACGCTTGCACAAGACCGCTATATCGCAGATAAATTGTTTACTTATATGCATTCAGGTCCAAGTAATCAATATCGAATTATTGGTTCGATTGATGCGGGAGAAAAAATAAAACTGCTCAATACCAATAAAGAAACCGGCTATAGCCAAGTGGTCGATAGTCGAGGCCGTGATGGCTGGGTGGAAAGCCGCTTTGTCACGCGAGATATCAGCATGGCAGTACGTCTTCCTTTGCTGGAAAAGGAGTTGAAAGAAGTAAAAAGCCAATTGGCCAACGCTCGGCAGAATGCTGATAGTGAAAAAGCCGGCTTAATCGATTCATTAGACGCTCGCAATAAACAAATTGCCGATTTAGAAAAAAGCTACGGCGAGATTAGCCAACAGCTCACTGCATCACAAGCAGAAGTTCGTGAACTTCGTGCAAAACTAGATACCCAGAAAGAAGATTTACTGCTGAAATACTTTATGTATGGCGGCGGCGTCGCAGGTGGAGGCTTACTGTTTGGCTTACTCTTGCCGCACATTATTCCAAGACGTAAGCGTAACCCAGCAGGATGGGCATAGCGACGATTGTTCTTTATCACGGCCACCTAAGGTGGCCGTTTTTATCTAACGACTACAAGGAATGCAAGTGCAAATTTACCTAGTTGGCGGAGCCGTCCGCGATCAATTACTTAACCTTCCTGTTTATGATAAAGATTGGGTGGTCGTCGGCAGTAGCCCAGAGCAGATGCTGCGAGAAGGTTATCAAGCGGTTGGAAAAGATTTTCCCGTCTTCTTGCACCCCAAAACAAAGCAAGAATATGCCTTAGCGCGCACCGAACGTAAAACCGGTGCAGGTTATACAGGCTTTGCCTGTTATTACGCTCAAGATGTGACACTTGAGGAAGATTTGGCTCGACGTGATTTAACCATTAATGCCATAGCTCAAAACAGCCAAGGTGAATTGATTGATCCCTATGGTGGAAAAAAAGATATTGAGCAGCGTATCTTACGCCATATATCAAAAGCGTTTGTTGAAGATCCACTGCGAGTTTTACGTGTCGCACGCTTTGCTGCCAAGCTGGCCCATCTTGGTTTTACGATTGCTAAAGAGACCCAGCAATTGATGCAGCAAATTAGTCAATCTGGTGAACTCAGCCACTTAACGCCCGAACGGATTTGGCAAGAATGGCATAAATCACTGGCAACACCAAGCCCAGAGGTTTTCCTTGCGGTACTACATGAATGTGGTGCACTTGCGGTGGTACTTCCTGAACTGGAGCGTCTTTTTGGTGTCCCACAGCCTGAACAATGGCATCCAGAAATCGACACCGGTATTCATACATTATTGGTTGCCAAACAAGCCGCTCAACTGTCATCTTCTTTAACCGTACGCTTTGCGGCCCAAGTTCATGACCTTGGCAAAGGGGTAACCCCCAAAGCACAATGGCCGAGCCATAAAATGCACTGCCAGACTGGCATCGGCATTATCAAGCGGTTATGTGAGCGTGTGCGGATTCCTAATGAGTTTAAAGAATTAGCCTTATTAGTCTGCGAGCAGCACTCAAACATTCATAGAGCAGCGGAATTAAAAGCCAGCACCAAACTCAAAATACTCGACAAATTAGACGTATGGCGTAAACCAGCGCGTTTAAATGAGGTATTACTTTGCTGCCAAGCCGATCATGCAGGCCGCTTAGGATGTGAAGAGACACCTTACCCACAGAGTGTACTCTTTAACCAAGCTTATCAGGCAGCATTAACTGTTGATGTTCAGCAGATTATTACAGAGGGTTTTCAAGGGAAGGCCATTAGAGAGCAATTAACTCAACGCCGAATTCAAGCGATTGCCGCTTTAGATCGGCACTAATAACGCTCAATCCAATCAACCAAGATAAATAGCTAGATGGCTTGTGCTACAAAAACGCCCTACATTTCAGTAGGGCGTTTTACTATAACAAAGCTAAGCGATTTCGCGAGAAATTATGCTTGGCCTTTAACTTCTTTAAGACCGTTGAAAGGAGCACGAGCACCTAGCGCTTCTTCGATACGGATCAATTGGTTGTACTTAGCAACACGGTCAGAACGGCTCATAGAACCTGTTTTGATTTGACCTGCAGCAGTACCTACCGCTAGATCAGCGATAGTTGCGTCTTCAGTTTCGCCACTGCGGTGAGAGATAACAGCAGTGTAACCTGCATCTTTAGCCATCTTAATTGCAGCAAGAGTTTCGGTTAGAGAACCGATTTGGTTGAACTTGATCAAGATAGAGTTAGCAACGCCTTTCTCAATACCTTCAGCAAGGATCTTAGTATTTGTAACAAATAGATCGTCACCAACCAATTGGATCTTATTGCCTAGCAGTTGAGTTTGGTGTGCAAAACCAGTCCAGTCAGACTCATCTAGACCATCTTCGATAGATACGATTGGGAACTTCTCAACCAACTCAGCTAGGTAATGGTTGAACTCTTCAGAAGTGAAGGTTTTACCTTCGCCTTTCATGTTGTAGATGCCAGCGTCTTTGTCAAAGAACTCAGAGGCTGCACAGTCCATCGCTAGAGTAACGTCTTTGCCTAGCTCATAGCCAGCAGCAGCAACTGCTTCTGCAATAACTTCTAGCGCTTCAGCGTTAGATTTAAGGTTAGGAGCGAAACCACCTTCGTCACCAACCGCTGTATTATAACCTTTAGACTTAAGCACTTTAGCTAGGTTATGGAATACTTCAGAACCGATACGTACAGCTTCTTTTAGCGTTTTTGCGCCAACTGGTTGGATCATGAACTCTTGGATGTCAACGTTGTTATCGGCGTGCTCACCACCGTTGATGATATTCATCATTGGTAATGGCATAGAGAACTGACCTGCAGTGCCATTTAGCTCAGCAATGTGCTCATAAAGAGGCATGCCTTTCGCTGCTGCTGCTGCTTTAGCGTTTGCTAAAGAAACAGCTAGGATAGCGTTGGCACCAAATTTAGATTTGTTTTCCGTACCATCTAAGTCAATCATGATTTGGTCGATTGCAGCTTGATCTTTGGCATCTTTACCGATTAATGCTTCCGCGATCGGACCATTAACAGCCGCAACAGCTTTAAGAACACCTTTACCTAGGAAACGAGCTTTGTCGCCATCGCGCAACTCAAGTGCTTCACGAGAACCAGTTGATGCACCAGATGGAGCAGCCGCCATACCAACGAAACCGCCTTCTAGGTGAACTTCCGCTTCAACAGTTGGGTTACCACGTGAGTCGATAATTTCACGACCTAGAACTTTAACGATCTTAGACATTAATGTTTCCTCTCATTGAATTTAAATGTCAAAACTAAAAGGATAGCGGCACAACTTAAGCCGCTACCCATATCCTTTTACTTTAATTCACCGCGTTGGAACTGACCCGCTGCTTTGACGAAACCAGCAAAAAGTGGATGCCCATCACGCGGAGTCGATGTAAATTCTGGGTGGAATTGAGCCGCAATAAACCATGGATGCGCTGGATTTTCAATCACCTCAACCAGTTTTTTATCTGCGGATAACCCAGAAACCTTCAGGCCGGCTTTTTCAATTTGTGGACGAAGGTTGTTGTTTACTTCATAACGATGACGATGACGTTCATGAATTGTGGCACTTCCGTACAATTCATACGCTTTTGTCCCTTTCGTTAGGTGGCAAAGTTGAGAACCTAGACGCATCGTACCGCCTAAATCTGAACTTTCGGTCCGTTCTTCAACCTTACCTTCACTGTCAACCCATTCTGTGATTAAGCCTACCACAGGATACGGGCTTTCTTTGTTAAATTCTGTTGAATGTGCACCAGTCATACCCGCGACATTTCTTGCATACTCAATCAGTGCAACCTGCATACCTAAGCAGATACCAAGATAAGGGACACCGTTTTCACGAGCATATTGGGCGGCAAGAATTTTACCTTCAATGCCTCGGTCACCAAAACCACCCGGAACCAAAATAGCATCCACACCTTGTAAGATATCAACCCCTTTGGTTTCAACATCTTGTGAATCGATATACTTAATGGTCACGCTAAGGCGATTCTTCAGCCCTGCATGTTTTAGGGCTTCATTGACCGATTTATACGCATCTGGCAATTCAATATATTTGCCTACCATACCAATGGTGACTTCACCCGTTGGGTTGGCTTCTTCATAAATAACTCGTTCCCACTCAGAAAGATCCGCCTCTGGTGCGGTAATACCAAAACGCGCACAGACTAAATCATCTAAACCTTGAGATTTAATTAATTGTGGGATTTTATAAATAGAATCAACATCTTTCATCGAAATAACGGCTTTTTCTGGCACGTTACAGAATAAAGCGATTTTTTTACGCTCGTTAGCAGGGATCACACGATCACTACGACAAACCAAAATATCCGGTTGAATTCCGATAGAAAGCAACTCTTTAACTGAGTGTTGGGTCGGTTTGGTTTTCACTTCACCAGCTGCCGCGAGATATGGCACCAAGGTTAAATGCATAAACATCGCATTCTCGCGACCAACTTCAATGGCAAG
>NZ_NBUS01000038.1:20615-43214 GCF_002749895.1 Vibrio fujianensis | reverse complement strand
TGACGAATGGCTTCCATAAATGGCAGTGATTCAATATCACCGACGGTACCACCGACTTCAACGATAGCAACATCATGGCCTTCAGAGCCAGCAATCACGCGATCTTTTATCGCATTAGTAATATGAGGAATGACCTGAATTGTAGCTCCAAGGTAGTCACCACGGCGCTCTTTACGCAAGACATCGGCATAAACACGACCAGCAGTAAAGTTATTGCGCTTGGTCATTTTAGTACGAATGAAACGTTCGTAATGGCCAAGGTCAAGGTCAGTTTCAGCGCCATCTTCCGTGACAAACACTTCACCATGTTGAGTTGGGCTCATTGTGCCGGGATCAACGTTGATGTAAGGGTCAAGCTTCATCATGGTCACTTTTAAACCACGAGCTTCTAAAATCGCCGCAAGCGATGCTGCTGCAATACCTTTCCCTAGAGAGGATACGCCCCCGCCAGTAACAAAAATATAATTTGTCGTCATGTTTAACCTGAAATTGGTTGAATGAGGGAAATGGATTTCTTCTGGACGGGATGAAACTATACCAGAACCCATTTATCGCCACAACGTGAAATCTATCACACTCAGTTTTTTATTTTTTGCTTCAAATCAAACAGATTGAACTCGGTTTATTTTCTCTGCTCAATCGTGCTTTTTATTGCTATTTTTACTTAAAAAAGGCTCAACTTTCTCTTTTTCTCTCTGTTTAACTTGTTCCCACATCGCATCAAGTTCAGCTAACGAAAAATGGGTTAAGGGCTGATGATGCGCCTGCGCCAATTGCTCCACCCCTTGGAAACGACGCACAAATTTTTGATTGGCTTTCATTAACGCTATTTCTGGATCTTTACCTAAATGGCGAACCAAATTGACCGTGGCAAACAGCAGATCGCCAAGTTCTTCTTCTACTTTTTGCTCATCAACCTCGACTTGAAGTGCTTCTTCCATCACTTCAGCCAATTCTTCCTGTACTTTCTCGGCCACCGGGCCAAGGGTGTCCCAGTCAAAGCCATATTTCGCGCATTTTTGTTGAATTTTATTGGCGCGCATTAAGGCCGGTAACGCTTGTGGTATTGAGTCTAGAATACTTTGTTCTGTTTTGCCTGCTTGGTGTTTTTCTTTGGCTTTTTCAGCCTCCCAGTTAGCGGCCAACTGAGCTGAATCGGTAAACTGAAGATTAGAAAAAACATGAGGATGGCGGCGAATTAATTTTTCATTCACCGTTTCAACGACCGCTGAAAAATCGAATAAACCCTGTTCTTTTGCCAATTGGCTATAAAAGATCACCTGAAAAAGGAGATCCCCAAGCTCTTCTCGTAGGTTTGGCCAATCTTGTTTGTCGATTGCCTCCACCACTTCATAAGTTTCTTCAATGGTATGAGGCACAATGCTGGCAAAACTTTGCTTGCGATCCCATGGACAACCATGCTCAGGGTCTCGTAACTGATTCATAATTTGTTCAAGCTGTAAAATAGGATGGGCCATGTTACCTCTCAATAAAAAAACGAGGCAGAACTGACGCGCTAACCTCGTTATAAATGCTGCTCAATTAACCTAATCGCTTAACCAACATCACATCTTTAATATGCTCAATGCGTTTCGAGATACGTTGTAGAACCTCGATATTATTGAGTTCAAGTTCAAAATCCATAATGGAGAGCTGACGCTTATAGTCACTACGACTTTTCATGCTGATCACTTTGATTTTCTCATTGGCCAGCAAGGTCGTGATGTCTTTCAGTAGCCCTCCTCGCTCCATGGCTTCAACTCGTAATGTTAAACGATAACTCCCGACAAAACCTCTCCCCCAAACGGTATTAATAATTCGCTCAGGCGCATGGTGGCTCAGCTCTTCTAATTGTTCGCAATCACTTCGATGCACTGAAATACCACGTCCTTGGGTAATATAACCACGAATATCATCACCAGGGATCGGTTGGCAACAACGCGCCAAATGCGTCATCAGATTATCGACCCCCTCCACCACAACCGCATCTTTATGCGTTTGGCTACCGACGATCGGCTTGGTTTCTCCAACCAGTTTTTCAAGAGCCAGTTTATCTTCTTCTTCAGCCGTTGGTTTATTGACCAATGCATTGATATGATTGACAATTTGGTTAATCCGTAAATCACCACTACCAACGCCAACATACATTTCATCTGCACTGTTTACGTTAAAACGTTTCAGCGCATAGAGTTCTGCATCTTTTAAGGTCGCACCGATTTTGGCTAATTCGTTTTCGAGGATCTCTCGTCCTGCTTCTAAGTTTTTCTCTCGGCTTTGTTTACGGAACCAAGCATTGATTTTTGCTCGTGCCCGCCCTGAATGAACAAAACCGAGTGACGGGTTTAACCAGTCACGAGAGGGGTTGGGTTCTTTAGCGGTGATGATTTCTACTTGATCGCCCATGTGCAGTTTATGGGTAAACGGCACAATGCGCCCCCCGACTTTGGCACCGATACAGCGATGTCCAACCTCTGAGTGGATATGATAGGCGAAATCAAGCGGGGTCGCTCCCATGGGTAAATCGACCACATCGCCACGCGGGGTAAAGGCGTAGACGCGATCATCAAACACTTGACTACGCAGTTCATCCAACATTTCGCCAGAATCAGACATTTCTTCTTGCCAATCCAACAACTTACGTAGCCAAGTGATTTTTTCATCGTACCCGCTGCGTCCAGCACTACTGCCTTCTTTATATTTCCAGTGCGCCGCAACGCCTAATTCTGAGTCCTCATGCATCTGTTTGGTACGAATCTGAATTTCTATCGTTTTTCCTTCTGGGCCAAGAATCACCGTATGGATGGATTGATAACCATTCGGCTTCGGATTAGCCACATAATCATCAAATTCATTAGGCAAATGCTTATATTTGGTATGCACAATCCCCAATGCGGCGTAGCAATCTTGTAGTTTATCGGCGATGATTCGAACCGCGCGCACGTCGAATAGCTCGTCAAATGCCAGATTTTTCTTCTGCATTTTTCGCCAGATGCTGTAAATGTGTTTGGGGCGGCCACTTACCTCCGCATTGATGCTAGACGCTTGCATTTCTTGGCGAAGATCATCGACAAAATCTCGAATGTACTGCTCGCGCACGATTCGGCGTTCAGAAAGTTGTTTGGCGATCTGCTTATATGTGTCGGGTTGTTGGTAACGAAATGCGTAATCTTCAATTTCCCATTTGAGTTGACCAATACCAAGCCGGTTGGCTAATGGCGCATAAATATTGGCACACTCTTTTGCGGCAGCGCGACGCACCTCGTCTGGTTGATCTTTAACTTCACGTAGATTGCAAATTCGTTCGGCCAGCTTGATCACCACACAGCGAAAATCATCGACCATAGCCAATAACATTCGCCGCACATTGTCTACTTGGGCTGAAGCTTCACTGCCTCGCAGTGTGACATTGAGTTGACCAATCGCAGCCATCTCTTCCACACCGTGAATCAGTTTGACGGTCTCCTTACCATAGCCAGCTTCCAGTTCTTCAGCATCCAATGCTCCGCTGATTGCAATAGGGAACAGCAGAGCGGCCACGAGTGTCGCTCTATCCATCGATAAGGTGATCAATATTTCGATCATCTCCCGCCCTCGCCACAGTAATAGTGAGCTTTGAGGATGTCCTTCAAGTAACTGCTCGCATTGACGATAGACTTCGCTCAGCTTCGCCGCCGTTTTTGCTTCTTGCCCTAAACCAGCAATCCATTTTTCTAGCTCAAACTGTTCATCTGGGTTTAAGTGTGCGCTACGTACCGCAACCATAGAGGTGTCCTAATTATTATAATTCATGCTTTCGACCTACTTTCACGCTTGAAAGTTCGGTCATTTACCGAGTTTTTACAAACAGAGCCATCGATTCCAAGTGGCTGGTATGGGGAAACATATCAAGCATAGTCAATTTAGCCAACTGATATCCCTGATTCAATAAACTGTGACTATCACGCGCCAGCGTGGCTGGGTTACACGATACGTACACCACGCGTTCAGCACCAAGCCGTGCAAGGTGTTCGATAACGCCCGCTGCACCAGCTCGAGCTGGATCAAGTAAGATTTTATCAAACTTATCTGCCGCCCATGCTTGTCGGGTCATCTCTTGTTCCAAATTTGCTTGGTAAAAGGTGGCCGTCTTGATCTGGTTTAACTCAGCATTGTGTTGTGCCCATTTAACCATCGCATCCACGCCTTCAACACCGACAACCGACTGAGCTAATTTGGCGATAGGTAAGCTAAAATTGCCCAAGCCACAGAATAAATCTAGCACTCGATCATCGCTTTGAACATCCAACCAGGTGATAGCTTGCTCAACCATCTGATGATTGACCGATTGATTGACCTGAATAAAATGGTTCGGAAGAAAAGAAATAGATGCCTCCACCTCTCGGTAGTAAGGCACCTCACCACACTGATGTTCAATCTGCTCGGGCGTTGGCTGTAAATATAATGCCAGTTGATGTTCTGAGGCGAAAGAGAGTAATCGCTCTTGATCCACTTGACTGAGCGGAGCAAGATGACGAAGCATCAGTGCGATGGTGTTGTCGCCTTTGACCAATTCCACATGCCCGAGTTGATGAGGTTGGCTCAGCGTGCTTAGCCGTGCTTGAAGGGCGGGTAATAACTGGTTGAGACTTGGTTCAAGTACCGGGCAATGGGTGATCGTGACAATCTGTTTACTTTGCTTACGACGAAAACCAAATTGAAGTTGCTGAGTTTTTTTATCCCATAATAGGCTCAGACGAGTTCGGCGACGGTAGCCTTTTTCCTTCCCACAAATCGGCTCTGACAAGTCTAGCTGCTGGTTAGCAAACTTACTCATTAACTGAGAAAGCGTCTGTTGTTTATGGGCTATTTGCGCTGCATGCTCAAGATGTTGTAAATCACAGCCACCGCACTGCTGATAATAAGCACAAAACGGTGTAACCCGTTCAGGGCTGGTCTGTAAAACTTTAATCAGTTTCGCTCTGGCAAATTTACTCTTACTTTCTGTTAATTGAATAACGACCTCTTCACCAGGCAAAGCCCCATCAATAAAAATCGCTTTACCTTTCTGATACGCAATACCAGCTCCGAGATGATCGAGTTTACTGACACTCACCGACTGATGTTTCGATGAGGGGGAAGGGTTCTTCTTCGGTTGAAAAAAACGTGCCATGCTCTGCCTAACTGTGATTGATAAAAGGTTTTTGGCCCGAGCATCACTATTCTGCACGGGGAAGATTGTCGAAAGCTGGGTGATTGCATTAAGCTATTGTCTCCTTGAATAGCTTGGCAACACTCAATGCGGGTTATTTTCCCATATCCACACCACGATGTTTAGACAATAATGACCAAATATGGCTTACGTGCGCGCGTTATTACTCTCACTTTAGCTCCAACCTTAATCATTGGGTTATTGCTTAGCGCCTTATTTTCCTTTAATCGCTATCACGATTTAGAAGTTCAAGTCATCAACTCTGGGGCAAGTATTATCGAACCGCTGGCCATTGCCAGTGAAGAAGGCTTAAAAAATCAAAGTCGCGAATCGGTTCGCCGCATTATTAGTTATGCCCACCGTAAACATTCAAAGTTTGTACGCAGTATCGCTGTTTTCGATTCACAGCACGAGTTATTCGTCACCTCAAACTTTCACCCTAATTTTGAAGCATTAATGTATCCGAAAGATCAAGCAATTCCAGTCTTAGGTAGCTCACAACTTTATAATAATACGTTAATTTTACGTACGCCTATTTTATCTGAAACACGCTTGATAGAAGAGAATATCAATGCTACCTCAAGTCCGGCATTAGGGTATATCGCGATAGAGTTAGATCTCTCTTCTTTACGTTTACAGCAATACCAAGAAATTTTTTCAGCTTGTCTGGTGTTAATCATGGGCTTGACCCTTTCCGGCGTTTTTGCATTCCGATTGATGCACGACGTGACTCGCCCCATCACACATATGAAAAATATGGTCGATCGTATTCGTCGTGGGCATTTAGATGTGCGAATTGAAGAGAAAATGCACGGTGAATTAGATGATCTCAAAAATGGCATTAATGCGATGGCGGTTTCACTCTCTGAATACCATGTCGAAATGCAACATAGTATTGATCAAGCGACTTCGGATCTACGTGAAACACTTGAGCAATTGGAAATCCAAAACATTGAGTTAGATATTGCTAAAAAACGCGCTCAAGAAGCCGCTAGAGTGAAATCTGAGTTTTTAGCTAATATGTCACATGAGCTACGCACACCACTCAATGGGGTGATCGGATTTACCCGCCAAATGCTCAAAACCCAGTTAACTAACAGCCAAGCTGACTACCTTCAAACCATTGAGAAATCAGCAAATAACTTATTAACCATCATCAATGATATCCTTGATTTCTCTAAACTAGAAGCGGGGAAACTGGCCCTAGAAAACATTCCATTTGAATTTCAAGAAACCCTTGAAGAAGTGGTCAATCTGCAAGCGACCAGTGCCCATGAAAAAGGTCTAGAAATCACCCTCAAAATTGACTCAAAAATCCCGGTAGGTCTAGTAGGCGATCCGCTACGTATTCAGCAGGTATTAACCAACTTAGTCGGTAATTCCATCAAATTTACCGAACGAGGCAATATTGATGTGAGTGTGGAAATGAGAGCGCAAAGGGATGACACCGTAGAACTGCAATTTATGGTCCGAGACACCGGGATAGGCATTTCTGAGCGTCAACAAGCTCAGCTATTCCAAGCCTTTAGTCAAGCTGATGCCAGTATTTCGCGCCGTTATGGAGGAACAGGATTAGGGTTAGTCATTACCCAAAAACTGGTCAGTCAAATGGGCGGAGAAATCAGTTTAACCAGTCGTCTTCATCAAGGTTCCACCTTTTGGTTTACCCTACGCTTACATGCGACCGATCTGCCGATTAGTGATAGTGTTGATCCCCAAGTCCTGAATCAAAAACATTTATTATTGATCGAACCGAATATCCAAGCGGCTTCGATTGTTCAACAACAATTGATTCAAGCAGGCCTAGTCGTCACCTATCATTCAACAATACCAGAAGAATCAGGCCATTATGATTATATCTTACTGAATTTATCTCCCAATAAAGAAACGAATACCGCTCACGTTAAACAGTGGGTAGAGCAAGCCATCACACTAGCTCCACATATCATTGTTGGCATCCCCAGCACCGAACTCGCACTGGCGGATCAGCTCATGAAAACTTATCCAATTCAGTGCCTGACCAAGCCTCTCTCTCGTAAAAAATTACTGCAAATTTTAATTGATCATCAGCCTCAAGCCGTAGAAATGCCTGAACCTGTCACTCATCAAGACAAGTTGCCGTTGACGGTTATGGCGGTGGATGATAACCCAGCCAACCTGAAGTTAATCACGGCATTATTACAGGAACGTGTCGATCAAGTGATCGCTTGTACTGATGGCGTTTCGGCAGTAGAGCAAGCAAAACAACAGTCATTTGATATTATTCTGATGGATATTCAGATGCCCCATATGGATGGAGTGGCTGCTTGTAAGGCGATCAAACAATTACCGCTCAATGCCCAAACCCCAATTATCGCGGTAACAGCTCATGCTATGCTTGGCGAGCGAGATAGATTACTAAAGGCAGGAATGGATGATTATCTCACCAAGCCAATTGAAGAACAGGTTTTACAACAAGTTCTCTTACACTGGAGTCCGAGAAGAACGGTCGATACATTCGTCCCCCTCCCCTTGTCGGGAACAGCGCTAGCACCAGCAACAACCGCACCATCAATGGCGATCAAACCCGTTATCGACTGGGATCTCGCTTTAAAGCAAGCGGCAGGGAAAAGTGCACTCGCACAAGAAATGCTCTCTCTTTTGCTTGATTATATTCCAGAAGTTGCCCAAGTCATCGAGCAAGCATTAGCAGAAGCCTCATACCCAATTGACGACTTACTACACCACATTCATAAACTGCATGGTAGCTGTTCATACAGTGGTGTACCATCACTTAAAACCGTGTGTGCATCACTAGAACAAATGCTACGTTCAGGCAGTGTTATTAGCGATATAGAGCCAGAACTATTTGAGTTACAAGATGAGATGGAGAAGGTATTAGCCCAAGCCAAAAACTACATTCCATCACCAACATAACCTTAAGCATTGGACTCAAAAATAACCGTCGCCAAAGCGTAGTGGCGCTCATCAGACAGAGAAAGGTGGATTGAAGTAACCTGAGCGGCCGAGGCAAATTCAGCCGCTTTACCGCTCAGAATCAACAAAGGTTTTCCATTCACATCATTATTGATGTGGAAATCTTGAAAACTAACGCCATGAGCGATACCCGTTCCTAAAGCTTTAGAGGCAGCTTCTTTGGCGGCAAAACGTTTGGCTAAGTAACGGGCTTTTTGTTTTAACGCATCAAATACCATCAATTCATCTGGCGTTAAAATACGCGCAGCAAAGGCATCACCACTACGTGATAATGCCTTTTCGATACGAACGATCTCCGTTATATCTGTTCCAAGTCCGACGATCGCCATAATGTCATTTAACCTATTTACGGGCAGATTGCATTATGCATCTCATCTCGGCGACCGCTTTGTCTAAGCCATCAAAGAGTGCGCGACCAATAATGGAATGGCCAATATTCAATTCGTAGATTTCGGGAATAGCGGCTATCGCAGAAACATTATGATAAGTCAGCCCGTGCCCCGCATTGACGGTAATGCCTTGATCATCAGCATAGGCCGCAGCGGCGGCAATTTTTTTCAGTTCGCTTTGCTGTTCATCATCACAAATGGCATCCGCATAATGCCCGGTATGTAGCTCAATAAAAGGTGCGCCGCACGCTTTAGCTGCATCGATCTGCTCTTTATCTGCATCAATAAAGAGGGAAACTTTAATTCCCGCTGCGGTCAATTTTTCGGTCGCTGCTTTGATCTTAGCCAGTTGGCCAACAACGTCTAACCCCCCTTCGGTTGTCAATTCCTCACGCTTTTCTGGAACTAAACAAACAAATTCAGGTTTGGTTTGCAAGGCGATTTCAACCATCTCATCCGTGACCGCCATTTCTAAATTCATACGCGTTTGGATCGTTTCACGTAAAATACGCACATCACGATCTTGAATATGGCGACGATCTTCTCGCAGGTGAACCGTGATGCCATCAGCACCCGCTCGTTCTGCTATTTCAGCCGCATGAACGGGATCGGGATAACGAGTGCCACGCGCATTGCGTAGTGTGGCAACATGGTCGATATTAACACCTAAAAGAATTGAGCTCATGTTCCTATACTCCGTGCTCTAGATAGCGTTGTTTGCCGGAATAACTCCCGACTTTTTAACGGTTTCCCGCCAAGGTATGGCTTTAACGCTATGCGTGTAAAGCGCTTGGCAGCTTGTAATTGTGCTTTCGTGGTAAAACGGCGTTCGCTAATGGCGATCAATTCATCGCCATAAAAAGTTAAATGATCGCGCCGAACCGATGCAATGAATCCCTTTTGTTCTCGATATCGATAAGTCATGTTGGGATCAACAGGTTCTCCCGTTCCCGCACAATGAAGAAAATCAATCCCATAACCCATTGATGATAATAAGGCTAATTCAAAACGGCGTAATGCCGGTTCTGGATTGTTATTTTGCGCCAGTTCTGTCAGAGCAAAAAGATAATCATGGAATAACCCAGGGCTTGGCACTTCAGGCACAAGAATGCGCCCAATTAACTCATTAACATACATTGCAGAATAGAGATGAATGCCATTGAGGGGAAGCCCTAAACTGATCGGCTCAGCTTGGCGCAGGGTTTTCATTGCACTTTTACCTGACCATTTCAAAAGCAGTGGCGTGAAAGGTTGTAGTGCACCTTTCAAGTTTGATCGTTTCCCTCTCGCGCCTTTTGCCATTAAGGATAAACGACCAAACTCTTCACTAAAGATGTCTAAAATCAAGCTCGATTCACTATAGGGGCGACGATGTAAAACAAAGCAACGCTGAAAACCATCAAGCATAGCGCCCCCAACCATCGTGACTCACCTATGAGTGAATAATCAAATATTATCGTTAAAGATCATCAATATAACCAAGTGAACGCAAAGCACGCTCATCATCAGCCCAACCAGATTTAACTTTAACCCAGGTTTCTAAATAAACCTTACGGCCAAATAATTCTTCCATATCTAACCGAGCTTCACGACCGATGGTTTTAATTTTCTCACCCTTTTTACCGATCACCATTTTCTTTTGCCCAATACGTTCAACTAAGATCAGTGCATTGATATGAAAACCATCCGTTTCAGGGTTGTAATCAAACCGTTCAATTTCTACCGTCACAGAATAAGGCAGTTCTTCACCGGTAAAACGCATCAGTTTTTCACGAATAATTTCTGATGCCATAAAACGTTGAGAACGATCCGTGACATACTCTTCAGGAAAGTGATGAACGGCTTTAGGAAGATGGCTACGCACGTGCTTATGTAGCACATCGATATTTTTGCCATGCTTTGCTGAAATCGGCACCACATCAACGAAGTCCATTAATTTAGACAGCGATTGCATGTGCAGCATCACTTCATTACGATCTTTTACGTTATCGACTTTATTAACGCAAAGCACGACAGGGAAATTGGCTTGTTGTAATTTATGCAAAACCATTTCATCGTCAGCCGTCCAATGCGTTCCATCCACGACAAATAACACCAAGTTAACATCACTTAACGAGCTACTTGCCGCGCGGTTCATCAAGCGGTTGATCGCTCGTTTTTCCTCAATGTGCAGTCCAGGAGTATCAACATAAATCGCTTGGTAGTCACCACGCGTATCGACCCCCATAATTCGATGGCGTGTTGTTTGAGGTTTGCGCGATGTAATCGAGATCTTCTGCCCTAAAATATTATTCAGTAATGTCGACTTACCTACATTAGGGCGGCCCACAATCGCGATAAATCCGCAGTGTTGATTGTCCGGCAAAGAAGAAGAGGAGGCATCTTCACCGTGAGACGCAAAATACGCGTCGAGATCGAATTCTTTATCAGCCATGAGTTAATTGCTCCAAAGCGATTTCTGCGGCGGCTTGCTCCGCTTTACGACGGCTAGTTCCTTTCCCGATCACCGGCTTAGCAATACCGGCCACTGTACACGATACCGTAAACTGTTGATTATGTGCTTCACCTTTAATATGAGTCACATTATACAGCGGTAATGGGCTTCTTCTTCCTTGCAAGAATTCTTGCAAGCGTGTTTTTGGATCTTTTTGTGATACACCGGGTTCAATTGCCTCTAATCGGCTTTGATACCAACCCAAGATAATGGTGCGAACCATCTCGATATCACTATCTAAATATATTGCGCCTATAATAGCTTCTACTGCGTCAGCCAGAATCGAATCACGACGGAAACCACCGCTCTTCAACTCACCTGGACCTAATTTTAAGTAATCTCCTAAGCCAAACTCTCGGCCTAATTCCGCTAATGTATTACCACGCACTAGCGTTGCACGCATACGGCTCATATCGCCTTCATTAATCTTAGGAAAACGATGATATAGCTCATCAGCAATGACAAAACTTAAAATTGAATCGCCCAGAAACTCAAGACGTTCATTATGTTTTCCGTTGGCACTGCGATGGGTCAGTGCCAACTCAATCAGCGTCGCATCATTAAATTGATAACAAAGCTTTGTTTCTAATCTATTAATTGGAGAATTCATGCTCTCTCGATGTGTTACGGGCCAGTATAACTGCCTAATTAATGCCACCGATGCGGCTAAAGCGCACGCCGGTTGGAATCCAAGTTGGTAACAAACTGTCTGGACTGCGATCAAACTCAAAGCTGATCCAAATCGCAACGGCTTTACCGACTAAGTTTTCTTCTGGAACAAAGCCCCAAAAACGGCTATCAGCACTGTTGTCACGGTTATCACCCATGACAAAATAGTGTCCTTGTGGAACCACCCACTCATTCACTCCCGCACGAGGGTGGTAATCTTGTACATTATCAATCCGCAACGGATTAATTAAGATATTATGAGCTTTTTCACCCAATTGTTCATCCATTTGAATCAGTGGAATGCGGCTTTGCATAAACTCACTTTCCACCACATTAGATAATTTAACTGGCTGGCAATCAGTTGTATTCGGTGATTGGATACAAATTTCTTTTTCTGTACTGTAGCGCACGATATCACCCGGCATGCCGACCACTCGTTTTATATAGTCAACACTAGGATTGGGTGGGTATTTAAAGACCACAACATCACCACGTTCTGGCTTGCCCGTTTCCACAAGTTGCGTACGCCAAACCGGATCTTTTAATCCATAAGCATACTTTTCAACTAGAATAAAATCGCCCACTAATAAGGTTGGCATCATCGATCCCGAAGGGATCTGGAAAGGTTCAAAAATAAATGAACGGAGAATCAGTACAAAGGCGATAACAGGGAAGATAGAGACTGAATTTTCAACCCACCAAGGTTGCGTAGCTTGTTTTAGCTCACTGGCTTGAGCATCAACTTTAAGCTCAGCAAAGCGCTGCTGGCGCTTTTTCTTCCACAGCCATTTCTCAAGTGCCCAGATAATCCCAGTGACAAGAGTCACGATCACCAGCATGAGTGAAAATGTATTCGCCATTACCTTCCCTTATCTAAAAATACGAAAGTGAAAGAGCCAAGACCCTTTCACTTGAGAGTTGCTACTGGATCGCTCTATCGCATCAAAATAGCTAGTCTTTACCAACATGTAAAATGGCTAAAAACGCTTCTTGTGGTAATTCAACATTACCAATTTGCTTCATGCGTTTTTTACCTTCTTTTTGTTTTTTCAATAATTTTTTCTTACGGCTCACATCACCGCCATAACATTTGGCCAAGACGTTTTTACGCAACTGCTTAACGGTTGAACGAGCAATAATATGATTACCAATAGCCGCTTGGATCGCAATATCAAACATTTGGCGAGGAATGAATTCTTTCATTTTCTCCACCAACTGACGGCCACGTGTTTGTGCCTGGTCTTTATGAGTAATAATAGCTAGTGCATCGACTTTATCACCATTAAGCAATACATCGACTCTAACCATATCGGACGCTTGGAAACGTTGGAAGCCATAATCTAATGACGCATAACCGCGCGAGGTTGACTTCAAACGGTCAAAGAAATCAAGCACAACTTCGGCCATTGGAATATCATAAGTCAACGCCACTTGGTTGCCATGGTAGACCATATCGACTTGTGTGCCACGTTTTTCTACACATAAGGTAATCACACTGCCGAGATAGTCGGAAGGCACAAGAATATTACAACGAGCAATCGGCTCACGAATTTCTTCGATATCATTGATAGCAGGTAACTTAGCCGGACTATCCACATAAAGCATGTCGTGATCGGTTTTGAGAACTTCATACACCACCGTTGGTGCCGTGGTGATCAAATCAAGATCATATTCTCGTTCTAAACGCTCTTGAATGATCTCCATATGTAGCATACCTAAGAAGCCACAGCGGAAACCAAAACCTAGTGCTGCCGATGTCTCTGGTTCATAGAACAACGAGGCATCATTGAGGCTGAGTTTTCCTAATGCATCACGGAAGTTTTCATAATCGTCTGAAGAGACGGGGAACAACCCAGCATAGACTTGGGGTTTAACCTTTTTAAACCCAGGTAGTGGTTTTTCACAACCATTTTTAGCCAGCGTTAAGGTATCCCCCACGGGTGCGCCAAGGATGTCTTTAATACCACAAACGACCCAACCAACTTCTCCAGTATTCAGCCCAGAAGTATCAACCTGTTTTGGCGTGAAAATACCAATACGATCAACCCCCCAGATTTGCCCAGTACTCATCACTTTGATTTTATCGTTTTTCTTCAGGCTACCGTTTTTAATCCGCACTAAAGAAACGACCCCTAAATAATTATCAAACCAGGAGTCAATAATAAGCGCTTGTAACGGAGCATCAGGATCGCCTTCGGGTGCGGGAATGGCGGAAACAATTTTCTCTAGCACTTCGTCAACACCGAGCCCAGTTTTAGCTGAACAACGAACAGCATCAACAGCGTCGATACCAACAATATCTTCGATTTCCTCAGCCACTCGTTCAGGCTCTGCTGCCGGTAAATCAATTTTATTGAGGATAGGTACCACCTCAAGATCCATTTCGATCGCGGTATAGCAATTAGCCAGTGTCTGAGCTTCCACTCCCTGACCGGCATCAACCACCAAAAGCGCGCCTTCACAAGCAGCTAGAGAACGAGAGACCTCATAAGAGAAATCCACATGCCCTGGCGTATCGATAAAGTTTAGTTGATAAGTTTCGCCGTCGTTAGCTTGGTAGTCGAGAGTCACACTCTGCGCTTTAATGGTGATACCACGCTCACGTTCAAGATCCATTGAATCAAGAACTTGTTCTGCCATTTCACGATCGCTCAACCCACCACATACTTGGATTAAACGGTCGGATAAGGTCGATTTACCATGATCAATGTGGGCGATAATCGAAAAATTACGAATGTGCTTCATAGGTTTGGGATGACTAAACTCTTTGCTGATTAGGGAATAAAAAACACCACCGAGGTGGTATTTCAATTAAGTTGGCCGATTCTACCGAATTTCGCTAGGCTTCGCACCATAATTTAAAGGATAGGCTGTCCTAGTACTCGCAATAGGATCACTTGTTGAACGGAATTTTTTGATAAACGGGTCGAATAATATCTCGCCAGCATCACGCCAAATATCATAGCAAGCAAAGCACAGCCGATCACGACACCTTCCCCCATACTTAGCCAAGGAGCAAGCCAAATTTCAGCGATCAGTGCACCGACGATCATCATAAATAGCGGCACAAGGTAAACCAAAGCCGCCGATTGCAATAAGCTTTTTTCTGGAAAGCCAATTTCTACCACTTGCCCTGTTGACACTGGCTTTTCACTGTCTAAGCGCCAAGCTAATGCTTTATTGCCTAGCGCTTTAGAAACCATCCCCGTACCACAACTCTTAGACGACTGACAATGGCTACAACTCGTTTGTTGCTCACAACTCAGATCGACCCAATAACCTAGTGCATGACGCTCCACCGCTGTCACGGTTGCCAGTGCAGTCATCATTGATTTTTTACTCCGACATGTTCAAAAATCACCGATTGGGCAATACGCTGTGCGGTTGCGGGAGGAATATCACCCACCACCGACACTTCGTTCTCTCCACTGACAAAACTATGCACCGTGCGACGCCCTTGACGGACTAACTGCCCTTTTAGTGAATGATTATCACGACTCGATACATAGACAGAAAAATTAAACAGCCCATCGGAAAACATCTGGCTTTCCACCAAACGCTCGGTCATTGCCATACGATAACGATTCAGCTCAAGTGGTTGAAAACCTTCTGGCTTCCACCCGACAGTCCAGAATGTTTCTTGGATATTACCTTTAGGTAAAGATAATACCTCTGGCAGTTGAACATTATTTAATCCGGCCATCAAAGAGGCCAATTTATCGTTAATCGAATACGAAATAGTACGGTACTGCTCTAATACTTCACCATCACGATCGACTAAGTCGGCACGCAGAGGTAGTGCACTGTGTTCATCGATCCACAAAACATAAGAGTAACGGAGGCCATCTTTGGGCACAATACGTAGAACCTGACAAGCTGTTCCAGCTTCACGCGCGCGGCCCATTTTTACAAAATCATAATATTGGCTAAGTTGTGCGACATCACTATTAAGCATAGGAATCGTCGGAGCCACCATGTTACCGGATTCAATCGTAAAAGGCTCAACACCCGGTTCAACATAACTGACTTCATTACCGCGACGAATCACTTCGCGTACTGGGCCACTCAAATAAATAAGATGAGCGAACTGTTGGCTCTCTTGATGAGCATGGCGGTAAAGCAAAGGTTCTATGCTATTTTTCTTAATCAGAATATAAGACAACTCATAATTAAGCTGTTGACTGGCTTCGTTCATCTGATGCAACAAAGCCTCTGCAGAAGGCGTTTCTGCAAAGGCCGGCGTTACATTCAGACTGAACAGTGTCAACGCACTGATCAGAAATTTTTTCATTCAATTACCGTTTCAACTGGGTCAGGGTGAGAGGTCAAATTCTCACTATTGAGTCTCAACTGTAGTTCATAGTCTTGCAATAATGCATTGATACGACGACGTTGTTCTTGCATATTCGCTTCGCTGCTACCATGCCTTGCGACTGAATCTCGGGTCAAACTGACCGGTTCGGCACTACCCGCAAATGGCACCGTCTGTAGCACAGGTAGCTGCGCTTCTTGTGCGCTGGTAGCTTCATTGCCACCATATTGTTGCACACCAATGATGACAGCAAGTGACACACTCGCAGCAATCGCCACTTGTCCGAGTTGGCTAAACCAAGTAGGCAACTGGCGACGAGCTTGACTAACCTTAGGCTGAGCCTCTAGTTTCGCCAAGTGCAGATCAGTGATACGCTCAGAGCTGGTGAACGAGCGATGTACTGGTTCATGTTCTAATGCCAGAGCGACACTTTCAGCGATATTCCATTCAGATTGAGGTGTATCCCCACGCATAACATCACCAATAAGATGGTAATTTTTCCACGTGCCGAGGCTCTCTGAGTCGTGCTCTAATTCTTGTATCAGCACATTATCAACCAATTCGCCATCCATGAATGCTGAAAGTTTTTCTTTGTCAGCCATTATTTTCACCATTTTTGTTGCTCACTATGCGGCGTTATAAAAACGATTTAATTCGCTTTTCAACCGCTTCACGAGCACGGAAGATACGAGAACGCACCGTACCAACGGGGCAATCCATGACTTCTGCGATATCTTCGTAACTTAAGCCTTCCAGCTCTCGCAACGTCATCGCGGTTTTTAAATCCTCAGGCAATGCTTCTATTGCGCTAAATATCACCTGCTTTAATTCCTTGGACAACGTAATGTTTTCAGGGTTCGATATTTCTTTGAGTGCATTACCACCTTCGTAAAATTCAGCTTCTTCAGCATCAACATCGTTGGCCGGCGGCCGGCGGCTTTGCGCAACGATGTGATTTTTCGCGGTATTAACAGCAATGCGATACAGCCAAGTATAAAACGCACTCTCGCCACGAAATGTTGGGATGGCACGATAAGCTTTGATAAAGGCTTCTTGTGCAACATCCGCCACATCTCCAGAATTGCTCACATACCTAGAAATAAGATTGCAAACCTTGTTTTGATATCTCAATACCAACAGATTGAATGCTTGCTTATCCCCGTTCTGAACTCGCTCAATCAACACTTGATCGGTCAGTTGATCGTTCATTCGAGCGGTTACTCCTATTGTTATCTCCCTTACCTTCTCAGATATGGACTCTAATTATGCAGAATGTTGTCTTGACACCACTGCCTACATGAGCACTATTGTGACTCAATAAACGAGAAAAAGTTCAAGTATAAGGTAAAATATTTCGCCTTAATACCGCAGTCTTATGCAGTAACCCGCTTAACTCTCGTATGGAAATTCGTTTTGCTTGTATGGCATTCGTCTAAATTAATTATCGACACCCGCACATAGTGGGGATAGCCTTTAGAAAAGACAATAGCATTTATAACATATTGTCTTTACCTGCAAGTTAGCTTGCTTGGCGTTATTGTCACGAGCGACATGCTAGACAACCAAGCCGACTGCACGGCAGGTAATGCGAATGAGATCTCAAGCGACATAAAGGATTCACCGAGCTTGATCCACTCGCGAGTTGACCGAATAAAACCACTAATAACCCGAATACCATTCGTGTTTTATTTTAATCTAGAGTAGGAATACTCTACTTTGAGTTCAGGAAGTTAACCATCTTATGGACGTAAATCGAGAACATCAATGCGATGTATTAGTTATCGGCAGCGGTGCCGCAGGATTATCCTTAGCGCTGCAAGTTGCCGAGCAGTGCAATGTCATCGTATTGAGCAAAGGACCTCGTAGTGAAGGGGCAACCTATTATGCACAAGGCGGTATCGCTGCCGTCTTTGATGAATCTGACAGTATCGAATCTCATGTTCAAGATACTTTAATTGCCGGTGCCGGAATCTGTAATCAAGAGACCGTCCAATTCATTGCTGAGCATGCCAAAGCCTGTGTTCAGTGGTTGATTGATGGTGGCGTTCCTTTTGACAGAGAAGAGAATGATGATGATGATGCACATCCTCGTTATCATTTAACTCGTGAAGGAGGCCATAGCCACCGACGAATACTGCACGCTGCGGATGCCACAGGAATGGCGATGCAGACCTCTTTGCAAGATAACGTGCATAACCACCCTAACATTCGACTATTCGAACGTTACAATGCACTCGATTTAATTACTGAAGACAAGATTGGCGGCAAGGCAAATAAAGTCATAGGGGCCTATGTTTGGAATCGTAACGTCGAGCATGTTGAAACCATTCGAGCCAAATTTGTGGTACTTGCGACAGGTGGCGCATCTAAAGTTTATCAATACACCTCAAACCCCGATGTTTCTTCTGGTGATGGTATTGCTATGGCTTGGCGTGCAGGTTGCCGAGTCGCTAACCTTGAATTCAACCAATTCCATCCAACATGCTTATATCACCCAGAAGCTCGAAACTTCTTACTTACTGAAGCCTTACGTGGCGAGGGAGCGTACCTTCGCCGCCCTGATGGTTCCCGCTTCATGCCTGATTTCGATAAGCGCGCTGAACTGGCACCTAGAGATATTGTTGCTCGTGCCATCGACTATGAAATGAAACGCTTAGGTGCAGACTGCATGTATTTAGACATCAGCCATAAACCAGCCGACTTTATCGAAAAGCATTTTCCTACCATTTACACCCGCTTGATGGATCTTGGCATTGATATGACCAAAGAACCGATACCGATTGTTCCTGCCGCTCACTACACCTGCGGAGGCGTAATGATCAACCAACAAGGACAAACCGATCTTGCTCAACTGTATGCCATTGGTGAAGTGAGTTATACCGGTTTACACGGAGCAAACCGTATGGCTTCCAATTCATTATTAGAATGTGTGGTTTATGCTTGGTCTGCTGCACAAGATATTCTTCGTCGTCACCCTTGTGCACAAATGCCGCCTTCATTACCAAACTGGGACGAAAGCAAAGTCACTTGCTCGGATGAAGAAGTGGTTATTCAGCACAACTGGCACGAACTGCGCCTATTTATGTGGGACTACATGGGCATTGTTCGAACCGATAAACGTTTACAGCGTGCACTGCGTCGCATTCAACTGCTACAGCAAGAAACGCATGAGTACTACAGCAACTTCAGAGTGTCGAATAACTTGTTGGAATTACGTAACTTGCTGCAAGTGGCAGAACTGATGGTACGCTGTGCGATGCTACGTAAAGAGAGCCGAGGCCTGCACTATACGTTAGATTATCCCGATCAACTAGAAAATAGCGGGCCAACTATTTTGACACCAACCAAGTAATCGTAACACCAACCAAATAATATTAATGGGAGCGATACTGCTCCCGTTTTAATTTCACCAATAGCTGTCGGTAGTCAGATTCATCACAGCTATCGCGCCACAATAACCAACGCGCCCCTTGACCTCGAATAATCAAGAAAAGATGTCGATAGAGAAAATCGACCTGATGAAAAACAAAATCATCGTCACCCACACGTAACTCTCCTGAAAAATTGATTTCAATCTCATCTTGTAAAGATGTGGGGAGCCAACTCAATACTGGATAGGAGAAAAGCAAAGCAATCATCGCCATGCTGGCAACAAGTGGAATAGAGGAAGCTAAGATCGCCCACACCAGAGCCGCCAACAGAGAAAAGGCGATGATATGAGCGAGAAAAGAAGGCTTTAAATAAAGCTTAACGGACCTTGCTAAGATTATGTGCGACAATTTTGTCTACCATCGCTGCATGACCCAGATTTTCTGAGCGGCCATGTCCCATGATCCAAGTAAAAAGGTCAGGATCATCACATTCAAGTAACGAAACAAAATCTTGCTGTTCTGTCTTACTTAATGATTCAAAACACTCTTCAAAGAACGGCATGATAACTACATCAAGTTCAAGCATTCCACGTCGGCATGCCCATTTGATGCGCGCTTTTTCTTCCGTAGTGTACATTGGCTTTCCTCACCTTAATATTTAGTTTCGCCAAGTGTAACAACCAATGTTAAATTCAACTAGTAGCTTAGTCACAGTCCCTGTTCAAGCTGACAAAAAAGTTGATCCAGATTAACATAACGGAAAGAGTCTTACTCAGGTAAAAAATATGAATTGGAAAAATACATTTACCACACTCGCTATCACCAACAATACACCACTCCCAGAGCTAATGATTAGTCACTTAACCCATTGGGGCGTGATTGAGTTATCAGGCGACGATAAAAAAAATTACCTGCAAGGGCAAGTGACCTGTAATGTGGTCAGCCTAGAAACAGGACAATCTTGCTGGGGGGCACATTGTGATGCGAAAGGAAAAGTATGGTCTGCTTTTCGTCTCTTTCATCATCATGATCGCTACGCCATGTTCCAACCTCAATCGGCCATTGAAGCAGAGCTACGTGAACTAAAAAAATACGCCATTTTCTCTAAAGTTGAAATCAGAGAAAGTACCGATATCCCTTTGGGTATTATGGGGGTAGGAGCAGAGGCATGGATCAATCGTTTCACTTCAAGTCGGGAAGATGTTCGCCCATTACCAAACGGTACCGCAGTAAAAATCGATGCTTTACGCTGGCTATTACTGATAGAAGAATCAACGGCTGAAGCGTGGCTCAATCAAAGTGATGCCAACAAAGTGGATCCTGCCATCTGGACCTATTTTGATATTCAACACGCCTATCCCATCATTCATCACACACAACAAAATAAACACATCCCACAAGCATTAAACTTACAGTCGCTTGGTGGTATTAGTTTTACAAAAGGTTGCTACACTGGGCAAGAAACCGTAGCCAGAGCCAAGTATCGCGGTATCAATAAACGAGCGATGTATATCGTACAAGGTAATACTCAGCAACCACTCGCTTCCGAACAAGCCTATTCATTAGAACGTGCGGTCGGTGAAAACTGGCGTCATGCTGGCGAACTCATGGCGCATTACAGCTTTACCGACCAAACGGCGATAGGGTTAATTGTCCTGCCCAATAACCTTGAGCCGGAAACAAAATTGAGACTCACTGAACAACCTGAAACTCACTGGACTATCTGCCCACTGCCGTATACGTTAGATGATGAATAAGCCGTTTTCTACTGCCATTACCCAGTATCTAGACAGCCATCAGGTTAGCTACCAGCTACTACCTCATCAAACCGCGACCATTACGATTGAAGAAACCGCGCGTCAGCGTGGTATTCTTGCTAGTCAAATGGTCAAAACTCTCCTCCTACGAGATATGGGAAATCGTCTGGCATTAGCCTGCATACCGGGTAATGCTGCAGTTGACCCCAAAAAAGTTCGTCAAGTATTAGAGTGGCGGAGAATGACCTGTGTCGATCGCTCGCAAGTCGAATCAATTACCGGATATCCGGTTGGCACAGTCACGCCACTGTGCCTTAAAACATCAATGCCTATTTTATTTGATCATGCCATTTTACAGCATTCAATTGTCACCATTAGCAGTGGCTCTTCTTTAGCAGGCATTGCTCTATCAGTACAAGATTTGATTCAGCTCTGTCAACCAAGGTTTGCTGATATTCAACGAACCGTATCCGTTGAAAAGACCATGATAAATTGCTGCCAATGAAACAAACTAGCGAGAGCGAATATCGCTTGTAGCGCCAGGTAATCATGTCGCGCGTCATACCTCGCCCATACATTTTGCCCACAGATCCCCGTGGGATTTTTTACACACAATTAACACCATCATTACTCATTGACTTATAATTGAACTATTCTTAAAACTGTCACATTGGTTTGGCTTAATAATCAAAGCATCACACTATTTCTCTCTTATGGCCTGGATGGAGAAGAGTCAAGCGAGGATTGTACTAAGAAAGGGGTTAATTTAGAGAATGAACCAATTTTGCTAATAACAGCACAAATCACTGAAAAAACTAACTGTAACTTTGGATATATCCGGCGAAATCACAGTATCGCCTACCGATTTAACTTACACTGAGCTAAACAAAGAAAAAAGGATCGAAGTATGAGACTGTTTAAGCGCTATACACCGAGTATGATAGCTAAACACGTAAGTCGTCTTTTTAAAGGAAGAATTTATATCTATGGTGTCGGTAAATTTGAGTTTGATAATGGGAAGTTGATTCTTCCAGAACGTGCTGAACAGCGACATTATCAAACCGTCAATGAAGTCAACCAAGAGATTCGACGCTTACGCTGCGCTTATGCTTGATCAACATTAAAAAAACTAGGGTTGGCAAATGCCAACCCTAGTTTTTTATTGTTAAATGATTACTCATAATCATCAGCGGACGATTACCTTTTGGCTAACTCAGGTAATTCACCTTTTAACCCCAAAGCATGTAGCATTATTTCTTGTTTTACTCCTGGGATTTGCCCTGCAAGACGCATCCCAACCCCTCGAATCAATTTCTTCGCAGGATGGCTTCCCGCGAATAAATCTTTAAATCCTTGCATTGCCGTTATCATTTTCGCGGCCTCGGCTTTTCGCCAACGTTCATAACGGCGTAAATTTCGCCGCTGGCCGATATCTAAGCCTTG
>NZ_NBUS01000038.1:18011-20605 GCF_002749895.1 Vibrio fujianensis | reverse complement strand
GCTGCAAAGCCGATAACACCTCTTGCGCTAGGCTCGCTGCATCTAGCAAACCGAGGTTAACCCCTTGCCCCGCAAGTGGATGAATCGTGTGGGCCGCATCTCCAACCAACGCCAGACGCTCAGCGACAAAATCACGAGCGTAACGTGCGGTGAGTGGCACCGTGTACCGCTGACCGACAAGTTGACATAAGCCAAGTCGACCATCAAATTCGACCGTAAGTGCTTTATTAAAAACCGACGCCTCCATCGCGGCTAAACGCTCGGCTCGGCTCGGCTCTGTTGACCACACAATAGAACTCATGTGTGGCTCAGACATAGGAAGAAAAGCTAAGGGGCCTTGTGGAGTAAAGATCTGTCTTGCTACGCCTTGATGCGGTTCATGCGTTCGAATATTCGCCACGAGTGCGCTATGGCCATAATCCCAATAGGTGAGCGGAATATCCATTTGGCGACGAACCCACGAATTGGCCCCATCTGCTCCAACAACTAACTTGGCGGTGAGCGATTGTCCATTACTTAAACTCAACCATGCTTCACTTTCACCAATTGCTAAACTTTGACACTGCGCGGGCATAAACAGTGTTAGATTGGCTTGTTGTTTCACTTGATCCAATAACGCTAGTTGTACCACTCTGTTTTCAACAATATGACCGAGATTAGGCTGAATTAATTGCTGAGCACAAAACTCAATTCGAGCAAAGCTGTCTTGTTCCCATACCTCCATCGCTTGATAGGGCGAAGCTCGACGCTTTATGATTCCGTCCCAAGCATTGACGTTTTTTAATACCATTTCACTCGCACGATTCAATGCAGATACGCGAACATCAGGTAGCGGATCTAATTCAGCTTGAGGAAGCTGGCTTTCAATCATCGCTATTCTTAAGTCTGAATCTTTAAAAGTAGCCGCAAGCGCAAGGCCGACCATTCCTCCGCCCACAATGGCAATATCTACACTTTGCATCATAAATTTGTACCTTTTATCGATTGACCACACCAAGTGTGCGTTGAAGCAAGGGGATACTTAAAAATGAGAAACTATCCATTGCCATTAAGCCAAGATTACGTCCAATACGAAAGCTCATCCAATCATTCGAAAAAAGATGAACCAAGGTTGAGGTCAATTGAATAGTGGCCAGACGATCCGCTGTTCGACGCTGCTGAAAACGGCTCAATGATGAATAATCACCAATCTGATCACTCTTGATGATCTCTTCTGCTAGGCTAGCCACATCACGAATAGCAAGATTAAAGCCTTGCCCAGCAATCGGGTGAAGAGTTTGTGCTGCATTGCCGATCATCGCAAAACGGTGAGAAACTATATTGTGACGATAACGAAGCGCTAATGGGTAACAACTACGCTTGCCTGCTTGGATGAAGCGTCCGATACGCCAGCCAAAATCTCGCTGTAACTGTTCCAGAAAGCAAGAATCATCCATCTGCATGATTTGCTCTGCCACCAAGGCAGAAACACACCAAACTAATGATAACCGATTATCATCCATCGGGAGTAAGGCCAATGGGCCAGAAGTGGTAAAACGTTCAAACGCTCGTCCTTGATGAGGTTGATTCGTTTGTACATTCGCAATTACCGCCACCTGATGAAAATCTAGCTCTTGTTGTGGAATGCCTAATTTTTCGCAACAGGTTGATCTCGTACCGTCTGCTGCAACCAAGAGTTTACCAACCAGATGTGAGTTATCCGATAAAGTGACCGAAACCGAGTCTAATGAACGAGAAATATGGGACACGCTAGTCGGACAATATTGGGCAATATTCACACATTGTGCCATTTTTTCAGCATATAAAGCGCCCACTCGAGCTAACTCAACCACGTACCCTAAAGCATCCAACGCAAGAGATTGAGCATGAATCTCTGTCATACCAGCATGAGAACGATCCGAAACATGGATATCCGTAATGGCAGTGGCGAAAGGACGCATAGCATCCCATAGCTGCCACTGCTCCAGCAGAGCCACCGTACCATGAGAAAGAGCGATCGCTCGATCATCAAAACCGGGATGAGCATGATGATCGACTTGAAAAGCTTCAATCACAGCAATAGACAGCTTTCCTCGGCTCAAGGCATTCAATGCCAGGGCCAGTGTCGCTCCAGCCATTGCCCCCCCCGCGATGATGACATCAAAACATTTCTCGTCACTCACCCTAACCTCACTTAGTGAATCATCGGCTTAACTGCTGGTTCAGATTTGCAGAACTCAATATACAGCGTAAAAACACACGCCTTGATGTGTTCAATGATTTGCTCTAATAATTGAGCTTGTTGCTGTAGATCATCTTCTTCATCAATGGCTAATTTGGCAATTTCTTCTAAATCTTGTAACGCCTCTTTGGCGTCTGACGACGCGCGGGTTAGATCTATCGCCGCTAAACCCAGCCCAGAAATAAAATGGTTCACCCAATCAACCACGCCATCAGCAAACTGATACAGCGCTTCATCATCATGATTCACTGGAACTAATAGCGTTAATTTAAAATCACGGCTTGCCAATTCACCATGCGTTGCTAAAAACAGTTGCTTCGCCTGTGTTAATGCTTGTTGCGGCCAACCTAAGCCATCATTGGTATAATCAAAG
>NZ_NBUS01000038.1:1529-18001 GCF_002749895.1 Vibrio fujianensis | reverse complement strand
TGAGCGCTTGCCAACTGGCGTCATCGACAGTTACTCCTCCCGCTAACATTCCAGCTAATAAGCCATGCAGTTCAGCAGGATTTATCGCCAATGAGGCCGATTGCAGATCACTGGCTAATTGGTTATAACTGGGAAAGGTCGCTTCACTCATAATCACTTCATCTAGGTAAATAAACGCCATCCTACCACTTCAACGATTAACCGAAAACGCCCATATGATTAGCTTTTATTCAAATTGCCCAATAAGTAGTTTTTTAGCTATCAATTTAGACTTATCGGCGTGAAAAGCTTGAATCTTGATAGCGCTTTACCTATAGTTTGCCCCTCGATGGTTTGGCAATTGCACCCATCTTTAGTTGCGCGAATAGAGTTCACTTATCATGAGTAATCAAGCCGTTGAGGTTGAAATATTAGGCAAAATAACCCGAGTTAATTGCCCCAAAGGGCAGGAAAGCTCTCTGGTTCGTGCCGCACAAGATCTTGATCAACGATTGAAAGATATGGCCGAACGTACTAAAGTTACTAATGAAGTTAAGTTATTGACTATCGCAGCATTGAATATTTGCTACGAATTACAAACAGAGCGGCAAAAACAAGATGATCTACACTCGCAATTGAATAGACGGGTTGATGAACTCGCAAACTCATTGCAAGCCGCGCTCAATAAAGTACAGCAGCAAGGCCACTAAAGCCTGCTTAAAGTTTTACCCTGGAGTGTTCGTCAGCGGATGTAAGTCCCTGAGCCGATAAGCAACACCAAAGGGTTGGTATTCGATTGCTATTGAGCAAGCTCGGCTCGTACCGAGAAGCCTACGGCAACCATTGCTAATCCGCCTTGAACCAGCTGGTTCAAGGGCCTCAATCCTCAACGGCACTCTGGGGTTTCCTAATATGTCATCGACTCGTCAATATTTTCGTCAATCCATTCGACAAAGACGCCATCAACTGTCTCGTGAAGCTCAACGGCAAGCAGGGTTAGATTTGGTGGATATCTTTGCAAAACAGCCAGAATTAACGTGCTGCCAACATATCGCGTTGTACCTTTCAACCGATGGTGAACTCAACACCACGCCACTCATTCACTGGTTATGGGCCCAAGGAAAATCTGTCTATCTTCCCGTATTGCACCCGTTTTCTAAAGGGCACCTGCTCTTTTTACATTACCAACTTGATACACCGATGGCTTATAACAAATATGGCATTATGGAGCCTAAACTCAATAAGTGGCTAATAAAACCAGCCCAAGAATTAGATCTTATCTGTACGCCATTAGTGGCTTTTGATGCACAAGGTCATCGGCTTGGTATGGGGGGGGGGTACTATGATCGAACGCTTTCAACCTGGTTTAAAACGGGTCAAGGAGCCAAACCGATTGGACTGGCTCATGATTGCCAATACGTCAAAACCTTACCGATTGAAAGCTGGGATATTCCCCTCCCCCAAGTTGTCACCCCTACACGCTCTTGGCAATGGAACGTATGTTCGCGCTTCTCTCAATCTAAATGAATTGTCCGCTTCTCCAGTACATCTGTGTGTCTTTTGAGTATATAATCGCGCCGCACACGCATTAACTCATAAACCATGATAGGAGACAGGCATGACTCAAGATGAGATGAAAAAAGCCGCCGGTTGGGCTGCTCTAAAATACGTAAAAAAAGGCAGTATTGTTGGCGTAGGGACGGGATCAACGGTCAATCACTTCATCGATGCACTGGGTTCTATCAAAGATGACCTTCAAGGTGCCGTATCCAGCTCTATTGCTTCTACTGAAAAACTTCAAGCACTCGGTATCAAAGTTTACGACTGTAATGATATTGATCAGTTAGATATTTATGTGGATGGGGCGGATGAAATTAATCCTCAGCGAGCCATGATCAAAGGCGGAGGAGCTGCACTGACCCGTGAGAAAATTGTCGCAGCCATTGCTGATCAATTTATTTGTATTGTTGATGGCACCAAAGCCGTTGATATTTTAGGTAAATTCCCGCTTCCTGTTGAAGTCATCCCGATGGCTCGCTCCTATGTCACAAGAGAGCTAATAAAATTAGGTGGAACCCCTATTTATCGTGAAGGGGTTATCACTGACAACGGTAATGTGATTCTTGATGTCCATGATCTACAAATTCGTGATCCTAAAACGCTCGAAAGCCAAATAAATGCTATCACCGGAGTGGTGACCAATGGTTTATTTGCCCACCGTGGAGCCGATGTAGTCATTACCGGAACAGCACAAGGTGCTAAAATCGAAGAATAAGATTGATAAAAACTACACTTTTTTGTTATTTGATTACAAACGGCACACTAAGTGCCGTTTTTTTCGGTTTTTCTATAAGAAAATTATTTCTTATTACGTAATTTCCTTACCCAAATGACAAAATATTTGTTAGTTTAATGGGGTGTAGCAACACAGGGAAAACGTTTGCGTTGAATAAAAAAAGTCAAATAATCTACGTTTTACTTGGCGTTTGCTTGATTAGCCCACCATCCCATATTTAAGGACGAGAATAATGGCCAAAGTTTCACTGGAAAAAGACAAAATCAAAATCCTACTCCTTGAAGGACTTCATCCATCATCAGTTGAAGTTTTGCAAGCTGCTGGCTATAGCAATATTGAATACCATAAAGGATCTTTGGAAGAATCAGAACTGATTGAAGCGATCCAAGATGTACATTTTATTGGCATTCGTTCGCGCACCAATTTGACAGAAAAAGTGATCAATGCGGCCAATAAATTGGTTGCGATTGGCTGCTTCTGTATTGGAACCAACCAAGTCAACCTTAATGCTGCCGCTAAACGAGGTATTCCGGTATTTAATGCTCCATTCTCCAATACCCGAAGTGTCGCAGAACTAGTATTAGGAGAAATTCTGCTCCTGCTACGTGGTATCCCTGAAAAAAATGCCCTGGCTCACCGCGGAATCTGGAAAAAAAGTGCCGATCATTCATACGAAGCTCGTGGCAAATGTTTAGGTATTGTCGGCTATGGGCATATTGGCACACAGCTCGGCATCATCGCAGAAAATTTAGGCATGCGAGTCTATTTTTATGACATAGAAAGTAAACTTTCTTTAGGAAATGCAACACAAATTCATACCATGAGTGAATTGCTCAATAAGTGTGATGTTATTTCCCTTCATGTACCCGAAACACCTGAAACCAAAAACATGATGGGTAAAGACGAATTTGCTCGCATGAAGCCAGGTTCTATCTTTATTAACGCCGCTCGTGGAACGGTAGTTGATATTCCAGCCTTGTGTGATGCACTGGCATCTGGTCATATTGCTGGGGCCGCTATTGACGTATTTCCGACAGAACCAGGTTCAAATAAAGAAGCATTTGAGTCACCTTTAATTGAGTTTGATAATGTCCTGCTGACTCCTCATGTCGGAGGCTCAACCCAAGAAGCACAAGAAAACATTGGAATTGAAGTTGCAGGAAAACTGGCTAAATACTCCGATAATGGTTCAACGCTCTCTAGTGTTAACTTTCCTGAGGTATCTCTACCACAACATCGTGATTGTTCGCGCCTATTGCATATTCATGAAAATCGCCCGGGTATTCTGACTCAGATCAACACCATTTTTGCACAAGACGGGATTAACGTTGCAGCACAATATTTGCAAACCAATGCAACCATTGGTTATGTGGTGATTGAAGTTGAAACGGCCCGCTCAGCAGAGGCCTTAGCTAAATTGAAGAGCATTGATGGTACGATTCGTGCCCGTATTTTGCACTGATCGTGTAACGGCAAGATAGACAATAAAAAAACCAGCCCAAGTCGGCTGGTTTTTTATTGATATGCAATGGAGGCGGAAAAGACTAGCCTCGTAATGCTCGTTCTCCACGAGTCATCCCAACCACACCACTTCTGGCGACTTCAATCACATCTGTAACTTCGGCAATCGCGTCAATAAATGCATCTAATTTATCACTGGTTCCGGTTAACTGAACGGTATATTGCGCGGCAGTCACATCAACAATTTGCCCTCGGAATATGTCAGCCGTTCGTTTTACTTCTGCACGAGCAAACCCACTCGCCTTCACTTTTACCAGCATCAATTCACGCTCAATATGCTCAAACTCCGAAACTTCCTGTACTTTTAATACATCAATTAACTTATGCAGTTGCTTTTGAATCTGCTCGAGTTGCATTTCATCGGATGTCGTGGTGATCGTCAGGCGCGATAATGTTTCATCATCCGTTGGAGACACGTTGAGCGTTTCAATGTTATAACCACGCTGAGAGAACAATCCAACCACCCGTGATAACGCTCCCGGCTGGTTTTCTAGTAATAATGAAATAATGTATCTCATATTAAGTTCTCTCCGTTTTGCTTAACCACATTTTATCCATTCCTTCGCCTTTAATCTGCATCGGATAAACATGCTCGGTTTCATCAACATGAATATCCACAAACACCAAGCGATCTTTCATGTCTAACGCTCGCTGTAGCTGGGGTTCTAATTCACTTGGATTAGTAATTCGAACCCCTACATGACCATAAGCTTCGGCAATAGCAGCAAAATCAGGAACAGAACTCATATAAGAGTTAGAATAACGCCCCTGATAAATAATATCCTGCCATTGCTTTACCATACCTAAGAAGCGGTTATTTAAGTTAATGATCTTAACCGGAATGCCATATTGCAGAGCGGTTGAGAGTTCTTGGATATTCATTTGAATACTACCATCTCCTGTCACTACCACGACTTCCTCATCAGGTAAGGCAAATTTCACTCCCATGCCGGCAGGCAAACCAAAGCCCATGGTGCCAAGGCCTCCAGAGTTAATCCATTGGCGAGGTTTATCAAAAGGATAATAGAGCGCCGCAAACATTTGATGTTGCCCCACATCCGAGGCGATATACGCCTTGCCCTTGGTTAGCTTAAATAATGTTTCAATCACTTGCTGAGGCTTGATTCGATCGACAGATGGCTCATAACTTAAACATTGCCGATCACGCCAACTTTGAATATCAAGCCACCATTGATCTATCGCTTGACTATCGTTTCCTTCCGCTTGTTCTTCGAGCAATGCCAGCATGTTTGCTAAAACTTTATCCGCAGAACCCACGATAGGTAAATCAACTTTCACGTTCTTCGAGATCGAAGAAGGATCGATATCAATTTGCATGACTTTGGCATTCGGGCAATATTTTTCCAGATTATTCGTCGTTCGATCATCAAACCGTACGCCAATTCCAAAAATCAAATCAGCGTGATGCATCGCCATATTGGCTTCATACACACCATGCATACCAAGCATACCGAGGAAGTTTTTATGTGTCCCTGGGAAAGCTCCCAGCCCCATCAATGTACTCACAACGGGTAAGTTTAACGCTTGCGCAAGTTGACGAATTTGCTTATCTGCTTGTGAAATAATCGCGCCACCACCAATATATAGTACCGGTTTTTTTGCAGCTAATAGTGCTTTTAACCCTTTCTTAATTTGCCCTTTATGCCCAGACGTTGTCGGATTATACGAACGCATTTGTATGGTTTGTGGATACTGATACGGAAATTTGATCAACGGATTCATTACATCTTTAGGAAGATCAATCACAACTGGGCCAGGGCGGCCCGTTGAGGCAATAAAAAAAGCTTTTTTAATCGTTTCAGGAATATCCTGCGCGTCTTTCACCAAAAAACTGTGTTTTACGATAGGGCGAGACACTCCCACAATATCGCACTCCTGAAAAGCATCATTACCGATTAAGTTGGTCGCAACGTTACCAGAAATCACAATCATAGGAATGGAGTCCATATAAGCGGTGGCAATACCAGTAACGGTATTCGTGGCTCCAGGTCCTGAGCAAACCAATACTACGCCCGGTTTCCCTGTCGCTCGAGCATAGCCATCTGCCATATGAGTTGCCGCTTGCTCATGACGAACAAGAACATGTTTAATCTTATCGGTTTTTTCGTGCAAAGCGTCGTAGATATCAAGTACCGAGCCGCCTGGATAACCAAAAATCTGTTCTACACCTTCTTCGATGAGAGATTGAACCACCATCTCTGCACCAGATAACATTGCAGTACTGGGTAACATTGTCATTTTTCTCCTTACCTTTTTCTCATCACAAGGTCCGTGAATGAGATAGGTTTTACATAGTTTAGGGCTTATTCGTAGCCTAATTCGAAAACACTCCGCTTTCGGCTATGTCCTGCACAGGTCATAACCTGTGCTAGGTAACATCACAACTTTACCCCTTTATTTTTATTCGGTCTAACTGCTCAATCGGCACATTTTTAGCAATATAGGGGAAAAAACCGATAATTAGGATTCAATGTGGGATAAACGTTTAAAACTAGAGATAAAAATGATTAACTTGTTAAAAAAAAGAGAAAAATTTTATAGCGGAACGCATCAAAAGGGAGGAAAAAGGCCGTTTAGGAGCAAAATCATCGACCTATCTAAAAAACAGCATAATAGGTCGATGGAATAAAACGTGGTTAATCTTTTGGCTTATCGTGATACATCTCTTCGATTTCCTGTTGATACCGATCATTAATCACTTTACGGCGCAGCTTTTGCGTCGGTGTAAGCTCGCCTTGATCCATAGAAAAGGCTTTTGGCAGCAATTTGAATTTCTTTACTTGTTCAAATTTTGCCAATCCTTGCTGCAGATCGTTCACGCGTTTTTCAAATAACTCAACAATTTGGCTGTGCTTAAGTAATTCTATCCGATCATGATATTTGATGTTCAACTCTTTAGCATATGATTCAAGCGTATCAAAACAAGGAACGATCAAGGCGGATACAAATTTACGAGTATCAGCAATGACCGCAATCTGCTCGATAAAGTGATCTTTACCAATCGCCCCTTCTACAACTTGCGGTGCTATATATTTTCCACCAGAGGTTTTCATTAATTCTTTAATACGATCGGTGATAAAAAGGTGACCATACTCATCAATATGACCAGCATCACCTGTTTTTAAAAAGCCTTGTTCATCAAAAGTTTGCTGGGTTTCTTCCGGCATTTTATAGTAGCCACGCATGACCATCGGCCCACGAACTAAAATTTCGTTGTTCTCGCCAATTTTAATTTCAACGCCCGGCATGGATAATCCAATCGAATCAGGATTAAACACATCGTCATCCCAGCAGGAGATCGTCGCCGTGGTTTCTGTCATACCGTAGCCAAGCTTCACATTAATGCCAATAGCATGAAAAAAACGCCCGATCGTTTCATCTAATTTCGCCCCACCACAAGGCATAAAGTGAATTCGTCCACCGAGTAATTCGCGTAATTTCGATAGTACTAATGTATTCGCCCAGTCATAGCTATAGCGTAAGAAAACTGATGGCTGACGTTTTTCTTGTTTGCATAGCGCCATCTTCGCCCCCATGTTGACAGCCCAAGTAAATAAGGCTTTACGATGAAAGGGAGCTTTTGCTACTTTTTCATGTATAGCAGAGAAGATTTTTTCGTAAAAACGCGGTACTGCACACATGACTGTGGGGCGGATTTCAGACAATGCCTCACGAACCAGCCTTACGTCTTGCAAATAGCAGTTAGTCGCGCCTTTATAAAGAACATAACAAGTCCAAGCACGTTCAAAAACATGGGAAAGGGGCAAAAAACACAAAGATACGTCATCACTCGATAAGCTTAACCGCTGATCATGCCCTTCTAGCTGAGCTCCAATATTTCGATAATCAATCATGACACCTTTAGGTTGTCCAGTGGTGCCTGAGGTATAGATCAATGTGTAAAGATCATCGTAGGTTGCAGCCGCTAAACGCTCTGCTAACTCGACCTCTTGGACAGATGAACCCTGAGCGATAAAATCATCCCAAGAAAAAGCATGCACAAATCCTTTTAGATCGACTTGTTCATTCATAGCAACAATCAGCTGCAATTGTTCACATTGTTCAAAAATCGATAGGGCGGCATCATATTGTGCTTGATCTCCTACGAAGAGGATTTTCACATCAGCATTTTGTAGGACATAAGCCGACTGCTCAGGTGTATTGGTAGGATAAATGGGTACCGTCACCAGCCTTGCTTGCAGGGCAGCAAAATCAGCAATAGTCCATTTCGGCATATTAGGAGCATAAATACCTATTTTATCTTGCACACTTAAGCCAAAAGATAATAAAGCTAAAGAGACCTGATCAATTTGCTGGCCAAATTCCTTCCAGCTAATCCCTTGCCACTCTTTACCGACTTTATGCCGTAACGCGATACGATTTCCGCCAAGAGAAACTTGTTCTTTAATGCATTTAACAATATGAAAATCTAAATTGGCCATTTCTCTTACCTTTAGCTTACACCTGTAAGCTCTATTTTGAGCGCACAAGTGTACATTCAACCAGTAAAAAGACAACTGACCCGTATCAAAATTTTACAAAATATCAAGGCAACTAAAATAAAAAAACCTCAGGTCAGAACTTTCGCCCACCTAAGGTTAAAATAAAACAACAATTAGCATTACTTCCGTGCAACAACTTCGCCACAGATCACCATAAGTTGATCTCGTAGCCAAATGTGCCCTTTATCTTTCTCACTCGACTCATGCCAACTTAAATAACCGCTGATACTAGCATTGTCAAATGGGAAAGCCAGTATTTGTAACTGCGATTTATTCGCTGCGTGCTCCACCATCCAACGAGGGGCGATTGTCACCAATTCCGATTGCCCTACCACATAAAGCACATTACTCAGGCTGGTTCCTTCATAACTCGGGTGACAATCGAGATCTCGATAGGCCTGTTCAGAAAAACTGCGTTGCCCATGTACTTTAGAAAGCTTGGCATGTTGCTCCATGGCTAAACCTTCTCGAGTCACACTACCTTGGATCCGTGGGTGAGATTTTGCAGTCACAACAACAAGTTCGTCTTGAAATATTTCTGTACTAGAAAAGCCTTGTGCGTCAAAACAAGCATAATCAATCACGAAATCAATTTCTTGATAACGCATCCGTTCTGCTAGTTTTCGATCAAACTCAGCATCTAAATGTAACTGCACATGAGGGGCTTGTTGATGGATACTCGTCATAATTTTTGGTGCAAAGCGGATATCACAAGGGCTGCAAATAGCCAATTTAAACAAACGCGTTGAGGTTTCTGGAGCAAACACAGAGCTCGGTAGTTCATTACGAATTAATTGCAGTGCTTGACGAATCGGGCCAAACAGTTGTCGTGCACGCTGAGTCGGCTGAATACCACGTCCTTGGCGCATGAATAACTCATCATTAAACATAACTTTGAGTCGGGCGACTGCATTACTGACCGCAGGTTGTGACATACCCAAATTATGAGCTGCACGTGTAATATTTTGCTCTTGCATTACCGCATCAAAAACCGTGAGCAGATTTAAATCCACACTACGTAACGTGCTTTCCATACGATAGCTAGCAATCGCGCTTACGGGATCTTTTTTATTAAGCATGAAGTACGCCTCTTGTTATTATTCAATTCGTCACAGGTGACCAATTCAAATCAGATTGGCGAATAGAAAATTAGATTATTGGGTGTCCAGATAACTTCTGGTTGAGTTGTACTATCAACCATTCATTTGTTGAATAGCAACACGATTGATAAAAAGTCAGTAAATTTTACCCGATTAGAAAAAAAGTCAATATTTTTCAAAACATTAACTTTTCATAAAAAAAGATAAAAATATTTTAGTGATGGTTTTTTACAAAGCATTGATGAGACAAATAAATATAAGGATGGAAAATTTTAACATTCACCATAAAGATAAGATAAGAAAGATCATATAACTCATAGCGAATTAATCGCAGCATAGTCAGGAAAATCGACCTGTTTCCATAGCGTATCACATAACGCTGAGTGATCGTTCCATGCGCCATTTATCACCCAATCGGCTACCGCATTAGCAACATCCGGATAATTGACCCGTTCAGCTTGCTTCTCATTCAGCCACCGGCCAATAACAGAAGCATCTAAAAAATCCATCGTACTCGCTAAGCCTAGTAGATCCAATGTTGCCACATTACTTTGCTGTTCAAACTGACCGGAAAGCGGCTTTAATAGTAGTTTTTTACCCAGAGATAACGCTTCAGAAGGTAACTCAAATCCACCATTGGCAATAACGCCATTACAACGGTGTAAATGCTCATGAAAAGCACGATGACATAAAGGTTTTAATTCAATATTTTCCACAATAGCGTGATCCAAGACGGTTGGATGGTAACAAATAAACCGATGATGAGAAAAACGGCTCAATAATTCACACACTTGATGTATTTCCTCAAAAGGTAAATACACTAAAATAAAGTGCTCATTGCCGCCACCTGATGATAAGTGGGTATTTACAATCGGAGGAAGAATCGCTTGATTAAAGTGATACCAATGAAGAGCTAAATGGTGATCAGCCGGAGCAAAATACTGCAAAATTATATGATCAAGCCAAGTTATGCCTTTAAGTGGAACCGAATAACGAAAAGCATTTTGATGACTCAAACTAATACAAGGAACCGCTTGACGCTTTGCTGCCCATGCACTGACGGGTTCAAAATCATTAATGACTAAATCATAACCATCCAGATCTAACTGATCCACTTCCTGTAAAAAAGCCCACAGATTGGTTCGCATCGCAGTTTTTAAGTAGCTGACTTTCCCTCGTACCGTGATAAAACTCAGTCCTCGCCGAGTATAAAAATCACCAAAACATTCCATGGAAAAATAATCCGCTTTTTCTCTTCCTGAAAATAAGAAATCAATCGATACTTTGTGTTTTGTAAAAGCTTGACTCATCGCTCTCGCTCGACTGATATGGCCATTTCCTGTCCCTTGCACACCATATAAAATTCTCACATCCAGCCCTCCATAAGCGAAAGTGATAGCATGGCGCAGCTGGTGCCAAGCATCGCACCAATGATAACGTCAGTGAGAAAATGTACGCCTAATAAGATACGAGCAGAGCCAATCACGCCTGCCCATAATAAAGCACCCAAAAACAACGAAGGATAAAAATGACCAATTAAGATCGCCATAAGAAAAGCCGCGGCGGTATGCCCTGACGGTAAACTATACCGATCAGAAGGGGTGATAAAAGCCGTTAACAATGGTGAGAATTCTTCCGGTCGACGACGTTGGACACTATTTTTAAGTGCCCAATACACAGGTAATTCTATGGCAAATGCAATAAGCCCAGTCGTTAAAAAATTCATCCCATTTGAGCCATCCGTTGTCCAAGCGAGCAACCCAAAAATAAGGTATAGATGCCCATCTCCGGTATGAGAGATCGCTTTGCTAAATCGAGCCACCGGCTGATTAAACTTGTGATGTAGACAAATAATAGAAAAGGCCAAATCTAATTTAGCAATCGGTTCGAGGGTACGCATGCCTCACCTCCTTGATTGAGTTCTACCCTTTCAACATAGGTAAGAGAGATGACAGATCCGTGACTGTTTTTTGGTGAATCGATGAATTTACTTCATTTATAGTCGATATATATTTCTGAGAAAATGATCCGATATGAATAAAAAATCAACTTAATGGTTGACGTGTCAGGTTGAGTGCGGTACTAATTTGTTAACTTAATTGTGTGGAATGTTACTGATGACATCACGTTTTTCTCTCCTGCTGGGCCTACTCCTTATCGTGAACCATTCGCGCGGGTAGATTGTGGAAGAAAAATAGCACACAAGATTACATAAAACCCGCATCGAGATGCGGGTTTTTTTATAAGTATATTCAGGAAGTAAACGATTAACTGTCGAGATCAGGGAGCCTATATGAGCGATCAAGTTATTATATTCGATACCACATTACGTGATGGTGAACAGGCATTGTCTGCCAGCCTTACAGTAAGAGAAAAACTACAAATCGCCTATGCTCTTGAACGACTAGGAATCGATGTCATTGAGGCCGGTTTTCCTGTTTCCTCTCCCGGGGATTTTGAATCCGTTCAAACGATCGCCAAACATATTAAAAACAGCCGAATTTGTGCTCTTTCTCGAGCGGTAGAGAAAGACATCGATGCCGCTGCACAAGCATTAAAAGTGGCTGAGGCTTTTCGGATTCACACCTTTATCTCAACCTCTACCATCCACGTGCAAGACAAGCTACGTCGCAGCTATGACGATGTTGTAGAGATGGCCGTTCACGCGGTTAAGCATGCTCGTCACTATACTGATGATGTTGAGTTTTCTTGTGAAGATGCAGGAAGAACCCCGATTGATAATCTATGTCGGATGGTGGAAGCGGCCATTAATGCCGGTGCATCAACCATCAATATTCCTGATACCGTAGGGTATACCGTTCCAAGTGAATTTGGTGGCATTATCCAAACCCTGTTTAACCGCGTACCTAACATTGATAAAGCGGTGATTTCTGTTCACTGTCACGATGATTTAGGCATGTCTGTGGCTAACTCTATTGCCGCCGTTCAAGCTGGAGCCCGCCAAATTGAAGGTACGATTAATGGTATTGGTGAACGTGCGGGCAACTGTGCTCTAGAAGAAATAGCCATGATCTTAAAAACTCGCCAAGATCTTTTGCAGGTTCGCACCAACATTCGACACCAAGAAATTAGTCGAACCAGTAAATTGGTCAGTCAGCTATGCAATATGCCAATACAAAGTAACAAAGCCATTGTTGGAGCAAATGCTTTTAGCCATTCTTCGGGCATTCACCAAGATGGGGTATTAAAAAATAAGAACACCTATGAAATCATCACACCTGAATCGATCGGGCTAAAAAATCAGGTGCTGAACTTAACCAGCCGCAGTGGTCGCGCGGCTGTTAAAAGCCATATGGATTCAATGGGTTATAAAGAAAGCGAATACAACCTAGATGCATTATATGAAGACTTCTTAAAACTGGCGGATCGTAAAGGCCAAGTGTTCGATTATGATCTAGAAGCGCTAATGCACTTCTCAAATCTGCGCGAAGAGGATGATTTTTATAAGTTAAACTACCTCAGCGTACAATCAGGTAGTGTCATGGCCACTACAACGATTAAACTGCAATGCGGTAGTGAAGAGAAATGTGAAGCAGCGGTCGGGAATGGCCCTGTCGATGCTCTCTACCAATGTATTTATCGTGTTACTGGTTATGAAATCGTCTTAGATAAGTTCGACCTCACTGCAAAAGGGGAAGGTGAAGATGGATTAGGCCAAGCCGATATTATCGCAAATTACAAAGGCCGAAAATATCATGGTACGGGTGTTTCGACTGATATTGTTGAGGCATCAGGACAAGCCTTGCTTCATGTCATCAATAGCATTCATCGAGCGGATCAAATTGCCGAGATAAAGCAGAATAAAAAAATCGCTACCGTATAAAATTTAGCGCTAGCAAACACAATTGAAATAAGAAATTAGAGAAGGACGACTATGACAAGTAAAAATTACCGGATCGCCGTTTTACCCGGTGATGGCATTGGCCCAGAAGTCATGCAGCAAGCTCATAAAGTGCTGGATGCGATTGAACAGAAATATGCATTAACCTTTACACGTGAAGAACATGATGTCGGCGGTATCGCCATTGATAATCATGGATGTCCACTACCAGAGAGCACCCTCAAAGCGTGTGAAGAAGCCGATGCGGTTTTATTTGGTTCTGTCGGTGGACCAAAATGGGAACATTTACCACCGAATGATCAACCTGAGCGTGGCGCTCTGCTGCCATTACGTAAACATTTCCAACTATTTTGTAATTTGCGCCCTGCAAAAATTCATCGTGGATTAGAAGCTTTTTCACCACTACGTGCCGATATTTCCGCTCAAGGTTTTGATATTGTCGTTGTACGCGAATTAACTGGGGGAATTTATTTCGGCCAACCCAAAGGGCGCGAAGGAGAAGGGGCGAATGAAAAAGCCTTTGATACTGAAGTGTATCACCGCTTTGAAATCGAACGAATCGCTCGTATCGCCTTTGAATCAGCTCGCTTACGTCGCCAAAAAGTCTGCTCTATCGATAAAGCTAACGTATTGCAAAGTTCGATTTTATGGCGCGAGGTCGTAACAGAAATAAGCAAGAAATATCCAGATATCGAGCTATCACATATGTATATCGATAATGCAACGATGCAATTAATCAAAGATCCAGCTCAATTTGATGTCATGCTTTGTTCCAATATCTTCGGTGATATTCTCTCCGATGAATGCGCGATGATCACCGGTTCAATGGGCATGTTACCTTCTGCTAGCATCAACGAAAGCAAATTTGGATTATATGAACCAGCAGGTGGCAGTGCCCCCGACATAGCAGGAAAAAACATCGCCAATCCTATCGCACAAATTCTCTCGACAGCGCTTATGCTCCGTTATAGTTTAGGCGAAGAGCAAGCTGCACAATCAATTGAAGCAGCGGTTAGCCAAGCGCTTGCAGAAGGACAACTAACTGGCGATCTTGCTAGCGGAAAACCCGCTCTATCAACGTCAGAAATGGGCGATGTTATCGCACAATATATTCTAAACGCATAGTATTCAAAGTCGGCAATGATCGGCTCTCATTGGCTCAAAGAGCTCAAGGAAGAAGCAATGTCAAAAGCAAAAACCTTATACGAAAAAATTTATGATGCCCATGTGGTGGTTGCCGCTGCGGGAGAAACGCCGATTTTGTACATCGACCGCCATCTAGTCCATGAAGTGACCTCTCCACAAGCCTTTGATGGGCTACGTGAAAAAGGACGTTCGGTACGTCAAGTCAGCAAAACCTTCGCCACCATGGATCACAACGTCTCTACCACCACCAAAGACATTAATGCGTCGGGGGAAATGGCTCGGATTCAAATGCAAACCCTTGCTAAAAACTGCGCAGAATTTGGTGTGACCTTATATGATATTAACCATAAATATCAAGGTATTGTGCATGTCATGGGGCCAGAACTTGGCATCACGCTACCAGGCATGACGATTGTTTGCGGTGATTCACACACCGCAACACATGGTGCGTTTGGCTCACTCGCATTTGGTATCGGCACTTCAGAAGTCGAGCATGTCCTCGCGACCCAGACTTTAAAACAAGGCCGTGCCAAAACGATGAAAATCGAAGTGCGGGGTAAAGTGGCTCCCGGCATCACGGCTAAAGATATTGTGCTAGCCATCATTGGCAAAACTACCGCTGCGGGTGGCACTGGTTATGTGGTTGAGTTCTGTGGGCAAGCCATTCAAGACCTTTCCATGGAAGGTCGAATGACTGTCTGCAATATGGCGATTGAACTCGGCGCAAAAGCTGGCTTAATTGCCCCTGATGAAACGACCTTTAATTACATTAAAGGTCGCAAGTTTGCGCCACAAGGTCGTGATTGGGATGACGCTATAAAATACTGGCAAACACTAAAAACCGATCCAGATGCGCAATTTGATGCGGAAGTGATCCTTGATGCCAGTGAAATCAAACCACAAGTTACTTGGGGAACCAACCCCGGACAAGTGATTGCTATCGATCAACCGATTCCATCACCAAACGACTTTACCGATCCCGTTGAGCGTAACTCCGCAGAAAAAGCATTAGCTTATATGGGGTTAGACGCTGGGAAAATGCTCTCTGATTACAAGGTGGATAAAGTGTTCGTTGGTTCGTGTACCAATTCGCGTATTGAAGATATACGTGCCGCAGCGTTAGTCGCACAAGGTAAAAAAGTGGCTCCCCATGTTCAAGCCTTAATTGTGCCGGGTTCCGAGCAAGTCAAAGCACAAGCGGAAGCAGAAGGCTTAGATAAGATTTTTATTGAAGCTGGATTTGAATGGCGATTACCCGGTTGTTCAATGTGTTTAGCCATGAATAACGATCGCTTAGCACCGGGAGAACGCTGCGCTTCAACTTCAAACCGTAACTTTGAAGGGCGTCAAGGCCGTGATGGCCGAACTCATTTAGTCAGCCCTGCGATGGCCGCCGCCGCAGCCATTAGTGGGCACTTTGTCGATATTCGTCAACTTTAATTCAAGGAGAACACCATGTCAGGATTTCAGCAACATACCGGATTAGCCGTTCCTCTTGATGCCGCCAACGTGGATACCGATGCGATTATCCCAAAACAGTTTTTACAAAAGGTCAATCGCACTGGGTTTGGTAAGCACCTGTTTCATGACTGGCGTTTTTTAGACGATGCAGGTGAAAAAACTAACCCGAAATTTGTCATGAATCAGCCTCGCTATCAAGGAGCGAGTATCTTGCTTGCCCGTGAAAACTTTGGTTGTGGCTCGTCTCGAGAGCACGCGCCATGGGCATTGGCCGATTACGGTATCAAAGTGATCATCGCCCCAAGTTTTGCCGACATTTTTTATGGCAACTCGATTAATAATCAGATGATTCCGGTACAACTGACTGATCAAGAAGTCGATGAGCTGTTTAGCTATGTTCAGCATACCGAAGGAGCAACCATTAATGTTGACCTACAAAGCCTAACTGTTTCGGCTAACGGCAAAACCTACCATTTTAAAATTGACGATTTTCGACGTCACTGTTTATTAAATGGTTTAGACAATATAGGCCTCACGCTACAACATGAGACAAAAATCGCTGAATATGAAGCGAAAATACCACG
>NZ_NBUS01000038.1:0-1519 GCF_002749895.1 Vibrio fujianensis | reverse complement strand
TTTAGCTTAGATAACTCAACGACTATTAGAAAAAGGGCTGCCTAGGCAGCCCTTACTTTTTAATCTTCTCATTTGAACTACACTGTCTGCTGGCTGCATTCTGCTTTTTCTCATTAAGGAATCTATGAAATACTTACTGTCGCTTTTAACCTTATGCTGGTCATTATCGATCACCGCCGCACCTAAATCTGAATTGTGGAATTACTGGGATCAACATGACCAATCCAATCTACAAGAGGTCTCTCATCAAACTTGGCAACAACTGCTCGATAGCTACCTATCTCAACAAGGCATGCATACCGTTTTCGATTATGCCAATCTACAAGCCTCGGACCGAGAAAAATTACAAGCTTATATTGACACCCTGACAAGGCTAGATCCGAGAACGCTAAATAAGCAACAGCAGTACGCTTACTGGATCAACTTATATAACGCACTCACTGTCAAAGTAGTCATTGACCATTATCCTGTATCATCGATTACCAAGATTGGTGGCTGGTTTCGCTTTGGACCTTGGGATCTACCATTAATAGAAATCGCTAATCAAAAGCTGACTCTTAATGATATTGAGCATCGAATTTTGCGGCCTATCTGGCAAGACGCAAGAATTCATTATGTGGTCAATTGTGCCAGCCTTGGTTGTCCCAATCTCCAACCTGAAGCATTTACTGCAGATAATACTGAGCGTTTACTGGAACAGGCTGCTTATGAATTCATTAACAGCGATAAAGGCGTTAAGAGTAACCATCGACGTTTGATTCTATCATCTATTTATCAATGGTACGCTGAAGATTTTGGTTCACAAGATGAATTATTGGATCACCTTATTCGCTATCGTCCAAAGCTAGCTAATGATGAAAGAATAAAGCGAAGTTTTCGCTATGAATACGATTGGCAATTAAATCGTAAATAGCAAAAATCCTCTGTATTACTACAGAGGATTTTCAAATGAGTACCTGGCGATGTTCTACTCTCACATGGGGAGACCCCACACTACCATCGACGCTGTTTCGTTTCACTTCTGAGTTCGGCATGGAATCAGGTGGGTCCAAAACGCTATGGTCGCCAAGTGAATTTTTATAGCTGAAGCTATTGAATCACTGGTGCTGATACCCAGAATCGAACTGGGGACCTCATCCTTACCAAGGATGCGCTCTACCGCCTGAGCTATATCAGCAGATCTATTTTTAAACTGCTAGTTCGCTTATTATCAGCGCTAGAGTCACTTCTCAACATTATGGTTAAGAAGTTTAAATTGGTGCCTGGCGATGTTCTACTCTCACATGGGGAGACCCCACACTACCATCGACGCTGTTTCGTTTCACTGCTGAGTTCGGCATGGAATCAGGTGGGTCCAAAACGCTATGGTCGCCAAGCAAATTTGGTTAATTCGGAAAGCTGTTTTCATTCTCTACACATTCAATGCGCTCTATTGAGTCCACCAAAACCTCTTCGGTGTTGTATGGTTAAGCCTCACGGGCTATTAGTACAGGTTAGCTCAACGCCTCACAACGCTTAC
>NZ_NBUS01000039.1:241668-256148 GCF_002749895.1 Vibrio fujianensis | reverse complement strand
ATTATTAAGGCTATTCATGATGAATGATGGTAGTAGTTAAATAGCCTTAATTAGATCATATTTTTATTTAGATTGGTATAAGAAATCCCTAGCAGCAATGCTGGGGATTTTTGTATTGGGCAAATAGGAAAAATACTAGGATTTGGACTTTCTTGACCCGTCAACAGTTTTGGAAGTTACGGATCACCCGCCATAATGCCCTGACTAATGGATCATCAAGTTGCGATCGCTTACAGCACACCCCTAACTTAAAAGGTTTAATTGGCAATACTGAAAGCTTTTGCACCTTATCTCTGAGCGGACTATTGTTGATCACGACATCCGGTGCCACACCAACACCACAACCTAATGCGACTAAACTTACAATGGCTTCATGTCCTGCGATTTGTGCGTAGATCGTTGGTTTAATCTTCATGTGTTTAAACCAACTGTTGGCTCTTTCCCGAGCCGTCCCTGCTTCGGGAACAATAAAGGGGATTTGATTCCAATCAGGAAACTCTTTTTGCAGTTCTTCTAAGAAATGACTCACTCCCGTAGGAGCGATCACTGACAATGGTATTTCACTGATCGTCGCAAACTCAAGTCTTGAAGGAATATGCTCGGGGATAGCAGCAATGGCAATATCCGCTTCATCTTCAAGAATAATTTCAATCGCTTGAGCAGGATCACCCGTGAGTAATTTAAACTCAATATAAGGGTGCTGGAGTCTAAAAGCATTGAGCAAATCCGGTAGATGGCTATAACTGGCCGTAACTGAGCAAAATAAGCGGATCTCTCCTTTTAATTCACTATGTTGTTCATCTAGCTGCAACTGTAATTGCCGCCAATCGTGCAGCATACGTTGAGCAACAGGTAACAGTTTATAGCCGGATGGTGTAATTTCTACGCTTCGATTATCACGAACAAACAAACGGTGACCAATCTCGTCCTCTAGTTTTTGAATTTGTCGACTTAATGCAGAAGGGCTGATATGCAGCATCTTTGCTGTACTGCTAAAATTTTTACTTTCACAGAGATGAACGAAGAGTCGTAAGGTTTTTATATTCATAATTAATGTATCTTGCATTTATTGCAATAACTACTTGTGAATATATCACTTTAAGCAATTAAATGTCCGCATTACTATGACAATATTCGGTGTATCGACACCGGTTGAATGGAACATTATCAAGGAGCACCCAATGGCTAATTATTTCAACACATTAAATTTACGTGAGCAGCTCGATCAACTTGGTCGATGTCGCTTTATGGCTCGAGAAGAGTTTGCGACAGAAGCGGAATTTCTAAAAGGTAAGAAAGTAGTCATTGTTGGATGCGGAGCTCAAGGTTTAAACCAAGGTTTAAACATGCGTGATTCGGGGTTAGATGTTTCTTATGCGCTACGTCAAGCCGCGATTGATGAGCAGCGCCAATCTTATAAAAATGCGAAAGATAACGGATTTACTGTTGGCAGTTATGAAAAACTTATTCCACAAGCGGATCTAGTGATCAACCTAACACCAGATAAGCAACACTCTAACGTTATTGAAACAGTGATGCCTTTAATGAAAGATGGAGCCGCATTGGGCTATTCTCATGGTTTTAATATTGTCGAAGAAGGTATGCAGATCCGCAAAGATATTACAGTAGTCATGGTTGCTCCTAAGTGCCCAGGGACGGAAGTGCGTGAAGAGTATAAACGCGGTTTTGGTGTTCCAACCTTACTAGCGGTACATCCCGAAAACGATCCAAAAGGTGAAGGCTGGGATATTGCAAAAGCGTGGGCTGCTGCAACGGGGGGGCATCGAGCTGGTTGTTTAGAGTCATCTTTTGTTGCAGAAGTTAAATCTGACTTAATGGGTGAGCAAACTATTTTATGCGGCATGTTACAAGCGGGTTCGATTGTATGCTACGAGAAAATGGTTGCTGAGGGTATTGATCCTGGATATGCCGGTAAATTGCTGCAGTTCGGATGGGAGACTGTTACCGAAGCTCTGAAATTTGGTGGTATTACTCATATGATGGATCGTCTATCAAACCCAGCGAAAATTAAGGCATTTGAGCTATCTGAAGAGCTAAAAGACTTATTGCGCCCACTGTATAACAAACATATGGATGACATCATTTCCGGCCATTTCTCTAGTACGATGATGGCAGACTGGGCTAATGATGATGCTGAGCTGTTGGGTTGGCGCGCTGAAACGGCACAAACTGCATTTGAGAATTATCCAGAAACAAATGTGAAAATTGCTGAACAAGAGTACTTTGATCACGGTATTCTTATGATTGCCATGGTTCGTGCTGGGGTTGAGTTAGCGTTTGAGGCGATGACTGCATCAGGCATTATCGATGAATCAGCCTACTACGAATCGTTGCATGAATTACCACTGATTGCCAATACCATTGCACGTAAACGCTTGTACGAAATGAATGTCGTTATCTCGGATACGGCAGAATACGGCAACTACTTATTTGCTAATGTTGCCACCCCATTATTGCGTGAAAAGTTTATGCCAAAAGTCAGTACAGATGTGATTGGTAAAGGTTTGGATCAGGTTTCCAACCAAGTTGATAATGCAACCTTGATCGAAGTTAATAGCCTCATTCGTAACCATCCTGTGGAATATATCGGTGAAGAACTGCGCGGCTATATGAAAGATATGCAACGTATTGCTGTTGGTGATTGATTCGACTTATCAACACTATAAAAATGTAAACACAACATCGATAATAAAGTAAAAGGGCTTTGTCTTAAGACTGAGCCCTTTATATGATCGAAGATAGGAAAAACCAAGCCGATCCTAATAGGGTAAGCATTGATTACCGGTTAGCCAGTTTTTCTTCCAATTCCGCCAGTTTTTGCTCCATTTCTGTCAGCTTTTGTCGAGTACGTAGCAATACTTGGGTTTGTACATCGAACTCTTCACGGCTGACCATATCCAATTTATTCAGTTGACCTTGAATCACTTGACGAACTTTCTGCTCTACATCTGCGCCTAGATCTTTAACCGGTTGTGGCATAGATTCGTGAATCTGTTTTGCAATTTGCTCAATTTTCTTTGGATCAAACATTGTTTATTCACTCCTATATTTATTCTACTCATTCTATGCAATTCATCATTGAAAGTCGCCAGTTGGTGATGAAAAAGGCCACAAGAGTGGCCTTTAGTAACGATTAAATGGTATGCCTTGATTACTTATTTTCAGCTAATTGGCGCTGAGCGGCTTTGGCTTCATCAATTCTCGCCAGTTTTTCTAAGTCTTTATCTTCAACAAAGATAGGCAGTGGTTTGTGCTTCTCGGCAAGGTAGCTATAAATCACGGGTAGAACAAATAGCGTGAATAGCGTCCCAATTGATAAACCAGCGACAATGACAATCCCAATACTAAAGCGCTGAGCTGCTCCGGCACCGGTGGCATACATTAATGGAATCAGACCCGCAATCATGGCTGCAGTCGTCATTAGAATTGGGCGTAAACGCACTTTAGCTGCTGCTTTTACCGCTTCAATTCTATTGAGCTTATTGTGGAGTTGCTCTTCTTTGGCGACCTCACAAATTAAGATACCGTGTTTAGTGATTAGCCCAACCAAGGTAATTAAGCCGACCTGTGAATAGATATTCATGGTTGATGCGCCCCAAGCTAAGGCAATCAAAGCACCACAAATAGCCAGAGGAACGGAAACCATGATCACGAGAGGATCTTTTAACGATTCAAATTGGATAGCAAGCACCAAGAAGATAATCGCAAGCGCTAAACCGAAAGTGACATAAAGAGCACTACCTTCAGTTACATATTGGCGAGCCTCACCCATGTAGTCATGGCTATAGCCTTTTGGTAACTTAGTTGATGCTATATTTTCAAACCAGCTGATGGCATCACCCATCGCTGTTCCTGGTGAAGGAACCGCCCCAATTGTTGCTGAATTGAGCTGGTTAAAGTGTGGTAGAGCGCGAGGTTCGGCCACGACATCAATAGTAATTAAACTACCTAAAGGGATCATTTTTCCATCGATTGCCCGTACAAAGTAGTTGTTCATTGACTCTGGATTGAGACGCCATTTTCGTTCGACCTGCGGAATCACCTCATAAGAGCGACCACTGAGATCGATACGATTGACATAACCATCAGCCATCATGGTGCCGAGAGTGATACCAATATCCTGCATGGTCACACCATAAGAGCCAGCTTTATCCTTATCGATGTTGATTTTCATGGTCGCGGAATCATAATTAAGGTCTAGGTTTGAGTAAACAAACAATGGACTTGATTGCACTTCCACGAGCACATCACTAGCGATAGTGAATAAGCTTTCAAAAGCATTCGGTGTGGTCATCACAAATTGAATGGGAAGGCCAGAGCCTGCGCCTGGTAATTCAGGCATCTGGAATGTTGTCACGGCCATTCCTGGAATATCTTTAACCAAGTTACCGACACGAGTAGTAACCTCTGCTTGGCTTGCTTGACGTTCACTCCAAGGGACTAAAGAAGCAATCCCAAACGCTTGGTTTGATTGAGGTACGCCAGTAAAAACCTGAGCAAATTGTACTTCGGGTTGAGCTGATAAGATTTTATTCACATCATTCATGGTATTTGATAGGTAATCCAAGTTAGCATTGGATTGACCGGTACCTAATAGCATCACTACGCCTTTATCTTCAGAAGGCGCAAGTTCGCTAGGAATGAACTTAAATAAAATCGGTAAACTTGCAAACACAATCAAAGCAAAGGCGATCACAACTGGGCGGTGATCCATCACTGACTGCAACATATTGCCATAGCGTTGTGTCATTTTATCCAAGAGATGATGCACTTTTTGTTCAAATTTGTTTGGCGTTTCATTTGCCTTTAACATTTTTGAACACATCATAGGGGAAAGCGTTAAAGCAATAATACCAGAGACAAATACAGCCCCCGCTAAGGTTAGCGCGAACTCTTTAAATAGGGCTCCGGTTATGCCTCCCATTAGTGCAATTGGTGCGTATACCGCCCCTAAGGTTAATGTCATGGAAATCACGGGGACCGCGATTTCTCGTGTACCGATAATAGCAGCCCTAAATGGGGATTCACCTTCTTTAATATGTCGATCAACGTTTTCTAAGACAACAATGGCATCATCGACAACTAGGCCAATCGCCAATACCATCGCCAGCAAGGTCATTAAGTTCCACGAGAAACCCATCGCCTGCATCACCATAGCAACACCAATCAATGAAAGAGGTATTGTTACTATTGGAATGATCACTGCGCGTATAGAACCAAGAAATAGCGTAATAACCACCAGTACGATGATGGCTGCTTCAATGATGGTTTTAATGACTTCATGAATCGACTCATTAATTGCTACGGTCGAGTCATACATCACATTCATTTTGATGTTGCTTGGCATATTGCGTTTAAGTTCGGGAATCACTTCCCAAACATCTTTGGCAATATTGATTGGGTTAGCACTAGGAGCCGCGTTGATAGCAGCAACAACCGCTTCTTGACCATTCGCGCTCGCTCGGTAGGTATCGTGACTTTTTGCTAAAGTCACTTTGGCGATATCTCCTAAGCGAGTCACATTACCATCTTCAGTTTTTACAACTAAGTTTTCTAATTCCTCTACATTAGAGACTTGTGTGTCAGCGCTACCATTAAACAAGACAAACTCACCAATCGCTTGACCCGTTGCTGATTGGTAGTTGTTCGCACTTAACACGCCCATAACGTCTGCGGCGGTTAAATTAAATGCCGCCATTTTGGCCGGATCCAGCCAGACTCTTAATGCGTATTTCATACCACCATATAGATCGATGCTCGAAATACCATCTAAAGAGTAGAGTTGTGGGTTGATAACCCGTTGTAAATAATCGGTAATTTGGCTGGAGTTCAATTCATTACTGGTAAACCCAATATACATAACCGCTGTTGTTGACCCCGTCGACATTGTGACGGTTGGGTCTTCAGCTTCTTTAGGAAGCTGAGAACGAACAGAGTTGGTTTTTGCCAAAATATCAGACAACGCCGCATTTGGATCGGTGTTGAGTTTCATATTGACAGTAATTTTTGAACTACCTAATACCGATTGTGAAATCATGTAATCAATATTATCCGCTTGTGCAATTGCCTGTTCTAATGGCTGCGTGATGAAGCCTTGAATCAAGTCAGCACTCGCACCATAGTAACTGGTTGAGACGGTCACTATGGTATTAGTCATTTCAGGGTATTCACTGACCTGCATTTTGAACACCGCTTGTAAACCAAGCAGTGCAATCAAAAAACTGATCGATACCGCTAAAACTGGACGTTTAATAAAAACATCAGTAAAGCGCATAATTCCTCCGGTTACAGCATCGGTGTTTCAGCGGGTGGAGTTGTGGCGTCACTTTCTACAATACGAACTTTGACACCATTACTTAAACGTACCTGACCAGAAGTGACAACAATATCTCCAGCCTTAACGCCTTCAAGGATGTGCGCAATATCTTTCTTACGTTCACCGACTTTAACCACTCTTTGTTCAACACGTTTAACCCCATCTTGTTCTGTGATAACAAAGACATTATCACCATAAAGGGTAAATGTGATTGCCGTTTGCGGTAAGGTTACTTGCTCGGCGAGCTTGGGTAAAATGATGTTGGCTCGAGCAAACATCCCACTACGTAATTTACCTTCACTGTTGGGAATATCCGCTTGGACTTGGATCAGACCACTTTGTACACTAACGGCGGGCTCGATAGCACTGATTGACCCCTTGAAGGAGCGGTTCGGATACGAGTCAACAAAAATGTCTACTTCTTGATCCATAGAAATACGTGAAATATCCGTTTGCGGCACGGTAAAACGTAACCGCATAACACTGGTATCTTCGAGGCGAACAATATCTGTGCCTGGTTGTAAATATTGGCCAAGATAGACATTACGAATGCCCACTACACCAGCAAAAGGGGCTTTGATTTCACGCCGAGCAATCGTCGCTTTTAAACTTTCAATATCCGCAGAAAGTGAATAATAGTTAGCCTCTGCTTCATCAAATGCCTCTTGAGAAATTGAGCCTTTACTAAATAAGCCTTTATACCGCTCATACTTTGCTTTAGCAGCAGGGAGGCGAGCTTGAGAGCTTTTTAAATTTGCTTTTTCAACTTCAGAGTCAAGTAAAAGTAAAGGTTGGTTTTCTTCAACTTGAGTGCCTGAGTCAAATAGAATTCGGTCAATCACACCACTGGTTTCTGTGGTGAGCGTCACTCCTTGATTTGGTTCGATAAACCCGATCGCTTCAATGACAGGAACCCAATCGACCGAGTTAACCGTTGTTACCGTCACTGGAAATTCGGCTTCTGGCCGATTCGCCATATATTCAGCGATCTTCTGTTGTTTAAATAAATTGAAACCTATCACGCTACCAAATAGCAGTACCACGATAAGTAACATAAAAAATGTCCACTTTTTCATTCTGGTGAGAACTCCAAGTTAATATTGAATGATTGTGTCCCAACGAGCATCGACTACTACTTCCAGGCTTTCGTCATCCAGTTGAAATACCCATATATCAAGAGATGATGCATGGGCGACGGTTATTTAAAGACTCGGCTGAGTACTACGCAGCCCCTAATACATCTTCAACAACAGGGAATGCTTGATAACAGTAAACATTCTCTGCTTAAGTGACCTTAAATTGCAACCTGTTGTTATCGTTTTGTTTGCATATTATCCATGACAGTATAGAGCTTCCTTGGTGATGTTAACTTAACCGTCACGCCCGCATTATAGCCTATAACCTAGTCATTTATGCAATACACTTGTGCAGTAAATTTAATGATACTGAGTTCTTTTCTTGGAGCTTAAGCTGAACAAGCAGTATCATGGCAGGCCCGAATGATAAGATTAAAAACACTATGAAGCTCAACTCAAGACAAGAAGAAGCAGTCAAATATGTATCAGGTCCTTGCTTGGTTCTGGCTGGTGCTGGTTCGGGAAAAACCCGTGTGATTACCAATAAAATTGCTTATCTCGTACAGCAATGTGGTTATAAAGCTCGCAATATTGCCGCGGTAACCTTTACTAATAAAGCGGCACGCGAAATGAAAGAGCGAGTGGGGCAAACGCTTGGTAAAACCGAATCTCGAGGTTTGATGGTCTCCACCTTTCACACGTTAGGGCTCAATATCATTCGGCGCGAATATAAGCATCTCGGCCTAAAAGCGGGCTTTTCATTATTTGACGATCAAGATCAGTTAGCATTACTCAAAGAACTTACGGATAAACAACTAGAGGGTGATAAAGATTTATTACGCCAACTATTGAGTACCATCTCCAACTGGAAAAATGATCTGGTCTCCCCTGAGCAAGCGAAAGCGCTCGCTAAAGGGGAGCTGCAACAATTATTCGCTTTCTGTTTTGATTGTTACCAAAAACAGATGCGAGCCTATAATGCGCTTGATTTTGATGATCTCATTTCATTACCGGTATTATTGTTACGTAGCCAGGAAGAAGTCCGTCAACGTTGGCAAAACCGTATCCGTTATCTACTCGTGGATGAATACCAAGATACCAACTTGAGTCAATACGAGTTGGTGAAATTACTGGTCGGGGAGCGTGGTCGATTAACCGTAGTGGGTGATGATGATCAATCCATTTACTCTTGGCGCGGAGCGAAACCGCAAAATCTTGTTCAATTAGGGTGTGATTTTGCCAACTTAAGATTGATCAAATTGGAGCAAAATTATCGCTCAACGAGTCGAATCTTGCGAGCGGCGAATATTTTGATCGCCAATAACCCTCATGTGTATGAAAAAAAACTGTTTTCTGAAATACCTGAGGGCGAAAAGCTCAAAGTCATTATCGCTAATAATGAAGACCATGAAGCGGAGCGAGTGACTGCTGAACTGATCGCGCACAAATTTCTTAACCGTACCGCCTATCGTGATTACGCTATCTTATATCGTGGCAACCATCAGTCTCGATTAATTGAAAAGTTACTGATGCAAAACCGAGTTCCGTATAAATTATCAGGAGGCACTTCATTTTTTGCGCGCGCTGAGATCAAAGATATCATGGCGTATCTGCGCGTATTAGTGAATCCAGATGATGATAATGCCTTTTTACGCATCGTAAATACTCCGAAGCGAGAAATTGGCCCCGCAACCTTAGAAAAATTGGGCAGTTATGCCAATATGCGCGGAAAAAGTTTATATGCGGCGAGTTTTGAACTTGGTCTTGAGCAGCATCTTTCGGGACGCGGACTAGATAACTTACGTCGTTTTACCGAGTGGCTAGTCGCTATTGCAGATAATGCTGAACGAGGAAATACTGTGGAAGCGGTACGTTCGCTGGTACGTGATATCCATTATGAAGACTGGTTATACGAAACGTCTTCCAGCGCTAAAGCGGCAGAGATGCGCATGAAGAACGTCTCTGAACTTTACTCATGGATTGTTGCTGATTTAGCTGGTGAAAATAACGATCAGCAAGAGAAGACCTTACAAGAAGTCGTACAACGTTTAACGCTACGCGATATGATGGAGCGTGGAGAACAAGATGACGACAGTGATGCTGTACAACTGATGACGTTACACGCATCGAAAGGTTTAGAATTTCCTTACGTGTATTTAATTGGCGCAGAAGAAGGTATCTTGCCACATCAAACCAGCATTGATGAGGATAATGTCGAAGAAGAGCGACGGTTAATGTACGTCGGTATTACCCGTGCTCAAAGAGAGTTAACCTTCACCTTATGTAAAGAACGCCGACAATTTGGCGAATTACTAAAACCGACCCAAAGCCGCTTTTTAGATGAATTACCTTATGATGATGTGGCGTGGGAAACCAAGAAAAAAGTCCTTTCGCAAGAAGAGCGGATGAGTAAAGGGCAAGCCCATATTGCCAATATAAGGTCGATGTTTAATAAAAAATGATCCAATCAGAGCCTAGTGCCAACCGACCCCAGTAGCCAAGCTCTGAGCAGAGGTTATCGGGTGCCGCCGACTATAGCCCGGCGATCATATGTTCAATGGCAGCAACAATTTCTTCATCGGAACAATTCATGCATGTGCCGCGGGCTGGCATTAGGTTAAAACCTTGTATGGCATGTTTGGCTAATACATCTTTACCTTGTGCAAGCCGAGGAGCCCAATCTTGAGCATCTCTAGTTTTGGGTGCTCCAGTTACTCCCGTTGCATGGCAGGCGGTACAAAAAGTTTTATAGACTGTCTCGCCATCACGAGGGCCGATAGGCTCTTCTTTTATCGGTTCATTACCAGCAAGATAAACGTTGCCGACAGGTTTGATGCGTTCAGCGATAGCATCATAATCACTGGGGCTCATCGCAAATACTGCGGCCGAAAAGGTGAACGTAGCAAATAGTACGCTTAAGGCTGATCGAGACATATCCATTAACTCACTTTACATTGCAAGGGTAAGCGTATCTTACCTAAATTTTATACTAAGATTGGGTTCTATTGATTTAAAATGATAAAACCTGTTAAATCAATGTAAATATAGAGTAAGTATATCCCGTTCGGATGTTGCAATAAACAACAAGTTGCGATCTTCAAGGGATGAATCACATCCTGTTCGGTCATTTTATCGCAGCGGTTGATGAAAAAGCCGTCAAACGAGAAAAAAAGTTGAAAAAGTACTAGACGACCTTAGGGGATATACGTATTATTCCACTCCGCCGATAGGGCATGCGCCCGTAGCTCAGCTGGATAGAGCGTTGGCCTCCGGAGCCAAAGGTCGAAGGTTCGAATCCTTTCGGGCGCGCCATCCGGTGGGTTAATTGGTGCATGTTGGCAACATTGATGGTGGCTATAGCTCAGTTGGTAGAGCCCCGGATTGTGATTCCGGTTGTCGCGAGTTCAAGTCTCGTTAGCCACCCCATTATTTAGGTAACCGATGTTCCCTTTCTTGATTAAATTCGAGATAAAATAAGTAACAGGTTTTGTCGGTGAATAGCGCAATTTAGTGGCGCATCCCGGGTTTAGGAGTAGCGGACCAGAGGGTGACCCTCGTTCGATGCTCCTAAAGTAAAAAATTGTTTCGGTGAATAGCGCAGTTTGGTAGCGCATCCCGGGTTTAGGAGTGGCGGACTAGAGGGCGACCCTCGTTCGATATTCTTAAAGTAAAAAATTGTTTCGGTGAATAGCGCAGTTTGGTAGCGCATCCCGGGTTTAGGAGTGGCGGACCAGAGGGCGACCCTCGTTCGATGCTCCTAAAGTAAAAAATTGTTTCGGTGAATAGCGCAGTTTGGTAGCGCATCTGGTTTGGGACCAGAGGGTCGGGGGTTCGAATCCCTCTTCACCGACCACTTATTAAAAAAGCTAGCCCATGGCTTAGCTTAAAATAACGGCAGGCAAGCGGTTATTGCAAAAGTTGATGGTGGCTATAGCTCAGTTGGTAGAGCCCCGGATTGTGATTCCGGTTGTCGCGAGTTCAAGTCTCGTTAGCCACCCCATTATTTAGGTAACCGATGTTTCCTTTCTTGATTAAATTCGAGATAAAATAGGTAACAGATTTTATCCGTGAATGGCGCAATTTTAGTAGCGCATCCCGGGTTTAGGAGTAGCGGACTAGAGGGCAACCCTCGTTCGATGTTCTTAAAGTAAAAAATTGTTTCGGTGAATAGCGCAGTTTGGTAGCGCATCCCGGGTTTAGGACTAGCGGACCAGAGGGTGACCCTCGTTCGATGTTCTTAAAGTAAAAAATTGTTTCGGTGAATAGCGCAGTTTGGTAGCGCATCTGGTTTGGGACCAGAGGGTCGGGGGTTCGAATCCCTCTTCACCGACCACTTATATTGAGCCCTAGTCGAGAGACTGGGGCTTTTTACTTTCTGTTAGTGATTGAGAGGGTCGGGGGTTCGGCTGATATTCAGGATCCGCTCTTCACCGGCCAATGTATTGAGCCCTAGTCGAGAGACTAGGGCTTTTTACTTTTTGTTAGTGATTGAGAGGGTCGGGGGTTCGGCTGATATTTAAGATCCGCTCTTCACCGATCACTTATATTGAGCCTTAGTCGAGAGACTAGGGCTTTTTACTTTCTGTTAGTGATTGAGAGGGTCGGGGGTTCGGTTGATATTTAGGATCCGCTCTTCACCGACCACTTATATTGAGCCCTAGTCGAGAGACTAGGGCTTTTTACTTTCTGTTAGTGATTGAGAGGGTCGGGGGTTCGGCTGATATTTACGATCCGCTCTTCACCGATCACTTATATTGAGCCTTAGTCGAGAGACTAGGGCTTTTTACTTTCTGTTAGTGATTGAGAGGGTCGGGGGTTCGGTTGATATTTAGGATCCGCTCTTCACCGATCACTTATATTGAGCCTTAGTCGAGAGACTGGGGCTTTTTACTTTCTGTTAGTGATTGAGAGGGTCGGGGGTTCGGCTGATATTCAGGATTCGCTCTTCACCGACCACTTATATTGAGCCCTAGTCGAGAGACTGGGGCTTTTTACTTTCTGTTAGCGATTGAGAGGGTCGGGGGTTCGGCTGATATTCAGGATCCGCTCTTCACCGACCACTTATATTGAGCCCTAGTCGAGAGACTGGGTTTTTGATGTCTAGATTTCATCTTTCTCAAATAATGAGAGTTCTAATTTTTTACAATCAGAGTTTTTATTTTTGAAATTATGCATAAAATCAAAGTACTCACAGCAATGCGCATAGATAAAGAAAAAAATAACGTATTTTTCTTGAGTCGTGTTGTTTTTCGATTTAACCCTAGTGTTTACGCCGTCTAATACGCTTTGTTTTGTTGTTATTTTGGTTTTTATCTCTGTCTATTTCTATTTTAGTGGTTTTTTAATTGGCATTCATGCCTTTTTTGTGGCGGGTTGTTTCTTTGTTGTTAATGCTGGAGCTGGTCAGGATTTGAAATAATATTCCGGTGAGTTGTTTTTTGAATGCTTTTTCATTGAATAAAAAATACAGATGCACTTGGTTCTGTAGCGAATGTGATGGTTTTTTAATCAGTGGTTCGGCCATTATTATATCTGTATTTTATGCATATTTATTCGATTAAGCTGCTTTGTTTGGGGATTTTATCGAGTTTTTATCCTTTGATTGTTGCTTTTATGTGAGATTTTTGACACATTGATGAGCTTGTAAATAGCCAGCAGATTGTACTGTGTTGGTAGAAAGGAATCATTATTAGGTTTTGCACAATTACAATGTTCACTTTGTAGTTGTGTGAGGCTCAGACAGGGCAGTATTGTGCCAAAGCAGTTGAGGTCTGGTTTACATGTCACTTTTAGAAGTTAGCAATCTACGTATTGAATATCCGTCACGTCACGGTGTCCACGCGGCAGTCAAGTCATTAAGTTTTAATATTGAGCGCGGTGAAATTGTTGGTGTGGTCGGTGAATCTGGTGCTGGTAAGTCTACAGTAGGCAACGCAATCATTGATTTATTAAGCCCTCCCGGTACGATTGCTGGAGGGGATGTATGGTTAGATGGTGAGAAAATCTCAGGTTTGTCCCCTGAAAAAATGCGGCAAGTTCGCGGCTCAAAAATTGGATTTATCTTTCAAGATCCGATGACCTCATTGAACCCATTATTTACAGTTGAACATCAGCTGACGGAAACCATTCATGCCAATATGAAGGTTAGCCATCAAGAAGCTTATCAACGTGCTTTATCTCTCATGCAACAAGTGGGGATTCCTCAGCCAGAAAATCGTTTAAAGCAATACCCTCATCAGTTTTCCGGCGGAATGCGTCAGCGTGTGGTGATTGCGATTGCGCTAGCCGGAGAGCCGGATTTAATTATTGCTGATGAGCCGACTACGGCTTTAGATGTCTCTATTCAAGACCAAATATTGTCACTGATTCGTGAGTTATGTAAAAAGAATAATGTTGGCTGTATGCTGGTGACTCATGATATGGGGGTGGTGTCTAATGTGACAGATCGGGTTGCTGTCATGTATCGTGGTGATTTAGTCGAGTTTGGCCCAACGGCGAAAGTATTAGGCGATCCCGATCATCCTTATACCCGTAGTTTGATTTCAGCGGTGCCTCGCTCTGACACTAAATTAGATCGCTTTCCTCTCGTTAGTTATATCGAAGAAGCCAGTGAGTTGGCACCGTTAGATATTAAGCATCATTGGTTAGGACAAAATCAAGATCAGCGTGCTTATACCGGGCCACTGTTGAACGTCGAGCATGTTAACCTTCGCTTTGTGACCAAAGATTCTTTATTTGAAAGCCGCCGTGAATATGTCCAAGCATCCAATAATGTCAGTTTTCAGGTTCATGAAGGGGAAACCTTTGGGCTGGTCGGCGAGTCTGGTTCAGGTAAGTCGACCATAGCACGTGTGATTGCTGGCCTTTACCAACCGAATGAAGGGCGGGTGACTTTTGAAGGGATTGACCTAACCGGACTGAAGTCAGAAAAGCAGCGTCGTCCTATGCGTCGTCAGATGCAGATGGTGTTTCAAAACCCTTATACTTCAATGAATCCGCGCATGAAGGTATTAGATATTATTGCTGAGCCCATCCGCTTTCATAAATTGACCGACAATGAGTCGCAG
>NZ_NBUS01000039.1:232921-241658 GCF_002749895.1 Vibrio fujianensis | reverse complement strand
CTCGACAAATTGTGAATGATTTATTGGATTATGTCGGGCTCGGACGTATGGCGGGGCTGAAATATCCTCATGAATTTTCTGGTGGACAGCGGCAGCGCATTTCGATTGCCCGAGCTTTGGCCACTCGCCCTCGATTATTGATTTGTGATGAACCGACCTCAGCATTAGATGTGTCCGTTCAAGCGCAGATCCTTAACTTGCTGAAAGATTTACAACAAGAGCTGAATTTGACCATGTTGTTTATCAGTCACGATTTGCCTGTAATTCGACAAATGTGTGATCGGGTTGGAGTGATGCAGATGGGGACACTATTGGAAGTCGCTCCAACCGAGCAGTTATTTAATAGCCCGCAGCATGAATATAGCAAGCAATTGATTTCCTTGATGCCCGAGTTTACCGGGTTAAGAGAAAAGGCAGAAACAGCCTAGTTGGTGGTTTCGTTCCATTCCATATCCAGTGGAAAAAGCACATATCAATACCAGTACAATAACATTAGGGATATAAATTCCCGCATAAGGAGTTATGCAATGATAACCTTGAAAAGCAAGCTGACCTTAGCCTTGATGGCGGCAGGATTGAGTTTTTCACTCAGTGCGGCGCAAATTAAAGTCGCCTACGATTCAGATCCCGTGTCGATGGATCCTCATGAACAGCTTTCCGGGGGAACGCTGCAACTGTCACACATGGTGTTTGATCCGTTAATTCGTTTCACGCAGGAGATGAAGTTTGAGCCGCGTTTGGCTCAGTCTTGGCAGCGTTTAGATGATGAAACGATGCGCTTTACTTTGCGTCAAGGGGTAAAATTTCACTCGGGTAACCCGTTTACTGCCGATGATGTGGTATGGACGTTTAATCGTTTAAAAGAGTCAGCTGATTTTAAAGGTATTTTTGAACCGCTTGCATCGATCACCAAGGTCGATGACTACACAATCGATATCAAAACCAACGGGGTATATCCGTTGATTGAAAACGTGGCGACCTATATTTTCCCAATGGATAGCAAGTTTTATACAGGGAAAACGGCCGATGGCAAAGATAAAGCCGAAATCGTGAAACATGGTTCTTCATTTGCCTCAACCCATGCATCAGGAACCGGGCCCTTTATTGTTACAGAGCGTGAGCAGGGAATTCGTGTCGAATTTACTCGGTTTGCTGATTACTGGGATAAAGACAGCAAAGGTAATGTTGATCAATTGACACTGGTTCCAATTAAAGAGGCGGCTACGCGAGTTGCGGCTTTATTATCTGGTGGGGTTGATATGATTTCTCCTGTTTCCCCGAATGATTACCAGCGTATTCGCGATGCTAAAAATATCGAGCTGTATACCATGCCCGGTACCCGAGTTATCACTTTTCAATTGAACCAAAATAGCCATGAAGCCTTGCGTGATGTGCGCGTGCGTCAAGCGATTGTTTATGCGATTAATAATCAAGGCATTGTTGATCGAGTAATGCGTGGTGCAGCGACCGCTGCTGGGCAGCAAAGCCCTGTCGGTTACGCCGGTTATAACGAGAGCCTCAAACCACGCTTTGATCTTAAAAAAGCCAAACAATTGATGAAGGAAGCAGGGTATGAGAACGGTTTTACTCTGACTATGATGGCCCCGAATAATCGTTATGTGAATGACGATAAAATTGCTCAAGCCGCGTCAGCCATGCTGGCTCGAATTGGCATCAAAGTCGACTTAAAAACCATGCCTAAAGCACAATATTGGCCAGAATTTGATAAATGTGCGGCAGATATGTTGATGATTGGTTGGCATCCTGACACGGAAGATTCAGCCAATTTCTCCGAGTTTTTAACCATGACACGTGATGAGCAAACGGGCAAAGGTCAATATAACTGTGGTTATTACTCTAATGCAGACGTTGACTCTTTGGTTGAGGCATCGAATGTTGAAACGGATTTAACCAAACGTAACGCGATGCTGAAAAAAGTAGAGAAAATACTTTATGATGAGGCTGCTTTTGTCCCGCTTCATTGGCAAGACCCTTCTTGGGCGGCGAAGAAAAACTTAGAGTTAGCACCGATCATTAATGGTATGGATTTCCCTTACTTTGGTGATTTGGTGGTTAAATAATCACCCCGTTGATGCGAGTAAAGCGATATTAAATCGGAGAACAAGAAGTAATAGAAGCGTTCGTTACCTCTTGTTTTCTCCTGCATCGTAATGCGTTTATTAAAAAATACACCGTTGACCTTGTCGAGCTTAATTTTTATTCAGCCGGATTAAGTATGTTATTAAGGTTGAAGCGTTTTGGTGTGCGAGTTGTGCACCATCATCATGGATAGTTTAAGGGGCAGGGAATGTTTTCTTTTCTGGTCAAACGCCTATATCAGGCAGTAATAGTGATGTTTGTCATCAGTTTGGTGGCATTTGCAATTCAAGATAACCTAGGCGATCCGCTACGTGAATTAGTAGGGCAGTCCGTTTCAGAGGCCCAGCGACAAGCGATGCGTGATGAGTTAGGGCTCAATGATCCCTTTTTAGTGAAATACACTCGTTTCTTAGGGGCAGCCGTTCAAGGAGATTTAGGGACGTCCTACTTTTTTAAGCGCCCTGCTGCTGAGGTGATTTTAGACAAGTTGGTGGCCACATTAGAGCTGGTGTTTGCCGCGACATTGATTATCATCGCCCTTTCTATTCCTCTTGGGGTTTACTCGGCTATCCATCCTAAGCGATGGTTTTCAAAATTGATTATGGCCGGAAGCAGTGTCGGTATTTCTATACCGGTATTTTTAACTGCTATTATGTTGATGTATGTCTTTTCGATTGAATTAGGCTGGTTGCCTTCTTACGGACGAGGTGAAACGACACGTTTATTCGGATGGGAATCGGGTTTATTCAATCTCGATGGCTTGCGTCACTTAGTGTTACCCAGTATTGCTCTCGCTTCGATTATGTTGCCACTTTTTATTCGTTTGGTCCGCTCAGAAATGCTTGAAGTATTGAGTTCGGAATACATCAAATTTGCTAAAGCCAAAGGCTTAGCGATGAACAAAATTTATTTTCAACACGCGTTAAGAAATACGCTATTACCTGTGCTCACCGTCGGCGGGGTACAGATAGGAACCATGGTGGCGTACACCATTTTAACGGAAACTGTTTTTCAATGGCCAGGAACCGGTTTGCTCTTTTTAGAGGCGATCAACCGGGTTGATACCCCATTGATTACTGCTTATGTCATTTTTGTTGGGCTGCTTTTTGTGGTCACCAATACCATCGTCGATTTGCTGTATGGGTTGATCAACCCAACCGTTAATGTAACCGGAAAAGGGGCGTAATCATGACTTCGACAACAAGTACGCCTTCAGTTTGGCAACGTTTTAAACAATCGGATTTTTTATACTACTTTCTGCGCGATAAAGTGGCGATGGTCAGTTTGGCCTTTTTTATGCTGTTTCTCGCCATGGCATTAACTGCGCCTTTATTAGCACCAACCAACCCTTACGATCTGGCCTCCATTGATATTATGGACTCAGAATTGCCGCCCGTTTGGTTAGAGGGCAGTGATGAGCGTTTTCTACTGGGAACCGATGAGCAGGGGCGAGATATTTTATCGACGATTTTGTATGGCTCCCGCCTTTCTTTGACGATTGGATTTTTAGCGGTCGGTCTTCAGCTCATTCTTGGTATCATCATTGGATTATCGGCTGGTTATTTCGGTGGGCGAATTGATAGCTTCTTGATGCGTTTTGCCGATATTCAGCTCTCTTTTTCCACCATGATGGTGGCAATCATCGTTTCCGCTATCTTTAAAGCCAGTTTTGGTGGTGAGTTTTATAGCCAATACGCAGTTGTCATGTTGGTGGTGATCATTGGTATTGCTGAATGGCCACAGTATGCTCGAACGATTCGAGCATCGGTACTGGCAGAGAAGAAGAAAGAGTATGTCGAAGCGGCACGAGTGATGGGCTTTAAATCGTTACGTATTATGTTTAGGCATATTTTACCTAATTGCCTGTCACCCATTTTAGTTATTTCAACGGTACAAATTGCCAATGCGATTATGTCGGAAGCGGCTCTTTCTTTCCTCGGTTTGGGCTTACCGGTGGATCAGCCATCGTTAGGGGCGCTCATCAGTATCGGCTTTAAGTATATTTTCTCTGGTGCTTGGTGGATTACCGCCTTCCCGGGACTGGTTTTGATTAGCCTAGTGTTGGTGATTAACCTACTCGGTGACTGGTTACGGGATGTTTTTAATCCAAAAATTTATAAAGGGTGAGGCTGGTCGGTTGATTTTACCGCCATAAGCCACCTACACTGAGAGTCGTAAGCAATTACGGCTCTTTTTTTGCATGTATTTTGCACCTGAAGCCATTGATGCTGTCACTATAGTAGGGATAACTATGGATATAAGAGTGGTTACGATAGCTAAAATCATCCATCGAACTTTATTAAGCCTATCTTGTTGCGCGGTTTCTTTGGGCTCGTTTACCGTATTTGCTCAGGATTTTCTCTGTGATGCGACCCAAGCGGCCAGTGACCAACTCCCGGTTCTCGATTTATCATGTCCAATTGGGCAAGGATTGTGGGGGAATACCTTACCTAAAGGTCAAGATTCCAAATTCTGGATTCAGTGTGGCTTATTAGCATCCCCCTTATCGGTGGAACAGGCGAAAGTGCTCTATGAGAAAATATCGACAGACGTATGGATGAAGCCCGAAAGCACCGGTATTCGTTGCTTAATCGGGCCTTATCATGATTATACATCTGTGCGTAAAGAACTGACGGCAGTGCGCCTCTTGGCTGGCTATCAAGAAGCCTTTCTGCGTGAAGTGAGCAAAAAAAACGGAGCACAACGTCCGATAACTCAAACCCAACCCAAGCCAATATCTCACCCGCCTGCTACGCTAGAGCCAATATCGCCAGCAATACAGCCACTGAAAAAAGCATCAACGACCAAGCCCAAAAGTAATGCCATCGTGATTCGTCATCAAACATCATTTAATGGGCTAACCTATGCGATTCCCTATACCGCATCAGAGAAAGTGCAGTTTTATATGGAACATAATCAGGCTTGGAACCGCTTGAATTATAGCGGCGCAAAAATCATGTGTGAGAGTCAAGGCATGCGCTTAGTGACTGAAGACGAATGGCAACAGTTGCTGAGTTCAAAAGTGATGGAGAAAGAACAATGGCCGATGTATTTGCCCTATTGGGGAGCCAATAATAAAGGGTTATTTACCAGTGGGAAAATGACTAATTTGAACGGTCACTCTCTGCTTAGTGTGCTTTGTGTGGAATCAATGACCAATGGCAAAAGCCCCGGTTGACGGGGCTTAATGAAGGAGCGATTAATGCCTATTCGTGATTGCCTTTTCCTGTCCAGGTCATATTGAATTTGATGGCTTCAATATACTCACCTTGGTTGGCTTTTACTTTGCCGATAAAGCTATAAACGCCGCCTTTGCTTAATTCCGGTAGGTCGAAATCAATCGCTGCGTGCACAATGTGATTTTCTGTTTTTCGATAGCACTCAAGTGAGGTACCCCATTCGTTACCCGAATAAACACCGTAAGACTTATAAATTTCGCCTGTATTATAATCGGTCGTTTCAGTGACTAGCTGTGGTCCGTGAATGATAAAGTACTTATAAAACTCTTCTGCATCCTGGCAAGTGAAATTTTGGTCTGGGAACTCTAAAATTAAGTTCGCATCCATCGCATTTTGATCGTCAGGATTGGTATTTTTCCGTAACGATAAAGAGACCCTACCTAACGCTTCTACGCCTTCTTGTTGTGTCGGTAACATCATAGGAAAAAAGCGCTTTTCTGGGCCATCATTCGATTTTATTTGAATTCGCGCTTCAGCGTCTGACTGACGACGAAACAATGTGTAACGCTCGGTTCCTTCGTCAGATGACCAAGTTAAGGTTTTTGCGCCTGGAGCGATACCATCAGCGTCTTCAATTGTTAGTGTGACTTTTTCTTTATGATCTCCGCTGCCGAAGGTTGCAATCAATTGCTCGCCTTGAACTTGATAGGTGCCGTTATACCAAGAACGATTGTCGAGAGCGCCACACTGGGTTAAGTTGTTCATGGTGCGGTAATTACCCGAGATTTTACCGTTTTCAAAATGCAATGTATCGCACCAAATCCGTTCATAAGGCAGTTTAGTTGTTGCCGTACCGCCTCCGTGTTCAAGACGATACCAAGTGGTGGCTTCTAAAGGATGCTTGAGTGATGGCGGGGCAATCCCTTCTTTTACCTCTGGTAGAATAAAGGTTGTCGAGCTTTCTGCCCCTTGGTCATCTTTGACCTTAACCGTAAAAGTTTGACCTGCTGGAGAGGCTTGGCTTGGGGTGCCACGGAGCGTGATCATTGGGCTATCAACATCCGCGATGGTTAATCCTGCAACCTGTACGTCACCGCCCCAATAGCTCACGATTTGGCCATCGGTATCGCTAAATAGCGCACTGATATCAATCGATTGATCAAACGCTTCCCCTTGTTGGAGATACCAAGCATCGATTTGTTGCTGTAATGTCTCTTTTTCAGCTTGGTTTATAACGGGGGCTTGATTTAGCGTGGTCACTTTTAAGTTCAGTTGTACCCGCACTTGACCTCGCTCTGCCTCTTGAACGTCCTTATCCGTAGCGACTAAGATCAAGTAAAGATTATCTTGCGCCTTGAGCTCAGAGCCGTTTGAACTGAGAACCAATTGCTGATGGTCAATTTTCGCGCTCAGTCCTGAAGCCTTTAAATCCTGCTCTAATGTAACCTCAACAGTTGTTTGGTCTTTATCGCTAAATAAGTCCGCGATAGAAAACGCTTGGTCAGCAAAGGTGTCGCCTTGTTTGAGATTTAGCTTGGCAAAATCGGCCTCAAGTTTACCCTTAACCTTTTCACTTACCTGTAGTTTATGGTTGGTAACTACCTTAGGGGCGAAACCACTCTCGGCATTTTCATTATCATTAATAATCACCGGACGTTGATTGACATCGTTGATCTCTGTGTCGTCCATGTTACCGACGAGTTGCGCGGATTTTTCGGCAAATTGCGCCGCATTTTTTTCATAGCTCGCTGGGTTGGCGGCTTTCGAGTCAGTGAGGATCTGGGCTTTTTTATGTAGCTTAGGATTTGTTTTGGTAAAGTCGCTTAATAGTTCAGCTTGGTTATCCAGCCCTAAAGTATTAGCAACGGTTTGTTTCGCTTGAGTGAGGTCGCTGGTCGGATCGTTTTCCATTGCTAGCACAATTAAATCGGTGATTGGCGAAATTACCTGCTGCTGTGCCTCAAGGGTAGGGGCGCGCAATACCACTTCATGGGCCATGGCTTGAGCGGGATGGTCCATATCAATGGTGTATTTACCGGCATAAGCCGCATTTAGGTTAGCCAAACGGCGCTGCACCGCCCCACCAGGGGTCAAGGTTTGTACGGCTAACTGACCTTTGAGTTGATAGTCAGCCGGTAATTCCAATTGACCACTTTGGTTAGTTAAGCCAAATACATACTCATTATCATCGAATTTGCCGTTTTTATCCGCATCGTCAAAGATCACCGCTTGATAAAAGTGACCATCAAGGGCGGTGATTAACACTCCCGCGGCACTGGGTGGTTGATTGGTGTTGTCCGAGCTGTCAGAGCCACCACATCCAGTAAGCGCCATAGCGACTGACAATGCGAGTAAACTGATTTTATTCATTATAGTTAGGTTCCAAATAATACACTTAAAAATCAATCTCTTGTTACTAATTTGTAAGTAAGAGAACGAAGATGAATTCGTTTTTACTGATTTTTGATATAAGTATCAAGGAACGAAAAAGCGCAGAAAATCCGTAAAATTTATTTTATTTTTTTACTTCACTGATATTGAGCATTTTTGAGCAAGCAATTTGAGCGGCATGGTTAAAGAGAAAAGGCTAGATATAAGGAAAACGAATAACGTGCATCTTGAGAATGATCGATACCATCAATCGATGGGCGCGTGATAAATCAGATTGATGGCAAACTTCTCTAACAAATGGGCGTATTCAGGACGAGGATAAAGAATATAGGTATAAATTTTTCCGTCCAAAGGAATATCTTGTGCGGTGAACTCATGATCAAAATAGAGAGCGGTGCGAGTTTGGCTCCGTAAATACTCACCACAGAGCGGGGGATAGTTTCCTGCCCGATCGCCACTTTCGCTGATCAATGGCACATTGTAGTGGGTTGGGCCAATTAAGCTAGCGTAAGCCCAATAGGGCTCAACATCTCGACAAAATAAACTCTTGGTCGGGTGAAAAACATTAAGGTCTGAGTCTGCCGGTTGGTAATAGTTCGGCTGTGCGTTGCGTACGTTGTATATATAGTTGAACAGACCGATTGGATAATACTGCTGTTGTTCATTAAGCATTAAGTAGTCAAAATTTAGACCTTGATAGTGATATTGCCCCGTATGCACATTGAGACGAGCTTCGGCTCCGATGCGTTGATCAAATAAGCTATAAGTTTCTTCGGGGCCATTTTCGTTGCTGGTCACCTGGTAAAGCTGCATCCCCGGATAATAGTTGGACGAATAATGGTAGCGAAACCGCCAAGTTGCTGTTTTATCGCTAGGAAAGTGTAAATGAATCTGCTCATCTTGTTGCTGATAAGTCGCCACAATGTTCATCTCATTGAGTTGGGGGCAGCGTTGTCGATCCGAACTCGCGGCATACCACACGTGGCCTTGTTTGAGTTCAAAAATTTCACATTGTAAGACATAAAAAGGGTAACGTTGTCCCGCGATGACTCGTGTGGTATGAATTC
>NZ_NBUS01000039.1:222901-232911 GCF_002749895.1 Vibrio fujianensis | reverse complement strand
GTATAGAGGTTGGTTGAGTAGTTGTTCGCTTATGGCAGGAAGCGGTTTGACATCGGATAACTGAAAGTGAGCTGCGACCCAGCGATGCTCTTCCGAGTCTAATTCATCGCGGTTGTCTGTCGCTAAGATAGTGAGCATGAGCGGGTTTTCTTGACGGTCTGGTGAGCCAGATATCGTCAGTTGATTGGAAAAGAAGAGTTTGAGCGCTTGGCTGTTGAATTCTACCCGATAGCTCAAGGAGTCACCTTCCGGATCAATAAATAGTCCATCGACAGCAATCGAATAGTTTACCATTGTCCCTTCTTGTAAGATCCAGCTCGCCAACTCTTGCTGCAATTGTTGATAGTACCGTGGATCAACATAAGGAGGATGATTGGTTTTCGCTTGGGTTTTTAAGTGCGGCGGCCTTTGGGGTACGCCAGTATCTGGTGCTGCGTACAAGGTCGAAAGAGGCCATTCTTCGCTTGTCGCTAGCGAGTCTTGATTGATGGTCTGAAGGCGTTGATTTGTTTTATTTAGAGTAGAGTCTACGTCTAGAGTAGAGTCTACGTCCTGATGGGTGTGGTTAGTTGAGTGACTGCGATCACGGTTCGGTAAGCGTTTCCACGACTCACCCGCGAGCTTTGTGTGCTTTGTTTGATTCATCCTTGATAGTGCAAGAGGATCAGCTTGGAGAGTGTCGTGAGGCCATTGCCAACCAACCAACATCAATAGCCCCAGCACGATCAGCGTGGCTCGATACTTCATTGATCACTCATCCGCATTTGTAACCAGCTGTGAGCAAACTTGAGATCTTTTTCAATTAAGCTAGCGCTACATTCGAGTAACTGGCTGATTTCAAGTGTTTTCATTCCAATAAAATATTTCAACTTTAAAGCGTTCGATTGTCTTGGGTAGCGAATAGTAAAGTGATCCAGCGTTTTGTCCAGCAGTACCAGTTGTTCGAAATGAAGTGGATGGGGTACGGAATACGACATGGTTGCTTGCCTTTTTTTTGCTTGTGCAGCGCGAGCGTGATCAATCAATATTTGTTGCATCACTTTGGCTGCCAGCAATAAAAATTCACGCTGATGTTGAATATCTTGTAAATTGGCTTGTGCGAGTTTGATATATGCATCGTGTACCAGTGCGGTTGTATTATGTAGATGATCTTCTTGGATGGCATGATCACCATATTTGGCTATATTTTTGCGGCGTTCTTGTGCGGCGATTTGGCGCAGTTGCTGATAAGCTAACTGATAAAGTTGTGCTTCTGCCTCTTTATCACCTTGTTGCCAACGGCATAAAATGTGTGTGAAAGAATTCATGATTTTAGCTGACTATCATGTTGTTTAACGAATTCACTCGCGTGTAAGAGGCGCAATCTTTCCATCCCAGCATTATCCAAAAACTTTTGTTGTTGAAAGCGGTAAAGCACACCGAGATCCCAATTTTTTCCAGCCGGTTGATACTCCCAACTAACCCACTGGCGACCTAAGTCTGGGTCATACCAGGTCACCGTGGTATTGAGTTGGGCTAGTTGCGCATAAGGTTCTGGGTTATCACGCCACCACATCGCGCGAAACTGGTCTGAAATATCTATACGATAAAGCGTTTCTTGTGTAGGGCACTCATGTTGACCAGTTGGTCCGAGCCGGATGGCTTGCGGTGTGATCAACAAGCAACGGTATTGCATCGTTTGTGCTTGGTAAAGGGTTTGTCGCCAAATGCCAGAGAAATCGATTTTATCGCCCTTATCTAATGGATAAGTAAAGGCTAACGTTTGCTCTTGGTTAAGGTGTGAAACATGTTCATTACGACCTAATCCTTGAATTTTTTCGATCAAAAGCTGTGCTTCAGGATCAAAGCTCAGTGCAATTGTGCGATATTTCCAGTCTCCCTCATCGTCATGATTTTCAATATAAAAACCGCTGAGATCATTAACAGTACAGCCGGTCAGAGCGCAACCCAATAACCCTTGGTGATTTTCGAAAGGCTGTAATGGTTCGGTAAATGGTGTGCTGATCGACTGACGTACGTCTAGAGAGCAGTTTTGAAAATAATCACCGGGAGACGGATATTGAGTTATACCGTGCTCATGAATGGAAAAAATAATGCGCCCAATAGGAGGCTGGTAACCGGGATGAGTTTGGCGATCAAGATCTTGTAAGCATAATTTACCACGCCAATCGCGCTTTTTTATGATCGTATTGACCAGCTTCTCCCCCTGAGATTGATAAATGACGGTTGATGAGAAGAGATTAGGTAAAGCGGATTCATTAGCTTGACTGGCATAGGCCTGATTGTGCAGCGATGCTGTCAGCGCTAGTAGTAAAGCGATGTATACAGAATGATTAAGCGATAGCATATAATGTGTCATGATGAACAATTCACGGTACGACAATTTAAGGTTAATTTTTGTTTATCAGGTGTTGGGGTCATTAAGGCCGTCAATAATTTTTGTTTGATATGATGTGGTATCTCGGGGTTGGTCAATAGCTGTCGGCGAGTGATGTCTAACATCCCTTGTACACTTAAGGTTTCAGCTTGACCATTTTGGGTATGATACATTAGTTGAGTTAATTGTAATAACATCTGTTCCGTGACGCGCTGCTCTTGCTCTAACTGACGATTTTTTTCCAGCAAAGTATAAGTAAACACGAGTCCCATAACCATTAACGATAAGCTAAGTAAACTGACCATAGGGCGACGCTTAGCAAAGCAGCGCATAATATAGAATGGCTCAGTGGCTTTTTGCTTAATGGGACGGTGAGTCAGTAGCGCCTCAATATCTTGTCTAAGTTCTCCGACGTTAGAATATCGCGCACAGATATCATCTGCCGTGGCTTTATGAATGACGAATGGCAGTTCTTGACCAATCGCTTGTCCGGTCAGTAAGTGTGCTAATACTTTTCCTAATGAATAGAGATCACTTTGTTGAGTTAAATAATCGCCTCGTTTTTGTTCTGGGCTTGCATACTCGACACTCAATGCTTTGAAGGCGAAGTTTTCATCCTTCTTGTGGCTATGTTGTAATTTTTGAGTCAAGTTAAAGTCGATCAGTTTAACTTGATGGTGGCGAGTGACTAAAATATTTTCGGGTTTAAGGTCTGCATGTAAAATTTGATGATGATGAGCATGTTCCACGGCACGGCAGAGATCGTTAAACAGCTTTAGGCGTTGTTGTAGGCTTAAATGATGTTGTTGAAGGTGTTGATCTAGAGGCAGACCATCAATCCGTTCCATCACAATATACACTTGGTCATTGTATACGCCCCCGTCAAAAACTTTAGCTATCGCTGGGTGATCCAGTTTAGCGAGTAACTGTGCTTCGGCAAACAGTGCTCGATGGCCTAATAACTGGCTCATTTCTGGTTGGATAAATTTGATCGCTAACTGTTGCTCAAACGTGTTATCTGCACGGTGAGCGGCATACACAACTCCCATTCCTCCTCGGCCAATTTCTTGCGTTAATTGGTATTTATCAATTTGCTGGCCAGTATAATTTGGAGTGGCTTGATGCCACGTTACTGCATGTGTTGCTAAGACTTGGCTTAAGGAGAAATCTTGTTGGTTTGATGACGCCACTAATGCACGCAGGGCTTGATAGCCTGGTTCATCATTTATTTTTAGTTGCTTAAGCCATTGATCTTGTTCTCTTTCAGGAAGGTCAAGATAGTGATAAAAATACTGAGTGATTGATGAAGTCGTATGCACTTTGTGTTTTATTTTTGGGTCATGAGATACGCTAAGGCATTTTGAGGAATGATAGCGCAATCAATTCGATACTGAATATGGCTAACACCGCTGTCGTTTTATTGGGTTAGACACAGAAAAATAGCGGGCCAGTTAAGTGGCTCGCTATTATAAGGATAAGTTATTGATTAACCTCGCATAGTCACAAATTCCTCACTGCCGGTTGGATGAATGGCGACAACAGAATCAAAGTCAGCTTTAGTTGCGCCCATTTTCATGGCCACGGCAAACCCTTGGATCATTTCGTCGACGGTATAACCAATGCCGTGTAAGCCTACCACGGTTTCTTCTGGGCCTGCACACACCAGTTTCATTTTACAAGGTTGGCGATGTGACGTGACGGCGGTGTACATGGCCGTAAAGCTAGAGGTATACACTTTGACCTGTTCTTCGCCATATTTAGCTATGGCATCGGGTTCACTTAAGCCGATGGTGCCAATCGGCGGGTGGCTAAACACCACTGTCGGGACTAAATCGTAATCCATTTTCGCTTCGGGCTTGTTGTTAAATAGGCGTTCAGAGAGTTGGCGTCCCGCTTTGACCGCCACGGGGGTGAGTTCTATACCGCCTTGCATAATATCGCCCACGCAGTAAATGCCTGGCACATTAGTGTTTTGGTATTGATCGACTTTGATATAACCTTGTTCTGTGGTTTCAACACCGGTTGCGGCTAGGTTAATTTGATCGGTTGCGGGGTGGCGACCAATCGCCCAAATCAGGGTATCGACATTTTGGCTATCACCATTTTCTAAGTGCAGCGTAAGGCTACCATCGGCTTCTTTGACCACTTCTTTCGGTATGGAATGCGTATGCAGGGTTGGGCCTTCGTTTTTCATCACTTCGGTTAAGGTGTCGATCAACATCGGGTCAAAGCTGCGCAGCGGGGACTCTTTTCGTACAAAAAGGTGGGTTTCGGTTCCCAACGCATGTAGAACGCCAGCGATCTCGACCGCAATATAGCCAGCACCGACGACGGCCACACGCTTAGGTTGCTCGGTTAATTCAAAGAAACCGTTTGAGTCGATACCGTATTCGGCACCGGGAATGGTTGGAATGCTCGGGCGACCACCCACAGCGATTAAAATATGATCGGCCGTGTACTGTTTGCCATTCACTTCAACGGTTTTTTCATCAACGAAACGAGCAAAACCACGAATCACGTTTATTTTGTTGTTACCTAATACGCGGTCATAGGATTGATGAATACGGCCAATGTACGCTTGACGGTTTTTGATCAGTGTCGACCAGTCTAAGCCTTTTACGTTCACATCAAAGCCGTAATCTTTGGCGTAAAGATGGAGTGCTTCGGCAATTTGAGCGCCATGCCACATCACTTTTTTCGGTACACAACCGACGTTAACACAAGTGCCGCCGAGATCTTTAGCTTCAATCAATGCGACTTTAGCGCCATACATGGCCGCGCGGTTCGCCGAAGCGATACCGCCACTACCGCCACCAATACAGATATAATCAAAATGTGTGGTCATTACTTTCTCCATTATTCTTTTTGAGTGCTACTTGAATAGATTGGGTCAGTTTATTCTGGAACAACCCACTCCACTTTAAAATGTCCCGTTACCGGTGCGATGGCCTGTTTGAGAAACGGTAGTATTTCTTGCATTTCACTTTCCAATTTCCATGGCGGGTTAATTACTATCATTCCGGAAGCGGTCATACCACGTTCATTGTTATCTGGAGCGACACCCAGTTCAATTTGCAAAATTTTACGAATACCAAGGTTGGCTAAGCCCTCTAACATGTCATCAATATCACAACGATTAACCACCGGATACCAAATCGCATAAATACCCGTTGACCAACGTTTATGGCTTTGCGCGATGGCTCGCACCACATCACGATACTCTTTAGCCAGTTCATATGGGGGATCGATCAGCACTAAACCGCGGCGTTCTTTAGGGGGTAAACTGGCTTTTAAGCGGGCGAAACCATCTTCTTTATAAATAGAAACTTGGCGATCACGCTGAAACTCTTGTTCAAGCAATGGATAGTCACTTGGGTGTAGTTCCGTCAATACCATGCGGTCTTGTGGGCGCAAGTGAGCACGTGCCACACGCGGTGAACCTGGGTAATAGCGTAGTGTATCGCCATTATTAAGCGCTCTGATGGCGTCCAAGTAACTTTCAATGGCATAAGGCGTTACATTTTGTTGCCAAATGCGCGCAATGCCTTGTTTATATTCACCGGTTTTTTCTGACCATTCGTGGGTTAGGTCATAACGGCCAACTCCAGAGTGGGTATCATGGTAGACAAAAGGCTTGTCTTTTTGCTGCAAGGCATTGAGGATAAGGCTTTGCACAATATGTTTTAATACATCGGCATGGTTGCCAGCATGAAAGCTGTGACGATAACTTAGCAAAATAAACCCTCAAAACACTCAAATTGAGCGTCGGTTGTGAATCAAAAATGTTGACTGATTATACGCCACTATTGAAATTTGCTGAACCTACCTATATTTACTATTTCATCGCTGCAAAATATCTAGGGTCAACAGACCTTAGTCACTCAAAAGGAATGTTTTATGTCTAATCCACTTCTCACCTTTACGGATTTACCCCCGTTTTCTGCCATTAAGCCCGAGCATGTAAAGCCAGCGGTTGAGAAAGCGATTGAAGATTGCCGCACTCAAATCGAACAGGTGTTGCAAGATAATCGTCAACCCACTTGGGAGAGTGTGATCGCTCCGATTGAAGAAGTGGATGATCGTTTAAGTCGTCTTTGGTCGCCGATTAGCCACATGAATTCGGTGCTAAATAGTGACGAATTGCGCGACGCGTATGAAAGTTGTCTACCACTGCTGTCAGAATATGGCACATGGGTTGGGCAACACAAAGGCCTATTCGACGCTTATAAAGCGATTAAAGCCAGCCCTGAGTTCAGCCAGTTGAGCCGAGCGCAACAAAAAACCATTACCGATGGACTGCGTGATTTTGAGTTATCCGGTATTGGTCTGCCTGCTGCCGAGCAAAAACGTTATGGTGAAATTAGCAAGCGAATGTCGGAACTTAGTTCCAAGTTTTCCAATAATGTGTTGGATGCGACCATGGGCTGGACGAAACATATTACTGATGCTGAGCTGTTGGCCGGTATGCCTGAATCGGCATTAGCGGCGGCGCAAGCGGCGGCAGAGGCCAAAGGGCTTGAGGGATATCTGTTAACTTTGGATATGCCATCTTATCTCCCGGTCATGACGTATTGTGATAACCAAGCATTACGCAAAGAGTTATATCAAGCGTATGTGACTCGTGCTTCTGACCGCGGCCCGAACGCAGGGAAATGGGACAACAGTGAAATCATCGCTGAGAAGCTCAAGCTGCGTTATGAAATTGCAAAAATGCTTGGCTTTAGCACTTACAGCGAAAAATCTCTGGCCACCAAAATGGCAGAAACGCCGGATCAAGTCCTCAGTTTTCTCAATGACTTAGCGAGCAAAGCTAAGCCGCAAGGAGAGCGCGAAGTGGAAGAACTGCGTCAGTTTGCTGAGCAAGAGTATGGCGTAACTGAGCTTGAGCTGTGGGACATTGCTTATTACAGCGAGAAACAAAAACAGCATCTATTTGATATTTCTGATGAAGAGCTGCGCCCTTATTTCCCAGAAGCTAAAGTGGTCAGCGGCCTATTTGAAGTGTTGCAGCGCGTATTTGGTATGCGTGTGCAAGAGCGTGAAGGGGTGGATACTTGGCATCCATCGGTGCGCTTTTTTGATATTTTTGATGGTCAAGATCGCTTGCGGGGCAGTTTTTATCTCGACTTATACGCTCGTGAGCATAAACGTGGCGGCGCATGGATGGATGATTGTCGTGGCCGTCGTATCACCCTCAGTGGTGAACTGCAAACATCGGTGGCTTATCTCACCTGTAACTTTAACCGGCCAGTCGGGGATAAACCGGCCCTGTTTACCCATGATGAAGTGGTGACACTATTCCACGAATTTGGACATGGTATTCACCATATGTTAACGCAAGTCGATGTGGGCGCGGTGTCAGGCATTAATGGTGTACCGTGGGATGCCGTCGAGCTGCCTAGCCAGTTTCTAGAAAATTGGTGTTGGGAAGAAGAGGCGCTAGCCTTTATCTCGGGCCATTACCAAACCGGAGAGCCGTTACCTAAAGCGATGCTGGATAAAATGTTAGCCGCGAAAAACTTCCAATCTGCGATGTTTATTTTGCGTCAGTTAGAATTCGGCTTGTTCGATTTCACCCTGCATACCACGTATGATCCTGAAATCGGCCCGAAAGTGCTGGAAACATTAGCGGAAGTGAAAAAGAAAGTTTCCGTATTGCCAAGCCTAGAGTGGAACCGATTCTCCCACAGCTTTAGCCATATTTTTGCCGGTGGTTATAGCGCAGGGTATTACAGCTATTTATGGGCAGAAGTGTTATCGGCGGATGCTTTCTCTCGTTTTGAAGAAGAGGGTATTTTTAATGCGGAAACCGGGCAGAGCTTTTTAAATCACATCCTAGAGATGGGTGGCAGTGAGGAGCCGATGGAACTGTTTAAACGCTTCCGTGGCCGTGAACCACAAATTGATGCCATGTTGCGTCACGCCGGAATTGTCGCATAATTCACGCGGAAAAACCTTACAAGGGGAGCCATAGCGCTCCCCTTTCTTGTCATTTGGTTATCCCTTCGTTTAAGAGTATAATCGTGCAAAATATGTATAAATAACCAGTAGCCTAGCCATGATGGATCCTTCTCTTTTACTCGACGGTCTCAATGATAAACAGCGTGAAGCGGTTGCCGCGCCACTTGAAAATCTGCTTATTCTCGCGGGGGCGGGGAGTGGTAAAACTCGGGTACTGGTGCATCGTATCGCTTGGTTAATCTCGGTGGAGCGTGCCTCTCCCTTTTCGATTATGTCGGTGACCTTTACCAATAAAGCGGCGGCAGAAATGCGCGGGCGCATCGAAGCGCTGATGATGGGCAGTGCGTCGGGCATGTGGACGGGCACCTTTCATGGCATTTGTCACCGTATTCTCCGCGCTCATTACCTGGATGCTAAGCTACCGGAAGATTTTCAAATCCTCGATTCAGAAGATCAACAGCGTTTGTTGCGCCGCTTGATTAAAGCGCAAAATCTGGATGAAAAGCAGTGGCCTGCCAAGCAAGTGTGCTGGTGGATTAACGGTAAAAAAGATGAAGGGCTGCGCCCTCGCCATATTGATGCTTATCGAGATCCCGTTACCCAAACCTATTTAAAGCTCTATACCGCCTACCAAGATGCGTGTGATCGGGCGGGGTTGATTGATTTTGCGGAAATATTACTCAGAGCGCATGAACTGCTGCGTGATAAACAGCATATTCGCGAGCATTACCAAGCGCGTTTTAAGCATATACTGGTCGATGAGTTTCAAGACACCAACAACATTCAGTATGCATGGCTACGAATGATGGCGGGCCCGGATTGCCACGTCATGATCGTTGGAGATGATGATCAATCCATTTATGGTTGGCGTGGAGCAAAAATTGAGAATATCGAAAAATTCACGCTGGAATTTCCGAGTGTGAATACCATTCGCCTTGAGCAAAATTACCGCTCCACCAAAACCATTTTGCAAGCATCCAACGCATTAATCGCCAATAACACCGAACGTATGGGCAAAGAGTTATGGACCGATGGCAGTGAAGGTGAACCGATTTCTGTCTACTCTGCTTATAACGACTTGGATGAAGCGCGGTTTGTGGTGAGTAAAATTAAAGAGTGGCAGGATAAAGGCGGGGCATTGAATGACTGTGCAATGCTTTACCGCAATAACGCTCAATCACGGGTGTTGGAAGAAGCGTTGCTGCAAGCCGGATTACCTTATCGTATTTATGGTGGAATGCGTTTCTTCGAACGGCAAGAGATCAAAGATGCACTCAGTTATTTACGTTTAATGGCCAACCGAAATGATGATTCGGCCTTTGAGCGAGTGATCAATACCCCCACCCGTGGTTTAGGTGATAAAACCTTGGAAACGGTGCGTTTTGCTGCGCGGGATCGGGGCTGCACCTTATGGGAAGCCTCGCTTGCTTTACTCAATGAGCAAGTACTGACGGGGCGGGCTGCGGGAGCTTTGGGCCGCTTTGTTGAGCTGATTAATGCACTAGAAGATGACAGTGCAGAAATGCCGCTCCACATGCAAACCGATCATGTGATCAAAACCTCCGGTTTGTATGCCATGTATGAGCAAGAAAAAGGTGAAAAATCCAAAGCCAGAATTGAAAACTTAGAAGAGCTCGTCACCGCCACCCGTCAGTTTGAAAAACCGGAAGAA
>NZ_NBUS01000039.1:215845-222891 GCF_002749895.1 Vibrio fujianensis | reverse complement strand
CGGAAGAGATGAGCCTACTTACCGCTTTCTTAACTCATGCAGCATTAGAGGCTGGGGAAGGGCAAGCGGATGAGTTTGATGATGCGGTGCAACTGATGACCTTGCACAGTGCGAAAGGGTTAGAATTCCCACTGGTCTTTATGGTGGGGGTTGAAGAGGGCATGTTCCCGAACCAGATGTCGGTTGAAGAAGCGGGGCGTTTAGAAGAAGAGCGCCGATTGTGCTACGTAGGCATGACCCGTGCAATGCAAAAGCTCTACATTACCTATGCGGAAATTCGCCGTTTATACGGCCAAGATAAATACCATAAACCGTCGCGCTTTATCCGAGAATTGCCTGAGCAATGTTTGGATGAAGTGCGAATGAAAGCGCAGGTGAGTCGTCCGGCAAGCAGTGGACGCTTTAGTGCTACCGCAGTAAAAGACAATTTTAACGAAACCGGGTTTAGCCTTGGCGCACGAGTCCGGCATCCCAAATTTGGTGACGGTACCATTATCAACTTCGAAGGCAGCGGCCCACAAAGCCGAGTTCAAGTCGCATTTAATGGCGAAGGGATCAAGTGGTTAGTGACCGCTTATGCCAAATTAGAAAAAGTGTAGTCGCTTTCAGCAATAGGGCGGTGAGGTTCCTGGGTATCGCTGATGCTGAACGATCAAGTTTTAGCTTGAGAGTAAAAGGTTGATAACCGACAGAAACGTGGGATAACGAATAAAAGAAAACCCCGCGGGCAAAGCCCTGCGGGGTTATGGTCTTACTCGCAGCAATCCAGCTACTAAATAAGTGCTCCCTGCATCGATTCCTTGATAGTGTGCTATTCCTTCAGCGTAATCCGTTCATCGCCTTCCTAGCGGTGTCCTCGATCTTCCTGATCTGCTAACCATCCTGTCAGCGCACATTACTTGTTCCTTGAGCAGTGTCCTTGACATCATCCTAATGTTTCGTCCATGCCTCATCCCGAGGTGTCCATTGCCATTCCATTGTCGTTACCGTCCTAGTAACGATTGAGTCCGTTCAATGTCCTTTCGCTTTCCTTGCCGATTGTTTGTCCTCAACAACCGATCCTTCATCCTGAAGAGTACTATCCTTAGTGATTCCTTTTCCCTGTCAGCATCCTTCCGACACATCCAATATCGCGTATTTGTTTGAACCATACAAGAGCTGAAAAAGGATATGTTTATCTATCTGCGGTATCTTTTACTTTTATGTTATTTTAAATCAACATGTTATGTTTTTTCTTTCGGTTTTTATCAGTATGGAAAGCGTGATTTACTTACCTGTTTGTGCGAGATCTCTTACAGCGAACCAAGGTGATTTACTGCTGATACAAGATCATTTTTTAGTCTTAAATGCTATGCGGTTACGCTAACGAGTGCTTGGTACAGAATAATCAAGCCAATGATGCTAAAAATAACGCCACAGAGCGCATCGATATAACGGCTCGTTTGTTGTAATCGACGTTGCAACCTTTCGGTGGAAAGCATCCAAGCGAGTGAGGCAAACCACAGCAATGAGAGTGCCCATAGAATGACCAGCGCTAAGCTCTTGCCTTGCAGGGACATGTCGGCGGGTACTAAGGTCGACATTAAGCTAATAAAAAAAATCAGGGCCTTGGGGTTTAAAATATTGGTAATCAACCCACGAGAAAATGCCTGACGTTTGTTACTCAGCAATAAAGCGGGATGGGCTTGTTCGGTTGTAGCTTGCCCATGTTGTAAGGTATATCGTAAGGCATGAAAGCCGAGATAAAGTAAATAACACCCTCCTGCAAGCTGTAAAATCGCAAACAAAACGGGGTGCTGATGAACTAAGTAACTGACGCCTGTCAAGCTCAGGAGTGAATGAAGAAAAATACCACATGACAGTCCAAGTGCGATAAATAGACCAGTTTTGCGTCCGTACCGTGTTGCGTTTTGGATCACTAATGCCACATCCGGCCCAGGACTCATTAAGGCGATGAAATGGACGCTAGCAAGCGTAAAGACTAGGCTGATTTCGTTCATAGTTAAGTCTGATAAAAAATGATCATCTAATGGCGTCTACGGTTATAGACGGCAGCATCAAAGGTAAACACCAGCAATGCCCCCCAAATAAATAAAAAGGTTACTGCTTTATCACTCGAAAAAGCTTCGCCATAGACCATTACGGCTAATAAAAACATAAAACTGGGTCCAATGTATTGGAAAAAACCGAGTGTGGAGAGTTTCAGCCGAGTGGCAGCACTGGTAAAGCAGAGTAAAGGAAGGGTCGTTACGAGCCCCGCACTGACGAGTAATAGATTTAAATGCCAATCATTCTCGGTCAGTGAACTGGTGGGCGAGTCTGCCAAAAAAAATAGATATAAAGTGGCGATAGGCAGCAGGACTAAGGTTTCAATAAATAAACCGCTTTGCGCCCCCACGGCCACTTTTTTGCGTAGTAAGCCATAAAGACCAAACGTTACCGCAAGCGCTAACGCTACCAGAGGAATAGAGCCAAATAAGATTAATTGAATACCGACGCCAATCGCGGCTAACAACACGGCAAACCATTGCAGTTTGCGTAGCCGCTCCCCTAGAAACAGCATCCCGAGAAAAACGTTTAAAAGTGGATTAATGTAATAACCTAAACTGGCGTCCAGCATATGGTTAGAGTTAATCGCCCAGATAAAAATTAACCAGTTTCCCCCTATCAGCAGTGAGGTCAATAGCAAATAGAACAGCTTATTTTTTGACTGGAAAACATCGACTACGGCTTTCCATTGGCGACTAAAATGTAACAATGCCGCCAATAAAAAGAAGGACCAGATGATACGGTGGCTAAGGATTTCAAGTGGTGATACTTGATTAAGCTGTTTGAAATAAATCGGGGCAATACCCCATATGGTATAGGCACTGAGTGCGAATAAAATGCCTTTCTTGGCTTCTTTTTGTTGTTCTTGTGTCATGCTTTACATCTCGCTGAGTACGCAACCATGAATATTGCGAATAGGTCGCCAGTATAGCGTGTAAATCAGATTCCTCGAACATTTTGCGGTTTTATTCACCGCCAAAGGGCACTACAATGGCAAATCTATTCTGATGCTGAACTATCAGTCTTTCCACTCATTAAAAAGAGCAAGCATGACCGCCACTTTACTCGCTGAACAATCCGCTTTCGCCTCTAACCCGCAGGATGTGTTACGAGAGGTCTTCGGCTACCCAAGCTTTCGGGTGGGTCAGCAAGAGGTGATTGAGGCGGCAATGGCAGGGCAAGATAGTTTAGTGATCATGCCAACGGGTGGTGGCAAATCGCTCTGTTATCAAATTCCAGCCCTGATCCGCGACGGCGTTACGGTGGTGATTTCTCCGCTGATTTCGCTGATGAAAGATCAGGTTGACCAACTGAAAGCAAACGGGGTAGCGGCTGAATGTGTCAATTCAACCCAGAGCCGAGAAGCGCTACAAAGTATTTATCAACGTATGCATGCGGGGCACATTAAACTGTTGTATGTGTCACCGGAACGGGTTCTCACCTCCGACTTTATTGAACGATTAAATCACTTGCCGATCGCGATGATTGCCGTGGACGAAGCTCATTGTATCTCACAATGGGGGCACGATTTCCGGCCAGAATACGCCGCATTAGGTCAGCTTAAACAGCAGTACCCTCATATTCCGTTTATGGCTTTGACGGCCACCGCAGATGATGCGACACGCGGCGACATCTTGCACCGCCTGCAACTCAATGAACCACATATTTATCTAGGCAGTTTTGACCGCCCGAATATCCGTTATTCATTGGTTGAAAAACATAAGCCGGTATCGCAGGTGATTCGCTATTTAGAAACCCAAAAAGGGTTATGCGGAATTATTTACTGTGGCAGCCGAAAAAAAGTGGAAATGTTAACAGAGAAGTTGTGCAATAACCGAATTCGCGCCGCCAGTTATCATGCTGGAATGGATGCCGATGAGCGCGCCTATGTTCAAGAAGCATTCCAACGTGATGATATTCAGATCGTCGTTGCGACCGTTGCCTTTGGGATGGGTATAAACAAGCCCAACGTTCGTTTTGTGGTGCACTTTGATATTCCGCGCAATATTGAATCTTACTATCAGGAAACTGGCCGAGCGGGTCGTGATGGCTTGCCTGCTGAAGCCATGATGCTCTACGATCCTGCCGATATCGTCTGGTTACGACGCATGCTGGATGAAAAAGAAGAGGGGCCGCAAAAACAAGTCGAAAGCCATAAACTGACCGCCATGAGCCATTTTGCCGAGGCGCAAACGTGTCGTCGCCAAGTGCTGCTCAACTATTTTGGCGAATACCGTGATAAGCCGTGTGGTAATTGTGATATTTGTCTTGACCCACCTAAGCATTTTGATGCAACCGAACAAGCGCGCAAAGCGCTCTCTTGTGTTTATCGGGTTAATCAAAGTTTTGGGATTGGTTATGTGGTTGAAGTGCTGCGTGGGATGCAAAATATCCGTATTCGCGAAAACGGTCATGACAAGCTCTCCACCTATGGCTTGGGTCGCGATCATAGCCATGATTACTGGGTGAGTATCTTTCGTCAACTGATTCATAAAGGGCTACTGCATCAAAACATTACCCGTAACTCGACCTTACAACTCACGGAAGAAGCACGTCCTATCTTACGTGGTGATAAAGCGATAGAGCTGGCGGTACCCCGTTTAGATACGGCGGCTCGGACGGTAAAAGCCGATAAATTATCGAGCAAGAACTACGATAAAAAACTGTTTGCGAAATTGCGTAAGTTACGTAAATCGCTGGCCGATGAAGAAGGCTTGCCTCCTTATGTCGTCTTTAGCGATGCGACCTTGATTGATATGGCAGACATCTTACCCACGTCTTATGGCGAAATGCTGGCGGTGAGCGGTGTGGGGCAGCGAAAATTAGAGAAATACGCGGATCTGTTTTTGGATGTTATTCAGGAGCATTTAACTGGATATGGCTGAATTTGTCTTAGGTGAGTATTTAGCCGGACAAGGCTGCATTATTTTACGTACTCCAACTTGGGATGTTGATACGTTTCCTGAGTTGGCTGAGCGTCTAGTTCGGTTACTTTCAGCCACGGTGATCGAAAAACAGCTGGATGCCGATCTGCATAGCTGGTTGATTGATTTCGAGGGTTGTCCGTTATTGTTGCGGGCCGAGCATTACAGCGGCAGTATTTGGATTGAGGCACTATCAGCCCAAGAGAGTGAAGAGGAATTAATCTTTCTCGCTCAGTTATTTGCGCGGGGTATTTAACGGTCAGAGCCTCATAGAGCGTCGATTCTATTTTAGTGGTGAGTCTTTAATGAAGATGGATTTAACCCAATGGATTACCGAAAGTCGTAATCCTGCTAGCGCGACAATTGATACCTTATCTACTTTGGATATGTTACGCATTATTAACCAAGAAGATCAAAAAGTAGCACTTGCCGTAGAAAAAACCTTACCCGAAGTAGCGCTCGCGGTTGATGCGATTAGTACTGCTTTTCAGTCGGGAGGAAGGCTCATTTATATCGGAGCTGGCACCTCAGGACGACTGGGCATTTTAGATGCTAGCGAATGTCCCCCTACTTATGGCTCGTCACCGGATTTAGTTGTTGGGCTAATCGCGGGCGGGCATCCCGCAATTTTAAAAGCAGTCGAAAATGCGGAAGATAATGCTTCGTTAGGGCAAACTGATTTACAGGCGTTGAACTTGACCAGTAAAGATGTCGTGGTCGGGATTGCAGCCAGTGGACGGACGCCGTATGTCCTTGGAGGAATGAGATACGCCAAAACCGTCGGAGCGAGCGTTGTTGCCATTGCTTGTAATCCTAACAGTTCGATGGAGCAGATAGCCGATATTGCGATTACGCCCATTGTGGGGCCTGAAGTGGTGACTGGCTCATCGAGAATGAAAGCGGGTACGGCACAAAAGCTGATTTTAAATATGCTCACCAGTGGTGCTATGATTCGTTGTGGTAAGGTGTTTGGCAACTTAATGGTCGATGTAGAAGCAACCAATGCTAAGTTGATTAAGCGGCAAACGCAGATTGTCATTGCCGCAACTGGTTGTAATGAGGAAGAGGCAGACAAGGCTTTACATGCCTGCCAGCGTCACTGCAAGACCGCTATTTTGATGATTCTTGCCGATCTGGATGCGAAGCAGGCCAGCCAGTTACTGGCAGTGCATCGTGGGTTTCTGCGTCCAGCGCTGCAAGCCAGTCTCTCTTAGCGGAGAGTATTTTTATATAGCATCCCGTTTTTCATGATGACTTGCAGATTTTCGGTGTTTTCTAAAATCGTTAAATTTTGTAAAGGATTCCCATTGATGATCAGTAAATCAGCCAATGCACCTTCTTCAATAACACCGAGTTTACCTTGATAAGGAGCACGCTCTCCTGAGAGCATTAGCAATTGAGCATTATCGTGAGTGGCCATTTTTAAAATCTCAAAAGGGCGATACCACTCGCTTAGACGTGTCAGCATTTTCGTTTGTTGCTGCAAACGCTCAGCACTGAACAGAATGTCCGTGCCCCAGGCGACATTTACCTGATGCTTTTTCGCCAAACGATAAGCACGATCGGTACCTTGTTCGACCATCTTTTGCTTAATACGTTGTGGTGAACCGTCGGCAAATGCCGATTTTCGATCGGAGGTAAATGGCTGCAAGCTCCACCAAATGCCTTCTTTTGCCATCCGTTTTACGGTTTTTTCATCCACCAGCTGACCATGCTCAATGGATTTAACTCCACCATCAATGGCTTGATTAATCGAGCGAGGGGTATAAGCATGCACTGCCACATAGGTGCCCCAATTTTCTGCCGCTTCTGTTGCCGCGCGGATTTCTGCAACACTGTATTGAGTCACATCCAGTGGATCGTAAAAGGAAGAGACACCACCACCTGCCATGAGTTTAATTTGTGATGCACCGAGCGCTAATTGTTCTCGCACGTGTTGACGGACTTCATCTGGGCTGTCAGCAATCGCTGAAGTGCCCGTTCTAACGGAGATGGTGTGTTTTTTACTATCTGCGCTGATCAGTTCATTAGGGAGTCGAAAATCACCGTGTCCGCCGGTTTGGGAAATAAAAG
>NZ_NBUS01000039.1:214791-215835 GCF_002749895.1 Vibrio fujianensis | reverse complement strand
CCCAGCTGGCCAAATGCGAGGCCCGGTGGTGATCTGCTTATCGATGGCCATTTTTAAGCCAAAGACTGGCCCACCTAAATCGCGTACACTGGTGTAGCCACGTTGCAACATGTCTGCTGCAGTTTTAGCGGCAACAATATTAATAAAGCCTTGATCGGCAAGCATTAAGGTTTGTTGAGGCAGTGCGGCGAGCATTAAGTGAGTATGAGCATCAATTAATCCTGGCATTAAGGTTTTGCCTTGTCCATCAATCACTATGGTATTTGGATTCGTGATGTTGAGTGGCTGGTAATCTTCTATTTTGCTAATTAGGTTATCTTGCACATAGACATTTTTTGCTACGCTGAGCGTTGTTTGTTGGCCATCAAAGACTTGTACATTTTTAAACACATAGTGGGCGGCAAAAGTAGGCGAAGCGACTATGCTTGCTCCGAGCAGTAACCAAAACGGTTTATTCATTCCATCACTCCAATCAATTATCGATGCGGTGTCTTGATGTATAGACAAAGAAAAGTGTAGTGATATTTGAGTGAATGATCTGCTTTGAACAGCAAAAATGCTAACTTGGTTGAATAAATGCCAGCAGTTTGAGATAAAGATAAAACTTAAAAATGGCATGTCTGTATCTGCATCGTGAGAATGATGTTTGATACTTCACCAACAGCGATTTAATCAATGCGTTACAAGCGCTAAAAAGACAAGAGAAATCCATAATGAAACTCGGCCGTAATGATCCTTGCCATTGTGGCAGTGGCAAAAAATTTAAACGTTGCTGTATGGACAACGTATCCAAGCAGCATGCGCAAGTCTTTGATGACGCGGAAGCCATGCTGGCAATGAACCCAGATTTGAGCATTGATGAACTCAATGCGGCTTTACAGCACAAAGTGCAAGATCGCAATAATCAACCTCATCCCGATTTTTGTGGTGTGACGCCAACACAAATGGCCAATTGGCTTTATGCGCCTTTTGCACAGTTGCAGTGGGTGACGATTAAGACGCCTACGGATTTTTCTGACAGCCCTGTGATGCGGTATCTGAGCT
>NZ_NBUS01000039.1:206865-214781 GCF_002749895.1 Vibrio fujianensis | reverse complement strand
AATACTTGAAGAGGCGATGGCCAATGAGGGCTCATTCAAAGCCACCAGTAAAGGTAACTTGCCGGTTAAATTAGTCAAACAGGCCAGTGAATTATTACCTGAGTTTTCAGTCGCTCAATTCAAACATAATATCAGTATCAGTGAGTTTGCCGGCAGTAACGAAGACAAGTTTAATGCCTTGCATTACACCCGAGTACTGGCCGAAATCAGCGGCATTATTTACCGGCGCAGCGGTCGCTACCATGTGAAAAAAGAGGCGCAAAAACAATACCAAGCCCAAGGGCTACAAGCCTTTTTCAAACCCATGCTAGAAGCCGCCATCAGCAAATATAATTGGGGGTATTTGGACAGTTTCGAGTACGATATCGACTTACGTACTTTTTGGCTATTTATGCTGTGGCGCATTCAAAGCCACAACAGTGTGGATCAGTTGGTTGAAGAGGTGATGATCGCTTTCCCTGATTTGCTCCTAGCATTACCTACGGACGATAACTTTCCACTGAAAAGAAAGGTAAGCCTACTCATCGAATCACGGTTTATTGAGCGATTTTTACAGTTTTGGGGATTTATCATTATTGATCCAAGGTGCTACGTAAACGGTGATCCTATCGCTCGAGTCGTACAAGTACAGCCTTTGTTAAAACAAGCGTTTCAATTCACAATAAATACATAGCAAGGTCATCGTGAGCGAATATCAATACTATAAATTCGAGCGTTTGGATGGGGATTTAGACGCTAAAGCGCGCCAAGCACTTAGAGCCATTTCAAGTCGTGCCGAGATCAGCGCTACGTCCTTTCAGGTGTATTTAATGGCTTGCTCTAAGCGATGGGGTTATGGATCAATCCTACTCACCACTAAACTCACCAGTTGGTTGAAAATACAGGCAAAGGCCTGAAATCTCCTGAAAACAAAAAAGCCCCTATTTACAGGGGCTTGGTAAGATTAAGTCAGCTTAGAGAGACTCAAAAAACCTTATTCGATGTTTTGGATCTGCTCACGCATTTGTTCTATCAGCACTTTCAGCTCTACACCAGAAGCGGTGATATCGGTCGAGATCGATTTTGAGGCCAGTGTGTTCGATTCACGGTTAAATTCTTGCATCATAAAGTCGAGTTTTCGGCCACAAGCACCGCCTTTCTTAAGCACATTACGAGTTTCTTTAATATGAGAGTCGAGGCGATCCAGCTCTTCTGCTACATCGGATTTTTGTGCCAGTAGAATGAGTTCTTGCTCGACACGAGAGGCATCTAATTCAATGTTGGCTTCTTCAAATTTACTGAATAGACGCTCACGTTGCCATTGGAGAATTTCTGGCATTCGTGCGCGAACTTTTACCACTTCTTCGCCAATGGCCGTTAAGCGTTGTTCAATTAACGCTTTCATATTGTCGCCTTCACGACCACGTGCTTCAATAAAATCGCTTAGCGCATCATCGAAACCTGCTAGCAGTGTTTTGTTAATGCTATCCATGTCTTGCTCTGGGGTTTCCATCACTCCCGGCCATTGCATCACTTGGAATGGGTTGATGCGGCTGAGTTCACCGGTCATATGCATGATCTGGTTGGCAGCTTTAATTACTTGCTCGGCAAGCGGTTCATTAATGATCAGTTCACTATGTGCAGCGGCACTGGCTTCATAACGTAAGTGACATTCAACTTTGCCACGGGCTAATCGTTGACGAAAACGTTCACGAAGAACCGGTTCTAGGCTACGAAACTGTTCGGGTAAGCGAAAATAAGTTTCTAAATAACGTTGGTTAACAGAACGAATTTCCCATACGGCGGTGCCCCATTCGCCTTTCAGTTCTTTGCGTGCGTAGGCAGTCATGCTGTAAATCATTACCATATCCTTAATTGAGTCGGCTTTTTAGCGCAATAAGTCAATAATACGGCAAAGATTGGCGAGATCCTAGGTTCGATCCCTACTCACTTACTTGATGATCCAGCTTGCTTGGTGATCCAGATAGTTGAAAAGCGAGTGAGCATGGATTGCTTGTGTATTCCGTTTGAGTTTTGACTATTGCTCGCACCTAGCACCTAACCGTTATTTCCAGTATAATCTCGCTCCAATCTTGTTTATTCCTTCACAAAAGGCATTTAACCATGCGTCCAAATGACCGCGCGGCAGATCAAGTTCGCCCAATTAAAATCACTCGCAATTATACGGCGTATGCTGAAGGCTCAGTACTCGTTGAATTCGGTAATACTAAAGTTTTGTGTAATGCAACGGTGGAAGAAAATGTACCGCGTTGGCTAAAAGGTCAAGGTAAAGGCTGGGTAACCGCGGAATATGGCATGTTGCCCCGCGCGACGCATTCGCGTACCCGCCGTGAAGCGACGACTGGCAAGCAAGGTGGTCGTACGATGGAAATTCAACGTTTGATCGCGCGCAGCTTACGTGCGGTGGTGGATCTGGAAGCGATGGGCGAGTTTATGATTACGGTTGACTGTGATGTGATTCAGGCCGATGGTGGAACTCGTACCGCTTCTATTTCTGGCGCAAGTGTGGCGATGGCCGATGCTTTTGCCCACCTTGTGGCACAAGGAAAATTAAAAAAGAACCCAATGAAAGGCCATGTTGCTGCTGTTTCGGTTGGCATTTTAGGGGATGAGGTACTGTGTGATTTAGAGTACGTTGAAGACTCAGCTGCCGATACTGACATGAATGTGGTGATGACGGAAGAAGGCAAGATGATCGAAATTCAAGGCACGGCAGAAGGCGAACCATTCAGCCATGATCAATTGCTAGCGTTACTGGCGTCGGCCAAGAAAGGCATTGGTGAGATCATCGCCGAGCAGAAAGCCGCGTTAGCGGAATGATTGAGTCAGTAGCTCCCATTAAGGGGGCTATTTTTTTATCTATTGCAAGAAGTTAGAACCTAGGTCCTAGAACCTAAAACCTAAAACCAACATCGAGAGAGTATTCATGAAAGCCTACCAGCGTGAATTTATTGAGTTTGCCTTAGAAAAGGAAGTGTTGAAATTTGGTGAGTTTACTTTGAAGTCCGGTCGTAAAAGCCCTTACTTTTTTAACGCTGGCCTGTTTAATACGGGGCGTGATTTGGCGCGACTCGGCCGTTTTTATGCCGCGGCACTGGCAGATTCTGGTATTGAGTTTGATGTGCTGTTTGGCCCTGCTTACAAAGGGATTCCGATTGCCACCACTACCGCCGTGGCCTTAGCGGATCACCACGATATCGATACGCCTTACTGTTTTAACCGCAAAGAAGCCAAAGATCATGGTGAAGGTGGCAACTTAGTCGGCTCCGCGCTGGAAGGGCGCATTATGCTGGTGGATGATGTGATTACCGCAGGGACAGCGATTCGTGAGTCAATGGCAATCATTCAAGCCAATGGCGCTGAGTTAGCGGGCGTTTTAGTGGCGATTGATCGTCAAGAGAAAGGTAAAAGCGAACTGTCGGCGATTCAGGAAGTTGAACGCGATTTTGGCTGTCAGATCATCTCTATTGTGAGCTTGAACGATTTGGTTACCTATTTACAAGAGCAAGGAACGGATGCTGCCCAACTGGATGCAGTGAAAGCTTATCGTGCTCAGTATGGTGTGAACGGCTAAATAAAACCGCGGCTGGTGATAGAAGCCAGCCGCGGAGTCTTTTCTGATTGTGAATCCGTTCCTAATCGCTTAGCGAGTGTGTGAAGATAAAGAGGCTTGCCAACTGATAGCTGTGGATTGTGTCTCTTTCGGCGCACGTAGCCAAAGAGCAATACACAGTGATACACCGAGCAGCAGTAACATCACGCTGAAAGTCGCTTCAAACCCGCCAAATAAAGAAGCAACCATCGATCCAAAAAAGCTTCCTAGGCCAAAACCAAGATAAATAACCCCATAGTTTTGGGTCAAAGAATTGAGCCCAAAGTAATCACTGACTAAGGTTGGAAATACCGTAATCGCGCCGCCAAAACTGAATGCAACACAGGCAATCGCCATAAAAAATCGCATTTCATTGAGGGGGACAAAGAGTAAGATGCTCACACCTAAGGTACAGATCAGTAACGCAATCCCCACCACTTTGCGGCGCTCCATTTTATCCGACAAAATGCCCAAGACTAAACGTCCCGCTAAATTAGCCATCGCTAGAATCGCTACCGAAGAAGCGGCCGCCGCAGTTGAGAGGTGTACTTGCAGTTCGCCTACGTCTTTTGCTACGCCAATTACGTATAAACCGCTCATACAAATGGTGAAAAAGACCGTAGCCAATAGCCAAAATTGAGGTGTTTTAGTGCTTTGTTGTAATGAGTATTCTTGGCGTTGGTCGCTACTATTGTTGACTTGGCTGGTTGTTTGAATGGGGGCATCGTGCATTAATAAGCCACCGAGCACCACCAAGCTTCCCGCAATCAGTGCCCACATGGTAAAGGTCATGCTTACGCCACTTTGCTCAAGAAAATATAGGTTAATGTATTTAAACCCTAAGCTACCCAACCCATATGCGCCAATGGCACAAGCTGAAGCTAAGCCTTTACGTTCAGGGAAAAACCGCACGCAGTTAGATAAGGTCATTAAGTAGCCGGTGCCATCGGCAAAGCCAAGGATCAAACCAGCACTGACATACAGTAACCAGACTTGGGAAACTTGCCCAGCCCAGAGTAAACCCAAGCTCAAGACTAACCCTGCAGCAATAGTGACACGACGTACACCAAATCGTTTTTGCAGTAAGCCAGATACGGAAGAGGCCAAAGCAAGCGCCAAGGTTAATAGCCCAAAAGAAAAGGCAACCTGATTTACCGGCGCGGCTAATTTTTCCGCGAGAGGTGCGTTAAATAAGCTCCAGGTATACACAGAGCCGAGCGCAAATTGTGCAATCACGGTGCCAATTAAGGTCTGTAATCTTGGGGTAATCATGTGTCGCATAACGGTACTCCATAACAAAATGAGTAAGGATTACCGTTAAGATACGAGCCTTATTCCCCTATCAGCAATAGGGTTAAAGCAAGATAAAATGAGCTGCATTATTGGCGCATCAAATGCAATTATTTGGCATGAATTACAATTGCATTCGCTCGCGGAAGGTTTTTAAGTTACTTCGACTGACAGGAATAGTGGCTTCACTTCCCTGTAAATGGAGCAGATAAGTACTGTTGACCCAGGGGATGATTTCCTGCACGCGAGTAAGGTTGACACAATAAGAGCGGTGACAGCGGAAAAAAGAGTGGGCGGGAAGCTGTTCGCATAGCTCGCTGATCGGATATGGCACATAAAACTCACCGTCATCACAATACACCAGAGTAATTTTCTCCTTCGCCATGGCATAAATCACCTGTTCAGGCTCGGTGATCCGAATCCGATTGTCGCGCATAAGATGCAGTGGCGCACTGCAGGGAATCGGTTGACTGATTGCCTGCGTCAGTTGTAATTTATCGAGTATATTTTTCACTCGTTGTTCATTGAGTGGTTTTAATAAATAATCAAAAGCCTCCAGTTCAAAGGCTTCTGCCGCGTGTTCTTTGTAGGCCGTGGTGAAAATAATATAAGGAGGTCGAATGGCTGCTGGCAGACTACGAGCTAATAACATGCCATCCATGGCTGGCATATTAATGTCTAAAAACAACACATCTACCGGATGGTTTTGTAGATATTTTAACGCTGACAAACCATCGTCAAAGCTGGCGATAATCTTGATATCACTATGTTTTTCAATTAAATAACGTAGCTCCTCTTGAGCTAAGTATTCATCCTCAACCACTATTGCGCGTAACATGCTTTCCCCTTAGTCAGAATATCGAAGCGAATTTGTGTTCCAGGGTTTAATCGTTCAATGCGTAGCCCTTGACCGTACAATAATTGTAACCGCTGATGTACATTCATTAGCCCGATATGCTGGCTATTAATTTCTCCTCGATAGAGCTGTTCAATTAATTCTGGTGCGATACCGACACCAGTATCGGTAATGGTTACCTGCGCACCTTGAGCGGTGGCTCGCACTTGAATCGTGATCTCACAAGCGTGGGCAGAAGGTTGAAACCCATGTTGGATGGCATTTTCCACTAAAGGTTGGATCAACAAAGGCGCAACCGAGATAGACACCGGTTCGACATCGAAGTGAACTTTTAATTTGTGACCGAACCGTGCTTGTTCAATGGCAACATAATCACGCACTTGTTTGAGAGCGTCATCAAGTGGAATGAACCGTTGTGTGCAGTGTAAGTTATAGCGCAAAAAGTCAGCCAAATTGCCGATTAAGCTGCGTGCCTCATCCGGACGCAGGCGAATCAAACTCGCAATCGCATTCAGTGCGTTGAATAGAAAATGCGGATTGATCTTGCTTTGCAGGGCCGAGAATTCGGCTTGGCTAGCCATCTCTTTGAGTTGTTCAACACGCGACACTTCCAACTGGGTTGAAATCAGTTGTGATAAGCCAATCGCCATCTCTTTTAACGGACGATGAATTCGATTGGGCTGTCGATAAAAAATCTTTAAAGTGCCGGTTACCTGCTGATTTTCCCATAGGGGAATAATCAATAAAGAACGAAAATGATATAGATTCAAATTGTTACTGATGATCTGCTGACCCAGTTTTACCGCTTGCTGAGTCAGCTCACTAATTTGATGATGCGCATCGAGATACTCTTCTTCACCAATGCCAACATAGGCGAGAACGTCTTGTGTGTCGGTAATGGCTACCGCATCGGCCTGAGTATTGTGACGGATGACTTGACACCCTTTGGTGAGGGCACTGCGGCCTCCTTGGCGAAAATAGGGCAGTGTTTGGGTCGCAATATGAAGGGCTTGTTTGGCTTGCAAGGCGGCCAGTCGCTCTTTCTCATCATCAATGTGTTGAACTAGTTGAATAATTAAGCCAATACAGAGTGTGCCGGCGATCATCGGAAAGCTAATATGGCTGACAATGTTATAAGCTAGCGGGTGATCTTCTGCGAGTAGGACAATTAACCCCATCGTCAGCGCTTCACACGCCATGCCAACTAAAATGCCATAGCGGGCATAATGTATTTTATCGGCTCGATAATGGATCAACGCCGATAATAAACCGGCTACGATACTGGCAATTAAGCAGGCTTGTGACGTTGGGCCATCAATATCAATTAAGTAGCGATGCAGCCCAGAGACAACTCCGGCACTGATCCCAACCCATGGGCCAAACAAAATCCCGCCAGCGACAATGGCAATAATGCGAACATTGACCAATGAGCCATCGACGTTGACGCCCGTGTAGGTACTAAATAGAGCAAAGCCGATAAAAAGGGCTGCCAGCAGTGCTGTTTCTGTCGGGCGACGCTCGGTTTTTTGCACAATGGTTTGAATTAGGTGTAACCGTGTTAGCCAAAATAGCACCATTAGCAGTAAGGCCGCACGTTCAAACACCGCCAGCAACATCACAAATTGGTCGTTATACATCATGGTAAGAGCGAAAAATGAAAAGGGAAGCCAGTGTAACGGACTTCCCTTTTCATTACCTATGATTCAGATCATTGGCGAACAAAACCGGTGATATCAGCAAGCTGAACGCTTATCTCTCAGCCGCTACGGGCAATGGTTTTTACGCGCAAGGGGTTAATGATAACGGCTGTGCTTCAGTTCAGGATCGGGCAAAGTTTTAAAGCGTTTATGCAGCCACATCCACTGTTCTGGGGCACGCAAAATAACATGTTCGACGTATTTGTTCATATAAGCGGCTGCGGCAGTTTCGTCTTTTTGTGGGTAATTTTCTGCAATCGAAAGATCGGCTCTGATCTCATATTTACCTTGTGCATTCCTAAATCCTGAGCCCATGACGATGGCACACCGACTGGTATAAGCCAAAATACTGGTTCCAGTTGTGGTACAGGCATTATTGACCGCAAAAAATGGTACAAACACCGACTTGTTACGTCCGTAATCGTGATCCGGAAGATAGAACAAACGTTGACCTTGGCGCAGTGTGCGTAGCATGGTTTTC
>NZ_NBUS01000039.1:205311-206855 GCF_002749895.1 Vibrio fujianensis | reverse complement strand
ATCTTTTCGGTCAATCAATTGATTACCATTACGCGTTCGACCACGATACTGAATAAAATCGTATGCCGGATTATTATGAGGGCGATAGGCACCATAACCCGGTAATCCTAAAACCGCGAAGGCGCGCGCAGTAATTTCCAAATTGAGAGCATGGACACAACACAGCAGTACGCCTTTACCTTGTTCGGAGTATTGGCGTATGACTGCGGTATCTTTATCTTCTAAGATCCGTTTAAAACGCCAAGTAGGCCAAAACCAAGTTATGCCTGTTTCAATCAAGGCCGCGCCGGTATTTTTAAAATTCTCCACCACAAACTGGTCAATGTCTGTTGCGCTCATCTCGGGGAAGGCTAATTCAAGATTGCGTTGTGCCACTTTTACCCGTTTTTTACCAAAACGCATGGCAAACTTGCCTAGGCTTCGCCCCAGCGTCAATAAGACAGGATAAGGCAGCAGATTGACCAACAGGGCTAAGAAGCCAAATCCGGCCCATACGCCCCAATATCTGGGATGCACTAAGGCCAATGAAAACTCAGGTTTTCCGTATTTCTTTTTACTCATCATGGTTACTTAATTTGTGCGCTCAGCAGGGCCCAATAATCATCAAAATTAGCGGTAGGCAGATATTTAAAATCGGAGCGTACAAAACGGTTTAAACTGCCTTCCACCTGTCCCAGTAATTGTGCGGCCAGTGTCCCTTCATCAACGGGAAAGGCTTTCCCTTCACGCAGTTTACGTTCGCGTAAAATTTGTCGTAATGAGGTTTCTATCCGTTCGTACAGTTGGTTGATCCGTTCACGCAATCGTTCATTTTCAAACATTAATGCATGGCCGGATAAAATTCGAGTCAAGCCAGGATTACGCTCAGAAAAGGCTAAAATTAACTGCATCACTAAACGAAGACGACTTAAGGTATCTTTCTCTTCATCGAGAATGCGGTTAATCCGTGACATTAAAGACTCTTCAATAAACTCAATCAAGCCTTCAAACATGCGAGCCTTACTCGGGAAGTGGCGATAAAGGGCCGCTTCTGAGACACCCACTTGTTTTGCTAATTTGGCGGTAGTAATGCGTGAAGCCCCTTCATGAGACTCAAGCATTTGCGCCAGGGCTTGGAGAATTTCTTCACGTCGATTGGTTTTCTTACTACCGGCCATAACCCGTTTTCCTTTTTTACCAATAAGATAGGTGATTCATAATGGGTAACGCGTGCTTGCACGGGAATGCTTTATTCGTACGGTAAATCAACATCATTCGTACGGCAAGCCAACATCACGTGGTAATTTCATTCACCCATGTGCTACAGCTGTTGTGCAATCAACAACATTAATGCCTGAGCTAATTCACGCTTACTGGCCAGTGGGAGTTCCTGCTTGCCATCGTGCCAATAAACGGTTAATGCATTGTTATTACTATTAAAGCCTTGACCGGCGATAGAAACATCATTCGCGCAGATCATATCAAGATTTTTCTTCGTCAACTTGCCTCGTGCGTATGTTTCTACGTCTTGTGTTTCTGCAGCGAAACCAACGGTAAAAGGACGA
>NZ_NBUS01000039.1:199848-205301 GCF_002749895.1 Vibrio fujianensis | reverse complement strand
TCTGCAGCGAAACCAACGGTAAAAGGACGATGCTCAGCTACCCCAGCCACAGAGGCGACAATATCAGGATTTTTGACCAAGGTAATATTGAGAGTGTCATTTTGAGCGCTCTTTTTCATTTTTTGTTCGGCGACCTGCTCCGCTCGGTAGTCAGCGACCGCCGCACAGCCAATAAAAATATCACAGCTTGTCGCGTGTTCCATGACAGTTTGATGCATGTCTAACGCGCTTTGTACATCGATACGTGACACCTCGGTTGGTGTCGGCAGCGACACTGGCCCGCTAATCAGAGTCACCTTTGCCCCTAAAGTAGCGGCGGCTTCAGCAATGGCAAATCCCATTTTTCCTGAACTATGATTAGATAGATAACGTACCGGATCTAGCGGTTCACGTGTTGGCCCCGCGGTTAATAGTACCCGCTTACCGGCCAGCGGCTTAGGAGCAAAAAACGCCTCGCAGCGGGTGACTAGCTCCATTGGCTCTAACATGCGCCCTGGACCAACATCACCACAAGCTTGTTCTCCCGCGGCCGGCCCCCAAATATAAGCGCCACGCCGAGCCAAAGTGGCAATATTTTCTTGGGTAGCGACATTGTTATACATTTGCTGATTCATGGCAGGTGAGATCACCAGAGGCGCTTGAGTGGCTAACACCAAGGTCGTGAGTAAGTCATTGCCCATTCCAGCGGCTAATCGTGCAATCAAATCTGCGGTTGCCGGAGCCAGTAAGACGATGTCTGCCCATTTTGCCAGCTCAATGTGTCCCATAGAGGATTCTGCCGCAGGGTCAAGTAAGCTATCGGCTACGGGGTGCCCAGAAACAGCCTGCATCGTAAGTGGAGTAATAAACTCTTTGGCTGCGTGGGTCATCACCACTCGTACTTCTGCGCCCCGCTCAATAAAACGACGCGTTAATTCTGCACATTTATAGGCAGCAATACCGCCACTAATGCCAAGCAGAATTTTTTTTCCTGCTAATGTTTGCATGCTTGAATTCCTCAAAATAGTGGGCGCAATGTTAGCACAACTTCTGAATAATGTTGGAGCCGTGTCAACAGACCCGAGGCTGTTTTACGGCCATTTAGCGGTTATCGCACTAAACTCGACCTGCCTTCACAGATATTTTTTTCTCGTTATGCATCATAGAGCAAGAAGCTTTAGCTTCCCTTTAAAGCGCGATGCAAATAATAAAATAACAATAGGCCGAAAGGATGCTGATTATGACCTTTTTGAAAAGCAGAACCAAACTTTTACTGTTAACGGTGATACCACTTATCGTGATCACGGCGTTACTGACCGTTGTCAACCACTGGAACAACCGTCAAGCTTTAGAACAAGAATTGAGCCAATATCGCGAACAATTAGTTGAAACTCGTAAAGCTGAATTGCAAGCATATTTGATGATGGGTGTGACCGCAGTAAAGTCGTTATATGAGCAAGATCGCAACGGAGAGAATAAAGCTGCGGCGAAAGCGTTATTAAAAGCGATGCGTTTTGACAGCGATGGCTACTTTTTTGCTTATGACTCGCAAGGCATTAACACATTACACGCCATCAACCCCGCGTTGGAAGGAAAAAATTTATACGGCTTAAAAGATGAGAATGGCGTTGAAGTGATTGCCGGTTTAATTCGCGCCGCCAAATCAGGTGATGGTTTTCTTTACTTTTCTTGGCATAAACCAACGATTGATGCACAAGCGCCAAAATTAGGTTATGCGGAATACCTATCCAAATGGGATTGGGTACTGGGGACGGGTATTTATATTGATGATATCGATAGCCAAGTCGCAACATTTAGAGCTCAACGTGAAGCGCAGTCGGTTGAGCAATTATGGTCAACCATCGGTTTGTCCACCATCGGGCTCATTATTACTATTATCGTGGTCAGTGTGTTGGTGACTCGTGGCGTTGCACCCTTACACCATGTTGTTGCCTCGCTACAAGATGTTGCAGCTGGAGACGGTGATTTAACCGCGCGATTGAACGTCGAAAGCAATGATGAAATTGGTGATGTGGCAAAAGCCTTTAATGCCTTTATGGATAAACTGCATCCACTGATCCAAGATATTCGCTCTTCTGCTCAAGAGGTACAGGCAGCCGCAGGAGAGCTAGATACCCAAACCACCCAATCTAGCCAACAGATGAACGAGCACAGTTTGGAAACAGACAAAGTCGTGACCGCGGTAACCGAAATGAGTGCCACAGCACGAGAGGTCGCTAATAATACCAATGAAACCTCACAAGCGATCGAGTCGGCCAATGCTCAAATCCAAGAAGCCCAGCAAGAAGTTAACAGTGCCATTGAAGGTATTAGCGAACTGGTGAATGAAGTCAATATGACTTCTGAGGCGATACAAGAGCTGAGTCAGCAGACGGATAAAATCACCAATGTGTTGAATGTGATCGGTGAAATTGCTGAGCAGACGAATTTACTGGCCTTGAATGCGGCCATTGAAGCGGCTCGTGCAGGCGATCAAGGCCGAGGTTTTGCTGTTGTTGCTGACGAAGTTCGCTCGTTAGCGAGCCGCACGCAAAATAGCACTCAAGAGATCAGCAATATGCTCAGCGCACTGCATCAAGGGGTGAATAAAGCGGTGAGCAGCATGAACGTTAGCCAACAGCGTGGTGAAACAACGGCGCAGGAATCCGTGTTAATTAAAGAACGTTTAGCGGGGATTTCACATGCGGTTGAGACCATTCAAGATATGGGGATTCAAACCGCTTCAGCAGCAGAGCAACAAAGTGCGGTTGCTGAAGACATTAACCAAAACCTGGTTGCGATTCAGCAAATCGTCAACCAACTGAGTGACAATTTACAGCTTTCGCAATCCATCAGTACTCGACTTGCCCAATCGGGACAACAAATGGGGAGCTTAGTTAGCCACTTTAAGCTTTAGCGAACATCATTATTGCATGACACATTGATTTGCATCTAAGGGTGACTCAGGCTTGTTATGGCCTGAGTGCTAATCCATTTACACTGTTGTTTTACTACTGGATCTGTTTTACCACCGGATACTAAGGCGCTTTGTGACTGTGATAATGAGCCAATGGATGGGCGTTCGCGATGCATTTCAAATTATTCCCAAGTGAATCAATGCCACGAGAAAAACTACTCACTCGTGGCCCTCAAGCGCTTTCAGATGCTGAACTGCTCGCCATTTTCTTGCGAACGGGGACTCCAGGCATGAACGTATTAGAACTCTCAGACTTTTTATTGCGAGAATCAGGTTCCTTGCGCGCGCTATTTTCAGCCAGTAAAGCGCAATTTTGTGCGCATAAAGGTTTGGGTGAGGCCAAATATGTTCAATTACAAGCCGTATTAGAAATGACTCAACGTTATTTAGCGGAAACCTTAAAGCGCGGCGAAGCCTTAACCAGCCCCCAACAAACCAAGCTCTATCTGTCTTGTGTGTTACGGGATCGTCAGCGAGAAGCCTTCTATACGTTGTTTTTAGATAACCAGCATCGAGTGATACAAGATGAAGTCTTATTTGAAGGTACTATTGATGCGGCGAGTGTTTATCCAAGAGAAGTCGTCAAACGGGCGCTGCATCATAATGCCGCGGCAGTTATTCTAGCTCACAATCATCCGTCAGGCATTGCAGAGCCCAGTCAAGCAGACCGACGGATTACTCAACGGCTGATCGATGCTTTGGCGCTGGTTGATATTCGAGTACTTGACCATTTTGTGGTGGGAGATGGCGAGGTGGTTTCGTTCGCAGAGCGAGGCTGGATATGACTTAAAGGATAAGACACATGGGAAAGGCAAGCGTGTTTAATTCTTATTCAGCAATAAGCAAAAACAAGGGGTCGAGGGATATTTGAAAGAATGTACAAAAAATGCTTAGCTTTCTACGGTTTTCTGTTATGATTCGCCCACATTTTTTAACCTCAGTCAGCTCAATAGAAAAAAAGATCACCAGTTCCTGCAAAAAGGATCTGTTCGGGTCTTGAGCAATGCGTGTCAAGTTAGTATAATGCGCGACCTTTGATAGCCTTGTATGGATTTTCCATAACGGTTTTTAACCTCAACTTCTTATTTAGAAAGAGAGAGGTTCGGCCACCAAGGTTGATATCGAGCTGAAACGATTTGGAGAAGACATTCATGTCACGAGTATGCCAAGTAACTGGTAAGCGTCCTGCAGTTGGTAACAACCGCTCACACGCACGAAATGCTACTAAGCGTCGTTTTCTGCCGAACCTACAAACTCATCGTTTCTGGGTAGAGAGCGAAAAACGTTTTGTTAAACTACGTCTAACTGCTAAAGGCATGCGTATCATTGATAAGAAAGGCATCGATGCTGTTCTTGTTGATATCCGTGCACGTGGCGAAAACGTTTAAGAGGAATTGAGCAATGGCTAAAGGCATTCGCGAAAAAATCCGCCTAGTATCTTCTGCAGGTACTGGTCACTTCTACACTACTGACAAGAACAAACGTAACATGCCAGGCAAATTTGAGATCAAAAAATTTGATCCAGTTGTTCGCCAGCACGTTGTGTATAAAGAAGGTAAAATCAAGTAATTTATTACCCCTTTTCTTGCAAGTAGCAGAAAACCCAGCCAATTTGGTTGGGTTTTTTCTTTATGTGGAAAAATCGGTTCTAGGTTCTAGGTTCTAGGTTCTAGGTTCTAAGTTCTAGAACCTCGTGACCGACTTTGCTATGCTTTGTTCATTCAGTCTCTCTTGGCTAAGGAATGCTGTATGCGTATTGCCCCGCATCGTCGTCGGCGATGGAACAATATCCTGATCATTTTGGTCCTGCTGTTTATCGGGGTGCTGAACATTCCGCCATTACTCAAATCCTATCTCGCTTCTGATCCAAGTGAAGCACAAGCGTATCCCAGTTTATTTAATCTCAACACACCATTACAGGCGATATATACACCAGCGTTTGAGCTAACCCTTGAGCAAGGTGAGTGGCAAGTTATGCCTTCTATTGAACTACCTGCGGCACAATTGGCACAACGTTGGCAGGCGTTAGTTGGTACCGAGGTCGATGAACAAACCGTACGCTCATTACAGCCAAGCTTGAGCGGGCCACAAACCATTGAAGTTTGGTATCAGGGAGTGGAAGAGCCACAACGGATCACGTATTATCAGGCACCGCAGTTTTGGCTATTTAAAAACTGGCAAAATCGCTGGATCGCCATTTCGACCCCAGATGATTACCTCTTTCCTCTATAACGAGTCTACTTTTTCTCTCTTGCTGCAAGCGATAAGGAGCCGTCGTGCCAGAGTTACCTGAAGTTGAAGTCAGCCGTATGGGTATTTCACCGCATTTAATTGGTCAGACGGTAAAACAGTTGACCTTCCGTTGCCCCAAATTGCGCTGGCCAATCCCAGCGGCACTGCATCAGATGGAAGGTCAACCAATTGAAGATATTTCACGTCGAGCAAAATATTTGTTGATCAAAACGCCGATAGGTCGTGCGATTGTCCATTTAGGTAT
>NZ_NBUS01000039.1:197159-199838 GCF_002749895.1 Vibrio fujianensis | reverse complement strand
CTGGCTCGTTACGAGTGCTGGAAGGGGACTTTCCTGCCGGTAAACATGATCACGTGGATCTTCAGTTAACGAATGGAAAAATTCTGCGCTACCACGATCCTCGTCGTTTCGGCGCTTGGTTATGGTGTCCGGCCGGAGAAAGCCTTCCCATATTAGATAAATTGGGCCCAGAGCCGTTAACGGCAGCGTTTAATGCGCACGATGTGATGGAAAAGGCACGCAAAAAGCGCATTGCGATCAAAGCGTTTATTATGGATAACGCCATCGTTGTGGGGGTCGGTAATATTTATGCCAATGAATCATTATTTAGTGCTGGTATTCATCCAATGCGCCCAGCACAGAGTTTATCTATCGCGGAATGGCAATCTTTAGTGCGTGAGATTAAATCGGTGTTGCAAACGGCGATCATTCAAGGGGGCACGACGCTAAAAGATTTTTCGCAAGCCGATGGCAAGCCGGGCTATTTTGCCCAAGAGCTACAAGTGTATGGAAAAGGGGGACAACCTTGCCCGCGCTGCTCGGAACCATTGTGTGAACAGAAAATTGGCCAAAGAAACAGCGTTTTTTGTCATTGCTGTCAGCATTAAGTCTCATTTTATGCTTTATTTCCATGCGGAGAAAATATCTTTAAGGTAATATCTCTGCCCTTATTTCTTGGCCTTATGTCGTTTCAGCATGGTTTTTCAGACTCATTTTCGCCACTTATTTCAACTGCTCGTTCTCTACTTTATTTTCGCTTTTTTGCTACTGCTTTGTTCTCGGTATGTTTTCTACTTGGGAATTGAGCCTAACCTACCGGTCAATGACATTGCCGATGATGTGGGTCGTGCTTTTGGGGTTGGCGCTCGGTTTGATGCCAAAGTAACAGCCATTGCTTATGCACCGCTTCTTTTAGCCGGGCTATTTTGTGCCCCTTTTGCAAAGGCTTATCAACGATGGTTAAGCTTGTCAGCTTACTACCATGCCACCATTGTATTGCTTTATGTGATCGGCGGAATCGCAAATTACTACTATTACCTCACTTATGGCAGCCATGTGGATCTGTTTATTTTTGGGTTAGTGGATGATGACTCTATCGCCATACTGAAAAACTTGTGGAGTGATTACCCGATTATTTTAGGCACTAGTGTTGCGATAATGACAGCGGCGATTGGCTATTTCTTTGCTCAGTTTTTAATTCGTCAACCCTTCTGGCAACCCCAAAAATCATGGCATTGGAGTATAACCAGTGCGGTACTCGTGGTCGTGATTTTAGGTGTCTTTCTACTGGCTAGAGGGTCGGTTGGCAGTTTGCCTTTGAAACGTTATCACGCCAGTGTATCCGCCTATAAACCGCTCAATATGCTGACCCCGAATGTATTTATGGCCTTAGATTGGGCACGAAGTGATTACCAAGAACAAGCCCACATCGAGCCGATTTCTAAGCAGGCGCTACAAGAGCAAATGTACAAAATATTAGGTAAACCTAATCCCAATTATCGAACACCTAAAAATGCTTATCTTGCTGAAAATTCTCCCCATGTTGTCGTTGCCATGATGGAAAGCATGGGATTAAGCTTATTATTAGAAGATAACCCTGTCAGCAACGATTTGTTGGGCAGTTTTAGGGAGAATTATCGGCAAGATTTTCTCTTTGAACGCTTTTTTGCTGGGACTTCGGCGACAATTGATAGCATTGCGATGATGCTGGTCCATAGCCCATTACCGACCATTAGCCACTCTAATCTACAAAAGATCCCACTGCCTAGCTCAGCGGTTCTACCTTATAAGCGTGCCGGATATGATGTAGTGTTTGTTTATGGTGGAAATGGAATGTGGCGTAATTTAGCCAATTATCTGCCAATTCAAGGGTTTGATCGGGTCTATGATGAAAATGATATTATCGAAGCTTTTCCCAAGGCCAGTCAGGATGCGGGAACATGGGGTGTTCCCGATGCATTCACCTTTAAATTCATCCAGCAATTATTAGATAAAGCAAAGCGGCCAACTTTAGTTTACGTGATGACGGTTACCAACCACTCGCCTTATCACGTTCCGGATTATTATCAACCCGCACCGACCGCCTTAAATACACGTTTGCGTGAATTGTTAGGCTATAAAGGGGAAGACGAGGCGCAAGAGCTATTAAAAACGTTTCAATATGCCAGTGACGCAGTGGGCCAATTTATTCGCAGCGTAAAGCAGTCATCATTAAACGATCGTGTGATGATCGCAGTTACCGGCGATCATCGAGTACGCTATACCAATACGGCTCGACCAGGAGAAGCTGGGTTAACACATGCGGTGCCATTTTACCTCTATGTACCTGCTGCCATTTTAGCGCATACCGATTACCAGTATGATCCGCAACGCATTGGTTCTCATCGGGATATTTTTCCGACACTTTACCACTTTAGTTTATCGGATCAGTCTTATGTCTCTTTAGGAGGAGAAAACTTACTCAGTACCGATCCGGTGAGTAATATTGGTTATAATGCGGCAATGGTCATTAACCCGTATGGCGCAGTGAATAACAGGCCACCATTTACTTTTTATCCTTGGCAAGAGGGTGAAATGTTGCTTACAGAAAAGCAAGCCAGTGATGCGCAAACCTTTAACCGGCAGTGGGGGCAAGAGTACCATCGGTTGCAAGAGTATTTTCTACGCTCACAAGTATTGCCGATGACGCCATAGCAACAT
>NZ_NBUS01000039.1:195966-197149 GCF_002749895.1 Vibrio fujianensis | reverse complement strand
CAGATAGAAGGGCGGGTTAGCGTTATCATTAACCCGCCACGATAGCACTATATTTGTTTTTTACTACGTAGCGCTTGTGCTACAACGGAAGGGACAAAGCCTTGCACATCTCCGCCATGAATGGCAACTTCTCGCACAATCGTTGATGAGATAAAGGCGTGTTCTTCCGCCGGAGTGAGAAACACGCTTTCTAGCCCCGGCATTAAGCGGCGATACATATTGGTTAAGCCAAATTCATATTCAAAATCGACCGTGGTGCGCAGGCCGCGAATTAACACATTCGCTTGCTCTGCGCGGGCGAAATCGACCATCAAACCGCTAAAGCCTTTGCTAGTGACATTCGGTAAATGCTGAGTCACGGCTTGAGTAAACGCCACGCGTTCCTCTAAAGTAAACATAGTATTTTTACTTGGGCTTGCCGCCACCGCAATAATGACTTGATCAAACATGTTGGCAGCGCGTTCAACAATATCCAAATGGCCATTAGTGATCGGATCAAAAGTGCCGGGATAAATTACCCGAGAAAGGCGTTTTTGGCTCACGCTATCTCCCTATCAATGATTATTAAAGTCGCGTTGATCAGCTTATGTTACCCCAATAATGATTGGAAAAAAGCCAAATGTTGCTGAGCGCTGGTTTGACAAGAAAAGTCACTGATCATACGTTGTTGTGCGAGTTTTCCCATTTTCTGGCGTTGCTCCGGTGATTGGTACAACCAACGAATTTTCTCTGCAATGGCATCAGGATCTTGTACTGGGACAATGAATCCGCTTTCGCCATCGACTAATAGCTCTTTTCCTCCCCCCGTCGTTGTGACAATCGAAGGAACTCCCATCGCCATAGCTTCAATAATGGTTTTCGGTAGCCCTTCACCGCTAATCGAAGGTTGAACTTGTACTGCACTTGCCGCCAAAAGTTCAGGAACATCTTGGCGATAGCCGAGAAAATGAATACGCTCTGACATTCCACTTTGTTTGGCTAAGTTTAGGTTTTGCTCGGTATCCATATCACGTCCAGCTAACAGTAAGTGCACATGGGGTAAGTCCGCCAGTTGTTTGGCACTATCAAGTAGGATATGGACACCTTTGCTTGGCCGAGCATTAGCGATACAAATAACGCAAAAGGCATCAGAGGGAAGGCCTAATTCACTGATATTGGCGGGCTGAGCTTGATACCAAGCAAT
>NZ_NBUS01000039.1:178371-195956 GCF_002749895.1 Vibrio fujianensis | reverse complement strand
CTTTATAAATGGTGACCACGCGATCTTTATGCCGCCAAACACGCTGTTTAACATCATCGGTCACGGCTTGTGCTACGCAACTAATACCATCCACTCTGGGGTGCAAATGAGTTAAATATGCCGTGGGATCATGACGATATAGTCCACCCACAGTTCCTCGGTAGGTGACTAATTTAGTGCGTTTAAAACCGATACAGGCAAACGCAGCATTGGGAATGGTTTTCGAATTCATGGCATAGACAATATCATAGGGATGAGCGCGCAACTCTGCCCGCAGCGTTTTGATGGTTGTCCAGCAGATTTTTTTACTCGGGTAGGCATCGATCACCTTGATACCGTTGTCTCGAAAGCGGGCCACGTAGTCTGCGTCGCCTTGGGTCATAATGGTTACCTCGTGCCCCAGCTTAACCATTTCAATAAACATTTCAGCTTCCGGACGAACGCTGTTCCACGCATCTTTATAAGAGCTAAAAATCAAAATTCTCATACTTTTTACCTTTATGGTGCTAGTGGCGAGGGTGGTCGACCATCACTTCTGAATATAGGGTCTGATAACGCAGCGCGGTTTGTGCAATTTGAAAATGACGCAATTTTTCTTCTCGTCCGTTAGCTAATGCATCAACCAGAATCGGATCTCGGTGAATCTGCAAAATAGCTTGTGCTAATGCTTGGGCGTCTCCGGGGGGAATCAATAAGCCAGAAACTCCGTGTTCAATGATGTCTGGAATACCGCCCGCTCGGCTACCGACCACCGGTAAACCGCTACCCATTGCCTCTAAAATGACCGAGCCTAGCCCTTCACTATAAGAAGGATGGATAAGCATATCAGCGGCGGCAAACCAATCCCCCATATTATGTTGTTTACCCATGAAATGAACATTCGTTAAACCTTGAGCTTGCTGCTCTAGGGCTGGCCGTTCTTTTCCATCCCCTAATAAGGCAAATTGAATATCAGGGGCGGTGTTGCTTAATAATCGAGCGGCGGCAATCGTGACATCAAAACCTTTGTGATGAAGCATGTTCGCTGCATGAATCACTAAACATGAATGCGAAAATTGTTCACGAATCTGAGAGACTTGCTGCTGATTCACAGGATAACAGACGGGAGAGCTTGGGATGGTGACGACTTTTTTCTGCGGATGACGCAATAAAATTTGCCGACAAATTTCCTGACTTAATCCGACCAAGGCACTGGCTGATCGGTAAGCTTGAGTAGCAAACCATCCTTCACTGAGTGGGTTATCAATTCGACGAGTAATGATATAAGGAATGTTGTGCAATTTATGCTGTAACCACGCCCAATAAATCGCTCGTCCTTCATGCACATGAATAAGGTCACAGCCTTGTGTCATGGCTTTACTATGCTGAGTGAGATAATGTTTACAGGCAATAACTCGACATGGCAGGGCTTGAACACGAGAAAAGAATGGGCTTTTCGGGTTCGCTACAACGGTGAGGCGGTAACCTAATTTGAGTTGTTGTTGTATCAGCAATAGTGTTTGATTTTCTCCACCGTGATAACCTGAAGCGAGATTGACATGGCAAATATTCATGAGCGGTCTCTTTGATTTTTCCGGACATAGTCACGCAACCAAAGGTCAGCATAGCGCGTAAAGGTCGTATTCGCACTCAATATGGCAAGTAATAAACCATGGCGACCATCTAAAAAACCACGCTTGACAATATACATTTTGAAAAAGCGAAAAAAGCCATGTAAAACAGCACCCGTGAAAGAGGAGGACTTCTTACCTTCTCGTTGATCAACCCACGCTTTCATATAGTGCTGAGTTTTTGCCGTGTATTGTGGGAGATACTCAAAAGTGTAGTGTTCTAAATAGCCGGATAATGAGAGCAGAGTGAGATGTGATGGAATTTCGACACTTTCGTGCACCAATGCAGTATTGTAGTGAGTATCCTGAGTACGATAGAGGCGAGTGACCCAGTCCGGTGACCAGCCGGAATAGCGAATTTGCTTACCAAATGCAGTGGTTAAGCGATCGATCTGATACACCGTATTAGGCTTGTCATGCTCAACCGCTTGTAAAATACTCGCTTTTAACTCAGGCGTGACTCGCTCATCGGCATCCAACCATAGGACATAATCCGATTCGACATACGATTGCGCTAAGCGGCGTTGAGGCCCAAACCCTTGCCAGTCGGTATTAACAAAAAACTTATCAGTGAAACGGCGTGCAATCGCTTCTGTTTCATCGCTACTTCCAGAGTCAAGAATAACAATTTCATCGACCCAATCAGCGACCGTTTCCAAACACGCTTGCAAGTGTTTGGCTTCATTTTTGACAATTAAGGCGACCGCCAACGTCGGAGTGGATTTAGTCATTCAGTGCTACACCTTTCATCATATGTTCAAATCTTTCAATCACGACGGATATGGCGATCCCTTGCATCAAATCCGCGCCTTTTGCTCGTGTGCTCCAAGCGAGTTCAGTGAGTGGTTTTCCCTGTTGTTTCGTCACATTATCTTCATAGACGCTGACCACATCCTCAATATTAAAATAAGGGCCGGTACGTTTTGGGTTGCTGTGCGCGTATAAACCTAACACAGGCGTGCCTTGCGTAGTGGCAATATGAGCCGGCCCTGAATCTGGAGCAAGTACTAACTTCGCTTCACCCAGTATCGCGGTTAATTGTTTTAAACTGGTTTTACCGACTAGGTTAATCACCGGTTGAGTCATTAAGTCAGCAATCTGTTTTGCTAACAACTGCTCACGAGGTGCGGGAGAGCCACATAATACGACCTGATAGCCTTGTGACACGACATAATCGGCAAATTGGGCATAACGCTCGGTTAACCAATTACGCTCATCTTTACTTGCAGCAGGACAAATGATAACGCTGGGTTTATGGTCTAATTGTTGACGAGCAAAGGCTCGTTCAGTTTCGCTAATCGGCATTGACCATGTCGGGAGAGTACGAGGCACGCCCAAATACTCAATAAACGAGAAAAAACTATCGAGTACATGGGTTGAGGCGGTATCAGTAATTTTGCAGTTAGTGAATAACCACTGACCTTCCTTAGCCCGTTTACGATGAAACCCCACTTTGTATTGCGCGCGAATGCCCAAGGTGAGTAGGCTTGCTCTTAGCGCGAGTTGCATATGGATTAAGGCATCAAAGTGCCGCCCTTGCAATTGTTGCCAAACGGCTTTCATGCCTGACCAACCCGATTTTTTATCAAACACAATCAGCTCAACGTTGTCTAACCCTTGCAATAATTGAGCTTCAACCTGACCGATAATCCAAGTCACCTTGGTCTCAGGCCAATATTGTTGCAAAGCTTGCACCGCAGCAACCGCATGACAAACATCGCCGATCGCAGAGAGACGCAAAAAACAAACAGACTTTGGTGGGGATGAAAAAAGAGGCATGCACATCGCTCACTAATTAATGAGGCTAAATTATGCAGAGTCTGCAGATAAATGTAAAATAAGCCTTTCATTAATGACCCCATGGGAGAATTCCATCATGTCATCGTCCTCTAGTGGTAAGCCCGGCGCAACAGGGATTCGCCGAATTTTCAATGCCACGGGTTATTCATGGCAAGGCTTGAAAGCCGCCTTTCGGCATGAAGCGGCCATACGGCAAGAATTGGTATTATTACTCGTCGCTGCTGGGATTTTAAGTGTCGTGGATTTACCCTTGATTGAACGGTTACTGATGTTTGCCAGCGTGGTACTGGTGTTGATTGTTGAACTGATCAACTCAGCCATAGAGGCAGTGGTGGATAGAGTGGGAGCAGAGCGGCATGAGCTGAGTGGGCGAGCAAAAGATATTGGCTCAGCCGCTGTGATGGTGAGTTTGTTACTTGCAGGGTTAATTTGGGGAAGTTTACTCTATGCTTATTACGGATAACGTGCCGCAGGAATCTTATTATGCTTAAGCAGCTTTCACTCAATAACCAAATCATCTGGTATGACGAACAGTGGATTAACGACCCCCTTCACTCATTGTTCGATGTCAGCTATTGGCAAGCGGAACAGAAAATCATCGGCAGTGCCACAGGCCGCGGTACCACGTGGTTTATTGCCATGCAGCAGCTTGCAGTGGCACTGCGTCATTACCGGCGAGGCGGATTATTCGGCAAGTTAGTGAGTGATCACTACTGGTTTCAGAGTTGGCAAAAAACTCGTAGCTACGCTGAATTTCATCTCTTGCATTATTTGCGTGAGCAAGGGGTAAATGTCCCACGCCCGATTGCGGCCCGTGCCGTTAAACAAGGGCTTTTCTATCAAGCGGACTTATTGAGCGAAAAAATCACCAATGCGCGAGATTTGGTGGCCATCTTGCAAGAAAACGCCCTAACAGAAAGTCAATATATGGCGATAGGAAAAGAGATTGCTAAGCTGCATCGGGCTCAGGTGAATCATACCGATTTGAATATCCACAATATATTGCTCGATGAACACAATACCGTATGGATTATTGATTTTGATAAATGCTACCAGCAAAAAGGTGACCACTGGAAGGCCGCTAATTTACAGCGTTTGCTACGCTCTTTTCGTAAAGAGCAGCAGCGGTTTGATATTGTGTGGCAAGAGTCACAGTGGCAATCTCTATTGGCTGGCTATCATGCAGAATAGTGGGTTGGCGATAAAATAGCTTGTACGGTTTTTTCTAAAGCGCCACGATTCTCTTCCACCACCTGCTGTGCTCTTTGCCCCATCGCTTGCATCCTTGCGGGGTGACCAAATAATGCCACTAAAGCGGCGCTGATCTCGGATGCCGAATGACAAATCATCACAGCGTCAGCGGTTAACAAATCGTCAGTAACTTGGGAAAAATTATAATAACTTGGGCCATTCAGTATCGGTTTAGCTAATGCGGCGGGCTCTAATGGGTTATGGCCGCCCACTTTATTGCCCAGCAAACTTCCTGCCATAAAGCAAATATCGGCACTTCCAATCAACGTTAGCATCTCGCCCATGGTATCCCCAAGGTAGATCTCAGTTGGTTCTGTCATAGGTTCAGTTCGACGGCTAACGGTAAAACCTTGCGTCCGGCATAGTAAATCTACCGACTTAAAACGTTCTGGATGGCGAGGGACCAAAATTAATAATGCATCAGGATAGTGACTTAGCAATTGACGATGCGCTGCAAGGCACATTTCATCTTCACCTTGATGGGTGCTGGCGGCGATCCAAATTGGACGATCTTGGCCTAATTGTTCACGTAACGTCTGCCCTTGTTGACGGATCTCATCGGTGATGGTGATGTCATATTTAATCGAACCCGTTACTGATATTTTATGCGGGTCGATACCTAATCGGAGAAAACGTGCTGCATCACTCTGGTATTGGCAAAGCAACTGACTAATATGTTGAGAAAGCAGATGAAATATGGATTGGAAACGTTGGTAGCGGCGGCAAGAGCGTTCCGATAAACGGGCATTAATCACGGTAATGGGAATATTGCGCGTGGCAACGCAATGCAATGTATTGGGCCAGAGTTCGGTTTCCATAATCAGCAATTGGCTAGGCTGAATGGCATTAAGGAATCCATTAATGCAAAGAGGAAAGTCCAGCGGCATATAACGATGTTCAACGAGAGCGGATAATTTTTCGATCTGCTCGGCACCGGTACTGGTGGTGGTGGTGACCACAATCGATAAATTAGGCTGACGCTCTTTTATTGCTTGAATAATGGGGGTCGCTGCAATCGCTTCTCCCACCGAAACCGCATGAATCCATAACGGTTTATCCGCAGCATTTCGTTTTGGCGTTATCCCAAAATGCTCTTTCCAGCGCCGACCAAAGGCGGGTTTTCCGGCCCGTTTTTTATACAACCCATATAACATAAAAGGGGCGGCGATCAGCAACAAAAAAGTATATAAAGCACGAATCAGCATAGCTCTACATCCGTGTTAAAAGCCTCGATAGCGTTAATAACCTGTTTGGGAGCAAGCTCAGTTAAACATTTTAAATGCCCGTAAGGGCATTCACGCTTAAAGCAGGGGCGGCAGTCAATATCGGTATGTACAACCGCACTTTTTTCTGCCAGCGGCGGGGTATAGTGCGGTGAGGTTGAACCATAAACACCGACCACTTGGCAACCCGCCGCCGCCGCCACATGCATTAAGCCAGAATCATTACTGACCACCGTTTGGCAGCAAGAAAGCAAATCCACGGCCTCAATTAGGCTCGTTTTTCCAGCTAAATCACCGATATTTTTTCTTAGATCGTCTGGAATTTGTGCCACAATCGCTTGAGTTGTCACTTGATCTTTCGCGGAGCCAAAAAGCCAGACTTGCTTACCTTGTTGCAGAAAATGTATAGCGACTTGCGCATAGTGAGCCGTCGGCCACTGTTTTGCCGGGCCAAACTCAGCACCAGGACAGAGGCCGATAGTGTCAGTCAATGCTAAAGCAAACTTTCTTGCCGTGGCTTGTTGCTGCTCTGTCGTGATGGTTAACCTGGGTTTAGGTAATTGATCGATTCCGCCCAACGCTGCTGAACCGGTCATCTTAAACTTAGGGTGAGCTAACGCGACATAGCGTTCAATCATATATTGAAATGCTTTTTTATTCGGGCGCACATCATTTAATAAGCCATAGCGCATTTCCCCTTTCCAGCCAGTACGGACAGGGATACCCGCAAACCAAGCAATCAGAGCGGATTTGGCGGAATTCGGCAGCACATAGGCATGATCATATTGACCACGTAAAGAGCGCCCCAGTTGCCGACGTGCAAAAAAGTTAAACTCACCATGGGCAAAAGGCAGTTCAAGTGCGCGGTTGACTTCGGGCATCCGCTCTAAAATCGGTTTACACCAAGCGGGAGCCATCACATCGATCAACGCGTCAGGATGTTGCTGTTTAAGGGTGATATATAAGCACTGCGACATCACCATATCGCCGACCCAAGATGGGCCTATGATCAGAATACGATTCATAAACTTATTAAAATGATCCATTGTGAGAGAAAAGGGGCAAGCCCCTTGATGGTTTGAGCATTTAATCGTCGAAAAGGTTCTTTAATGTTTCACGATCTCGCTCTAAGTTAATTGCTACCGCTGATGGATAAGGATTAGTCGCTGAATAATCATTAATTAAAAAACGTCGTGTATGTGGAAGTCCAAATAAGCATCGGTCAACTCTAACCCCAAACTTAGCTAGCTCTGAAACGGTGTAATCAATTTCGCTTTCCGGTCGAGAAGAGGTCAACACAAGAAATAATCCCCCTTCTTTTTGTAATTCACTAATTTTTTTTAAATTTGACTCTAATCCTTTGGTTTTCCAACCATTTTTTGCAAACTTACTTCCATTTTTAAGTAACACACCATCGACATCACAAAAGACCGTAATGTGCTTTTTACAGTAATGACGATATTCGCGCAGAGTGCCCCAATCAATATAATTGGATGCCGATTTGCGCATAAACTCCTCGTTGGACATGAGCATCTTATAGATGACATGGGAGATGTAGACCTCTTTTTCAGAGTTTATAGACTCAAAAACTTGGCAAAATTTTTCTGCTGACTGAAAACTATAACCACCACAGCAGAAAAAGTTACTGATCACTTCTTTTTCAACAATATTGGAAATAATGCCTAAAGAGTCGACTTCAACGTAACTTTTATTTTTTGCATCAACTAGTTCGATATCATTTAAATCAATGGTAGCGACACTATTGATTGGTTCTGGCTGGCAAGAAAAAACGTTATCGCAATCTTTTATAAAGATAGAACCGTCAATATTGCCTTGTTTAATAGCTTGATAAATTGTTTCTGACTGTGAACTGGTTGGTTGCTCTAAGATAACTAATTCAGGCACAACCGAAGTTGATCTTTCAAAGCTTTCCAGCACCATGTTTTCCGAGGTGTACTGGTCTAAATGTTCTTGTAAACATACGATTACCACTTTATCAAAAATTGAGAGATCAATTTTTTCAACCGATTTCTCAATCATCAGCTTGCCATCTGGCATAGTGAGTAACCACTTTGGTCTCATGTTAGGAAAGCGTGATGAGCGGCCTGCAACAGGAAGTATTAACGTAAACATAATCACCTTGCTAATTTATTCATTGATTTAGCCATAACGTCGTTAAACCAACGGATGGTTATTGAATCTTGAGAGTTGATATAAGGAGCGATGCGTAATAGTGTCAAAACTTCAATCACTCGCATTTCGTAGTTAAATAATCGATTTAACGTTGTCAAAAAGTTGGGGTAGGCATGTTGGCAAAAGATCTCACCTTTTATACGAATGCTTTCTTTTTCTTTGCGAAAACTCCAGCCATATTCAAAGTCTTGGACGATTTTGGCAGCATCTTGAAGTGGGCTATCAATTTCACAACTTAAAAAATCAAATAGATAAAGCTGGTTATCCTCAGTGATTTTTAAATTTGCCAGTGTCAGATCACCATGGCAACTGCCCATTGGCATTTGAAGATCTTGTCGACAATAAGCACGAAATTCTGTAATTTGCTGACCAAGCTCGGGAAACAAGTGAAAATTACCCTTCAGTTTTTGCTCGATTTCATTGAGCTTAAGATGAATGGCATCGACAGGATAAATATTATCCTCGCTCAGGGCGACGCTATTGAGCAGATAAAAATCTAAGGCTGTTTTTAAGTTTCTTGCAACGGTCTTTGAACCTCGGTAAGCCATTCTCTCTCCACCCAAACCTTCAATATAAGGCATAGTGATAGATAATAGCTTCTCTTCTCTGATTAGATGGGTAATCGGAATGGCTTGTATTGTGTATGTTGGAGTTGGGAGTGGAGTAAAGCAGCATTGCTTTTCAACGCCTAGATAGTTTTTATCCAGAGAAGTAGTGATCGTTTTTTGTACTAGATAGTGTTTGCCATCTCTGATAACTTGTAACTGAGCGCCTGAATGCGATGCTGACTGAATTTTTTCACTAATATCCATAACGAATAAAGATGCCTCTAAGAGGGTAGACTGAGTTATTAGTCGTGTAATACTTTTGATGGTAAAGTATACAATGAAAGTAAGGGAACTAAAAGTTTAACTATAACAAAATATAAAAAAAATCAACTTAATAGAAAAATTTAAGAATATATTAATTATTAATATGTTCGTTTATGATAATATTGAATTTTAAATAATAAATTACTAATGGAATCGTATGAAAATTGCATTTTTAGTCAGTGGTAATTATAACACAAGCTTATACTCTGTTACGAAAGAGACGATTGACTATTTAAGAATGCAAGGTGTTCAGGTAGACTTGATTTTTTTAGATAGTGATAACTATTCACTTCTTGATAGTGATAATAAAATAGATATAGAAAAATATCACCAAGGGAAGTTTAATGAATTTTTTTCTAGAATTACAAAAAAAATAATAGGTCGTCATGCGTATGATTTTTTAAGAAGTAGATGGATTACTAAATATTTAGAAGAGGATATAAGAGATTACGACATAATATTTGTTCATGGTAGTATATATATATTATTGCATACTCTGTCTATTCCCCATATGTGTGTTTTACATAGCTGTAAATTTGATAATTTTTTGGGGCATCGCCGCGGGTTAAAAAAGAAAATTTATCAATATATATATAGGAGGGTTTATGATAATAAATATCTTCTTACAGTATCCGAGTCTGTAAAACTCGATTTAATTCATAAGATGAGATCTATACCTCTTAGTATTGAAACAATATATAATGGATTCAATTTTAAAAAATTGGTTGATAAATCTAATGAAGGGGATACACAGAATGTACCAGAAAATTTCATTATGGCTGCAGGTAGACCCGATAGAACTAAACGTTTTGATATTTTATTACAAGCCTATGCAAAAAGTCGACAAAAACTACCGCTAGTGATTTTTGGTGATGGTCGGAATTTGAATAAAATTAAGCGATTGGCTATTAAGTTAAAGATTGATAATAAGGTGATATTCTGGGGGTTTTGTAATGATTTATTACCTTATTTTAAACAAGCTAGTGCGTATATTTTAAGTTCGGATGTTGAGGGGTTGCCGACAGTGGTTATCGAAAGTTTAGCTGTAGGGACACCTGTAGTTGCCACTGATGTCGGTGGCGTTAGCGAATTATTAGGTGAACGCTTAAAAGAATGGATTGTCCCCCGTCGAGATGTTGATGCATTAGCCAGAAAGATCGATCAAGTGCTTGAGTCGCCTCCATTAGTAGGCCCAGAAGATCTTACTTTTTTAGACTATCGAGTTGTTGGTGAAAAATATAAAAAGCTAAGTGAGAAAATGAAAAATGGATTATTGTGATATTACTGTTGTGGTACAAGGCCCGGTACAAACGTTTCAAGATCGCCCGCAAGAGGATAATATAACTCAAAAATGTATCGCGTCTATTCGGGAGTATCTCCCTGGAGCACATATAATTCTTTCAACTTGGCCAGAACAAGATCTGACAGGATTGGATTATGATGAACTTGTTATATCCAAGGATCCCGGCTCAAACATACGTGATTATAATTTAAATGGAACTCCTCATTATTATAATAATAATAGACAAATTGTTTCTACAATAGAGGGACTTAAAAAGGTTAAGACTAAGTACTCTGTAAAACTGAGAAGTGATAATTATTTGACATCAAATAATTTTGTTAAATTACAACAAGAATTTAATAAAAGGACTGAAGAATATTGTTTTTTCAAGGAAAGAGTCATTGTTTCAAATGTTTTTACTCGTAAATATGCAAAAGGATTTCGTGTAGCATTTCATGTAAGCGACTTCTTTTATTATGGTCTTACAGAGGATTTATTGTCTTTATGGGATATTCCTCTTTTTAATGATTTTAAATCTACTTGTCAAGTTAAATATTATGATAGCTATCCTTATTTTATTACAGATTGTACTCAAGAGTTATTTTTATCGGGATTAAAGAAATTTAAAAGTTCATTAAATATTATTCACTTGCTTGATATTTCCAATGACAAGATAATTGAATCGGAACATATATATGCAAATAATTTAATCATTGTGCCTCAAGAACAGTTAGGTCTAGGATTGTGTCAGAAATTTTTAGGTAAATCTCGAGTTTCTAGAGCTAAAGGTAAATGTGCTCACTATCAATACCATGAATGGTTAGCATTATATAAAAAATATTGTGATAAAAATATACATATTCCATTGTTTAAATGGTTATCAATAAAAGTTTTTTTCCAGCGTTGTTTGTATGTTTTCCCAACAAAATTGGAAACTTGGTATAAAATGTATAAGCGCTCTAGAGGTTGAATTTTATGAAGTCTTTAGATTTTAATCCTAATAAAGAAAAAACAGCATTAATTATTCATATATCGGGGATCGGTGATGTTATCTCTGGTTTATATGTTACAAATCCAATTATATCTAAGGGTTTCAAAGTAAGTTATCTTATTTTACCTGAGCTAAAAGGATTATTTAGCAATTCTGGTATAAATGAGTATTTTCCAGACTGTTTGCCAAATGAAAATTTTGACTTAATTATTGATCTTACTTCAGATAATAAGAGTAGAAGATTAATTAATAAACTTAATAGCAAATATAAAATTGGCCGTTATCGAAATTTATGGAGTCTTTTAAAAAATAAAAGGTATTATAAAAAACAAGTTAAGAAATATCCAGGTTATAAACACCCATTACATATAGCATTCGATTTTTATTCTATTTTGGACTTCTTTAAATTAGAAGAGCCATCAGGAACATATTTAGAATTCAAAACAGATAAAAAAAATAATGATGAAATTTGTATCCATGTTGGAGCTAGAAATCGTTTAAGGTGTATTCCATTTAATTTGATTATTGAACTCTGTAAATACTTTAAAAAAGAAGGATTACCTGTTCGTCTTATCGGAAATGAAATGGATATTATTGAAGAAGTATTAAAAAATACTGATAATTATCCATCCTATGATCCTGGAGATCTTTCTAAAGTAAAGGAACAATTATTTTGTTCGCAATTAGTTATTGCTCCTGATAGTGGTATCTTTCATCTTGCTTCAGCTTTAGGTACTAAATGTATAGGACTATATGGGCCTAATACTTACGCTCGTAGTGGAAGTATTAATAATAATGCACATTGTATAGAATTAGATTTTCCATGTCGTCCGTGTAATCAAAATATGGATTGTTCTTATAATATTAGGTGCTTAAATAGTATTACTATGGAGCATTTGCTACCACTAATAAAAAACATTCTTAATATTAATGATGGGGATTAGTGATTAAAAAATGAAATTTTATTCAAAACCTCGTCTAGCATTATTTTATGTTTTATCATGTGTCTTATTTAAAAAAACATAAAATATTTTGTAAGCGTGGATTTATTACCACGCTTCACTTTTGTTATAAATGGCTTCGATTTATATTCGGTTAATATTTTTACTTATATAATCTCTATATATCAAGAGACTTATTTATTGTGTTGGTTTTTGAGAAAATATTATATTCATAGATCGGGATGCATAATCTTCATTGTTATAATCTAGTCCTTGTTGAGCATCCTGACAAAGTTTTTGGTATAATTCTTTATCATAATAGAGTTTTTTTACTTGTTCAACAAACCAATCAACATCTATTATATCATTAATAAAATCATTATAGCTGCTGGGAAGTATTTCAGAAGCGCCAACATTTCTAGTTGTAATTACTGGGATTCCCATAGATAAAGCTTCTGGTATAACCATTCCAAATTCTTCAAATCGGGCAGGATATATAAATATATCTACAGCACTTAACCAATATTCTGGTGTTGAGTTTTTCTCTTTGTATATAAATTTATTAGAGCTAACTATGTCATGGTTTAAATAATCACTAGGAAATTTCTTAGCTCCCATAATGAAGAATTTAATATTACTTATATTATTTAACTTTTCACATATTGCAATGAAATAATCTAGTCCCCTTTTTTTTAAATCACCTGATGTAATAAATCCAACAACCAATTCATTATCATTGATATTTAATTTTTTTCTTGCTTTACTTCTGTTTTTTTTCTTCACTTCAATATTGAATTTATTATGATTGTAGCCTGGGTATACTATACATATATTTTCTCTTTTATAGCCTTGTTCTAATAACTTATCTTTTGTGAATAATGAGTTTGTTATTATTTTACAATTGCTTTTTTTTAACCATGTGAAATAACTAATATTCTCTTTTTCCAAAGGGATATTATGAATAAAAGTAATATCAGCGTTAACCAGACTTGTATCATGGTCAATTATGAATATGGGATCATTGTTTTTTTTATTTAAAATCAAATGATTGTTTTTTACTTTTGCTTTATTTGCAATGACTTTGTTTTTTAAAAAGATCTGTAACCATCCTTTTTTACAATAAATAGAAAATTTTTTATTTATCTCTTTAAGCTTTTCTATTTGCATCGATATTAACTGCCCGGTACCACTTTTAAATGATATTTTTTTTCTATATATAATATATTTCATTGGGCTACCTTTTTTATATTACATAAGGGGATTATTACGAGAAGATATAAATATATAGTTTGGCTATGACTTAATGGTACATCTGTCAAACCTGAGATAAAATATAGCAAAGATACAGAAATGATAAAGGGCGCATAATTTAATTTATTATGAACAGCTAAGTATATAGGGGTGATATACATCATTATCAGTAGCAGTACGCCAAATACCCCATATTTAACCAGTGTATCGATTAGTTGATTATGATAATGTTGATTTTTAAACTTAACAAGTTCTTGGCTCACTTGACCTTGATTAGCCAGCTCTTCTAATATCATTTGATGTGAACTACCAACACCAAAAAGCCAATTATCCCTTACAACAAGAAATGAGGCATTCCACATTTGCAGCCGCAGCCCAATAGATGTGTTAAGATTCCCTTCTTTTATCTCTTGAATTTCTGCATTTGTTTGTGCTATACGATGATTAATTTTATCCTGAAACATAAAAAAACCAATCAGTAAGCTGATAATAGAAATGAGGATATATTTCCACATTTTTTTTGAATGCCTAAACTGAAAAAATAGCATCATTATCATAGAGAAAAATAAGGCAAGCCATACCCCTCTAGAAAGGCTGAGAATGACACAAGTCGTAGACAATATGGTAGTTATCAACCCTATTAACTTAATATTCTTCTCTTGATGTGATAAAAAGAAATATAGGCCAGCTAAAGAAAAAACTGAACAGAAGGTTGCATAAGGAATAACATTGACGAGTCCAGCAGAACGTGACAACCCAAGATAGAATGTATAGTAAAGGCTATTTAAAAATAACATCATGGAGCCAATTAATATTAGGCCTAACATGATTTTTTTTGAAAGTAATTTTCTAGGGAAAAATAGAGTGACCAAGCTGCCAGCAATAAAAGATCGTAATAGACTCGGGCTTGCCCCTTGAAGTTGGTACAATATGGATAGATATATAGAAAATAAGATCGATACGATAAAAATAGGGTTCTTTATATTTTCATAAACGATTTTTTTTCCATAAAATATAAAGCTGGTGAGCATTGATATGAGGGAGAAAACCACCATGTTTTTATCGCCATTAGATAAAAAATTCAACCCAAGTATTAGGAATAAATAAGGGGATAGAATTAAGCTGTTTGTTATTATTAATGATTTATTATTAGTCATAATTTTACTTACTATACGGATTCTCATCACTATCCGGGCGAGTTTTTAGCAGACGTAAAATCCACATATACTGTTCTGGTCGTTGTGTGACATAGGCTTCAATACATTGGTTCATCATGCGAGCGTCTTGTCGATCATCTCCGGTTGGGAAAGGTAATGCTGGATAAAAGTCTAGTTCATAACGACCGGTTTCGGTATTAAAGATCGTAAACAACGGAACCACCTTCGCTTTACTCAAGGTAGCGAGTCGACCTAAACTTGCTATTGTCGCCTTTTGGGTAGCAAAAAAATCGACAAAAACACTATGTTTTTTACCGAGATCTTCATCGGGTAGGTAGTAGCCTAAATAGCCATCTTTACGTATTGATTTAAGAAATGGTTTGATGCCAACACTACGGTCATAGACTCGACCACCATACTGCACGCGTTGCTTATGCATTAACCAATCGGAAACGGGATTTTTTTGTTTTTTGGCCATCGCACAAACCGGTAAGCCACGCGATGCTAATAAAATAGCAGGGATATCAATTGCCCAAGTATGCGGAACTAAGAGAATTACATTTTCGCCTTGATTCAGTATTTGTTCTACATTTTCAAAGTCTTTTATGAAAGTATTTTTCTCCAGCCATTGCTTGTTTCTCAGCGACATTGAAGCAAAGCCCATTAAAAACATAATGGATGTCACGTACATATCCAAAAGAATCTGCTCGCGCTCAGTGATACTTTTATCGGGGAAGCACATCGCCAAGTTGACCCGCGCGCGATTATTAGCTTTACTTTTTACCCGAACCGCAAGAGTAGCCAAACCACGGGCGATGGCGCGTTTGAGTCTATTAGGAAAGAAGCTAGCTAGGCAGGCAAAAAAAACAGCAAGCCAAGTGCCCCAGTAACGAGGGTGAAGAAAATGCCATTGAAATTGAGGGTAATAGGCGTGTTCATCAAAGTCATTGCGTGGTGATGGCATAAATTACTCAGCGTAAATGAGGTCGATTGTTTAAATTTGCGGCGCAGTATAACAGCTCATTGCCAAGCGCGACAGTGACAAGTTCGCCGCCGAATAGACGGCGGCAAGCGGTGTTAGTCACTACCAAACAAGTCCCTTGTGTAGACTTTATCGGCAACATTGCTAAGGTCATCGGTCATGCGGTTAGACACAATCACATCTGCTTCTTGTTTAAACGCTTCGAGATCATCAATCACTCGAGAATGGAAGAAGTGGCTCTCTTTGAGTACCGGCTCATAGACAATCACTTCAATCCCTTTCGCTTTTAAGCGTTTCATGATGCCTTGAATGCTAGAGGCACGGAAATTATCCGACCCCGCTTTCATGATCAAGCGATAAATACCGACAACCTTGGGATTACGTTTTAGTATTGAATCGGCAATAAAATCTTTGCGGGTGCGGTTGGCATCCACAATGGCTGAAATAATATTATTCGGCACCGCTTGATAGTTGGCTAATAACTGCTTGGTATCCTTCGGTAGGCAATAGCCACCATAGCCAAAAGAAGGATTGTTATAATGATTGCCAATACGTGGATCTAACCCGACCCCTTCAATAATTTGTCGAGTGTCTAAGCCGTTCACTTCCGCGTAGGAATCCAATTCGTTGAAATAAGCCACTCGTAGCGCAAGATAGGTATTAGAGAATAGCTTTACTGCTTCTGCTTCGGTTGAATGGGTAAATAGAACCGGGATCTCTTCTTTTTGTGCCCCTTCGACCAGTAAATCGGCAAACACTTTAGCTCGCTCACTCTGCTCACCTACGATGATCCGCGACGGGTATAAATTATCGTACAGTGCTTTACCTTCGCGAAGAAACTCAGGAGAAAATAGAATATTATCGCACTGAAATTCTTGCTTAATTCGTGCCGTGTAACCGACCGGCACGGTTGATTTGATCACCATCACCGCATTCGGGTTAATGGCCATCACATCACGAATCACCGCTTCAACGGAAGAGGTATTAAAGTAGTTGGTTTGTGGATCGTAGTCGGTTGGAGTGGCAATAATGACAAAGTCGGCATCGAGATAAGCATGTTCTTTATCGAGGGTGGCAACAAAGTTGAGTGCTTTATGGTGTAGAAAGTCTTCAATTTCTTTATCGACAATCGGTGACTGACGTTGATTCAGCATGGTTACTTTTTCTTCAATAATGTCTAAAGCCACCACTTGATGATGCTGCGCCAGCAACATCGCATTGGATAGACCGACATAGCCGGTTCCTGCTACTGCTATTTTCACGCTGTTTTTCCTATCAATAAAATATTAACGATTAATGATTGCCATATACTCAGCCACGCCCTCGGCGACAGTTTTAAAGGTGATATCACAGCCGGCGGCACGCAGTTTGGTTAAATCGGCTTGAGTATATTCTTGATACGCCCCTTTTAGATGCTCAGGGAAGGGGATAGTTTCTACTTGGCCGCGACCGTGATACGTAATGACCGCATTAGCAACTTCATTAAACGATTCTGCATGGCCCGTTCCACAGTTAAAAATGCCAGATACGCCATGGTCCATAAACCACAGATTGACTGCGGCGACATCACCAACATAAACAAAATCGCGTTTAAAGTGTTCGCTACCGGCAAACAGCTTAGGATTTTCGCCCGCCTTCATTTGATTATTGAGATGGAAGGCAACCGAAGCCATGGAGCCTTTGTGCTGCTCACGTGGGCCGTAGACGTTAAAATAACGAAAGCCAGTGATTTGAGAGAGCGTTTCATTGTGCTCGGCAGCATCTTGCCACAAGCGGCGAACGTAATTATCAAATTGTTGTTTAGAATAGCCATAAACATTGAGTGCGCCTTCATATTCAGGCTCTTCAATAAAGGTATCGGTATCACCATAAGTTGCAGCAGAAGAGGCATATAGGAAGGGGATTTCACGATCCAAACAGAAGTGCAGCAGCTCTTTCGAATATTCATAGTTATTGAGCATGATGTATTTGCCATCCCACTCCGTTGTCGCCGAACAAGCGCCTTCATGGAAAACAGCGTCTATCGGACCAA
>NZ_NBUS01000039.1:177983-178361 GCF_002749895.1 Vibrio fujianensis | reverse complement strand
ACCCCCCCCCGCCATAATTTGCGTTAAAAAATCGTCACGATCCATATAATCGGCGATTTTTAGATCAACTAAATTTTTGAATTTGCGGCCATTTTTTAAGTGGTCAACCACTAGTATATCGGTGATACCACGGTCATTAAGTGCTTTGATTATATTGCTGCCAATCATGCCAGCACCGCCGGTTACGATGATCATATTGTATTCCACGTTCAAGCTAAAACTGCGCAAATAGTAGCAGGAAAAATGTGGATAGGCGAGCAATCCGGCCTTTGCTATTTCTTCTGATCCTTCATGTGTCAGGGCTGGCTAACGTCACCACTCTCACTGAACCAACTTCACCCCTTGCACTGAACCAAATTCCCCATTTTCACTGAACTA
>NZ_NBUS01000039.1:175483-177973 GCF_002749895.1 Vibrio fujianensis | reverse complement strand
ACTGAACTAACTTCACCACTTGCAGTGAACTAAATTCCCCTCCCTCGGAGGGGTGGCAGGCGAAGCCTGACGGGGTGGTTGGGTTTTTAAACTAAGTTCCTAGGCACTAGGTGAGGGCAGATCCTAGGAAAAACAAAAGCTAGAGCCTGAGTATGAGTTATTCGTAACGAAACCACCCCGCCCTGCGGGCACCCCTCCGAAGGAGGGGAATTAACCCCACGTTTTTCCACTAAGTTACGTTTATACTTTTGTCCTAGAGTCCTACTTCCTTTATTCTTCTAACCATACCCAGGTATAAGGTTGACGTTTAAGCAAGTCTTGTTGATCTTGCTGGGCAGCGATGTTTTTTAGGAGTGGGATAAAATCAACCGAGAGATCTGACAGACTTGGTTTTGCTAAGTTCTGATGTTGATATAAAAAGGCTTCTTTTACTTCAGGTGATTCACTAACCATAAAGGAGACGCTTGCAGCTTTTTGCTCTAAACCCTCATCAATATCCGTATTATTAAACTTCAATATTGGTAGTGTTGACTGAATGGGTGTATAAAATACCTGCCTTAGGGATCTGGTTGAGTCTATAGTAAGTGTTGCGCTTAATGATGCTCGCTGAGCGCCCTCTGCTGCTGATAAACTCCCAGTATCAATGGTTAAGCATTGACGATCAGTGTCAGTAGTACACTTATCGAGTGTAGGCCGATTTGCTTCTGGTATCCGGTCGAACACTTTATCTGCATCAAGGCTCCGATTGACTGTGCCTTGAACAACGTGTGTTACCCCCCAGTAGGTGAAAGCGTTAGGGACATCTTGTTTCCCCTCTAAATAGAGATAGTAATTGTCATCACCAATTCTCTCTGCATAACTAAATTTATCATTTATAACAATGCCATCTTTGATTAGTGGCTGCCATAAATAAGCATAATTAGCATGTGCTAATTGCTGCTTGCCGTTGACAAATAATAAAGCATTTTCAATAACTAAATCACTAGTCAATGTTGCATCATTATCATAGTTGATTATGACATTTTTTTGATCATCGAGTCGTATTGAGTTGCCTTTGGTACCTCTTTGATTAAAATCGATAAATTTAAAGCTTCTTGGTGCAAGAAGTTGGTTACCTGATTCAGTTGTTTCATAAGTGATAGCGAGTAAGGGGAGCTGCTGGCTTACAAACTCTATTTCGTCCTCACCAGACTTATCTTGTAAATAATTTTCCGCTAAATCTGCGTTTAGATCTTGATATACCGTATTAAATCCCGAAAATTGATGCTTTATACCAGCTGATTTTGGTGTGATAAATCCAGCGACTTCACGTTTTACTGGATTAGCATTGCTGGAACCTAAGCATGGATCGCTTGGTCTTTTAGCTTGATCGGTATATACAAAAAATGAATCAGGCAGTAGGACTTTTGCAAAAGTTGTGACATGACTAATACCGTTAGTATTAAATTTAGCAAAGCTTACGTAACCATCGTTAGGAATTTCATTTTGGGCAAAACTCAACTTATTTGATGATAAATTTGTATTTTCAAATATCTTCCGTACGCTTCCGTCATGATTGTGAATAATCACACTGTAGTCTTTTGTGGGTTCAACGGGAAATGCGATAATTTTATCGCGTGCTCCATTTTCTTTTTCAGGGCCGTATCCAAAAATTTGGCAGTTACCCGTAGTAGCTTGAAAATCAGTACCCAAAAAACTAATCGTATATTTTTTTACCGGTGGTGGCGTTGGGGTGCTAGAGTTGCCGCTCTCCCCACCGCCACAGCCGAAGAGGGTAAGGGCGATGACGGTTGTTATCATAGATTTTTGCATCATAAGGTCTCTAACAAGTTGACGTTGAAAATTGCGTTACAAATATTATGCAATAAATAGACCAGAACATACCAATGCCGTGGTTTTTTAAATCATCAAATCTAATCGTATTCTATAGCCATAAAAACCACCCCGCCCTACGGGCACCCCTCCGAAGGAGGGGAATTAACCTCGCATTTTTCCATATCGTTAATTTATATTTTCAACATCAACACTCGTCATTGCCGCGCAAATACTCGCTAACTTCACCCCTCCACTGAACTAACTTCACCACTTGCAGTGAACTAAATTCCCCTCCCTCGGAGGGGTGGCAGGCGAAGCCTGACGGGGTGGTTGTGGTTTTTTAAACTAAGTTGCTAGGCACTAGGTGAGGGCAGATTCTAGGAAAAACAAAAGCTAGAGCCTGAGTATGAGTTATTCGTAACGAAACCACCCCGCCCTACGGGCACCCCTCCGGAGGAGGGGAATTAACCCCACATTTTTCCATATCGTTAATTTATATTTTCAACATCAACACTCGTCATTGCCGCGCAAATACTCGCTAACGTCACCATTTTCACTGAACTAACTTCACCACTCGCACTGAACTAAATTCCCCTCCGAAGGAGGGGAATTACACTATAACCTAAAAACTTACTTCGCCGGTCTGCTGTACCAAGGGCTTCGGGCATCTGTCAT
>NZ_NBUS01000039.1:175030-175473 GCF_002749895.1 Vibrio fujianensis | reverse complement strand
AACCTGTGCTGACGCGACAACATTTGCCCGCCATCACGCTGAATCGGCATCCAAGAAATAGCGGCTCGGTTGGTATTATGCTTTGCCGTCATCATCTCAAGTGGTACTGAGATATAAAAGCCTTTAGTAAAACTGCCTTCGCCAAATTCATCCGCTGATAAATCCGTTTTGGTGGCAAACGCTCCGACAATCACGCCACTGTTAAATTGTTTTGAAAAATCGACCGTGACTCCAATATCTTCTGACAAATAACGTCCCGCGCTCACCTTTAACAAACTATCATCAAACAGTGACCAAAATTGTGGCTGCCAATATAACGTAGCATGACCAGTGGTGCTGCCGGTTTGCACCCGATAGTTGCGATTGATGGTGTTATCGTAATGCACTTCATCACGATAAATCCCAAACATAGAGCCCGCTTCACGCTGAGCAACATAGTTGAC
>NZ_NBUS01000039.1:169668-175020 GCF_002749895.1 Vibrio fujianensis | reverse complement strand
CGACACCTAGCGCCCAATTTTGGTTGAGTGGGCGATACAGCCATTCAGTTCCCACCCCGGCAAACATGCTTTCAAGGTAACCGGCATAAAATTGGTTATACATGCCAGCCCCTAAATGGTCGAAATAGGTCAATTGAGCATGGTTCACTCGCACCGTGTCTTCCAAATATTCCCGGCTTAACGTTCGAACGCGTTTTAGATCGGTGCCATCCGGTGGCACGGTATACTTAAACTTATCGTAGTTATCATAAATATTGCCATACAAGCTACCAGACAGTAACCAGTGATCATTAAAGCGCCAACTGGCATCCGCTCTCGCGCCGATAGCAAATAAATAGAAACTTTCCGAGCCGCCAAACGACTGTTGCAGCACCGGAGAAAGGCCAAACTGCCATGCTTTATCGTGTTGAGTGTGTTGTTCTCCATCAATCGGCGAGGGCTCTTGCACCGCTATCGCGTCATTGATGGTTGCGCCAATATAGGCTTGATCAAGCACTTGATGGGCCTTATCGCTATCGATCACCACCTCGGTTAACGGCTGTTGTTGACGAGTTTCTATCACGCGGATTTGCTCGGTGACAATACCACTGTTCAACACCACCCGGGCGAGCCGATCATAACCTTCTTGTCGATCACGGTAACGTTTTTGTTCACCCGTAATCGTCACGGCATTGTCGCTTTGATACACCCGCAGTGATTGATAACCAGAAACATTGGCCATCTGTTCGGTTACGGCTTGCCACTCTTCATTGGTTAGGTCGGTACGAGGGGCCGACGGCGCATAAGCTGGTTTGGGTTCATCTAACCATAACGGCTTAATGTGAGAAAAGTTACTATGCAAACGCAAGCCAAGGTTAACGCTATTGCCGCGCTCATAACTGACTCGTACACTGGCCCAATCGCTTAAGGCGTAGTTCATGCCAATGTTCCAAGGTGTGGATTGCGGAATCGTCACTTTGCCCGCCGTTACTGGATAATCACTGCGGTAATCATTCCCGTCATATTCAATTTTGAACGAAAGCGGCGGATGCGGCGTTTGATATTCAACCCCACCAAACAGTGCCATGCAGCCGGTAAACATGCGCTGGACATCAAAACTGCCACCATTACCTTTGTAATCGGTATCCCGGCCACAATCACTCGAGCGTGTTTTGTCACCGTGTAAATTGCCTCGGTTACCTAAATAGCCCCAGCCGATGCCGAGGGTAAAATCGAGCGGCCCCCACCGTTTATTGGCGGCGAGGTATTCACCATCATATAAGCCTGTACCACCAATATCTTGCAAGCCCAACGAAACTTGCGGTAGCCAATAACTCTCTTGCCATAAACGAATTTTGGCATCAAACGATTTATCAGTATATTTGGTATTGCCGCTAAATGACGGATCGTTGCTATACAACATGTCATGAGTTTGTGCATAACGAGCGGTGGTCTCTAACCATGGAAACAGTTGCACCGAGACAGTGTAAAAATCATACACGTCATTGTGGTTATAGGCGGCACTAAATTCTCCTTCCGGTTGCATGCGAGCACTGGGCATTTGCATCAGGCCGGTGCCACCAAAATTCGATTGAGTATAAGACTGTGCGCCGAGCGGTAAAGCACAGCACAACAGGCTCGCATAGCTTAAGTATTTTATCGAATCACTTAACATCGTCGTTATTCTCTCGGCAGTTGATGGCGTAGCAGTTCAACCACCTGCTGATTGAGGTGTGCCAGTTCAGTACGGTCAATGGTTGATCCAAAGGCAGCGCTAAATGGAACGTAGATGATCGCCCCGGGTAAAATTGTCAGCGGTTGGGCATTCCAATAGCCAACCGGATGCGCTTCAACATCGCCATTGGGTTGGATGACGCTTACTTCACCGAGCGTGGGTTGTAGCCATTGCGCTCGTTGCGCATAGTCACCAGCACTGAAAGTCGCCTGCCACACTTGTGGTTCTGAATGGCGCACCGCACCCAATACGGTCACCGTTTGATGTTCGCCTAACAGAGGGAGGTAAAGGGAAAATTGGCCGCGTAATAATGGGTTATGGCCACTGACCACTCGGATAACATCAGGATCTAACGTAATCAATGCGCGTTTGGCAAAGTGTCGCTTACGCAGCTCATTACGCAATTGTTGCCAAGCGCTCGCTTGTGGTTCAGGCACACGATTTTGCCATTCGGCTAGCGTTCGGAGCAGAGTTGTGGCGAGAGGAAACGGTTCATGCAAACAAAACAAGCGACTATTTTGCCAGTCAATCCGTAGAGTACTAAGCGCGGTAGGTTGTGATTGCAACGCTTGTAAAACCATCGCATCCAGCCTAACTGGGCCATCGGCCACCAGCGTGACAGAAGGAGTATTGCCAGCAACGCTAACTTGAGCGACAAACTCGCCTTGAGAGAACGGCGTATTAGCGAGCAGTGGCAAACTGAACCCCAGCCAGCCCATGGCACAGAGTAAGGTGATAAAACGCATGGTTTATTCTCCCGCAAACGGTTTAGCAATAGAAAGGGTCAGGCGAGCCCCTTGTGGGCCTAAGTATTGTTCACTGGCGATCACCCGACCAGTGCTCGGGCTTAACCAATAGCGGTTTTGATAATGCTGTTGACTGGCAGTGAGCGTGACATTTTCTTCGACCAGAAGCAAAGTGTGCTGGCCTGTTGGTAAGGTTTTTTCTTGTTGACCATAAACACTAAATTGAGATTTCGCTGGCTCTATATAGTTTTGTTGATCTCGTTGCCAGTGCAATTGATACCACCAGGTGGTCGGGGTGTTAGGGTCAAGTAAATTTAAGCTCAGTGGATCAGGCGTTTTTGCTGTGACCGATAAAATATTGCCCACCACTAAATTGGCTGTTTTTGTGATGCGTCCAGCTTCAGTAACCACTAACTCCTGTTGGTTAGACACCCACTTCAAGGCGAGTGGTTCCCCTTGACCAGGTTCGGCCCAAGCTAATACCAGTAATGCATTTGGGTCATTCTCTAATCCAACAAACAGCGAAGCGTAGGGCAGGGTTTGGGCATACTCAGCGGTGGCTCGCTCATCATTAACCCCCATCAGGGCGACGGAAAGTGTTTCAGAGAGTTGCTGAGTTTGAGGGGCGCAGCCCACCAAGGCCAAGAGAGTAAACAGTAATCCATGATAAGCGCAACGCATCTCACCATCCTTTATCGAGAACCAAGTAAAAAATAAAGCCGCCTTAGGCAGCTTTATTCATGTTAAAACAGCAAGCAATTATTTTTGTGGATTGCTCACTGACGTTGCAGTGTCGTTATCACTCGCCGCCACGGCAGCGACGGCTACGGCTGCAGCCATAGTTGCTGCTGCTGTGCCTGCTGCAACGCCACCTGCTGCTGCGCCAGCAGCACCGGCACCGCCTGCACCACCAGCGGTACCAGAAGCGGCCGCGGTTGTTTCAGCAGCAATTGCGCCTTGTGCCATTGCAAAGGTTGCTAGCAATACCATTGCGGTCTTTTTCATAGTTAATCCTTATCTAACTTATTTTTAAACATCGATGTTATGAAATGAAAACTCATTTCACAGCTCATTTTAGGGCCAATGTCGAAACAATGTAAATATTTGCTGCATAAAGTTGCTTAAATAAGTGGAATTGTCCGGTTGTTGGCTATATCACCGACCAATTATGGTGATACTGATCAAACTTTGTATGGGACTAGGACGAGATCGCGAAAATTATTAATTTTATTAATAGAAATGTAATTTAATTTTTCGATTAATTAAATCAATGTTTATGACTTTTTGTGGTTGATAGCCCTATCCCATCTGTGCATAATCTTCGCCACATAAAAAATAACAATATCGGCTGGCTCCAGCAATGCGTGTACAACGTAGGGCGGTAGCGTGCCTAAAATAGAATTCCTTAAGGAATATGATTAACAACGCAGGGAACACGCATGAGATGCAATAAAGCATGCCTCACCTTAGGCCTGATCAGTGCTGGCCTATTTTCATTCTCGGCACATGCCGAACTCTACAGCGGTTTAAGCCTGGCTTATAGTGATGCCGAATATCGGGCATCCACCTGGCAAGATGCCTCTCCTCTTTTAGCTCAAGTTCAATTGGGTTACTTCTTTTCTGATTATTTAGCACTTGAAGGGCGTTACTCCACCAGTGTAAAACGTGAAGAAGGCTTGTCCATCAATGGCTTATCCAGCGTTTTGTTCAAAGCTAACATGCCCACCACCGATCGCCTCGCGATGTATGCTGTCGCGGGCTATTCCTACGTGCGTGCTGATTATCAACATCAAACCAATAATGACAGTGGGGCTTCGTTTGGGGTCGGTTTCCACTACGCACTGAGCGGTAAAACCGCGGTTACGGGTGAGTTTATCAATTATCTTGCTGGTGATGATGTGCGTTTAACCGCTTTACAATTGGGTATGCAGTTTAAGTTCTAGGTTCTAGGTTCTAGGTCCTAAGTCCTAGAACCTAGGATCTTAGACTTAAAACGCATCACTTTCCTATTCAACCATCGGAAAACACCATGTTTGACAGACGCTTTACCTTTTTTGCACCGTTATTACTTTGTATGCTCACTAGCCAAGTCTATGCACAAGGTCCTACAGCGGCTCAGATCAGTATGTTTCAAAATTTGCCAACGGCTCAAAAGCAAGCTTTAGCGAAAGAATATGGTATTGATCTTTCCCAAGGAGTCTCTAGCCCAACAGAAAAGCACGAAGAAGTAAAAACTCAAGAGCCAAGAGAAACAGACACCGAGCATGATCTCAATGATCAAGATAAAAACAGTAAGGAAGTTCAAGCGAATAGATTAAAACGTTTTGGTGTCAATTTATTTGCTTCTTCGCCGTCCACTTTTGCCCCTACCAATGACTCTCCGGTTCCGAGTGACTATCCAATTGGCCCCGGGGATGAGATTGTCGTTCAGCTATTTGGTAAAGAAAACCTCATTCACCGTTTACGGGTGAACCGTGAAGGCGTGATTAACTTTCCTTCTCTTGGCCCGATTTCGGTTGCAGGTCTCTCTTTTAGTGAAGTTCGTGCAAGTTTGAGCCAACGCGTTCAAGAGCAGATGATAGGGGTTCGTAGCGACATCACTCTTGGTGAGCTACGCAGTATGCAAATTTTTGTTATGGGCGAGTCCTATAAGCCGGGTGCCTATACCGTTAGTGCATTAACCACCATATCACAAGCGATTTACCACAGCGGTGGGTTTAGCAAAAGCGGTGCATTACGCAACATTCAACTAAAACGTCATGGTCAAGTCGTGCAAACGTTAGATATGTACGATCTACTATTAAAAGGCGATACCAGTGCAGATGTCCGTTTGATGCCGGGCGATGTTGTATGGATTGCGCCGGTGGCTGACGTTGCTGTCATTGAGGGACA
>NZ_NBUS01000039.1:168552-169658 GCF_002749895.1 Vibrio fujianensis | reverse complement strand
ACAAATACAACGCCCAGCTATTTATGAAATAAAGCCAGGCAGCACCTATCAAGATCTTATCACTATGGCGGGTGGCTTACGTGTCAATGCCTTTGCTGAACGTAGCCAATTAAAACGTTTATTACCTGGAGAAAGTGTTGAATTACGCGATGTCAATTTAACAGAGATCAACACACTTAATCAGCCTGTACATCATGGTGACGTATTAACCGTCGCAACACGAACAAATCCACTAACGAATGTCGTGCAGATCACCGGTGATGTGACTCACCCAGGAGTAGTTGAGTGGCAAGAAGGCATGACCGTGAGTGATATCTTTCAATCTCAAGACAGCGCATTTAATCCGAGTGCAGATTTAGATTATGCTTTATTAGTTCGAGAAGTTAATCATCAAAGGGATATAAAGGTTTTACAGTTTAATTTAGCTGATGCCCTACTTAATCCATCGTCATCAAACAATCTCGTTTTATCTAATGGTGATCAACTGGTTGTATTTAGTCGTCGTGGGGTTGATCGAGATAACGGTACTGCAGTTGAAATCGTGCAATCACTTGATGAAGCAGAACGTCAGGCGCAGAAAGATAAACAAGCGACCGACAAACAATTAGCACTAGGTGCAGATCGCTCATCGAACTCTCGTCGCGCTCTGTTAGCTCCGATACTGTTGCGTTTGCAACAACAAGCCCGTTACGGAGAGCCTGCCGCTATTGTTGAGTTAGTTGGTGAGCTTCGTTATCCAGGCCGTTATCCGATAACCCAAAAACAAGATTTAAATAGCTTATTAATCGCCGCAGGTGGATTGACTTCAAATGCATATACTGATCGTGCTGAGTTGACCCGTGCAGCCATTAACCAAACTGATTACCATGCAAATATTGAACAAATTAACTTAAATGCGGTGCTCAGTGGTGAGGCACAAGTCATCGTTCAGCCGCGAGATCGACTTAGCGTTTTTGAGCGTCCCGAGATACAACATCAATACACGATCACCTTGCAAGGCGAAGTTAAATTCCCTGGAATCTATACCATCCGTCGTGGTGAAACCCTAGCGCAGCTATTACAGCGGGCCGGAGGCTTAACCGAGTTTGCTCACCCGCAAGGGGCCA
>NZ_NBUS01000039.1:150605-168542 GCF_002749895.1 Vibrio fujianensis | reverse complement strand
TTTTACCCGTGAAGCGTTGCGCCAGCAAGAGCAAAAACTGCTCAGCCAATATGCTGCTGATATGCGTCGTGAAGTGGCGAAAAAAACCTTCAATGCCGATAGCCGTGTCTCGAATGTAATTAATGATCCAGATAAAACCCTCGCCTTTATTGAAGAAGCGACTAAACAGCGAGCATTAGGCCGCATGGTCGTTCAATTGGATCAAATTATTGATGGCTACGCGGGCGCTAACTTTATGCTCGAAGATGGTGACTTCTTATTTGTTCCGACCTATCGCAATACCGTTTCTATTATGGGTGAAGTACAAGTGGGAATTACTTACTTACTTGACCCAAGTTTAACGGTGGATGATTACATCAACAGAGCGGGCGGTATGAAAAAACAAGCCGATGATGACCGCATTTTTGTCGTACGTGCCGATGGTTCGGTATTTAAACCTAACACCGGTTTTTGGTTCGGCCGCCGTAATGAAGCATTAAAACCCGGCGATACCATCGTCGTCCCAGTCGATACCGACTACCGCGACGCACTTAACGTCTGGACCGCCGCCACACAAATCCTTTATCAAACCGGTGTAGCAGTGAATGCGTTGAAGTAATAGAAACGAGAGCGTTGCTAGCGCAACTTGCTAGAGCGGCCTAACGGCCTTCTAGAATCTATAACTACCTCTACGCTTTTATAGAATCTAGAATCTAGCATCTCGCAGTCGCGCAGCGACGCTCTAGCAGGGCTCTATATCTTATAAGGATCACCCATGCGCTTTGAACAACTGGATGTTTGGAAAAGAGCATCACGACTCTCATGTCAAATATATCAAATGACAGAGTCAGTCAGTAATTGGGGATTTAAAGACCAAATCACTCGTTCTGGACTTTCAGTTCCTTCTAATATTGCAGAGGGTGAAGAGCGCGAAACTCTAAAAGATCAAATTCGTTTTTTGTACTATGCCAAAGGTTCACTTGGTGAGTTAGTCACTCAACTTTATATCGGTATTGAGATTGGCTACTTAGATAAAGAACCGGCATTAGGTATGGTTCAAGAAGCAAAAGAATTAGCCAAAATTTTGGGCGCAATGATTAAACAAAAGCAAAGAAAGATGTAAGAACTAGAACTGCTAGAAATGAGAGCGTTGCTAACGCAACTTGCTAGAGCGGCCTAACGGCCTGCTAGAATCTATAACTGCTTTTACGCTTTCTATAGAATCTAGCTTCTCGCAGTCGCGCAGCGACGCTCTAGCAGGGCGAAGCCCGCTCTTTCTTCACCAGACCCTAAACCTGAAGAACCTATGAACACACAAATAACCCAAAACAATCCACCATACCAACCCGATGCGCAATTCGCGTCGCTGGCGCGACACGATGACGAAATCGACTTACGCGAACTCTTCATCGCCCTCTGGAAAGGCAAATGGATCATCATCGCCACCACCTTCATCTTTGCCGTGGGTGCCGTGTTATACGCTCTTAGCCAACCCAATATTTATAAATCAGATATTTTATTAGCCTCGGCACAAACTAGCAGCGGCAATAGTTTGGCAAAAATGGCTGGCCAGTTGGGAGGCTTAGCTGCCCTAGCGGGGGTAAACCTTGGCAGTGGTGAAGGTAGCCAAACCGAGCTTGCCGCGCAAGTGATTAAATCTCGCCAATTTATTCAACACTTTATTGAAAAGTACCATATTTTGGTTCCGCTCATGGCAACTAAAGGCTGGGATTTGACCACCAATCAATTGATTATTAATGATGCCGTGTATGATGAACAAACCCAAACTTGGTTGCGTGAACCACAAGGGCTACGCGGTGCAAAACCGACCGCGCAAGAAGCGCATGAAATGTTTGTTAAAAATATACTCACCGTTACTAGCGATAAAACCAGCGGCCTGTATACCGTGAGTGTTTCTCATTATTCCCCTTATATTGCTCAGCAGTGGGCGACCTGGTTAGTGGCAGAAATTAACCAAGTGATGCGTGAGCGCACCATTGCCGAAACCACCCAAAACCTCAATTACCTGCAAGAGCAGCTACAAAAAACCTCAGTGGCCGATATGCAAGCCACCTTCTATAAACTGATTGAAGAACAAACCAAGAGCCTGATGCTGGCTGAAGTGCAAGATGAGTTTGTCTTTAAAGTGGTTGACCCAGCCGTAGTACCAGAGCTAAAAGATAAACCGAAACGCGCGCTGATTTGTGTGCTAGGCACCTTACTCGGCGGCATGCTGGGCGTAGCGATGGTTTTGGTGCGCTTTGCGTTTAGGAAAGAAGATACTGAGGACCTAGGACCTAGGACCTAAGATCCCAAAACCTTTTTCAGGAAATAATCATGAAAATTCTTGTCACCGGTGGTGCTGGCTGTATGTCGAAGACCATGCCCGTGAGGAAACACGCTGTGCATTAGTCACGAATGAGTTGTCATTTTTAGGTGATTTAGAGCTTGAATGGCCAAATCTGAAAAGTGTTGGCATCATGGTCAACATGCGTAAAACAGAAGAGCGTGCGACAGAGCAAGATATGTCCGTTCGCTTCTACATCAGCTCGAAGAAACTCAGTGCGAAAGAGTTGCATGATGCAACGCGTTCTCACTGGGGAATTGAGTCGATGCACTGGCAACTTGATGTTACTTTTAGAGAAGATGAATGTCGCATTCGAGTCGATGATCGCGCAGAGGCTTTTTCAAGGATCAGGCAAGCCTGTTTGAACCTTTTAAAGCAAGAAACGAGCTTTAAGGGAGGCATTCAACGCAAACGAATGAAGTGTGCGATGGATGTAAACTACTTAAGCAAGGCTCTCGGAGCCCTTGAATGACAGGGATGTTCATGCGATTTCCGTGTGCTAGGAAGCTAGAATTGCTTAAAGTTTAATTATTAATCGAATTGTAAAATCAAATTAGAATGGAAACGAAACAATGAAGAAAAAAGCGCTTATCACCGGTGTAACCGGTCAAGACGGTTCTTACCTAGCCGAGTTCTTGTTAGCAAAAGGCTATGAAGTGCATGGTATTAAACGTCGTGCGTCTTCTTTTAACACTCAGCGTGTGGATCACATCTATCAAGATCCGCATGTGGATAATGCTAATTTCATTTTACATTATGGTGATTTGACTGATTCTTCGAACCTAACGCGCATTTTGCAAGAAGTGAAGCCAGATGAAGTGTACAACCTAGGCGCTCAGTCTCATGTGGCTGTGTCGTTTGAATCCCCTGAATACACAGCGGATGTGGATGCCATGGGCACACTGCGTTTGTTGGAAGCGATCCGTTTGCTAGGATTGGAGAAGACGACCAAGTTTTATCAAGCGTCGACGTCTGAGCTTTACGGTCTTGTGCAAGAAACTCCACAAAAAGAAACCACGCCATTTTATCCTCGCTCCCCTTATGCGGTGGCGAAAATGTACGCTTACTGGATCGTGGTGAATTACCGAGAATCCTATGGCATGTACGCGTGCAACGGTATTTTGTTTAACCATGAATCGCCACGTCGTGGTGAGACCTTTGTGACTCGTAAGGTTACCCGTGGTTTGGCGAACATTTCTCAAGGTTTGGAAAAGTGTTTATACATGGGAAACATGGATGCGCTACGTGACTGGGGCCATGCCAAAGACTATGTTCGTATGCAGTGGATGATGTTGCAACAAGATCAACCTGAAGACTTTGTTATCGCAACGGGTGTGCAATATTCCGTGCGTCAGTTTATTGAATGGTCTGCAAAAGAGTTGGGTGTGACGTTAACATTCGAAGGCCAAGGCGTGGATGAAAAAGGGATTGTTACGGCAATCGAAGGCGATAAAGCGCCAGCCCTGAAAGTCGGTGATGTGGTAGTACAGATCGACCCACGTTATTTCCGCCCTGCGGAAGTGGAAACCTTGTTAGGTGATCCAAGCAAAGCGAAACAGAAGCTAGGCTGGACACCAGAAATCACAGTACAAGAAATGTGCGCTGAGATGGTGATGGAAGATCTGAAAGTGGCGCAACGCCATGCGCTATTGAAGCTTCATGGACATGATGTACCTGTATCGGTAGAGTAAAAATATGAAGATTTTATTAACAGGGGCACGAGGCATGGTGGGGCAAAACATTTTGTCCCTAGCTGGTGAGTATGAGCATGAATTTTTGTCTCCCAGTAGTGCTCAGCTTAATCTTTTGGACAGTAACGCTGTTCATGATTATATCCGCATACATAAACCCGACATGGTGATCCATGCTGCAGGGATTGTGGGTGGGATTCAGGCCAATATGGCTGAGCCAGTGAAATTTTTGGTTGAGAATATGCAGATGGGATTAAATATTCTGACGGTTTCCAATGCGTGTGGTGTGAGTCAATTTCTGAATTTAAGCAGTTCTTGTATGTATCCGCGAGATGCACACAACCCCTTATCAGAAGAGTTGATTTTGAAGGGCGAGTTAGAGCCGACCAATGAAGGCTATGCGCTGGCGAAAGTCACCAGTACTCGTTTGTGCGAATACATTAGCAAAGAAAACCCAAGCCAAATCTATAAAACGATTATCCCGTGTAACTTGTATGGGCGCTTTGATAAGTTTGATCCTAATCATTCTCATATGATTCCCGCGGTGATTCGAAAAATACACGAAGCGAAAAAAGCGAACCTAGAAGAGATTGATATCTGGGGAGACGGTGAGGCGCGTCGTGAGTTCATGTACGCAGAGGATCTTGCAGAGTTTGTCTTCTATGCGATAGATCATTTTAAAGAGATGCCTCAAAACCTGAACGTTGGTTTGGGAACAGACTACACGATTAATGAGTATTACCAAGCGATTGCGAGCGTCATCGGTTACACAGGGCGTTTCAAGCATGACTTGAGCAAACCTGTCGGAATGAGGCAAAAGCTGATTGATGACACAAAACTCAAAGCGTTTGGCTGGTCTCACAGTACCAGCTTAGAAGCGGGTATCGAAAAAACCTATCAATTTTATTTAAACGAGTACGGTAATGATTAATTATTCTTTAGCAAGTAGCACTTGGGATCAAAATGAATACGCTGCGATTCAGAGAGTTATTGAATCTGATATGTTTACCATGGGTAAGGAAGTTGCGCAGTACGAAAAAGACTTTGCCACCTTTTTTGGTGCTCAATATGCGCTCATGGTGAGTTCCGGTTCGACCGCTAATTTACTGATGATTGCGGCGTTATTTTTTACGAAGAATGCTAAATACAAATTGAAGCGTGGCGATGAAGTGATCGTTCCTGCGGTATCTTGGTCAACAACGTATTTTCCGTTACAACAATACGGCTTAAAAGTGAAGTTTGTGGACATCGATCGCCAAACACTCAACATGGATTTAGATAAATTAGAAGCGGCAATAACCGATAACACGAGAGCGATTTTGTCTGTTAATTTGTTGGGCAATCCAAACGATTTTGCTCGAATGAAAGACATCATTGCTGATCGCGACATCTTTATATTAGAAGATAATTGCGAATCGATGGGAGCGACCATCAATGGTAAGCAAGCGGGTACCTTTGGTGTGATGGGCACGTTTAGTTCATTTTTCTCGCATCACATTGCGACGATGGAAGGTGGCTGTGTCGTGACAGACGACGAAGAGCTTTATCACATATTATTATGTATTCGTGCCCATGGCTGGACTCGTAACCTACCGAAGTTCAATAAGGTAACAGGTGAGAAGAGCGACGATGCGTTTGAAGAGTCGTTTAAATTTGTATTGCCTGGGTACAATGTTAGACCACTAGAAATGAGTGGAGCATTGGGTATCGAACAGCTGAAGAAGTTGCCAAACTTTATTGAAACACGTCGTAAAAATGCGGAGCTATTCCAGTCATTATTTGCGGATCACCCTTTCATAGAGATTCAAAAGGAAACGGGTGAGAGCAGCTGGTTTGGTTTTTCATTGATCCTGAAAGAGAACGCGCCGTATAGCCGAGCAGAGTTAGTGAAAAAACTCGTGGAAAATGGTATTGAATGTCGACCTATTGTCACAGGGAACTTCTTGAAGAATAAAGAAGTGTTGGAATTTTTTGATTATGAAGTAGCCGGCACACTAGAGGGTGCGGAATACCTTGATGAGAACGGGCTGTTTGTGGGTAATCATCAGAATGATATTGAAGCAGAAATAAAACTGTTAGCGAAAGTTTTAGTGTAATGTATTTAGAAAAAGAAGATTTTAGAGGTCTTGTTCAGCATGGTGTATTGTTTTCAATAGACCTAGTTGTACTGGATACTCAAAATCAAATATTAGTGGGGGAACGCGTTAACCGCCCGGCACAAGGTTACTGGTTTGTGCCGGGTGGAAGAGTGTACAAGAACGAAACTCTGATCAAAGCATTTGAGCGTATTTGTTTGGATGAATTAGGTCAGATTTTTTCTTATCAAGATGCAAAACCATTAGGGTTATACGATCATTTTTATAATGACAGTGTGTTTGGTGATGATATTTCGACACATTACATCAATGCGCCACATTTAATTGAATTATCTGAAAATACAACGCTAAAATTACCTTCTGAACAACATCGACATTATCGGTGGGTAAGGATAGGTGATCTGGCTTATGATGAATCCGTTCATTTTTACAGTAAAGTTTTTTTAGATGAGCTAAAAAAACGAATAGCTTTTACAATATTATGAAAAGCGTTATTTAAGTGATTTAAATTCTTAGTGATATTAATCGAGAGATTAAAAAAATGATAATTAATGCTTTTTACAGAGATTTTTTAATTCTTTCTATAGGTAAAGTGCTTCAGGTATTTATTGGACTGCTCACACTTCGATTAATTACCGAAATGTTGAGCGAGGAGCAGGTTGGTATTTACTATATTTTATTGACAGTTGTAAGTTTACTGGCATTTGGTTTTTTTAATCCACTTGGTCAATTTTATGGTAGATATTTAATTCACTGGCAGAGAAAGGCTGAACTAAAAACTGCAACAAATATCATGCTGATGTTAAGAGGTCTAACGATACCGTTTGCATTGTGCTTAGCTATCGTTGTCTTCTATATGTTTCGTTACGAACAATACTTTTCAATTGCTGAATACTCGGTGTTTATTGTTGTTTCGGTGATTGCCTTGATTCATGGTGTGCTTCTAAATGCTACCAACGTATTAGTAAGCCGAGTGAAATTTACAGTTTATGCTGTACTGACATTGTTTATAGGGTTGATTTTTTCAGTCATTTTTATCCAGTTTAAGCAAACTGCGATGGCTTGGATTTACGGGTTAGCGTTTTCACAGATTTTTTTTAGTGTTATTTTGTATAACATTATTACTTCTGAACAAGAGTTTTCAATTGTAAAAATGAAATCAGCCTTCAATAAACATTATATGAAAGGTGTTTTATTTTTTATTTTGCCAGTGACCATCACGTTATTATTGCAATGGGGGCAGAAAGCTTCTTTTCGTTTAATTGTTGAAGATTTATACTCCGCTCAAATATTGGCTTTCATCGCTGTTGGAATGACATTGAGCGGTGCAATTTTTTCAGCTCTTGAGAGCTTATCTACTCAGTTTTACATGCCGCTTTATTTGAAGAAAATTACCAATGCAGATCAGGTTATGCGAACCAAGGCATGGAATGAATTAGCCGATATTTTATTACCAGTTTACATTGCTGTGTTAATTTATGTGATTGCCTTAGCGCCTTATCTTGCGAAATTATTAGTGGCTGAAAAATTTCAAGACGCCTATATTTACGCAATGATTGGGGCTTTTATTGAATTTTTTAGGGTGATCACAAATCTTGTTTACTTGGTTTCGCAATCTGAAGTAAAAACAAAAAGTACCATTATGCCCTATCTGATTGGTTTTATGATGATGGTAATTGGCCTTTATTCTATTGATGTATCCAGATCGCCATGGATAGTGCCTGTCATATTAGCGTTATCCTATTTAACAACGCTTTCTATTATGTTTTATAACATGAAGAAGTTATTATCTATAAGGTTTGAATTTTTGAATCCTGCGATTACTTCATTACTAACATTACCGCTATTGGTCATGCATCTCCTATCAATTACTCCAACCTTATTCAACTCATTCCTGTTTTCTCTTTTAGGTGGTTTTTACCTACTCCTGATTCAATATCCTTTTTTGAAAACCAAAATTAAAAAAATGAGCGCCGTATGAAAAAAGCCTGTTTGGTAGTAAATGACTATATGCTTTGTAATAAAGTCTTTGATGAAAAAATATTTCGAGATAATATAAATTATAAGTATATAAAACTTAAAGAATTATTTTATGAAAGAGGTTATGATCTTTCAACCCAAGACATAAATTCAATATCAGACTCTGATGTTGTTATCTATGCCGCTGATATGCCAGAAAAACTACCGAAACATAATGAGGTTAAGAAATCTCATCTTATTATTTGGGAAAGTGAATTTATATCTCCAGAAAATTATAATAAGGTAAAACATAACTCATTTAATAAAATTTTTACTTGGCATGATGGGATTGTTGACGAGAAAAAATATTTCAAAATAAATTTTGTTCACCAATTCCCTAATTTTATCAATAAAAATATTAATAAAAAAAAGAAGCTTTGCACTCTAATTGCTGGTAATAAAAAACCCCCACATACCTCTGTTGGTGATCTTTATGCTGAGCGTGAAAAAGCTATAAGATGGTTTGAAAAAAATCACCCATCTGATTTTGATTTGTATGGGGTTGGATGGGATCGGTATCGTTTTTCCGGATCAAAAATAGTCCGAGCTTTAAATAGAGTTCCATTATTACCAACATGGACACAAAAGATTACAGGACGATCGTATCCATCATACAAAGGACCTATTGAACGAAAAAGACCAATTATGGAAAAATACAAATTTTCCATTTGTTACGAAAATGTTATGGGTGTTCCAGGGTACATCACCGAAAAAATATTTGATAGTTTTTTTTCTGGCTGTATTCCAGTTTACTGGGGCGCAAATAATATAGAAACATATATACCTGAGAATTGTTTTATTGATAAGCGGAAATTTCTTTCATACGAAGATTTATATAGTTATATGAAAGAAATGAGTGATGAAGAGTACATTGGATATATAAATAATATTCAAGCTTTTCTTAAGAGTGACTTGTCATCTCCGTTTAAGGCAGAAACTTTTGCTGAAAAGGTAGTGTCTGAGGTTTTAAACTAATGATTAAAAGAATATTGTATGTTGCTTTTAAATATGAGTACGGTAGAAAAGAAAACGGTTTCGCACTGAATTATAAAGCATGGTTTCATGGTTTTGAACAGTTGGGTTATTCTATTGAGGGAGTTTTTTTTGAGGACTATGATCATAAAATGCTTCAGACTAGAATTATTGAAGAGGCTATGAATAGTTCTATAGATATAGTATTTTTTATTCTTCAAAAAGATCAGGTTGACTTAGATACTTTAAAGTACTTAAGTGAAAATAATGTTTTTACTGTCGGTTTTTTTGGTGATGACCAATGGCGTTTCGATAATTGGACATCCATCTATGCTCCTTATTTTTCTGCGTGTATAACTTCTGATAAGTTTAGTATAAAAAAATATAAGGAAATAGGTCAAGGGAATATAATATATAGTCAGTGGGCTTCTTTAGAGCCCCAAAAATATCATTCAGCACCTTATAAGTACGATATAAGTTTTATTGGAAGTGCAAATCGTTATAGAAAATGGTTTATTAATTTTTTAGAGAAAAAAGGTATTCATGTTGAATGTTTTGGGTATGGCTGGAAAAATGGACGTGTGAGTTATGAAGATATGGAATTGATATTCCTACAGTCTAAAATTAACTTGAATATTTCAAATAGTATAAGTTTTGATTTTAGATTTATGATGAGTTCTTTTAGAAGTTTTTTATCTGTAGTGAAATCGTATTTAAAATATGACGGTAAGAATAGTAGTCAGACAAAGGCAAGAAATTTTGAAATACCTGTTCATGGTGGTTTTCAAATAACAGATTATGTGCCTACATTAGAAGAGTACTTCAAAATAGGTAAAGAAATTGTGTGTTATAATACTATTGATGAGGTTGAGAAACTGATTCGCTTTTATCTTATTAATGATTATGAAAGAGAGTGTATAAAAGAAGCAGGTACTAAAAGAGCACGTGAAAAGCATACATATAAGGCTAGGATCAAAAATTTCATGGTTAACATAGATAAAATATATGATAAGTAAAATTGGCATTTCAAAACTTATAGAGCCCCATTTTTTTAACGAGTTGGAATTTGAAAATTATAAGGTTCTAACATGTAATTCTCGTTCTTTGTTGACTAATACGCGTTTTGATCTTGCTTTTAAGTTGCTGTACCTTGAAATGATAGATAAAAATGTTTCTTTTTCGAAAGAAGCTTATAAAGAACACATACGTGCTTTTAGTTTAGGGGGGTTTAAAGAACCTGGTCAAGAAAGTAAGAACTCAATTGAAAAATTCTATGATGCTTTTTTTGAAACATTTAACGATATCAGCCTACACGGTTTTGATGCAACAAAGTCACTGATACCACTGTCTCACAATGGCTCTATCGCAAATGGTGCCCATCGTGTTGCTTCTGCAATAATTTTAGACAAAGATGTGAGTTGTGTTAAGCTACCTGTTTGCGATCATTTATATGATTATAAATTTTTTTATTCAAGAAGTGTAAGCTGTGATCTACTTGATATAGCTGCTACTAAGTTTGTTGAATATGCTGATAATGTATATATTGCATTTGTCTGGCCGACAGCTCAGGGGTTTGATGAAGAAATTGAAAGAATCATCCCAAATATTATTTATCGTAAAAACATTAAAATGACACCTAATGGCGCGCACAACCTATTATCACAAATATATTTTGGAGAACCTTGGTTAGGAACTGTAGAAAACAACTTCCGTGGTTCAAAAAATAAAGTTACTGAGTGTTTTAAAACATTTGACTTTGTGCGAGTCATTGCATTTCAAGCTGATAGTTTAGATTCTGTCCTACAAATAAAGGAAAATATTAGGCAGATATTTAATGTAGGCAAACATTCTATTCATATTACGGATACTAAAGATGAGGCTATCCGTATGGCAAGAATGATTTTTAATGATAATAGTATACATTTTTTAAATTATGCTTATCCTAATAAGTATAAATCCACACATGAAAAATTGGCAGAGTTTAAAAAATATATCGATGTTAATTGCATCGGTTCAGATGATATAATTCTTGACAGTGGCATGGTTCTTTCTATTTATGGTTTGCGCGAAGCGTCAGATATCGATTATTTATCTATTAAGTCTTTATCAGAATATAAAAATGAAGGATTGGAGTGTCATGATAAAGAATTGGAGTATCATGATGAAGAAAAAAATGAACTAATATACAATCCAAAATATTATTTTTATTTCAATGGGCTTAAATTTATTGCTTTTAATCAACTTTATCGAATGAAAAGTAATAGAGATGAAGTTAAAGATCGCAATGATTGCAAAATGATGGAAAGCCTGATTGAAAATAATCAGTACAAAAATGTAAAAGCCAAATTAAAACAGAGTATTTACTACGAAAAAATTAAGCTAAGAAAAAAAATCACATGTCTGTTGAAAAGTATAGGTCTATATGATTTAGTGAAAAAAATATATAAGGTGGTTTTAAAATGAGTTCACCAAAAATATCGGTTGTTATGTCTGTTTATAATGGTGAAAAATATCTTGGAGAAGCCATAGATAGTATTCTTAAGCAAACATTTTCTGATTTTGAATTTATTATCATTAATGACGGTTCGACTGATAAGACACTAGAGATAATAAAGTCATATATGAAGAAGGATGACCGTATTGTATTGGTTTCAAGAGAAAACAAAGGGCTAATAGTAAGCCTAAATGAAGGGTTAGATTTAGCTAAAGGACAATACATTGCTAGAATGGATGCAGATGATATTTCAATAAAGTCACGTTTTGAAAAGCAAATTGAGTTTTTAGATAGTAATCCAGATATTGGTGTATGTGGTACCTGGGTTGAAGTTTTTGGTGAGAACATAAAATCCAAAAAATGGAAAATGCCAACCCAAGATCCAGACTTAAAGGCAAAACTTACTTTCTCCGTACCTTTTGCACATCCTACTGTAATGATTAGAAAGAAAGTTATTGATAAATATAAAATTAATTATGATTTAGGTTATAAAGATGCCGAAGACTATAAATTTTGGGTCGATTTTTCAAAATATACACTTTTTTCTAATGTTCCTGAAATATTGTTGCGTTATAGGTATCATCAAGAGAGTATATCACGTGTAGCTGATAATAAAGAAAATAAAGAAAGATTTGAGATCATTTCAAAAATTCAAAATGAAGTGCTTACATCTATAGGGATTGTATTGACAAATGAAGGTGCGAAAAATCATTTCATTCTTTCACTTAATGAGCGTATTCTTAACAATGTAACAGATTGTGATGTGATAAGAGCGCATCTTTTAAAAATAAGTAGTTCTCAAATCGAAAGTAGCCAATTTGATTCTTCTGCTATAGAAAGGCTCATGTTAAAAAAATATTTTATTTATCTGATTTTATCGATAAGAAGAGATAAAGATCTGAGTTATCTAAAGATATTTGATTTAATGTTTTTAAAAGGTGCCTTTTTATTTTTAAAAGATAGAATGGAGCAGTTTTAATAATGACGCTTGATATCTCAGTTGTTATTCCTCTATATAATAAAAACTACTCTATTGTAAGATGTTTGAATTCTGTTTTATATCAAACTACTTTGCCCTTTGAAATAATTATTGTTAATGACGGTTCGACTGATGACAGTCTCGCTGTGCTAGATGACTACCTAAAAACTATCTCTGTGCGTGATGTTAATGTTATTGTTCATGATCAGCAGAATCAAGGTGTATCGGCTGCGCGTAACAATGGCATTGCTCTCGCTAAGTCAAATTACATTGCATTGTTGGATGCTGATGACGAATGGTACCCTGAGCATATTGAGAAAATGACCACGTTAATTGAAAAATATCCACGGTTGCCTGTTTATACCTGTAAACATGAAGTCTGTGAAAATGGTCGAAGTTTTACACCACCTCAAGTATTTAGTTCAGAGACGATTGATGTTGGTATAGTTGATAGTTATTTTAGCAGAGTAAAGCGCTATCAAGTAGTTAACAGCTCAAAAGTAGTTTTGTATAAACCTATTTTTGAAAGAGTGGACGGTTTTCCTGTTGGTGCAAAGTTATGTGAAGATTTATACTTGTGGGCTCGACTTGCAGAGATAGGTCGTTTTGCTTTTATCAATTACGTTGGAGTTAGAGTGCATCAAGAAACTGATATGAGTCGTAAAGCCAGGAGTTATTCTCAGCCTTATATACTTGAGTATTATTTTAACAATCCGGATAAAATTAATCCTGAGATTCAGGAGTATTTATGGAAGGTATATTCTAACCACTTAAGACTGTCAATTCTTAATGGTAATAGGAGTGAATTTTTATTACGCTGGAAATTTGGGCTCTATCGTTTTAAGCCAAAATCGTATTATTTGCTTTTTTATATTTTGATACCTACGAAATTAATGAATCTTTTGAAAAGAATTAGACGTCTCAGTAATGTGATTTAAACTGCTATATATTTTAACCAGTAAGTGTAGTTTTAAACGTAAATTTGTTGTGTCGCATTAGTCTTTACAATCCCCGGTGTCAGGATAGTTTTCTAGATATTTAATCGCCCTAAAATTCAATAATGGAGGGCCGAAGGAGGACACTATCCGAGATATTCCAAAAAAAGAAAAACTGCTATTCTCAAGAAAATGTTGCCGTTGAATAATAAAGCTATCTCGGAAGTTGCAGCCTAAGAACACATAAGCGAGGCAACGTTGTAAAATTGGTGTAGTGAACTACGTTACCTAGAGTAAGCCCTTGCTAGGATGACTCGAAATTACAAAAAACTGTATTGGCTTTTGAGCCAAGTTTCCGCACCAGGGAAATCGCATAAACATGCCCATTTTTAAAGGGACTTCATCAAATTAGAGTCTTCTAATTTACAAGGTATTTCTTTACCATTCATCACAATATTGGAAACTCACTAAGGATCAATTTGTAGATCATTCTGAGTGTTTTTTAATGGTTCTGTACTAAACGGAGCCAAATTATGACGACAATAACGAACCCATTTATGCATTTCGAAGTGATAAAAGATTACCGTCAAGCCGCTAAGGTAGAACACAAATTGTCAGACATTATTTTGTTGACGATTTGCGGTGTGCTCTCCGGCTTTGATACCTGGGAAGGTATCTGTGATTTTGGTGAAAGCCGAACCGATTTTCTTAAATCATTGGGTGATTTTGAGAATGGTATTCCGTCGTCAGATACCATCGCGCGCGTCATGGGGATGGTGAGCCCGTCAGCGATGCAAAAAGCGTTCATTCGTTGGATGAAAGATTGTCATCAAATCACAGATGGCGAAGTGGTTGCAATCGATGGTAAAACCGTTCGCGGCTCTTATAACAAATCTGAAGAACGCTCTGCAATTCATATGGTCAATGCATTTGCAACCGCGCAAGGGCTTTGTCTTGGTCAATCTAAGGTGAATGCAAAAACCAATGAAATCACAGAAATACCTAAGTTATTGGAATTGCTAAATATTTCTGGTTGCTTGGTGACAATTGATGCGATGGGTTGTCAAAGAAAAATCGCGCAAAAGATAATCGATAAAAATGCCGATTACTTACTTGCTGTAAAGGGAAACCAAGGCTCGTTAGAGAAAGCAATAGGTGAGTTTTATCGCCCTTCGATGTTGCAGGAGTTTGCAGAGGGCGACAGTTATGCGAGCCAAGAAAAAGGGCATGGCCGTGAGGAAACACGCTGTGCATTAGTCACGAATGAGTTGTCATTTTTAGGTGATTTAGAGCTTGAATGGCCAAATCTGAAAAGTGTCGGCATCATGGTCAACATGCGTAAAACAGAAGAGCGTGCGACAGAGCAAGATATGTCTGTTCGCTTCTACATCAGCTCGAAGAAACTCAGTGCGAAAGAGTTACATGATGCAACGCGTTCTCACTGGGGAATTGAGTCGATGCACTGGCAACTTGATGTTACTTTTAGAGAAGATGCATGTCGCATTCGAGTCGATGATCGCGCAGAGGCTTTTTCAAGGATCAGGCAGGTATGTTTGAACTTTTTAAAGCAAGAAACGAGCTTTAAGGGAGGCATTCAACGCAAACGAATGAAGTGTGCGATGGATGTAAACTACTTAAGCAAGGTTCTCGGAGCCCTTGAATGACGGGGATGTTCATGCGATTTCCGTGGCTGGGGATCACGGTCAAGACATATGTGACACTAAAAGCTGCAAATGATCGCTGGATCACACTATTTTAATTCATTAATTGGCTGCGGAATGACGGTTTGAGTACAAATAATGAAAATTAAATTGAAATACACCGTTGACAAAATTTGGTTGTCATACTTTTTTGTCAAATTTATATATATGCTATTTGCTCTCTTTGTGTATTCAAAAATGACTACTTTAGGAGATACTTATCGTTATTTAGAGGGTGTCGATGCCTTTTCTGCAACATTATGGCATGATTCTACTGCCTTAATGGATACGCTAGCCTATTCTTCTTCAGTGTTTTTAGGTTCTGTTCTTGGTAATTTGCCATTTTTGGTGCTTTCTATAATTGGTGTTTATTATCCGATAAGCCGTTTAGACTTAAAAAGAAATCAATTGATTTTCTTGCTGGCTTTATTGTCTCTGCCCAGCTTTGGTGTGTGGACGTCGATAGCTTCTAAAGAGGCAGTTGGTGTATTTTTCTTAGGAATTATTCTTGGTTTTATCATCGATTTTATTAAAAATAGACCTAACAAACAGTATTTTTTGTTCTCTTTTTGTGTCTATCTTTGTGTTATTTTTAAACCACAATATTTAATAGGTATTTCTGCACTCTTTACTTTTGTATTTTTTTCACGAAAGTTTGCTCTTCGTGGACTAGGAAAAACAGTGATCTTGATTCTGTTTTTTGTGATTTCTCTCTTTGCTCTTTATCTTTTTAGAAATGAGATAAATGAATTAAGCTTTATTATGCCTCGACATTTCAGTTTGGATGCGGGTTCTACTCGTGATAACACCATATGGGTGAATGATTTTGACGTATTTCGAAATGCCCCTTATGGTATGTTTATTGGTTTTTTTGGACCAACTTTTTCGGAGGCCTTATCTAAGCCCACACACTTATTAGTTTTCCTTGAAAGCGCTATTATTGTAGGTGTGTTTTTATATGCACTGCTGAAATTGTTATTGATATCCATTAACACAGGTCGTTTGAATGTTTATTTTGTTGGTATATTTTTAACCGTGAGTTTGTGGGTGCTCTTTGTACATTATCCATTTGGTGCTTTGAATCCTGGCTCTGCTATTCGCTATCGTGAAAATTTTTACGCTTTCTTGGTTATTTTGTTTTATTTTTGTTATACCGAAGTTAAGAAAAACTATTTTCACTATCGTCTTGAAAAGTACCGGCATCAGGGAAATCGCATGAACATGCGCAGTATTAAAGGGCTTTCGTCAAATTAGAGTCTTCTAATTTACAAGGTATTTCTTTAGCATTCATCACAATATTGGAAACTCATTAAGGATCAATTTGTAGATCATTTTGAGTTTTTTTAATGGTTCTGTACTAAACGGAGCCAAATTATGACGACAATAACGAACCCATTTATGCATTTCGAAGTGATAAAAGATTACCGTCAAGCCGCTAAGGTAGAACACAAATTGTCAGACATTATTTTGTTGACGATTTGCGGTGTGCTCTCCGGCTTTGATACCTGGGAAGGTATCTGTGATTTTGGTGAAAGCCGAACCGATTTTCTTAAATCATTGGGTGATTTTGAGAATGGTATTCCGTCGTCAGATACTATCGCGCGCGTTATGGGCATGATGAGCCCGTCAGCGATGCAAAAAGCGTTCATTAGTTGGATGAAAGATTGCCATCAAATCACAGATGGTGAAGTCATTGCCATTGATGGTAAAACCGTTCGCGGCTCTTATAACAAATCTGAAGAACGCTCTGCAATTCATATGGTCAATGCATTTGCAACCGCGCAAGGGCTTTGTCTTGGCCAATCTAAGGTGAATGAAAAAACCAATGAAATCACAGAAATACCGAAGTTATTGGAATTGCTAAATATTTCTGGTTGCTTGGTGACGATTTATGCTATGGGTTGTCAGAGAAAAATCGCGCAAAAGATAATCGATAAAAATGCCGATTACTTGCTTTCAGTTAAAGGCAACCAAGGTAAATTAGAAGAAGCCATCAATGATTTTTATCGCCCTTCGATGTTGCAGGAGTTTGCAGAGGGCGACAGTTATGCGAGCCAAGAAAAAGGGCATGGTCGTGAGGAAACACGCTGTGCATTAGTCACGCATGAGTTGTCATTTTTAGGTGATTTAGAGCTTGAATGGCCAAATCTGAAAAGTGTTGGCATCATGGTCGACATGCGTAAAACAGAAGAGCGTGCGACAGAGCAAGATATGTCTGTTCGCTTCTACATCAGCTCGAAGAAACTCAGTGCGAAAGAGTTGCATGATGCAACGCGTTCTCACTGGGGAATTGAGTCGATGCACTGGCAACTTGATGTTACTTTTAGAGAAGATGAATGTCGCATTCGAGTCGATGATCGCGCAGAGGCTTTTTCAAGGATCAGGCAGGTATGTTTGAACCTTTTAAAGCAAGAAACGAGCTTTAAGGGTGGCATTCAACGCAAACGAATGAAGTGTGCGATGGATGTAAATTACTTAAGCAAGGTTCTCGGAGCCCTTGAATGACGGGGATGTTCATGCGATTGCCGTGGGGAAAGTGGCTTTTACGAGAAGTACTGTATCGTTATGTACCTAAAAAATTAATTGAAAGGCCAAAAAAAGGGTTTAGTTTACCCATCGCTGAATGGTTGAGAGGACCGCTAAAAGATTGGGCGAATGTTTTGCTGGATTCTGATCGTATTGATAAAGAAGGCTTTTTGTCGTCTGAATTGGTTCAAAAGAAGTG
>NZ_NBUS01000039.1:148952-150595 GCF_002749895.1 Vibrio fujianensis | reverse complement strand
AAACGAGATTGGTCGTCGCAGTTGTGGAGCGTTCTAATGTTCCAATTATGGCTTGAGAAAAACAAATGAATAAAATAGTTTTTGTGGTTAATAATGCCGCTTACTTTCTATCGCATCGCAAGCCAATTGGCTTAGCTCTGCTTTCTAGAGGTGATGAGGTGCATGTTATTGCGCCGGGTGAGTGCCCTGTTGAACTTTCTGAGGCTGGTTTTAACTATCATTCTGTGGAAATGTCGCGTAAGGGCATGAACCCTCTTGCTGAACTGTCTACGATTTTTGCTTTGCATCGTTTATTTAAAACAATACAGCCAGATTTAGTGCATTTGGTGACGATTAAACCCTATTTGTATGGTGGTATTGCAGCACGTTCAGCGAAAGTTCCTTCTGTTGTTTCTGCAGTTGCAGGTTTAGGTATTTTGTTTTCGGCTCAAGGTTTAAAAAATAAGGTTATAAAATCTATTCTTTACCCTATGTATCGTTTTGCTTTTGGACATAACAACCAAGCTGTTATTTTTCAAAATACTAACGATCGTGATTTGTTAGTTAATTGGGGGGTGTTGCAGTTTAAAAAGTCTCGTTTGATACGTGGTGCAGGTGCTGACTTATCGGTTTATCCTTACTTACCAGAACCGGATGGTCTGCCAATTATTTCTTTCGCAGCAAGGCTGTTAAAAGACAAAGGCGTTATTGAGTTTGTAGAAGCCTCGCGGATACTAAAGGCGCGTGGTATTAAAGCTCGTTTTTGGTTAATTGGTGATCCAGACCCTGGTAATAGCAATACGGTAACACAAGAACAGCTTGATCAATGGCAAGCGGAAGGATTAGTTGAGTGCCTTGGCTATAGAACGGATATAGCCAATCTTTTTTCTCAATCTAACATAGTGTCTTTGCCTTCCTATTATGGTGAAGGATTGCCTAAAGTATTGATAGAGGCCGCGGCATGTGGTCGTGCTGTAGTCACCACTGATCATCCAGGCTGTCGAGACGCCATAGAGCCTGATACGGGAGTATTGGTATCAATAAAAGATTCGACTGCATTGGCGGATGCAATTGAGCGCCTTATTAAAAGTCCTGATTTGCGGAAATCAATGGGATTAGCTGGTCGTAAGCTTGCTGAAGCTGAATTTAGTATCGAAACAGTTGTCAACCGCCACTTAGAAATATATGGTGAGTTAACTTTAAAGGATGATAAATGAAAATTTGCCCTGTTGTGTTGTCTGGTGGTGTTGGTAGCCGCCTCTGGCCTTTATCCCGTGAGCACTTTCCTAAGCAGTGCTTGAATCTCACAGATTTGTTGTCTTCTTTATTGCAGCAAACCCTAGTGAGAACGAATCATCTTAATGTTCAGTCACCGCTTGTGGTGTGTAATGACGATCATCGTTTTCTCATTGCCCAGCAGCTTCAGGATATGGGTGTAACAGGCGCTAAAGTGATGCTGGAACCAGTAGGGCGCAATACCGCCCCTGCAGTGGCATTAGCCGCTTTTGAAGTGTTGCAATCAGATAACGAAGACGTTTTGATGTTGGTTCTTCCTGCCGATCATGTGATTCGTGATACGGCCGCGTTTGAAAAAGCCATTGCGCAAGCCAAAGTGCTAGCGGAAGCAGGCGGCTTAGTCACCTTTGGTATCACACCAACGCGCG
>NZ_NBUS01000039.1:134283-148942 GCF_002749895.1 Vibrio fujianensis | reverse complement strand
TGAAACTGGCTACGGCTACATAAAAGCAGGACAAGATGCTTGTGTAGAAAAATTCGTTGAAAAGCCAGACCTAGTCACCGCGCAGTCTTATTTAGAAAGTGGTGACTACCTTTGGAACAGCGGTATGTTTCTGTTTCAAGCTAGCCAATACCTTGCTGAACTTAAGCAACACCGTCCCGCTATGTATGCGGCGCTAGAATCCGCTTATGGTAGCCGTACGGAAGACTTGGATTTTATTCGTATTGGTACCGAGGCGTTTACCGCATGCCCAAGTGAATCCATTGACTATGCGATTATGGAACCAACACAAAATGCCAAAGTGGTGCCTTATAATGGCGATTGGAGCGACATTGGTGCGTGGGATGCATTGTACGATTACAGCGAAAAAGACAGTAACCACAATGTGCTGGTTGGTGATGTGATGGCAGAGTCGACGACAAATTCCTTGGTTCGTGCTGAATCTCGTTTGGTGGCGACTGTTGGCGTGAATAATCTAGTAGTGATCGAAACCGCCGATGCGGTATTGATTATGGACAAAGATCAGTCACAAGATGTGAAAAAAATCGTCAGTCGTATCAAAGCCGAAGGTCGCCAAGAACACATGCATCACACTACAGTGCATCGCGCTTGGGGTACTTATCAAACGGTTGATCTTGGTGATCGTCATCAGGTGAAACGTATCATGGTAAAACCGGGTGAGAAGTTAAGTGTGCAAATGCACCACCATCGCGCCGAACACTGGGTGGTCGTATCTGGTACAGCCAAAGTTCAAAATGGCGAGCGTGAAATACTATTAACCGAGAATGAATCCACCTACATTCCTGTTGGTGTGGTTCATGCGTTAGAAAACCCAGGTAAAATTCCATTAGAGTTGATTGAAGTGCAATCTGGAAGTTACTTAGGGGAAGATGACATTGTACGTTTTAGCGATCGTTATGGTCGCTAAATCATTGCGAGTATGATTTTAGAACAATACATAAATACATAAATAATAGGTTAATAGAGAGCATTGGTTATGACAACCCTGAAAGAACTTAGCATAGAGCAAGACGTGGCTTTTGGAACCAGTGGTGTAAGAGCGTTAGTGGAAAACCTGACACCTAAATTGTGTTACGCCTATGCCCAAGCTTTCTTGCAACAAATATGTTCAAACGCCACGCAGGTGGCGGTCGCTATCGACTTGCGCCCCAGTAGCCCAGATATTGCTTGCGCTATGTTAAAAGCCGCTCAAGACTTAAACATAGACGTTGTTTTTTGCGGGGCCTTACCCACCCCAGCATTGGCGTATTTTGCCATGCAAAACGCCATGCCAAGCATCATGATTACGGGTAGCCATATTCCGTTTGACCGTAACGGCTTTAAGTTTTACACCACGACCGGTGAAATTACCAAAGCGGACGAGCTTAGCATCCAAAATGCGCCAGTAAGTGAACGCAGTAGCGATTTTTGTTTGGCTGCGTTGCCGCCAGTCGATTTAGCCGCCAGCTTTTTATATCAAAAACGTTATACGGATTTGTTTTTATCGACTGCCTTAAAGGGCAAGCGCATCGGTTTATATGAACATTCTGGTGTTGGCCGTGACCTTATTACATCTATATTAAGACAACTGGGGGCTGAGGTAATTAGTCTGGATCGAACAGATACGTTTGTGCCGATTGATACTGAAGCCGTTTCAGAAGTTGATCAGCAAAAAGCCTTTGCTTGGTCGAAAGAGTGGGCTTTAGATGCCATTGTATCCACCGATGGCGATGCAGATCGTCCTTTAATCAGCGATGAAAATGGTCTTTGGTTGCGTGGTGATGTCGTGGGTATTTTGGTGGCGCGTTTCTTACAAGCCACCCACGTCGCTACGCCAGTGAATGCCAATACCGCCTTGGAGCTGGCTAATCCCAATATGTTTACCAAGCGTACGCGAATTGGTTCCCCTTATGTTATAGAAGCGATGCAAGCGTTAGCGCTACAAGCTACAACGACAACCGGTAGTCCTAAAGTTGTAGGTTACGAAGCCAATGGCGGTTTTTTAGTGGGTAATGACATGCCGTGTGGGCTAGGCATGCTAAATGCCTTGCCTACCCGTGATGCAGTACTACCTATTTTGGCTGTGCTTTGTCAGTCCGCTCAAGACGGTTTACCAATCAGCCAGTTGGTAGACGGTTTGCCTGCTCGTTATACTTACAGTGATCGTATTCAACAGGTTCCGACCGAATTTAGTCAGAGGTTAATTAAACAGCTAAAAGAGGATAGTCAGCAGATGCAATGCTTTTTGGAAGCCACTGGTGTAGAAGCATCCAGTGTTGACACTGTTGATGAAACCGACGGTCTGCGTATTCACCTAAGCAACTATGAAATTGTTCATCTTAGACCCTCTGGCAATGCGCCTGAATTACGCTGTTATGCAGAATCATCAGAAATGAACCGTGCTAAACAAATCGTAGAGCTGGCCTTAAGATATGTTCAAAGTATTTAAAACGGTTAATTTGAAAAATACTTATGTGTACTGGAGATAGGAAAATGCCTAAGTCAATTTTACTGACAGGCTCAACAGGATTTGTTGGTACTAATCTAGTAAAGTCACTGACATTGAAGTCGGATTACATTGTTAAGTCTGCTGTGCGTCATGCTGTAAATAAAGATGATGGGTTATTGTTTGAGGTTGGTGATATTAACGCTTCAACTGATTATAGGCTCGTGCTTAATAATACTAACATTGTTATACATTGTGCAGCACGTGCTCATGTAGCAAGTCATGCTACAGTTGATTCTTTAGCGCAGTTTCGAGCCGTTAATACAGAAGGAACTTTAAACCTAGCTCGTCAAGCTGCTGAGGCTGGTGTTCGTCGCTTTGTGTTTGTAAGTTCTATTGGTGTAAATGGTATATCTACTCAGTCAGATCCATTTTCTATTAAGTTTGCCCCAGCTCCTCACAATGATTATGCCCGTTCTAAATATGAAGCCGAATTAGGTTTGAAACAAATTGCCGAGGAAACTGGGCTAGAGGTGGTTATTGTTAGGCCTACATTAGTTTATGGCCCTAATGCGCCGGGTAACTTTGGTATGCTGACTAAGCTAGTAAGAAAGCTGCCTGTTTTACCTTTTGGGCTTGCGAATAATCGTCGTGATTTTATTGCAGTACAAAACCTAGCGGATTTACTGGTAACATGTGCTACTCATCCAGATGCAGCAGGACATACTTTTTTAGCTTCCGATGGTGAAACGGTTTCTATTAAAGAATTTACCAATGCCATGGCTAAAGGATTAGGTAAGAGAGTGGTTCAACTACCAATCCCTGTTGGTCTAATGCGTTTAGTTGGTAAAGTAACCGGTAAATCAGCAATGATTGAACAGTTATTTGGCAATTTAGAAGTGGATTCTTCAAATATCCAACAAGTTTTGGGTTGGACTTCTCCATTCACCATGGAACAAGCCATGGCTACATTAAAAGACTCGGATAAATAATATCATGATTCGTCTATTAGATTTCTTAGCAGCCTTCTTCGGCTTGCTTTTTTTATGGCCAGTATTACTGGTCGTAACCATTATTGGGTTGTTCGATACTGGTTCACCAATTTTTGTCCAAGAACGTGTTGGGCGAAACAAAAAACCATTTAAACTGGTGAAATTTCGTACCATGTCAGTCGATACTCAGTCAGTGGCTTCACATTTAGCCAGTACCAGTTCCATCACTAAGTTTGGTGCGTTTTTGCGCAAAACCAAGATTGATGAACTGCCACAGTTGATTAACGTACTGAAAGGTGAAATGAGCTTAGTGGGCCCGCGCCCCAATCTCTTTAACCAACAAGAGTTAATTAAAGAGCGTGATGCGTTAGGAGTATATGATGTACTCCCTGGCATTACTGGCTTAGCACAAGTACAAAATATCGATATGTCCACCCCAGCGCTACTGGCACAAACCGATCGTGAAATGATTGATACACTCACGATAAAAAACTATTTTAAGTATATAATCATGACAGTAACAGGTAGTGGTGCCGGTGATGCGGTAAACAAATCATAATATTGAAGTGAATGCGATTTATGGATAGGTTGGCTTATATTTGGTCATTGCCAAGGGGTTACAAGCGCGTAATTAGTTTGGCAATCGATACAATTTTAATTATTTTTTCTTTTTTTGCTGCGTTATGGGTTCGGTTGGGGGAGGTTGTTCTTCCTTCCTCCGCTAGCGAAATCGGCGCTTTACTCGGAACGGTGGTGATTACCTTAGTTGTCTTTGCTCGCTTAGGGCTTTATCGTGCCGTACTACGTTATTTAACCTTTCATGCTTTGATGGTCATCGCCGCAGGAGCGGCTATTTCTGCTGTTGTCTTGACCACATTTGCCTACTATTTGAACGCCTCCATTCCAAGAACGGTTCCGTTAATTTATCTAACATTTTTAGTGTTGTTTTGTGGTGGGGCGAGAATGCTAGTGCGTTCTTTGATTGTTCAGTCACAATGCAAAAAAGTGCGAGAGCAAGTGCTTATTTATGGTGCTGGCAGTACAGGACGCCAGTTAGCAATAGCTTTGCGTAGCTCCCCACAATATCAAATTAAAGCTTTTTTAGATAATGATCCTTCACTCGCAAAAACTATTATTCAAGGCGTAACCGTTTACCCTGCTTTTTTAGTACGAGAGCTGGTTGAAAAGTATCACATTGATAAGATTTTATTAGCTATGCCAAGAACCAGTCGTTCTGAAAGAAAGCTAATCATCGATGAATTGCTTCATTTACCTGTCGAAGTACTCACGGTACCGGATTTTACCGATATTGTTGAGGGACACGCGACGGTTGATGAATTAAAAGATGTCGCAATAGAAGATTTACTTGGTCGCGATCCTGTTGCTCCAGACACTTGTTTAATGAAGTCGAATATTCAGGGAAAAGTAGTCATGGTGACGGGGGCGGGAGGCTCAATTGGCTCTGAGTTATGTCGTCAAATTGTGATGCAAAATCCCAAGTCTCTTATTTTGTTTGAACTGACTGAATTTGCTTTGTATCAAATTGATAAAGAGCTTAGCCAGTGGGTTGAAGCTGAGCAATTGCAGGTTGAGGTCATTCCTTTACTGGGGTCTGTACAACGTATTAATCGATTGTGTGCCACCATGAAAGCGTTTGGCGTTCAAACGGTTTACCATGCAGCCGCTTACAAACATGTTCCTCTGGTTGAGTACAATGTGGTTGAAGGGGTGCGTAATAATGTGTTTGGGACTTATTATTGTGCTAAAGCGGCAATTGAATCAGGTGTTGAGTCTTTTGTCTTAATATCTACTGATAAAGCGGTTCGTCCAACGAATGTGATGGGAACGACAAAGCGTATGGCTGAGTTGGCATTACAAGCTTTAGCTGAAAAAGAAAATCAGAAATCGAAAGGTACTCGTTTTTGTATGGTGCGATTTGGTAATGTTCTCGGTTCCTCCGGTTCGGTTATTCCTCTATTTAAGCGCCAAATTGCAGAAGGTAAGCCCATCACGGTCACTCATCCAGAGATTATCCGTTACTTCATGACGATTCCTGAGGCGGCTCAGTTAGTGATTCAGGCTGGCGCTATGGGGAAAGGTGGCGATGTGTTTGTTTTGGATATGGGCGAGCCAGTTAAAATTGTTGATTTAGCTAAAAATTTAATTCGGTTATCTGGCTTAGAAGTGAAATCAGTAGAGAATCCTGGTGGAGATATTGAAATCAAGTTTACTGGTCTACGCCCAGGAGAAAAGCTCTATGAGGAGTTATTGATTGGCGATAATGTTCAAGGAACAGAGCATGAGCGAATCATGACGGCTAATGAACGCTTTTTACCATTAAATGAGTTTGCTGCAATTTTAGACAGTTTAGATAAGGCTTGTCATGAATTTGATCACGAAGCGATTCGTAAAATTTTACTAGATGCACCAACGGGTTTTGAACCTACGGATGGTATCGGTGATTTAGTGTGGAATGCAAAACAAAAAAAAGAGCAGGCTCAGTCTAATATCGTGGAGTTAAAAACGACCCAGACGGCTTAAACTGAGCGTGTATATGTAGAAAGTTAGAATTTAGGCGCTCACTTCAACATTTGGTACTGCACAAAATTCCCCTCCCTTGGGGGGGAATTAGAGCGAATGCGTTAGTATCATTAACCATTAACCTCAGCAACCACCCCGCCCTACGGGCACCCCTCCGAGGGAGGGGAATTAAACCTCCTGTCATTCCCACTTAGTTATTCTAGATCTTCTTCACCTACCAGTATCATTGCTATCCGCCTTTCGGAAGAGGGGAATAAGAGCGAATGCGTTATTTGTTGCGTTAGTTCTCACGAGCACGTTTTTTAAATTCCCCTCCCTTGGAGGGGGGGCAGGCAGAGCCTGACGGGGTGGTCTTGGCGACTTATAAGTTGCACAAAGTAGGGTGGATTTCCTGCCAACTGGCTCGAATTTTCTTTTTCTCCCCATCTTGTTTTACATTCATTATGCTAGTGTTTGCGTATTCATTTTCAGAATAAGGCAAAGGATATGCAAATACTTCATCATGGCGGTAAAGATACGGTCACTGGCTCTTGTCATGAGTTGCGCGTCGATGGTGTAGCGGTACTGATCGATTGTGGGCTGTTTCAGGGTAAAGATGCGGCGGATATTGCGTTGGATTTTTCAGTGGAGCATATTGATGCGCTGATTGTGACGCATGCGCATATTGATCATATCGGTCGCCTGCCGTGGTTGCTTGCCGCAGGCTTTACCGGGCCAATTTATTGTACGCCAGCCAGTGCAGAACTGATCCCGTTAATGTTAGAAGATGGACTTAAATTGCAATTAGGCCTAAATCGCCAGCAAATTCAGCAAATATTAGACATCATAAAACAGCGTTTACAACCATGTTGCTATGGCGAATGGGCCACCATTTCAGCTCATCGTCAGGCTCAGGCTTCACTGCAACTTCGCTTTCAACCAGCCGGGCATATTCTTGGTTCCGCTTATGTCGAGCTGCGTTTAGCTAACGGTGAAGTGGTGGTGTTTTCAGGCGATTTAGGGCCGAGTAATACGCCATTATTGCCTGATCCACAATCGCCGCAGCGAGCCGATTATCTGATCATTGAAACCACTTACGGCAACCGTAATCATGATGATGTGGCTGGTCGCGCTGAGAAGTTACGCGAAATCATCCAGCGCTCATTAGAAAATGGCGGCACCATTTTAATTCCCGCCTTTAGTGTTGGCCGTACCCAAGAATTACTGTTTGATATTGAACGCTTGATTTTTGAGCACAAAATTGATGCCGATCTGCCGATTATTCTTGATTCACCCATGGCTCAACAAGTCACCCAATCCTATCGCCGCTTTAAAACTCTATGGGGAGAAGAGGCCAAGCTGCGTTTAGAGATGCATCGTCATCCGCTGGCTTTCGATCAGTGCATACAAATCAGTGATTATGGTACTCATCAGGCGCTAGTCAATCGTCTCGCCTCAACCGGTGCACCCGCGATTGTGGTGGCCGCATCAGGAATGTGCCAAGGCGGGCGAATTGTTGAATATTTAAAAGCCTTGCTGGGAGATGAGCGTACCGATGTGATTTTTGCTGGCTTTCAAGCGGAGGGAACCTTAGGTCGAACCATTACCCAGGGTGAAAAATCGATTTGTATTGATGGAGAAGAGATCGAAGTGAAAGCCAGTATTCATGTGATGTCGGGCTATTCCGCCCACGCGGATCAATCTGAATTACTCGCCTTTATTAAAGGAATTGCGGAGCCGCCACAAGAAATCCATTTGATTCATGGTGAGGTTGCGACAAAGCAAGCTTTTACTGATGCTTTAGAAGTGGCTGGGTTTAATGGTGTCGTCATCACTTAGCCTTAGCGGTATGGTTTCCGTGGTTTAAATGGTGACTCCTTGCGTCGTAAGCGACGGATCATAATGGCTCCAATCACTGCCATAATGGTAATAACGCTTCCTATCCAGCCTAGATAAATATCACCAAAGCCTAAAATATTATCAATGTGATAGAGATACCGCCGACAAGAGGAATCGCTCCCTCGTGTAATTTTCTTGCATTGGGTTTATCAACCAAACCAATGCGTTTTGCTCATTTCGATTTCCTTGCTGATCATGATTTGCTGTTGCGATTTTTTCACGGGGGGCTTTTAACGTTATTCTATCTTGTTGATTTTGTAGTTTTTGTTTTTATGTTCGGCCATGTTAATGCGGTAGACTTTTGAGGACGTGGTATTCGAGCTACAAACATAATCATCTAAATTCAACAAAGCGCACTGATTTTATAGACATATTTGGTTTAATTGGTAAAAATACGCATCTTTATTCTTATTTGAGGTATCACGTAAATGAAAGGCACTATCATCGACTTTAATGAATCGCAGCGTTTAGGGCTGATTTCGGGTGAAGATGGACAGCGTTATCAATTAGCGATGTCTGAATGGAAAGGTAGCCAGTTTCCTAAGGTTGGGGCAGCGGTCGACTTTTCTGTCGAGGGGGATCAATCTATTTCTGTTTACCCACTTTCTGTCTCCTCTGGCTCTTCAAAAAAAATCGCTGCAGCTTTATTGGCCTTTTTCTTTGGTGCGTTCGGCGTGCATAAATTTTACCTTGGCTATAAAAAGCAAGGCTGGATTATGCTGCTAGGGTTTATTTTTGGTTTTATTCTGCTGGGTATTCCGTCAATGATCATTGGTATCATTGCGTTTGTTGAGTTTATTATTTATCTCACTAAATCAGATGAAGATTTTGAAAACATTTATGTTAATGGCTCTAAACCTTGGTTCTGATGGCTCAGTTGTGACTTTGGCTTGTGGTTATTCTGATTAATTTCTATTAGCTTCAGCAACCACCCCGCCCTGCGGGCACCCCTCCGGAGGAGGGGAATAAGAGCGAATGTGTTATTTGTTGCGTTAGTTCTCACTAGCACGTTTTTTTAAATTCCCTCCGCAGGGGAGTAAAGGCGAGCATGTTTTTTTAAATTCCCCTCCTTTGGAGGGGTGGCAGGCAGAGCCTGACGGGGTGGTCTTAAACTCAGATTCTAGACAAGAGTAGATTCTAGGAAAAGTAGCGCAGGTCTTCAAAACCAGTACCTGAAAAGTTAATCGTATTTCATTAGCTTCAGAAACCACCCCGCCCTGCGGGCACCCCTCCGAGGGAGGGGAATAAGAGCAAATGCGTTAGTATCATTAATCATTAATCATTAATCATTAACCATTAACCTTACTCGCCTTCATACCCATTCGGGTTTTTTGACTGCCAGCGCCAGGTGTCTTCGACCATGGTTGCTAAGCTGCGCGTTGCTTTCCAACCTAACGTTTGTTCTGCATAGCTTGGGTCTGCCCAGCATTCTGCGATATCACCTGCGCGGCGTGCTTGAATTTGATAAGCAATCGGTTTGCCGACGGTTTTGCTAAAGGCGGCAATCATATCAAGCACACTATGGCCACTTCCGGTGCCGAGGTTAAAAATATGCACTCCAGCACGTTGGCTTACTTTATTCAGCGCGGCTAAATGGCCATCAGCCAAATCGACCACGTGAATGTAATCGCGGACACCGGTGCCATCCGGTGTTGGGTAGTCATTGCCAAAAACACCGACTTGTTCGCGTCGGCCTACAGCAACTTGGGCGACAAAGGGAAGGAGGTTATTCGGCGTGCCTTGTGGGTCTTCACCGAGTAAGCCAGATTCATGTGCGCCAACCGGGTTAAAGTAACGCAGTAGCGTGATACTCCAGTCTGGATTGGCGTGTTGAAAATCGGTTAAACATTCTTCCACCATCAATTTACTGCGTCCATAAGGGTTGGTTGCCGATGTGGGGAAGTTTTCGCGGATCGGGACGCTGGCGGGATCACCATAAACGGTGGCAGAAGAGCTGAAAATTAAACTTTTAACCCCTGCTTTTGCCATGCTACGGACTAAGCTTAAGGTACCTGCAACGTTATTTTCGTAATACATCAGTGGTTTTTCGACCGATTCTCCCACAGCTTTGAGACCGGCAAAATGGATCACGCTATCGATAGTATGTTCGGTAAAAATTTGTTCGAGCAGTGCGCTGTCGCGGATATCGCCTTGATAAAATTTAGGGGTAATACCAGTAACTTGGGTAATGCGGTCAAGCACCAATTTTTTGCTGTTGTATAGGTTGTCGAGAATAATCGGTGTGATACCGGCTTGAAGAAGTTGAATGCAGGTGTGGCTACCGATGTAGCCCATGCCTCCGGTGACTAGGATATTCATGTTTAAGCCTCTGATGTTGTTAGCTTTGCAATCATAACGCAAAGATTATTCAGGAGCTAGGGAAAGGGTGGTGGCGAGGGTCCCCGCTTGCGCGGGGATGAAAGGAGAACGACAAACGCACTTAAGGGCATTCAGGGCTAGAAAAAATTTCTTCAACCCAGAATGGGTTATCAATAAAAGGATTGCGGTTGTTTTGTATGGAATAAATTTTCTCGTGGCGTTGTTTTTCAAAATCATCCACCGGATCTTGCTTATGCCATTTAAGCAAGATACATAAATCACCAAGGTGAGAAGTGGGTGAATTATTGCCAACGTTGATTTCTAGATCTGGCGTGATAGGGTCTTTGCCTTCATAACGCGTGGCCATATAAAACATGCTTCGCGCGATATCTCCTTTTACAGCATCACGGGGTTCAAACGTGCCTCGTTGTGGATCTTTTTTGTTGCCAGCTTCTGGAGACTCTTTAGTGGGCACTCCGCCCTCATTAAATTCTAAACTACCGCGTTCACTGTTGATCGACTCATCACTAGGGCGAAGGTGGTGGATATCGGTGTAAGCATACGCGGAGCTGTTATTAAAGCCGCCATGAGATTTTGGCCATAGATGTTCTCGGTTCCAATTGTCTTGTCCGAGGGAGCCTTGGCCTGAGCGCTCAGTTTTTAGCTGCGAGCGTCCGGTATACAGTAAAATGACATGATCTGATTGATAAGGGTCCTCATCTGTAATCATTAATGCTTTCCATACATCCATGGCATCAGGGCTATTGTTGGTATAGCTCAGTTTAATATGGCCTTGAGAAATGATGCCATTTAATGCCTGTTTCAATGTTTGGCCGGTTTGGTCGAGTGCTGCATCATAATAACCGTTCGGGTTGTAAACGTCAGAGGGAACAGGGGGCGGAGTTACGGTTCCGCTATCGGTGATGCAGGTTGAGAAAAACGGGGTAATCACATGGGGGTGATCCGCTTGGATATAGTTAGCCGTTGCATGGCAACTGATAAGTAAGGCAACGTATGCGAGTTTTTTCATGTTCATTGATCTCTATCTATCCAATTAGGCTTGTGTGCCACGAGTACGGCGGATGGTCATTAAAGCGAATAACAGCAGGCTTATTAAGCCAAGGCTACCACCACTGCTCTGCTCGGTTTCCGCAGACGGATTCTCGGATGAGTTATCTTCCGGACTTTGGCGTTCATCTAATTCAAAATTCAGATTTAATAGAACCGGATCATGGCGAGAGGATCGGTGCCAACTGGTATTGGCGGTTTTGTGTTGGTAGTCCCAAAGCTCAGATTCATTGGCGTTGATGGCCCAAGGTGCGGAGTCGATAAATTGTGAGGTCAGTGATGGCGAGATGAAGATGTAATCCACTCGACCGGATGCCGCATGGTTTTCAACCGAATAGTGTGGATTAGACGTATCGCGAATGGTCGTGCTATCAAGGTAATGAGCGCTAGACGGTGCGCTTGCCATGTCATTGAGCCCAGTGAGCCTGGTAATCGCATCTTCTTTCGGATAAGCGTGGAAACTGCCTAACAGGATTTTATGTCCGGAGTGTTGCTCGAGTGCTTGGGCAATTTTTTCACTCGCTTGCTCACGTAGTGTTGAGCAGCCACCTTGTGTTTCTGTGGGTTGAGAACAGTGTTGATTTCTATCCACTAAATCAGCAACTGCGAGCGTGAACGTGGTCGGTTGGTCTTTGGCGTTGAGGTCAAATGTCGCGAGTAAGGTATCGTTCATAGCGATCGCCAAATCATCATCTCCGGGCATGGCCAATAACTCAAGCTGCTTGAACTTAAACAGTGCAGGGCGGTAGAGAATAAAGCTAGCAGTAGCATTTTCTCCCACAAAGTCACTTGAGGTGTCACTTAACTTAGCGACTTGATAAGTGTGGTGTGGGTCTTGGTTTTGGTTGAGGCGGTTGAGTAAATAGCCGATCGCTGAGTGAGCGCTGTAACCGTTATTTTCGACTTGTAAAAGGGCGACGATATCTGGGTTGAGCTGCTTAATCGCGGCGGTAATTTTTGTGACTTGTAAATCCAATTCCTCTTGATTATTGGCTCCACCAGTGACAAAACCACTGGGGCTGTCGTTATCTATCGCCGGGTTACGCGGGCCATTAACGCGAGAGGTAAATACCCCTTGTGTGTTAAAGGTGGCGACTTTGACATTGCCTTCGATCAAACCTGGGCTATTTTGTTTGGCGACCGGATTAAATGATGCTGATGTGGCCTCTTCAGTGATGAACAAGCGGTAGTCGGAGTGGGAATAGCCAATGATGCCTTGCAAATTGGCTACCTGATCACCGATCGTGAGGTGATTGTCAGAGTGTCCATCGCTCGATTGGCTTATATCAGGGTACCAAGCAATCGGGGTTTCTGGGGTGCCTGCTTGGGTGGCTTCAACAATTAACTGTTGATCCTGATTACAATCGGCTTGTTTGATTGCCGCTTGGCTACCGGGTTGGTTACGGTGATGAGGGTGCTCGTTTGGTTGTTGATAAGCCAAAACCATATTGTAACGTTGTGGGCCAGGGTCGAAGGCAAAGCTTCGAGAAACATGCATGTCTGATTCTGCCGTGAAGCGTACCAGCATGCCTTCATGCCGTTCCAGCGTTTGCGCATAATATCGATCTGAGTTTAATCGTGTTACGACAGTCGGCTGAATAGAGTATCCGTGATCAAGAATGCGGCTTTCTGCGCTAGGGATAAACTGGGTTGAGCCATAGTGCTCAATTACTTTTCCTGTTACTTCGATCAGGTCACCGACCACACCGCCTTGAATTGGGCCTTGAATAAAGAGGCCATCTGAAGTGTTCGGGTTGTCGTCCCCTTGTGGATCTTGGATAAAAAAGCCTTGGGGCAAATCTTCCCCAAGGTCGGCATTATCTTGTATATGAGTGATCACGCCACTCACTTGGAAGGTTTGTTCTGATTGATATTGCCCTTTTGCGGGATCGGTATAAGGTGAGGCCCAGCCATCTCCTTGTAGTTCCATAATGGTCTTGCGAATGGCCTGCACTGGTGGCTCGCTTGGCGTAAAATCATCATCGTAATCGGGGGCTATCCCAATATGCTGCCAATCATTATTCACGCCCGTACTATGCCATTGTGCAGGATTAAATGTGGTATTCGGTGTGACATCGATTCTTTGTAATGACGTGTCTTGGTTAAAGTTTTCACGAATGCCGAGAGTACCTACAATATCAATCAGCTGTTGTTCTTTAAACAATCCGATAATGTCATCGCCATTAAAAGCGGTGACCTGATTATTTGTCAGGTTTGCCTTGCTGACGAGTGCGGCGTCGGCATCAGGATGAGCAATGACGTAGGTATGTCTGGGTGATAGATTGTGATCTTCCAGTACTAAAGGCGAACTTGTCCAGTCACTGGCTCCATTCGAAGCAAGTTTGATGCTGTAAGTGCTGAGGTTAATCGATTCTGAACCAATATTGGTCAGTTCGATGGCTTTATTGAGCCCAGAACCTTCGGTTGTTTCAGAGATAATGATTTGCCCATGGGCGGGCAGGGCGCACAGCACTGATAGTGCCACGAGTTTTATTTTATGCATGTTAGGCTCATCGTTTTGTCCATTAGGTTGTTATACCCTTCCTACTTGAAGCCGCAGGAGTGTTGGCTACGTTCTTTCACCCCAATCACATAGCCTGTCTATGCTCATGGGGATTCACTCACTTGCCGCCTACCTGCAACTCCAAGTTGTTTGGGTATATTTGTTTTTAAATAAAATCGTTGAATTTTGATTATTTTAAAACTCGACCTAAATGGTTATTGATAAAAATAATAGTGTAAACTTTAAATTAAATTATTATTTTTGGCTGTGATGGACGTGGGTTATTTAAAATGGAATAAATTGGGTCTTTATTTTTATAATCAAGATCGATGATTAAACACAATTGGTAGTATTAAATTATTTTATTTTAAATATGTGAATGGTATCGTTTGGCTGGTTGTATTTTTTCTTTACAAATTAAAAAACAAACCCCTTCTCAAATAGAGAAGGGATGCTTAATCAGAAAAAATGGGGGGTTAGTTTAGAGCTGTCCAGTAATCTTTATTAGCCTCCATTAAATCGTCGAGAATCGCTTTGGCAACCGCAGCACTGGGGATGGTGGCTGACAGGGTTAGCGCTTGCCATAGTTTTTGATACGAACCTTCGACATGGGCCTGTACGGCGAGTTTTTCGACCGAGACTTGTTGGTTCATCATACCTTTTTGGAATTCGGGGATAGCTCCAATTTGTAGTGGTTTTGCTCCCGTACTATCGACGATACACGGAATTTCAACCATTGCCGTTGGATCAAAGTTACTGATGGCACCATTATTTTGAACAATAAGTAACATGCGTTCTTTGGTATTAAACGCGATCGCGGTAGCAAGGTCGACGATATAAGAAGCATGCTCTTCCACTTCAATGCTGGTGTCGACAGCTGTGCCATTTTTAATA
>NZ_NBUS01000039.1:125236-134273 GCF_002749895.1 Vibrio fujianensis | reverse complement strand
TGCGCCGACATTCAGTAAAGACTTCTTTTTCACGACCATCCATGACTTCATTGGCTCGGGTGTATTCTTTATTGGAATGCTCTACCACATAATCAGGGAAGAGATAATATTTTAAATAGGTGTTCGGAATGGTTTCTGGATCAAGTGCGTATACATCGCGCACTTTGATGAAGGTCTCTTTCCAAGATTCATCGGTATGTTGAGCACCACTAAGCGCACTAGGCGGCAAATAACCATGTTCTTTAATGTATGCTTTGATGCGAGGCAATAAATCTTCCCCAGTTTTTCCATCCTTAAATTCTTTCCACCAACCAAAGTGATTGAGTCCGTAATACATCACATCAAACTGTTTACGATCTTGATAGCCGAGAATTTCCGCGATACGGGTCTCGATACCAATTGGCATATCACAGATATTCAATACTTTTGAGTTTGGACGCATGACACGACAAGCCTCGGCAACGATCGCTGCTGGGTTTGAGTAGTTAAGCATCCAAGCATTAGGTGAATATTTTTCCATGTAATCGATCAGCTCGATAACGGCTGGAATAGAGCGCAGCCCATAAGCTACACCTCCGGCTCCACACGTTTCTTGGCCGACACAGCCATGTTTGAGTGGGATTTTTTCGTCTTGCTCACGCATCGCATACAAACCCGCACGAATGTGTGCCATGCAGAAGTCGACATCAGTAAAAGCTTCTTTAGGATCGGTAGTGTAGGAAAATTGGATGTGTGGAGCGCGTTCCTTTAGCAGTATTTCGCAGGCTTTTGCAACCACTTCTTGGCGCTCGGCAAAGTTATCGTAAAACTTCAACTGACGGATGGGAAAGCGTGCTTGATTTTCTAATAACATCATGACGATACCTGGCGTAAATGTTGAGCCACCACCTGCGATTACGATAGAGAATGCTTTGTTCATGTTAAACCTCACGTTAGTTAATCAGTGTCTAATCCTGTGCGATTGGCTGCGATCACGGCAAATCGTTCCAGGAGGCAGGGTGTTGAGCACGCCTGCAATAAAATCAAAATGAGTGGGATTCTCTACCGCAAATCAATGACAAGAGAATCACCATTACGTTAACAGCTTGCTATTGGGCTTTGTTCGCTATGCTTATGTGTTTGTTGGATGATTTGTTCGCACGCTTCTCTCAGTTGCGGTACATGTAAACCGATAATGACTTGAATTGCGCAGCCATTTTTCACGACATTGACCGCTCCAGCTTCCATAAAATAATCAGCGTTAGCGACTAGCTGGGGGTCTTGCACGGTCACGCGTAAGCGAGTGGCACAGTTACTGAGTTCGGTAATATTGTCTATCCCACCAAGCCCTTCAATGGTTTCAATGGCTTGAATATGTAATGGCGTGGTGGAGGCGGCTGCTTTATTACTGATGCCGTGTTTTTCGTTAAAGTCTTGCTTAGTGCGTAGCTTGAGTTCGGCACCATCTCGGCCGGGGAGTGCGACGTTAAATTTGATAATAAGAAATTTAAAGGTAACGTAATAAATTACCGTGAAACATAACCCGATGACGGTTTGTGTGATCATCATATAAGTGTGGCTACCGAGTAGTGGAACCCAATTGCCGGTGATAATTTCAATTAATCCTCCACCCATATTGCCGACGACACCAAACATATACATCACCATCGACATGGTACCTGCCAGCAAAGCATGGACGGCAAATAGCCAAGGTGCGATAAAGAGAAAAGTAAACTCTAACGGTTCGGTAATGCCAACAAAGACGGCAGTCAGTGTCGCGGGAATCAGTAACGCTGCTACTTTTTTACGGTTTTCTGGCTTAGCCGTATGATACATCGCGAGAGCGATACCGCTGCAACCGAACACTTTGGAGTTACCATGCAAAGCGAAACCACCAGCGGGGAAAAGATCTTTAATGGCTTGTGTCGAATGAGTAAAGGTTTCTAACCCGGCAAACCAGTCGACATAAATGCCGTTGGGGGTTGCGACATTACCAAAGACAAAAGGGGCATAGATAAAATGGTGCAGGCCCGTCGGGATTAAAATGCGTTCTAAAAAGGTATAAAGCCACACACCAAAAGATCCAGAACTGACCAAAAACCCTTGTAAATCTAAAATGCTATGTTGAATAGAAGGCCAGATATATAAAGTGGCCCATGCAGCAGGAAGCATGGTAAAGAAAGCAACAATAGCAACGAATGCTGTTCCTTGGAAAATGCCTAAATAAGCCGGTAGGGGTTTATCAAAAAAACGGTTATGCAGTCCGGTAACGATGGCTGAGATAATGATGGCACCAAAAATACCGGTATCTAATGTTTTTATGCCTGCAATATCGGTTAACCCGGAGGTTCCACCGATGGCTTGATTAAAGTCAACATCGAAGAAGGTACCCCATTGAGTCCCCATCGCACAGATAAAATAGTTAAAAGTAAGGTAAGAGACCATCACTACTAATACGGCCCGTGCATGTGCGGTTTTTGCTAAACCAATCGGTAAGCCTACCGCAAAAAGCAAGGGCATATTACGAAATAGAGTCCAAGCGCCTTCTTCTAAAATAAACAGGACTTGATAGTACAAACCGTCTGGGTTGGCTAAATCACCTACAAATATGGGGTTTTTGAGTACGATAGTCAGCCCAACCATAATCCCAACAAAGGGAAAGAGCAGTACGGGCGTAAACATGGCTCCGCCTAAGCGTTGTATTGCACTTAACATTGGAAAATCCTTCTAGTGTCCATTGATGTATCCCAAGTAATCTTGGGGGAAATACGGTTCCGCCTTAAGACCCTACTAATGTAGTTGGTATATCCAATGCAGTACAAATATATAATGTATTTAATGTGATCTTGGTATTAAAAAGGATGAATTGCTTGTTTTTTGTGTGATTAAGATACAATTTTAGCATGAATTTTCTGTTTTAGCCGATATGCTACGAAAAAGTGAACTCAGTCAATAAATAGGTATTTGATTTGTTACTTATTGTTGTATGATGTTTTTTATCGTGAGAGAGGTTAATTATGTTGTATAAAAAAGTCATGTTGGCACTCAAAGGACGCATTGATTCGGGAGAGTTTCAGATCGGCGATAACCTACCAACAGAAAGTAAATTAATGGATGAATATGCCGTCAGTCGAATTACTGTACGTAAGGCGATCGATGAACTGGTAAAAATGGGTATGGTGGAAAAAAGGCAAGGTGCAGGAACGACGGTGATCGGTCAAAGTATGACGGGTTCAATGTCTAGTTTACGCAGTAACCGAGAATACCTAGCTGAATCTGGAGCCGAATTGAGTTACGACGTTGAGCAATTCGCGCTGATGACACCTCCTGAGCATGTTGCTCAAGCTCTTGCGATCAGTGATAGTGAGAAGGTCTATTTTATTCGACGCTTTATGTTTATTAATGGTGTCTTATCAATTTATGAAGACTCTTACATGCCTGCCAGCTTATTTCCCGATCTGAGTTTGAATCATTTAAAAGGGTCTAAATATCATTATTTAGAGCAAGTACTAAGGTTGAAAATCGATGGTGCTATTCAAGATTTTGCCGCCATTTTACCTGATGAGCATATTGCTAAATGTTTAGGGGTAACAACAGAGACTCCCTTACTCAAGTTAACTTCAGTGGGAAAATTAACTGATGGGCGGTTATTTGAATATACGGAAATTGTCAGTAAGCCCAATACTTATTCTTATAAACATTACTTGAAGCGCTAATTAAGAGCATCAACCACCCCGCCCTTCGGGCACCCCTCCGAGGGAGGGGAATAAGAGCACACTCGGTTTTTTAAAATTCCCCTCCTCCGGAGGGGTGGCAGGCATAGCCTGACGGGGTGGTCTTAAACCAAGATCCTAGGTTCTTGGGAAGATGATAAGAGCCATCCGTGGCTCTCACCAAAGGCTAGCCTATGGCTGTTCAGATCTGTTACAGACAAATTTGTCACTCACTGGCCGCCTAGCTGCAACTCCAAGTTGTTTGGGTGTTGATGAGGTTTTTGCCACCATCAAACCAAGAAAATGGTTCGATAAAGCGATAAACATCTTTTTCATCTCGTGATAAGCTTTTTTAAACAAGAATCTGGGCCGAGTAACGACCTGTTTGACTTAATTAAAGGTACCTATTTTATGAAATATCTTGTCACGGGAGCGGCGGGCTTTATTGGTAGCGCTGTTGCAGAAAAACTGACGGCGCAGGGGCATCAAGTGATTGGGATCGATAATCTTAACGATTATTACGATGTCGCATTAAAACAGGCTCGTTTAGCACGTATTGTGCATCCTCAATTCCAATTTATTGAGCTAGATATTGCTGATCGCCAAAAAATGGCAGCGCTTTTCCATCAGCAACAGTTTGACCGAGTGATTCATTTGGCGGCGCAAGCTGGGGTGCGTTATTCGTTAGAAAATCCGCACGCTTATGCCGATTCTAACCTTGTGGGGCACTTAAATATTTTAGAAGGTTGTCGGCAAGAACAGGTTGGCCATTTGGTTTATGCCTCATCCAGTTCAGTCTATGGGTTAAATGCCAAAGTGCCGTTTTCGACTTCCGATTCGGTAGATCATCCGGTTTCTCTCTATGCCGCGACGAAAAAATCCAATGAGTTGATGGCGCACAGCTATGCGCATTTATACGATATTCCCACCACTGGCTTACGCTTTTTTACGGTTTATGGCTCATGGGGGCGGCCGGATATGGCTCCGTTTATCTTCACCAAGAAGATTTTAGCCGGGGAAACAATCGATATTAATAATCATGGTGATATGTGGCGTGATTTCACCCATATTGAGGATATTGTCCAAGGGGTGGTACGGATTGCTGATGTGGTTCCTACCCGTAATCCGGATTGGACGGTCGAAAAAGGTTCACCCGCAAGCAGCTCTGCTCCTTATGCCATCTATAATATTGGTCACGGTAGTCCGATTAATCTGATGGAATTTGTCAAAGCGATTGAAGACGAACTCGGTATGGAGGCAAACAAAAACTTCCGCGGTATGCAACCTGGTGACGTGTATCAAACCTATGCAGACACGGAAGATTTATTTACGGCTACAGGTTATCGTCCTCGTGTCGGGGTCAAAGAAGGCGTTGCTGAGTTTATTGCTTGGTATCGTGAGTTTTATCATCAATAACAGTTCATCAATAACAGTACCGTGATATTTCCCACGCTGAATGGCAGATGGTTGCTTGTTCAGCGTGATGGTATCCGTTGAACGATCAACTGATTGAATCGGCGGTTTGGCAGCCTCTTGATGGTGACTTACTTTTTAATGAAAAATATCGCGTTACTTTTGAGTGATCCGACTCACCATTTTGAGGCTGAGATCTCCTCCTTGCAACTCATCCCCAACGTCTCCTCCTAGCAAACTTTTCCCTTCCAAGGTGTGGGCTTTATCTCACTCTGCAGCCATTTTGTTATCTGATTTGTGAATAACCTCAATGATATTAGAAAATTTTTCTTGGTAAAAAACTTAACCATTGGTTCTCACGTTTTGTGGATGCTTCGGTGCTCTAGCATTGAGCAGAACATTTCCTTTTCGGCATGTTGCCTTTAATCAGGTGTGCAGCGCTTCAGGTACGGTACTTTGAAACATCAACACATCGATTATCTCACTTCAATAACAATGGATTTGTAAACGTGGACAATAAAAACTTTAATTTATCAACGATTGCTAAAATCCAACGATTGCTAAAATCGTCCTGCCTTTGATTTCCGTTGCGGTGATCAGTGGTTGTGGCAGTGATAGCAGTAATGACAACACGGACTCAAGTGTTGATTTATACCGCGCAGGAGAGAACGAAGTTGTCATCTATTACAAACGAGATGCTGCTTCTACTGCAAGAGCCAGTGCGAACGCGAATGACTATGATGGCTGGGGACTCCATTTATGGAATGGTGAAGGTTGTACCAGTACCGATCTTGCTGCCATGGGGCTGGCCACGACAGGCACCGATTGGGGATCACCTTATCCATTTACAGGGATCAGTGAAACTTATGGTGCTTATTATGTGTTGAAAGTTAATCCTGATGCTTCTGATCCTCATCAATGTATGAACTTTATTTTGCATAAAGGGGATGAGAAAGCGTTTGGCAGCGCTAATTCTAAAGTTGATCTCACCCAACTCGGTGAGTCAAAGGGCTTGTTTGGTTTTCATGGCAGCAGCGAACTTTATTATGCGCCCATTGCAGAGCGACCAGTGGGGATCGATGGTCAAAAAGCGCATTGGTTAGATGCTGATATTATCGCATGGGAAGCGGTCGCTAATGCTGATTCGGTTAAGCTTTTTTACAGCCTCAGCAACGACATTAAGATGGATGAAGATAAGCAAATCTCCGGCGGTACCGCACTTGAGCTGACTAAAACGGGTGAATTGTCTGCTGAACTGAAGGCGCGTTTTCGCCATCTTGCGAGTTTACAAGCGGCAAGCCTTGATGTCGATGATGAGACATTACGTACCATTTTAAAATCACAAATCGTGATGGTGGCATATAACGCCAATGATGAGGTGATCGCAGCGACGGAAGTACAAAAAGCCGGTGTATTAGATGCTGTGTTTGCCGATTCCAAGACGGGTGACGCAATTAGCCAAAAACTGGGTGCGATTGTGCAAGGCGGTGCCGCGACCTTCAAACTATGGGCACCCACCGCGCAAGATGTTGATCTGATTATCTACGATGAAAATTTAGCAGAAGAAGCGACCGTTGCAATGACAGAGGATCCAGCAACAGGGATCTGGGCTTCTGAGGCGCAAAGCAACGTTGTTAACAAATACTATCGCTATCAAGTGAAGGTGTACCACCCAACAACGGGTGCCATCGAAACGCGTTTGGTCACAGATCCATATTCATTAAGCTTGTCGAAAAACTCACGCTATTCTCAAGTGGTTGATCTTGAAAATGATTCTAGCCTAAAACCTCAAGGTTGGGACACCTACGCACGACCAACGGTTAACAAAGACGAAGATCATGTCCTTTACGAGTCTCACCTTCGCGACTTTAGCTTTAGCGACACTCAAGGTACCAAAGCATACAACGGTAAGTACTTAGCACTCACCGAAGCAAACCGAGAATCGGTTTCACATCTGCAAGCATTAAAAGATGCAGGTTTAACAACCCTTCACATTCTGCCCGCTTTCGACATTGCTACGGTAGATGAAGATGCGGCAAATCGTGTTGATATTACCGATACGGTAGGCAAGCTATGTGGTATTAAACCAGATGCTTCCGTTTGCGAAACCGAATCCGAGACAAAAGTCATTGAAGAGGTACTCAACAGCTACGATCCTGCGACAGATAAAGCACAAGCGTTAATGAACGACCTTCGCATGTTAGATAGCTTCAACTGGGGTTACGATCCATACCATTACACCGTGCCAGAAGGCAGTTATGCGACTGATCCTAACGGCGCTACGCGTATCCTTGAGTTCCGTGAAATGGTGCAAGCAACCCATAAAATGGGGCTGAAATTAGTGATGGATGTGGTGTACAACCACACCAATGCCTCTGGCGTGAACGAAAAATCAGTACTGGATAAAATTGTCCCTGGGTATTACCACCGTCTAAACGTCAACACTGGCGGTGTCGAAAATTCAACCTGTTGTGATAACACCGCCACCGAAAACCTTATGATGGGCAAACTGATGGTTGATTCGCTGTTGATTTGGGCGGATGACTACAAAGTCGATGGTTTCCGTTTTGACCTTATGGGCCACCAGCCGAAAGATGTGATGGTGTATGCGTTGCAACAAGTGCGTAAGATCGATCCAAATACCTTATTCTACGGTGAAGGTTGGGACTTCGGTGAAGTTGCGCAAAACGCTCGTTTTGAGCAGGCAACACAAGTCAACATGGCGGGCACTGAAATTGGTACTTTCTCGGATCGTCTGCGTGATGCAGTGCGTGGCGGAAGCCCGTTTGATGGCGGTGTTGATTCTGAGGGGCTGCACCCACTTCGCTTTAACCAAGGTTTCGGTAATGCCGCTTATCCAAACGAAGAAACCAAAACCGATGCAAAATCGATCAATGGTCGTTTACACAACCAAGATCTGGTTCGTCTAGGCATGGCCGGTAACTTAGCCGATTATGTTCTTCTGGATTACAAAGGCGATACTAAACTAGGTAAAAACGTCGATTACAATGGTGCGCCAGCGGGCTACACCAAAGCACCATCAGAAAATATCTCGTATGTTTCTAAGCATGATAACCAAACGCTATGGGACAACAACGCCTATAAGATCGCGACCGGTACTTCGTCAGCTGAGCGTGCACGCATGCAATCTGTCTCGTTATCAACGGTGATGCTAGGCCAAGGTATTCCGTTCATCCATATGGGATCTGAGTTATTGCGTTCGAAATCCATGCAGCGCGACTCGTACGATTCGGGTGATTGGTTTAACCGAGTCTTCTTTGATGGGCGCGATAACAACTGGAACGTTGGTTTACCGCGTGAAGATAAAGACGGTGCAAACTGGGAGCTAATCAAAACCATCGTCGGTGACAGTACAGCGAAACCAGACTCAACCGACATCGAGCTGACGAAGCAACAATTCCTAGAGTTACTAAAAATTCGTAGTACCAGTGAACTGTTCCGCTTAGACACCGCGCAAGAGGTGATGAATCGGGTTGATTTCCGCAACGTGGGCCAAGACCAAGTGGAAGGCTTGATTGTGATGTCCATCGACGATGGTACATCAGCAGGTGCCGATTTGGATTCGAACTACGATGCGATTGTGGCTGTTGTGAACTCAACATCAACGGAGCAATCTTTCAAAGTTGCAGGCGCAACAGGTTTCGAGCTGCATCCAGTTCAACAAAACTCTGCGGATAACATCGTGCAAGGTGCAATCTTCTCAGCTGAAACCTTTACCGTTCCAGCGCTCACTACGGCGGTATTTGTTCAGCCACAAAACGGCGCGCAAGGTGTAGGTTTGCCAGTCAATAAAGACAATAAAGATGTCTCTAGCATACCTCCCTATGGTGATGTTGTGGTGTATGTCAAAGGCTCGATGAACGAATGGTCTGATAGCAGTGACTGGGCGATGACCTTTATTGGTAACGGTC
>NZ_NBUS01000039.1:113757-125226 GCF_002749895.1 Vibrio fujianensis | reverse complement strand
GTACTCTGTCACTGGCGTTCTTGAGGCTGGTGAGCATGAGTTCAAATTTGCGGATTCAGGCTGGGCAAATCCCAACATCGGTTGTGCTGATGCGGATTTAGACAATGGCTCTCTTGAGTTAGGTACAGAAGCAAATTGTAAACTTACGGTTGCTGAAACAGGTAAGTACAACTTCATCTTAAACGCCGTGAATGAGCAAGATGAAAGCGTAGCCAAACCGGTGGTCTCTGTCACCAAAGCTGCCGATGCGCCTACATTTGGTGAAACAGCGTTGTACCTACGTGGCACTATCACAAGTTGGGAGACGCCAGCGCCAGATTCTGCTGCTAAGTTTAGTTATGTTGCCAATGATATTTACTCACTCGATATTACGCTAGCGGTAGGAAGCTATGAGATGAAAGTAGCCAGTGCCGACTGGGCTGATGCAACTAACTTTGGTGCTCAAGGTGCGCTGGTACTTGGTACACCTTTGACGATGGAAGCTGGCGGTGCCAGTGGTAATATCAGCATCACAATAGCCGAAGCAGGCAGCTACCATTTCGACTTCAATGCGGCGGATAACAGTGCGCCTATTATTACGGTGAGGAAAAACTAAGCTTATCTGTTATTGAAAAGAGCCATGAGTATGGCCCTATGTCATCAATCCTCGAGCGCAAGTTCGAGGATTTTTTGTACGTGCTTTTTGTCCGTACAATGACACAGTTAAGCTTTTCCTAAAGTGGTTATTAGTGGGGGGATTGAGTTGTCACTTAAATGGATCTGAAAAAAGCATGCACATTGCCAATCAATATATTGCATAGATCACACTTTTATATAATAACAATAAATTTGTTTTATGAATCATAAAAACATCACCGTATGATTCCTACAATAATTTTGCGTAGAAAATCACTTTTTTACGTTTACCGTTGAACTATGTAGCTAAACAGGAATCGGCTCATGAAAAAAACGTTAGTGGCAACAGCTATACTCTCTTCTTTAGCCTTAGCGGGCTGTGGTGGGAGCAGTAGCTCAGATAAAGAAACCCCTGAAGCAAAAGCGAGCGTTTCAGGCGTGGTGAATAAAGGCTTAGTAAAAGATGGTTTAGTTGAGGTGTGCCCTGCCACTGCAGCGAATGTTCAAAATAAGGCATGTGATACACCACTGGTTAGCACTACCACAGGAGAGGATGGCGGTTATTCCTTTACCGACTTACCGCCAAAGCAAGCATTATTATTTGTGTTGAAGAAACATCCTGAAAAAAACACGCAAATGAAATGTGATTATCAGGCTTGTATTCAGGGTGACACGAAATTTGGTGAGTTTTTCCCGGTTGACAATAATTTCAAATTAATCTCGATTCTTGCTCCTGATGCGGAAAATATTACCGCTCATATGACCAAATTAACCGATGTTGTTGCCCAGTATACTGCTCGTAATATGGTTGGTGATCAGGTGTCTCCTGAAGCGATTACTCGCAACCGTAGTGTTATTGCTCAAACCTTGGGGCTTCCTGCGAGTGCGAATATTGAACAGCTTGGTGCGGTTGACTTAACCAATCCAGCAGCAGTAACCGCCGCGTTAGCTGATGAAAATAACGCCGCCTCTATTGAAGTGGCGGCTCTGTCATTAGCTTTATTTGAGAAAAATGAAGGTGCTATCCAGTCATTCTTTGCTATCACAGATAAATTTAATAACGGTGCTGGATTAACAGATGACGATAAAACCGTCATTACAGGGACGTTAGGTAATTCTAGTGGTGCGGTAACGTTTTTAGAAACGGAATTAAAAAAAGTAGAACCGTCCGTTAGTTTAAGTGATGTAAGTAATAGTTTAAACAAAGAGGATCGTGTCCCAGATAAAATCGAGCTTCCGAAGCCGACCCCAAATAACGACATTACCAAAGCACAAGACTTAGTTAAGCAAGTGCGTACTGTGTATAACGCTGCTGGTGAAGAAGGGGATCTACGCTTGGGGTTAACTCAGTGGGGGGATTCATTACAGGCGATCCCTAGCGAGTTATTTGAAGATGATATGGCACAAGCCTTTGAAGCGCTACAAAGCGGCTTGATGTCGATTGCTCATCAAGTTGATGACCGGCTGAAAGGTGAAGCAGGGGAGTATGATGAAGCTATTAGCGCTGCGGATGGTGTTTATACTCTGAAAATTGATGATACTTTAGATCTGGCTGTGGTTGCTAGCGTCAACTGGCCTGAAGGTGGTGAGCCAACGGTTAGCGAGGATGGTTGGCAGCGTGAACAAGATCATGCGCCAAAAATTGAACTAACGATCACCCGCTTAAGTGTGACTTCAGGTGAGGTAACATTAACTGCCGAAAGTGGTTTGGCACAGGTGATCGAGTTTAAGAGTCAAGAAGCAAGGTTGGAAAATAATAAGCCTTGGGATGATGAGGCTCAAGAGTACGCTTATTCTTATGAAGAAGAGTATGCTTTAACGGCGGATAAACTGGCGCTTAAGCTTGAAGGCGTTACGTTAACCGCCAAAGATCAAAATAAAAAGACTATCGAGTTAAGTGGAACGATCACCTTTAGTGCAGATAAAGCCAAAGTTGCTGGGGTGGAACTGAACAATAATCAAAGTAACTGGAAGGATGGCCCGAATGAGGGTAGTCATACCAAATTTGAAAGCCAAACTATCGCGGCAGAGAAATTAAACTTAACCTTTAATACCGAGCTAAACTATCTTGAGCAGTTGGCTAAATTAAACCTAGCGATTAATTTGGATAATCCGGCGAATAAGGTGGTGTATCTATCTTGTATGCGTGATGCTGCATCTTGGATTGATGAACATCATACTTCGAGCAACCAAAATGAAGATGGGCTCTATTTGGGCAGTTCTAAGTGCAGTAAAGATGGTGAAAACTGGTCACTGGATGAGGAAACCGCGACGGATTTCTTACGTGGCTCAGTAACCGCCAGCTTAGAAACAGAGGTCAATCCTGCGAAACCACAGCTAGCTAAAGTTAGTCTACAAGCTGCTCGCCCTGCATTTGATTTGCTCAATGTTAATGGTGCTGTGGTCTATAACGATCAGACACTAAACCTTAAGACTCAAATCAACACGCTTGCAGAGGATCAAACACTCACCGTTGAACTGGCTAATGCGCAAGCGACAGCGGTATTGCGTGAAGGCGATAAGAAAGGTGAGATCTTAGGTGAGATCAAGGTTGGTAACAAAACCGTAGCGACGATTGAGTATGTTAAAAATACCAGTATTGTTCGTTATAGCAACGGTGAGTTTGAATCATTATTCTAATTTTTATTACCTGCGCTAAGGAGCTCCATTTGGGGCTCCTTATTTATTGAGATGTCATCATGTCGAGTGTTTTTTTGTTATTGCCAAGCTTAAGTCTGTTTCCATTATCCGAACCGAATACCGATTGGCAACTTTTCAGTCAGAATCAGGCGTTTGGGTATTCGCAAGATAACGCGATTTATCCTTTAGTCAAGGGTAAGAAAATGGCTTATACCCCAGCGAAGCATGCGTTAACTTTTAATCAAGCCGAATTGGGAGTTCGTTATCAGCATCTCTCGGTTTCTTTATTGAGCCGTTATGAATGGTATCTACGTTTTAGCCCTGACACCATGCGGCTTTATGGCGAATCGGTCAATCGGCAAGATATGCAAACGGGTAAACGTTATGATGTTGACTTACGCGTTGAGCATTTAATCAGCCAAGGCATTAAACTGGCGTGGACGTCGGATGTATCTCAGCCATGGATATGGCATCTATCTGCTAGTTATTTACAGGCCAGTGAAATGATGAGTGGCCGTTTACATGGACACGCGGGTGACACAGGTCAGGGGGAATATACTGGGCTACTCCAGTTAGATTACACCTATACCGAAGATGCCTTGCTAAAAAGAAAGGTTGATGCTCCTTCGAGTTATTTTGGTTATACCACGGATGTTGGGGTCAGCTGGCAATTTTATGACTATGGCTTTGCCTCTTTGCTAGTGCAAGATATTTATAGTGCTATTTATTGGCAGGATATGCCTTATACCTCAGCGACGGCCAATACTGCGACAGCTGAAACGGATGAGCATGGTTTTGTTTCGATTAAACCTTTGGTTAATGGAGTGGAAGGATTTCGGGATAAAACACAACGACTACCAGTGAAATATCATTCTCGTTTGGGGATGGTTTATCAACAACAAGCTTATAGTGTAAAAAGTTTATACGTTGATAAGCTTTGGTTAACCGACCTTGAATGGAGTATGCAATGGCAGGATCGTCTTTACTCTAAACTTAGCTACAATTTGCAAACTGGGGCGCTGGGTGTCGAAGGACAGTGGGGATGGTTTACGCTTGGTATACAAAGTGACAAGTTAGATTATCAACAAGCTAAATTACTCAATATCCAGATGGGGATAGCTGTTGATTTTTAATCGGGAAAAGTCTGCTCTGTTTCATAAAAAAGTGATATTTTTCCCAAAAAAGGTGTTCATGTCAGAATAAATCAAGCTATAGTACGCAAATGTTACTTTTATGTCAGGATTTGGCCAATTCTCCTTATGTTTACTGTCAAGAAAAACTTCCTTTTGCCTTTGCTGGCGCTGTTTTTAGTTGCTTGCCAATCAACGAACCCACCCAGTTGGTATTCGTTACCAGAAACTAATGATCCGATCTATCTTGTCGCGGTTGGACAAGGGCGCAGTTTAGAACAAGCGAAACAAATGGCCCTGAGCCAGATCAACGCTCAGTTATGGACTCAGATCGATTCCTCTTTCTCTTCTCGCGATGTTTTTCAAAGTCAAAACGCCAACACCGTTAGTAGCTCTCTGGTGGATAATAAAGTCAATAGTAAAACGGCGACGGTAACATTAACCGGGATTGAATATCCGAAAGTAGAAAAAAACGACATTGCGTATTATGTGCAAGCTCAAGTGAGCCGAGCCACCGTGATCGCTCAATTGCAAGCGGATATTCAACACAGTGATCGCCAAGCAAAGGCGCAGATCAGTAAACGAGGCCATCAAGATGTGCTTCCTTGGTGGTTAGAAAGCCGTCATTTATTAAGTGAGATGAATCATGTTGCGGTACGCCAAGCAATGCTTCGTTCGCTTGGTGCCTCAGCTCCAGCGGCACCGCAAATTGAGCAATTAGAGAAACAAGTTGCTCAGGCGCAATCATCTATCCTGATTCAAGTGGTGGCTGCTGCAAATAATCATAAAAGTGCTGAGTTATTAGCGGATAAGCTTTCTTCTCAACGTTTAAAAACCAGCTTTAATCGCTCAAGCAAGCGAACTCATTCCCTTATCCTGACCTCAGAGCTTCGGCAAAGTCGGGTCGGCGATGCCTATATTTCCACTCTGTTCACGTCGCTTACACTCCAAGCGCAGAACGGAACTATTCTCGCCAGTAATGAAATTATCTCTAGTGGCAACTCCTTATCCAATTATGCTCTTTCACAAGAAGGCGCTCAGCGTCACTTGATGGAGTTGATTGAACAACAAGGTTTATGGTCTTCACTAGGATTCAAATAAAAAAAACGATGGAGTTATCTTAATGTTTAAACAAACTGCAGTGGCGCTAGGTGTGTCTACATTACTTTCTGGCTGTATTTCGATGGGGCCAGTCCCTATTTGTACACCGGATACGTCTGTTCCTCTTTTGGAGTCAGAGGTTCCTGCGAAAGCGAGCCAAGATGTTAAAGCGATTGTGTTACCCGTGGACGTCAACTTTAGAGATGTGGCGCAAGATCGTGTGCAATCGGTGATTCGTAACTCACTGGAAAGCCAAATCGTTGAAACCGGTACCGAGCTGGTTGATCGTAAATTGGCGAATAAACTGAAAGGTGAAATTAAGCTAGCCGAGCAAAGTGGTCGTTATAATACTAAAGGTGTGCCAATTGCCGATTATGCGGTGTTAACTGAAGTGACCAATCTGGATTTTTCTAAGTCTTTCAGTGAAGCGCGCAGCTATAAAAATAAAAAAGGCGAAACCGTGCATGTGCCAGCCAAATGTAGCTACAAAATGGAAGTCGCAGGGATTGTTAAAGTTGTCTCACTGCCTGACATGGCATTAGTAAAACGCATTGATATTAAAGGTGATGAGTATGCCTCTACCGAGACGCGTAATTCAAGTTGCCCAATCAGTGATGCGGGTTATCAAGGGTTAGCGAGTAAAGCGGCGGCTGAAGCCGTTGAATACAGCGCAGAGTTAAAGTCATTGCTTGCGGCTAAGGCTTCAGTATTAGAATTGCGTCAATGCGAAAGCGGTAGTATGGTGAAAATTGGCGTTGGGTCAGATAAAAATATCCAACCGAAAGATGAAATTGCCTTCTCTAAAATTATGAAAAGTGAAGATGGCGAGCTAGAAACTTTTGGTGTCGGCAAGGGAACCATTGTCAATAACCCTGAGCATGGTATTAAGGCGAAATTCTCATGGGTGACGATTGATGAGGACACTGCGCTGAAGATCCGCAAAGGGGATCAAGCTCAGGTTGTACCTAATCCTTGTAAAAGTTGGTTAGATCTTGAGTGCAAATTTAAGAACTTATAATGGTGTTTTGACCGTTCAATAATATGGAATGAATGATGAAAAAAACAATAGTAATGAGTGTGCTTGCGCTCTCTGTTGCCGCATGTAGCAGTACTCAAACCGTTGAACAAGCGCAGCAGTTTGCTCAATGTACTTTTCCTGATACCCCGTCTGTTGAAGCGCCGGCGTGGATCTGTGATGTCATGCCTAAAGATCTTGCCGCAGGTGCCACAGGCTATGCGAAGAAAAGCGCTGCAGGTATGAGTGTGATGCGTAAAGTCGCGATCAATGACGCACGAGTACAGCTTGCTTCTCAGTTCCAAACTGATGTCAACAATATGTTTAAGCAAGCGGTACAAAGCTCAGTAGAAACCAGCAATGAGGCTGCAGTAGAAAATGTGGTAGAAACGTTTGAGAACGTTACCAAAAACGTAGTCACACGCAGTTTATCAAACAGTAAGTTGATTGTGAGCCAAGTAAGCCCGGCGGGCGGCCTTTATGTATTGGTAGGAATGGATAAAGAAGCCTATCAAGAAAACGTCAACCAAGTGGTGGATGAAGCGAGTAAAGAGTCAAAATTATGGGCCCAATTTAATAGTGAAAAAGCGGCCCAAGATTTAACAGAAGCACTCAATTCATTGAAAGCGTTATAATTTAACTTGGATTAAACGAGTTAATGATGGTTTTTATCAGGCAGGGTGTTTATCCCTGCCTTTTTTATCAGGAATAAATGATGAAAGGCACAAAAAAGCCCCTCTTGGTATTGTTATTGAGTACGTTATCTTCAGTGAGTGTGGCCAATTCAGAGGCGGCGTTTGCTGAACTCACTCAAGCAACCGAGCAGGTAAAACAGAGTAAACAAGCGCAATATCAAGAATTTGAGAAGTATGTTGATGCACGGCTAGATGAGTATGAAGCGTGGCGAGACGCGTATACCACTCAACTTGATCAACAGCGTCTGGCGTTAATTGATCGTTGGGGAAGCGCAGAACTCTCCGATTCGTCCACCGAAGTGACTTACAGTGAGAGCAACGCGGTCAAAAGGGTCGTCGATTATGAAAATAATACCGCAGTGGTATCGGTATTAGTCGACCCTTCAATGGATCAAGCTCAGGTGAGTCAGCTCATCGAAGCGCAAGCACAACTTTCCGATGGTGAAACTTTAGATTTGACTCAAGCGGAAGTCTCTACCGCAAACCTTGACTACTCGGTGACCCAAGAGCAAAAAGAGAAAAAATTTATCATTGAGCAAACCTACGCGCAAATGAATGAATATGATATTCAGGCCGACCGACTCATTGCGGCGAATATTGGGGTGGCTGATGATTTTATTTACCAGCGGGCCTATCGAAAAAAAATGGCGTTACTTGATGAAGCGAAAGCGCGAATAATGGTCATTAGCCAGCAGTATCAAGCTCACCGCCAACCGCTTACAAATTCTTCCACAGAGCAGGCGACCGATCAGGAAGTTACGGCTCCACAAGCGCCGAAAAAAATCATCAGTTATAAAGTCAACTTACCGAACAATAGTTTAGCGACGAGGGCAAAAACCTATCAACCGTTAGCGCTGGAAGAAAGCGGGAAATGGGCGTTAGATCCAGCACTGGTGATGGCCATCATGCACAGTGAATCTGCGTTTCGTCCTCAAGCAAAATCGCATGTGCCTGCATTTGGTTTAATGCAAATCGTCCCAACGACTGCAGGGCATGATGTGAATCGACGGATACGTCAGATTGATGCGCCGATGACAGAAGCTGATTTATATCAGCCTGAGATTAATGTTGAAACGGGGGCGGCGTATTTACATATTCTCAATAGTAGTTATCTCAAAGCGATTACCGATGATCAAAGCCGTTTATATTGTACGATTGCCGCTTACAATACCGGTGCCGGTAATGTGGCGCGTACTTTTAACCCCGATCGCTCGACCAATATTCGTCAAGCTGCTGTGATTATCAATCAACTTACACCAGAACAAGTGTATCAACGGTTGATCCAGCATTTACCTTACGACGAGACAAAACAGTATCTGCAAAAAGTCTCGACTCGGATGGCGTTATATCAGCCAGAATAGCGAGAAAGACAAAGTAGTGAGCCCGGCTTGACGTAATTGAGGATCGCGTTCCCAAATGATTTGTGACCTGTATTAAATATCCTAATATTTATGTTAAGAAGATTGAGATAGATCAATTGGATGATGTTTAGCAGGTTCACAAATCTTGCACTTCACCGATAGTAAATAAAAGTGCAAAACAAGGGATTCGGTATGTTTGACCAGTTTAAAATTCAGACTCGCGTGATGTTCGCGATAAGCTTGCTGGTGGTGTTAGTTTCGGCGTTAACCATCGCACTATCATTGTCGAAGTCGCGAGAGGCGGTGAAGGTGGCTGAGATGCGCGAATTGAGGGGCTTTTATGATATCGCTCTGGCGCGGATCGATAGCAGTGGCAATTTAGCTACTGGGTTGGCCAAAGTGGTTGCTCTAACGCCTGAAATCCAACAGGATTTTGCCTATCGAGATCGCCAAGCGCTAGCAAGCCGTGTGATACCGATGTTTAAAACCGTGGCACAAGAATATGGTGTGAGACAATTTCAGTTTCATACTCCGCCGGCAATCTCCTTTCTTCGTGCTCATAAGCCAGAGAAATTTGGCGACGATCTCGCCTCGTTTCGTAAAACCGTTGTGATCACCAATCAGTCTCAGCGCACGATCATGGGATTGGAAAAAGGGGTCGCAGGAATTGGCATTCGCGGCATTGTTCCGGTTTATTACCAGAAGCAGCATGTCGGCTCCGTGGAGTTCGGCATGTCGTTTGATCAGACCTTTTTTGACCAGTTTAAACAGTCCTTTGGTGTGGATGTTAATTTATATACCGTTGAAAATGGTCAGGTAAGCACTTTTGCTTCTACTACAGATGGCGTCATGTTAAGCGCACCCGAGCAAATCATGGCGGTATTTAAAGGGCAAGCTGAATTCGAACAGGGTCGCAGTGAGTTAAAAGGGAAACCGTTAGCGACCTATCTGCACACCATTCCTGATTATTCTGGTCATCCGATCGCGGTGATAGAAATTGCGATGGATCGTAGCCACAGTGTGGCAGCGGAACAAGGGCTGTTGTACCAAGCCATGTGGGGAGCGTTAGCGGCGCTGGTATTAGGTTTGCTTGCTGCGTATTTGATTGCGCTGGGCATTACCAGCCCAATTAATCGAGCGGCGAAAGCGATGGCTGATATTGCACATGGTGATGGTGATCTCACATTGAGGTTGGATGACCGTGCTAAAGACGAAGTGGGAGAATTAGCGCGCCAATTTAACCACTTTGTGAACAAAGTGCATGATACCGTCGTGCAAGCAAACCGAGTTTCTCTATCGCTGAATTCTGCCGCAGAGCAGCTTTCTCAGGTGACTGAGCAAACTGGGAGTATCATTCAACGGCAGCATTCGGAAACCGAGCAAGTGGCCACGGCAATGAATGAAATGGTCGCAACGGTGCAGGAAGTCGCGAAGAATGCTGCTGAAGCAGCAGAGGCAACCGAAGCAGCCAATAAAGCAACATTCGACGGACAATCGATCGTGGCTTTGGTGGTTGGGGGAATAAATCAGCTGTCGAATGATATTGAACAGACCGGACAAGTACTTCAACAGTTAGAGCAGCAGAGTCGTGATATTGATGCCGTGCTTGAGGTGATTCGTAGTATTGCCGAGCAGACAAACTTATTAGCGTTAAATGCCGCGATTGAAGCGGCCCGTGCCGGTGAGCAAGGGCGAGGTTTTGCTGTGGTTGCTGATGAAGTCAGAGCTTTAGCAAGCCGAACTCAGCAGTCGACCGAAGAAATCCAAACCATGATCGAGCGGCTGCAGCAAGGTTCAAAACAGGCCGTCAATGTGATGCAGCATAGTATTGATAGCTCGGGACATTCTGTTCAGCAGGCCGAACAAGCCGGTACCGCGTTGCATGAAATTACCACCACCGTTGAAACGATTAACGCGATGAATATTCAGATCGCCAGTGCCGCCAGTGAGCAGGTTTCTGTTTCTGATGAAATTAACCGCAACATCGCTAATATTAATGATGCGGTTGCCCAGACGGTCAATGCCTGTGAGCAATCAGAACATGCCAGCCAGGAGTTGAAAGCGTTGGCACAACAGTTGAGCCAGCATATGAGCCATTTTAAAGTGCATCAGTAGCACCGCTTATAATCCCCTTCTTACTTGAATCTGCCGGGGGCTACGTTCGTTGACTGTAATCACATAGCCTGTCTATGCTTATGGCGATGAACTCACTTGCCGCCGATCTGCAACTCCAAGTTGTTTGGGCATAGTGAGAGGTCATTAGGGGCTGTTGACCTTTCGCGATTATATTTTATCCGTGATGACATTTTGTTCGAAATTGCTGCTCAATGGTGTGTGATGTGGCGCTGACTTTTAATCGGCAATTGAGCCAAAAGAAAAGGCAACAGCAGTAAGCCGATGACTCCAGCGCAGAGAGCAATGGTGATAAAGAAACCATTCCACTGGTAGTGTTCCAAAATGATGGCCAACGGATAGCCGGCCAGTGCTGCGCCCATGTAGGCAAAAAGCCCAACAAAGCCGGTTGCCGCCCCTGCAGAGTCTTTATGAGAGCATTCTGCCGCCGCCATACCAATTAACATTTGTGGCCCAAACACAAAAAAACCGATACAAAATAAGGCCGCTGACTGAAATATAAAGTGCGTCATAGGCATGAGCCATAACGCGGCAACCGATAAGAAGATACCAATCGCGAATAGGAGGTTCATCGGGCCGCGGTTACCAGCAAATAATTTATCCGATCCCCAACCTGCTACCAGTGAACCAATAAATCCACCTACTTCGAATAAAGACAGCGCGGCATTGGCGTTGATTAGGCTGTAGTGATGCTGCTCGGTTAAGTACAAGTTTCCCCAGTCGTTAATGGCGGTGCGTACGATATAAACTAAAATATAACTGGCAGCGAGTAACCAAAT
>NZ_NBUS01000039.1:112514-113747 GCF_002749895.1 Vibrio fujianensis | reverse complement strand
GCGATTAGTGAAGACATACTGGGCGAGTATTTGTTGGTAACTTAATCCTTGCCCTTCATTTTCTTGAGCCTGTTCTAGTGGATCGTTCCTCCAGTTACCCACTTTAGGTAAACCTTGAGTAATGGGTTTATCTCGCAATCGCCAGCAGAGAATCAACCCAATCAGTACCCCAATCACGCCCGGCCAAATAAAACCATGTCGCCAACCAAAGTGCAGTGTTAGGTAGCCAACCATGATCGGAATCAATGCCCCACCAACATTGTGCGCTGTGTTCCAAATGGCCCAGTACCAACCTCGTTCAGAGCGAGAATACCAAGTCGTTAATAATTTGGAGCAAGCCGGCCAACCCCATCCTTGAAACCAAGCATTAAGAACCCAGAGTAAAATAAAGGCGCTGATCGAACTGGAAAAGCCAAAAGCAATGTTGATAAAGCCAGTAGCAATCAAGCCGATACCCATAAAATAGCGCGGGTTTGAGCGATCAGAAATTGTCCCAGAAATAAATTTAGAGCAACCGTACGTGATGTAAAATAACGTTCCTAATAAGCCAAAGTCGCCTTTATCTAATCCTAAATCCGTCAGCAAGCTAGGGGCCGCATAGTTGAGTGTTCGCCGTGTAAAGTAGAACCCCGCGTAGCCTAGATACATACCAAGCATGATGTGTAAACGCCAGTAGCGATAGGTCGCATTGATCGTTGCGGGATCGGTCAAGGGTGAAGGGGTATGGGAACGATATAAAAAACTCAACATGGCTACTGCTACACTATGGGTAATTGAGCATACAATTGTGTGCCGCTCGGTGATGAACTTTGTGACTGGAGAGAAAACCGCCCACCTAATGCTTGTACTCGCTCTTTCATGCCTTTGAGCCCCATCCCTTGCAGGCTATCGATTTGGCTAAAACCAATACCATCGTCTTGGATGCATAAAGTGATTTTTTCTGCCACCACGAATGAAATGTCAATATTGTTCGCTTGAGCATACTTACGTGCGTTATTTAATGCCTCTTGACACAATCGAAATAGGGTGACTTGCAGTGTATCGCTGAGGGTTTCCACTTCACCTTGCACGGTTAAGTTGACTTGAATGCCATTACGGGCAAACTCCATCTCTCGGATCAGTTGCTGAATGGCTTCTAAGAGGCGTAAATCATCTAACGATCGTGGCCGTAATTTACTCAGCAGCCGTTTGGTCGTGTCGTAAACATTCAGTGACAGTTGTTCAATGGTATGA
>NZ_NBUS01000039.1:72346-112504 GCF_002749895.1 Vibrio fujianensis | reverse complement strand
CAAGCCTCTTTTATTTGGGTTTGCTCTGCACGTTTAATGATACTGGCTTGAGTACGAATGGCGGTAATGCTCTGGCCTATCTCATCATGTAACTCGCGCGCGACTTCTTTTCGAACGGACTCTTCTGCTTTGACCAGTTGCTGAGATAATGATTGATTACGCCTCAATTCTTGGCGTAATTGGCTGTTGAGATCTTGCTGTCTTTGTACGGCAACCCCGAGAAATAGCCCGGTTAAACTTTGTGCTGAGATAGAGAGTAATAAGTCGGTGATTTCTAGGTTCGTGACATCGCTTCGGGCGGCAATTAAGGCAATACTATTAAGGAGAGTCGCGAGTAACGCGCCCTGCCAGCCATAGCGTAATGCTAATAAAATGATCGGAATCGCGAGGCAGAAAGGGGCAAAGCGGCGTAACTCTTCCGGTAAGCTGGTTTGTAAGATAATGCTAATAAAAAATAGCAGGCTACACAGCGAGATCGCTTTGATATTAAAGCGTGGTGTTCGCCGAATCAGTTGTACTGACAGCGGGATCCAATGGGTCTGGAACAGGTAGTTCCATAATAAATAGCAGGTCGGAACCACCATCAGCCCCCCCGTTAAGCTGACCAACCAAGTGAGATAAATGGAGGGGACGTGCAGGCTGACAGAAGCGGCATTGAGGGTCGCACTTAGGGTAATCAGTGTGCCCATCACCATCAGCCTGCGCCATTGCTCGCCAGTATAATAATGATAGGCCACGGCAGTGATAGGAAGGCTTAATACACTGGCAATTAAAATGGTTAACCATTGTGGCTGAGCCAGTAATAACGCCAAACTGATGGTCAGTGCCCATTCGGTAAGGTAAATAATTAACCAGTAGCGAGGCGCGCAGTGCAGAGTAATTCCTAATCGCAAAGCAAAAGGAAAAAATAATATAGCCAGTTCCGAGTCGTTGACAAAATAGACCCCAATGACCCATAAGCAGAACCACGCACAAGCAGTGACCATCATGCTGCAGAGCGCTGTAAATGGGTGCAGGCGCATTAGTTAAGCTCGTTCGTGATCAGTTTGGCTAACGCGACATTATTCGTGACTCCCAGTTTATCCATACCATTTGCGCGGTGCACATGCACCGTTTTTGGGCTTAGGCCAAGTTGTTGGGCGATGGCTTTTACGTCAATGCCTTCTGCTAATAATTGACACACTTCGCGTTCTCGAGGGGTGAGAGAGGCTAAAGGTGAGTGGGTTTGTTTTGGCATAACCAAACGACTCGCGATTTCGGGGGTCAGGTAACAGCCACCTTGAGCACAGGTTTTGACCGCCTGAATCAATTCATCAGGACTGCATCGTTTACTCAAATAACCTTTCGCGCCTAACTCGAACGCTTTTTCTACCATGGCTGGAGAGTCATGTACGCTTAACATGATGGCCGCAATACCTGAAGGTAATGCTTCTAATAGCGTAAAACCACTCTCATTGGTCATGGAAATATCTAAGATCACCACATCCGCATGACAGCCTGGTAGGCCTCGTGTGGCGTCATCAATGGTGCCAAATTCTCCCGCGACTTGGATCTCGGGATCAAGGTTTAGTAGCTGAGCGAAACCGGAGCGGACAATCATATGATCATCAACTAAGACGACGTTATACATGAGCAGAATCGATTAGAAGAACCAATTGGGTAAATTAACGCCAAAATAGGATGCTGGCAATGAGTAATTGGATAAATACAATATTGATGAGGGCAATAGTGGCAGGCTAGGTCATGATAGGCCTGCCACTTGGCAGCTATCCCCATCCTACTGGTCGACTAGGTCGCTCTTCGGTGGGGAGAGAATCATTAAGCTTGATTGCTTGCAAGCTGCAGCAGGCGTTTTTTCTCTTTACGAATTTTTCGCTCTTCAGCTATCGCCACAAAAGCGAGTAAGGTAATACAAAGAAATGCAGAGGTATCCAGCGCAGCAAAGGTACCTTTCCAACCGGTAAGACCAAAAATTGGTGTTCCATCAGCAATCATGCCGAGGCCCAGTTTCGCAAAACTATCCCCGATTAAGTAGGCGAAGGTGCCTTTGACCCCATCTGCGACCGAGATGGCTTTTTTCGGTACGAAGCCAACCGCAGCAACACCAATGAGAAGTTGCGGGCCAAACACCAAGAAGCCAAGAGCAAAAAGGGAGGCCAGATACATAAATTCGCTGCTGGCGTGTTGGTAGAACTCCAGCGTCATAATGATTAAGGCAAGTGATACACAGGCGACTAATGCGCGGCGACCATTGGCGAGATCAGATAAATACCCCCACATCAAGGTGCCAATGAGTGCACCGACTTCAAACATGGTGAAGCCAGAAATTGCCACTTCTTTTGAAAGACCAAGCTCTTGGAAAGCATAAACCGTAGACCATTGGTCAATCCCGATTCGTACGACATATAAGAAAATATTGGCAAAGCAAAGCAACCAAATGACTTTGTTTTTCAAAACATACTCAACAAAAATTTGCCATTGAGTCATGTTGTTCGCTTCGGCAGCAGTATCTTCTTCACTGATCGCTTCGCCAAACAGCTCTTCAACTTTACCTAAGCCGTAAGCTTCTGGTGAGTCACTACCATAACGTAAGCCGATAAAACCGATGATTAATGCCAAAATAGACGGGAAGATAAACATACCGATTACATGGCCATCAAACAGGTAGTTAGCGCCAAATAAAGCCACCCCAGCCGCACCAGCGCCACCGACGTTATGTGACATATTCCATAGCCCTAAGTAAGAGCCGCGTTTATTGCGTGGTGTCCATTTGGTAATGGTCGAATAACTTGATGGCCCACCGGTACTTTGGAATAAACCACTTAATGAATAAAAAGCGATCATTAAGAACAGGCTCACACTACCGCCACCCATACTAAAGCTAAAGCCAAGCATGGCTAAACCGGAAAGGATCAGCATAAAGGGAAGAAATTGTTTGGTGTTTTTACCATCAGCGTAGTAAGAAACTAACGTTTTACCTACCCCATAGGTAATCGAAAAACCAAGGCCGATTAAGCCCAGTTCGGTCATCGATAGACCATAGGTTGAGATCATATCATTTTGCGCAATATTGAAGTTTTTGCGCACCAAATACATGGCCATATAGCCAATAAAGACCACTAAATAAGATTGAAGAAAGGGCTTAAACCACATTTTCCGTCTTACTTCGACGGGGATGTCTAGCGTCGGTTTTCTGACTTGTTCTAGGAATTGCAACATAATACGTTCTCTTTGCCGTATAAATAAAAGGGACATTAAAGCGTTGTCGCAAAGTGTATGTCTTGTCTGATCTCTGAACATCAGAGAGCGGCTTAGGTGAACTAGGAAAAAGTCCTAGAAATGGTGATGTGTTATGCAAAGCGTGAATAAGGTCACGTTTGGTGATGGAGTGAGAAGGTGTTGCAATGGTTGCATTTGTGAATCGAACTGCAATCACTATGCTTGCAATATTGCAACAGTAGTGTGGATCTCTGATTTTTATCTTTCTAGTTTTGTATTAAAAAACAAAGGGATAAGTTTAATTTGTATTTGTGATTAAAGTGGAATGCTTGTTGCTCTATAGGGATTATCAGCAATGGAGTCCAGAATGAAAGTCGCATTAACTATTTGGAATAATCGAATCTCTCCGGTTTTTGATGTTGCACAACATGTCTTGTTGCTGGAAGCGCAACAAAGTGTAATCCAGCAGCAACAAGTGGTCGATTTACCTGTGGACTCGGCAATCAATAAACTGACTTTTTTGGTTTCTCAGAAAGTCGACTTGCTGATATGTGGCGCGATTTCCCGTTCCTTGCAGTTAGCCATTGAAGAACAAGGCATCAATGTTTATCCGTTCTGTTCCGGGGAAGTTTCCGAGCTTATTGAATGTTGGCAGAAAGATCAGCTTGAACGGGTGTCTTTTGCTATGCCTGGTTGCGGTAAGAGACGGCGAATAAGGCAGAGGACACAAGGAAATGGTTGCCGGAACTCAGATAATCACTGTCGAAGACAAATTAAACATTTAGGAGGCAACGATGCCTAGATATGACAAAACAGGACCACAAGGTAATGGGCCACGTACTGGCCGAAGTATGGGGTTGAGTCGTGGGGAAGAGCAAACTCGCATGCGTGATGGTGAATCATGTAAACGCATCAGACGACGTCAGCGAATGAGAAATGCCTGTCAAGACGGGCCAAATTGTAACAGAAGAGATAACGCCGGGGTTGGAAATGGTCGTAGAGCTGGACAAAACGTGCAAGGTTCTCAAGGAATGAGGCGGAGAACTCCTGTTCAAGGACAGGGAAGAAATGCTGTGGGACAAGGCCGAATTGGATTTGTTGACTTTGAATAGCACAGAGCACTTCCTACGGCCTAGTACGAATACAGGCATTAACACGGGACAGTATATAAAAGGGCACATAGATGATAATCGCTTTTACTACCGCATCATCCACGTTGAATGGTGAATTAGATCCTAAGTTTGGTCGAGCGCCAGGATTTTTGATTTACGATACCGATCAGCAAAGTATCCAATATCTGAATAATGACCTCAATTCAGCTTCAGCTCAGGGAGCCGGGATTCAGGCCGCTCAGGATGTTATCGCGGCTGGTGTCCAATATTTGGTCACGGGTTCTTGTGGGCCCAAAGCCACTCTAGTGCTTAAAAGTGCTGGCGTTAAAATTTTTAACAGTGATTCAGTGACGCTGAAGGCGTGTCTTGAATTACTTAATAGCGGCAAGCTCATAGAAGCCTGATCTATAAACTCAAGCTTCGGGAGATAAAAGCTCGGAGCTTGAATTTTTATCAAATTGAGGGAAGTTATGAAGTTAGCCATTGCTTCTGGTAAAGGTGGAACCGGCAAAACAACCGTATCCATCGCATTGGCTCTGTCAGCAGAGAGTACCGTGACTTATTTAGATTGCGATGTTGAAGAGCCTAATGGGAAGTTGTTTTTTCAGCCACAAATAGAGCTAAGCGAAAAGGTTTGCGTACCGGTTCCTGTCATTGATCGTCAACGCTGCACAGGTTGTGGCGATTGTGTTGATATCTGCCAGTTTAATGCCATTGTTACTCAAGGGAAATATGCCATGGTGTTTCCTGAACTTTGTCATAGTTGTGGTGGATGTGTCTATGTTTGCCCTGAAAGAGCCATTACGGAAGAAATGCATCCGGTTGGTTTGCTTAACCAAGGCCAAGCAGGAAATATACGTTATATAGAAGGCTTATTGAATGTCGGTGCATCCATGGCGACGCCGGTGATTGATGCGGTAAAAGAACAGGTATCAGACGGAGTGACGATTATTGACTCACCTCCGGGGACGTCCTGTGCAATGGTGAGTACGGTGCAGGATGCAGATTTTGTTCTATTGGTTACAGAACCCACTCCATTTGGTTTGCATGATTTGAAGATCGCCGTCAAAACGCTTGAAGTGTTAAAGCGCCCCTTTGCTGTCATCATTAATCGTTTTGAGAATATAGATAACTGTGTTGATTGGTTTTGTGCGGATCAGGGCATCGCTGTTTTGCTTCGTATTCCCGAAAACAGAAAGATAGCTGAAGCTTACTCTCGGGGAGAGTCATTGTTTTCAGCATTACCTCAATTAAAAGACGAGTTTAGTCAATTATTGTCTGCAATAAAACTTGTCTTAGAATCGGGAGAGGTTGCATGAAGGAAATTGTGATTTTAAGTGGTAAAGGAGGGACAGGTAAAACCAGTCTCACAGCGTCATTTGCCTCGTTAGCCAATAAAGCGGTATTCGCTGATTGTGATGTTGATGGTGCCGATTTACACCTGATCCTTCAACCTGATATCCAGACTATTCATACCTTTACCAGCGGACATGAAGCGGTTATTCGCACTCAAGACTGTTCGCAGTGTGACGTATGTACCGATTACTGCCGTTTCGGTGCCATCCAGCGTAACGAAGAAAGTGGTGAATATCGTATCGATCCGATTGCTTGTGAAGGCTGCGGTGTCTGTGTCCATTTTTGTCCTGATCATTGTATTGACTTTCCTATAAGGAAATGTGGTGAATGGTATCATTCAAACACCCGTTTTGGCCCTATGGTTCACGCGCATTTGGGTATCGCAGCCGAAAATTCCGGAAAACTGGTGAGTCTGGTGAGGCAGGAAGCAAAGAAAAAAGCCAGACAAATACAGGCTGATGTTTTGTTGGTTGATGGGCCTCCCGGAATAGGGTGTCCAGCTATTGCTTCCATTACTGGTGCCGATTTTTTGGTATTAGTTACCGAACCAACATTATCAGGAAAGCATGATATTGAACGTGTTTTGCAGCTGGCGAAACATTTTTCCCTACCAGCTTCTGTCGTGGTAAATAAATGGGACATAAACCCTGATATGACGGCCGAGATTGAAGGTCTTGCTGCTGCTTATCGCGCTCATATTCTTGGACGAATCCGATATGACAAAGCGATCACTCAGGCTCAAATCGAAGAGAAAAGCGTGATCGAGCTAGGTGAGAGCGATGTATCAAAAGAGATTCAAATTATTTGGAATCAAGTACAGGCAATTGCTTGTTAGATAAAGGAAAGAAAATGAAAATAGCTATCCCTGTCGCAGACGGAAAACTTGATCTACATTTCGGTCATTGCAAAAACTTCGCACTATTAGATGTGGATTTAGATACTAAAAAAATTGTCTCACGAAATGATGTTGATGCTCCTCCCCATGAACCTGGATTATTGCCAGCATGGTTAGGTGACAAAAATGTCGAATTGGTTATTTCGGGTGGAATGGGCCAAAAAGCGAAACAGCTGTTTGAAGCGCGTTCAATTCAAGTTGTTGTTGGTGCACCATCAGAGACACCAGAATTATTAGTTCAGGCTTATCTTGGTGGGCGTTTAATCTCAGGCGTTAATGCTTGCGATCATTAAGGATCAGCTAGTCTTTTGAGAATTAAGCGTGATTAAAGGGGACAACCAAACCATTAATGTACCCATCGCATTGGTTAACCAGCCTGTTGCTGAATATTTAACCGCCAGCCCAAGATAGGGAAATGATCCTGCTTCCCTATCTTGTTATATCAATCTGACCTTGGGTTATTATCGGGCACATTATCGATAAGCATCCTTTTCCCTCTGCTGGTTATCCAGTACACTTTCGGTGTCTTTTTCCACAACCATTAGAGTGGCTATGTTACAGAACCCATTACAACTTCGTCTTGAGAAGTTTGAACCTTGGCAACAGATTACCTTTATGGCATGCCTATGTGAACGTATGTATCCTAATTACGCCTTGTTCTGTGAACAAACGGAGTTTGCTCAAGCGCGTGGCTATCGAGATATCCTTGATAGCGTCTGGGAGCTGATGACGGTGAAAAATGCTAAAATCAATTTCGAACGTCAATTAGAAAAGCTGGAAGTCTTAATTCCGACCGCCGCGGAGTTTGAGCTTTATTTAGTTTATCCCGCCATTGATGCCTGTGAAGCATTGTCTACCTTATTGCATGGCTTATTAGATCGGGATGATCTTTACCAATCGATGCAAAAAATCAGTCAGATCTCGGTGCGTACGGTTGCCCAGTTGGAAGAAGCGCAAACCGGTGACGTCATTACCAACGATAATCAGAAAAATAATCAAGCGGTGTGCGAGGAATGGGATGTGCAATGGGCAATTTTTCGACCGTTACGTGAAGCGACTGAGAGAGATATTGAGTTGATCAAAGATTTACGCCAAGAGTTGCGTGATGAATGTGTCAGCAATATTGGTCTCACTTTAGACTAAGAAAAGTAAGAAAAGGAGTAAAGCATGCTGGAATCCATGACTCAATGGTTGAGTCAATATGGTATTAAGATGTCGCAAGTGGTTCAGCTGACTGAAGCTTTGGGGCTGATTGTGCTGATTGCCATTGTTATCCATATCCTATTACATCGAGGTGTGGTGGCTTGGTTAAAGCGGCATGCTGAACAATCTCAGGCTTCTTGGCGTCATGTGCTTTTTGCTGGCAACTTATTTAGCCGTATTGCATTAATGATTCAGGGGATAGTCATAGGGATTCAGGCCAAATGGTGGTTGGCTCCGGAGAGTGCAATACGAGAAAGTATTCTGATGTTTGTCGCGCTGTGGGTGGTGATTTATGCGCTACTAGCTTTGTACTCATTGTTGAACGCATTGGAGGTGTTACTTTCTCGAACCTCGATTGGGCGAAATATGCCCCTGAAAGGCATTTCTCAAAGTCTGAAAATCATTTTGTTTATTATTGCCGCGTTATTGATCACTTCGGTTCTGATTGGCAAGTCACCCTTGATTCTACTCAGCGGTGTTGGTGCGATGACCGCTGTGATTATGTTGGTATTTAAAGATCCTATTTTAGGATTAGTTGCCGGAGTTCAACTCTCGGCTAATAAGATGCTCAGTGTCGGTGACTGGCTAGAAATGCCAAAATATGGTGCGGATGGTGCTGTGATTGATATCAGCTTAACCACGGTCAAGGTACAAAACTGGGATAAAACCATTACCACGATTCCGACTTACGCACTGATTTCTGATTCGTTTAAAAACTGGAAAGGAATGCAGGAGTCAGGGGGGCGACGGATCAAACGTAGCGTGCTGATTGACGCCTCGAGTATCCACTTTTTATCTGAGCGTGAGATTGAACGATTAACCCATGCTCAGTTACTGGAACCTTATATAAAACAAAAGGTTGAAGAAATTACCGCCTATAATCGTGAGCATCAGGTGGATGATAGTACTCCGATAAATGGTCGTCGGTTGACCAACTTAGGCAGTTTTCGGGCTTATTTAGAACGCTACCTTCGTGCTCATCCTGAAATTCATCAGCATATGACCTTGATGGTGCGTCAGCTGGCACCGACTCATGAAGGGGTTGCCTTAGAGTTATATTGCTTTACGGCCACCACGGTTTGGGTGGAATACGAACGGATTCAGTCAGATATTTTTGACCATCTTTATGCTGTGTTGCCAGAGTTTGATTTACGCGTCTCTCAGGCTCCTACCGGGAGTGATTTTCGCCATTGGCAGATGCATTGAAATTGGCAGATGCATTGAAGCTGTTTTGGTCTTTTTCGCCATCCACCGCTTAGGCGGGGATGGCGTTTTATTGAGGGACGGATAGATTTCCCCTAGGTGCGCTTATTGTGGGTCTTCTTCATCTCGGCTTTCAATCACCCGGTGCTCTTTTTTCCAGCGCTCCCAACGTTCAGTCGCAAGTTGTTGCATGTCGGTAATTTTATCGGCCTCATCAATGATTTCTTCGCCCAGTAAGTGTTCAAAAATATCCTCTAAGGTTAACAAACCTTGCACCGTACCATATTCATCCACCACCAACGCCAGTTGTAAGCGCATTTTAAGCATTTGTTCGAACGCCACAGGCAGTGTTTGGGTATTAAGTAGTACATGGATCGGGCGCATGACGGCCCCGAGTTGCTGATTACCAAGACCATTTTGATGTAATTTGAATAATTCCAACCGATGAACAAAACCAAGGATGTTATCGGTATCTTCGCTATAGACTAAAGGCCGAGAAAAGGGCGTATCTTGATGCTCTTGCAGAAACTGGTTAACCGACATTTCTGCTGGCACTCGAAACAGAACCGGCCGAGGAGTCATCACTTGGGTCACGGGGACGGCGCGAATATTAAGTAGATTATTAAGGATTTTAGATTCACCGACATCAAACTCGTCGCTATCACTGGCCATTAAGGCCATCGCCGACAGTTCATCGCGCAGCCTCGGGGTTTCATTTCCTTTTGCTAATCGCTTGGTGATTTGTTGAGAAAACCAAATAAAAGGCGTTAGCCACCAGATCATGGCACGCAGAATCGTTGCACTCAACGGAGCCAATTGACGCCAATAGGTTGCCCCGATGGTTTTCGGGATGATCTCAGAAAAAACTAATATGGCCAGCGTTAACAGAGCAGAAAATAGCCCTAACCAATGATTACCAAATACCAAGGTCGCTTGCGCGCCCGCGACAGATGCGCCGACAGTATGGGCGATCGTATTGAGCGTTAAGATAGAGGCTAGTGGACGATCAATATCTGCTTTCATGTCGCTCAGTTTTTGAGCAGCAGGATGAGATTGTTGTCTCAGTTGAGCGATATAGCTTGGGGTGACGCTGAGTAACACTGCTTCAAGTACCGAACAGATAAATGACACACCAATAGCAATCGTGATGTATAGAGTAAGCAGTAGCATAAAGTCCTTAGCATTAAGCTGGTCGTGATCAAAAAATGGTGATGTTAAAAATTAGGTGTCTGACCGAGTTAATGTGTTGTGTTTCTATCGTGATTTACTCTTCATAGCAAGAAAAATTACTCAGTTAAACGTTCAATTTGTAGTGGTTAAAGTCGGATACTGTTTTTATCTAAGCTGGCTTTGATCCAGTTTTTGATGCTTGTTGTCGCCATGTTGAATTATATCTTTCCAACTTGCCGTCTCCCTGCAACGCTAAGTTGTTTGGCTATAAATAATGGCGTCAACGTCCAAAAACAAGGTTAATACCTACCATCATCAAGGGGAAATTGTGAGTTAAAGCTCATATTATGGTTAAAACTACGTCAGAGAAGCCGAAGTGACGCGACAAACCTTTGCCAGACAGGGGCTTTATGTTTTAGAGTGGGCTGAATTTGACAACCTATAAGAAGGGAAACCTAATGAACAAAACCCAATTAATCGACTTTATCGCAGAGAAAGCAGATCTTTCAAAAGCACAGGCTAAATCTGCTCTTGAAGCTACTCTTGGTGCTGTTGAAGGGGCACTGAAAGAAGGAGACCAGGTTCAACTCATTGGTTTTGGTACATTCAAAGTAAATCATCGTGCCGCTCGTACGGGGCGTAATCCAAAAACAGGTGAAGAAATCCAAATTGCTGCGGCCAATGTTCCAGCGTTTGTTGCTGGTAAGGCACTGAAAGATTCAGTAAAGTAATTTATACTACGCCGAGGTATCTTATCTCGGCGTCTCTTTTATGAAAAAACGGCTTCTGCTACTACTTTATACCATAGGCTTATTGGCCGGTTGCGCCTCTTCTCTCCCTCATCCTAACCTTGAATTACTGCATGATTACTCCGGTGGTCAAACTCTCGGCGATGCGACGCGTCTCTACTGGTACACCGAGTATCAGAATCGTCCAGTAAAAGCTTCAGACTATGTTTTATTAGGTGACTATGGACATTATCAGACCAGTTATCGCTGGGAAGATGGACAAGTTCGTGAAGTGGTTCGGGAAGGTATGCAGTTAAAGGATAACGCGTTGGTGCCTTATCGCGTTCATTTAAGATTTAACCAACAAGGTGAGGCTATTTATCAGCAGTTTCGCCTCGAAGGTAAAGTCCTTCCCCTAAACCAACAGCAGTGGCGCGAGTATCAACAGCAGGCACAAGGTTTATCTGAACTCAGTAAAGCGCAAGCGAGTCAACATATCACTTTATTTCAAGGTGTTTGGCGCGATCAGACATTGACCAGTTGTTCGGCGCAATCGTTCTCTCAAGTTACCTTTGACGCTTCGGTTCCTGAATGGATTCAATCACGTTTGAACGACGAGCATTTTCTTGTTTTGTTAGGTAAAAAGACTCGAAATCAATTGCAGGTTCAAGATGTACTGATGATGACGGACAGTCAACATGGATGTATTGAACAGCCTGAATTGATTGGCGATGAGTGAATGGTGCACGATAACGATAGGTAGATAAACAAGCCGGGATACCCGGCTTGTGAGACAACAGAGTTGCGATTAAGCGTTTGGATTACTTCTCCGCTTGCTCGCGGGCGATAGCGCGATAACCGATATCATGGCGGTAGAACATGCCTTGCCAGTGAATTTGCTTCGCTAACTGATAAGCATGTTGTTGGGCTTGATAAACCGTTTCACCCAGTGCCGTAGCACATAAAACCCGCCCACCATTGGTCAGCACCTCACCTTGTTGCTCGACGGTTCCAGCATGGAAAACTTTTTGGTCGTTTGTTGCTGTCGTGGGTAAACCGTGGATCACATCCCCTTTACGATATTCGGCAGGGTAGCCGCCTGCGGCTAAGACGATACCGATCGATGCGCGAGGATCCCAGTGTGATTCGACTTGGTCTAGTTTGCCATCAAGTGCGGCGAAGCATAACTCAACCAGATCCGACTGCATACGCATCATGATCGGCTGTGTTTCCGGATCGCCAAAGCGACAGTTGTATTCAATCACTTTTGGTGTGCCTGAATGATCAATCATGAGACCCGCATATAAAAATCCAGTATAAGGATGGCCTTCTTCTGCCATACCACGCACCGTTGGATAAATCACTTCCTGCATGATCCGTTCATGAATATCTGGTGTGACGACCGGAGCCGGTGAGTAAGCGCCCATCCCGCCCGTATTTGGGCCCGTGTCGTTATCACCGACGCGTTTATGGTCTTGGCTGGTCGCCATCGGTAATACATGTTCACCATCGACCATAACAATAAAGCTGGCTTCTTCACCCTCTAAAAACTCTTCAATCACAACTCGGCTGCCCGCGTCACCAAACGCGTTCCCTGCCAGCATGTCTTTAATGGCGGCTTCTGCTTCTTGCACCGTCATGGCGACAATAACGCCTTTTCCAGCGGCAAGCCCATCAGCTTTCACGACAATCGGTGCACCTTGCTCTCGCACATAAGCCAGCGCGGGTTCGATTTCGGTAAAATTAGCATAAGCCGCGGTTGGAATACGATGGCGAGCTAAAAAGTCTTTGGTAAAGGCTTTAGAACCTTCGAGTTGTGCTGCGGCCTGGGTTGGGCCAAATATGGGTAAATTAGCGCTACGGAAGGCATCGACGACGCCAAGTACTAATGGAATTTCTGGACCAACAATGGTCAGGTCAATCTGTTTTTGCTCAGCAAATGTCACTAAAGCAGCGATATCTTCGACCGCTATGTTGACGTTTTCTAACTTGGGTTCAAGCGCAGTACCGGCATTGCCTGGCGCAATAAATACGGTATCTACTTGAGGGTTTTGTGCGACTTTCCAGCCTAGAGCGTGCTCACGACCGCCAGAACCGATAACGAGAACTTGCATAAATAATTACCTTAAATTTTTATATTAGGCCCGAGGAAGAACAGATCCTAGGACCTAGGACCTAGAACCTAGAACCTAAAACCTAGAACCAAACTCAATGACGGAAATGGCGCATTCCAGTGAAGATCATCGCCATGCCGTGTTCATCCGCAGCGGCGATGACTTCTTCATCACGCATGGAACCCCCAGGCTGAATGACGCATTTAATCCCCGCTTGGGCCGCGGCATCAATGCCATCACGGAAAGGGAAGAATGCATCTGACGCCATGACACACCCTGCTACTGGTAAACCTTCATCAGCGGCTTTAATGCCTGCAATTTTCGCTGAGTAAACGCGGCTCATTTGCCCTGCGCCGACGCCAATCGTCATGTCGCCTTTGGCGTAAACAATCGCGTTGGATTTTACATACTTGGCCACCTTCCAGCAGAACAACGCATCTTTGAGTTCTTCTTCCGTGGGTTGACGTTTGGAGACGACGTTAAGGTCAGCGGTTGATACCATGCCGTGATCGCGTTCTTGCACCAGTAAGCCGCCATTGACCCGTTTCATATCCAAACCGGTAGTTTTGCTTGACCATTCACCACACTCTAGTAGACGAACATTTTTCTTCGCTGCCACCACTTCGACCGCTTGCGCTGAGACTTTCGGTGCAATGATCACTTCGACAAACTGGCGTTCCACAATCGCGTTTGCTGTTGCTGCATCAAGTTCTCGGTTGAAAGCGATAATGCCACCAAAGGCCGAGGTGGGGTCGGTTTGGTAAGCGCGGTTATAGGCTTCGAGAATATCGCTACCTAGGGCGACTCCACATGGATTGGCATGTTTGACAATCACACAAGCGGGTTCCACAAACTCTTTAACACACTCTAATGCAGCGTCGGTATCAGCAATGTTGTTGTAAGAAAGGGCTTTGCCTTGGATTTGGCGAGCGGTCGCAACCGAGGCTTCTTGAGGGGTTTCTTCTACGTAGAAAGCGGCAGATTGGTGGCTGTTTTCACCATAACGCATATCTTGCTTTTTGATAAATTGCTGGTTGAAAGTGCGAGGGAAGGTGGATTCTTCATCCCCTTCTGTGTTGTCACCATAAGAAGGAACCATAGTGCCGAAGTAGTTGGCAATCATGCCGTCATAGGCGGCGGTATGTTCAAATGCGGCAATGGCTAAATCAAAACGAGTTTCCTGTGTCACTGAGCGCTCGTTGGCATCCATTTCGGCAATCACTCGTGAATAATCTTTCGCATTCACGACAATGGTCACATCTTGATGGTTTTTGGCAGCGGAGCGCACCATAGTTGGCCCGCCAATATCGATATTTTCTACGGCATCTGCCAAAGTACAATCGGCGTTTGCCACGGTTTGAGCAAAGGGATACAGGTTAACCACCACCATGTCGATGGATTGAATGCCGTGCTCGGCCATGATCGCGTCATCTTGACCGCGACGGCCCAATATGCCCCCGTGAACTTTGGGATGAAGGGTCTTCACTCGCCCATCCATCATCTCTGGAAAACCGGTATAGTCAGACACTTCGGTCACGGTGATTCCTTGTTCCGCCAACAAACGAGCAGTACCGCCAGTGGAGAGAATATCGACACCTCGTTGCGCGAGGGCTTGCGCAAACTCAACAATACCAGTTTTATCGGATACGCTGATCAGAGCGCGACGAATAGGGCGAGCGTGGTTCATGCTTCCATTTTCCTTCAATTTATACGATGTTACATCGTGGACTATCACTAAAGAGCTTTACCACAATGGCCGATACTATGCGTTAACATGATGGCATTCCTCACTGGGGTAAAGGCCTTTTACTGATTATTTTAATGATGCATATTCTAGCGAGTTTATGTGAAAAGATCTCGCGCAATCGTTTGGCGTTGGGAAAATAACCGTTAAAAAGGCCTTTTTCAAGTAAAAATGCTGTTAGCAACGCGCACTTTAATCAGACAGAAAAAAGGATAAGCGGATGTTTCAAATTGGTGAATTAGCGAAACGTTGTGGGGTGTCGAGTGATACGTTGCGTTTTTATGAGAAAAATGCGCTGATCAAACCGGCCGGACGCAGTGAGTCCGGGTATCGTTTGTATAATGAAGCGAATGAACAGCAAGTCAGTTTTATTTTAAAAGCCAAAGCGTTGGGGCTTAGCCTTGATGAAATAAAAGAGTTGCTTGAGATTAAACTCGAAGCTACCGAGCATAGCTGTGCCGAAGTCAAGTCAATTACCAGTGCTAAGCTCAAATTGATTGATGAAAAAATTGCAGAGTTAAATCGAATTCGATCGGCACTGAAAAAAATCAACGATGCGTGTTGTGGCGATACTGATGATGATGCCAGTCACTGCTCAATTTTAGCGGCCTTAGAATAGCCCAACCTTAGTTTCCATTTTTGAGGCTTTTGAGTGTTAGTCTTGCGGAGTAAAAAATCAGTATAATTCGCCTCTTTTGTTATTGGATGGTTAGGGATGGATCGGTCGCGGTGAGATAACTCACTGCCTTTACTGTGACTTCATGGTGTACACATGGTTGGAAGATGCTTTCAAATCAACGACTGGATGCTAAGTGTTGATGAAAATAAATTGTATCGCCAAAATAGGGAAGTTTCGGTTGAGCCAAGATTGATTAATCTATTGTATTTTTTAGCAAAAAATGCTGGCGAAGTCTTTGGTCGAGAGGAATTAATCGAACATGTCTGGGGTGGCGCTATCGTCACCGATCAAGTGGTTACTCAATCTATTTTTGAATTGAGAAAATTGCTACGTGATGGACGTGAAGAAAACATTTCTTATTTAACGACGGTCCCTAAGCGAGGTTATAAATTAGTCGCCACAGTCACTGAAGTTTTTTCTGATCCTGTGCATCAATTGCAGGAAGGGGATCTTAGCCCACCAATCACTGTCGACGATGCCCGGGCCATTGAGCAAGAGGGCGCTGTTTCTTCTTCTGATATCACTTTCCCGGCGGCCCCATTAACTCGAGCATTTCAATTTCGTTGTACGACGACCAAAGATCATCATACGGCATTTAAACGCTGGCGAACTTTGATCTTTGATGTGTTATGGATCAGCGTGCTTATTATCGGCTTTGGCCTTTTTACCTATCATCAATCTGATATCTCGATCACTCAAGCGGTCGATACGCGTTTAATTGAATTTAGGTTTGATCACGGCTTTTCTCAACACGAGGAGCGTGCCGAATTAGCTGATGGGATGGTACAAAAATTAGCGGCAGATATAAGCCAAGTGACCCATTACCGTATCCGACTAAGTAAGGCACGCTTTGCATCGGGAATATTACCGGGAAAAACCGTGACTGTATTGGTTAAAGAGCAAGAGGGTAAGGCTTATCTGGATCTGGAATACCGAAATAATGCATCCGGTACCATTTTATTTAGTCGTCAATATTTGTTGGTTCCTCCACACTTGAATCGTGTGCTTAAACAGGTCTCGCTTGACTTAATGCAGGCCTTACAGGTCGTTGATGCTCAAAGTCATGTAGAGCAGTTAATGGCTGATCTGCCGGTGAATCACCAAACACTTTCTCAATTAATTCGAGCGCATCATTATTTGAATACCTCACAACCTGAATCATTTCAACGTGGGATTCAATTATTAGAGCAAGTATTACGTGCTGAGCCAGACAATCGTTATGTGCAAGCAGAATTATTAGTGGCTTATTATGTGCAAGTCGCTTTAGCACTCGAGCAAGCGTTAGCGCAAGATCGAATTAATCAACTGACCTATCAGCTCATCAACTCCACTCAATTGGCTGACGTTGACATTCAAGGGCGCATTGTTGAAGCGTTAGCGCTGCATGAAATTGTATCCAACCGCCCTGAACAGGCGCATATTTATTTGCAGCAAGCATTTACCCAGCGTGAATCGGTATTAGGCTATGTGTTGCGGGGTAAGCTTTTTGAATTAAACGGGGATATGGAGGCTGCCAGTGATGCTTATAGCGAAGCTTTTTATATTGATACCTCATTAGAAACCTATTTATTATGCGAAAACCTAGCGTTTTATAGCAACTTAAAATCAATTGATTATGCGCTTTATCGTTCAGTACACCCTTCTGTAACCACCGTGCTATAGCCTTTACGGATAACGTAAACTGACGGTTATGGCGATGATGCGCTTTCCTGTTATCTTGGATGATTGGAAGGCGTTGCCTGGTTGATCCATCCTTCTTACTCATCTTATTTCTTACTTACGACGCTTCTTACTTAGGACAGTTTTCCCGCTACTGCTTTTCCCTTGCTTGTTCAATGATCAGGTCGATTTGATCGCAAGATCGTTCTCAATCCACGTGTTGCGTTAGGAGTGGTGGAACGGTTGCGCACGATGAAAAAATCACTCAGCTATGCTTCCCTTTAACGGTTTAAGTATACCCAAACAACTTGGAGTTGCAGGTAGGCGGCAAGTGAGTGAATCCCCATGAGCATAGACAGGCTATGTGATTGGGGTGAAAGAACGTAGCCAACACCCCTGCAGCTTCAAGTAGGAAGGGTATAAAGGTTGATAACTTTATTGGGTATAAAGATGAATCGTGTGGGGTGGTTTATATCTTTATATTTTTCCTATCGACACAATTATTTTCCAATAAGGCTTTGTATTTTAAAGTGTTTATATTTTTGATTTTTATCAGCTTGTGACCAAAATAAAGATTTGGTCATTTTTTTATTGATAATCACATCTTGATTTTTTCTGCGCTTTTTCAGCGTAACCTTCGCCCTGTTCAGTGAAGGAGCCTGCTTGTGTTGCGCTCTTTTACTTCTGAGGGTTTGAGCAAATAGCTCGTGGAAAAATCGGGAGACGTTATGTCATCGAGTACCAAAAAAATTGGCGTTATTGCCTGTACTGGAGTCGTCGCAGGTAACATGATGGGCAGTGGCATTGCCTTGTTACCATCAAGTCTGGCGACCGTTGGATCTATTTCTTTATTTAGTTGGATTATCTGCATTATTGGTGCGTTGAGTCTGGCTTTTGTTTTCGCACGTTTAGCGACAAAAAACCCACAAGAGGGTGGCCCGATTGCTTATGCTGGGGAAGTGTCACCAGTGTTTGGTTTTCAGGCTGGCGTACTCTACTACCATGCTAACTGGATTGGTAATCTCGCGATTGCCATTACGGGTGTTTCTTATCTTTCTGTTTTCTTCCCTATTCTGAATAACCCGGTTCCTGCTGGTTTGGCAACCATTGCTTCTGTATGGCTTTTTACCTTGGTTAACTTACTTGGTGGCAGCTGGGTGAGCCGTTTATGTACGATTGGTTTGGTGCTGATTTTGATCCCGGTTCTTGGAACGGCGTTATTTGGTTGGATGAATTTTGATATGGCCATTTATCAGCATAACTGGAATGTGTCTGCTGGTAGTGATAGTCATGCAATCATCAGCGCGGTACTTATTTGTTTATGGTCGTTTGTGGGGGTTGAGTCTGCTGCGGTTTCTTCCGGTATGGTTCACAATCCAAAACGCACTGTTCCATTAGCAACCATGCTGGGTACAGCATTGGCCGGTGTTATTTATATTGTTTCAACTCAGATGATTAGTGGCCTTTTCCCTGCGGGTGAAATTGCCGCTTCTGGTGCCCCTTTTGCGATGGCAACCACCAATTTATTTGGTAGTTGGTCTGCACCTTTTGTGTCTGCCTTTACCGCATTAGCCTGTTTTACGTCACTAGGTTCTTGGATGATGTTGGTAGGTGAAGCCGGTAAACGTGCGGCGGCTGATGGTAACTTCCCGAAAGTTTATGGTGAAACGGATAGTAATGGTGTACCGAAAAAAGGCTTAATCCTTGCGTCGCTGAAAATGACAGCCTTAATGATTGTGTTGATGTTGTTTAGCTCGCAAACCGCTCATGCCGCGGACATCTTTAGTCAACTTACGACCGATGCGGTACTACTGACCATGCTGCCTTATTTTTACTCCAGCATTAACTTGATTCGCTTTGAAGGTATGACTACCCGTAATGGTTTTGTCATGCTCTTCTCTGGTGTTGCTTGTGCTTTTTGTATGATTGCGCTTGCAGGAGCAGAAGGAAGCACACTGACCGCAACCTTCATCATTTCATTAGTCATATTGATGTTCTACAGCAAAAAAGCCGGTTTTGCTCAATACCATGAATCGCATAAGCAGCGCGTTTCGACGTCAGCAGCTTAATTCCTCAATGCTAGCGCTCGCAATACCGAGCTTGCGCTAGTCAATTAATTTCTTTGGCGTTCCTAATACTCACTATCAGGTTAGATAGGGAGCGCCTTCTTTCGTCTTGGAGATGTCCAAATGAATATTTTTGCTATCTTGAACCACATGGGTGTGTTCTTTAAAGAAGAGCCAGTGCGCCAACTGCATGCGGCTTTAGAAAAAGCGGGTTATGAAGTGGTTTATCCGGTTGATGACAAAGACCTGATTAAACTGATTGAAATGAACCCTCGTATCTGTGGTGTGTTGTTTGACTGGGATAAATACTCACTGGAACTGTGCGAGCGCATCAGTCAGGTCAATGAAAAATTGCCAGTGCATGCCTTTGCCAATGAGCAATCGACCCTGGATATTTCTTTAACTGATCTGCGTTTGAACGTGAGCTTTTTCGAATATGCTTTAGGCATGGCCGATGATATTGCGATTAAAATCAATCAGGCGACACAAGAGTATAAAGAGGCGATTATGCCTCCGTTTACCAAAGCACTCTTTAAGTATGTCGAAGAAGGTAAATATACCTTCTGTACACCTGGACACATGGGCGGCACCGCATTTCAAAAAAGCCCTGCAGGTAGCATCTTCTATGATTTCTACGGTCCAAATACATTCAAAGCAGACGTATCCATTTCTATGCCTGAATTGGGGTCATTGCTTGATCACTCAGGCCCACATCAAGAAGCAGAAGAGTACATTGCTCGCACCTTTAATGCTGATAGCTCTTACATTGTGACTAACGGAACGTCGACCTCAAACAAGATTGTTGGCATGTTCTCCGCTCCTGCGGGTAGCACAGTGTTAGTTGACCGTAACTGTCATAAATCGCTCACTCATCTGATGATGATGACCGATGTCACACCGATTTATTTCCGTCCTACTCGTAATGCTTACGGGATTTTAGGCGGTATTCCGCAACGTGAATTTAGCCGTGAAGTGATTGCAGAAAAAGTCGCAAACACACCGGGTGCTAGCGCACCAAGCTATGCGGTTGTCACCAACTCAACTTACGATGGTTTGCTTTACAATACTCAGTTCATTAAAGAGTCGTTAGATTGTAAACATATCCACTTCGATAGTGCTTGGGTGCCTTACACTAACTTTAACGCGATTTATCAAGGTAAGTGTGGCATGAGTGGTGAAGCGATGCCGGGTAAAGTGTTCTACGAAACACAATCAACCCATAAGTTGCTTGCCGCTTTCTCACAGGCATCGATGATTCATATTAAAGGTGAATTTGATAAAGAGTCCTTCAATGAAGCCTTTATGATGCACACTTCAACCTCACCGCAGTACGGGATTGTCGCTTCAACTGAAACTGCGGCGGCCATGATGCGCGGTAATACCGGGCGCAAATTGATGCAAGATTCTATCGATCGTGCAGTGCGCTTCCGTAAAGAGATTAAACGGTTGAAAGGGGAAAGCGAAAGCTGGTTCTTTGATGTTTGGCAACCTGAAAATATTGAAACCACGGAATGTTGGAAGTTAGATCCTAAAGAGAACTGGCATGGTTTCAAGGATCTCGATGATAACCACATGTACCTTGATCCGATCAAAATTACCCTACTAACGCCAGGAATGAGCAAGGATGGGGAGCTTGAAGGTTCGGGTATTCCAGCCTCTTTGGTAGCGAAATTCTTGGATGAACGCGGTATTGTGGTGGAAAAAACCGGCCCTTATAACTTGCTGTTCCTATTCTCGATTGGGATTGATAAGTCAAAAGCGATGCAATTGCTACGCGGCTTAACCGAATTTAAACGTGGTTATGATTTGAACCTAACGATCCGTACGATGTTGCCAGCACTGTATAAAGAAGATCCAAGTTTCTATGAAGGCATGCGCATTCAAGAGTTGGCGCAAGGTATTCATGATCTGATTAAAAAATATCAATTGCCTGAGTTGATGTATAAAGCATTTGATGTATTACCTGAAATGAAAGTAACCCCTCATGCGGCTTGGCAGCAAGAATTACGCGGTCAAACTGAAGAAGTGAAACTTAGTGAGATGGTAAACCGAGTTAGTGCTAATATGATTTTGCCTTATCCTCCGGGTGTTCCTTTGGTGCTTCCTGGTGAAATGGTGACTGAAGATTCTCGCCCAGTATTGGAATTTTTAGAAATGCTGTGTGAAATTGGTGCTCACTATCCAGGCTTTGAGACCGATATTCACGGTCTGTATCATCAAAATGATGGCAGCTATACGGTGAAGGTACTAAAAGCCTAGCCACGAATCCGGTGAGTGGTGGTTCGGGAAAACGATGGATGCTAAATCTGACGCCTTTCCACTCACTGTTAATGATTCAATCAAGAGCCCAATCGGGCTCTTTTTTCTTTTCTTCACTTCACACAACTCAAGCATCAGCGTTGGGCCGTCTAAAATGGTTTATAAGGTCGTTTAATAAAAAAGGGCCTACCCTTTAAAAGATAAGCCCTTTATAAATAATAGGTTAACTAATGGCTATTAGTTCATGCCGTATTTTTTCAGTTTTTTACGAAGTGTACCGCGGTTGATCCCCATCATGGTTGCTGCGCGAGTTTGGTTTCCACGCGTATACTGCATGATGGTGTCGAGCAGTGGCTGCTCAACTTCAGCTAGAACTAATTCGTAGAGTTCAGTGACTTCTTGACCATTTAACTGGGCAAGATAGTTTTTAAGAGATGCTTTAACGGAATCGCGCAGGGGTTTTTGCGTGATTTGATCTTGTGAAGTGACAGTAGTGACGGTTAAAGCTTCTGAAGTCAGATTTTGTTCGAACATATTCGGTCTAGCTCTTCTCTTAATTATGATGCAACGTTATCAAAATAACCTTCAAGCGCTTCTAGTTGCAGCGATGCTGCTTCTATCGCGTTGAAGGCACGGCGAAACTCACTTGCTTGCTCATGTTCTTTTAGGTACCAGCCTACGTGTTTACGCACGATTCTAGGCCCTAAATACTCACCATAAAACTGATGGAGAGCGCTTACATGACCAAGCAAAATGGCTTTTACTTCCATCACTGGAAGTTCAGGCATGGTGGTACCGTTTTCCAAATAGTGTTGGATTTCCTGAAAAATCCATGGGCGGCCTTGGGCTGGGCGTCCAATCATTAAAGCGTCGGCCCCTGTGTATTCCAGTACCTGTTTGGCTTTTTGTGGAGAATCAATATCTCCATTAGCGATGACAGGAATACTGATGGCTTGCTTAACGGCTTTAATGCTGTCGTATTCTGCCTCTCCTTGGTACATACAAGCTCGAGTGCGCCCGTGAAGGGCAAGTGCTTGTATGCCGCAGTCTTCGGCTAATTTAGCGATATAGACACAGTTTTTATGCGCTGTATCCCAGCCAGTTCGGGTTTTGAGTGTTACCGGAACATTCACTGCATTGACGACGGCTTTGAGGATACCTTCTATAATATCCGGATAGCGTAATAGTGCAGAACCGGCTAGCTTTTTATTCACTTTTTTGGCTGGGCAGCCCATGTTGATGTCGATGATTTGTGCACCGTTTTCAACACTAAACTGCGCAGCTTCGGCCATCAGCTGTGGATCGCTACCTGCAATTTGTACAGAACGAATGCCCGATTCGCCTTCATGTACCATGCGGTTTTTCGATTTGTCTGTTTTCCATAGTGCCGGATTGGATGACATCATTTCACTGACTGCCATTCCTGCACCATAACGGAGACACAACTCTCGAAACGGTCTATCGGTGACACCGGCCATCGGGGCAACGATGAGATTGTTGTTAAGTTGATGATTTCCGATTTTCAAAACGTCTTCACAGCTTCGTACCAGCAAGGGCGCGCATTTTACGCATTTTTTTACTGTGTGAAAAGACTAATATTTGAGCGTTAGCAAATTGTTTTTGCAAATAGTCTATTTTTCAATCAATTAGCGTATAAACTTATCACTAGCCTTGTTTTCGCCCAGTGATTCGGCACCACTCTTCTTGCTCGATAATCGGATCAATACTCAATTCATCACGATAATAGTTAGCGACATCTTGAGCTTGGGTATTGAGTACACCAGACATCGCCAGTTGCCCTCCGGGTTTAATCAGGCTTTTAATGACAGGGGAAAGCTCACGTAGTGGCCCAGCTAGAATATTGGCGACCACGACATCGGCCATTAAATTTTCCGGCTGATTTTGTGGCAGGTAAACCTCAATTTTATCGGCAACGCCATTACGAGCGGCGTTATCTTTAGAAGCGAGTAATGCTTGTGGGTCAATATCGATTCCGATTACTTTTGCTGCACCGAGTTTAATCGCAGCAATGGCGAGAATACCGGAGCCGCAACCAAAATCGATGACGGTTTTACCGGATAGATCGAGTGAATCTAGCCATTGTAGGCACAACGCTGTCGTTGGGTGTGTTCCGGTTCCAAAAGCCAGACCCGGGTCGAGAAGAACATTGACAGCATTTGGTTCAGGGATCTCCCGCCAGCTTGGACAGATCCATAACCGTTGACCAAATTTCATCGGGTGAAAGTTATCCATCCATTCCCGCTCCCAGTCTTTATCTTCAATCTGTTCAATTTTATACGCAAAGCCATCAGCCAGTAGCTGGCTTGCTTGAATCTGCTGAATGACGCGTTGTGTGTCGATTTCAGCGTCATAAAGGGCCAGTACATCCGTATCCCCCCATAAGCGAGTTTCACCCGGAAGAGGTTCAAAAACAGGGGTATCCTTTGCATCGAGAAAGGTGACAGACAATGCACCAGTTTTTTCCATTAACATATCGCTAATGGGCTCGGCATTTTGATTGGTGGCGTTAAGTTTAATTTGAATCCAAGGCATGGAGATCGGCTCTTTAGAGGGTTGGTTAACGATTGAGATTAAGTGTAAGAGAAAAGAGCTGGTAACGAAACAGATAGATCTCATTACCTGTTCATTTGCATATTTTCTAATAAGGTGGTGTTGATGAATATGATTTGGTGCCAAGCTCGCAATTTGCAACGGCTTCTCTACATGATTACTAAATTGCAACAGAATGTCTACAACGCCAAATGTAGCTAAAAAAATCAGTTGCTTATGTATTTTGTTGCTTATTTTTTTCTGGAACGATATTTGCTCAGTGATATTTTCAGCAGTTGTAATCAGTATAAATACAGCAATGAAATGTCATCGTAAGGGACTTGGTGGGAGGCAATAATATGAGAAATAATGGGCCAGTGACAAATAAGGAAGTGTACTTTAATGGACTCGGTGATCTTGTATCGATCACCGATACGCAAGGAAAAATTCGCTATGTTAATGATCCTTTTATAACGATTAGTGGTTATTGCACGGAAGAGCTGATGGGGAGTGACCATAATATGGTTCGCCATCCTGATATGCCGCCTGCCGCGTTTAAAAGTTTATGGGAGACCGTCCGATCAGGCAAAAACTGGCGTGGCATGGTTAAAAACCGTTGTAAAAATGGCGATCATTATTGGGTTGATGCGTTTGTCTCTCCGATTACCCAAGAGGGGGAAATCATTGGCTTTCAGTCGGTACGTTCAGAACCGACTAGAGAGCAAGTTAGCCAAGCTGAAGCGCTTTATAAGCAGATGAAAGCCGATCCAACCAAGTTGTTACCTAAGCCCAATTGGTTGCAGAGACTCACCTATGCTTCTCTGTATACTAGCTTGAGTTGTTTTGCATTGCTGATGTTGATATTTTCGGTCACTCAAATCGATATGACTCAGCAGTGGCCAATTTTAATATCGTTAGCGCTTACCACGGTTGTGTTGATTTTCCAACTCTATTTGATTCGAGGCAGATTGCTTAAGCAAGTGGAAATCATGTCGAGGACATTACGCAGACTTGCTACGGGAAATTTAACGGAAAACATTCAGTTAGCAGGCGAAGATGAAATGGGTTTACTGATTCAAAATAGTAAAATGATCCAAGCTCGTTACAAGGCGGTTCTTGGGCGCATGCAAGAAGTGACTCAAGATTTAGTTATTTATGCTGGTAAAATGTCGGAGCATAGCCATTCAATGCAGAATGAGATGGGCTCTCAATCCATACATACTACCCAAGTGGCGAGCGCGATGACGGAGATGACCGCAACGGTTATCGAAGTCACCGAGAGTATTGTGCAAACTGCTCATGCTGCTGACGAAGTTCAACAAAAAGTGCGTGAAGGTGACCAGTTAGTTGAAAGTGCCGTGATGAGTATGGGTAAATTTATTACCGAGTTGGAGCACACGATTCAACAGATTATTACTGTTTCTGATGAGAGCCAAAAAATTAGTACGGTGACGGAGTCTATCAGTTCGATTGCTGAACAAACCAATTTATTAGCTTTGAATGCTGCCATTGAAGCCGCGCGCGCTGGGGAGCAGGGCCGTGGTTTTGCGGTTGTTGCCGATGAAGTCCGCGAACTAGCGACGAGAACCCAGCAAGCAACACAGGATATCCGTTCTATGCTGGAGAGTCTCAAGTTGGGGATTGCTCAATCATCGGAAACTATTACTCAGAATAGTAATCATGCCAAGGTGGCACTTGATAATGTGAATAAATCCCAGCAAAACTTTAATGATATTCGTGTGCAAGCAGATGCGGTTGCTGATATGAGTGAACAAATCTCTTCTGCCGCCGCACAGCAAGAGCAGGCTACGCGTGAAATGAGTGAATCGGTAGAGAAAATTAGTGAACAAAGTCGAACGACTGAGAGTAAGGCGGAACAGTTGCAAACTTTAGCTGAGAACTTGAATAAGCAAGCACAAGAGTTAGGTATTACATTAGGTGGTTTCAGGTTAACTCAGCAAAAGACATCATGATGTTATATTCCTTCTATTTTAAGTGGTTGCGGTATTAGCCAAGTCCGTTTACCTCATGAGCATGGTGTATCTATGCTCATGAGGATTATTAACAGGCCAATAGATTATTGCATGCCAAGCTTTTTCTCCAAATAGTGGATATTTGTGCCACCATTTTGGAAGTTTTCATCTCTCATGATCATGTCTTGCAAAGGAATGTTGGTTTTAATTCCTTCAATAATCATTTCGTCTAACGCGTTACGCATACGAGCAATCGCCACATTACGGTTTTCACCATAGGTGATGAGTTTACCGATCATTGAGTCATAGTATGGCGGAACGGTATAACCGGAATAAATATGTGATTCCCAACGAACTCCCATTCCTCCTGGAGTATGGAGGCGAGTGATTTTACCCGGACAAGGAAGGAAGCGTTCAGGATCTTCGGCATTAATTCGACATTCCACCGCATGGCCACGGATCTTAATATCATCTTGCGTAAAGGAGAGTGGTTGGCCAGCGGCAATACGTAATTGCTCTTTGATCAAATCAACGCCAGTGATCATTTCGGTTACGGGGTGCTCAACCTGAATTCGTGTGTTCATTTCGATGAAGTAAAATTCACCATTTTCATACAAGAATTCAAAGGTACCTGCACCACGGTAGCCGATTTCGATACAAGCACGAGTACAGCGTTCACCGATGTATTTACGAACTTCTTCGGTAATTCCCGGAGCTGGCGCTTCTTCGACCACTTTTTGGTGACGACGCTGCATGGAGCAGTCACGTTCTCCTAAATAGATCGCATTGCCTTGGCCATCGGCTAACACTTGAACTTCAACGTGACGTGGGTTTTCTAGGTATTTCTCCATATATACCATGTCGTTGTTGAACGCCGATTTTGCTTCTGCGCGGGTCATATTGATGGCTGGAATGAGCTCTGCTTCACTGCGAACTACGCGCATACCGCGGCCACCGCCACCGCCTGAGGCTTTGATGATAACGGGATAGCCGATGCGTTTAGCGTGAGCTTTGTTTTTGGCATCATCGTTATCGAGTGGCCCATCTGACCCCGGTACACAAGGAACACCGGCTTTTTTCATTGCTGTAATAGCGGAGACTTTATCCCCCATCAAGCGAATGGTCTCCGCTCTTGGGCCAACGAAGATAAAGCCACTACGCTCAACTTGTTCGGCAAAATCGGCATTTTCTGATAAAAAACCATAACCTGGGTGGATAGCAATCGCCCCTGTCACTTCAGCGGCGGAAATGATACGAGGAATATTTAGGTAGCTATCGATCCCTTTTGCTGGGCCAATACAGACAGTTTCATCCGCCAGCAGAACATGTTTCAAATCACGGTCAGCGGTGGAGTGGACGGCAACAGTTTTGATGCCTAATTCTTTACATGCACGAAGAATACGAAGCGCAATTTCGCCTCGGTTCGCGATGACTAATTTATCTAGCATAACAACACGCCTCGATTATTCGATGACCACAAGAGGTTGGTCGAATTCTACTGGCTGACCATCTTCGACTAAAATTTCTGTTACCACGCCTGATTTATCGGCTTCGATTTGATTCATCATTTTCATGGCTTCTACGATACATAGAGGGTCGCCTGCTGAAACGCTTTGTCCTACTTCAATGAACGATTTTGCCTCAGGACTCGGCGAGCGGTAGAAGGTGCCAACCATTGGAGAAAGCACTTGATGACCCGTTGGTACTTTCGCTGCTGGTGCAGCGGTTTCAGCCACCGGAGCGGGCGCAGGTGCGGCAGTTGGAGCCGGTGCTGCAGCGTAATGAACCGGAGCGGTTGGCGCTGGATTATGGCGACTGATACGTACTGATTCTTCGCCTTCAGAGATTTCTAGCTCAGAAATGCCAGATTCTTCCACCAATTCGATCAGTTTCTTGATTTTACGAATATCCATTGTTTCTTTCTCTTTTATCTTGTGAGTAAGACAACCCAGTTTGGGTTGTAGAGTGTTGGGTTATTACTTGGTTTGCAACGCATTGATTGCTGCAGCCAAAGCAAATTCATAACCTTGTGCGCCTAGGCCACATATCACCCCTTGGGCCTTATCCGATAGATAGGAGTGATGACGAAAAGCTTCTCGTGCGTGTATATTTGACAGATGCACTTCAATAAAGGGGATGGCCACACCAAGCAGCGCATCACGTAGAGCGACACTGGTATGCGTAAATGCGGCTGGATTAATGATGATAAAGTCCACCCGTTGATAGGCTCGGTGGATAGCTTCGATCAATTCATACTCACGGTTAGACTGGAGATGCTCTAATTCCACATTCGCTTGTGCGGCTTGTTCTGTTAGTTTTTCGACGATTTGCGCTAGGTTCTGCGAGCCGTAGTGTTCTGGTTCACGTAGACCGAGTAGGTTTAAGTTTGGACCATTAAGAACAAGAATGCGTAAATTTGTGGACATTGTGTGGCTATCTTCCTCTATTGTGAGATGTAATCCAATAATCCCATATTTTAAATTTTTCGACACATTTTTTTGGTCAAAAGTTCACTGTTTTTATTAAATTGACCATGATTATAGCTAATTCATCGCAAATGGCAGCAATTTACTGGTCTAATGACTCGGTTGGGTGGTTTTTTGAACGAATGTGGTTGGCTGAAGCTGATCGGATCTTAGCTAAAAACGGTGCTAGAAAAGGAGAGGCCTAGAGGAAAGCAGATTCTAGGAAAAGCGAAACCCAGGTTCTAGAACCTAGAACCTAGAACCTAGAACCTAGGACTTAAAACCTAGGACCTAGGACCTAAAACCTAGGACTTAAAACCTAGGACTTAAAACCTAGGACCTAGGACCTAAAACCTAAAACCTAGGACCTAAAACCTAGGACCTAAAACCCTAGCTTACTGTTCTACAGTAGTGCTTTTTCGGCGATCAACTTGTCGACCACACTTGGATCCGCCAGTGTGGAGGTATCGCCCAGGTTACTGGTATCACCTGTGGCGATTTTACGTAAAATACGGCGCATGATTTTGCCTGAACGGGTTTTGGGGAGTGCGTCGGTCCAATGCAGAACATCAGGGGTAGCAATTGGGCCTATCTCTTTTCGTACCCAGTCTTTGACTTCTTTATGTAATTCAGCGCTAGGGTAGACGCCATCATTTAGGGTGATATAGGCATAAATCGCTTGTCCCTTAATATCATGTGGGACACCAACAATGGCGGCTTCGGCAATTTTATCGAATGCAACCAAGGCGGATTCAATTTCCGCTGTGCCCATTCGGTGGCCAGAAACGTTGAGCACATCATCTACGCGTCCAGTTATCCAGTAATAACCATCTTCATCGCGACGTGCGCCATCACCCGTAAAATACATCCCTTTAAAGGTAGAAAAATAGGTTTGTTCGAATCGATCGTGATCACCATAGACGCTGCGCATTTGCCCCGGCCAAGAGTCGAGAATGACTAAGTTTCCTTCTGCTGCGCCGTCAATAATATTACCCATGTTATCCACCAAAGCTGGCTGAACACCAAAGAAAGGTCGAGTTGCTGAACCGGGTTTCAATGCGGTTGCGCCGGGTAACGGGCTGATTAATATGCCTCCAGTCTCTGTTTGCCACCAGGTATCAACAATCGGGGACTTTTGCTCGCCAATCGTTTTGTAATACCACTCCCAAGCTTCTGGATTTATTGGTTCGCCAACCGATCCCATAATGCGTAAGCTGCTGCGATGGGTGTCTTTGATGGCTTCATGACCTTTCGCCATTAAGGCGCGAATCGCTGTTGGTGCAGTATAGAGAATGTTGACTTGATGTTTATCAATGACTTGGCTCATACGGTTGGTATCTGGATAATTTGGCACACCTTCAAATAAAATGGTTTTTGCACCATTGGCGAGTGGGCCGTAAATTAGGTAGCTATGCCCGGTGATCCAACCGACATCTGCAGTACACCAAAACACTTCTTGTGGTTGATAGTCAAACACATATTTAAACGTCATGGTCGCATAAACTAAATAGCCGCCAGTGGTGTGCAATACCCCCTTGGGTTTGCCCGTTGAACCGGAGGTGTAAAGAATAAAGAGTGGATCTTCGGCACGCATTTCTTCTGCTGGACAGTCATCGGAGACATGGGCAATGGCATCATGCCACCACACATCTCGGTGGTTATGCCACTCAACATGGCCGCCTGTTCGTTGCAAGACGATGACCTTGTTAATACTTTTGATTTCAGGATTGGTTAAGGCTTCATCGACGTTTTTTTTGAGCGGAACCGGTCGGCCAGCACGAATGCCTTCGTCGGCGGTAATCACGACAGTCGCATTCGAATCAATAATGCGCCCAGACAAGGCTTCAGGAGAGAATCCACCGAATACTACGGTGTGAACGGCACCAATACGGGTACAAGCCAGCATGGCAACCGCGGCTTCTGGTACCATCGGCATGTAGAGGCAGACGACATCGCCCTTACCAACGCCTTGTTCTTTTAGGGCATTTGAAAAACGACATACTTGCTGATGCAGTTCACGGTAGGTTAATGTCTTATCATCTGCCGGATCATCCCCTTCCCAAATGATCGCGATTTGATCGCCTTTTTCTGCCAAGTGACGATCCAAACAGTTGGTAGAAACGTTCAGAGTACCATCTTCAAACCAGCGTATATCCACATGGCCAGTATCAAATGAGGTGTGCTTGACTTGATGAAAAGGTTTTATCCAATCAACCATTTTACCATGCTCACTCCAAAAGCTTTCTGGATCGTTCACGGACTGTTGATACATGGTTAGGTACGTCTCGTTGTCAGCATGAGTATGGGCTTTAATATGGTCTTTGACCGGATAGATATAGGCATCACTCATTGTTATTCTCCTTGTGAATACGACAAATTTCCATTTCAGTGCCGGTTTTAAACATCACTGAGGAAATTAATGACCCCATTTTTGACTGGAAGCGATAACTTCGAGTGGGCTGGGTCGATACCTATAACTGTTAGCCACAGGCACAATTTCTACAATTAGACTTTAGGATGAAGTATGAGACGTTTGGTATCGAATTAAGCGATGTGTTGATAGGGAGAGCTTAAACGGGGAAGATCGCCGTTGGTTAAACGAACAAATACCAGTGCAGCGGCAATCGCATCTTGTAGAGCATCGTGTTTGTTATGTAAAGGGAGGTCGAGATGATGGCAGATGGCCGCTAAGCTCAGATCAAAATAAGCATTGGGTAATTGCTGCTCTAATTTATCCTGATAAAGTTGGCTAACTTCGATTAATCGGTTGGGTAATGGAAAGCCAAGCTGTTGACGACACGCGCGATCAAGAATCGTTTTATCATAGCGGATGTGATATCCCACTAATGGGCGATTCCCCATAAATTCGATCAGTTGGAGCAAGGCTTCTCGTTCTGTGAGGCCATAAACCAGATCTTGATGGCGCAGGCGATGAATGCGGACTGATTGAGAATCTAAAGATAGTGGTGCTTGCAAGCGGACTTCGAAGGGCTGACTGGTTAAAATACGATTCCCGATGATTTTAGTGGCCGCGATGGTGACAAGTTCTGCTCGTTTAGGATCTAAGCTCGTGGTTTCACAGTCCAGAGAGACCAGCTCTTGTTGTTGACAGGGAGCAAAAAGCGCTTGATATGGCGAGCCCTTTAACTTACGAAACCAATAATATCGCATAAGCCGATTCATCGTTACTTAATCTCTAATTTGGTAATGGTAGCCTAACCATTGTTTAAATTTTTTTACCACATGCAAACTGTGGCGCAGCAGATCACGCTCGGCTCGTTCTAGCTGTTTTAAGTCAAGCTGGTTATGGTTATGTTGATTATCGAGCTGTTGAGCGAGGCGCAGTTTAAAAAATAACTTGAGGGCTTCACTGAGGTTATCTCCCGTTTCTTTTTCTAATATTTGTTGTTTGACCAAGGCTTCGATACGTTGGAAAGTGTTATTACAGGTGATGGCATATTCTAAACTGAGCGCACGAATACCATGGACGATTGGAAAAATGCCGCCTTGTTTAATATCTAACCCAGATTTGCCACTTTTGACCTGCCCAAATAATGTCAGTGGCACCGAGAAGTTAAGTGCGGGGCGGGTAAATTCCGTTAAAATCAATTCTTGATGGGCCATTAATTGGCTGAGGTGTTGTTTGATCGGCGATAATAGCTGTTGATTGCCGGCGACAGCATGAGCATCGGCCATGATGGCGAGCTTCATTACGTGCTCGGGATGCGCGTTTTTCACCCAATCGGTGAGGGTCTTTTTCCATGCTGCTTGCGATTTTACCCATTCGGGATTGTTTACCATCACTTGACCGGGACAAAGTGGATAGCCAAGTTGTAACAAGGTGTGGGTTAACGTCTCTAACACCGGTGAAAATGAATGCCATTCAAAGCCATCTTTGATGATCAAGGCATTATCTTGATCGGTTTTGAGTATTTGTTCCGCACGTCCTTCTGAGCCAAGTACGACAAAGCAGCAGTGATCATGCAGCGCTGGTGGAACCACGAGAGCAAAGGCTTTTTCGATAATTTGTTCATTGACCGCCGCAATCAATTCCATCACAAAACGAGTACGAACCCCGCGGCTGAGTAAGTTGTCCACCAGTTGCCGTTGTTTATTGGCGGCGAGAGCTAATTCATCGATGCTAGAAGCTCTGGCAATCGCGAGTGTTAAGACATGAGAGTGGGTCGAAAAGGTACTTAAGATCTGCAGCATCGATAGCAACCCCACCGCACGATGTCCATCGCAGACCATTAAACGTTTGACCTTATGGCGAGTCATCATCACCATGGCATTAAACAGAAAGTCACCTTGTTCAATATGTAACACGGGAAAGGTGGCTATTTGAGCCACAGGGGTATCAAGCGGATAATGGTCTAGCGCAATCGCGTGCAATAAATTGGTTCTGGTGATAATGGCATAAGGCGGAATATTCTGCTGGGTTAAACGTGGATCATCGGGGGCTAATTCGACAAAAGCGGCATCAATACTCTGCTCTCTCATGAGTTGTGTTACCGCTTGTAAAGAGTCTTCTGGTTTGAGTAATGTTGGGGGAAGATAGAGCGAAGGCTCTATCTTGGTGAGGATAAATTCAGCGATATTTTTTTGTTGCTGGGCAGCTTCAATGAGGGCTTGTCGTTTAGCGAGGTTATTATCGAAGTAAGCCGCAAATTGACCATTTTCTCGATATAAGGTTAAAAATATCGTTTTGGGTAATAGATAGCTCAAGGTATCTTCTAAGGCCACATAATGGTGTTTGGCGTGCGGCTCGAACAGGGCACGTACATCAAACATATCGTCGTTAGCGTAATGGGCATAAATCTCTCGACCATCGGCAGAGCGTTCTTCGACGGTGCCTTTAATCAAAATCCAGAGTTGCTGACACGTTTGGCCACTTTGAATCAAAATATCCCGCTCACGGTAGTAGGCGATATCTAATGAACGGCGGAGCAGTTGTTGCTGAGGTTCCGTGAGTCGATCAAACGGAGGCGAGTGCATATTGAATTTTTCTGGCATGGTTTTCACCGCAACGAGAACACTGGATTAAGTGTGGCTAATTTTTTGTCTCTCGCCAGACGACTTTGGTCTATACCCTTCCTACTTGAAGCGGCAGTGTTTGGCTACGTTCGTTCACCCCCAATCACATAGCTTGCCTATGCTGATGGGGATGATGAGAGCTATCCGTGGCTTTCACCCAAGGCCAGCCTACGGCTATTCAAATTTGTTCCAGACAAATTTGTCACTCACTTGCCACCTCCCTGCAACTGCAAGTTGTTTGGGTATAGTCCTTATCGACTTAGCAGATCAGGGAAATAAGATTTTAAGTGAAAGTTCCCTTTTTAGTTAAAGGGAGTCATTGCATAATAGCGACCTTTGTAAGTACCACTGATGATTCACTGGTTATTGATTTTCTAGGATGTAGTATGTTTAACCCCTCTCCGTTTGGGTGGATATCCCAATATTTTGTTGGTTTCTTTTTTGCGTATGGGGTGTATTTACCATTTTGGGCGCTTTGGTTTGCAGATCAAGGTGTCTCGGCAACTGATATTGGTTTGTTAGTCGGTATCGGTTTTGCGACACGCTGTGTTGCTAATTTAGTGATTACCCCACGCGTTCATAAAGTTGAGCATCTATTACCAGCCTTACGGTGGTTAAGCTTGGCAGCTGTCCTGTTTATTGCTTTCCACTTTTTTACCGGGGGCAGTTTTTGGTTAATGGCATTAGCGACGATCTTGTTTAACCTTTGCTGTGGCCCTGTGGTGCCACTGTCTGACGCGATGGCGAACTACTACGCAAAACACAATTTGTTGGATTATGGACGGACACGTTTATGGGGGTCGGTGGCCTTTATTGCGGGTTCAACAGTCGTTGGTTATCTTGTTGCGTTGTATGGCACTCCGATGATTTTGTATACTGCCTTATTTGGCGTGGCGGTGGCGCTACTGATTAGTTTACGTAACCCAACACCATTGCCAGTCACCGAGAGTGAAGCCTATGCGGTTAGACCGAAACTCTCAGAACTGCTACGTGAATTACCGGTTATTAAGTTTTTAGTGTTGGTGGCATTGATTCAGGGAAGCCATGCTGCTTATTACAGTTTTAGTGCGATTTATTGGAAAGAGGCGGGACACTCTGAGGCGATCATCGGTTACCTGTGGAGCTTGGGGGTGGTTGCTGAAGTGTTAGTCTTTGCCTTGAGTAAACGGATGTTTGCTGGCTGGAGTTTACGTTCACTTTTTATGGTCGCTGCCATTGGGGTGATCATCCGTTGGGGATTGACGGCCTCGACCACGATGATTGTGGCTTTAGTTGCGATTCAATTACTGCATGGCGTCACCTTTGCTATGGCACATATTGCGGCCATTCAATACATTCAGCATGCGCCACAAAATAAAATGGTGGCATTGCAGGCACTTTACAATGCGATTCCTCTTGGTGCGGTGATTGCGGCAATGACAACGCTCAGCGGATGGGGATATGAACATTGGGGTGCGGCTGTTTTCTGGGCGATGGCGTTGATGGGCGTTTTGGCTTTATTTATTAAGGTTGAATTACCACAAGCGCAAACAGATCCGGTGGCTGAGTCAAAGGTAGAGCCAGAAGCGCAACATTGATCTTAATGGATTGAGTTCTGTGTGTTGAATGTTCATGAAAAAGCCTCTCAGTTACGAGAGGTTTTTTGTCTTGATAAGTTACCATCGGCGGTAAGATCAATCAGATTGTGATCGTCGAACGTCGTTCAGTCGTCGACTAAAATTACACTGATCCCTAGACGCTTCAAGCCTTGTAAATATTCCTCGGGAATCCCGTGATCGGTGATCACTTTATCAACTCGTGTGGTTTCTAGAATTTTATGCAGACTGACTTTACCGAATTTTGATGAATCGGTAACAGCAATCACTTCATCGGCAATATCGCACATTTTCCGGTTCAGTCTTGCTTCATTTTCATTATGTGTGGTAATGCCTTTTTCTAGGTTAACCCCATCCACCCCAAGAAATAATTTATTAAAGTGATAGTTCTCTAACACGCCATCATTTTGTTCGCCGTAAAATGACATGGATTTTCGGCGTAACTTTCCGCCAATGACTAACACCTCAACGCCTTCTGCTGGAAAAAGTGCATTGGCAATATTTAAGCCATTCGTTAGAACCACTAAATCATTGGCGTGTCTTAGTGCCTCTGCAATACAGTGGGTTGTGGTGCCCGAGTCAAGGATCAGGGTATCTCCGTCTTCAATCAGACTAACGGCCGCTGCGGCGATTTTTTCCTTCAAGGTTTTATTGAGTTGATTTTTATCTTCAACTGAGTGCTCATATGGCCGAATGTCATTGTCTTGAAGGTAAGCACCACCATAAGCTCTCGTTGCGATTCCTTGCTTTTCCAATGCTGCCAAATCATTTCTTATGGTGACAGTTGAAACACCAAATTGTTGGCTATACAGGGATGCAACCTAATGATTTCTGTGCTTTGGTTGAACGGTTAGCTGAATCGGCTCACTTTCCCATGTCACGTATCGTGTTGGGGGGCGACCATTTAGGCCCCAATCGTTGGCAGCATTTAGATGCAGATACGGCGATGAAATTCGCTGAAGATCAAATTGTGGCTTATGTCTCTGCAGGATTTCAAAAAATTCACTTAGATTGCAGCATGAGCTGTTTGGGTGATGCCGTACCCTTGAGTGATGAAACGGTGGCACAACGTGCAGCGAAACTGGCTCTCGTGGCAGAAAAAACCGCGGGTCGTATTTTTGGCCACTCCACATTAGTCTATGTGATCGGCACCGAAGTTCCTGTTCCTGGTGGCGCAACAGAAACGCTAAGCAGCGTACAAGTCACTCAACCTCAAGCGGCGATTAACACGATCGAAACGCATTATTCTGCCTTTGTTGAGCAAGGGTTAGCAGACATTTGGTCACGCGTTATTGGCCTTGTAGTACAACCTGGTGTTGAGTTTGATCATCAAGGCATTATTGATTATTGCCCAGAGAAAGCACAGGCGCTGAGTAAAGTCGTTGAACGTTATCCTCATTTGGTGTTTGAAGCTCATTCGACCGATTACCAAACCGCACAGGCTTATAAAGCATTAGTTCGCGATCACTTTGCGATTTTAAAAGTTGGGCCCGCGTTAACCTTTGCTTTGCGTGAGGCTTTATTTTCCCTCTCATGCATTGAAGAAGAATTAATTCCAGCGAGACATTGCTCTGGATTGCGACAAGTACTTGAAGGGGCGATGCATGCTGAGCCTAAATATTGGCAGGGGTATTACGAAGGAGACAGCGAAACTCAGCGTTTAGCCCGTAGCTTTAGTTTTTCTGATCGCATTCGCTACTACTGGCCTGATCAAAAGGTCAATGACGGCTTAGCTGTGCTATTACACAACTTACAAGATCATCCTATTCCTCTGCCGTTAATCAGCCAATATTTACCCATTCAGTTTCAAGCGATCCGTGAAGGCCGGCTCACACCGGATCCCAAGGCAATCATTGTTAACAAAATTGGTGAAGTGGTGGCGTTATATGCTGCCGCTTGCCGTGATAAATAGAAGGCTAACCTTATGTATTTAAATATTTCTCAACAACAATTAGCGCATAAAAATGGATTAGCAACCGCTAAAGAAATTACACAACAGCCTGATGCTTGGCAAAGAACGTTACAAGGATTAATGCCTTTGCAAGCGAGCATCAACGATTTTATGAACACCTTTTTTTCTTATCCGAATGGAAGAATTGTGCTCACGGGAGCGGGCAGTTCTGCCTTTGCTGGACGCGCTCTTGCGCCTTATTTATCAGGAAAATTAAAGCGTCGAATTGATGCAATCGCAACCACCGATATTGTGGCTGATCCTGAAGAGTATTTTGCGGAAAACTGTCCCACTTTGCTGATTTCGTTTGCTCGTTCTGGTAATAGCCCAGAAAGCGTTGCTGCGGTTGAGCTTGCCAGCCAAGTGCTTGATACCTGTTATCATTTGGTGATTACGTGTAATGAGCAAGGTAACTTGTATTTACGAGCCAGCGAAGATGTAAGAAGTTTTGCCTTATTAATGCCACCTGAAACGAATGATTTAGGCTTTGCGATGACCAGTAGCCTAACGAGTATGATGGCTGCTTGTTTACATGCCTTGCTTCCCCAGCAGTTTAATGAAGAACGGTTTAACGCGATAGAACAGGCGTGCCGTGCCATTTTGACCGGCCAGTTAGCCAGTATTACCGCATTGGCTCGTTTAGACGCCAATAAAATTATTTACTTAGGCAGTGGCAGCTTGCAAGGGGTCGCGCAAGAAGCGGCATTAAAGTTACTTGAATTAACGGCGGGTAAGCTTTCTGTCACGTTTGACTCCCCGGTAGGTTTTCGTCATGGCCCTAAATCGGTTGTCGATGATGCCAGTATAATCTTTATTTTTATCTCTAATGACCCTTATACCCGCCAATATGATCGTGATCTCTTGAGGGAGTTACGAGCGGAAAATAAAGCTCTGAAAGTGGTGGCGTTAACCACTGAAGTTGATGCCATGATTGCCGAAGGCGATTATTTTCAAATTCCGCATTTTGCCGATGCAGATGATGCGGCACTGGCTTTCCCATTCTTATTGTTTGCCCAGATTTATGCATTTACTCGCTCGTTTGATCTCGAGATTGGCCCAGATAATCCTTGCCCAAGTGGGGAAGTCAATCGTGTGGTACAGGGCGTTAATATTTATCCGTTCAACCGTTAAAAAGGAATAAACAATGCCAAATATCGTATTAAGTCGCATTGATGAACGTTTGGTGCACGGTCAAGTGGGCGTGCAATGGGTTGGGTTTGTCGATGCAAATATCATCGTTGTGGCTAATGATGACGTTGCCGAGGACACCATCCAACAAAATTTAATGGAAATGGTGATTGCCGAAGGCATTGCGATTCGTTTCTGGAGTATTCAAAAAGTCATCGACAATATTCACAAAGCCGCTGATCGCCAGAAAATTTTGTTAGTCGCTAAAACACCGTCTGATTTTTTAAGGATGGTTGAAGGCGGAGTGCCAATTCAAGACATTAATATTGGCAATATGCATTACGTGGATGGAAAAAAACAAATTCATAAAACCGTTTCCGTCAATGCACAAGATATTGAAAGCTTTGAACAATTAAAAAAACATAACGTGAAATGCCGAGTGCAGGGAGTCCCTACCGAATCTGCTACGGATGTTTTTGAATTACTTTAATTAAGAAAGGAACTGAAAGATGGAAATAGGATTCATACAAGCGTTAATGCTGGGAATACTGGCATTTTTCGCTGGATTAGATCTCTTTAACGGTTTAACTCACTTTCATAGACCTGTGGTATTAGGCCCTTTAGTTGGCTTGATTTTGGGCGACTTACCAACGGGGATATTAGTGGGCGGAACATTAGAGCTAGTTTGGATGGGGTTAGCCCCGTTAGCGGGGGCTCAGCCACCCAATATTATTATTGGGACGATTGTTGGGACGACATTTGCTATCAGTTCCGGTGTGCCCGCTGATGTCGCGGTTGGGGTCGCGGTACCTTTTGCGGTTGCCGTACAAATGGGGATTACTTTCTTATTCTCTGTGATGGCACCCATGATGTCTAAATGTGACCAAATGGCAGATAACGCCGACACTAAAGGCATTGAACGCGTCAACTATTTTGCGCTACTGGTATTGGGTACCTTTTATTTCTTATGGGCTTTTCTTCCAATCTATTTGGGTGCAGAACACGCCAAGGTGGCTGTTGAAGCCCTACCTAAAACCTTGATCGACGGTTTAGGGGGTGCGGGTGGCATCATGCCAGCGATTGGTTTTGCGGTTCTGATGAAAATTATGATGAAAAATGCTTACATTCCTTATTTTATTCTTGGATTCGTCGCGGCAGCTTGGCTTGAACTCCCTGTGTTAGCGATTGCCGCTGCAGCACTGGCGATGGCATTGATTGATTTTATGAAAAAAGGAACAGACACCGCTGTTGTTGCGACTAAACAAGAGGAATTTGAAGATGGGATCTAATCACAATATCGATGTCAACCAAACGCCTGACGTCCCACAAGATGAATACAGTGATAAATCGATTGGTACTGAGTTAACCAAATCAGACATTAACCGAATGGCATGGCGTTCACTGCTATTACAAGCTTCATTTAACTTTGAGCGTATGCAAGCTGCGGGATGGCTGTATGGGTTATTACCGGCATTAGAAAAAATTCATACCAATAAAAGTGACCTATCCAAGTCAATGCGTGGGCATATGGGCTTTTTTAATACACACCCATTCTTAGTTACGTTTGTGATGGGCATTATTTTGGCGATGGAGCGTTCAAAGCAGAATGTGAATAGTATCCAAAGCACTAAAATTGCGGTTGGTGCTCCTATGGGAGGAATTGGCGATGCCATGTTCTGGCTCACTTTACTGCCCATTTGTGGCGGGATTGGTGCCGATCTCGCATTGCAAGGCTCGATTCTCGGAGCCGTGGTTTTCTTCTGCTTATTTAACGTGGTCCATTTCGGCCTTCGCTTTGGTTTGGCTCATTATGCTTACCGAATGGGCGTGGCAGCGATACCGATGATTAAAGCCAATACCAAAAAAGTCGGTCATGCGGCTTCCATTGTGGGGATGACGGTCATTGGGGCACTGGTCGCGACGTATGTACGTCTTTCTACTACGCTAGAAATTAATGCCGGTGATGCGGTCGTTAAGTTGCAAGCGGATGTGATTGATAAGCTGATGCCCGCATTCCTTCCATTAGTGTATACCTTGCTAATGTATACCCTAGTT
>NZ_NBUS01000039.1:65769-72336 GCF_002749895.1 Vibrio fujianensis | reverse complement strand
TGGTTGGAGCCCAATTAAACTGATTGTGGTTACGGTTGTGATGGCGGTTGCGGGTCGTTTTATCGGTTTCTTATAACGCTTTAACCGAGAGAGAAAACGGCCAATCAGAGGGGGCGTGAATCCTTAAAGGGATCAACGTACCAGCCAATTGACTTGGTGTTGCCATGAGCGTTGGATAATCGATGACTTCGCTTATGCTTTAAGTCAGCTGGATCCCCCTCTTTAATAGAAGAGGAAAAGAAGATGTTGAGTGTGATTATTTCCGGCCATGGTGCATTTGCCTCAGGTATGGAAAAAGCCATGCACCAAGTGATTGGGGTACAAGAGCAATGTGTAGCGATTGATTTCCCTCCGGAATCAACAACCCAACAACTGGAAGCACAATTTCGAGCCGCAATGGAGAATGTTGGTACACAAGATGGGCTGGTATTTATCACCGACTTATTGGGTGGCAGTCCATTTCGTATCGCGTCAACCCTTGCTTTAGAGCACGGTAATATAGAAGTCATTACAGGGGCTAACCTGCAATTAATTTTAGAGATGATGTTGGAGCGTGACGAACTCAACATTACCGAATTTAGAGAACAAGCCTTGTTATGTGGCCACCGTGGAATGACATGTTTATTTGATGAGTTGGCCAAACAATCACAGACCGAAACGGCATGTGAAGGCATTTAACCGAATGCTTTTGTGATATGTCGAGGAGCGAATAAAGTGAAAATTAATGTAAAACAGATTCTTACCGAGCAAGGATGGCAGCAAGATTACATTATTAGCATCGAAGATGAGTGTTTTACGCAAATTCGGCCTAAGCAGCCCGAAGACGATATATCCACCATGATGCAAGTGGAAGTGATGTTACCCGCACTGGTTGACTCACACGTGCATGGTGGCGCTGGTGTCGATGTGATGGACGGCACGCTCGAATCATTAACCCAATTATCACAACATTTAGCGAGTCAAGGCGTTGGCGCTTTTCTCGCAACCACGGTTACCGATCAGCTACCACATATTGAACGTGCTTTGATTAATGTGGCTGAAGCCATGGTGCAAGGTGTTCCTGGGGCGACGATTTTAGGCAGTTATTTAGAAGGCCCTTATTTTACCGAGCGGCATAAAGGTGCTCATGATGCCAGTTTATTCCGTGAGTTGGACACACAGGAACTGGATCATCTGATCGCAGTCAGTCGAGACACATTAAAAGCGGTTGCGTTAGCACCAGAAAAAAAGAATGCATGCCACGCCATTCGTCATTTGAAACAGCGAGGACTCAACGTGATGTTGGCACATACCAATGCGAGTTACGCTCAAGCAAACTCGGCATTTGAGGCCGGTGCAGATGGCATTGTCCATTGCTACAACGGGATGAGTGGCCTTCATCATCGAGAACCCGGTGTGGTAGGCGCTGGGCTCAGTGACTCACGAGCTTATATTGAGTTGATTGCAGATGGCCATCATGTTCATCCAGCAGCAATGAAAATTTGTGTCAGTTGTGCCGCAGAACGTTTAGTGCTGATCAGCGATGCCATGCGTGCAACTGGCCAACCTGATGGTGAGTATTTCTTGGGCGGTAATGCGGTCCGTATGCAAAGCGGCATTGTGACCACCCAAGAAGGGGGATTAGCAGGGAGTACTTTAGCGTTATTCCAAGGGGTGAAGAATTTATCAACCATGGCGGGTGTGGAATTAAAACATGCGATTGAATCAGCCAGTTTATTTCCGGCTCGTTTATTGGGTGTTGAGGATAAATATGGTTCCATCGCTGTCGGTAAAAAAGCTAATTTTTTATGCGTTAACCCAGCGATTGAATTAAAAGAAACCTGGGTGACATGATTTCCGCAGTATTGATCAAGCGGTATCTTCATTATAATGAAAACCGTTTTGATGCCTACTATTTTGTTGGGGAGACACCTCATGAGCTGGTTGATCAAAACGAAATGGTGGCTTTAAGAGTTTAAATGCCAGTCCAATTTTTGGCTTCTAGGTATATGGAGGTCTTAACGGAATCGCTTTAGTAGGCCGAAGTCCTCTCCTCTAAAAATACTTATTCTTACATAGAGCTTGTGCTTTGATCTCTTTATCTAAGTGCCTGTGAAAAGTAACAGGAAGAAAAATTTAAGGGGCTTAGTATTATACCAGTGATCATTGAAGATGCTTGATTTTTCATAAAATCAGGATCATGCTACGCTCCATGAAAATAACACTGACTCCCCAACAGAAACTACAACTCGAAGAGATGCACGATTCCACTCGTGATGGTCGAGTACGTGACCGCATCAAAGCGGTCTTACTTGCGTCTGAAGGTTGGAGTCAGGCGATGATTTCTCAAGCTCTTCGCATTCACGAATCGACTGTTGCACGTCACCTCAGCGACTACGTGCTTTCTGAAAAACTCAAGCCTGAAAATGGTGGAAGCCAAAGCAAGCTTTCTGCTACCCAAACCATGCATCTAATCGAGCATTTGACTGAAAAAACTTATTTCCATACCCATCAAATCGTTGCTTACGTCGAGGCTGAATTCGGCGTTCGCTACACAGTTGCAGGCATGAATAAGTGGTTACATCACCACGGTTTTTCATACAAAAAGCCTAAAGGTGTACCGCACAAGCTAAAACCTGAAGAGCAGCAAGCATTTATCGAGTATTACAACGAGGTGCTTAAGTCCAATGATGCGCCAGTGCTTTTCATGGATGCTGTTCATCCGACTCAATCAACAAAGCTCAGCTATGGCTGGATCCGTAAGGGTCAGGATAAGCTTATTGAAACGACAGGTAGTCGTACTCGAGTGAATTTAATCGGTGCTCTCCCCCTGAAAGATATTAGCGCCACGATCACCGATACTTATGAGACGATAGATAGCGAGAGTATTGTTCGCTTCTTTTGGAAGCTCAATATAGAGCTTCATTACTTTCCGCCATATAGTCCGAACTTAAATCCGATAGAGCGGCTTTGGAAAGTAATGAATGAGCATGTGAGGAACAACGTCTATTTTCCCTCCAAAGCAGCATTCACCTCTGCTATCAAAACGTTTTTTGATGTAACGCTCCCTGAAGTTGCAGGCTCACTCGCATCCAGAATTACAGATAATTTTCAGATATTGAAACCTGCATCTTCAAGTTGAACGGGTATAGTAGGGGAGAAAATAGATTTGAATAACATTAGGCGGCCCTATATGGAAGACATTAGCTACACCAATGAAATGTCCTGAACCGCTTTAGGTTATGTCCAGCTGTCGAGAACAGCATGTCGACCGTGACAAAAGTGAGTACGATTTATTGAGGAGATGTTTGTACAATAATGACGTTAACTCCTTGATCTTGTAGTTCTTTCAAATATTCATCTGGAATGTTTGAATCAGTGACCAGCGTATCAATGTTGTTAAATGCTCGAATCATGTGGCAGCTGCGTTTGCCAAACTTACTTGAATCTGCCACAGCAATTATTTTATCTGCCACTTCACACATGAGTCGGTTGAGGGAGGCTTCCTGTTCGCTGTATGTTGTAATACCCGCTTTAATATCGAAACCATCTACGCCTAAGAACACTTTATCGAAGCGATAATTTTGCAATCCTGCTTCTGACTTTGGTCCTGAAAAAGACATAGCTTTTTTTCTCAAAACGCCACCGGTCATTAAGACTTCAACGCCTGATTTCGATGAGAGTTCCATCGCGACATCGAGTCCATTAGTCATCACGACTACGTTTTCGACGTTATTTAAATAACGTGCAATTTCTAGCGTCGTGGTACCGGAATCTAGGATCACAGTGTCACCATCTTCTACGAGTTTTGCTGCCGCCTTACCTAAGAGCGCTTTACTCTCAGAGTTATGACGTCGTTTTTCGTGGACCGACAACTCAGAGATTAATCCTGAATTAGGGATTGCTGCGCCGTGTGAACGGACAATATAGCCATTCTTTTCAAGAAAAGAGAGATCGCTACGAATTGTAACACTGGACACATTAAACTTAGAGGCCAAGTCTTCAACACGGGCTCTGCCGACAGAATTGACTAGCTCAACAATTTCATTGCGTCTTTCGACCGCCGTTATCATTGGATTACTCCTGTAACATGAAACTAACTTTCATTTTGTTTCTTTAAAAGGATTATATACTAAATCGAAAGCAAGCTTACAACAAGCTAACCACTTGCGAATTGTTTTTTTTATAAAGTATCGTTAACCAAGCGTCGCATCTGACTTTTTTAAACAGCGCGCCATTTTTAGTATTCAAACTCTAATATTCAGGGGGTTGTCGGCGATATAAAAATTAAATAAGTGCAGGCTCAACTCAGTTAAACTAGTTTGATTGAATCATGTTGCAGCTTTCAATTCCGTGACAGGCTGCACTCTTCTCTTCTTCATCTACTTTCATCTAGGTATGCAGCGCACAAATAACTTATTTAATATTCGTCCAATACCTGCTGGCATCAAAGTATTTTATTTAAGAGAATTAACATTTTTAATACTTACAGTAACTTATAAGATCTAAAAATGGACACAATCTATCATTTTGATAATACGAACTAGTATACTAAACTCATCTTATTGTATATCAACTTTCTTTTTCTTTTGTTTTTTTTTGCAAGTTGGTAATAAGGTAAAAGTCATTACCTTTCGTTTGTTTTCGTTTTGTGCATAAAGTCACAAAGGGATGATGAAAAACACGGTACAATTCAATGATATTTAAATAATTATGAATCTGCGTGAGAGAAGTGTTTGGTATTCAATGTACGTAGTTTTTATTTAATAGATTCATGAGGAAGTCAGATGTTTCATTTGAACCAGTATGGTTTTGCTAAACGATTAGGGGCCGGGTTTGCCATCATCATCCTATTGTCGTTGGTGATTTATGGAGAAGGTCTTCGCTCTCACTCGGTGACGAAGAGCCAAGTCAGTCAGTTGATTAAAGCGCATGTTGGCGTACGTGAAGTGTTTGGTTTGCAAGTATTAGAAAATAGCTACCTTAATACACGAGACCCTGTTTATGCTCAACGTTTCAAAAAGTGGCATAAGGTCAACTTAGATAATTTTATTGCTAATGAACATATTTTTACTCATCCGGATAACCGTGAATTAGTTGAGACATTTGAATTTGCAAGTGTTGCTTATGGCAAGGAATTCGATGCCTTCAATCAACAGATGAATAAGGTTCAAAGCATCAATAAGCAGCTTGAACAATTAGAAGAAAAGTGGGCAAGTGAGTTTTTATCTGACAGCGCACAATTGAGATTAATACAACTAAGTAAAGCAAGAATGCAGGTTGAACTGCAATTAGAACCGTCATTGATTGAAGCGTGGCAGCATCAGCTTGAAGAGTGGAATCGCAATATTATGGTGACGGGTAACGAAGTTGCTGAATATCAAAATGAGTTAAATCAAGTTGCTCAGTATGTTTCTAACCTTGTTCATACTCGTGAAGTAATGAACACATATGCAGTACAAGTGCGTGATAGTGCCAAAACGTTAGCGAGTAACATTGAAACCCAAATGGAGGAATCGGAGCGCTTTAGTTCGATAGTCAGTATTGTGGTTTGCCTGCTTTCCGTTATTGCGAGCTTCTTTATTGGTTTGGTGATTACGCGTTCTGTGGTTACCCCAGTTAATGCGACTATTCGTATTGTAAAGCATTTGGCTGCGGGGGAATTACACCATCATTTGCCAACCACAGGTAAAGATGAAATGGCCAGCCTTGCGATTGCGATCAACGATATGACGAGATCGCTACGTGCTATGGTAGGGGACATCAGTCATAACCTTGGTGCACTTAACACTATCGCGGCAGACGTGGGCGTGATGGCAACGGAAAACAATAACGGCTCGAAAAGACAGTTATCAGAATCTGAACTCGTTGCGACGGCGATGACTCAATTGACGGCAACAATGAATGAGATTACAGGCAGTATTTCTGAAGTTGCAGAAAGTGCAGGCAGAAGTCAGCAGCTCATCAATCGTTGTAATGAAGTGACCGACGACGCGATTAAGGGTTTTACCACACTAGATAGCAATATTATGGGGGCATCCACTGTCGTTGAGCAGCTAGCGAAAGGGACGGAAAACATCAGCTCCGTGCTTGAAGTCATCAATAGCATTTCCGAGCAAACCAACTTATTGGCACTGAATGCCGCCATTGAAGCGGCACGTGCTGGTGATCAGGGGCGTGGTTTTGCTGTGGTGGCAGATGAAGTACGTTTGCTTGCACAACGAACACAAAGCTCGACTCTAGAAATTAAAACCATCATCACCTCATTGCGTGAAGATGCCTCACAAGCGGTTGAAGTCATGGAACAGAGCCGCAATGCGATGTCTGCCTCTCACCAACAAGTGAATGATATTGCTTCACACCTGCACAATGTTCAAGATTTAGTCAGCAATGTTGCTGATCAGGCGATTAACTTATCATCGGCATCGGTTGAGCAAAACGTGACTGCTGAGTCATTTAACGAAAGCATGCAAGTCATTGTCGATATTACCCGACGTTATTCCGAGCGAGCTGAACAGCTAGAAAAAACCGCAGAGCAGTTAGCTGCTTGTAAGGATGACATCAATGAGCATGTCTCTCAGTTTCATC
>NZ_NBUS01000039.1:64436-65759 GCF_002749895.1 Vibrio fujianensis | reverse complement strand
GTCTTAATTTTACTATATCCAAATAGATCACTCATGCCCGGTTTGTATGCAATTGCATGCCTTCAGGACTGTTTGGTTTTTTAGTTGTTTCTATTGGTATTTGTATCAATAGTGGGTATTCGCATACTTAGCGCGTCTGTAGACCAAGTATTTGGAGTTGTTGGGTATATCGTTTTGGTAACGTAGAATTTAAACCAAGGAGTTCAAGTGAAAATTTCACGCCGTAATTTTCTTAAATCTATTGGAGCGTTAGGGGCGAGTTTAAGCTTGAGCCCGTTAGTTCATGCTCAGAACCAAAAGCCGAATGTGCTGTTTATCGCCATTGACGACCTAAACGATTGGATTGGTGGGTTACGTGGTCATGTACAGGCAAAAACACCGAACATCGATCGTTTGATGCAAAAAAGCCATAATTTTGTCAATGCCCACTGTGCGGTCCCCGTTTGTGGTCCGTCACGTAACGCGATTTTGTCTGGTATGGCGCCAACGACAACAGGTTGGTACACCAACCGAGAACTTGGTCTGAAAAACTTTCCAGCGATCGCTGAAGAAGTGATGGGCAATATTCCCACCTTACCACAGCATTTTAAGCAGAATGGTTACTACACCATGGCGTGTGGCAAAATTTTCCATCATGGTACCTCGGACTATCGTGCAGAAAAGCAGTGGCACGTTGAGCAAGATAAATACGAAATCAAAAACCAGGAATACCTCGATCGTGGTTTTGGCTATGGTCGTTACGGCGTCAATGATCACAAATACTACCCATTTCCGAAAGATGGCGGTCAAATCGTCACGACATTTGGTCCGGATGCGAAAGGGAAATCCCTCTGCTGGGGCGAACTTGAGCGTAAGGATATCCCAATGGGCGGCTTGATGCCGGACGAATATTTTGCACATTGGGCGGCCGAGCAACTGCACAAAGATTACGATCAGCCTTTCTTTTTAGCGGCGGGTTTTATTCGACCGCATGTGCCTTTCACTGCGCCGAAAGAGTATTTTGATATGTTCCCGCTTGAGTCTATTCAGATGCCGGACATTATCGAAGACGAAATGAAAGATATCCCACTTTACGGTAAAGCCATGACGATGGGCGCAATTGAAGGAGGGGACCACGCAGCAGTAGAAAAAGTGAGTCCGACGTTCTGGAGAGAGCTGGTGCGCGCTAACCTGGCTTGCATTGCTTTCGTGGATGCGCAAATTGGTAAAGTCTTAGATGCGCTTGAGTCGAGTAAATATAACGATAATACCGTGGTGATGCTTTGGTCTGATCATGGGCAAAATTTTGGTGAACACCGAAACTGGCGTAAAAACACGTTATGG
>NZ_NBUS01000039.1:59337-64426 GCF_002749895.1 Vibrio fujianensis | reverse complement strand
AGAGTCTACTCATGTTCCCTTAGTAATTAAAATGCCGAAACAGACACAAGGTGTGGAATATACAGAAGCGGTAAGCTTACTTGATGTTTACCCGACCATTACATCACTATGCGGTTTGCCAGAAGTGCCTTCCAACGAAGGGTTAAGCCTGACCCCTTTCATTAATAACCCTGACTTTAAACGAAATAAGCCAGCGGTGATGACTTGGGGATATAAAAACCATGCCGTGCGTGATGAACGCTACCGTTACATTCAATATCGCGATGGTTCTGAAGAGTTGTATGATCACAACGTCGATCCAAATGAACATACCAACCTGGCAAATCAGTCAGAATACAAAGGTGTGATTGAAAAACTCAAAGTATGGATCCCAACAAAGAATCGCTTACCTTATGGTATGGAAGACTTTAAGCAAGGTGATTTCTTAGAAAAACACTTACGCGAGTGGGAACAAAATGATGTTCCAGACTTCTTAAGCTAATTTATAGTTAACTAACTTCAAGATGCCGACGCAAGTTCGGCACTTTTTTATGGTTACGTATGGATATAAATCTCTCTTTAGTTTTGCTGCGCTGGGTATGAATCTGAGTGCGTTATCCTGAAAAATTCAGAATGTGACTTCTGTCCCTTCTTTTCCTCCTCGCGCGTGGTTTATTTGTGATTTATTCTTTTCGAATCCTTTCTTTTTTGATTTTTTACTAGTTTTTATATGAAATCCTTACCAAGATCACTTACTTCGAAAGTGTTTGTAAATATAATGAACATCTTCGTAAGTTGAGGGTAAAGGCTACGACACCCCGCAACTTTAAAACTATGGCCTTATCATCAAGGGGTGAATAAGAATGTCGATGAACAAAAACACTAAGTTGAGCAATTTAGTCAAATTGACACTCGCTACATCGATGGGTTTTGTCTTTACAACAAGTGTTTCAGCAAACGTCAATATTGATAACCTAACCGGACTAGCTGCCAGTGGTGGTGCTGATGCTTATGATGTGTACAACTTAAAAGCACTGTATGAGTATGTTAATGCAAACCAGGCATGGAACTCAGGGCTTTATCAGTTGTTAGAATCCGCAACCACTAAAGAAGAAGCGGCGGCGCTGGCGAGTGCTCTCAGTCCAGATCGCAGCGGGGCGTCGTTATACAGCGTAATGTCATCACAATCTCTCTTTTCCAATACCTTACGTAAACGTGGCACAGACTTTATCTTAGGGGATTACGGTAACACTTCTTTGTGGGTATCGGTTTTGGGGGCAGATTCAAGCCACTATGTGACGAATGATGGTAGCAATCGCTATGATGGTTATAACTCAGAATCCACGGGTATTGCCTTCGGTTACGATCTTATGCGTTCAAGTGATGCAATTGTTGGGTTAGCATTCAGTCAACAAAAAACAGACGTGAAAAACCGTCTGACTGGCCGTAGGCTGGATATCGAAAATTACTATGCGGCCTTGCATGGTCTGTTCAAATTTGACGACATATATATTTCAGCACAAGGTATTGTTGGTTGGTCTGATTACCTAAGCAAACACAATGTGAATGGTGTTCCTTCTTACTCAGGTTCAACCGCTGAAGATGCAACGTTTGGTGGTGATAACTACGGTGTGAGTGCGGATTTGTACTACCCACTTTACGTTGGTTCTTTTACTGTTCTTCCATCTGTTTACGCCAATTACCAATTGGTTCGCGTGGATGGTTATAAAGAAAATCAAGCCGATAATTCTCTAGTAGTGAAAGATTTTGACAAACTTGAGCATGAAGCCTTGTATCTCGGTGTTGGTGTTGAAGTCGCGAACAGCATTTCCACTAACCTGGGTATTTTCTCTGCACAAGCGAAATTTAAAGCCAAACAAGAAGTGCTTGATCATACCACCTTCTCCAAAGGTCGTCTGGCTAATAGTGGTTATGAATTTTCAGCGCCAATTGCACAACTTGATGACACTTTCTATGAAACCAACGTCGATTTCATCTGGGAAACCGCAAGCAACTTCTCATTTAACCTCGGTGCTCAGTACTCTTGGAGTGATTCACAAGACACGACCATGTTCTACGGCCGTGGGGCGTACTCTTTCTAATTTAGTGGGTTGTATTGAAAATGAAAATGACACTTAAACTCCTGCCACTTACTGTCTTCTCTGCATTACAAAGTGGCGCGGTCATGGCTGCAGACATCGATACTACGTCTTATTTACAGCCTGCGGGACACATGTATTTCTTTGAGCAAGGCATGCCTGCGCCCATTCAGGCGGAAAAAGGCACGCTGAGCTTAAATAATGATTTCCGTAAAGACGGTGATACGGGTCTTAAATGGGAATTTGAGCGTAAAGGTAAGCTCATTTTTAACCAGCCAATTGGCTACAAGCACTTTGAAGCCAACGGTAAAGACCAGTCGACCAGTGCCTTTACCACTTGGATTTACAATACCAAAGCGAACAAAGGTCAATTGCGTTTTTCATTCAAAGAGGCAGGTAAAACTCAAGTCTACTTTGATGTAAACATGGATTTCGAAGGTTGGCGTCAGTTAATGATTCCTTTCGAAGACATGACAGGTAAAGCAACGGAAACCATGGATCAGTTGGTGATTGACACCACAGATATGGCAGATAAGGGAACGATTTACCTGGATCAGGTGATGGTGAGCATTCCTGTTGATCCTCGCTGGGCTACACGTGACGCACAAGTCCCGTTTGTGAATTTAGCTGCCGATACCGCGCCAAACCAACATTGGTTAGCGTTGCATCGTTATTATGGTTTTATCAACCAATATCAAGATCGCCAGCATGAGAGTGCAAAAGTCACATCATCCGCTAAGGCGCCTCGTTCTATTGCTGATATTCATGAGAAATTGCATGCGTTTGCACTTGGTAAAGCACAAAGTAACAGTCATGCAAAATTAGCTGAGATCGAAAAGAAATACGCCTCTTATAACCTGAAAGAGGTGGATGGCGTTATTGTTGGTGAAGGGCTTGATAACTCAAACCGATTGAAACTGTTCCTCGACAAAGGCGTAAATCGTGGTTTGCTTGATGAGAATGGTTTTGAGGTTGTTTTTGATACTGCCGATTTGCGTCGCTATGGTGAGTTAATGCTCGATATTGCGCGAGCATTGCAAGGCAAACTTGATGATAACACGCGTGCGGATCTCACTGATAAGTACGTTAAATTAACGCGCTACGCATTAGCACAAGGCTATACCGCTGAGAGTGGCGTTGGTACTGTGCATCACTTTGGTTATACATTGCGTGCGCTATTCCAGGCGCATTACTTATCACGTGATCTATTGCAAGCGCACGGCTTAAGTAAAGACGTTACTGAGATGATGGCATGGTTCTCGGGTGCAGGGCGTATCTACCGACCAGTAGAAGAGATGACCAGCTTCAACGTTGATGTCATGAACACGCAATTGCGTGGTATGTTGTACAGCATCTTGATGCAAGAAGACGCTGAAAAACGAGACATGTTGTTGGCACAGTTTGGTTTCTGGCTGTCTAAGTCTATCTCAACTTCTCATGGTCTCAGTGGAGGCTTTAAGCAAGATGGTTCTATCTTCCACCACTCTCAACACTATCCAGCATATGGTAACGGAGCGCTAACCGGTCTGACACCTGTAGTTGAAGCGTTAGCTCGCACAAAATATGCGATCGACACTCATGCCCATGAAACGCTGAAAAAAGCAACCGCAATGTCGGAAATATGGAGCAATGATGGGCTAACATTAATGTCCATTACTGGCCGCCACCCAACGGGTAAAGAAGGCATCTCTGTTGAGCCGTTCCAGCACATGGCAATGGCTGGCACACCGGACGGCAAACAAGATATTGACCCGGATATGGCATCGGCATACCTGCGTTTAACCAAAGGTATGAAAGATGACTCATTCCGTCGTTTCTTGCTAGATAAAGGCTTTAAAGCGGGCTCTGTCGCGCAGGGTAACTGGGCAATGAACTATGCCAGTATGGGCATTCAACGCCGAGATGACTGGGTTGCTGCCGTACGCGGTTTCAGCCGTTACTTAGTCAGCCATGAATCCTATGCGAATGCAAACCGCTACGGACGTTACATTAACTATGGTCAATTAGAGATCATGGATGCAGACGGTAAGACGCGTGCATTCAGCCATGATGGCTGGGATTGGAACCGTTGGCCAGGCACGACAGCAGTCCAGCTTCCGATGGGGCAGGTTGAAGCGCATCTACTCAACGTTGACCGTTTCTCTGGTTTAGAAGAGATGTTGTTCTCTGAACAAACCTATGCTGGCGCAGTTTCTAATGGAAAAAATGGCTTGTATGCCATGGTGCTGCAAGGCCACCCTAAATATGATGCCTCTTTTCGCGCTAACAAGTCGATCTTTTTCTTTGATAACCGAATTGTTGCCCTAGGTAGCGATATTGTGACCAAGGTAAACGACTACCCAACACAAACGACTTTGTTCCAACATGCGATTCGTTCTCCACGCGATACCATATTGGTTAACGGTAATGCTTACCAGGGGGCTGAAACAGCGTTGAAGTCCACCAGAAATGGTCACCAACAAATCATCGACCCAGATGGTAACGCTTATTTTGTTCCGGGTAACAGCGTCGTCAAAGTTGCGGCTCAGAAGCAGCAGTCACTACACCAAAAGAACAGCTCTGTAACTGAGGGTGAATTTGCCACGGCTGTGATTGATCATGGTAAAGCGCCTAACAAGGCGGGATACGAATACGCTGTTCTAATCAATCCAGAACAAAAAGAGTTACTGACTTTTGCTAGCACTTTGGATGATAAAAAGGCGGCTCCTTACCGAGTCCTGCAAAAAGATAGCAAAGCACACGTGGTCCTTGACCGTGCGAGCAGAACCACTGGCTACGCTGTTTTTGCTCAATCAGAGTTCAAATTTGGTGTGATTGCGAGTGTAGACAAACCAGCTATGTTGATGGTGGAGAAGAAAGGCCAAGCTATTAATCTAGCGATGGTTAATCCAGACCTCAACTTATACCAAGGTAAGGATGAGTCGCAGTACACCGAAGACGGTGTGCAAAAAGAGGTGAGCATCTACTCTCGTGAGTGGCGTCATAGTCCATCTCAACCAGTAGCTAACTCA
>NZ_NBUS01000039.1:42667-59327 GCF_002749895.1 Vibrio fujianensis | reverse complement strand
GTCATGGGAAAGCCGATAGCTTACCAACAACGGTTTCATTAACACGTGTTAAAGACACAACCGTGGTTAACTTCACCACAGTCGAAGCCAACCCGATCCAAATAACACTGAATAAAATTAAATAATGCGTCGCGGGGTTGCCCCCGCGTCCTCTAGAAGGAATAGACATGAGTATTTCAAGTCGTACCGTGTTAGCTGCCGCGATTTCAATCGTATTGTCAGGTAACGTATGGGCTGACGCTGCTAAATCGACAGAAAAAGAGACCGCGCCAGTAGTTGAACAACAAGTGAATATGATGACGCCGAAGATGCTCTCATTCGAAGAAGCGTCTGTGCCTGATTATGTGTCGATCGATGGTGAAGGTTCTGTTGATGTCACTAAAAAACGTTTTTTGAACGGTTCACAATCTCTGATCTGGAAATATGAACCAAACGCACCGCTTGTTATCGATCAAAGCTTTAATTTCTACCCAATAAAAACCATTCGAAAAGAGTGGGGTCGTTGGGGTTACACCGTCCTCTCTACTTGGGTTTATAACGAAGAAGCAAATGATGGTGAGCTAGAATTCAAACTCGGCTCAAGCACAGCAAAAGCGAAACTTAACTTTACAGGTTGGCGAGCAATCGGCTTTGCCGTTGAGCGTGATATGAATGGTATGCCATCGTCGGTAATGGATGGCTTAAGCATCACACCGAAAACAGATAAACCTGGTCAACTTTACATTGACCGCGTTATGGTCAGTATTGATGATGCCCGCTACCAATGGTCAGACTACACGGTTATGACCGCGATTGACGTACCAGAAATCGATTTCAAACTGCCAAAAGAGCTACCGCAAGCAAGTGCAGAAGAAATCGTTGGCGTTACGCGTATCAAAAATGACCTGATTAATTACTACATTAAAGAGAGTAAAGCGAGCGCCAAAGTACTGCGTGATATCGATAAAGAATTCGCGAACATCGGCTTAACTCAACATGCTGATGGTGTGATTAATGGCCCTCATATCATCACCAAAAAACAAAATGTGATTTACCAAGTAAAACACATGAACGCTTATGACAAAGCGTTGGTTGATGGTTACTACTACCTGCGCCCATTCTCTGAGTTGATGAGTAAAATCGCTCGTACTTATTTAGTGAGTAATGACGCTGCTGTTCGCCAAGACCTGGCTAACAAATACATTCTGATGTCTAAGCACCTATTGGATCAAGGTTTTCAAAAAGGCTCTGGCCTAATTGCCACCCACCACTGGGGTTACGCATCGCGCGATTGGTACGAATCCATCCTATTGATGGAAGATGAGCTGATCAAAGCCAATCTAATGAAACCAGTGCATGACGCTTTGTTGTGGTACTCGCGTGAATTTAATGAGCGTGGCTTTGGTATGTTTGTCAACAAAAAGTCCCTGGATATGGACTATTTGAACACACTCTTGCTTGCTCAACTTTCTATGACGCTGACTGTGCCTGATCAGAATGAGCGTGTTGCGTTAATGAATAAGTTTAGTGACTTTATGTCTGCTAACCTGACGCAGGTGCCAGTGGGCTATGAAGATGGTTTCCGTCCAGATGGCACCGCTTGGCGTCATAAAGGTAACTACCCAGGTTACTCATTTGCGGCACTTTCTGCGAGTGGACATCTTGCGTACTTACTGCGCGGCACTCTATTCGAGTTGTCTACTGAGGCGCGTCAAGTATTGAAAAAAACGATGCTGGCGGCACGTACTTACAGTAATAATAACCCAGGTCTGGGTGTGATTGGTCGTCGTCCATTCTTTAAAACCAGTGTTGATAAAGTGGCGACAGGTATGCGCTACCTAGCTTTAGCGGGCGTAGAGTCGAATCAAGTAGATAAAGAGCTAGCCAGCGCTTATCTCCGTATCGAGCAGCTTTCCGAAAAAGATGGCACTAAGATTTTTAAAACTAAGGTCACACCAGAATCTCACCCACAAGGCTTTACGGCGTTTAACTACGCAGCGATGGGTATCCATCGTTTTTCCGACAAGATGGCGACCATGAAAGGTTGGAACAAATACGTGTGGTCATCAGAGATCTACGGCGGCGGTGGCCCTGCTAACCGCTACGGTCGCTACCAATCACACGGTACAGTGCAAATTCACAAATTTGGTGAAGAGTCAGATTACGGTTACGATCAAAACGGATGGGATTGGAACCGTCCACCGGGTGGTACCACGATCCATCTACCGTGGGAGCTGCTTGATGCGCCAAACCCACATACGACAATGCTAGTAAACGACGTTAAGTTTAACGGTGCAACCAGCTTAGATGGTAAGTACGGTACGTTTGGTTTCATCCTGCAAAACCCAACTCGTTACGCACCAGTAATTGATCCTGCTTTCACGGCGAAGAAAGCGGTGTTCAGTTTCGACAACCGTCTGGTACTGACGGGTAATGATATCCGCAACAATAACAGCGAGTATCCGACAGAAACGACACTCTTCCAACATGGCATCACTCAGCTAACAGACTCTTTGAATGTGAATGGTGAGAAGATCACTCAGTTCCCATACGAAGCAACGCTAACAGAAGGTGATTGGTTGATCGATGGCATGGGTAACGGTTACTACATCGTAAAAGGTGCCGAAATCCAAGTTCGTCGCCAGGCGCAAGAATCACGCGATAACCAGAAAAAACAGCCAACTTTCGGTAACTTCCAATCGGCTTGGATTAACCACGGTGTGAAACCAGATAACGCTGAATATGAATACATCGTTATTCTTGATGCTACACCAGCGAAAATGGCACAGGTTGCAGACGCGGTGAAAGCGGGCGATGTGTACGAAGTGGTGCAAAAGAACAGCAACGTTCACGTTGTTCGTGATAAAGCCACGGGTGCAACGGGTTACTCTGTATTTAGCTTTGCACGTATCACGGATAAATATGTTCGCGCCGTGAGTACATCATCTTTAGTGATGACTCAACCAGAAGGTGAAGACAAGCTGAAACTAAGCGTGGCAAACCCAGACCTCAACATGGAAAAAAATACGCTCAGTGATTACGCTCCAGTAATGGTGACACTGCACGGCGCATGGGAACTCACGGGTGAACACAGCAACGTGAAAGCGGACGTGAAAGGCAGCAAAACGACCGTATCCTTTATGTGTAAAGATGGTCTGCCAATTCAGGTCACTCTGAAAAAAGCATAAAGATCGAACGTATATTTAAGTTGATCAAGCCGCTCCTCGTGAGCGGCTTTGTTTTACCTGCTATTTGAGCGCTGCATGTAAGGCTAGTATGTGCCAGGAAAAGCCATGTTCGATTTTTAAAGTTAGTCCAACCCCGCTACTTTTAGACGGGGCGCTATCGAGTGACGATGGAAGGCGTATCTATCGCTTGAAGCATTGACGATGTACTTCCATGCTCTGTACTTAAACCTGTACATGCACGTTTTGGCGTTGAAAATGGATGCCATCAGTTATATCGCGGCGAGATCGAACCTAGCGAGTACAATGGAAAACGTCTGTAATGATCACGCGCCAGTTATTATTACACGTAAAAGTGAAGCGCCTGTGGTGGTGGTGTCACTTGAAGATTATGAAGCGATGCAAGAAACCACGTACCTTTTATGTGCGCCAGCCAATGCTCGTCGATTGCTAGAGTCGATAGTCGAACTCGAGTCAGGAAAAGGGCAAGAGAGAGAACTGCTCGAATGAGGTTAATTTTCTCGACCAATGCTTGAGAAGATTATCTTTACTGGCAGAAAGCCGATAAAAAGATCCTGAAGCGAATTAATACGCTGATTAAAGGCATACAACGAGAACCCTACGACGGGATAGGCAAGCCAGAACCACTCAAGCACGGTTTGTCTGGTTATTGGTCAAGAAGAATTAACGATGAGTGTGGGGTTGTATATATACCATGAAGACGCCATACTCATCGACCAGTTGCGCTTTCATTACAGTACATAGAGTGATGGGATAAAAAAACGGTGATAATTCTTTATCACCGTTTTTTATACGTTAGCTCAATGAAAGAGACTAAATACCTTGCTGCATTAACGCCTGGATATTGTCCTCGGCACTAAAGTATTGCGCCTCTTGTTTATGTCGGAACAGCTTGAGCGGTGCACCTGTGGCGCTGTGGTAGGCCAGCTGTTGACCTTCTACTTTCAGCATCGTCCCTTCGGGAATGCCGACCACGATCTCATGTGGGTTCTGGATCAAAAACTCTTCAATACGTTCATCGCGAGTTTCCCCCATGTGCCCAGAAATGTTGGCTTCAATATAGTGCGGGTTAATCTGGAATGGCACTAGATTGAGTGCAGGTAAGATTGCCGCCGATACAATCGGCATATCATTGGTGGTGCGAATGGTTGGGCACGCAATGTTTGTGCCCGCGCTCCAGCCAATGTAAAGCTTATCTTGCTTCAAGATCGCCTGTCGTAGTGGGCCAATCAGACCTTGGTCGTGCAACATCTTGTTCAATACCCAGGTGTTACCGCCACTGACAATAAACCCATCAGCGGCTTTGACCGCTTCAACCGGATCGTCGGCTTGATGGAGTCCGGTGACGCTAGCACCAAACGGTGCCACGACGCTGTTCAATTGCGCCAATCGCTCATCATAGTCGCCGCGGATCATCGCGAACGGGATAAAAAGCAATTTTTTTGCACCTGTGCGGTTGATAGCTTCTTCAACCCAATCAATACCAAACTCAAGTAATGAGGTATTGCCAGCCACTTTGCCATTACTAAACAACAATACATTCATGGCGTTTCTCCGCTAATTACGATTTATCGATTTTTCACTCGTGAGTCGAATGATCTCTTGCACCACTTTGCTTGCGGCGCGCAGCGATTTCACCGGCAGGTACTCATAAATGGAGTGGAAGTTATGAGCGCCGGTGAACAGGTTAGGGCAAGGCAGTCCGTTTTGAGACAACACCGCACCATCATAGCCGCCACGCATTGGTATTTGTTTCATCTCGATGTGATTATTGGCGTACGCTTGCTTGGCGATATCCACGACATAAGCCGTGTCACCTTGCAGGCTATTGGCCACATTTTCGTAGCGATTACTTAAGTCAATCTCAACACCGCCCCACAAATCGTTGCAGCTATCAGCCAGCTGCTGCAAGAACGCCATGCGTTTTTTGTAGCCTTCAAAAGAGAAGTCACGAATGTCGAGGTTGAGCACGGTTTTCGCACTGTTGCCTTTCAGCTCTTTTACCCAGTAGTAACCTTCACGCCCTTCGGTGTATTCAGGCGCTTCGCCCGGAGGTAACATGGCGATAAACTTGTGCGCCATCAGGAGTGAGTTTTTCAGTTTGCCTTTGGCTGACATCGGGTGCGCCGATTGTCCGGTAAAGGTCACCACTGCGTTGCCCGCGTTCCAGTTTTCACACACAAACTCACCAATGCCACAGCAGTCCAGGGTAAAACCAAAGTCCGCACCGAACGCCTCGACATCGAAGGCTTTTGCACCGCGTAAACCTTGCTCTTCATCCGGAACAAAGGCGACTTTGACCGTGTCATGCTTCTCTTCTGGGTGAGCCTGAAAATGTTGCAGCGCATCCATGATGGCAGCAATCGCCGCTTTGTCGTCTGCGCCTAACAGGCTGGTACCATCGGTGACAAGAATCTCCTCACCACGGTAGTCCGCCAGTTCTGGGAACTCTTTTTCACTGAGGTAGATGCCAAGCTCCGTATTAAGACAAATCGCGTCGCTGTCGTGACGCTTAATCTGTGCTTTCGTGTCGGCGCTTTGCTCAGCACTGGTATCAAGGTGAGCAAAGAAAGAGACCACAGGCGCGTCAGTATCGATATTGGCGGGCAGCGTCGCGGTGACGATCGCGGTTTCTGCAACCTGCACCTCTTGCATTCCGAGGCCAATGAGTTCATCGGCCAATTTTTTCGCTAACACCATCTGACCCGGAGAGGAGGGCATGATACCCGCCGCCCCGTTAGCACGATTGGTGGTAGTGTTAATTTCGGTATAGCTGATAAAGCGATCAATAATATTCATACATCCTCCCATTAAATGAGTATCTGAGAGACGATAAGCACCGTCGCCAGACCACCAAGCATTGGGATCACAGTACGTTTCGCCAAATCAATTGGAGAGACATTCGCGACCGCAGAACAAGCGATGATCACGCCAGCCACCGGAGAGGCGGAACGCATCAGGCCAGAAGCGAGCTGCATTGGCATGGCAACGGCCGCAATCGGTGCACCCACCTGAGTGGCCACATCCGGCGCCAGGTTCGAGAAGCTGAAGAAAGACGCGTTACCCGAGCCTGATAGCAGCGTGACCAACAAAATAATGCCCACAAGAACCAGAACCATCGCGAGGTAACCAAAACCAAAGCTAGAGGCAGAGTTAAGCAGCAAATCAATGAAGCCGATAGATTTCAGACCATTTACAAACACTTGTGCCGCGATGATCAAGCTCACCACGCTGGCAAACACGCCGCCCATCCCGTCTAGGTAGACTTTTAAAGACGCTGCCACCGCCTTACCGTCGCGTTCGACAATGTAATCACAGGCCATGGCAACAAAGAGGGAAATAAACATCGCTGTGACCACATCCATACGAATACTGGTGATGGCAAATTTACTGAATGTCAGTAGGAGCAATAATGGCAGCACAGGCAGAATCGCGAACCATTTTGGTACCTGACGCTGCTCTTTTTCTTCTAGATTAAATTCGCGTTCTACGCCATTTTCTGCGTCTTTTTTATCGAAGTAACGCTGACAGACAAAGTGCAGAATCGCAATCACGATCATCGCCGCGCCAGCAACCACCATCTGGTAGCTCACAAAGTAAGTGGCAACATCAATGCCGGAGACCTCTGCTGCTTTGTTCGCTGCTGAAGAGGCTGGCCCTAAGTCCAAACAGCCCGTTGTGGCAACCACTGCTGCGGCCGCTGCTGGGTTACAGCCCACACCAACAAGCACCGGGTACATCGCTACCAAAAGGAGCAATGCCAAACCAGTCGCGCTTGGGATAAAGATATTGATCAGCTGACCAATAATGTATGCCATTGCCAAGACAAGGTATGGGTTTTTGATGTGCGAAAGCGGTTTGGTCGCAATCTGAACCATCGCATTGGCCGCGCCGATGTGACTCATGTATTTAGAGAAACCACCGACCGCCATGATGATTAAGCCCAGTTTTGCCAAAGTAGAGGAGGCAATAACTTTAATCACTTCAAAAAAATCGACAATCACCGCGCCCGTCGGCTTGCCTCCTTTGGGCATAAAGTCTTCGTGTCCACTAAGAACACCTAAAGCAATCATTAACAAGCCAGCCAGTAAGAGCACAGCTTGGGTGTTATATTTCTTAACGATAAAGTATCCGACAAAAAATATAATCGGTAAGGCTAGGTAGGTCATCGTATTACACCTCTTAAGTAATAAACGGTCGATGTATACCGAAGTCGCCTCAAGGCGCTTGCTTCAGTGTGGGTGCCTTATCCGACAAAGGGGCAACACTCTGAATCCTGTGCTTGAGTTTATTTCGGAATAAAATTTACTTGTTATTGAATATTTCGAATTCGTTGAACGTGTTCTCTATTCTGCTAAAGCGTTGATCTTTATCTGTATTGACAGACATGCCTTTGATCAGAAGTTCAATTAAAGAAAAGCCAGCTGTGCGATTGTTAAAAATACCATCGCTATGGCTCGCGACGCAGAATTGAACATCTGAATAGGAAAAGAAAGGGTTCACTTGTTGGTCAGTGAGAACAATAATTTTGCCGCCATGTTGATGAAACCAACGTACACAGCGCACGGTAATACTGGAAAAACGGTGATAAGAGATCGCAAGTAAGGTGTCGTTTTTATCCACATCGACCAATTGGTGAGGCAGGGTGGAAGCATCGGCTTTGAGTAACACCACATCTTTGCGCAGATACCGAGCAAGCAGATAAAAATAGTTAGACAAGGCTTCAGCCGAGGCGCTGCCCATAATGTAAAGCTTGCCTTTTGGGGTGAGCAGGTATTCGACGGCGCGCTCAACATCGGGCAGATAGAGGGTGTTATACGTTTCCTCCATATTGGTCATCACTTCTTCAAAGTGTTGATTGACTAAACCTTGCTTTGGGTGTGTGGAATCGGCGCTGTAGCAGCGTTCAATCGGTGTCGTCAGCTCCTGCACCAAATCTTGTGAGACAATTTTTTTAAACTGGATAAAGCCAGTAAAACCAAGGCGATTAAGAAAGCGTCCTAATGTGGCTTTACCTACGCCGATGTTTTTACACAGTTCATCCATCTTGGCGAACGGGAGCATTGGGAAGTTTTTGAGGCAGTAATTGACGATGAGTTTTTCGCTTGGCGTCAGTGCGCCAATCTCATTTACACTATCGATAAAGTCTTGCTTGGTCATGTTTTCCCACTCATTAGATCTGATGAGACAATTTTCCTACCGATAAGGTGAGTCCTTCAAGGGAATGAATTTTTCCCATATAAAAAGTGTGATAATTGCACTGAATATCAGGTAATAGCATTGAATCAATGTTTCTTTAATTTACATGCTAATGGAGTTAAAAAAGATAAAATCGTGCAATAAAAAACTCCACCTACAAGGTGGAGTTTTTGTGTATGAGAGGACCTTATTTGACTAAGGAATAACAGGAGCAGTAACACAAGACACAAACATATTCGTATCTGGTGTAAGGTTTGCGGAACTACTGTTTACAGAGGCATACATACGTAGTGACCAGTAAGTACCGTTCCATTTGTCTGCATTGGTTCTCATTGATGCACTCATATAGTGTGTTTTGATATCTACAGGTGTTTTTGCTCCTGTAGGCCAACCAAATACTGGAGATATAAAGCGATCATCTTCCTCATTAGATGTTATTTGATTCGCGTTGAGAACTGACATGCTTGAATCGCCAGAAGGGTCTGGGGCATTGTTTGCTGGGTAATGGTTTCCATCGTAATAGCCGCCCGTATTACCAATTGGCAGTGCCCAAGTGTTATCTGCGTATAGGTTAGTACATGCCTCATAGACATTGACTTGATTATGGTTGTACATCGCCCACTCAATGCCATTGAATGGTTGTGGTGCTGCTGCCGTTAATAGGTTCGCGCCAAAGCCCACTTTGTCTTTCAGTTGCGTTTCGGCCACAGTGAGTGGACGGTGGTAAATAAGAGCACCATTGACAATCTCACGTATCGGCTCAATACCACGTTTGCTTGCGTCTGTGGCATCGTAGTAAAGACCGCCGGTCACGCTTGCACTGTTGGCAGCATTCACACATTTTTCTGTGCCGTTAACATCTACACAGTATTCCACTGTTTTACCAATGAAATCACGCGCTTCTAGGACTTCTGGTGCAGAAAACCAAGCGTAGTCAGTAAGAAGACCGTTACGCGCACCGATTTTGTATGTGTTACTCGTCTTTTGTACGGTTGGCGCTAGGTCACCGGCTGGGCCATTTTTGTTACTTGTATCAACCTTCCACTCGCCAAGAGTCGCGTCAGCTGCATAGCCATACACGGTTGCGATTAGCTCTTGGTCGTACTCAAGTTTACCTTCGATTTTGATGCCTTTTGGCGTCACTTTAGACGTCAGACAAACTTCGTCACCTGCGGTATTTAATGCAGTTTGTGGTGTGACACAGAAATCCAGTGCTTTACCTAAGTCTGCTTGGGTGATGGTGTAATCACAGGTGCGCGCATCCGTACAAACTTCACCGGCAATATTGTCTACTTTCCAGACCGCGGTAGACGCACCTTCGAGGCTACCGTCTGCTTGAGCATAGTCGTAGTTACCACGTAGTGTGGCACCAACTTCAGTATCAGTGGCAGGAGCCTCAACTTCTGCAATTACGTTACTTGCGGTTGGTTTCGCTTCTGAAACAACAGCTACTGGTGTCGTTGTGGCACAAACTTCAGTACCACTTGTTGGTGTACCTGTTTTAGCGACCGGAGTAACACAAAACTCGAGAGCAGTGCCTTTGTCACCTTCTACTGGGGTATAGGTTTTTGTGGTTGAGACTTCGTTTACACCTGATTTCCAGCTGTAGGTACTGGAGCCTTCAAGGTCACCATCGGCATCAGTAAAGGCGTAGTCGGCGGTCAGTTCTACACCAACAAAGGCGTCCGCAGAGAACGTGATATTAGATGCAACTGGTGCTGAACCCGCTTTGGCTGTAATCGCGTCAGTTAACGCTGAACAGACTTCATCACCGGCTACGGCTGGCGTGCTATCGGTTTTAGGAGTGACACAGAATTGAACTTGTTTACCTTCTAGCGTGTTGCCAAGAGTGATAGTTTGTTCAGTGCCCACAGTGTCAGTGCTGGTTTTCCAGGCAAACGCAGAAGTACCTTCTGTCTCTCCTGTATAATCATAAGAGCCAGTCAGTGTATCACCAACCGTTGGCGTAGAAGCTGGCGTGATCGCCACGTTAGTTGCAACCGGTTTTTCACCCAGCGGACCGTTAACAGTTTTGGGTAGGCTACAGTTTTCTGTGCCCACTGTATTAATATCGCCTTGTGCTTTTGGTGTCACACAGAATTTGAGGTTGAGTCCTTCAAGATACGCGTATACAGGAAGTACTTGTGTAGCAACGATTTCAGTCTCATCTGCAGCATTACGCCATGAGTAGGCACTGCCTTCTTCTGCACGTGGGGTTGCGTTCGGGTCAACAAATTTGTATGTACCCTTTACCGTTTCGCCTACATAAAGCGCAGGGGCGACCACTTCAGTCGCAATAGGCGGGTATACATTGTCGTTACTGATTGGAAGTTCTTTGTTGTCTTCGGCATTACAGCCGATCAAGGTTGCTGTAATGACAACAGCTAGGGTCTTTTGTTTGAATGTCATATCGCGTTTTTTCCTACGGTGGAACAACAATGCCGTTCTACTGCGAGTCAGCGGATGGCGTGCTGGTTGCTTTGTTCATTTACGTAATGTGTTATCAGGAGGGATATTAACTTTCTAAATCTTTCATTAATGTGATTTGTGCCAATTTTCGAAGTGTTTTATTTCGCTTTGAAAGAAAATGATGACAAATGTCAGGTTTTTGAAGACAAAAAAAGCCAATCGCAAGATTGGCTTTGGATTTTAATTAAGGAGTGGTTTTAGAGTTGGAATGAGTAACTGACAATGGCTTTGATCGCATTGATATCGCCACGGTCTGATGACCGGTCTGCCCCTAAGCCTGCATAGAGGCGATCTGGGCGGAAGAAGCTGCTACGGAATAGTACTTCAAAGCCTTTCATGGCACCAGAACGTGGACGGTAGAATAGGTCGAGCACGTGCTCTTCACCGCGGCCCATCGCAACTTCATAAGTAGTATGGTGCTGCACAGGCTTTCTTTCCCAGTGATAACGGTAAGCCAGTTTCAGACTCGGCAAACCAATATGACGGAAGTCATAGGAGATGCCGACTACGTGAGCCTGACCACCGTCACTACGGAAAGAGGAGTAACCTGGCGATGTTTCAAGGCTTAAGTAACCTTTTGCGCCACCAAAACCGTAAGAAAAACTGCCTCTTCCGTTTGCTTTTGGTGCATCAACTGTGTGGTAGCCGTACCAAAAGCCCCATGCATCTCGCTCCAGTTTCCCGTGGTAAGCAATCAGATAGGCGTGGTCATCAAAGCCAGCGACTCCTCTCTCTACGTCTTTTTGCCAAAGATCACCAGCCGCTTTGTTGGCGTAGTATTGCGCTTTTAAAAGTAATTTCGTTTCTGGCGTGATCATATGATTCATCCAGACGTTAGTGTGGAAGCGACGTAAGTAATCTTGTGCTTCACCATAAGAGAACACATAACCCCAGTCACGACCTGCACGATAATCGATACGCCCTGTATATAGATAATCGTAAGAATTCGGATAAGGGTCATAATAATTACTATTGGTGGTAAGATTGCCCATTTTGTCACCAAGACCATCCATAAAGCCAGTTACAAATGCACCATCAAAACGAAAATTATTCCATTTATGACGAACCATAAACCCGCGGTAGCTTGAAAGCACTGCGTCATCAACGCTAGCGGTAGTGATCATGCCAGTATTGAAGAAACCGTCACCGACAGTAAGGTTACCGTCTTTCCAGTAAAACTTGGCATTGGCCATTGGCACTTTACCGAAGCCTTCCACGTCGTAACATTTGTATTGGCCTTTGAATGCTGCGCCACCTGTCCAGACACAGTCTTTGTTTGCAAGCAGTTTTTGTCCACCGCGCCAGTTACTCATCCCACCTGGGTATTGGCTATCAAGTTCAAATAAATGCGAGTAGCCTAGGTTGAGGTTCATTTTTACTGGGCTTTCACCAAGTTTTATTTTGCCTGAGTTATAGAACATACCGACAGATTGGGTCCACTCTGCTTGTGTGTGGTGGCCAAACTTGTCTTGTTGGAACTTACCATTCTCATCAAAGTATTTGACGTCGCTATCCCAACGGTGCGCCGATTTATAGTAGTTGACCAATGAGACGGTGACTTTATCGTTTGTGGTTGCCTCTTTATAGGCTTGGCTTAAAAATGAGGCATTAGCAATAGCAGGGACTGCCAATACACCAGATAAGAGTGCGCCACCTAAGGTCAGTTTCACCGCTCGTGCGCAAATGGTCGGTTGATGTTTACGTGCCATAAAAAGTCCAGCTCCAATGTCCACTTTATCGTGTGGGGTGGAATAATAGGGAAGAAGTCATGGATTAATCTTACCAGTGGCTTTCGTGCTCTTTCGTGACTGATTGCACGAAAACAAAAGCAAATATAAAAGAATTAATCGAAAATGAGATGTTAATCCTGATTTATGCCGTGCTGTGGAGGGCGTTGTTAAAGAAATAGGTGTGTTAGCAAAGGTATTGTAACAGCGCATATTCCACTGATGGACTATGCGCTAGTGCTTTACGGGGAGAGAATTTAGTTCAATGTGTGCACTTTGAAATTGTCAATTTTCAGGTGGCTTTTCCAGGTACGGAAACCAAATTTACCGGATTTAAATTGTGTTTCATCGGTAATTTCATACAGTTGCTTATCATTAGCATATACGTAGATGCGGTCATCTAAGTTGATGATTTTGATATTGGTATACACGTTAGGCACGTTCATGAATTCTTTCGCTGAGACATCGTATTCAGGAAGAAGAGGACGTTTTCCGTCGCCTGCATAACGGCGAAAGCGAGTGGTTGAGTTATCGTTCGCACCGTAGCCGATGTAGTAGAGGCGCATTGGATCGTATTTGCGCATGTTGCCTGCGCGCCACTCTGATTTTTCAAAAAAACTGTTTGAGTGCGGATCTTGTGCCATCCAGAACCAGTTCAGGTCCGTACCTCGGTCGTTAGGACCACCATTCACGACGACCATGCCATCAAATTCAATCACTGAAGGGGTGTCAATATCGTGTTTGAACCACACGGTAGTGCCGTTGCCATCATCAATATCAAGGGCACCGTTTTTAATTTCAGTGCGTGATACCTCGCTCATTTCTACGACCCAGTTATCTAGCTTGTTGTCAAAAGTATCACTGTGGACCAGTGTACCATGCGCTTTTATTAGCTGTTCTGGGGTCTCGAAATCAAAAGAAAACGAAGGTAGTGAAAAACTTAGGGCTGCAACGAGTAAAGTGAGTTTCTGTTTCATCATACGGCCTTAAATGGAGTTATCAGAATAAGTAAAAATCGTTAACTGCTGAGGTGGGTAGAAGGAAAAGCCAGCACGGCGCTGGCTTTTTTTATAAACCAAGTCACTTTAAGGGGCTTGGGTATAGCAATACTTATTAGGTATAAGCGTTTAATACAGAAGCCGGGACTTCTGTTGGGCGCCAAGAGTCACCCGTGTGCTCAAGCCAGTGCATAAGTTCGGTTTGTACCAGCTGTTCAACTATTTCTGGACGCTCTTTTGCGATGTTTGTGGTTTGGTATGGATCGGCAACATTATCGAACAGCATGTATTCAATCGGTTTTCCAATCTTACGCGTGGCCTGCAGCGTGTAACGATCAGTGCGCACACCACGATTTCCGTAGGATGGTGCACCATAAGGTGATTTCACATAGAACTGGGATGTTGCGCGTTCATCGCCTTTATCGCCCTGAATCGTCTTTGCGTAGTTGGTGCCTTCAACCGTATCTGGGATCTCGGTGTCTAAGCCCATCAGACCTAACATGGTCGGGAATAGATCCGGAACAGAGAAGAGTAGGTCATCCTGCATTGGCATCAGTTTGCCTTTCCAACGGAAAATCATCGGAATGCGAACGGCCTCTTCGTAAATTACATTTTTCGTTGGTTGACCGTGCGCACCAAGACAACAGCCGTGATCTGAGAAGAATACGACCAAAGTATCTTCGGCTAAGTTAAGGCGATCAAGCTCATCAACAATACGACCAACCTGCTCGTCAACCCCATTAATCATTGCCAGGTATTCTTTATAGAAGTCTGGACCATAACCTTCTAGATACTCTTTATCCCAGTTTACGTTTGGACGATCGTTCATCTCGCGTGAGGTTTTACCATTAAAACGCTCTAGGTATTTCTCTGGCACTTGATCATACGGTGAATGTGGTGGGTTCATAGATACAACTAGTGCGAATGGGTCTTCCTCATTACGGTATTGACCACCCTCGTTACGTAGATACTTGATCGCCATGTCTGCTTCATGTTCTGGCGACCATTGGTTGATCTTTAACGGTGCTTCACGTGGTGTGTCATTGGTCCAGTAGATTGGATTCATGTGCAGGTCGTAAGTACCGTACGAGTACCACCAATCAAAATTATGACGGTGCGATGGCGGTGTCCAGTCGTTCCAGTAACGACCATCAAGCGGGTTATTATAAGACGGCACAAATGGCGCTTTTGGACAATCTAAGTGCCATTTACCGAGATAACCCAGTGAGTAGCCTTGCTTTTTCAGTACATCTGACCAACAAATTGCATTCTTTTTCAGCTCTACGCCAAAATCAGAACCTGCAAAGTTACCTTCTTCTGGCGTATGGCAGTTGCCGTGAATGCCATTGCGGTAAGGGTACTGACCAGTCATGAACATGCCGCGAGCGGGTGTACATAGCGGAAAGTTTGAAATGGTTTGATCAAGCACGACACCTTCACGAGCCATACGGTCAATGTTTGGTGTTTTCGTATGTTTGTCCATGCCCATGTAGCCCAATGACTGGGTACGGCATTCATCAGGGAAGATAACCAGTAGGTTTGGCTTCTTCGTATTTTTTTGATTTTTATCCTGACTTATTGCAGGAGCGGTACCTTTGGAGGTGATTGAAGAACAAGCAGCCGTTGTGGCAACAACGCTTGTAGCGGCAATCCCTTTCAACAGGTCACGACGTGAAAAAGACATGGTGGTTTCCTCTTGTCAACATTTTAAATTGCAAGCGACTTGCTTTCTAAACGCTTATTGCTCGATATCGTAAATATTCGAAAGCTAAATGTCGAATTGATAGATCACAAAAGTCTAAAATTAGACTATAGAAAATGAAAAAAATGTTACGAAGATCTACTTTCGTAATTTTTTGTTTTGCTAACTTCTATATAGCTTTTCTTATTGCTTTTGTATTGATTTTAGCTTTTAAAGCGAAAACTAATGAAAGAATTTGTGAAAGCCATCAAAAAAAAAGTGTTTTCCGGTTGCATGGCTTTCGTTTTTTTATTTACTATAAATAACGAAGCACAACGAAAGTTTCTTTATTGTTGTTACAGAATAACCAATGAGGATCGTCGCACTGGATTAATTACTCCTTTCGATTTCACCTCTGAAGTATCTGTCCACCATCTTACTTTTACCAGGGCGTTGCTCTATTAAGTGGTGATGACGCAGTAATTCTGGTACTACAGCGTCGGACATATTCTTTATTTGAATAATGTTTTCTGCGTTGTAGTCATAACGAATGGACTCGATGTTGCTATGGCCTTTCATCTAAAGCTGGTGCAAGTGTGACGTCTGGATGGGGGTGATGTACTTGAAAACGTCATCATTTAAAACCTTCTAACGTGCGCCTCTTTTGTGTTCGAACTCCATAGAGACATCGGGTGAAACTTATACCAAATTGATCCACTCTGGAGTGATTACATGACAACTCTTCTGAACATCGTAAAGCAGCATAAAGCTGGTAACGAAAACGGAATTTATTCCGTATGTTCTGCTCACCCTCTTGTTCTTGAAGCGGCTATTCTGCAAGCGAAAAAAGACCAATCTTCACTTTTGATTGAAGCAACGTCAAACCAAGTTGATCAATTCGGCGGCTACACCGGTATGTTACCTGCTGACTTCCGTGATTTCGTTCTTAACTTGGCAGAAGAACATGGCTTTAACGCTGAAAATTTAATCCTTGGTGGTGACCATTTGGGTCCTAACCGTTGGCAAGGTGAGCCAGCAGCTGAAGCAATGGCAAAAGCAGACGTACTTATAGAAACTTACGTTGCTGCGGGCTTTACGAAAATCCATTTAGACTGTTCGATGTCATGCGCCGATGATCCCGTGCCATTAACGGATGAGATCGTGGCTGAGCGTGCAGCGCGCCTAGCGAAAATTGCAGAAGCAACGGCAGTGAAGCATTTTGGTTCTGCTAATGCACTTACTTATGTGGTTGGTACAGAAGTACCTGTACCAGGTGGTGAAGCTGAAGAACTGCATGAAGTACAACCAACGTCACCAGAAGCTGCTCGTCAAACCATTAAAGCGCATCAGGACGCGTTTGCTAGCGCTGGTCTTGATTGTTGGGATCGCGTAGTCGGCTTG
>NZ_NBUS01000039.1:39062-42657 GCF_002749895.1 Vibrio fujianensis | reverse complement strand
AGTTCGATCACTCTAGCGTCATTGATTACAAACCTGAGCCAGCCGCTGAACTATCAAAAGTGGTCAACGAGTTTGAACACATGCTTTTTGAAGCGCACTCCACTGATTATCAATCTCCAGAGAACTACGGCCTATTAGTTCGCGATCACTTTGCCATTCTGAAAGTGGGGCCACAACTGACTTTTGCAATGCGTGAAGCCTTATACGGTCTATGTGCTATTGAAGATGAAATGCTACCAACGGAGCTGCGTTCTAACCTACGTGACGTGATCGAATCGGTAATGCTCGCGAAACCAGATAACTGGGCGAAGTACTACCACGGTAACGAAGCCGAGCAAAAATTCGCACGTTCTTACTCTCTGTCTGACCGTATCCGCTACTACTGGGCTGATGAAACTATTCAAGCAGCCGTGGATAAACTGTTCGCTAATCTAAAGGATGGTCTGCCTCTCGCATTGGCGAGCCAATACCTACCAGAAGGTTATGCAGCACTGCGTAGCGGCGATATCGAAAACAACCCTAAAGCGTTTGTTATCAACAAGATTCAAAAGACCGTGCTAGAAATCTACGCACGTGCTTGTAAGTTCTAATTATACGAGTGAACAAATTATGAAACACCTAGGCATTGAGGTTGCTGAACTAGAAGAAAATAAAGGTTTCTGGACAGCAAAAGAAATTGAGCAGCAGCCGGACTGTTGGCTAAAAACGCTTTCAATTGTAAATGAGTGTCGCGCACAAGCAGAGGCGTTCCTTGCGCCGTTGTTTGCCAAAGATAACCTACGCATCGTAATGACTGGCGCAGGTACTTCTGCCTTTGCTGGTAAAGCGTTAGCGCCAATCCTAGCGAAAGAGCTGAACTGTCGTGTAGAAGCGATCGCGACCACAGACATCGTATCAAACCCATCTCAGTACTTCGCGGAAGATATCCCAACGTTATTGGTGTCATTCGCTCGTTCAGGTAACTCACCAGAATCTGTGCATGCGGTGGATTTGGCCTCTCAAGTACTGTCTGACTCCTTCCATCTGGTTGTTACCTGTAATGCGGAAGGTCAGCTGTACAGTCGTTGTCAAAGCGATGCGCGTTCGTTCGCAGTATTAATGCCAGCGGAAACCAACGATAAGTCATTCGCAATGACCTCTTCGTTCTCTTCAATGATGATGGCGGCATTCTCATTCTTAACGTTCAATAAAGCGGATGCGAAAGATTTAGAGAAAGTATGTGAGCAATCTAAAAAACTCATCCAAGACGTATGTGCACCAATTCGTGACATTGTAGTGAAAGATGCAAAACGTGTGATTTACCTCGGTTCGGGTGGTTTCCAAGGTCTGGCTCAGGAGTCGGCGCTAAAACTGCTAGAGTTAACTGCAGGTAAAGTGATTGCGATGTACGATTCGCCACTTGGTTTCCGTCACGGTCCTAAGTCGATTATTGATGATGAAACCCTGATCATGGTCTACATCTCGAATGACCCATACACACGTCAATACGACTTAGACCTGCTAACAGAATTACGTCGTGATAATCAGGCACTACAAGTTGTGGCAGTGGCTGCGCAACTCGATGATGTCGTCACTGATGGTCACTACCTGCATATTGAAGGTCTGGAAGCGGCTTCTGATGTTGAGTTGATTTTTCCATACCTGGTTGTGGCGCAGGAGTACTCATTCTTCCATTCGTTAGCACTAGACATTACACCGGATAATCCATGCCCGACGGGCGAAGTCAACCGTGTCGTGCAAGGCGTGATTATCCACCCATTTGGATCATAACTGAGGGTTTTAATATTATGTCAGCGAATATCGTATGGTGTCGAATTGACGAGCGTCTATTACACGGCCAGGTAAAAATTACCTGGATGCCAGCCTCTGGTGCCAACACCTGCATCGTGTGTAACGACGATGTGGCCGAAGGCCCAACCGCCGAGTTCTCTCAGGCGGCGATGCGTGCTTCTGCCGGTGGCGAGTTCAAAACCTCGTTCTACTCGGTCGACAAGCTGTGCACTATCATTGGTAAAGCCAAGCCGGAGCAAAAAATATTCATCGTGTGCTCGAACCCAACCGACGTGGCGCGTCTGATTGAAGGCGGCGTGCCTATCAAGGCGGTGAACGTGGGCAACATGCACTTCCACGAAGGTAAACAACAAATCTCAAAAACCGTGTCAGTCGATGACAAAGACATCGCGGCCTTTGAGCGCATTGCGGCGTGCAATGTGGTTTCCACTATCCAAAACACCCCAGACCAAGAACCGGTTGAGGTGTTAGCTCTGGCGACAGCGAGCGCGTAATTTTCAACCGCTGGGGTAGGTCGTCCTCCTCCGGCTCTGATAAAGGAAGAGACAATGCTATTTGAAGCAATGCTTGTTGCGGCGTGGGCGTTCCTGTGTGGTATCGATAAATACGATGTTGCACTGAACATTCACCGTCCTCTGATCACCGGTCCGATTATTGGTCTGATCATGGGTGATCTGGAATTGGGTCTGATGACCGGTGCGGTTCTGGAGTTGGCGTGGCTTGGCCTGGTGCCAAACGCTGGCGCTCAGCCACCAGATGTAACCATGGGTACGATTGCCGCGGTGGCGTTTGCCATCATGACCAACCAAACCCCAGAAATCGCAATGGGCGTCGGTATGCCGATTGCGGTACTGATGCAGATGTTGATCATCGGCTTCTTCGCCATGTCCTCGTTTGCGATGGGTAAAGCGGACGACTGCGCCGAGCGCGGTGATTCTCGCGGTATCGACTTCTTATTGATCAGCATTCTGACCGCTCGTGCCACCATGTACTCCGTGGTCGCGTTTATCACCGTGTATTTTGGTGAGCACGCGGCACAATGGATTGACGAAAACGCGCCAACCATGCTGCTTGAAGGTCTGGGTATCGGCGCGAAAATGGTGCCAGCTATCGGTTTCGCCATGCTATTAAAAGTGATGTGGAACAAAGAGATGGCGGGGATCTTCTTCATTGGTTTCGTGATGACCACGTACCTGAAACTGCCAATCATGGCGGTGGCGGTACTCGGTGGCTCAGCCGCGGTCCTTTACTACTTCATGACTGGCAACCAAGCCCAGGCAGTCGCAAGCAATAACTCTGTGCAAAGTGAGAATTACGATGACGACGGTATCTAATACAGACACACTTCCAAAAGAAGTTGAACAAGCAGAACGTTTCACTGATGAGATTGATGCGTACCAGGACACTGAAGTGCGTAAAGTGATCACCAAGCGTGAGCTTGTGATGTGTGCCCTGCGTGGCCTGTTCATGGAAGGCAACTTCAACTTCGAACGTATGCAGGCCGGTGGTTACGCGTACTCGATGATCCCAGCGCTGAAAAAAATTCACGGCAACAACAAGCGTGACTTTGCGACCTCGTTGAAAAACCACCTGCAGTTCTTCAACAGCTCACCAAAACTGTTCACCTTCCTGCTTGGCCTGTCGGTAGCGATGGAAGAGAACAAAGAAAAACCAAGCACCATCAACGCCATAAAAGTGGCGGGTCTTGGTCCACTGGGTGGCATTGGTGATGCGCTTGACCACATGACGCTGATGCCATTGACTCTGGCACTGGGCGCGGCGATTGCCGCGGATGGCTCGATTG
>NZ_NBUS01000039.1:37662-39052 GCF_002749895.1 Vibrio fujianensis | reverse complement strand
GGTCCGTTCGTGTTCTTCGTACTGTACCAAATTCCGCACTTCTTAGCGTACTTTGGTCTGATGTTCCTTGGCTACAACGCGGGTGCGAAAGCGATGAGCGCCATGAGTGGCGTGACCGAGAAGTTAGCGCGCGCGGCCAACATCATGGGTCTGTTCGTGATTGGGGCGTTGACCGCCACCTTCATCAAAGTCAACACCACGCTTGAGCTCGAGATGGGCGGCAAAGCGGTGTCGCTGCAACACGACCTGTTTGACAAGATCATGCCGAACCTGCTGCCACTGGCACTGGTGTTCTTCATGTTCAAAATGGTGCGCGGCAAAGGCTTCTTTGCCAAACCACCAGTACTGATTTTTGGTACTCTCGCGTTTGGCGTCGTGGGCCACTATCTCGGTATTCTCTAAGTTTGACCAAAGGGGAAGGCAAGCGCTTCTCCTTATTTTTAAGGAATTTTCTCATGATTGGTATTGTTGTTTCAGGCCACATCAACTTTGCGACCGGCATGCAGTCGGCCTTTCAAGCCATCGCTGGCGAACAAGATCAGTTTCAATTTGTGGATTTTTTAGAGTCCATGTCGACCGACGATTTAGAAGCTGAGCTACGCAAAGCGGTGCAAGCGGTCAACACCGGTGACGGCGTGCTGTTTTTGTGTGACATGGTGGGGGGCTCGCCGTGCAACCGCGCGATGAACATCATGATGGATACCCCGAATGTCGAAATTGTCGCCGGCGTGAACCTGGCGATGATCGCCAACTCAGCGTTTGAGCGCGATGGCAGCAACCTCGACGACTTGGTGGAAACGCTGCTGGAAATTGGTGGCTCAACCATGCAATCCATGCGTCAGGCACTCGCGAAAATCAGCGCGGCCGCGGCAGATGACGACGACGGTTTATAAGCATGCGTTTTGCCCTATTAGCGGATAAGGTCTTCACCCCAAATGGGGTGGAGCACGACACCGCCGTGATCGTCAATGGCGATACCATCGAAGCGGTAACCCAGCAGATCCCAAGTGATTGCGAGTGCATTCGTCTTGAAGGCCAGTCTCTGATGGCTGGCTTTGTTGATATTCACATTCACGGTCGCGGTGGGCGTGACGTTATGGACGCCACCCCTGAGGCGCTGCAAACCATCAGTGACGCGCTGCCAGAAACGGGCGTCGTTGCCTGGTGTGGCACTACCGTCACCGCGCCGATGGACGAAATCCACGCCGCGCTCAGTGGCGTGAAACGCTTTATTGAGCAGGGTCAGAGCTCGGGTGCCGAACTGGTGGGCTCGTTCTTAGAAGGGCCTTACTTTACCGAACCGTTTCGTGGCTCGCACCCGACGCGCTTTTTAAAAGCCGCGACACTGGATGAACTCGAGCAGCTCAGCGCCTGCGCCGGGGACACCTTA
>NZ_NBUS01000039.1:12394-37652 GCF_002749895.1 Vibrio fujianensis | reverse complement strand
TGCGTGTGGCCCTCGCGCCGGAATACGACGGCTCGATGGCGGTGATTGACTGGCTGGTCGCGCGCGGGATCAAAGTCAGCGTCGCGCACACCAGCGCCACCTTCGAGCAGGTGACCGAAGCGCATCAGCATGGTGCCGACTGTGGCGTGCACCTGTTTAATGGCATGTTGGGGCTGCACCACCGTGAGCCGGGCTGTGCTGGCGCGGTGCTGTACCACGACATGTTGGCCGAAATCATCCCCGATGGCGTGCACGTCAATCCGGTGATGATGAATCTGGCGTACCGCATGAAAGGGCATGAGAAGATGGCCCTTATTACCGATTGTATGCGTGCCGGAGGCATGCCCGATGGCGATTACGTCCTCGGCGCGCAAACCGTCACCGTCACCGATGGCAACGCCATGACCGCCGACGGTTCTTTAGCAGGCAGTACTTGCAGCCTGGACAAAGCGCTGCGCACCATGGTGTTCGACGCCAAGATCCCCGTGTGGGAAGCCGTGCAGATGAGCACCGCTGTGCCTGCGCGCTACCTTGGACTCGAGCGGCGTTTAGGCTCAATTGCCGCCGGTTTTGATGCTAGCTTGGTCGTGATGGACAATCAACTGCACGTTCACCGCACCCTTATCAAGGGGCAGTGGGCATTTCATTCTCAAGAATAACGAGGGGTCCTAATGGATATTCGTCAACCCATTCACAGTGCACACGCGAAAACGCTCGACACGGACGGGCTGCGTGAACAATTTCTCGTCGACACCGTGTTTGTCGACGGCGAGATCACACTGACTTATTCGCACATCGATCGCATCCTCTTTGGAGGCATCGTCCCAACGCAAAAGCCACTAGCGTTAGCCGCGGGTAAAGCGCTTGGCGTGGAGTACTTCCTGCAGCGCCGCGAATTGGGTCTGATCAACCTAGGAGAAGCGGGTAAAGTCACCGTTGATGGCGAGGTTTACGAGATTGCCGCGCGCGAAGCCCTGTACATCGGCATGGGTGCCAAAGAGGTTACCTTTGAAAGCGTCGACGCCAGTGCTCCGGCGCAGTTCTACATGAACTCCACCCCGGCACACCACGCTTACCCAACGCGCAAAATCACCCTTGATGACGCAGAAAAAGTCACGCTAGGCAAAGCCGAAAACTGCAACGTGCGCACCATCAATAAATACATTGTGCCATCGGTGCTGCCAACGTGTCAGTTGACCATGGGCTTAACCCAGTTGCACCCGGGCTCACTTTGGAACACCATGCCATGCCACACGCACGAGCGCCGCATGGAAGTGTACCTCTACTTTGATATGACGGATGACAACGTCGTGTTCCATTACATGGGCGAGCCGACCGAAACGCGTCACATCGTGATGCGCGAAAAACAAGCCGTGATCTCACCAAGTTGGTCTATCCACTCCGGTGTGGGCACCGCTGCATACTCATTCATCTGGTCCATGTGTGGGGAAAACCAGACCTTTGACGACATGGACCACGTGGCCATGTCCGACCTACGCTAAATCAGGCGACTGATTTTCATATTTGATAGTAATACACGCTCTCACGCTCACCCTCAAAGACTACCGGGCGTGAGGGCAGCTTTATAAAGGAAATGCATCATGAACATGTTCGATTTAACAGGTAAAGTCGCGATTGTCACCGGTTGTGATACTGGTCTGGGCCAAGGCATGGCCGTGGGTCTGGCTAAAGCCGGCGCGGACGTACTGGGCATTGGCTACGTAGAAGCACCAGAAACCAAAGCCATGATCGAAGCCGAAGGCCGTCGTTTCGAATACATCAACGCGAACCTGATTGCCAACTCAAGCAAGGCGGCACTGACAGAGCTTGTCGACCAGGCGGTAGAAATCATGGGTCGTGTGGACATCCTCGTTAACAACGCCGGCATCATCCGTCGTGAAGATCTGCTCGACTTCTCAGAAGAGAACTGGGACGACGTGATCGCCATCAACCAAAAAGCCGTGGTATTCCTTTCTCAAGCCGTGGCAAAACACTTCATCGCGCAACAGTCAGGTGGCAAAATCATCAACATCGCCTCCATGTTGTCGTTCCAAGGCGGCATTCGCGTGATCTCTTACACCGCGTCTAAATCAGCAGTGATGGGCATCACCCGCGCACTCGCGACCGAACTGTCGGGTCACAACATTCAAGTGAACGCGATTGCCCCAGGTTACATGGCGACCAACAACACTCAAGCCCTGCGTGCTGACGCTGAGCGTAACCAAGCGATCCTTGAGCGCATTCCAGCGGGTCGTTGGGGTCTGCCAACGGACATGCAAGGTCCGGTCACCTTCCTTGCCTCAGAAGCCTCAAACTACGTTACCGGCTACACCCTAGCGGTGGATGGCGGCTGGTTAGCTCGCTAATAAGGAGCCGACATGACACTGAATAAAGCGCACGTATTGGATCAGATGAAACGCGTTTACCGCTACCAAGCGGCAAACCAAACGCGCAGCGTGATCCGCCGCAGCGGCGCTACGCGCTTCATCAAAGACACCGATTGGGAGCGGGGCGTGTTCTGGTCTACCGTGGCCGCGGCGTGGAAAGCGACCGACGATCAAGAGTACCTCGACGGGGTGATGAACTACACCTTACACACCGGTTTTCGTACTGGCGCCTTCCCGCGCTTTGCCGACGACCACGTGTGCGCACAGGCGTACCTAGACGTGTACCCAACGGTCAACGTGCCAGAAGCACTGGAGCCGACCATCAAAGCGTTTGACCTCATGGTCAACGATCCAAAACCGGGTCACCGTGATTGGTGGTGGGTGGATTCGCTGTTTATGGCCCCTCCGGCGTTTGCGGCGCTGTCACGCGAAACCGGTGACGACAAGTACGTTAACTACATGCACACCGCGTTCTGGGACTCGGTGAATCACCTGTACGATCCTGACACGGGTCTGTACTACCGTGATTATCGCTACATGCCAACCGAAGTGGGCCAGAAGTACCGCAACGAATTTGGGGATGGTGGCAGCGAGTTTCGTGAAGCCAACGGTGAAAAAGTGTTTTGGTCGCGCGGACTGGGATGGATGCTGGCCGCCGTGCCACGCATTCTCGAGCGTTTGCCAGAGCACTTTGACGAGCGCGAATGCTACCGTACCTTGTTCGTTAACCTGGCCAAAGAAGTGGTGAAGTACCAGCACGACGACGGTTTCTGGCGGGCGAGCCTGCTGAATCCGGACTCGTTCCCGGCACCGGAATCAAGCGCTACCGCGCTGTTCACCTTCGGTCTGGCGTGGGGCCTCAACCAGGGCTTGCTCGACGAAGCGACCTACCTGCCTGTCGTGCATAAAGCGTGGGCGGCGTTAGAAACGGCCATTCACGACAACGGCATGATTGGCTGGGTACAGTTGCCGGCGTTCAACCCGCGTGATGTGCAGTTTGAGCACAACATTGATTATGGGGCAGGGGCGTTTATTCTGGCGGCGATTGAAGTATCGAAGCTGGCGTAGCGTGCAGCACAAATGGGGAAAGAGAGAGCGGCGCTAATGCGCCGTTTTTTATGGGTAAGTTGAATTGAATAATTAAATCACATTTTCTCTACCTTTATTAATTTATTTATCAATAAATATTTAAATGTATTTTTAAACTGATTCAAATTTTTAATAATATTTGGTTGATAATTTTTTATTATCGTGTGAAATATATATTTATTTACTGTGTTTATTATTTTGGGGATGTTTATGAAAAAATTACTTACGGTTACCATTGCGTCTTTACTTGCTTCATCTGTTGTGTTTGCGGGTGATACTTACTTAATTAAACATGTTGAGAAAGCGCCTGTTATTGATGCAAATGACAGCGACATCGCGTGGGGTGAAGCCGATACACTGACTCAGTTTACATTCCCTTGGGATACTAAACTGGCACCGGCAACTGAGTTCAAGGCTGTGTGGGATGATGAAGCGGTTTATTTCCGTTTCCGCGTGGATGATAAGCATGTCACCATTGGCGAGGGTGAACGTGGTGCCTTGGATTCTGACCGTGTTGAAATATTTTTAGCGAAAAATCATGATCTAGAAAAATATTACACAATGGAAATAGACGCTGAAGATCAAATATATAGTGCTGTGGGCACTTTCGACACCAAGATTAATAAAAGAACCTCTTTGCTGGAATATAAATGGGAAGGTCTTAAAACTCGCTCAAAAATAACAGAATATGGTTATTTGGTTGAAGGTTCTATTCCTATGGACACATTAACAAATATGCAACTGTGGCAGAATAAAGACAAAACAGAGCTTATTTGTGCTTTAATGCGTGCGGAGTTTACTAAAACAGAAAGCGGTATCGATATGGGTTGGATTGCATGGAATGATCCTAAGCTTCCAAAACCTGCATTCCATAATCCAAAGCCATTTGGTACATGCAAACTTGTTAAATAAAAAAAGTATCCACCGGCATAGCCGGTGGTTTTTCATATGCGCCTATAAGGCTCTCCTACTGGCTGCGCCCTAGCAGGCGCATAGTGATCTGACATTTGCATATGACTATTTCCTGCGGCCCGTAAACGGGCTACCTGAATACGGGATCGACAATTGCTCTCCCATTTTAACCTGCTCTAGTTGGTGCTTTATGTAACTTTGTATTTTGCCGGTATTTTTTCCTACCGTATCGACATAATACCCTCGACACCAAAATTCCCGATTCCTGTACTTAAACTTCAAATCATCAAATCGCTTATAGAGCATCAGGCTACTTTTTCCCTTCAAATACCCCATAAAGGATGAAACACTCATCTTAGGTGGTATCTCTAAAAGCATATGAATATAATCTGCGCAGCATTCCGCTTCAATAATATTCACGTTTTTCCATTCACATAGCTTTCTAAGTATCTCGCCTACTGCCCTTCGTTTCTCACCATAGAACACCTGCCTTCGATACTTAGGTGTAAAAACCACATGATATTTACAGTTCCATCGCGTATGCGCTAAGCTCTTTTCGTCCCCCATTGGGACCCCCTTTCAATTCTTAATTAACTCTTGCAGTTGCCAGACCACAAGACGTTTTTATCAAATTGAAATGGGTTATATAACTGACTTATAGCTGTAAGCTTTACAGAACCCCCAGCCTAGCTGGGGGTTTTCTCTATACAATAAAAAAGCGCCATTGATTGGCGCTTTTTTTACTGAAGACGATAACGCAATAGCCCTAATAGACCCAGTCCAAACATCAGTAATGGCGATGTCGAGCCACCACTGCCACCTGAAGATGATGGAGATGTTGGTTCTTCGGGTACTTCTGGCTCTACCGGTTGCGCTGGAATCGATGGTTCCAGAGGGAGCAGTGGCAAGCTCGTTGTTGTGAGCGTCACTTCTTGTGGCATGGCAAAGCCGCTGGTTAATGTCACCATGGTTTCATTGTCTGATGCCACGACTTGCGCTTCACCAGCCGAGAGCTGCCATTTCCCTTTGATGGTATAAGTAATACTGACTGGTTCAGGACCGGTGGTTAAGTCAGAAAGCACTTGATTCTCCAAGTCTTTTTGATAGTTAAGCTCCAGAGACGATCCTGATAACACCATTTTTTGTTGTAGGGCATCAACACGAAGCAGAGTTTGAGACGGCTTGTCTACATGAGTGACGTAGCCTTGAGTAAAGGTAGACTCAGCAAAATTGGTGTAACCGAAGAGATTGGATGACGTATCCTTCACCACTTGACGCAGTTCATCACTTTGCAAGGTCACAAAACGTGGTTGCGCTTTAAATGCGCTCGCCAGTTGTGCCATCTCTTGTGGTGTAGTTTCCATCACCATGATGTATTCGTATTGCTTATTATTCGGAGCAACGCCATGGTCAATCCAAGCACTAGAGAAGTTGCCAGAGGTAACGGCTTTAGTTTTGTTATGCTTTGACGTTTGCGCGCCACGGTATACCTTTACCGGGTCGGTGTTAACGAGGTAATAACCGACATTGTTGTCGTCAATGATCCAATCACCTGACTGCAAGGTTGTGTTTAGTGTGCCGCCAGTATAGGAAATGCCATTAATATTCACCCCTTTTCCTGAACGTATTGCCAACTGAAAGAGGGTCGTCTCAGTGCGATGGCTGCCATCCAGATTACGGATGTTATTACCCGTTAAATAGATAAACTTTTCTGAGCCTAGCGCATGTTTGTTCATCTCAAAGCTTGGCTCGAAACGGTCTAAATTTTGGGGCGCTTTATGTTTAAAACTAAATAGTGTGTATTGGTTTTCTAACGAAGTCGCCCCCGCTAAGCCTACATCAGAGCGTACCATCAGCGTAGAAGAGCGAGGGCTTTCAAGCTCGTCGATGGGTAAGTGGATAGTGGTAGTGCCCGGATTACGGTTCCAGTCCCATCCCTCTTGCTTATAGCCATGATTGACAGGGTCTCCGTGCGGGAGTACATGCACCGAGCCGTGCGATTGGTAACGACCATAACGGTTGTCGTTGGTATAGATTTCTGAAGACCAAACGTCTTGGTTATACCCTTTGAAAATCGCCATACGATCGCCTACCCGGTGAACAGCAAAGGCACCACCGTTAAAGCTCCAACTACCCTCAGGCAAGGTCGATGGGGTAATGGATTCTCCAAAAATAGCCACACTTTGAGCTGCACTTTGCTTAGTTATCGTGAGATAAATACTCGCTAGCTCTTTGTCTACCGTAGGGTAGCTAAGGGCTATATTTTTCATGCTTTCAGCAAAACTGCTGTTGACTGATAAATCAGTAAAAGGGTGACGACCTGCTATACCCAAAGGAACCGCTGGGTTGGTGTAGATCCATGCTGATATCATGGCCTTTTTTAACATGTCCAGAGCGCCAGTTTTGAAGCCAAACTCATCACCTTTCATCAGATAAGCAAGATCACCGATGCTGGTTAAGGCAGGGAATGCATAGCCTGGATAGTGACCTTTATGTCGCCATGCTGTGCCGTCCGGTCGAAAACCATCGTTGTAGCCCGGAGGGTTACGATCAATGGTTGCAGAGAGGAAATCGGCGTACTTATGCAGCAATGCGACTTTTTCTCTCTCATCTGGATTGAGTAATATCATTGCCAGATTTTGCTGCGACAGGGTATTGAAAAAGTCCATATCCGTGCTGCTTGGGGTAACGTTCATTTCAAAGCCACGGTCACGGAATTCACGAGAAAACCACAGTAACGCTTTATAGGTTTCATCGAGCAGACCCGCTTCACGAAGTGGCTCTTCCATCAATAGTGCCGAAAGGTACCACCAACGGCCGCTGTAACCCCAGTGGTGGGTTGTTCCTAGCGCACTGCCATTGACAAAGCCTTGGTCGAACATGTGTTCTGTCATGAGGGTATACATTTCAGCAATGCGATCTTTGTTCGCAAGAGGATTGTGATACGCCTTGCCCAGGTTAAGCATCAACTGAGCATATCCCGTGATTTTTGAGTTGTATTTATCGCCTTCACCCAGAAGAGCGTACTCATTGTAGTCCGCTTTATCTTGCGCAGAGAGGTGGTTCGGCTGGTACGGCGTTTGCTGCGGATCAGTAATAAGGTGGCGGCCAGTTATGGTGCCATCAGCTCGTTTGATAATATTAAAGCTATTGAATTTGCTTTCTAAACTAGAAAGGTTAGAACTGCCCGTACCGAGCTTTTGCATCAATCTGGTTTTGATTTGTTCGATGGCCGCGAGCTCTGCACTCGTCGGTGCGGGTAAGTTCACTGGCAAGTCGAAATTAATCTCTTCGACTGGATAGCGTGTGGTCACCTGATCATCACTCCATTGGTAACGGCTATCATCAATGGACACCATAATGCGGTCAATATATAAATAACCAGAACCAGTGTTTGGTGCGCTGAGTATGATTTGGCCAAACTTATTTGGGACTGATGACGTAAAGTCATTATTAAGTGATAATGTCACGTTTCGCCACCCGGTGAAGTTTAAATTAATGGTGGTGGTACGTGGGTAAGCGCCATCAGGATTGGCTAACGTCAGCGTGGCGGGGGATGCGCTTGGCATTTCGTTATACAGCCAAAAGGAAATGATTTGTGTGGCTGAACTGCCGTAGAGTGCACGAGCTTCGGTATCGGTATAGCGGGTGAATGTTTTATTTATCACTAATTTTTCACCGGCGTTCCACTGCCACAAGAGCGATTGATCACCCAATATCGCGCGCTTAGTGCTTAGGCTTACCGCCGTTACATCGCTGTTAATCCACGTCGGGATGCTGCTTTCCTCAAAACTGAGGATCGTTGGCGTAAGGGAAGCGAAAGCGCTTTGCGCCATTAAAGCACTGCCAATTAACAGTGCGACTTTATTTATAGGAAGGAGAGCGTTTTTTTTCATTGAAGTATCCAAGTGAGAATCATGTCTCAAGTTATTCAAATCATTTGTTAGGGTTTTATTTCAAATTCAGTGGCGGCGCCAAATAGACTCGAAATGGTCACTATGGTTGTGTTATCGCGGTATTGATGGCGAATGGCCTGATCTATTTGCCACTTACCCCGCAAAGTCAGCTCAATGATGACCGGCTTGTTTGGTGCCTCGGTGGGTCCATACGCCCACTCTTTGACGAGGTTGAGATCCATCGCGGAGACACTGAGTTTGACGTTTCCACTTGCTAACGTCTGTGCCAACACTTGAGCGGCTTGACTGACGTCTTTCAACACACCGTGAGTAAAGTGAGCAGCACTAAAGGCACTGTATCCATATAAGTCATTTACTCTGACAAGGTGGTGGTTATCACTGGTCTCTAGAATTTCGCCTGGTTTTTCGGATGCATCATGAGCGGCGTTTTGATAACGCTGCGCGAGCTGCTGCATTTCTTTGGCTGTGGCATTCATCACCACCAAATATTCATAATGGGCGTTCGTTGGGTTTACCCCGTGATCGATCCAAGCGGTCACGAACTCGCCTTGGGTCGCTTTTTTCGTTTTGTTATGCCGTGAGTGTTGTACGCTTCGGGTAACCCGAACTGGGTCCACATCAATCAGCAAATAACCCACGTTATTGCTATCAATTAACCAATCGTGATTGTTCAATGTGATGTTTAAGTTCGCATCAGAATGAAGAGAGCCATTAATGTTGATGCTTGTCGCGCTGCCGTTTGTGGCGAGTTGGAATAAGGTGGTTTCCGTAGCTTCGTCACTTTCACTAAGAGAATTACTAATGTGATTGCCCGTCATGTAAAGCATGTTTTCTGTTGCTAATACATGCTTATTTGCGCGGAATGTTGGGTCAAAATTCGGGTATTTGCGCTCAACGTGTTTGTGACTAAAGAGGGTATGCTTCTGGTCTAAAGAGGTAGCGGCGCTTTTTCCTTCTTTCGAATACATCATCAGGGAATCACGGGTAAAACTTTCGAGTTTATCTAAATCGACTTTAATTCCGGTTGCGCCAGGGTTGCGCGCCCAATCCCATCCATTTTCTTGATAGCCGTGTTGCTTCAGCTCGCCATACGGCATCACATGCACGCTGCCATTGCTTTGATAGCGGCCGTAACGATTATCGCGGGTATAAATTTCAGAGCTCCACACCACATCGTTATATCCTTTCATAAAGGCCATTTGCGTGCCGTGTCGATGTACGGCAAACGCACCGCCATTAAATGACCAGCTTCCTTCCGGCAGGGTGGCTGGAAGGATGGTTTTTCCAAAATGTTTGGCACTGTCTTTTGAAGATAATCCCCTGATTTGCAGATAAATCGAAGCCAACTCTTCATCAAGTTGTGGGTAGCTTTTGGCTAATAACTTCATGCCTTGCGTGTAACGTTTAACGCTTAAATCATCGAAAGGATGCCGCCCGGAAATGCCCATGGGCACAACAGGGTTAGAATAAATCCAGCCAGCGATCATGGCTTTTTTAAGCTTATCCAATCCCGGTTTTTGAACAGCAAACTCGGTACCATGAAGGGCATAAATCACCTGTGCGATATGATCAAACCCGTGAAACGCGTAATTCGGGTAATGCCCCATATGGCGATAGGCAGTGCCATCATCACGAAGTCCATCAAAAGACGATGGTGGCGTTTGAGCTAGCGCGTGGGTGATAAAACGGCCAAACTTACTTACCAAAGCAACGCGCTCTTTTTCATCAGGATTGAGCAAAATGAGCGCCAAATGCTGACGAGATAGCGTATTGAAGTAGTCTAAATTGGAGCTCTGTGGTTTTATCTCCATATCGAAGCTGGCTTTAAACTCACGCGCATGCCAAAGCAAAGCGTCATACACTTCTGGCAGCAAATCGTTCTGTTCAAGTACATCTTGCATCAGCAACGCGGAAGAATACCAACCTCGTGATGAGTAGCCCCAGTGATGGGTGCTGACGAGGCTGCTGCCTTTAGCAAAGCCTTGATCGAGCAAATGCTTGGTCATGAGTAGATACATTTCAGACAAGGCGGCGCGTTCTGCGGCATCTTTGGTTTTCACATAACGACTGGCAATATCGAGCATGAGATCGGAGTAACCGAGGTGCTTGATGATTCCAAATTGGTCTTTCTTTCCTAAAATGGCGTATTCTTTAAAGTCTTCTAAATCTCCAGGCAACAGATAGCGTGAGTTATAAATGACTTGCTGCTTATCGGTGAGAATGTGCCGACCACGAATTACTCCTTCCACTTCTCGTATTTGAAAGTCATCAAATTTAGCTCGTAGAGCAGGAAGTCTGATGTTGCTGTCTGCCAGTAATGTGATGGTTTTTTGTTTGACAACATTCAGCGCTTGCTTTTGTTGCTCAGTCCCTTCAGGTAAAGAAGTGGGTAATCCAAAGTCGATTTCTGGGAAATGGCCTGCCATTCTGTTTTTGACATGATAATCCGACCACTGATAACGCCCATCATCAATAGAAAACATCACTCGATCGATAAATAGCTCACCAGATTCATGAGTTGGTGCCACAAACTGAACGGTATCGAGCTCTTTAGTGACGGGATGCTCAAAGTCACTGTCCAAAGATAACCCAAAGGCACGCCATCCTTTAAAATTGAGGTTAATCGCTTTTTCACTTGGATTATTGCCTTGCTTTGAAAGTAACAAGGTCATCGACTGATCTAACGGTACTTCGTTGTAAACCCAAAACGAAATGACTTGAGTTGCTTTCTTACCAAACGCTTTTTTCGCTTGCTTGTTATCGTAGCGCTGGATGCGTTTTTTTATCGTAAGGATATCACCAGCTCGCCATTTCCAAAGTAAAGATTGCTCGCCTAAAATCGCACGTTTTTTACTTATTTCACCATGACTAACAAACGTTGGCCGCGTTTGTTCTTCAAAGCTGATAATGGTGGATTGCAGTGGTGAAGTACTCGCGTATGCGAAAGAAGCGGATGTTACACTAGCAATAATAAGTGCTGACTTTAGCAAGGAGCCTGACATGAATTAAAAACCAACTTTACTTACATTTGCTTTTTATATTGCTATAAATACTTTCGTATAAAAACAAAAAACTTTTGTTTTGTTTCGCTTTGTGATCTAGAACATTGGTCGTTGCTTCTGTTTCACGTATATTCCCCTGTTAAAGAACCGCTTCCGTGGAGGCCACAATGTCTAAAGGCAAACCCACACACTTTCACATGATGGCTAAGCCCGTTAGTTACCGTTGTAACCTTAAATGTGACTATTGTTTTTACTTAGAAAAAGAAGACACCATCCACACTCCTAACTCAGGTAATCAAGATCTGATGAGTGGCAGTGTCCTCAAACGTTACGTGCGCGATTACATTGAATCTCAGGATGCAGATGTGATTGATTTTGCTTGGCAAGGCGGAGAACCGACCTTGGCGGGATTGGACTTTTTTAAAAAAGTGGTTCAGTTTCAAAAGCAGTTTGCCAACGGCAAAACCATTCATAATAGCTTTCAAACCAACGCGATTGCGATTAATCGCCAGTGGGCAGAATTCTTTGCTGAAAACCGTTTTTTGATTGGCGTTTCGGTCGATGGCACAGCCGATATTCACGATAAATACCGTGTATCGGTTAATGGTAAACCGACTTTCCAACGTGTTAAGCTAGCGATCGATTTGCTTAAAGAGTACAACGTCGAATTTAACACCTTAACCGTCATCAACGATGAAAACTGGGACAAAGGGAAAGAGGTGTACCATGCACTGAAAGACCTCGGCTCACAGTTCCTGCAGTTTATTCCTATCGTCGAAATTCGCCCAGAATGCAATAAAGGCGTGCAATCCTACTCACCAGTTGAAAATGCTGAATTGGCGCCTTTCTCAGTGCCTGCCGAAGGCTACGGCAAGTTCATGATCGACGTCTTTAACGAGTGGGTACTCAATGATGTGGGTAAGGTGTATGTACGTATGTTCGACAGCATTTTAGCCTGCTGGATGGGGCATTCTGCTTCGGTCTGTGTCCAAGCAAAAAACTGTGGTCAAGCGATGATCATCGAAGCCAATGGCGATATGTACTCCTGTGACCACTATGTTTACGACGATAATCGGCTCGGAAACATGATGCAGACGAACATCAAGCAACTGGCTTTAAGTAAGCAACAACGTAACTTTGGTCTTGATAAATCCAGAACACTAACGAGTCAATGCCTTAACTGTAACGTTCAAGAGTTGTGCTACGGCGGTTGCCCAAAACATCGCATCAATGTCATTGAAGGTGAGCATCATCGTCAGAACTATTTATGCCCATCTTACAAAGCGATTTTCACACATACAGCGCCTGCAATGCATCACATGTCTGAAGCTATCCGTCGTGGTGGCTTAGCCGCTGATGTTATGCCGATGATGGCGCAATTTTACAACCGTTAAGAGGTTAATCATGTCATTTAAAAAGAGCGTGCTTGCAGGGATGGTTGGGGCCGCGTGTATCGCAGCGCCAATGCACTCCCTTGCCGCAGACAAGCAACCTAACGTACTCGTCATTGTCATGGACGATTTGGGGAAACAGCAACTGGATTTTGCGATGGGCGAAATCGAAAAAGAGGTGCTGAAGAAGCGTTTTGTCTCTGACCGTTATAAGGTCGATTTTGATAAAGCTTATGATGCGGCAAAACGCGCCATGCCTAACGTAACTCAGCTAGCAAAAGAAGGGGTGAGCATGACCAATGCTTACGTTGCGACACCAGTATGCGGCCCATCACGCGCAGGGATTTTAACTGGACGCTTCCCTCACAGCTTCGGTATCTACAGTAATGATGATGCACATCATGGTGTGCCACTTGATATCAAGATGCTTCCTGAGCTGTTCCAGGAAAATGGTTATGCGACCGCAAATATTGGTAAATATCACAACGCCAAGATTATCAAAACCAAGGTGCCTGAGAACCAAAGAACGCGTGACTACCACGATAATGAAATCTCAAAACCTGACAAAGGGTTTTTCCCGAATGATCGCGGCTTTGGTTACTCATACTCATACTTTGCCTCTGGTGCTGCCGTTTACAATTCCCCAGCCGTTTTCCGTAACTATGAGAACATCACCGCTTGGGGTTTCCTCACGCATAATCTGACCAATGAAGCGCTGAACTTCATTGACCAAGCTGAGAAACAAGATAAACCTTTCTTTATCAATCTGGCTTACTCTGTACCGCACATTCCATTGGAACAGCCTGCTCCGAATAAATACATGAGTAAGTTCGATACTGGTAACGTGGAAGTCGATAAGTACTATGCGCACATCAATGCGTCTGATGAAGGCATTGGCCAAATTATCGATAAGCTAAAAGAAACAGGTGAGTACGAAAATACACTTATTTTCTTCTTGTCGGATAATGGAGCCGTAGGTGATTCTCCGATGCCACGTAACGGCATGAACAAGGCATACAAAGGCCAGCGCTATCGTGGTGGTGTTAACGTACCATTCATTGTGCACTGGAAAGGTGTGTTACCTGAGCGCAGCACTAACGATACCTTAGTATCGGCCATGGATATTCTACCAACGGCATTGAGTGCTGCTGGCATTGATATTCCGAGTGAGTTGAAAGTCGATGGTGTTGATATTCTTCCAACCATGAAAGGGGCGCGCAATAAGCCACACCAATATCTGTACTGGGCGGGTCCGCGTGCATTCCACTATGATGCAGAGAAAAACGACGCGTTCTGGTCACAGTACTGGGACTGGATCACTTATAAACAACCAAACGTAGAGCCAAGCCCTTACGTTGAACGTAAATCTCGCGGTGAGTGGGCAATTAAAGATCAAGAGTGGTCTTTGCATTTTTACGACGATGGTAATCATGAGTATGAGCTGTATAACTACTCAAAAGATATTTCAGAGTCGAAAAACTTAGCAAAACAGTACCCTGAAAAAGTCACTGAGATGAAAGCCGCGTTTTATGAGTGGATCAAAACCAAACCAGCACCTATGGGCTGGGGCCAGGACCGCTACCAGATTCTGACTGAGTCAGCGAAGTAGTGGTCAAGTCTTCATTCATTAATGAAGCCTTTGATTCAAACAGTAACAGGTAAATAAAGGCTCCTGAAGGAGCCTTTTTTATGTAGGTATCCGATGAAAAAAGTCATTAAAGCCACAGAAAGACCGACCATACCTTATGAGCACCCAGATTTGGCACTTTATTGGCGCACGTTTCGCCAACACATCAGCAAACTGCTGCGCGGAAAAAAAGCACTGAGTAAAAATGATGCCGTAATCCAACAGATATTCAGTGATTCCTCGTTGAGCCTCAAATCTCAGTGTGAGCATTTTGCTGACTATATTGCTGAGGCTTTTGCTTACTACAGTGTCGATAATTTTACTCACGCTTATTACCCTGGCATGCCGAGCCAGCAGGGCGCGCGTATGGATGCCATGGAAGGATGCAGTCGCGTCCTGCCAACGCTTGCCTTCTGGGCAGCGCAGCATCCGTTTGAAAGCAGCGATCCGTTTTATGCGCGCAAGCTTGATGCGATTAATTGGTTAAAACACGCCTTTATTGCCGGTACCGATCCAACGCATAAAGGTTACTGGGGCGCACTCCAGGATTATGACCAACGTACGTGCGAAAGTGCCGATCTGGCACTCGCGTTATGGGCAAGCAAAGAGAGCGTATGGAATACGCTTACTCAGGGCGAAAAAGATCAAATCATCGCCTGGTTTGAACAAGTCAATCATGTTCAAGTTGTCGATAATAACTGGCATTTATTCCCTGTTACCGTTCAGTTGGTCATTCAATCGCTTACCGGTAGAGAGTGCGTTGATATGTGGCGTTATGAACGGGTGAAAGAGTTCAACGTCGGTGAAGGATGGTTCCGAGACGGTGCCAAAGGCAACTACGATTTTTATAACGCGTGGGGGTTTCATTACTCGCTGTATTGGATCGATCAGATTAATCCTGAGTTCGACCGAGAGTACATTCGACGCAATCTGTGTGAGTTCTCCAGCAAGTTCCGTTACTTATTCACACCGCAAGGCTTACCGTTTTTTGGGCGAAGTGCGTGTTATCGCCTGGCCGCCACTGCGCCTCTTATTGCAACCCTTGACGTACAGGGCGCGGCGGATACGCCACTTCATCCCGGCGAGGTGAAACGCGCGTTGCAAACCAACTTTGAATACTTTATTGCCAACGGGGCGCTTAAGCATGGTGTGCCCACACAAGGGCTGTTTGCTAGCGATGCACGGCTCACGGATAACTACAGCGGGCCAGCGAGCAGTTTGTGGTCGTTGCGCGCTCTCAATATCGCGCTGTATTGTGGCGATCGATGTGGATTATGGCAGGCAGAGAGTGCGCCACTCGCAGTAGAAAAAGAAGATTTTTCCTTTCGTATTCCTTCTATTGATGCTTTTGTCATTGGTCATCAAGAAACGAAAGAGGTCGTGGTGATTTTTGAGCAGGAATACACGCAAGATCAAACACCGATGAGCCGACGCCTAGAGACCCAAAGCGCCCTCGATAAAGGCAAAGAAATTCTGCTGGGAAGGGCATTCAGACCCAAAAATAACCTTTTGAGAAAAGGCATTACGTGCTACAGCTCGAAAATGTCAAATTTTTTCTAGTCCCCCTAAACTGTGATCTTGATCAGCTATCTTTCGACAACTTTCGGTTAGTATAACGAAAGTTGTCGAAAGATTTAGAGGGTCTTATCATGTTTTTAGTTTCAACTCAGGATATGCTACGTAAAGCGCAAGAAGGCGGTTACGCCGTTCCTGCTTTCAACATTCACAATCTCGAAACCGTACAAGTCGTACTTGAGACCGCAGCTGAAATGCGTTCACCTGTTATTTTAGCGGGTACACCTGGTACTTACGCTTACGCCGGTACCGATTACCTGGTGAATATTTGTAAAGCAGCAGCACGTCGCTATCACATGCCGATTGCGCTTCATCTTGACCATCACGAGTCAATGAAAGATATCCGCAATAAAGTTGAAGCCGGCATCAAATCTGCAATGATTGATGGCTCGCACTTCCCGTTTGAAGAAAACATTGAGTTGGTTAAAAAAGTCGTTCAATTCTGTCACGTATGGGATTGTACCGTTGAAGCAGAGCTCGGTCGTCTTGGTGGTATCGAAGACGATCTTGTTGTTGATGCCAAAGATGCAATGTATACAGACCCTGATGCAGCTGCAGAATTCATTCAGCGCACTGGTATTGATTCTCTGGCGGTGGCCATTGGTACTGCTCATGGGATGTACAAAGAAGAGCCACGTCTGGATTTTGATCGTTTAGGAAAAATCCGAGCAAAAACTGACATACCACTGGTATTGCATGGTGCATCAGGCGTGTCGGATGAAGACGTCACCCGCAGTATCGAACTGGGTATCTGTAAAGTTAACGTTGCGACAGAGCTAAAAATCGCGTACGCCAACGCGCTAAAACAGTACTTCCTTGACAACCCGGACGCGAATGACCCTCGCCATTACAACATCGCTTCTAAAGCCGCCATGCGTGACGTCATCATCTCGAAGATCAACGTTTGCCGCAGCGCAGATAAACTATAACTACCCGTTTTAGCACGACCCCTCGCCCTCAGAGTATTTTGTGCTTTACCGATTGTGACTATTACTAGCAAAAGGGGGTCACAATCGGTTTTTTCAATTTTGGGACACAACCTAAATGACGACATTTTCAGATAAGAAAATTGCCATTCTTGGTGAATGTATGATTGAGCTGTCTGGCCAACCGTTCTCTACCCAAGAGCAACGTTTCGGCGGAGACACACTCAATACCGCTTTGTATCTATCACGTCTGGCACCGGAGGTTCATCCGGCCTACATCACGGTGCTTGGCGTTGATAATTACAGCAAGCATATGAAAACAGCATGGGAAGACGAGGGGATTGACTGCTCATTAGTCATGACCAACCAAGATAAGCTTCCTGCACTGTATGCGATTGAACTTGCAGCTGACGGTGAACGCTCTTTCCAATATTGGCGTAATGATTCGGCAGCACGCTACTTATGCCAGAACGAACGCTACTCTTGCGTTATGAACTCACTTGCCTCTTTTGACTTGGTTTACCTGTCGGGTATCTCACTGGCGATTTTGCCGGAAGAAGACAAACAAACACTGCTCGATTCTCTGCACGTACTTAAAGCGCAAGGGGTGAAAATTGCGGTGGATTCCAACTACCGTCCTCGCTTATGGGCAGGGAAGGAACATGCCATCCAATGGCTAGAAAAACTCTATCGTTTGGCGGACATCGCATTGGTCACCTGTGACGACGAAGCGTTGTTACTTGGTGAAAACATCAGCCCTGAAGCACTCATCACCCGTTTACGTAATTTTGGCGTGAGCGAAGTGATTGTGAAGCTGGGTAAAGACGGAGCGATGTTTAGCGACTCTGAACACAATGTAGCTGTGGCAACAGGCAGCGTGGTGACTAATGTCGTTGACACGACAGCGGCAGGGGACTCATTCAACGCTGGATTCCTTGCGGCATGGGCGACAGGTTGCACATTAAAAGAATGCTGCCATTGGGGTAATAAGCTTGCTGCAGAAGTGATTCAGCATAAAGGCGCTATTATTCCAGCGGAAAATACTCGTTATATCACCTCAATGATGAATTTATAATTATGAATACTAACGAAATGAACACGAAACTGCGTCAACTTCGCGTGATGCCTGTTATCCAAATTGAAGACGCCAAAGACGCACCAGCACTGGCTAAAATTCTTGTAGAAAATGGACTACCCGCAGCAGAAATTACATTCCGTAGTGATGCAGCAGCAGAATCTATTCGTCTAATGCGTGAAGCATACCCAGAGATGATCATCTGTGCAGGTACGGTTCTTAATGCAGAGCAAGCGAAACTTGCGATGGATTCTGGTGCGGAATTTGTGGTTTCTCCAGGCTTTAACCCAAACACGGTTCGTTACTGCTTAGAAAATAATATCCATATTATCGCTGGCGTTAACTCACCATCTCAAGTTGAGCAAGCGCTAGAAATGGGGTTGAAAACTCTAAAATTCTTCCCAGCAGAAGCGTCTGGCGGTGTTGCAATGCTTCGCTCACTAACAGGCCCATACAAAGGTCTCGAGCTAATGCCAACCGGTGGTGTGAACATCATCAACTTAAGCAATTATCTGAGTATCCCAGAAGTAGTATGCTGTGGTGGCACTTGGATTGCCCCAGCTGATCGCATCACAGCAAATGATTGGGACGCGATTGCCGAAAATGTGCAAAACACGATCGAAACCATTAAGAAAATCGGAGCTTAACCAACATGGCAGATTCTCAAACTATAGTGCCACGCGTCGCTTTATTGCTTGCGGATGGCTTTGAAGATGCAGAAGCGGTAATTGTTATTGATATCCTAAGACGTTTAGACATTCACGTTGACGTTTTATCTTGTATGGAAACCACTGAGCTAGCGACATACTTCCATACTCACATCACGGCTGATGACACACTCGCAAACTGCTTCGATAATAACTACGATGCAATCGCAATGGTTGGCGGACCAAAAAATACGGACAATATGACCGTAAATGAAATGGCACTTGCGTTCATCAAACGTCATATTGAACTCGATAAATGGATTTGTGCACTGTGTTCAGCCCCTGCAAAAGTACTGTCGAAGAATGGTCTGTTACAAGGCCGCGAGTACTCGACCGGTGACAACCTGATCAGCGCATTCCCAGACGGTAAATACGTGGATCAAAAAATCGTTGTGGACGATAAGTTCATTACTGGTAAAGGTCTTGGTGTTGCGTTTGAGTTCTCGTTCACGGTTGCTGAAAAATTGCTACCAGATAGTGTGGAGAAAGTAGACCACCAAGCAAACCATATTTATTTCGAATACTGGAAAAAGTGATTTGCTTGAAATATTTAAAATATTTTTTCAAGCAATCGCAGATATTCAACTTATTAAAAATAATTTAATATCTTCGGCGTAGATTCAACTGCTCATTGCACTCTTTAAAAGAGTGCTTGGTAGTGTTTTTAAACTTCAACGCAGAGACTGTGGGCCAATTCAAATAAGAGTATATAGCACTATCTAGCAAAAGGTAGTCAATTGATTTAACAACCAATTGAAGGCTCCTCTTTATGAGAAGAAGCTCTTTTAGGCTTTATAAAGTAGTAGTTTGTCATTTTCGTGCGACTTTTAGCCTAAGTAGAAGATAGAAAAGTATCGAAAGAAAATGAGTTATCGTGAACTTTCACGGTTCAAGGTAGATAAAGAGGTATAGGTTGTTGGATATGGGCGAATGATTTGGGTTTAAAATAGATACGACAACAACCCATCAGCTTTAATACCAAAGGTTACTTAATTACTAATCAATGAGTTGAGATTAAAAATGAAAATTGCTTTAACCATGGAAAATAGCCAAGCGGCTAAAAATGGAATTATTTTAACAGAACTTAAATACGTAGCAACACAAAGTGGTGATGAAGTATTTAACGTGGGTATGTGTGACCCCGAAGACAACCACCTAACTTATATTCATTTAGGTATTCAAGCCTCTATCCTTCTAGCGGCAAAAGCCGTAGATTTTGTATTTACAGGATGTGGTACAGGGCAAGGTGCTCTAATGGCTTGCAACGCGCACTCCAACGTTGTGTGTGGTTACGCTTTAGAACCTTCAGATGCATTCCTATTTACTCAAATCAACAACGGTAATGCCTTATCACTAGCGTTTGCAAAAAATTTTGGTTGGGCTGCTGAGCTTAACGTTCGTGGTATTTTCGAGAAAGTGATGAAGTCTGGTTGTGAGCGTGGTCAAGGTTACCCTATAGAGCGTGTGATTCCTCAGCAACAAAACGCCGCAATCCTAAATGATGTAAAACAAGCTGTTGCGAAAGATTACCTAGAAGGTTTGAAAGCAATCGATATTGAACTTATTCGTACAGCATGTCGTGGTGAACGTTTCCAGAAATGCCTGTTTGAAAACAGTCAAGTTGATATAATTTCAGATTTTGTTCGTTCAATACTAAACTAATACATCAGAGTAATCTGTATATACCTAAGTAACATCAAAACACTTGGGGTAGTAATCAAAGACCAATCACTTCGATTGGTCTTAGTGTTATATCTTTAAGGAATTGTCAGGTGGGTATTTTTTCCGAGCCGCTTTCTATCGCTCAAACCTTTGGCTTAGTAAGTTTTGCTTTAGGCTTGTCTACCTTTTATCAAAAAGACGATCGTCGTTTAAAGATCGTGATGTTCATTTTAAACCTCAATCATTTAACCCATTATTTGTTAATGGGCTCAGTTATTTCCGCATTAAGTTCACTACTTTCTGTCCTCAGAACGGGGACGGCTCTTTACCTTACTCCCAATAAAGTGTTACGAACATGGGCTGCCGGTGGATTTATATTAGCAAGCTCTGGCTTTGGCATTGCCATCGCCGATTCCATTTGGGAGCTTTGGCCTATATTCGGTACAGCGATTGGATCTTTTGCCGTGTTCATGTTGCAAGGTATCAAAATGCGACTCGCCTTTTTGGCAGGAGCTTGCTGTTGGCTTATCAACAACGTCTTGATCGGCTCTATTGGCGGCACATTATTGGAATTAAGCGTAATTACAGTGAATGTAATTACAATTATACGGCTGCTTCGTGAGCAAAAATATAAAGTATTGACCTCTTAGTTATTATTATTAATAAACCCCTTAGATAACCTAAAAATATTTGGCATAACCAGAGTGACTTTAAGAAAAAGATATGACAATTTTTGACTGATATTACGCACTTTCAATAAATCAAGAACTAGTCAGGTTGTACTTTCTAGCTTTTCGACTCAACGCCATTGCAGATTTTTTCACAGAGATATGCTGGCCATATAGCATTACCATAGTGTCACTTTTTCAACGCCCAGCTTGGCGAATCTGAGCAGAATTAAAATCTTGTTCGAGTAAGTCTTGAGCAGCACCGACACGGGCTGAGTGGGCACTAAAGGCGCGATACTCAACGGAACTTTTCTTTTTAGGATTTAGTGTATTCCATGCCTTTTTAAAGTAAGCGCCTAGTTAACCAGTGAGACTTTATTAAGCCTCGATGGTTTCTACATTCCATGGCATAAGATCAGTTAAATCATCGCTTCGGTAACTCCCTGAACAGGTGCTCGAAGTAGAAGTAGGGATTGATGTCGTTAGCACGGCAAGTCACACCCCACATTTATGTAATTCCTGCCCACAACATTCGCAGTGTGGGGCATTCAGAGTGTGAACCTGAACTTCTCGTTCCAGCTCTTCAGGTAGCGGTTTACGTCCTTTTTTATGATGAGCTGGCTCTGGTTTGTGCAGTGCATTTTGCTGCTCGGCTTCATTGAAGTTACCTTTAACCACTTTTTCACTCTGGGAAGAGAACCGTTTGGATTTACTGAGGTTGAGTTGCTCAAGCAGGAGTTCCACCCGTGTTTTAAGCTCAGCCATTTCTTCTTGCTGGGCCTGTAGTTGCCTGTCTTTCGCTTTGTTTTTTTCCTGAAGCGCTAACATCATCGCTTTCAGTTGTTCTACATCGTCAGGAAGGTGATTCATCAGTCAGGCTGCTCTTGGTCAGGATTATGCCGTTAGTCTGACAGGGTAAAAGGATCGTTCAAGTCCTTTATCACGATCATGGTATTGGCTCACACTTCAAGGCCATATAAGGGCTGATGAGCTTTCGGGTGTTCCAGATTAAGCCCAGAGAGTAACCATTGAAGTTGCTGTCTGGAGATAGCGACATGACCAGATGCATTTGGTTTAGGCCATTTAAAACGACCTTTCTCCAGTCGGTGATAATAAAGCCAAAAACCATTAGTATCCCAAAACAAGATCTTAATTTTGTCTCGGCCGCGGTTACAGAAGATAAACCAGACTTCACTGAACGGATCCATTTCCAACACATCAGCCACAATCAATTACAAGCCATCAATAGACTTGCGCATATCAGTTATGCCCGAGACCAGGTAAATACCCAGTTCGGTGTTAACACGTCAGAGCCTGTAACAAGTTTTGGATTTGGTGTGCTGGCATGTTAGCGGGAAATTCAACGGTCATTCCTGTTGGTAGTGAAAGCATAACCGACTGGCGTTCCCCCTATGCTTTTTGGGCTATCTTCTATCAGGATAGGATACACCACTTGTTGCTGTTCGCCCCCCATAAAGCTTTTTGCGCCAGTAGTAAAAGGTATTTACCGTCAGTTGGTTTGCCTTGCAAAACGCGACAATGGATAATTCACTCATGCTCTGTTGCTCAATGATTTCTGCCCAGAACTGAGTTTTGTTCGATTGGTTCATAGTGACTCCTTGGTTGCGGAATCACTATGCCTAGAATGGTGAGTTATTGGTAGGTGGGTTTAAATAGGCGCTTACGGTTGATCACTATACAAAATTAACTGGACGTCCACATTTGATGGCTCGCTGGGCTTATTATTTGGGCGATGCGGATTGTTATCAAAATAAAAATGGTGCTTACCCTTCCGGTTGGCCTGATTCGCCAGGAAATACAAGAGATGTGGTGGATCAAGTCGCAATACCTTATAAAAACCACGACATGCCTGTGGGTTGGATTTTACCGAATGATGGTTATGGGTGTGGATATTCTGATCTAGCGGGTACGGTGAATGAGCTAGATCAGCTAGGAATCCAAACCGGGTTGTGGACACAAAAATCGCTCGATCAAATTCGTCAAGAAGTGAGTGATGGCGTAAAAGTGTATAAATTGGATGTTGCTTGGACAGGCCCTGGAAAGCTTTATTCATTGGCCGCTAATCATGATGCTCATGTAGGGTTGATGGAAAACTCAACAACGCGCGGCATGATTTGGACGGTCATGGGATGGGCAGGAACACAGCGCTATGGTGTAACTTGGACAGGCGATCAAGCGGCAAGTTGGGATTATATACGCTGGCATATTCCAACATTTATCGGTTCTGGATTATCGGGACAAGCTTATGCCTCTTCAGATGTTAATGGTATTTTTGGTTCAGGTGCCGAAACCTTTACTCGTGATCTCCAATTTAAAACGTTCACTCCGGTATTGATTTCTATGTCAGGTTGGGATCGTGGAGAGCGTAAGCATGCTTGGTGGCATGATGGTGATTTTAATGGCAAATCATATCGGGATATCAATCGGGATTATTTGATGTTGAAGTCTGCCCTTATGCCCTATATGTATCATTATGCTTATCAAGCCGATCAATCGGGAGCGCCCCTCGTTCGAGCCATGACTTGGGAGTTTCCTGATGATGCACGTTTGAAAAGTGAAGCGTTTAAATATCAATATATGTACGGTGAGTCTTTATTGGTTGCTCCGGTGTACGAGCCAATGGCAAAAAACAATGGTTGGTATAAACAACTCTATTTACCCGCAGGCGAATGGATAGACTTCTGGGATGGGACTCGTACCTCTGTTCCAGATGGGGGAAAAGTGTTGGAATACTATCCCGTTACGATTGATCGAATCCCTGTGTTAGTTCGAGCTGGTGCGATTATCCCGATGTATCAAGGCGCGCGTTCTGATGCACTACAAGATCAATCACATTTGATCATGCAGGTTTTCCCACACGGTGAAAGCCAATTTACTCTGTATGAAGATGATGGCGAAACTCGCGCTTACCGAGAGCAGAATGCTTACGCAGAAACACAGATTCGCGTGCAAGCTCCTCAGATAGGTACTGCGGGTGATATTACGATCACGATTGATCCGGCTGTTATACATCATCCTTATGATGGGCAAATTAATCAGCGCAGCTATCACCTTCAAGTGAGTTCATTGATTGCTCCGCAGTTAGTTAAACATAATCACCTCGTGTTGAATCAACAACAGACTCAAGAGGACTTTGCACCAGTGGCTGAAGGGTGGTTCTTTGACCCATCGGATAAAAATGGTGTAGTGCATATTAAACTTGCTAAACAGTCTGTATATGAGCAACAGCAAGTCACGCTTGATATTGATGAAGCGGCAATATGGCCAGAAACGCTACCGTATCCACAGCCTAACTACCATACGGAATTTGATAAAAGTTTGCTCAAGATTGTTAAACCAATGCCAGCTGAACCGGGAACACCTTTTGTGAATGCATTAGATGGTGATGTGGCGAGCTTATACCACTCACCATGGGAGCCGACAGAACCATCCGAACAAGCTCCGATGGATTTTATTGTTCAATTAGGTGGCACGTTTAACGTTTCCGGTTTTACCTATTTACCCGACGAATTGGCAGGTAATGGCACCATTACTCAATACCGTCTTTATCTATCGACGACGAATGGCAACTGGGGAGAGCCTGTTGCTGAAGGAACTTGGCCACAAACAAAGGCGTTAAAAATAGCGGATTTTTCAGAAACTGAAGCGAGTTATTTACGATTTGAAGTGGTTGCAGCGTCAGGTGGCTTTGTTAGTGCAAGAGAGTTTGACATTATTGCAACGAAAAAGCGCACACCAACCCAAACGATTGAACTCACCGAAGAGCAACTCTCGATCGAAGGAGAGGTCAAAGTGGGCTCATCGGTCACGGGCAGTGAAATGCAGATGAATGGATTGAATTTTCAGTCCGGTATTGGTATGCAAGCACCAGCAAACGTCAGTTTTAGCCTGGATGGAACTTGGACGCGCTTAACCGCGGATGTCGGCATTGATGACAGCTGTAAAATTGAAGGCAACAAAGTTAAAGCGAGCGTTTACGCCGACGGTGTTAAAGTATGGGAATATGATCTAGAAGGCCCAGCGGTAGTGAAACCGGATTTGGATTTGTATAACATCAAACAGGTTATTTTACGTGCTGATGATATCGATCACGACGTGACGGGAGATTGTGTCAACTGGGCTAATTTAAAATTAACCGGCCCAGAAACAGCAACCTTTAATGAGTTTGATCGGACGGCGATTCGCTTTATTGAAAAACCTAAAGCGCAATCTGGTTCTGAAATCGAAAAAGCTTTCGATGGTGATTTGAATAGTATTTATCATTCACCATGGTTTCCTGAACACGATTCAGAAAAAGCG
>NZ_NBUS01000039.1:466-12384 GCF_002749895.1 Vibrio fujianensis | reverse complement strand
CGCAACATTTTGTCATCGATCTGAACGCTGATTTTATGGTCAGTGGCTTTAGCTATGTTGCACGGCCTGGTGCGGGAAACGGCGCGATTGGTGATTATCGTCTCTCTTTATCTGAAGATGGTCAGAACTTCACCGAAGTGTCGGTAGGTACTTTTGAGCAGCGTGATGGCGTGCAAAAATTACAATTTTCGCCACATCAAGCGAAATATCTGAAATTTGAGGCGTTATCGGGCGTAGGTGATTTTGTCTCAGCCGCTGAGTTTGATGTATTTGCTCAGAAAGTGAAGAGCAAGACCCCAATCGAACCGGAGTTGTCATCCAGTTCAGGTGGAAGTATGGGACTGTTCTATTTAGGAGGCATGTTCCTGGCTGGTTTGGTTCGCTACCGTAAACGTTAATTTTAATCGACATAATCGCTCGTTTATATTCATCTTATTGGATTTAGAGCGCAATCCTCCGTGATGCTTGATTCGAAGTATTGCGGAGGATTCATTTTTTCGGTTATAACTTAAACTAAAGAAACGACATTTCTCATACTTTCTAAAGTGATGGTGGTCGACGCTTAAATCCTCCTAGTTGAGAAAATGGCCTCCTTATCAATCGGGGCGACTACCCAAGGATAAATAATGCAAGGATGGTTAGTTATTCCAGTTTCGCTGGTTTATTTAGGCGTACTGTTTTTAATCGCGTGGTATGGCGATAGGCAAGCTAAGTGGTTAGCTCAGTGGCGGCCTTGGATTTATAGTTTATCGATTGCTGTTTATTGCACCTCTTGGACATTCTATGGAACAGTCGGCCAAGCCAGTGAGAATCCTTGGTCTTTTCTCCCCATTTATCTCGCGCCAATATTGGTTTTCTTATTCGGTTGGCGAATGTTAGCTCGGTTGATCTTAATCGCTAAGCGAGAACACATTACCTCTATCGCCGATTTTATTGGCGCGCGGTATGGCAAATCGCAAGGATTAGCAGTAGCCATTACCTTGATTGCGGTAGCAGGAATTTTACCTTATATCGCGTTGCAACTGCGTGGGATCACCATGGGGCTTAATGTGGTTGCCCCTGATTTATATGCAGAACTGGGCTATCAAGACAATCATGTCTCTTGGTTTGTGGTCTTGGCTTTGGCGCTGTTTACCATGCTATTTGGCACGCGACATATCGATAACACGGAGCATCACCGTGGCATGATGATGGCGATCGCCTTTGAGTCACTCGTTAAGCTATTCGCATTTTTAGTGGTAGGCGTGTTTATTGTTTTGCTTATTTTTGGCAAGCAAGACATTGATTTTCTAAGTCATGTGCAACAAACCTATCAAGCACCCAATTGGCCGACACTCCTGGTTCATACTGTTTTGACGATGCTAGCCATTATTTGTTTGCCTCGGCAATTTCATACCATGATTGTCGAAAATGAACGAGCCCAAGATCTGCACACCGCTCGCTGGTTGTTTCCACTTTATCTTTTATTAATGGGCGTGTTTGTGCTGCCAATTGCTTGGGTAGGACAAATTTTGTTACCGAATGGCTCTCCAGATACCTTAGTGTTGAGCATTCCCATGCAGGTTGGCGCAGAGCAGATCGCATTGTTGGCCTTTTTAGGGGGAACCTCTGCTGCCTCTGGTATGGTGATTGTTTCAACCATTGCTCTTGCCATTATGGTATCCAATGATTTGGTGATGCCGTTGTTACTGCGTCGTATGCGATTAACACATCGCAACCATCGCCATTTTTCGGGCTTGTTGGTGATTATTCGTCGTACCTTGATTTTGTTATTGTTGATGGGAGCATGGGGATTTTATCTTGCACTGGATAGTATTCCGTCTCTTTCCGCGATTGGCTTTCTCTCTTTTTCTGCAATTACCCAATTTGCCCCCGCCTTATTGGGAGGGATGTATTGGCGGGAAGGCAATCGTAAAGGCGTTTATGTTGGCTTAGCCGTTGGATTCATACTGTGGTTAATTACCTTGATGACCGCGACTCAGATGCTGGCCGGAGATGCTGACAGTAATATTTTACTTTGGGTGATCACACCCCCTCAATCTTTAATGGCGGCTGGTATGAGTCCTATTGATTGGGGAATGCTATTGAGTGTCAGTTTAAATGCGTTGTGCTATGTGGTGGTGTCGCTTTTTACCCATTCTAGCTTGAGTGAACGTTTGCAATCGGCCTCTTTTATTGGGACGCCGTTACCTGAAAATGAGAATATGAGTTTGTATCAAAGTCGGGTAACGGTGGCTGAATTAGAAATGTTAGCGTCCCGTTTTGTCGGGCGACCAAGGGTACGGAGTGCCTTCGGGCAATATTGGCATCAACAGCAAGAAACCTTGCTGCCAAATCAGCAAGCCTCTTCTGGATTAATTCGTCATACTGAGCGAGTGCTAGCAGGTGTTTTTGGAGCCTCATCGGCGAAGTTAGTACTCACGTCAGCCTTGCAAGGGCGGAAAATGCAGCTTGAAGAAGTGGCGACGATTGTCGATGAGGCCTCTGAACTGTATGACTTTAGCCGTGGATTACTGCAAGGTGCGATTGAGCATATCGGCCAAGGGATTGCGGTCGTTGATAAGCAGTTAAGGCTAGTGGCATGGAATCAGCGTTATCTAGAACTGTTTGATTTTCCGGCAGGACTGATTCAGGTCGGGCGACCGATTGCCGATATTATTCGCCATAATGCCGAAAAAGGGCTATGTGGACCGGGTGATCCTGAAGAACATGTGCGTAAGCGAGTTTACTATTTAGAACAAGGTTCACGACATACCTCATCACGGATGCGTCCTGATGGTCGGGTGATTGAAGTACAAGGCAACCCAATGCCGGGAGGCGGGTTTGTCATGAGCTTTACCGATATTACGGTTTTTCGCAATGTGGAACGCAGTTTACAAGAAGCCAATGAGCATTTGGAAGAACGAGTGCTAGAGCGAACGCGTGAGCTAGAGAAACTCAACAAGCAGTTGGTATTAGCAACGCAACGCTCCGAACGAGAGTCTCAATCGAAATCTCGTTTTTTAGCCGCAGTCAGCCATGATCTCATGCAGCCCTTGAATGCTGCGCGTCTCTTTGCCTCGTCTTTATCTGAGGTGGCGAAGGAAGAAGAGTCGAAGCGGCTTGCTCATCATATTGAAAGTGCATTAAGTGCCGCTGAGGATTTGATTGGTGATTTATTGGATATTTCTCGTTTGGAATCGGGGAAATTAGATATTCAGCTGCAAAGTTTCGCTATTAAGGATGTTTTCACGAATTTAGATGCCGAATTTAGTGCGTTAGCGAAGCAACAAGCGATTGAATTTCATATGGTTCCCTCATCACTGTATGTGCGTTCAGATCCCAAGTTATTGCGTCGAGTTGTTCAGAACTTCTTAACTAATGCGTTTCGGTATAATCCCAAAGGACGAGTGGTACTCGGTGTGAGGCGCAGGCAAGGCAAGGTGCGCATTGATGTTTGGGATAACGGCATCGGGATTGAAGAAGATAAACAGCAAGAGATTTTTGAAGAGTTTAATCGAGGCGGACAAATTCGTTCCGATCAAGGGTTAGGGTTAGGATTGGCGATATCAAAAGGGATCGCCCAAGCATTGGGTCATGAAATTTCCATGCGCTCTTGGCCGGAGAAAGGAAGTGTTTTTTCCATCACCTTAGCGCGGGCGAGTGTAGCGGAGCAGATAATCCCTTCTTCGCTGGGGGGCAGCCCAGTTTCTGAGCTGAGTTATTTACGGGTTTTATGTGTGGATAATGAGGCCGATATTTTGATTGGGATGCGTGATCTGCTTGAGCGCTGGGGTTGTGAGGTAAAAACGTCTACCGATCTGTTATCTAGTTTAAAAGCACTCGATGATCAATGGATTCCGGATGTCATTCTATCAGATTACCGACTCGACAACGGTCGAACAGGATTAGAAGTATTACAGCAATGCCGTTTACGACTAGGAGAGGGGTTTCTCGGTGTGATTATCAGTGCTGATCGTAATCCGGATATTCTGGAGGGAATAGAATCTAACGGATTCAGTTTTATGGCCAAACCAGTTAAACCACTCAAATTAAGGGCTTTGCTTAATCAAGTTGGAGAATAAGCCCTTGGCATAGCAAGGGCTGGATGGGCGTTACTTGGTTACAATGGCGAGTGGCCAGCCAATATCCGTTTGTCGGTTAGCTTCCAACTCCAGTTCTGCATGAGTGAGCGGATTATCACGTAACCATTGCCCATCAAGAGTTAGCGTCAACTTATCTTCATCGGCACATAAAGTGAATTTCGGCTCTAAGGCTGGATTGCGTCGATGACTTAGCAAAATCGCAAGGCGCAACAAACGTAAGACACGTTTTGCACTGGTAGCAGATAACGCATGCTGTTCGGGCAGTGAAGAGAGAGTCTCTCGATAACGACGGGTTAGCTCTGCCAAATAGTGTTTTTGGGCACGAGTATAGCCTGGCAAGTCTAAATTTTTCAGTAGATAAGCACTGTGTTCGCCGCCTTTTTTGAAATCAATGGCCAGACCAATTTCATGTAACTGAGCAGCAGAGCGTAACAACATCTCGGCTTGAGGCTCTGGAATCCATTGTTCAGAACCACATTGCTGATAAAGCCGACTAGCCAGTGAAGCGACTTGATCAGCATAATGTTGATCGATTTGATAGCGGCTCTGTACACTGGCAATTGTGCGCGCGCGAATATCTTCTTGCCGGAGATCTTGCACCATTTCGTAGACCAGCCCCTCACGTAGTGCTCCACCCGCTAATGTCATCGCTTCAATGTCTAATGATTCAAAAATCGCAATTAAAATAGACAAGCCACTGGGGAAAACTAAAGCCCTCTCAAGCGTTAAGCCTTCTATTTCAAGCTCTTCAAGATGATCCGCTAACATAGCCTGTTTTTGTAAACGTTGGAGTTTCGCTAACGTAATGACCTCATCCATGCCTTGAGCCAACATGATTTCTTGTAGCGCTTGCACGGTACCACTTGCCCCAACGCAGACATTCCAACCCAATTGGCGATAGACCTCTAAGATGGGAGTCATCATCTGCTTGGCCGCTTGAATGGCATGGTCAAAGTTTATCGCCGTCAGTTGACGATCTTTAAAATGACGCTCCAACCAAGTCACACAACCCATTTTCAGGCTGGTTAAGGCTTTTGCTTCAAACCCTTCACCGATAATCAGTTCTGTACTCGCTCCGCCAATATCAACCACCAAACGACGACCCACACCACCAGATGTGTGTGCGACGCCTTTGTATATGGTTGCCGCCTCTTCTTCACCGGAAATGACCTCGATGGGATGACCTAAAATGGCATTCGCCTTGACTAAGAACTGTTCTGCATTGGTTGCGGTACGTAACGTTGCAGTACCGACGATACGAATGTGCTGCGCCGGAATGTCTTGTAATCGTTCCGCAAACAAGCTCAGACAATCCCAGCCACGCTGCATGGCATCCTGACTGAGAACATTATGTTCATCCAAGCCTGCCGCTAAACGTACTTTACGTTTAATTTTGGCCATCGTTTGTACGCTGCCATCAATATGGCGTACAACCAGCATATGAAAGCTGTTTGATCCGAGATCGATAGCTGCATACAATGGTGAAGAAGTACTTTGACTCATCGGTTAGTTACGAATCCTTTTTTGGACGTGGTGCTCGTGGACGACGCTGAGGCTTTCTGTTTCCTGAACGTGAACCCGCAGTATTGGTACGACGCTGTTGTGACGAACGCAGTGTTAACGGCTTGGGTAAATCTGTCAACAGCGCGCTGGCATCATATTCAGATACAGGGATGCTATGCTCAATATACTCTTCAATCGCAGGTAAATTGACGGCGTACTCTTCACAAGCAAAACTGATCGAAGAACCACTTTCCCCCGCTCGACCAGTCCGGCCAATACGGTGGACATAATCTTCGCTATCGTCAGGTAAATCATAGTTAAAAACATGCGTGACTAAGGGAATATGCAAGCCACGAGCCGCGACATCGGTCGCCACTAAAATATCCAATTCACCTTGGGTAAATTGTTCTAAGATACGTTCACGTTTTTTCTGCGGTACATCACCAGTCAGTAGCCCTACTCGATGTCCGTCAGCGGCTAAACTTCCCCAAACTTGTTCACAGCGATGCTTCGTATTAGCAAAAACAATCGCTTTATCTGGCCATTCTTCTTCAATAATGGTTTGTAAAAGTGCCATTTTATGTTCATTTGAAGGGTAGAACAGCTCTTCTTTAATGCGGTGACCGGTTTTTTGCGTCGCTTCCACGACCACATGTTCAGGGTTATGCATGTGTTCAAAGGCCAATTCTTGCACGCGATAAGATAATGTCGCAGAAAAGAGCATATTGAGGCGTTCTTTCGGTTCAGGCATGCGACGGAACAAGAAACGGATATCTTTAATAAAGCCTAAATCAAACATGCGATCGGCTTCGTCCAACACGACGGCTTGAATATGGTTAAGGTTGAACGCTTTTTGTTTATAGAAATCGATGATACGTCCAGTGGTACCGATTAATACATCGACGCCTTGCTGAATTTTAGTCAGTTGCTTATCGTAGCTTTCACCACCATAGGCTAGCGCGGTTTTTATACCCGTGGTGGCAATCAGTGATTCTGCATCATGATAAATCTGAATCGCTAATTCACGCGTCGGGGCCATGATGATTGCCCGAGGCTGGTTAGGTTTTCGTCCTTCCGCTTCAGGGGTTGTTAGTAAGTGATTAAAGGTCGCAGTAAGAAACGCAAGGGTTTTACCAGTGCCCGTTTGGGCCTGGCCTGCAATGTCTTGGCCGGTGAGCAGGACCGGCAACGCCAAGGCTTGGATCGGGGTGCAATATTCAAACCCTTTTTTATCCAATCCTTCAATGACTTGCGGGTGTAAACCGAAGTCGGCGAACTTTTGCTCTGTGATGTGTGTCTTTTTCATTGCTATAGAATATCAGCTTACACTTGCAATACGGAAGTAAATACATTCCAATAGAGCATCTAATTACTGGTTAGTATGCAACCAGTTCAGAAAAAACACATTGGAGTGGAAGATGAGTGATAAAATTTTGCAGCTTTCTGATGAAAGTTTTGAGAACGATGTGATCAAAGCTGCAGGCCCTGTTCTGGTTGATTTTTGGGCAGAATGGTGTGGTCCTTGCAAAATGATCGCCCCAATTCTGGATGAAATCGCAGACGAATATGAAGGCAAACTCACTATCGGTAAATTAAATATCGACCACAATGCCGGGACACCGCCGAAATTTGGTATCCGTGGAATTCCAACACTGCTGCTATTTAAAGATGGCAGTGTGGCGGCGACGAAAGTCGGTGCGTTATCAAAAACTCAGCTAAAAGAGTTTTTGGACGCGAACGTTTAGCGCAATGTATAAAACCGCACATGAGGTGCGGTTTTATTTTGCAAAAAACATTTTCTAGACTAGTCTGTTATTTAGTGCTAGTTTATCGCACGTTAATTAAACAAGTGTTCACTTCTTGGTCAATCCTGAGACCAAATCCATCTTAACTAGAAAATAGATCCTATTTTGACTAAACAAGTATCCACCACAATGAATCTAACAGAACTGAAGAACAGACCTGTGTCTGATCTTGTGAAACTTGGTGAGAGCCTAGGCCTTGAAAACCTCGCGCGTCTACGCAAGCAAGACATTATCTTCGCTATCTTAAAAGCTCATGCTAAAGGCGGCGAAGATATTTTTGGCGACGGTGTTTTGGAAATCCTTCAAGACGGCTTTGGTTTCTTACGCAGTGCAGACAGCTCATATTTAGCTGGCCCCGACGATATTTATGTATCACCGAGCCAAATTCGCCGTTTCAACTTGCGAACGGGTGACTCAATCGCTGGGAAAATTCGTCCACCTAAAGAAGGGGAACGTTACTTTGCACTGCTTAAAGTGAACACGGTTAACGACGACAAGCCTGATAACGCCCGCAACAAAATTCTTTTTGAAAACTTAACACCTTTGCATGCCAATGAGCGCATGATCATGGAACGTGGTAATGGTTCAACGGAAGATATTACTGCACGTGTTCTTGATCTTGCCGCCCCAATTGGTAAAGGGCAGCGTGGTTTGATCGTTGCGCCACCCAAAGCGGGTAAAACCATGTTGCTGCAAAACATCGCACAAAGTATCGCCAGCAATCATCCTGAGTGTGTTTTGATGGTATTACTGATTGATGAACGCCCAGAAGAAGTCACTGAAATGCAACGTTTAGTAAAAGGCGAAGTGGTTGCTTCCACCTTTGATGAACCTGCTTCACGTCACGTTCAAGTGGCCGATATGGTCATTGAAAAAGCTAAACGCTTGGTTGAACACAAAAAAGATGTTGTCATCTTGCTCGATTCGATTACTCGTTTAGCTCGGGCTTATAACACGGTGGTTCCTTCGTCTGGTAAAGTGTTGACCGGTGGTGTTGACGCCAACGCGTTGCATCGTCCTAAACGTTTCTTTGGGGCCGCGCGTAATGTTGAAGAGGGAGGCAGCTTAACCATTATTGCTACCGCTCTTGTTGATACGGGCTCAAAAATGGATGAAGTCATTTACGAAGAATTTAAAGGGACAGGTAACATGGAACTGCACCTTAATCGTAAAATTGCTGAAAAACGCGTTTTCCCTGCAATTGACTTTAACCGCTCAGGTACCCGCCGTGAAGAGCTATTAACTAAGCCTGATGAGTTACAAAAAATGTGGATTTTACGTAAGATCGTGCATCCAATGGGCGAAACTGATGCAATGGAATTCCTCATCGATAAGTTGGCAATGACCAAAACCAATGATGAATTTTTTGATGCCATGCGCCGACAATAACGCTTTATTAGATAAAAAAAACACCACTTAAATGAGTGGTGTTTTTTTATTCAGTCACGTCAGTTTGGAGGCTGAATAAAAATTACCTTCTAATTCGATAGAAAAGAGCGCTGAACTAAAGTGCTTTTTTGTTATACTAAATTCTAGGTAACCAGCGACCAAGAAAGCTTATGAATTTTAAGGATTTACGTGATTTTATCGACTATCTGGAACAGCATGGTCAGTTAAAACGTATTACCCATCCGGTTGACCCTCACTATGAAATGACCGAGATCAGTGATAGAACCTTACGTTTGAAAGGCCCTGCGCTGCTGTTCGAAAATCCTATTGGCTACGATATGCCCGTTTTAACCAATTTATTTGGCACACCTGAACGCGTTGCGATGGGGATGGGGCGAGAAAGCGTCCAAGATTTGCGTGAAGTGGGTAAATTGCTCGCTTATCTTAAAGAACCGGAACCTCCGCGAGGGTTTAAGGATGCGATAGATAAACTACCGGTTTTTCGGCAAGTGCTTAATATGCCTGTTAAGCGATTACGTAAAGCGCCTTGCCAACAAATCATTTGGCAGGGAGATAAGGTTGATTTAGATAAAATCCCAGTCATGAGTTGTTGGCCAAATGATGTCGCCCCTTTGTTAACCTGGGGGTTAACCATTACTCGTGGCCCGAACAAGAAACGGCAAAATTTAGGAATTTATCGACAACAGAAGATCGCCAAGAATAAGGTTATTATGCGCTGGTTAGCTCATCGTGGCGGTGCACTTGATCTGCGGGACTGGATGGAAACTCACCCTGGTGAACCGTTCCCAATTTCGGTGGCTTTTGGTGCTGATCCGGCAACCATTCTTGGTGCAGTTACCCCCGTGCCAGACACCTTGTCTGAATATGCCTTTGCTGGTTTATTACGTGGTAGTAAAACTGAGGTGGTTAAATCCGTCAGTAACGATTTAGACGTTCCCGCGAGTGCTGAAATTGTTCTCGAAGGTTATATTGACCCGAATGAGTTCGCTGATGAAGGCCCCTATGGCGATCATACTGGTTATTACAATGAAGTTGAGCGTCATCATGTCTTTACGGTGACTCATGTCACCATGCGTCAACAAGCGATTTATCATAGTACCTATACCGGACGGCCACCGGATGAACCAGCGGTGCTCGGTGTTGCGTTAAATGAAGTCTTTGTACCTATTTTGCAAAAACAGTTCCCTGAAATTGTTGACTTCTATTTGCCACCGGAAGGGTGCTCTTATCGCATGGCGGTAGTGACGATGAAAAAACAATATCCAGGTCATGCTAAGCGAGTGATGATGGGGGTCTGGTCATTTCTTCGTCAGTTTATGTACACCAAATTTGTGATTGTCTGTGATCACACCGTGGATGCGCGCGATTGGTCGTCAGTTATTCAAGCTATGGCTCAGTATATGCAGCCAGTACGAGATAGCTTGATGATTGAAAACACCCCTATTGATTCATTGGATTTTGCTTCACCTGTGGTTGGTCTAGGTTCAAAAATGGGCTTAGACGCGACTGAGAAATGGCCGGTCGAGTCGGCGAGTAACCTTAATAATATTCGACCGGTGACGCCGATCACTGAGGCTGATTTGCTGAAATTGAAGCAGCAACATAGCCAATTGCGCGAGATCTATTTACCACCAAGCGCCGACAATCAGTTCGTTTTACTCTCAATGGATAAAACCCAAGCCGGGCAATCAAAATTAATGCTTGAACAGGTATGGCAATATTTATCATATTTTACCGTTGTGAAATTTTTGGTGATTTGTGATGGAGACGTTAATGTGCATGATTGGAATGATGTCATTTGGGCGATAACCACTCGCATGGATCCAGCTCGTGATACGTTCAAACTGGATAATCAGGGTCGTGGCATATCGCCTCTTGCTTTAGATGCAACGAACAAATATCCAGGAGAAGTGGTTCGTGAATGGGGGACACCAATTAAGAAAGATGCTCAGCTAGTAGCTAAGATTGATCAACTTTGGCCACAATTAGCGATCAAATAATGCGTTGTTGACCTAGGCGCGTATATAGAGACGGGTTAGATCACTTTTAAGTTAACGATGGGGTGCTCAGTGGCTGGGTAACCGATATCGTCATTATTTTAATTTGCCACATAATATAGAGAATACCAGTCAGTGATGAATTCGCGCACTATGTACTGGTTAGTTTTTAGGCTATAGATAACTTGTTTTGTGGTCGTCAGCCTGAGCAAAACAAGTAAAAAGGAAGCTCAACACTATGCAATGTAAAGTTAAGTCTATTTCTCCTCTAGCGAGCCATACTTATCGCATTTTACTGCAGCCCGCGCAGCGATTAGATTTTAAAGCGGGACAATATGTTATGGTGATAATGGGAGAAAAGGACAAACGGGCATTTTCAATTGCTAATAGCCCTTGTCAACTGGAAGGAAACATCGAGCTGCATATTGGTGCTGCTGAGCATAATCTTTATGCGCAGCAAGTTGTCCAGCAGATGGAAACCGCATTGGCTGAGGGCAGTGATATCACTATTGATGCGCCTCATGGGGATGCCTGGGTAAGAGAAGATAGCCAGCGGCCACTACTATTAATCGCAGGCGGTACTGGGTTTAGTTACGTGCGTTCGATCTTGGATCATTGCTTAGCGACCCAACAAACGACGCCGATTCATCTTTACTGGGGAGCTAAGGATGAAAGCCAGCTTTATGCGCTGGAAGAATTGCAAGCGTTAGCTAGTCAATATTCCAATATGGATTTTATTCCCACAGTGGAAACGCCATCATCTGCATGGTCTGGCAAAGTTGGCAATGTATTACAGGCGGTGATGGCTGATTTTGAATCTTTAGCTGACTTTGATATCTATATCGCTGGCCGTTTTGATATGGCAGGAGCAGCAAGAGACCAATTTACTCAGCATAAACATGCGGTTAACGAGCGTATGTTTGCGGATGCTTATGCATTTATTTAAATTATAGTTCATAAAGTAATCAGAAAATGCCGTTTTGGTTGCTTTTTAGGCTGGTTGAGGTGTTTTTCCATTTTTTATTTAAAAAGCACTTGCCAAGCTAACCAAACTCCCTATAATGCCGCCTCACTGACACGGCAGACGCCGCAAGGCTTCAGGTAGTGTTAGTTGAGGG
>NZ_NBUS01000039.1:0-273 GCF_002749895.1 Vibrio fujianensis | reverse complement strand
GTATCGAGCACAGTCAATTCAAGTTTTCTAGGAACTAGCTTCTAGAGCCTAGAAACTTATCAGTATTCATTGAGCCGGTCGCAAGACCAAAAAAACTTTAATTGAAGAGTTTGATCATGGCTCAGATTGAACGCTGGCGGCAGGCCTAACACATGCAAGTCGAGCGGTAACAGGAAGAAAGCTTGCTTTCTTTGCTGACGAGCGGCGGACGGGTGAGTAATGCCTGGGAAATTGCCCTGATGTGGGGGATAACCATTGGAAACGATGGCTAAT
>NZ_NBUS01000040.1:318188-321344 GCF_002749895.1 Vibrio fujianensis | reverse complement strand
TTGGAATGCACCGATAGGGTACAAAGAATGTGTAAAAGAGATTGGATTGATCTGACCAGTTAATTTTCCAGATTGGTATTATTCGATTTTTCTTCTACGGTTTCGCTAACCAACAACATACGCTTGGCATTTTTTCTTAGTTCAACACTCTTATTCTCTATCTCAATAATCAAGTGACAAAAGTGATTTACCATCCTATTTAATGCTTGTGCCGTTTGAGCGATTTCATCTCGACCTTGTACAACGACTTGCGTGGTCAGATCAGAAGAGTTGGCTAATCGTTGTATGCCTGCACGTAACTGATGCAGTGGCCGTTGAATAGAATGCTGAATTAACCAACCGAGTAACATTAATAAGCTAACCCAAATCGCTCCACCAAACAGATAAAATTGGACCATGGTATGAGTAAGGCTAGCCGCCTCGGTCTGTACTTCCCCAGCCATACCAATCTGCTGTGCGACCAGTTGATTTAACGTCTCACCCAGTGGAACAAGGGTATGATTAATCTCGTTATTAAAAGTCGATTCATTCAGGATTCGCACAGTAATTGCATCACTCCCTGCGCGAGATATCCATTGCTGATAGAGTTGAATGGCGCTCTCTAATTGTTGATCAGCCAATTGGTTGAGCGGATCAACAGCCTCTCCCCTTTGTTGTTGATAAGCTCTCCAGTGTTCTCCAACTTGAGCTAATAAGCTTTCAATCTTATCTATCGTTTCATTTTGGCCAGCCCACCCGGTTCGATAACGCCTTAAATCATCAAGGCCAGTTTGTCTGAGCAATGAATGAGTCGCAAGGATTTCACTTAGAGGCAGTAGGTGTTGCTGGTAAAGACGATCAAATAAACGATCTTTTTGTTGTGTCACTTGAAAAGAGAGGAAAAGTGCCACCAGTAAACTGATGATAGGGAGCGCGCTTAAGCAAAATAAGCGCGTACTGATTTTGACTTGGTTGAATCTGAACATGCCGATAATCGCTCTGAAAAACAGAAAAGTCGGCGATATATACCAAACAATATGAAATGGCCGTATCAAGTAACTCACCGCCGAACCGTACCCAAAGACGGAACCGGAACCCAATCACTCAGCCAACGTCATACAGAAGAAGTATTTCAGATCGCTCGCTATAAGCCACGCAAGCAATCCATACCGCCTTAGTGTGATGGTATGGATTATTCCTAAAGACTATGACAAGAGCGTTACAATGTATTCAACATCCTCAAACAATAGGGTTTGCGAACACCGATTGGCATACAAACAATAATGCAAAGATAATCTTCTTCATATTAAAATCCATTTTAGTAAAGATGAGTATTGTTTATGTAACCGATAGTGTGGTTTTTAGGGACATATACCTCTGTCCATTGACTTCCAGAGGACAACACATAAACACGCTGACCTTGTGGCAATGTCAGCAGCTCTTCACTGTCAAAATTGCCTTCTTTATAAACTGAAGCTTTTTTGATCTGGACAGTTTTAGTTTTAAGCTTATTCAGTATTTCATTAAGATAAGATTGTGCTTTTTTATGATTTTGTTGTGCGGACTTTGCGTACCAGAACGCAGCTAGCTGATTACTTTGTCTTACACCTTTTCCAATTTCATACCTTAATCCCAGATTATATTGGCCAACATCATCACCTTGTCTAGCGGCTTTTTCATACCACTTAACCGCTTGATAATCGTCTTTTTCTACTCCATTGCCCTCTGCATACATAACACCTAGGTTGTTCTGAGCTGCAACTGAACCTTGTTCGGCTGCTTTCTGATACCATTGAAATGCCCTTCTCGAGTTTGCCGTACCCCCTTCGCCCTCACTTAGCATCCAACCTAGCCTAAATTGAGCGTCAACAACCCCCGCATTTGCTGCTTTTTCAAACCAATTGTACGCTTGAGTGTAGCTCTTCTCTTTACCATAACCATAATAGTAATGATTACCTATAAAGTAGTCAGACCAAGAATGATTTTGTTTGCTTGCTTTTAAAAAATATTCATAAGATTTTTTGTAGTCTTGCTCTATACCATCACCATAGTAATACATTCTTGCCAGATGATAGGACGCATATTTCGTATGTGGTACAGCCTCGTTTAGAAGAGAGAATGCTTTAGCTGTATCTTTTTCTGTCCCTATACCATAGAGGTAGTACCTGCCGAGTTCTGCTTGTCCAAGCCAAAGCGTTTCCGCAGCCTTTTTCATCCAGTAAACAGCTTTCTTTTTGTCTATGTGTACTCCCTTTCCATCTTCATAGATCCAAGCTAAGTTTCTTGCTGACGGACCATAACCCTGCTCAGCAGACTTAGTGTACCAGTAGATAGATTTTTCATAATTTTGAGAAACTCCATATCCATAATCAAAAGCCAACCCTATGTAAAAGGAACAACTTTTATAGCTATCAACGCATCGCTCATACCACTTTAAGGATTGGTCATAATCTTTGCTTGACCAATAATATTCCCCAAGTTTTTTGATCGCCCCAGCATCATTATTTTCTGCTTTTAGCCACAATGGGAACAATTCTTTATTCTGTTCTAAAACTTTAGATGCTCGGTCTTGTTTATTTTCCGATGCTTTAGTTAAATATTCTTGTGCTTCTTTAAATTTTTCTTGTTCAAGTAAATACATAGCAAAGTCATATTGAGCGTCTGCTAAGTTGGCATGTGCTGCTTTTTCAAGCCAATCAATATCCTCTTGTGATGGGCGATTTGTTGACGTATAGAGTCGATACATTGAACGACTATCACCGTCTAAAGCCAGTTTCTGCCAAGACTCTCTCGCTTGCGCATATTCACCATCTTGATAAGCTTTTTCTGCTGATTCATATGTTGCTGCACAACCTGACAGCATCAACGTCACCAAAGCACTAGCTAACCACTTACGTTTTAACATTATCTTTTACCTTAACGTCTTGTAAAAATTTGTAATTATCAGTAACAATGCTACAAAACTCACTTTTCTCTTTCAAGCAATTACAAATGAACTGTTGTGAACTATCCCTATTTTTAACACTAACCTCGCTAACTTGGGGTAACAAAAATAAACTGAGCAAGTCAATATCGTGAGCAATAGCTGTACGGCCATGCGCATGCTTAGCGATGGACAATTCAACATAAAAAATCAAAAAAAAGCGAGCACTAAGCTCGCCTTTAACTACCTGTGTT
>NZ_NBUS01000040.1:312314-318178 GCF_002749895.1 Vibrio fujianensis | reverse complement strand
AATTTAAATTACAATAACTCAACCGATTGTTTGGCGATCACGAATTCTTCGTTGGTTGGGATCACCAATGCCAATTTTGAATCTGAGCAAGTGATGCTACCCGACTGACCAAAACGCGCCTCTGCATTACCTTTCGGATCTTCTTTATAGCCAAAAACAGAGAGGTAACTTAAAATCTCACTGCGAATCGGTAGTGAATTTTCACCAATACCTCCAGTAAAGACAATCGCATCAACGGCTTCACCAATTGCGACCATATAAGAGCCAATGTATTTGGCAACGCGATACGTAAAAATATCAAAGGCAAGTTTGGCTCGAGGGTTGCCATTGTCCATCGCTTCTAATACACCGCGAGCATCACTGGTGACTCCAGATACCCCTAAGAACCCTGATTTTTTATTCAGCATTTCAAAGAGTTCTTCTTGTTTCCAACCTTTACGGAATAAAAACTCAATCACACTCGGATCGAGATCGCCACAACGCGTCCCCATCATCAAACCGGCAAGCGGTGTTAAGCCCATGCTGGTATCCACACATTCGCCATGTTTTACTGCAGTGACAGAGGCTCCATTACCTAAATGTACGGTAATAAAGTTACTTTGTTCAATGGGCTTATTGATCATTTTTGCGGCTTCACGACTCACATAATAGTGACTAGTCCCGTGAGCACCATAACGACGCACTTTATGTTTTTCATACAACTCGTAAGGCAGTGCAAACGTAAACGCTTTCGCCGGCATCGTTTGGTGGAACGCAGTGTCAAAAACCGCAAATTGAGGTAACTCAGGGAAGGCTTCCATCGCAGCTCGCATTCCAACGGCGTTCGCTTTGTTATGCAATGGAGCAAGTTCGGCTAAACGTTCCACTTCGTTTATGACCTCATCAGTGACTCTTACGGTTCCTTTAAACGTTTCTCCTCCAGCGACAATACGATGCCCAACGGCAACAAATTGAGCACTTAGCCCCAAGGTTTCTAAGAGCTTCACAACTCGGTTTACGGCATATTGATGATGATCCTCTGCCGTGTTAATCACTTCCTCTGTTTTTTCTCCTTGATATTTCCAGCTGATTGAGGCTTCGGGCAGGCCAAAACACTCACCAAGACCAGTAACCAATGCTTCGCCAGTGACTGAGTCAATCACGGCAAATTTAAGCGAAGAGCTTCCTGAGTTGATAACCAACACATACGAGTTCGACATGGGGCAGTATCCTGTTTCCGACTAAGAGTTCGAAGCTTGTGCTTCTCCATTTCATGTTGACCATTATTCAATAATTTTTGAATCTTTCAACTTTTGTTTTGTTCTTTGTGACTGGAAAGGTTTATTTGTTGATCTTTAGCAAGGAATGATTTCTTTTAAGTAGAGAAATATATGACCATATTCCTTACAAGGATTAAATGATGGCTTAAGATAACATAACAAAAAATGGCCGCCATGCCCAATAGCCGCATTGCTCAATAATGACGCTCACAGCACTCGCCATAACCCGTCGAGATGAACTCACTAGAGACGGAATCAATGGCTAACAAAACACACCTAAGCGGTGTGATATAAGCACATCCGTTTTCCTTCTAGCTCAAGGACTCGAAAGGGAGTTTCATAAATTTCACCGAGTACGCCTTCTTGGATCACCTCATTGACTGAGCCTTGCGCAACCACTTGCCCTTTTTTTAAAGCAATGATGGCGTCTGAATAACAAGATGCAAAATTAATATCATGAATCACGACCACAACCGCCTTATTTAACTCGTGAGCGAGTCGCTGGATAGTCGTCATAATCTGTAATGAATGCTTGATGTCTAAATTATTGAGCGGCTCATCTAAGAAAATGTAGTCGGTATCTTGTGCCATCACCATAGCAATAAAAGCAAGTTGGCGCTGTCCCCCACTTAACTCATCTAAATAATGATGTTCTAAACTTTTTATATCCAGATAATGAATCGCTTGATCAATCATCGCCTGATCTTCAGCGGTTAGCTTACCTTGTGAGTGCGGGAAACGGCCAAACGCCACTAACTCTCGTACCGTAAAGCGCATCGTTAAATTATTGGCTTGACGCAGTACCGATAGACGCTTGGCCAGTGCTTTGGTATCCCAATCAACCAGCTCGCGACTATCAATCCAAACCTTGCCTTGATCTCGTGAAATTAATCGGCTCGCCATCGACAATAAGGTACTTTTACCTGCACCATTGGGCCCAATAATCGAGGTCACCTTACCTTTAGCAAATTCGGCACTGGCTTCGTACACGACCGCTTGTGAGCCAAAATATTTAGTCAATTTATCTAATTGAATCATAACGGGCCTATACCACTTTATTGCGCAAAAGAAGAGAGAGGAAATAAATACCACCAATAAAATTGATGATAACGCTCAAGGTTGTACCAAATGAAAATAGGTTTTCCACCACCCATTGACCCGCTAATAAAGCGGCAACGGACATCGCAGAACAAGCCAATAATAGCGTTCGATGCTGGTAGGTGTGCAACCATTCTCGAGTTAAGTTAGTGACCAATAACCCAAAAAACATCACAGGCCCAACAAGCGCAGTTGAAATAGAGACTAACACCGCACTCAATAGCATTACTGAACGTGTTGTCCGTTTTACATCAACCCCAAGGCTAATGGCATTGTCTGCATCTAACCAAAATACATCTAAAATCCGGTGTAAACGGAACAAGGCATAGCTAACCACCAATAGTAGCGGTGAAACCGCATAGACTAAATGCACATTAACATTATTAAAGCTAGCGAACATTTTGGCTTGCACAGCAGCAAAATCATTCGGGTCCATCAACATAATAAAAAAGGAAGAGAAATTAGAGAAAAGTTGACCGAGAATGACACCCAGTAGTAATAACACAATGATGTTGCTACGTTGACGACGAAAGTAAAAGGTGAACAGTAGACTAGAGAATAGCAGCATCACTATAACGGATACTGAGAAGTTCCAATAAGTGTTCAACATGATATGGCTTAAACTACCCAATAACGCAACCACTAACACTTGCACAAGTAAATAAAGCGAATCAAACCCCATAATACTTGGGGTAAGTATGCGATTGTGAGTAATGGTTTGAAACGCCAACGAAGATTGCGCAATAGCGATACCTGCCACAATCATGGCCAATACTTTAGGGATACGGCGAGATAAAAAGTATTGATAATTATCAGCCGTTAGTCCAAGACCAATAAAAAGCCCAGCAAACACAAGCGCTACGCATAGCATGGCCAGCGTTTTACGATTATCTTGCATGTTTAGGCCCTCTTAAAATCAGCAAGATAAACGCAATGCCGCCAAGAATACTGATGATCATGGAAATAGGAATTTCATAAGGAAAGATAATCACTCGGCTGATGATGTCACATAACAGCACGAGTGAAGCACCAAAGAGTGCCGTTCGTGGAATGTTCTTGCGCAAGTTATCGCCATAAAAATAACTGACCAAATTGGGCACAATTAGGCCGAGAAAGGGTAATTGTCCGACAATCATGACCACAGAAGCCGCCATAATTGATACTAAACAGACGCCTAATGTCAAAACTTGTTGGTAATTTAAGCCCAAATTGACCGCAAAATCTTTCCCCATGCCGACAGCAGAAATGCGTGCCGCATAAAGGTAGCTCAGTAAAGCAACCGGAATGGCAATGTACAGCAACTCAAAATCACCACTTAATAAATTTGCGAAATTCGCAACGGCCCAACCAGAGAGGTTTTGCAAAGCATCATAACGATAAGCAATAAAGGTAGCGGCTGACTGCACAACATTGCCAAAGATAATTCCCACGAGGGGAACAAAGACAACATTCTTAAACTGAATACGTTGAATAAACTGAACAAAAATCAAAGTGCCTATCATCGCAGTGGCAAAAATAAGCAGTAAACTTTCACCATGACCAAAAAGGACAAGGCTAAGCACATACCCCAACATCGCGCATTCAATCGTGCCAGAAGTAGACGGAGCCGCAAATCGGTTTTGACTAATTTGCTGCATGATAAGCCCGGCGATACTTAACCCACCGCCCGCAAGTAGCACAGCAAGCACGCGAGGTAACCGGCTGGTCCATAATAGCTGCCAAGCTATGCTATCCCCCTGAATTAAAGCCATCAGAGAAAGCTGTCCGACCCCAACAAATAATGAAATCAGACTTAAAATAAACAAAACGAGTAATAACTTTTTCAAAGTTAACCCCAAACAACACAAATCGATACAGTGATCGCGACACTAACGATAAAAGTCAGACCACGAAAATAGAGACCAAATCTAAGCAAACGTTGACTTTATAGGTTCAACCAATCAGGCCTAATTCTACGATGACAATCAAAAGTACAAACATTGAACAATAGCGGCCGAGATGACTTAGCATCAACCAAGTCATCCACCAACTTACAAGGCAACACAGGCGTTATTCTTGATGCAGTTTCACTTGCATATCATTCAACATTTGCTCCGTCGCTGTAACACCAGCAATCGCTAGGTACCAAGCATTGAGATCGAGAAACACCATCCGGTTATGTTGATAAGCCTCTGTGGCTTTGATCAAATCATTTTCAAACTCTTCACGAGTGTGACTTTGCCCTTTATTCACCAACCTGTCTCGATCGATAATAAACAGCGTTTGCGGGTTATTTTGTCGAATATATTCGTATGAAATTAAATTACCGTGATTAGCCGTTTGCTTCACCGTGGCCGCTTCAGCGAAGCCAAAATCTTTATAGACCGCTGCAAAACGCGAGTTTGCCCCAAAAGTGGTTATATTTCCTCCCGAACTCATCACCGTCATCGCTTGTGCTTGATGCTTTTGGTTATAGTCATGAACTTGAGTAAAGCGTTTGTCTAACTCGACAATTTTTGCTTCGACTTTATCTTCAATGGCAAACAGTTTGCCGAGGTTACGCCATTGAGCTTGCGTACTCTCCCAATACGGTTTTTTGTCATCAATCGCAAACACGACCGTTGGGGCAATTTTACTTAACTCATCATAGGCAGTACGTGCCGCTCGTGGCCCGGTAATAATAACATCAGGCTTTTGCATATAAATACGCTCAAAATCGGGTTCAAATAATGAACCCGCTGGAGCATATTGCGCCTCTTTATACTGAGCTAAATAGTCGGGTAACTCTGCCACTTTGGAAACCGCCACTGGATTAATACCAAAGTAGTGAACGGCATCTAACGGGCCAATACCTATCACCACCACGCGCTGAGGATTTTGCTCTAACGTTGTTTGTCCCATTTGATGCTCGATTGTGACATTGGCAGCCTGTACAGAAAGTGAGGCAAATAATCCCAATGCGGCCAAACTCATTACTGATTTCATACGATTCCTTATTGCTAGCTAAATATTGCGATGTATTTTGATAAGCATTCTCATTATTGGGTGAGAACTATAACCAGTAATGTTTTACGCCGCAATAGTATTGCAATGATTTGATAAACTTATCCCTCAGCGAGTTGTATACCCAACCAACTTGACGTTGCAGGTAAGCGGCCAGTGAGTGACTAATTTGTCTGGAAGAATTTGAACAGCCGTAGGCTGGCCTTTGGTGAGAGCCACGGATGGCTCTCACCATCCCCATAAACATAGGCAAACGATGTGATTGGGGTGAACGAATGCAGCCAACACAGCTGCAGCTTCAAGCAGGAGGAGCGTGGACAAAAATTAACCACAAATTGAGCAAACAAGGTCCGAGCACACAAAACATAAAAGAAATTTTCGTCCATGGCTGTGCTTTCCAGTGACTGAGAACTGGCGCAGCAATAAATAAACAAATCAGGACGAAAACCATGTGGAACCCTGCTTGTAAAGACAGTCCCACCAGTAATAAAGCGAGCAGTAATAATCGAGCAATAGGGATGGCAA
>NZ_NBUS01000040.1:310748-312304 GCF_002749895.1 Vibrio fujianensis | reverse complement strand
TTTGCTGCCCAATCCAAATAACAAGATTAGTGTAAAAACGAGGGTTATCATACGCCTCCTTTATGATATTGATTATCATTTAGATATAGAATACCACTGACTCGCGTAAAGGCAATCCGTTCACGCTAAAACCTTACTTTTTCTATTTCTTAGTCCTTATTACGCATTACAAGCGTATACTGGATCTAAATATTGATTAGTTTTTCTAATTCAAACTATAGATTTTTATCGTGCGATACTCGATAGATTAAGATTGCTTAAGTTAATTTATCTAACTAATATCTCGCGCTGAGAATATAGCCACACTCTGATTTGTCATTAGTAAAACTTTCCCTTTTTATTTTTAATGTTGTTAGGTGGAGAAAAAGATGTCTGCAACATTTCCATTAGCTAAACTAACTTTCCTGATCGCCATATTGACTGCAGTCGGTCAAATGACGCAAACCATGTACGTTCCTTCCGTTGGCTACATGGCTAATGAGTTTCTGGTCACGCCTGCGGCTTTACAAGCAGTGATGGCTTGCTACTTAATTCCTTATGGTTTTTCACAGTTTATCTATGGAACCTTATCTGATCGTCTTGGCCGTAAACCGATCATTATTGCTGGGTTAGCTATTTATATTGTGGGAAGTTTAGTGGCGCTATTTGCTCACCAGTACTCCCTATTTTTAGCGGGCAGCTTTATTCAGGGATTAGGAATTGGCTGTGGTGGAGCCATGAGTCGCACCTTAACCCGAGACTGTTTCAGTGGTGCAAAATTGCATCAAGCAAATAGTTTGATCAGTATGTGTTTGATCTTTTCGCCATTAATTGCACCGGTGCTCGGCGGTTATTTAACCGAAACGTTTGGTTGGCGATCCAGCTATCTGTTTTTATCTTTATTTGCTATCGCCGTCATTATCGTCATGATGACAACGATGATTGAAACACTACCGAAAGAAGCGCGGAAAAAAGAATCGGTACTGAAAAGCTACCAATTTGTTCTTTCAGATCACCGATTTCAAGGATATTTACTGTGCTTAGTCGCCACCTTTGCTGGTGTCGCTGTTTTTGAAGGGGCGGCAGGGGTTCTTTTAGGCGGAGTGCTCGCATTACCAGCCACCACAGTAAGTTTACTATTTGTTACTCCTATTCCCGGTTATCTTACTGGCGCATGGCTATCAAATACCATTGCCCAACGTAGTGGTGAAAAACAGGCGTTACATGTCGGATTAATGGCGATTATTTGTGGCTCAATGATCGTACTCATTCCGGGTCTATTTGATAAAACCACAGCGCTCACCTTAGTCGGAGGTGCAACCTTGTATTTTTTAGGCGCGGGTATATTGTTCCCGGCTGCAACAACCGGAGCGTTGGAGCCATTGCCTTATCATGCCGGAACAGGAGGCGCTATTCTTGGCGGTATGCAAAACTTGGGGGCTGGTATTGCAACGTTAGTCGCTTCACTTTTCCCGGCTACGAATCAATTACCACTCGGCACGATTATGCTGGTGATGTCTATTTTTGCTCTGCTCGGATTACGGCGAGTCTATAAACATCAAGATCCTTCACAGCAT
>NZ_NBUS01000040.1:308925-310738 GCF_002749895.1 Vibrio fujianensis | reverse complement strand
CCTTTAGCCGTATAACACTGAGGCAGCAAGCGCTATTTTTCAGGCCCGTCACCAAATAACCGACATCCAGCCACACTTAACCATCCAGTCATCGCCGATCACACCGGCGATGACAACATTTTCCAACTAAATGCATCACGTGATCTGCTTCAGGTGCTTCAAACTCGGTTGTATTACCCAATGCAGGCTCTTATGATGCGATCCGATAACAGTTAAGCTGTGTGATCAACGCTGCAACCCTCGGTGTGGTTAACTCGCTGATATCTTTCTTTTCTTGCACGGCATACCGAATATCAGTGCTTCTTACCTTGATTTTTTCTGGGCAGGCCATCACCGACCAGCGTTGAAGAATATCCTGGGCACGATAAAATTGACCAAATTGAAATAGGTTATCGGGGCCAATGACAAAAGTCAGTTCCGCCTCGGGCCATTGCGCTTGTAAAAAAGAAAGCACAGCATAAGTCGTTACGCTTTGACCCGGCTGTAAAAGCTCTTTTTCAACCGTGGCTAATTGAGCTTGAGGTAAACTTAAATCGGCAATAAATGCTTCGATTAACCGACAACGGACTTCATAATCCACCATCTCTTTCCCCCATGCATGCGCAATACTGGGGACAAGTACAATGCGATCAAAATGAGTTAACGACTCGATCACACTCTGATGCCCAATCGTTGGCGGATTAAAAGCGCTACCAAATACGGCTATTTTTTCCATCGATTTCTCTCTTTATTTTCGAGATCGTATTCACGGTTTTCTAATTTATCGTTTTCGGTATGATATAACTAATTTACATCAAGATGCGAGGATCCAAACATGGTTTCGCTTACTGGGAAAGGAAAAATTATGGAACAAATGATTCGAAAAGAGATGCGGGTACAACCAAACATTGATCCTCAGTTTGAAATTGAACGTCGAGTCGCATTCATTCAGCGTAAGCTAGTAGACTCTGGCTGCCATGCCCTTGTACTGGGGATCAGTGGCGGGGTTGACTCAACCACCTGTGGTCGTTTAGCTCAATTGGCGATCGAAGCATTAAATCAACAACACAATACGGATCGATACCAATTTATTGCGGTGCGTTTGCCTTATGGTGAACAAAAAGATGAGCAGGAGGCGCAACTCGCCCTCTCTTTCATTCAACCGACTCATTGTGTTTCCGTCAATATTAAATCCGGAGTCGATGGCTTACATTCGGCCTCGCATCAAGCGCTCTCGGGGACGGGATTATTGCCCACCGATAAGGCAAAAATTGATTTTGTAAAAGGCAATGTCAAAGCTCGAGCGAGAATGGTTGCTCAATATGAAATTGCAGGGTATGTGGGAGGCTTGGTATTAGGAACTGATCACTCAGCCGAAAATATCACAGGGTTTTATACAAAATATGGGGATGGCGCTTGCGATTTAGCACCACTCTTTGGCCTCAATAAGCGTCAAGTTCGTCTGGTGGCAGCTCAACTCGGAGCCCCCGAAGTATTAGTGAATAAAATACCCACCGCCGATTTAGAAGAACTGACGCCACAAAAGGCGGATGAAGAGGCACTCAATCTGACCTATGAACAAATTGATGATTTTCTCGAAGGTAAACCCGTTCCTTCTTCAATCACAGAACGTCTGATTCATATTTATCAAACGACACAACATAAGCGTCAACCTATCCCAACCATTTATGATGATATCGAAACCGAATAAATATTCGGTTATCCCTTTCCTACTTGAAGCTGCTGGGGTGTTGGCTACGTTCGTTCACCCCAATCACATCGCCTATTTATGCTCATGGGGATTAGGAGAGCCAGACTTATTCGTTTGGCTTTT
>NZ_NBUS01000040.1:307715-308915 GCF_002749895.1 Vibrio fujianensis | reverse complement strand
TTACATTCCACCACGAGTAACACAACATTTTTCCTACAGCCACCCTCCTAAATTTTTTACCTTTACTTAAAATAAAGTGACCCAAATCACACCAACAGCTTTCCATTTTTAGAATGTAAGTTTATGTGACAAATGCTTCATATTTTTTATCTATAGCACGGGAAAATAGTCGCCATTTATCTTAAATAACAAGGTCTATATCTATGCTCTATTTGGAATTTTTATTCCTCTTGCTGATCCTTTATACCGGCTCACGTTACGGCGGTATCGGGTTAGGGGTTGTCTCAGGCATTGGCTTGGTCATCGAGGTGTTCATCTTCAAAATGCCACCAACGTCACCCCCGATTACCGTCATGCTGATCATTTTGGCAGTGGTAACTTGTGCTTCTATTCTGGAAGCTGCCGGTGGTCTGAAATACATGCTGCAAGTCGCAGAAAAGTTGTTACGCCGTAACCCAAAGCGCGTCACTATTATTGCTCCTTTAGTGACCTATTCAATGACTTTTTTGCTCGGTACCGGCCATGCCGTTTATTCCATCATGCCGATTATCGGTGATGTCGCGCTAAAAAATGGTATTCGACCTGAACGCCCAATGGCGGCAGCTTCTGTGGCATCACAAATTGCCATTACCGCCTCTCCTATCTCTGCCGCTGTGGTGTATTACTTAGCTGAATTATCGAATATTAATCACAGCATAACCTTGCTCTCAATTTTAATGGTATCCGTTCCCGCTACATTATTTGGTACCGTATTGATGTCACTCTACAGTATGCGTAGAGGCAAGGAACTGGATCAAGATAAAGATTATCAATCAAGACTACAAGATCCTGTTTTTAAAGAAAAAATATTAAGCACAACCGCCACATCTTTAGATGAAAAACTGCCAACCGCTGCGAGAAATTCGGTATTACTGTTTATTTTATCAATTTTGGTTATTGTTTTTGTCGCCATGTTCCCTGAAGTCCGTATGGTTGGCGGTGATAAACCGGTGAATATGGCCACCGTCATTCAGATGATGATGCTCTGCTTTGGTGGGATTATTTTACTGGTCGCCAAGGTAAATCCTAAAGTGGTTCCAGAAGGCGTTGTTTTTAAATCAGGTATGGTGGCTGCGATTGCCATTTTTGGTATTGCTTGGATGTCGGATACTTATTTCCAATATGCCATGCCACAGTTTCGTTCCGGCATTATTGACATGG
>NZ_NBUS01000040.1:306279-307705 GCF_002749895.1 Vibrio fujianensis | reverse complement strand
CGCTTACCCTTGGACTTTTGCTCTGGCTCTATTTATCGTTTCTGTCGTGGTAAATTCACAAGCCGTTGTAGCAAAAATGATGTTACCCGTTGGTTTAGCACTCGGTTTAGAGCCTGCTTTATTAATTGGCCTTATGCCAGCACTATATGGTTACTTCTTTATTCCGAACTACCCATCGGATATTGCAACAGTCAACTTTGATATGACCGGCACGACCAAAATTGGCAAATGGTACTTTAACCACTCTTTTATGGCTCCGGGTTTAGTTGGTGTGATCAGCGCATGCTGCTTAGGCTACGTACTGGGGCAAATTGTGATTGGTTAATCACCTTTCGCCATCGAATGAGAAAGCCGCGGCACGATATGATGCCGCGGCTTTTTTACATGAAAAAATTTACATAACAACACAATTTAAGGCACATTATGCCCTTTCGCGGCCACCCAAACTCGATACCATTGCTCACGAGTTAACGTAAGTTCTAGTGCTGCAACAGCCGATTTTACGCGTTCTATATTTCCAGATCCAATTATCGGTAGCGGCCTAGAAGGTAACTGACGCACCCAAGCGTATACCACTTGAGCAATAGTCTGTGCGCCTGTCTCTTCTTTTAGTTGTTCAAGTACAGCTCGCACACGTTGACTCGACTCTTCTTGTCCATTCAAGATCGCGCCACCGGCTAAACAAGACCAAGCCATGGGGCGAACACGCAACATTTGTAGTTGATCTAATGTACCGTCATGAGCGACCTGAAAATTCAATGGATTGATTTCCACCTGATTAGTGATTAAAGGCTTACTAAGACGAGATTGCAATAATTCAAACTGAGCAGGCGTAAAATTTGACACGCCAAAGTGTTTCACTTTACCAACTTTGTGCAATTCGGCGAACGATTCTGCCACTTCATCAGCATCCATCAGCAGATCTGGACGATGCAATAACAGCACATCTAATTCATTGACACCTAAACGTTGCAAAGAATTATTTACAGACTGATAAATATGTGTCGAACTGGTGTCATAATGATTAATCTGACGATTCGGGAATTGATCGCTGCATAATTTAATATCGCATTTGGTCACAATTTGCAGTTGTTCTCGTAGTGAAGGCTCCAGCGCAAGCGCTTCACCAAATAAACGTTCACACTGGTAATTGCCATAAATATCCGCGTGATCGACCGTGGTAATACCAAGCTCAATATGTTGCTTAAGGAACGTTAAACGCGCTTGGGGGGTCATATTCCACTCCCCTAAACGCCAATAACCTTGCACCAATTCAGAGAACTCAGGCCCTTTCGATGCCATCGTTACTTTTTCAACCATGGGTAACACTCCTTTACGTTCAGTATGTTATGAACGGTTATTAATATAAATCCATTGCAATTCGATGATGATTCCATCCGTTTTTAACTGCACTTGCCTTTGCTGA
>NZ_NBUS01000040.1:306032-306269 GCF_002749895.1 Vibrio fujianensis | reverse complement strand
AAGCCAACGTTGTGTTTTGGGAAACTCGTTCACATTACGGTTTAAGAATACAATCAACGCTCGATCAAGCTCTTGCCAAGACTCATCCTCTCGCCGCTCGATCACATCAAACTCATTATCGCCCAGCTTCACCCAACCCAATGAAAAACCATCTCGTCTTAAGCCAAGCTGAAGTTGACTCCAAATTGAAGAGGAATAATCGCTGTACATCGTCATCACTGCCGGTTGATCGGCATC
>NZ_NBUS01000040.1:299815-306022 GCF_002749895.1 Vibrio fujianensis | reverse complement strand
GCCCAATACTGGCCCAAACAGAAACTGAATAATAATAAAATGGATCACTACACCAGCGCTTGTCAGTGGCTCGCTCACCACACGCAAACCAGTATGGGCTCTGTTCAATCGTTTCAAAACTAGGAAATGGTACATTTCTTTGTAAAAAGGGCGCGATAAATGTAGGGTGAGCGGCTTGAGCACTAGCAGCCCACAGCCACGCGACTATCCACAACCAATGCAACATATTGGACGGCCCTGTAAAGTTGGTAAGTTAGAATAAAGAGGCATATTACTATTGTTATGTGGTGTAAGCGCGTTTCTATTCATAGGATACATATTGGCACAGCAGAGATGATAACATTCAAACCATGAACAAAATGAAGGGATGGTAAAAATCTATAGTGCCTTGGCATTACATTCGGAACAAGTCTTTTTCGCCTCGGCATATCACAAAATACCGACAGAGACTTGCTAAACAGAAGAGATAAAAAGAGGTGCTAGAGTGCACCTCTTAGATTAAATTGAATTTTATTACACACTAAGCGGAGTTGAGATTTCGCAGTTAAAACTTATACCCACCCGCTATCATCAACACCCAAGGATTAATTTTTACATCCGTTGACTGAGCAGCACCACCAAATTTATACTTGGCGGTTGTTTCAATATTAGCGTACCACGCTGACGCATTGAAAAACCAATTATCGTCAAGCATATAGTCAATACCAATATTGGCCGCCAATCCCCATGAGTCATCCAATTTCAGATCACTCAACCCAGCAGTTTTACCGGTGTTATTAAATTTCTCATCAAAAAAAGTGGTGTAGTTAATGCCTGCTCCGACATAAGGACGAAACGCAGAATTCGCCTCACCAAAATAGTACTGAACCATTACGGTTGGGGGTAAATGTTTCGTTTTACCAATATCGCCTAATCCAAGTAGATCGGTAGAAATATCATGGGAAAATGGGGTCGCTGCCAACAGCTCAACACTGAAATTATCCGTCAACATATACCCTAAAGTGAGTCCCAATTGAGTATTGGTATTAACTTTCAACTCGTCAGAGCTTCCTAGAATTTTATCACTGCTATCATTAGGCACAACAGCAGCTAGGCCTGCCCGGACTAAAATATCCCCTTGCTGGTGGGCTAATACATGAGTTGAGACAAGCGCGGCTAATACAGCCAATCCACAGACTATTTTTTTCATTATGATTTTCCTTTTGTTGGGGCTAATAATTATTATGCCCGCAACATAACACAGAAAAACCATACAAATTTGATGGAAATCAATTTGTAAAATTTATTGTAAAAAAGCATGAGAATATGCAACCTTCGTCACTTTTTATTGCCAATAACACACAATTATCTAATGCAACTTTAACGTGTATCACACCATGGTATCTGGCTTTGTGTTGACACGAATCAATTAAAACTGCAGTAATAAAGCAATTACTGAGACTCAGTTGACATATTAATCAAAATCCAGCCACTTACGGTCTGTTGACCTTAGGTACGATACAGCACCTTAACAATATGCCAACCAAATTTGGTTTTGACTAACTGAGGTGTCAAAAGTTCAGCCTGAAAACACACCTTATCAAACGCAGGTACCATTTGTCCCTGACGAAACTCTCCCAAATCACCGCCTCGTTTTCCTGATGGACATAAGGAGTGTTTTCTTGCCAAAGTTTGAAATTTTGCTCCTTTTTTTAGCTGCTAAAGTAATGCTTCGGCCTGTTCTTTATGCTTGACTAAAATATGCAATGCCGCTGCTGTTTTTGCCATGGTTTTCTCTCACAATAAAAGTGGCTCAGTCTAACGAAAGGTTAAAGAGAATGCACCTCCTCACTGCCCATCGATTTTTTCTGGTTTGCTGACGCTAAAAATGGCTTGATCACGTTACGACTTGACCTTTTTCAGTTACTATAGACACATAGAAAGCATTTATTTTGAGTAATATTATGGCTAAAACCATCAGTAAAGCGAATCAGTCACAAGGGATGTTGATGTTCACCTTGAACTCACAGCGGCAACTGTTTGCGATAGGAACATTAAAAGTACGAGAAATTGTTCCTTTTTTACCGATGACTCAAATCCCTTATTCTCATCATCATGTGGTTGGTACTGTCACGATTCGAGACCTCACTGTGCCAGTAATCGATATGGCTGCGGCTATTGGTTTTCGGCGGATAACTGAACAAGAATATAAAAACTGTTATTTAATTGTTACCGACTGTCTGCGAACTGTGGTGGCTTTTATGGTTCGTAGTATTGAAAAAATTATTGAATGTGATTGGCGCACCATCGAGAGTGCTCCTAGCTCTGCAGGTAAAAATGTTTTTGTGACGGGAATTACTCGCTATCAAGATCGTATCGTACAATTGTTAGACGTTGAACTATTGCTCTCAAAAATCTATCCGCAGTATGAGTCAGCGAAAGTTCCAATGCTGACAGATATAGAACGTGAACGCCTAAAACCCCTTCATATTTTGTTAGTGGATGACTCTTCTATCGCTCGTAAACAACTCGCTGATGCTTTAGACAGTATTAATATTCCATACCAAATTTGTAAAAATGGACTTGATGCCATTGAACTGATGCGTCGAGCCGCGGATGAACATAAAGCGATTGATATTCTAGTCAGTGATATTGAAATGCCCGGTTTAGATGGCTATGAACTTGCTTTTGAAGTGCAAAATGATAGCAAACTCAGCCATGCATATTGTATTTTACATACCTCATTATCGAGTGAAATATGCGTCGATAGAGCGCGTCAAGTGGGGGCACATGAAGCATTGGAAAAATTTAATGCGACAGAACTGATTGAAGCGATGTTACGAGGAGCAAAAACTATCGACACTCAACGTAATGGCACCTTAGCTCGTTAGGTTCCCAGTTCAGAGGGCGTGTGCCCGCCCTTCTTTTTAACCTGCTATACCCAAACAACTTGGAGTTGCAAGTAGGCGGCAAGTGAGTGACAAATTTGAACAGCCGTAGGCTGGCCTTTGGTGAGGGCCACGGATGGCTCTCATCATCCTCATGAGCATAGACAGGCTATGTGATTGGGGTGAAAGAACGTAGCCAACACCCCTGCAGCTTCAAGTAGGAAGGGGATAACTCGCTTTATCTAGCCATCAATGCCTTATCGAGCTTCATTGTGTAGCCGATTATTTTGCAGCAATATAAAATAAAATCCGCTATGCTAAATATACTAGTTCATAGGGTAGTATTGTGAATAAGACAATGACTGACGACACGTTTAAAAAAGCAACCGAGAACCTAAAAAAAGCGGTGCCTTTAATGATGAAGCATCATGTTGCTGCCAGCCCAACTAACTATGCACTTTGGTACACCTATGTTGATAATACGATGCCACAACTCAACCAAGAGCTTGATGACGTATTAAGCAACTTGGGGATTTGCCCGCCAGCTTCTGGGGATTACCTCTACCAGCAATTTATTGCTTCTAAAGTCGAAACCACGGTTAGTGAACTACGCTCCAATATCGAACTATTAGCCACTGAAGTCGCCAGTTCAATGTCAGACACAATGACAGATACTCATGCTTTTGAAACGATCATTGATAAAAGCTTTAATCATTTAGAACGCGTGGAAAAAGAAGATCTTTCCATCGATGAAGTCATGAGCTTAATTAGGCAGTTGGTCAGTGAATCACAAGATATTCGCCATTCAACTCGCTTTCTAGGCGCTCAATTGAAAAATGCCTGCGAAGAAATTTCTCGCTTGCGTCATCAATTATCCGATGTGCAAAAAGACGCTTTATTTGATTCACTATCCGGGCTTTATAATCGTCGTTCATTTAACGCTGATTTGCTCAGTTTTGTGCATGCTCAACAAGCCATGAGTCTTATTTTATTGGATATCGATCATTTTAAATCGTATAACGATGACTTTGGCCATCTATTCGGTGACTCGGTTCTGCGTACCCTGGCAAAGCGTATTCAAGCCAGTTGTAGAGAAGGCATTACAGCCTATCGATTTGGTGGTGAAGAATTTGCCTTGATTCTACCGCATAAACCATTGCGTAGTGCTCGCCAATTTGCCGATTCTCTCCGCCGCTCAATTGAAAGGTTATACGTTCGCGATCGTCGAACAGGGCAGCAAGTTGGCAATATTACCGCCTCTTTTGGTGTGGTGGAGTATCAACCAATGGAAACAGTAGACAATCTGATTGATCGGGCAGACAAACTGCTCTATGAAGCAAAAAAATTAGGTCGTAACCGGGTTATGCCCTTATAAAACAGAACCTTGAGCATTAAACTCAAGGTTTTATACCCAAGCAACTTGGAATTGCAGGTAGGCGTCAAGCGAGTAACAAATTTGTCTGGAACAAATTTGAACAGACGTAGGCGCTGACCTTTGGTGAGAGCCACGAATGGCTCTCATCATCCTCATGAGCATAAACAGGCAATGTGATTGGGGTGAACCAACGTAGCCAACACCCCTGCAGATTCAAGTAGGAAGGAGATATCGTTTTTATTTGGTCATAAATTAAAACAATAACTAAGACAGTAATCCCCTCCACTCTTAGCTCTAAATTCTTTATCTTCACTGCTGGCCTGAGGCTTACCCCGCTCATCTCCCTTAATTAAGCTAATCCAATGGCGCAAAACAGCGTTTGGCATATGATCGTTCACCTCTTGGCTAAGGACAGTACAGGTTTCTAACTGAATGTCATCGATGTCGATCAGTTCAATATAACCGGTTCCTCGTTGACAACCGAGTAAGACTTCAACATGGCTCCCATGCCCATCTCGAAAAAGAATTGAACAAGGTTGTTCTTTCCCCCCCGTGTAAGCAATAAACTGTTTAGGATACTTCAGCCCACTATGCTGACCATTTTTAAAATATGCCAGTACATGATGATAATCGATCACATAACTTGTCACTTCTTGGTGAGAACCATTTTCTAACGGGAATAAACGATCAAGCAATTGCTTGGCTCTAAGTTGTTTTTCTCGTTGTAAATTCGCGCTGATTGTCTCGACGGCGAAGACAGCTTCAGCGATAAAGGGTTTATTGTGTTGTTGCATGTTAGTCTTATCGAATGTCAGCATATTCATCGTCTTTCCCTCATGGATAACTTTCAATTATGTCCTAGCGCAATCTTTTTCAAACTTGTGGTTAAATTTCACTCAAGTTTGTGACTTGCTTACTTGGTAGATTACCGTATTTTTAACTACAATTTCACAACAAAAATTTTACAATGTGAATTTTACAAAATGGCCATCTCCAAAAGCTTAGTTAGACAGTCCCATTTTTTGGGTACAAAAGTGCGAAATTTAAGAAAACGTAACCATTTAACGATGGAAGATCTCTCTGCGCGCTGTATTCGTATTAATCCAGAGTATGCGCCATCGGTCTCTTATCTTTCGATGATTGAACGAGGGAAACGGGTACCTAGCATAGAAATGCTGGAAGTGATTGCAGAGGTTTTTCAAAAAGATCCACGTTGGTTTTTAGACGATGAACCCGAGCAAGCGGATATTACACCAGATAAAGGGAAACGAGGAGGCATCAGTGGTATGGCTCTTGAGCCGAGTTTTCTTTTTTCCCATGATATTTTACAAATAGCTATCCCGGAAATGCTCTCACAAGCAGGCATCACAGGACGACAATTTGCTCATCTTTTGATTCGAGCCCATCAAGAAAGCTTGCAAAATCATTTTCCTGATTTAGAACGAGCCGCTGAGGAAGTTGGATTAAAACGCCTTAACTTAGCAGTAGAAGACTTAATCGATATGGCGAAAAGTTTAGGCTTAACCGTACGCTGGGTGACTCGCACACCACATGATGTGGTCGATGAATTAGGGATTAGCGCCAAACAGTTGGTCACCTCTTTCTTCGAACCGCCAGGCCATATCTACTTAAATGAAATCCTACGCAGCTATCCGACTCGGCTCAAATATGATTTAGCCGTCTACATTGGCCATAATATACTCCACAGTAAGGACGGGTTAAAAAGCGTTCTTTCGGTTGGACATACACACAGTTGGGAAGAGTTGGCTGAAACCCCACAGGGTTCTGAACTGAATTCACAAGATATTTTACAAGCTTGGCGTGATTTTGAATCAAGCTTTTTTGCCGGAGCATTACTCTGTCCTAAAGTTCCATTTCGCCAGTTACTGGATAGAAATGGCTATGAGATAGCGGTACATCAAAAGGCCGGTGTTTCTCCCTCTGTGGCGATGAGAAGAATGACCG
>NZ_NBUS01000040.1:293866-299805 GCF_002749895.1 Vibrio fujianensis | reverse complement strand
CGTCTCTCCCTACCCACATTGGCATTATTTTGATGCTTATGGTGAAGGGAAGCTAAAAGCGGTTTATCGTGGAAATGGTATTCCTCTTCCTTGGGGAAATATGCGTAAAGTGAATGATCCATGTCAACATTGGGCAGTATTTCGTCGCTTAGCGGAGCCTCAGCCTGGCAGTTCGGCACAAATTTCCATTTTAAATGTGGGTGATGAACCACGGATCTACTGCTGTGAATCGATGAATATGACCGATCCTGCAGGAAACAACCGAGTCCTTTGTGCCGGTATCGATCTTAACCCAGCCATTAATGCACAGGGGGGAGATGCCCGAAGCATTGCTGAAGAGCTAAAAGCCTCTTGCGTCACACAAGGAGGAACCACATCCATTCCTCGCCATATTAAAAAGGACTTATTGACGATTGCTAAGATTCTCAACATTAACTGGGTTGAGCGTGGTATAGAGAACCAAGCACGCTTAATCTGCTCTCGAGGTGCCGTTTGTCCTCGTATCCCAAGCTGTTATCAAAAATGTGGGGAATAACAAATAAAAAAATAGCCAATCGCAAGAAGCGCGATTGGCTGTATATAGATGTGAACAAAAGGGTTCACTAACAACGTCAGTTGGCTAGGTGACCCTCGGCTTAAAAGGGTCAATTTATATAAAGCATATTGTGTGCCAACTTTTAACCCTATGAAAAGTGCGATTTTGGTCAAAAAACCACCAGTTTCATTACAACTAATCTCATAATAAAATTGCATAATGCAAAATATTTGCTATTTGCAAAAAACAGCTATCTCTGTCTCATTTCATTATCTGTACAAGTATTGATTATGAAAAATTAATTGCTCATCCACATAGATAACGGCCAATTCCAGTGAAGTAAGTATGCACTAACTCAACAGCATCAATAAGGGGAGATTGATGGATTGCCGTATTTGGCCGCCGCTAAACATATCGAGCGCTTTCCTATGGTTGTGGATTAGTGCCCCTTGATGTTACCAAGCCGAAAACTCAGCAGCAGTGATCGGTTCCAATCGTTTAACCGGACATATACATCCACCACAACCCGATCGCTGCAAACACAACTAACCAAACGATATAGCGAAGCGTATTCGGTTTATCTAATTTAGTTACCACGACGGGCTTCATCGCCTGACGTCGAGCACGACGTGCCGCTGCCATCATAAACGATGGTTCCTCTGGTGGTTTTTCTTCTGCTGATTGTTCTTCGCGCTTTTTTTGAGCACTATTCGCCGTTTGTGTAAAACGGTGTAATTGGTCTGTAGTTAGGTCTCGCTCAGGATCATAACGTGAATAAGGATCAGTATGTTTGGGAACGATCGCCATCTATTCTCCTCACTCGCCCAGCTTTGATTAAATTATAGCCAATACTATCAACCCATGCTTAAACATGCTTCATGAGCTATATATTTTCCCGTTCTCTCATCTCTGATCAGCTCAGCTATGTGCTACAACGCCTTGAGAGAATAAAAATAACCGCTACCTACTTGCCGTATTGAATAAATATTGAAGCTAGATCATACTTTCGATCATCGTTGTTGCGCTTAATAAATCACTGCTTCACTCTAAATTAATCGATACACTCAAACCACTGTGGGTATAACACAAACCTATACGTCGAAGTGGTTTCTAAGTGTACCTGTTTGATCACTGAGTATGCTGAAAAATAGAAGAGATCATGAATAAACCACGCTATCGCCATTATCCATCGACCTCCAAGCAGATTCTGTTACAAACTGTTTTCTGGCTAGTGCTGGCTTTTTTGGCATTGATATTTTCCATGCTCATCTATTTTAGTTATCAAGATTATACCCACCCCAAACATGTCTATGGCTCATGGATAGAAATAGGCACTCCCCCCCATTTGACGGAAGTTCTTACCTTTAATGAACAAGGTGTCTTTCGGAATGAACGGCTGATCAGTACTCAATTTGGGTTTGATGGAAGAAGTATTGAGGTTACCACTGGCAGTGGGATAACCATTTATCAATTATCCGGGACTCAAAAATCCCCCCAGTTGCGGCGAATTGAGCCATTAATTCCTCATCAACGCTTTATTCGAGAAGGCTACGAACATACCATATCAACCGATCCAACGCCGACTCGTCGATCTGCCGTTTCGGAACACTTTAGAGAGCAATAAGGCTTCGGCAAGGAAGCCTTATCAGCGTAGTTTATTTACGCAAAGCGTTGAGTTTTGCCTGTGCTAAGCCAAAGATACTATCTACTGGATAGCTGCCATCTTCTGTTGCAATTCCAGCAGGTTTACCGGTAAATAGTTCAATGGCTTCGGTAACATGCTCAATTGCCCAAATATGAAATTCACCTTTTTCGACCGCTTTGACAATATCATTACGTAACATCAGGTTATGCATATTTGCCCGCGGAATAATCACGCCCTGATGATCATGCCGCCCTTTAATATTACAGACATCAAAGAAGCCTTCGATTTTCTCATTCACGCCACCAATTGGCTGCGCTTGACCAAACTGATTCATGGAGCCCGTAATCGCAATATCTTGTCGGTTCGGGTACTTAGAAAATGCCGACACAATCGCGCAAAATTCAGCCATACTCGCACTATCGCCATCTACCCCACCATACGATTGTTCAAAAGTAATAGTAGTGGTTAGTGGTACCCGAGCGGTACGGCCAAAGACTGACGTTAAGTAAGCAGATAAGATCATCACTCCTTTTGAATGAATACTGCCGCCTAAATCAACACTGCGTTCAATATCAATGATCTCGCCGTCGCCATAAGAAGTGGTGGCCGTAATTCGATTCGGTGCCCCAAAGGCATGGTCACTGGTTGCCAGCACTGAAAGTGCATTGACTTGACCGATTGCTGTGCTCTCTGTTTGAATTAAAGTTGTGCCATTGAGAAAGGTTTCCATAACCCCTTCTTGCAAACGGTTAACACGCATTTGTTGGTTATTCAACGCCTCTTCGACATGATTTTGTCGAATCATATTTGAATTAGCTTGTCTGGCAACGTAGTTTGATTCACGTAATAAATTAGCAATATGCGCTGAGTGTAACGACAGTTTATGCTGATCACCTGTCATTCTAGAACTGTGTTCGATAATTCGTGCAATCGCTTTTCGGTCACAATGCAGCAAATTATTGTCATGAATGATACTAGAAATAAACCGAGCGTAATGCAGCTCACTCTCTGCGGTACGCTTCATTTCATCTTCAAAATCGGCAGTGACACGGAACAACTCACTAAACTCAGGATCGTAATGAGTCAGCAATTCATAGGTGCGATAATCACCAAATAAGATAATTTTCACATCTAAAGGAATCGGTTCTGGATCCAATGAGACTGTGCCCGTCAAAGTGACCTCTTTTTCTAATGAGGTAAAGCTTAACTGACGTGAACGGAGTGCTCGTTTCAGGCCGTCCCAAACATAAGGTTGCTCTAATACTTTGACGGCATCCATCAACAGCACGCCACCATTGGCTTTATGTAAACTACCCGCACGGATCAAAGAAAAATCAGTGAATACGGTGCCTTTATACGTCGCAGTTTCAATATAGCCAAACAGTGAATGATAATTCGGATTTTCCTCAACGACGACAGGGAACTGTTGCGATGATCGACAAACTAGGACATTCACTTTATAACGACGGGGCAGTTTTTTATCGAGGGCAGCAGTGGCTAATTCACCTTGCTCGCCGGTATCATCGAGGAAAATATCCACATTCTCAACAATATCTTTTTGTAACTCGGTCAGATAAGCTTTGATTTCTGGGTATTTAGAATAATCTTGTTTGAGCTGCTTAATAAAATGACTGATGACATCTAGCGTCACATCATCATTCAATTTTTTAATTTTTTCACTGTACGCTTCTTCCCATTCAGTTAGCTGTCGAACCATATTTCTGAGACTAACTTCAAGTTCATCAATCGTTTGAGAAAAATATTCTTGTTCTTTTTTACTTAACGCATCGAAACTTTCTTCGGTATGCATCTCCTCGCCATTCATGGCTACGAATTGATAATCACCTTGCGTCGTGATGGTTAAGCTAATATCACGCTCTTTCGCTCGGCGAGTAATTTCTTCCAACTCGTGTTGCTGCTTCTGTGCTAATTGATTTTTTAACCGATCGGCACGGCTAAAATAGAGTTCATTATCAAAAGCTAATGGAATGGCATTCATTAATTTTGCCATCAATTTTTCAATATCTTGGCGAAATTTTTGTCCCACGCCAGATGGAAGCTTTAACACCCGAGGAGTACGAATATCATCAAAATTGGCCACATAACACCAATCAAATAACTCGGTATTTTCATGCTGATGGCGATTAAGATAACGGAGAATCATCGTCCGTTTACCCAGCCCATTACGCCCAATAGCATAAATGTTGTAACCTTTCTCTTTGATAGACATGGCAAATTCAACCGCTTTTTGCGCACGCTCTTGACCGACGATCTCATCAATAGGAGCCAATTCTTTGGTTGATTTACATGGCAGTTTTTCTAATGTTGCAACATGATAGAGCTGCTCAGCACTTAAATGTTGAATTGCCATACTCCCTCCTTATTTTTTTATGATTGTTATGCATCCTGATACTCCAAGGAGATAATTACGTCTATGTGGATGGATACTGAATAATGTTTGACTACAACACGTCTTTAATACTTCACCGTTATTTGGTTCTTTGTTTACCGTATCGGTTAGCCTTACGCTCCTTTGTAGCTCAAGTGTAGAAGAAAATCACAACCTTTTTAGTGACTTAATACCAATTCACAACCAAGCGGATAAATAATCAACAACCGAGCCTAAAAAATTAAATGATAATTAGTTGCATTTAGTGAGTTGTTGCATTTAAATATATCTAAATAACTTGGATCTGCAGATAGGCGGCTAAAGTGTAAAGCCTCATGATCATACGTGCTCAATGTTATTGAGGGCAATCAATTCGCCAACACCGCCCCCTGCAACTAGGTTCGAAAAAAGTTACTCTCTATCGGAGTTAATATGGAACTAAAACCATGCTGGAGCCATTACCTTAAAGCGAAACAATTAATGGCTCAACACCATTGGCCTGAAGCTCATTGTCTTTTGATTGATGTCCTACACCATCTTCCCAAACATCTGTGTGATGCGGCACAAAACGCACAAACGAAACCTTGCCAGTTTATTTGCCTCATGACAGGGTTAAAAGAAAGCGCTATTTATCAGTCAGACATTCTTTCTAAAATGGGGCAAGATCAATATGCTTATCAGGCCATTAATCAGACTTATGCTCTATTGCAATTTCTTTCCATAGAGACAAGTCCTCTCATTCGCTCGGTAGCTAATGTAATCAATACACTCTGTAACGAGTTACTTGAGCATATCCACCGGTTTTGTCATAACCAGAGAAGTGCTTCGTGGCGAATCGAATATCAGGATGTTGAAAAAACACATCGTTATTTTACTCAGCTAAAATACCACCAAGGGCAGCCTTGTGATATCCCGATGTTAAATTAAATCAATCGAATCAAATATAGTGCACTATGGTTAAATAGCGTGAACGAGTATGCTCTATGAATAAACGAACTTTATTAGGGAGGCTGATGTGTAAATGGATAAACGAAGTTGCGAGATGCGTGGGCAATATCATGTCAGCCTAATCAAGTATTAGGCGCTTGCTGACTTAAACAACTCGCGCATCAATGATGTCAATGAAATGAAGGGATAACCTCTGTTTAGTTGGCGGCTAATCCTCTCAGAGGCTAGTGGCCTTTAGCCAAAGTTAATTTATCGCTTTTGAATAGAAACGAATTTGAAACCATTGCTCCAGAGGCACTCAATAACGTATTGAACCATTAATTTAATCCTTTTGGCTTTGCTTTTTGGCACATAGAAATCGACCTTTGGCACTCACTCTACGCTCTCCATTCACCAATAATTGAGCAGATAAAAAATAAATA
>NZ_NBUS01000040.1:289905-293856 GCF_002749895.1 Vibrio fujianensis | reverse complement strand
CTCGTCGCTCATCATGACATTGTCCGATCACCGTGAGCCTATCTCCCACCTTAATCGGATGATGAAAGCGAACATCTAACTGCGCCGTTAACGCTGGGATCTCTTGCAGCAACAGACAATGCGTCATAGCTGCATCTAATAACGAACTGGCAATACCGCCATGCAATAATCCTAAGTATCCTTGGTGTCTAGGCTCAACAATAAAGTGCCCTTCTGTTTTTCCAGCAGCAACCGCTGTAAAGTTAACCCCTAAGGAATAAAAGTTTTTTTCTGGTGTTGAACACACCGCACACATTACGTGAGAATCCACCGCTGACATTGATCACTCTCCATTACTCAATGTTAATAGCATATGCTAATTATGGGTAACGTAAAGGAATGGAAACATTGTTTGCAGCACATATTTATATTTACTATACCCAAACAACTGAGAGTTGCAGGTTGGCGGCAAGTGAGTGACAAATTTGTCTGGAACAAATTTGAACAGCCGTAGGCTGGCCTTTGGTTAGAGCCACGGATGGCTCTCATTATCTCCATGAGCATAGACAGACGATACGATTAGGGTAAAAGAACATAAACACCCCATGCAGCTTCAAGTAGGAAGGGCATAGCCCTTCGGTTTATCATTATCCCCCTTATTCCCATTTTGCTGAAGTTGATTCAGCCATCAAAAATCACCCCTATTTTTCTATTCCATCCTATAAAGATCACATTACGCCAAGTTATATATTGAGCACCAGTTGTTCAGGTGTACTCTTTTTGCTGAATCGATTCAGTTATTTAAAATTCGACAATAACATAAGGAAAGACAATGAAAATCACACCGACATTTGCTGCCGTGTTACTGGGTTTAACTGCAATGAATAGCTACGCAGTGGAATTTGTCCTTACAGATTCCATGCTTGCAAAAGAGGTAGGCAATTGGCAAGTCACCCACGACTCACTGGATTTTACCGATAGTCACCCCTTTTCTATTGAAAAACGACAACTACATGGAGGAAAACAAACTGGGGTCGATGTTCTTATTATTGATAATGGAATTCTCTCCATCACCTTAGTTCCCACTCGTGGTATGGGGATTTATGATGTCAAAATGGATGGTCAACGAATTTTAGGTTGGAACTCTCCTGTCAAAGAAATTGTGAATCCGGCATTTATTGATCTTGAAAGTCGTAATGGATTGGGCTGGTTAGATGGCTTTAACGAAATGTTAGTACGCTGTGGTTATGAATGGACAGGTCACCCGGGCATTGATGATAATGGGCAGTTACTCAGTTTACATGGCCGAGTGCAAAATACCCCCGCCTCGACAGTAAAAGTGATTATTGATGATACGCCACCACACAAGATTACGGTTGAAGGTAAAGTGGCTGAACGTACCTTTAAAAAAGCAGAATTAGTGACGCTCACACGGCTAGAAGTCACCCCTGGCAATAATACCTTTGCAATACATGATACGCTCACCAATAAAGCCGATTATGATGATGAATATCAAATTATTTATCACTCCAATTTTGGCCGTCCCATACTAGAAGAAGGGGCCAAAGTAACCGCGGCCGCCAGTGAGATCTCTCCTTTTAATGACTATGCTCAAGCCGGATTAAAAAGTTGGCAAACCTACCTTGGTCCAACAAAAGGATTTGACGAAATGGTCTTTAACTTAAAACCCATCGGCGATGAAAATGGCCATTCTCTGGCGGTATTGCATAACAAGGCAGCAAATAAAGGGGTAGCCGTCGGCTACAACGTGCAGCAACTGCCTGTTCTTACCCTATGGAAAAATACCGATACTGAGCAACAAGGTTACGTAACGGGTATCGAACCAGGAACCAGTTATGCGTACAATACCAAGTATCAGCGTCCTCTAGGTTTAGTGCCAACCATTAAGGCTGGAGAAAGCAAAGACTTTAATGTGACCTATACCGTATTACGGGACCATAAAGAAGTCCAAAAAGCATTGCAAGCTGTCCAAAAAATCCAAAAGAATGTGCCGCTAAAAACCAATAACACACTGATTGTAGACTTAAATAAGGTTCAGTAACCCACGACCATAGCTTCCTCCATCATGAATAAGGCTGGAGTTCTCACTGGGTTTATCTATTGTCATTCAACCGCTCAAAATGAGTAGAGAACATTCAGAGTGATATAGATATAACACTGGCGCTTACAGTAAGCGCCAGTGTTTTTATGTTTTTAGCGGAGTAAAAATCACCATTTAACCCGCTCGGCGTATTTCTACCGCTTTCGCCAGCTCACGCAACACAGTCTCTGTATCATTCCAACCAATGCACGCATCGGTGATCGATTGTCCATAAACGGGCGCTTGACCATCCACCAGATCTTGGCGACCTTCGACCAAATGTGACTCGATCATCACGCCAAAAATAGCATGCTCACCTGAACGAATTTGCTGGCAAATATCCTCTGCGACCACCATTTGACGCTGGTACTGTTTTGAACTGTTGGCATGGCTAAAATCGATCATTACTTTTTGTTTTAAACCTGATGTTTCCAATTCTTGTTTGATCGCTGCAACATGCTCTGCACTGTAGTTTGGCTCCTTGCCACCACGCAAAATGATATGACAATCTGGATTACCTGCCGTTTCTACAATTGCCGAATGTCCAAATTTAGTGACCGATAAAAAATGGTGTGATGCACTCGCAGAGCGAATGGCGTCAGAGGCTATTTTAATATTGCCATCGGTACCGTTTTTAAAGCCAACAGGGCAAGAAAGGCCAGAAGACAGCTCTCGGTGAACCTGCGATTCCGTCGTGCGTGCACCTATCGCTCCCCAACTGATCAAGTCTGCAACATATTGTGGTGTAATCATATCTAAAAACTCACTGGCGGTAGGAATACCCATGTCCGTCAGATCCAATAATAACTTACGTCCAATGCGTAAACCGTCATTAATTTTATAAGAATCATCTAGATAAGGGTCATTAATTAAACCTTTCCACCCTACTGTCGTCCGGGGTTTTTCAAAATAAACCCGCATCACGATTTCTAAATGGCCACTTAACTCCTCTCGCAATGTTTTAAGACGCTGGCCATACTCCATCGCCGCTTTCGTGTCATGGATGGAGCAAGGCCCTACCACGACTAATAACCGATCATCTTTATCGTGTAAAATATTATGTATTGCCTCACGCGCTTGGAATGTCGTTGAAGAAGCGATACGACTAGCAGGGAATTTTTCTAAAACCGCCACAGGGGGTAATAATTGCTTAATTCGTTTAATATTAACATCATCAGTTTGGTACATCGCTTACTTCTTCCTATTACTTACATTCAACCGTTGCCGGTTATCCCGTCACAGATTACTTATCCTCTTTAAGTAACTTAAAGGCTTCCTCAACCAAGAGCAAGCACTATTTTATAAAAAATGCAACAAAACAACTTAACTTACAACTAAGTAGATTCGTAATATTTTCTTTACACCCAATAATAAAGAAAACCATCAGCTTAAAATCACTGAGTTATAATGAGCAAAGAGAAGTTTAGCGATTGCGTGCCCATTATTGATAATGAATATCAATTACAATATATCCTCAAATAACTTCGAGTTGCAGGTAGCCGGCAAGTGAGTGATAAATTTGGACAGCCTCAAGCTGTCTTTTACTGAAAGCTAAGGATGGCACTCATCATCACCATAAACATAGACAGGCGAGGAGGTTGAGGTGAACGAACATAGCCAACACCACTGCAACTTGAAATAGGAAAGGTATACCATCCTCTCGGAATAATCATCGCTCAACAATAATAAGGTGACCACAATGATGAATAAAGTCCTAGCTTGGCTAGAAAAAGATCCTGATCTTAAAACTCGTCAAGAGCTACAATCGCTGATTGATAAGCACCAAATGGATCAAGTTGAAGAACGGTTTAAATCCCGATTAGAGTTTGGTACCGCGGGGTTGCGAGGGAAAGTCGGTTGTGGCCCCAACC
>NZ_NBUS01000040.1:289648-289895 GCF_002749895.1 Vibrio fujianensis | reverse complement strand
ATGAACCGATTGGTAATTCAAGAAACTGCCGCAGGGCTAGGTGCCTATTTAATAAAGCAGGTTGAAAATGCTCAGCAACGTGGTGTGGTCATTGGCTATGATGGCCGCCCGGACTCTCAACAATTTGCTCACGATACTGCCTCAGTGCTCACCGCTTTAGGCATCAAAGTGTACCTCACCTACCAAGTCGCTCCAACGCCAGTGGTGGCTTTTGGTGTCAACCATTTTAACGCCGCCGCTGCGGTTG
>NZ_NBUS01000040.1:282548-289638 GCF_002749895.1 Vibrio fujianensis | reverse complement strand
GTGACTGCCAGCCATAACCCTCCCGAGTATAATGGTTTTAAAGTTTATTGGGGAAATGGCGCACAAATCATTCCGCCTCATGATGCAGGCATTGCGGCAGAGATCGAACTGGCGGCAGTGCAAGAAATTCTAACGCTAGATTTGAAGACAGCAGAGCAACAAGGTCTACTGGTTTGGCTGGAAGAAAATTATTACCAGACTTACCGCCAAACCATTAATGCCAGCCCACTTCTTCAAAATCACACTCACCCAGAAAATATCACATTGGCCTATACGGCGATGCATGGTGTTGGCGCTGAAATGGCGGAAACGTTACTAGCGGATGCGGGTTTTACTCAGGTGTACAGCGTGCAAGAACAGCGCGAACCCGATGGTACTTTTCCTACCGTACATTTCCCAAATCCAGAAGAAGCGGGCGCGATGGATCGAGTCATTGCATTAGCCAGTTCGGTTAATGCTCAACTAGCTTGTGCCAATGATCCTGACGCTGATCGGTTTGCGGTCGCTATCCGTAAATTGAACGGGGAATACCAAATGTTAACGGGCGATCAAGTCGGGGCGTTACTGGGCCACTACTTGCTCAATCAGACTCATCAACAGCAGCCTCTGGTTGGAAATACCATCGTATCGTCTAGCCTATTACATAAAATAGCCCACGCTCATGGTGCGAAATATTATCAAACCTTGACCGGGTTCAAATGGTTAACCAATATTGCCATGCAGCAACAAAGCGAGCAGCATCCTTTCTTATTTGCCTACGAAGAAGCCTTGGGTTACACCGTTGGCAATACCGTTTGGGATAAAGATGGCTTATCTGCCATGGTTGCCTTTGCGCAACTTGCCGCAGAGTTATATAGCCAAGGAAAAACAATTTGGGATCAGCTTGAATCTCTTTACCGTCAGCATGGTTTATATGTCACCGCTCAGCGTAGTATTGCGCTGGATCCGGATACCCCCCCCATTGGCGATCAACTACGTGCAGCGCCACCTCAATCGATTGCAGGTCAAGCTATCTTAAGCTGGGACGATCTCAAACACGCGCTTCGTCACCATCAAGATGGCTCAAGTGAAACACTGACGTTACCCAGCAGTGATGTACTCATTTACCACTTGGCCAACGGCGCTCGGGTGATTGTACGACCTTCAGGTACTGAACCAAAGCTCAAATGTTACTATGAGGTGATCGGCAGTTTTGATGATCATGAAAGCTTCAGTGATGCTCAGCAACGAGCAGAAGAACAGATGGCGCTATTGATTAGTGAGCATCAAAAAAGCCTATAATCTAAGCGCAGAAGCTCAACCTCATCACAGAGGTTGGGCTCTTTAACTATTCAAGAAAGGGATGACAATCCCGCTAACCATCCAGAGTGCCAAGAGCAAAAAAATCGTCCCCATCAATTTATGTTGATAACATCGAAATTTATCATTTTCTAACAATGTGTTACCGAATAAACCCACCAAGGCAACTAATGATAAATTAAATAATAACCCACAAATATTGAGTAAAATACCCAACGCGAGCATTTGCTCACCTGAGCTGGCGGCTATCTTATGAGAAACAAACTGAGGCAAAAACATAACAAAGAAAACCAATGCCTTAGGATTAAGTAAATTACTCAATAAGGCTCGTTGATAAAACGTTTTTGCCAATTTTGATTCAATCGCCACCGTCACCGCTGAATGCTCAGTCGCCCGCAGACAATCGATGCCCATTTTCAATAAATACGCCCCACCCAATAACTGTAGAATTGTCAATGCCATCGGATTCATAGCAACCATGGTGGAGACGCCTAGTGCTGCCAGTAAAGTTAAAATCACACCAGAAGTGGCATTGCCTAAGCTAGCAAAAACTCCGACTCTACGTCCATAACTCAAACTAGAGCTGGCAATCAATAACATATCTGGGCCAGGTAATAACAGCAAGGCAATCACCGCCGTGAGATACACAGGAAGAATCGATAAATCAATCATTACTATCTTTCATATAATAAATAAAACCAGAAATTTTATATCAATAAATAAGAAAAACATAATTATATAAGTAATATATTGACAAAGTATCCAGTCAATTACTTCAATAAAAAAATCAGGCGAAATTTTGTACAAGTATTTGTTGTTCAATGGTGGTTAGATAAGGTTTTCACACTGTATTTTGTCAAGGCAACAAGATACAGTCAGCCTATTGATTAGGATGATTTATGAGTAACCACATTTTGTCACAACACACTGAAATAGAGTCTCAGTCACGCTTATTCTGGCAAGGCTGTCTTGCCATGTTACCACTCAGTATCGCCGTTTTACCTTGGGGATTATTAGCAGGTTCCTTTGCGATTGATGCCGGTTTAACCTTATTAGAAGGTCAGGCTCTTTCGGCGATTCTCTTTGCCGGCTCCGCACAGTTGGTTGCTATCGGAATGATGAAAACGGGCGCGGGATTAATGACCCTGCTGATGACCACCTTTTTTATTACTTCTCGCCATTTCCTCTACAGCGTCTCCATGCGTAAGAAAATAAGCCCGCTGCCTCTTCGTTGGCGTTTAACGCTTGGCTTTCTTCTCACCGATGAATTATTTGCTATTTGTGGGCAACAAAGTGATCAGCAATTTCAGCGCTGGTATGCATTAGGGGCAGGGCTGAGTTTTTATTTATGCTGGAACCTCGCCACTTTGGTGGGCATTATTGCAGGGCAATACTTACCCGCTTTAAATGAATTAGGCTTGGATTTTGCGGTGGCAGCAACCTTTATCGCGATTGTCATTCCCACGGTGAAAAATCGAGCCGTTTTAGTTTCCATACTCGTCGCACTGATACTTTCAGTCGGGTTAACCGTCTTTCATGTGCAAGGAAGTTTAATGATCGCCAGCATTGGCGCTATGTTAGCGGGATTTTTCACCGAACAAATGACCGGAGGAAAAGTATGATTATCCTGTTTATTTTTGCGATGGCAGCGTTGGTGTTCTTAAGCCGGTATTTATTTTTAGAGCCTCATCTTCCTCTTCGCCTCAGCCCAACATTGCACCGCTTACTAAGCTACTCAGGCCCTGCAGTATTAACCGCCATTTGGGCCCCTATTGTCTTTACTCATAAAGGCACACTTTGGATAACCCACCACAACCCTTATCTGTGGGCGGCACTACTGGCGGTAATATTGGCGTGGAAAACCAGCAATGTACTACTCACCACTCTTATTAGCATGGCAATGTTTTTATTGCTCAATATCGTACTCCTGTCTTGAAACGAAATGTTGCTTCGTCAACCACACCAATTTAGGAGTGGATTCTTCAACTCACTCGGCTGGCTACTCTGCCAGCCATTCAACTTCTATCAAGACTTGATCAGCACATTTTAAACGCCCTAAAAATCGATCCCCCTGATGCACTTCGCCAACGCCTTGGGGCGTACCAGTCATCACAATGTCGTTATCGCACACGGAGGTATATGTTTTTAACTCAGCCAAAATTGCGTCTGGTTTATAAATCATCTGTGCCACACCGCCACCTTGTACTCGGACGCTATTAATAAATAGTTCCAGTTGTAAATCAGAGATATTTACGCCTGGCAATGGAATAAATCGACTTAACACCGCTGAACCATCAAAGGCTTTGGCTCGCTCCCACGGTAACTGTTTCTGTTTCAACTGTGATTGTAAAGTCCGTTTCGTTAAGTCTAATCCCAAGCCTACCGCAGTATAAAGACCATTTTCCACCAAAAAGCAGATTTCAGTTTCGTAATGTAAAGCTTCTTGATGGAAAGCCCGTAAGGTGGAAGTAATACTGCTGTTCGGTTTATTAAACACCACCATCTGTTCTGGGAAGGGATTATTCAGCTCTTTGATATGGTCAGCATAATTGCGCCCGACACACAGTACCTTTGATGGATAGACTAACTGTCCTGCATAACGTACGGCGTTCATTTCTCGTCCTTGAATGATGAGTAAAAACAAAGTGTAACCGATCTTTTTTAATCACCAACCTTCACGCTAAAAATCCTAATAGAAATAAGATCCCTGACTCAATATGCGGCAATAGTCCGCGCTTCATCACCAAACATATTCATTTTTATTCAATAAAAACAAAACCTAATCGTCACAATTAAGCAATCAAATCGTCATTTTAAAATCTTAACTTATTCTCAACCAAAACATAGGGCATGAAGCTCAATTCACTATCAATAAGGTAATAACAATGAAACAAGCAGTAGTAGCAACCGCAATCTTCGCCGCTCTCGCTTCTGGTTCCGCGATGGCAGCCACTGTGTATAAAGCAGAGGGTACAGAACTCAAAGTGGGCGGTCGTGCAGAAGCACGCTTCAATATATCTGATAATAACGAGTCGGATAGCTCGACTAAATTTAAAGATAAATCACGTGCTCGGTTCAATTTAGTGGGTAAAACCACCATTGCTGACGATCTGTACGGTTTTGGTCAATACGAAGCGGAATTAGATGGCAGTGACAATTTAACTAATCGCTACTTCTTTGCTGGGCTTGGTACTTCTCTCGGAGCATTCTCATATGGCAAACAAGATTCTGCACAAGTAATGCTCACAAACTTCACCGATATCATGGCAACCTTTGGTGCCGATGCCGCTGACATTGTTGACGGCAATAAAGATAAACGCACCAATAACTTCCTTTATAGCGCTAAATTTGATGCATTATCAGTCCAAGCTAACTATCTTGCTGGAGAGAAAAAACAGGCCAATGGCGATGATGACAGCAGTTTCGGTATTGCTCTTAAATACGACTTCAACATGTTTACACTCGGCTTAGGCTATGTCGGACAAGACAATGATGACAAACAGTTCAACCTTGCTGCTTCCATAACACCAACAGACTCTCTCAGCCTAGCGGCGCTCTTTGTCAAAGGAGAAAAATCGTCTGAAGATATTATCGGTTATGAACTTGCCGCTAAATTTAAAGCCAATAAACAGCTTGATTTAGTCGGTGTGTATAACTTCCAAGAAAATGATGATACCAATACCGATCTAGCGAAAAACTTTGCTATCGAAGCGGTCTATAAATTTAACGGCAATATTCGAACGTATGCTGGTTACAAATTTGAGCAGCTGAACAATAAAGATGATCAACTCCAAGCAGGCATCCGTTACGATTTCTAGTTTCTCGTCTACTCCATAAATACTGTCCTTTTGCTTAGCCTCTCTCACCGGGAGGCTTTTTTCACTGCAATGAACAGTGATCTCAGCTATCTTGATTATATTCAGATACATTAGATGTGCTGCTCAATCGAGCTTATCTACTTAAATACTCATTTATCGAGATCACCAACATGGCAACTCCTATCAATATCACTTTATACCGTTGGGCTGGTCAATTTGGACCATTTAAAGTCAAAATACCTTGTGGTGAGTGCACCTTAACGCTCGATATTCTCAAAGACACCTTCAACCATGAACTGTCCGACGTGGAGATCAATCTACAAACAAAAGAGTGGCTTAGCCATTGGTGGGAACCATTGAAATTCGGCGCTTGGCATGCACCAATTGTGGTTGTTGAAGGTAAATTGATCAGTCAAGGTGAGGCGATGAATCGTGGTGTGCTTATACAAGCTGTCATAAACGAGTGGCGCAAACGTCAATCTCTGCAAGGGAATATTATATTTGGTAAAGCGGGCTGTCCTTATTGCCAAAAAGCCCAGCAAGCACTTCACGAGGCAAGTATTTCTTTTCAATATTTTGATGTGATAAAAGACAGTGCGGCGCTCTACCGGATGATTCCCGAAGTAAAAGCAATGATTGGCCCGAAAACCCCTGTCACAGTGCCACAAATCTGGCTTGATAGCCAATACATCGGGGGCTACGATGCGTTGACTCAATGGCTAGCCGACTCCTCTACGAGTCAATCATCCCGAGTATAACGTCACGCAAAAACCCCGAGCATTCACTCGGGGCTTTTCATATTCTGTTTAGGCAAAGTTATTTGCTCATTTTCTTCCACACGTTTTTGATGAAAGATTTTTTCTTTGGTTTAGCTTTGCCATAGAGGGCTTCATGCATCATTTGTTTCGCGATGATTTGGCCCATATAGACGGTACCTAAATCGTTACCCATGACAATCTCCTACAATAATTACGTAAATTAATTACCAAACAAAGTAAATATATCACACAATAAGGCAAAAAAAAGCCATGAATCACATAAATTTAGTTATTTTATTACAATCTAATTTCGTTTTGGTTGCTGGTAAGTTTTTCCCGCAGCTTTATAAGTCTCTTTAGCCTTAATCGAAAATTGTGAATCAAAAAACCAAGCGATAAACCTAATTACATCGTCCCCTTCGTTCATCACATGCTCAATAAACTCTTGCTCTTCACCTTGCTCATTTTCTTCTTGTGTCACATGATAGATACGCTTTTCTCCATCAACGGTAGCCAAAGCAAACTGTCCGGTTAACGCTTGCGCGGCTTCGGCAATATCAGACTCGTCATGCGTTTTTAATACTTCCAGAGCCTGTGGCAAATTTGGCTGTTGACAAAGGTTTTTCACCAGAGCCTCAAATTGTTTTTGCTGCATTATTATCCCCCAAAATTATTTGAGGGGAGATTATATACTGAACGCCGACAAGGTACAGAATTCAAATACTTCCCGACGTCTCCTCCATGTCTGGCTATCATTACCACCCAATCGCTCCGAAAGTCGTAGAGTCATAAAGTGGCAAATCCATGCATCTTCATCCATAGTTTCTCTATGCATATGATCAATGATTAGCACCATCAAATTATATTAAGACTAGGTAGTTTCCTTTAAACCGTACAGTGAGCAAGCTATGATAACCACCAGCACCTTGGCTAGAGATGCTGTCAGTTTAGAGACAGTGAATAAATTGCTGTTGCTTGACGGTAAGTCTCTCTATGAACAATCCGTATTGAGTTTACATACTCACTTTCAGACCGAGACAACCCAGCTATTGGAGATCGATAAATTAAACTATAAAGCGGTGATGCTTGCTTACGCAGGAAATAACCCAGCATCTACCCATTGCTATATGATAAAAGGAAGTCTCTTCGAGCACATTGCACATTCTAAGCAAGAATTTTCGCTCATCACTGAGCACTCTCTCTCGACTTTTGCCC
>NZ_NBUS01000040.1:266769-282538 GCF_002749895.1 Vibrio fujianensis | reverse complement strand
TGCCCCCGGTTTCCTTAACCAAGGCACACAAGCATATTTAGGCCTCCCCATAAAAGCAGAAACCGGTGAAGTGCTTGGGTTACTTTTTTCAACGTTCACTCAGCCAATAGAGCATCACCATCCTGCGCTTGAATATCATCGAATAATCGCGCGGCTATTAACTCACAGTTTACGCAATAAGTGGCTATATGACCGTTCTGAAAGTTTAATTCAACAGCTCAGCTATGAGATATCACACGATAATCTGACCCACCTTCTTAATCGCGATTGTTTATCCGATAAATTGGATTATTTGCTAGAGAATAACCATCAATCTTTTACTCTCGCCTACCTCGATATCGATAACTTTAAAGCCATTAACGATCTCTTTGGCCACTATATTGGTGATCAAGTCATTAAATACGTCGCGAATACTATTTTTCAATGCGTATACAATGAAAACCTAATCTTTCGCATTGCTGGCGATGAATTTGCGTTCATTACCTTTTCCAGTGACCCACTAAAAATCTGTCAAATGATCATAGAAAGGTTACAGCGAGGCTATCGTGATTCCAATCATCACATTAAAGTTCGTTTAAGTATTGGGCTCGCCAAAAAAGATGCCACAATCAAAAGTTCGGATCAGCTCATTCTGAATGCCAGCTTGGCACTAAAAGAATGTAAGTCCATACATAATCAACCTATTTGTTGTTATGATACGCACCTAAGCCATGACTATCATCGGCGTACACAAATTATTAATGCGTTACGTATAGAGTTGGATAAATCACTAGAAAATGCGCAGGAACTTTATGTCAACGTCCAGCCGATAGTGCAACGTAGCAACCCAGAATGGCACTATTTTGAGGTGTTAGCACGTTGGGAAAACCCACAACTGGGTACGATTTCTCCAGTCGAGTTTATTGATGCTGCAGAACAATCAGGCTTGATTGTCGATCTAGGGGAAAGAATTGTAGAACTCGCCTGTCAAGCCAAAAAGGAATTAGAACGCTCTTTTAAGCGCAAAATAAAACTTGCCATTAACTGTTCCGTACATGAAATCGCTCACTCCTCACGTTACTTAAAACAGTTAATGGCAATCATTGGACGCTACCAATTTCATCCCGATGAATTTACCATCGAACTCACAGAAACCGTACTATTATCGAAAACCGCCGAAGTCTCGCAGATGCTCGGCCAGCTACGTAAGTTAGGGTTTAAAGTCGCGTTAGATGATTTTGGCACAGGCTATTCCAGCCTCAATTATATTCACAGCTATCCAATTGATTGTATAAAAATTGATGCGACCTTCATCCGTAACATGCTTTGCAGTGAGACATCTGAACGGGTGGTATGGTTAATCATTCAACTAGCCAAGCAGCTGAAGATCGATTTAATTGCTGAAGGAGTAGAAAATCAGCAAGCATTGGACAAATTGTATGCGATGGGATGTGAACAAATACAAGGCTATTATTTTTCAAAACCGGCCCTACCATCACAAATATTGCAGCGGTGGCACACTTGGCAAGCACAACATCCTTAAACTATAAGCCCGATGTTGTACTTGCCTCAGACTCAAAAACCGTTAACGCTCTGAATCTGGGGGGGTTGAGTGAACGGCCAGCAAACTATCTTGCTTGGCAAGCAGTTGGTCTAACTCGTTACGTCGTGCTATAAATGTCGCCATTTCTTGTTTAGGCACTGAATTGGCCATTGGGATATTCGCTGTCATCGGATTAACAGGACGGCCTCGAACAATGAGTTCATAGTGTATATGGGGGCCTGTCACTCTTCCCGTTGCTCCCGATAAGCCAATTCGCTGGCCACGCGTTACCTTCTGCCCCTTACGTACCAAGATTTTATCAAGATGCAGATAACGGGTCATGTATGTACTACCATGCTGAATAGCAACATAATTACCAGCATAAGGATGATTTCGCGTCATTACGACAACGCCATCGCCGGTCGAAACCACTGGCGTTCCGATTGGCGCAGCAAAATCAGTTCCATTATGAGGGGAAACTCGTCCGGTAACCGGGTGGCGACGATGAGGATCAAACCCTGAAGACATACGCCATCGACTGGTGGTCGGATAACGTTGGAAAGCGCGTTGTAAACTTTCGCCGTTTTTATCGTAATACTGGCCATCTTTATATAGATAAGCCGAAATTTCATTCCCTCGGTTATAAATTTTAACCGCTTGAATTTCTTTATTACCTGTAAACTGATCGCCAACAAATTGGCGAGATAATACCACTTCGAAACGATCCCCTGCACGAAGATCACGTGCAAAGTTAATTTTATCTTTTAGCACACTCACAATTTGATCAATATCGGCACTCCCTAGGCCTAATTGGTGAGCAGATTGTGAAAAGCTGCCTTGTATTTCACCAATAACTGGCAGCTCTTGCCAACGGCCAGGTAAGCTAATTTCTTCAAACTCGTAGCTACCATCATCTAAACGAGAATACACCGCCCCTTGCACTAAGCTAAATTTCAACTCCATTTTCGCTAGCGTTTGTCCATCAATCGATTTCCAAAATCGTAGCGTATTGCCTGGTTTCAACGTATCTAGCGCCAGATAATTTAAATCCGTTTCCATAATTTTCATCAATTCTTGGTAACTAAAACCAAGGTGATTAAAAATAGAACTTAAGTTATCCCCTGCTTTGATCTCATATTCATAATCAGGGTAAGAGACTTTTTTGGTTTCTTCAGTATCCGATAAAATCGACTGCACGATCTGAGACTCGGTAATCGTCAAATCGATTTTTCTGGGATAAGACGGATGGCTAAAAGAGGCATAAACCGCAGCAATAGCCAGTAGAGGCAAGCCTACAACGGAAGCTTTTCTCCCTTTAGAAAGCTCCGAAAATCGAAAAAAAAGAGACTTTGGTGACACAATTAACCCGTACAGACTGTTCAAAGAAGCAAAAGGGTAAAACTTTCTCGCCTAAAAGTCACCTTCTGAGTAAAAAACAGCCCATTTTTTGACAAACTTGTCAAATTTATTACTGGGCAGTGCAGAGTACGCAGTTATGGTCGCCAAACTCATTTACAACATAATCATCCGCTTGGGAATCATTCATCCACTCTTGTTCGTTCAGTAAATAGCGATATTGGAACTTACCATTTTTAGGTAAACGAGTTTTAAACTTATAAATACTCGATTTAGCCACTTTTTTCATTGGCTGAGGTTGCCAGTCTGAAAAGTCAGCGACAAGAGATACTCTGGTGGTTTCTGCGGGTACTTCTAGCTCAAAAGTAACTTCAACTTCATTTTTTGTCTTAAAAAAACGTTTGCTAATCATAACCAATTCCCTTTATGTATCAATTTTGCTCAACCTGAACGATTATAAGCATACTTACGCACATGCTCAACATGAAATCTATTTTATTACCACTGAAAAGCCGTAAAGCTTCTCTCTGTCTATTTCTGAACTCATCATGTATATACCCAAACAACGTGGAGTTGCAGGTAGGCGGTAAGTGAGTGGCAATCACACTTCCTGCCATGGCCGCTCCCTTTACAGCAATCAAAATAAGCGTAGAATCCCCAGCGTCCTTATCCCCCTATATTTATTAAGGTGATCATTCATGTTTGCCGTTTATGAGTCTTATAAAGCAGGTTTACTCAAACCCAATCAATGGATAAAAAATATTACCGCCGGTATTATTGTTGGCGTAGTTGCTTTACCTCTAGCCATGGCTTTTGCGATCGCTTCAGGCGTTAAACCCGAGCAAGGAATTTATACTGCCATTATTGCAGGTATTATCGTTTCACTGTTTGGTGGATCTCGCGTCCAGATAGCAGGCCCAACTGGAGCATTTATCGTTATTTTAGCGGGTATTGTCGCTGAGTTCGGTGTTGCTGGATTACAAATCGCCACCATGATGGCTGGCGTGATTTTACTCATTCTTGGTATTGCTAAACTTGGCAGTATCATTCGTTATATCCCAAGCCCTGTCATTGTGGGTTTTACTAGTGGTATTGGTGTCATCATCTGGATTGGCCAATGGCAAGAATTTTTTGGATTACCAGCAATCACCGGAGATCACTTTCATCAGAAATTGATCGCGATTTTTTATGCCTTTCCTCGCCTTGATCTGACCACGACCTTACTTGGTTTGTTTTCACTTGCGCTTGTTATTTTTGGCCCAAAACTTCCGAAGTTGGCTAAAGTTCCCGGGCCATTATTAGCATTACTGGTCGTCACTAGCCTACAGTACACGGTTGGTTTCGATGGCGTTCGCACAATTGGCTCAGCCTTCGGTGGAATTCCACAAGGGTTACCTGAGCTCGCGATACCTCAGGTGAGTTTTTCACAAATTTTACAACTAATAGGCCCTGCCTTTGCGATTGCAATGTTGGGAGCCATTGAATCTTTACTGTCTGCGGTTGTCGCCGATGGTATGGCGGGTACTAAGCATAATTCGAATCAAGAACTTGTCGGACAAGGGCTCGCAAATATTGTTGCACCATTATTTGGTGGTATCGCAGCAACGGGCGCGATTGCTCGTACCGCGACAAATATTCGTAACGGGGGTAATAGCCCTATTTCCGGTATTATTCACGCCCTAACATTAGTTATCATTCTACTGGCGTTAGCTCCTCTTGCGGTCAATATTCCATTAGCAACTCTCAGTGCGATTTTATTTGTGGTTGCTTGGAATATGAGTGAAGCACCACACTTTATTAAACTGATCAAACGAGCCCCCAAAGCTGATGTTGCTATCTTATTGATCACATTTGGCTTAACTGTTTTTGCCGATCTCGTTGTGGCCGTTAATATCGGGGTGATCATCGCCACCTTACATTTTGTAAAACGTATGGCGGCAAGTGTTGAAGTCAAAGCAAGCACGCCACGCGAGCTAAATTATGAACTTCAGCAACACGGTATGACTGAACTCCCAAGAGAGATTGCGGTTTATGCGTTAGAAGGACCATTCTTTTTTGCGGCAGCCGAAAACTTTGAACAAGTGATGAGTAGTATTCAAGAGACGCCAGAGATTTTAATTATTCGTTTAAAATGGGTGCCGTTTATGGATATTACGGCACTGCAAACGCTAGAAGGCATGATTAACCACTTTCATCGTAAACAGGTCAAAGTGCTCATCTCTGGCGCAAACGCCAGAGTTACCCTTAAGCTGCGCCGGGCTGGTCTTATTGATTTAGTTGGTGAAAAAAACGTCTTCACTGAGTTTGATGCAGCACTGAGTGCGAGTTTGGCGGATATTCAAGCGAAATAGCGGTCAATCATCATTTTTTATTCATTTAAAGTGCATCGCCCTTTACCCGATAGGTAAGGGGCTTTTTTTATCCCGCCGATAATTAAACAAAATAATAACAAATCAAACACTAACAAAACAAAGGACCATCTGGATTAAATATAACAGTAGAAATAAATGAATATTTAAACCATTTAAATGAATAGTATTGCAAAGTAATGCGAATATAGATATTCTGAGCGACAAGGTTAAAGTCATCGTATTGAATAAATATCAGATAGAAACCTTTCATTTATTAGCTACGTATGGGAAAAAAGATGCAAGATAATAGTCAACCCTTCACATCCAGTGCCAATAAGCACTCTGCCAGCAGCTTTTGGATGTTTTTCCTGCCATCATTAATGGGCATTTTTCTATTTATGGCCCCCATTTATTATAATGATGGCCTAACCATTCCTGTCGCTGTTTTAGCTAAATCAGTCCAAGCGATCTTTGGTGATTATCTCGTAGGCACCATTACGATCATTGTTACTTTTATGGCGATCGCTTCCGTTATCACTAAGCTATTCAAACCTGCGGTGATTATTCGCCACACTTTTCTTAATAACCTTTTTAATCCAAGCTGGGTTTGGCTAATTGTTCGAGTTATTGGTGGGTTAGCAATCATCATGACTTTCTTCCAAATTGGTCCTAAAGCCATCTGGGAGGAAAATACTGGTGGTTTAGTACTTGATGGATTACTTCCAACGTTATTCTCGGTATTTATTTTCGCAGGGCTACTGTTACCCCTCCTGTTAAACTTTGGTCTACTTGAATTGATGGGCAGTTTGCTCAGTAAAATAATGCGTCCTCTGTTTAACTTACCAGGGCGTAGTGCAATTGACTGTACAGCTTCTTGGCTTGGTGATGGTAGCGTGGGCATCCTGCTAACCAGCAAACAATATGAAGATAAGTTTTATACTCAGCGTGAAGCGGCTGTTGTCGGTACCACCTTCTCTGCCGTGTCGATTACGTTCAGTTTGGTTGTTCTCGCTCAAGTACAATTAGAACACCTATTCTTACCATTTTATGCCGCCATTTGCCTTGCGGGTATTGTTGCCGCAGTTATCATTCCTCGTTTACCGCCTTTAAGCTTAAAAAAAGACGTATTTATTGACGGTTCAACACCAGAAAAAGACGCCGATGCCATTCCACAAGGACACAGCACTTTTTCTTGGGGGCTCTCACTGGCACTAACGAGAGCAGGACAAGTTAAATCTGCCAAGGCGATTTTTGGTGAAGGCATTCGTAATGCGATCGATATGGTATTTGGCGTACTGCCTGTTGTGATGGGTCTCGGTACAATCGCTCTCGTCATTGCCGAATACACTTCTGTTTTTGCGATGCTTGGTCAGCCATTTATCCCCTATTTAGAAATGCTCGGCGTTCCTGAAGCGGTACAAGCATCACAAACTATGGTTGTGGGTTTTGCCGATATGTTTATTCCGGCGATTCTCGCCGCGTCTATCGATAATGAAATGACTCGATTTGTAATTGCAGCCATGTCCGTCACTCAACTTATCTATATGTCCGAAGTTGGAGCCCTGTTACTGGGCAGCCGCATTCCCGTCAACATCTTGGAATTATTTATTATCTTTATTCTACGAACCCTGATTACATTACCGGTCATTGTTGGGGTTGCCCATCTCATTTTCTAATGATGCCATTATCTAGATAACCATTTAAGCTCCGTTAATTCGGAGCTTTTTTTATCGTCGGCGATACCTAAACCGCTTGGAATGGCTGTTAGGTGGCAAGTAAATCTCCCCCGTGAGCATAGGCAGGTTATGTGCTCGAGGGAAACGAACGTAGCCAACACCGATGCAGATTCAACTAGGAAGGATCTAGAAGAATATATACGCAAAAGCCGCCATATTGGCGGCTTTGGAATGACGGGTATCCTTAACGATCTATTCTCCATCATCCGTTTTAGGCGGTGTTTTCTTTTTGGGAATAAAAATAGAGTCACCAACGGCCACATTCTGATAATAGCTTTTATCTCGCTTCACCGGTTTCTTAGCCATTTTCTTTTGTTGAGGCTTTTTGTTGTTAACGCTAACCGTGGATTTTTTTGTCGCTTGGCGAACTTTGAGCCCTTTAAACTTGCCTTGTAAACCTTCTAAAACATCAAACTGAATATCTTGCTGTAAAAAGGCTTCTACACGTTTAAAACTATCCCAATCTTTCGGACCAACAAGAGAAATGGCATCACCTTTATTACCAGCTCGTCCAGTACGCCCTACACGATGAACATACTCTTCGGTGTGTTTAGGCATATCAAAGTTAATCACATGCGTGACCGTAGCAATATCCAAACCGCGAGACGCAACGTCAGTGGTCACTAAAATTTTAAAAACAGCACGTTCGAATTGGCTCATAATGGTATTACGTTGAGCTTGATTCAGATTCCCACTCAACGCGACCGCTTTTAACTGCTGTTGGTTTAACTTCTCTGTTAAACGTTCCGTATCAAGACGTGTTGCGGTAAAAATAATCACTTGACGATAATCCGCTTCTTGCAAAATACGTTCGAGCAATGCTTCTTTATGATCGAGATGATCACACAAATAAAAACGTTGTTGAATATCTTTATGTTGCTCATTGGATAATCCAATGGCAATGCGTTTAGGATCGTTAAGCATTTCATAAGCAATGTCATTCATTTCTGCGTGATCTAACGTTGCAGAAAACATCAGCGTTTGTCGCCGACGATGCTTCGCTGCCTTATGGATATGTCTAAGTTGTGGCGCAAAGCCGAGATCAAGCATGCGATCCGCTTCATCTAAAATAAGTGTCTCTAGCCCATCTAAAAAAAGTGAACGATGCTCAAGATGATCCGCTAAACGGCCCGGAGTTGCGACAATAAATCTCGGCCCTCGACGCAACGCTTTCACCTGATCATTAAAGTTTTCTCCACCAGTAATCAGTGTGGCAGTATAACTTAACCCAGCCAACACTGAACGAAGCTCACCGTAAACCTGCTTCGCTAATTCACGGGTTGGAACTAAAATAATCCCTCTTGGATCCTTAGCTGATAATGCTTTAGTTTTTAATGCCTTATGCAGCATTGGCAGCAAAAAGGCTAACGTTTTTCCCGATCCCGTTTTTGAAGAGGCCAGTAAATCTTTTCCCGCCATGGCGACTGGAATGGCTTGTCGTTGGATATCGGTCGCTTGTTTGAAATTATAATGCGCTAAGGTTTTCAATAAGCGATTGTCTAGGCCTAATTCTTTAAACTGCAAAGGATTCTCCAATAAAAAATAACAACGGCTAACGCTCTAAAATAAGATGCTTGCTGATACAGATAAACAACAAGCATTCACCTCGCACAATCACGAAGAAGATAAACGCCGCCAGATCGCTGCGACTTCAAGTAGAAGCTAAGCAGCACACCAAAAATTTAACGCGATATGATAGCGCGAATAGCTACCGCATAGATAGCCATCATGGACAATTATTCTAGCTCAAACCACTTGCATTGCAGGCCATCGACATGTACCTCGCTTCATTCACGAGCTGAACGGTGGAACACAAGCCTAAATTATTTATTATTTTATAATATTTTGGATTATTTTGACGGTTCTTCTATAGGCGTAAGGTAGAATAGTGGCTACACTTTAACCCGTCACTATATAATATGGTATAAAAATAATGTATAGGGCGTATTTGGTAAATATCAACAAGGAGTTCGATATGAATAAACTATTACTTGCCGCTGCAGCATCGTCAGTACTTCTATTGGCGGGTTGTGCATCAGGCCCTGATGAAGCAACAACCACAAAACTGGATGAATTAAGTAACCAAGTCGGTCAACTGAGCGAACAGGTTTCTGCACTCAGAAGTGAAACCGCTTCATTAACCTCGAAAACGAATACAGCAGCCGATGCAGCCATGGCAGCACAAGAAGAAGCAGCTCGTGCCAATGAACGTATCGATAATATTGCACAGTCATATACGAAATAATTGACTAGCTTGGCACTACTGAAAGAAAAAGGGCAATCATTGCCCTTTTTACATGTTCTGACCTCGTACTACTTAATTTATTTTACCCGCTTTTTGTAGACTATAAGCGGTCAATGGATCAATTTTTTTGACCAACTTTTCCACTTGAGTAATTGCCTCAATTGATGAGCTGTTTTTTCTATAACTCAAATAAATAGGCCAATACCAATCTTCTACCGCTGCGACACGATACAACTGACCTGACTGCAAAAACGGCTCAACAACGGATGCCGGTAAATAAGCACTACCACCTTTCTCTAGAATAAAATCAAGCGCAATACGAGCTGTTGACGTTCTGAGAAATGGCGCAGGAGAGCGAGGGTGGCGATCGGCATGCTCAGAAGCAAATCGTCCTCCCCAATCAACATATACGTACTTGTTATCAAACACAGTGTCTGCTGTATCGGGTCGTGTTGAGACAAATACTAACACTAAGTCTGCCACTTTTTTACATTGCAGCTCTTCTGCTTTGATTTGATCAAAAGAGAAAGCCATGTCTAATGTTCGCTCAAGAAGATGGCGATTAAGCTGTTCTCGCCCCATAACCTCAGCTTTAAACCCATAGCCACTAAATTCATCAGTCACTGCGCTAAGACAATTTTGTAAATAAGCATCCCATATGTTAGGAGTGCCTCCTAATGTAAGTTGTAGTGCTTTACCGCTCTCTAATGAAAGTTCTAGCTTAGCTTGCTGTAGAGTCGTGACCATCACTTCAGCATAACCGACCAGTCGTTCCCCAGCAGATGTTAACTTGATGTTATTACGATCACGGGTAAACAGTTGGGCATCAAAGTAATTTTCCAACTGTTTGATTCTTGCGCTTACCGCTGCTTGAGTGAGATACAAGTTCTCCGCGGCCCGCCCGAAGTGACGAACTTTAGCCAACTCAAGAAAGGTACGAAAGACTTTTACATCCATTATTCAATCCTCTGCAATGACAGATGAAGATTAACAAGTAACTACAATTATGACGATAAAAAATTTTTGTTTTTCTTTTCCGGAGTTTGCGCCTAACTTTCGCCGTAATCTACCGTTAAGTAATGCTTCTCCTAAATATCGTCAAAATGTGAGCATTATCACTGACATCCGAGCATCTTAGCGGAATTTAGGGAACACCCGCATATTCATACGAGGTTGATATGTCTGAAACACTCTTTCGTCACGGTAAAAAACGTTTTTACGATACAAAAAAATTTCCGCGCGGCTTCGCCAAATCCGGTGACTTTACTCTTGGTGAAGAAGAACTACTAACCCTTTACGGAGAAACTCTGCTGGGGTTAGAGTCTGGTGAATTACACCCTGCTAATGAGGAAGAACAACACTTTGTTGCTGTACTCGCTAACCCAGAATTAGCCGAAACTAAAATTGAGCGAGTGTGGATGAAATACGTTCGTTTGGCTCGTGGACGTAAGCGCTTCCATACGTTAAATGGTCGCAATAAACCGGATGCGGCAGATGACTATGTGGATGATGAACCCAGCTTAGTCGAAGAAGACTAATCAAATCGTTATTATTAGACTTTGATTGTTTAGCCAATTGACCCTGATGAATAAAGAGCGCGCTCTACCACAGTGCCACTCAAATATGGTTAGTTTAACGTTATAAACCAATCTTTCTCCCAAGGCCCCTGAGCGATATCCGCATGGGGCCTTGTCTTTCTATCGTACGACCTTTACTTTACCAACGAGGCAATTTTTTTTAAAAAACTATCTCGTAGATGTTCTTGGTCATAGTCTAAGTGATAGGTGTTATGAAACCCGACTTTCAACTCCACCCCATTTCCGCGCATATAGACGGTATAGCCATCATAGTCAGAAAACGCTTCTACTCCTTGATATATTTTTCCATATTCGGTTGGCGTGCCATGCGTCATAATGCTTTCATAAGCTTGTAATATTTTGCTGGGTTCAAGTTCATTTTTCATGGTCATCACTCCCTAGGGTCGCTCTTCAAGTATGGATAAGGAAAATGATTTTTACCAACATACACAGTATAGAGCAGCAAATGACTTATTTTTATTATTGAATTTTCCTCTTATCTCGGCCCAGCACACATTACCCATTAGTATAACGAGTACTTATCATGCGATAAAAACGACATAAAAATGTAATATAGAAGAGGAAAAATCACTAAATGTGAAAAATTTGACCCAAAGCATAGCGGTTATAAATAACTTTTTTTATAATGCAAATTAATGAACAATCACATGATATGAATACGATTAGGGGCAAAGAATGAGACTGATTCCATTACACCATGCAGCACAAGTCGGTAAGTGGGCGGCAGCACATATTGCAAAACGCATCAACGAGTTCAACCCAACAGCTGAACGTCCTTTTGTATTAGGGTTACCAACTGGGGGCACACCATTAGCAACGTATCAGGCATTAATTGATCTACACAAAGCGGGTGAAGTTAGTTTTAAACATGTCGTAACATTCAATATGGATGAGTATATTGGTATTGCACCAGACCACCCTGAATCTTACCGCTCTTTTATGTACAATAACTTCTTCAATCATATTGATATTCAAGAAGAAAATATTAATCTTTTAAATGGTAATACTGACGATCACGAAGCAGAATGTAAACGCTACGAAGATAAGATCAAATCTTATGGCAAAATTAACCTCTTTATGGGAGGGGTCGGTAATGATGGGCATATTGCCTTCAATGAACCTGCTTCATCTCTTTCTTCTCGTACTCGAATCAAAACATTAACTGAAGAAACACGTATCGCTAACTCACGTTTCTTTGATGGTGATATCAGTCAAGTTCCAAAATATGCACTGACCATTGGTGTGGGTACTTTGCTTGATGCTGAGGAGGTGATGATTCTTGTGACTGGACATAACAAAGCCTTGGCACTACAAGCTGCTGTTGAAGGGTGCGTTAACCATATGTGGACCGTCTCTGCGCTTCAATTGCATCCTAAAGCAGTCATCGTTTGTGATGCGCCATCAACCCAAGAACTCAAAGTAAAAACGGTGAAATATTTTTCTGAACTTGAAGCGGAAAATATCAAAGGCTTTTAATGCAATCACAATGGCTATTTAACAAAAAGTCAGGTCATTAAACCTGACTTTTTTGTGTCACCAAGATTAAGCGACTTCAGGAATAGATGTAGTACTGATATCAGATTCTGGCTCTTTTTGTACAGGCGGTACTTGGCCTTCTTCTCGTGCATTTTGATAGCAACCACTGAGCTTGACGGCAAGATACATGTCTGCACGTAACACTAAACCACCATCACCAACAGGAACTCCCGTTAGCTCACACCACTGGCGTAAACTTCGTTTTCTTCCGGCTAGAATCAAGCGAACCCCTCGTTTTTTAAGCAATGTCTGCGTTTCTGCAAGCATTGCCATGACGCTAAGATCTAAATGGGTAAAACAGGCCACCGCATCAATCACTACACAACTCACTGCTGGTTCACTCTGCTCGACTTGATCTAATAATCGCCGTTTAAAATAGGGGGCATTGAAATAGGTTAATGGGGAATTAAAACGATAAAGCAATAATCCCGGAATTTGTAAAGCTTTCCCTGAGGCATCCATAGTACGAATCGTGCCATCTTGATCCAGTCCAAGTCGCTGATCACTAGGACGCATCACGACACGTAAAAATTGAAATAACCCAAGTAATACTGCAAGGGTAATGCCAGGTATCACACCAATAATCAATACCGAAATAAAGGTAATTGTTGATAAATAGAAAGCATCTCTATCTCTTTTTTTAAGCCCCCAGATCCCTTTTAGATCCAATAATGACGTTGAAGCAATGATTAATACAACCCCTAAAGCAGCGGTAGGAATGTATTGTAACGGCTGATAAAGAAAAACTGCGACAAAACCTATCACCAATGCAGCAATAATAGACACCAGTTGTGATTTACCACCATTAGCATCATTCACAGCGGTACGAGAATCGGCTCCACTAATGGCAAAACCTTGCGAGAAAGCAGACGCAAGGTTGGCCAAGCCCAAGGCTCGAAATTCTTTATCTGCATCAATATCGTAGCCATTTTTCGCTGCAAAACTACGGGCGGTTAACATCATACTGACAAAGCTCACCATTGCTAGATTCAATGCTGGTACGACTAACTCACGGCTCAGGCCAATATCAAAAATAGGCGTTTGTAACCCAGGCAATCCACCTTGAATGGCTCCAACAATATTAACCCCTTGTTGATCCAGTTGGCTAAACCACACGACAAATCCAGCAACCACCATCGCTAACATCGCGCCAGGCCATCCAGGACGAAAACGCTTAGTCGTAAAATAGACGCTCAATGTCACCACGCTCACTAAAACCGTTTGCCAATGAAATTCTAATACCCGTTGTGGCGCTTCAATTAACCGTTCCAATAAATATTTTTGTTCATACCTCACCCCAAATACCTTACTGAGCTGGCCAACGATGATCGTCAACGCCACACCATTAAGTAAGCCAAGCAATATAGGACGAGATAAAAAATCGGCTAATACTCCTAATCGGAACCGACTAGCAATGAGACACCACATACCCATCATCGCGGTCATGGTCATAACCAGTTGCCAATGTTTAGTTGGATCTCCCGCAGCTAAAGGGGTAACCACGGCGGCCACCACCGCGCAAGTTGCCGCATCTGGGCCAACAATCAATTGTCGAGAAGTACCAAACAAGGCATACACAATCATCGGAACAACACACGAATAGAGACCAACAATCGCCGAAACCCCGGTCAACTGTGCGTACGCAATCGCAACCGGTAACGCAACTGCGACTACAGATAATGCAGCACGTAGATCGTCTTTAAACCAAGATCGTTGATACTCTTTGAACAGGCACAATCCAGGCATCCACTGTCTAATCACAATTGATTTCAATTATCTTACCCTTGCTACGTCAAGTCGGAAAAGTCATAACCCTATATTAACAAACTGATACGACTCATTCTCTAATTTTTACAATCATTTATACCCTTCCTACTTAAATCTGCAGGGGGTTGGCTACGTGCTTGACCCCAATCACATAGCCTGTCTATGTGGATGATAAGAGCCATCCGTGGCTCCCGCCGAAGGCCAGCCTACGGCTGTTCAAATTTATCACTCACTTGCCGCCGACCTCCAACTCCAAGTTGTTTAGGCATATTTTCTTTATTCACAGAAAAATCGCCTGTTTCCCGCGCCTATTTATGTAAGAATAAGTGACTTCATTTCATTGTTAACCAAGATGTCATATTTATGAATTTTCAAGCTGCTATTTTCGATATGGATGGATTGCTACTCGACACTGAGCGCGTTTGTCTGACGGTTTTTGAACAAGCGTGTCATGCGGTAGGTATCCCTTTCTTGCGTGACGTTTACTTGTCCGTTATTGGACGAAACGCAGCGGGGATTGAACAAGCATTAACTGCCGGCTATGGCCCTCAACTCGATTATCCTGCGTTACATAAAGAGTGGCGTCAACGGTATGATGCGGTCGTTAAACATCAAGCGATTCCGGTAAAACAAGGCGTCATTGAATTATTACAATGGTTAAAAGCAAACCGTATTCCGACCGCGGTTGCGACTTCGACTCAAAAAGAAATCGCAACGATTAAACTTCGTTTAGCCCAGATTGATCATTACTTTGATTCGCTGACCACCGGTTGCGAAGTAACCCATGGTAAGCCAGATCCGGAGATCTATTTACTAGCCGCTAAGCGCTTAGGGGTCACACCAACCCAATGTGTTGCTTTTGAAGATTCCAATAACGGCGTAAGATCTGCTATGGGAGCACAGATGATCACATTCCAAATTCCAGATTTAGTGCAACCGGATGAAGAAATTCGGGCACTCGGTCATCATATACGCCCATCGCTGACCCAAGTGCTGTGCGACTTACAACACTCATTGGTTAGTAAATAAGGGGGAATCCCCCCTTACTCATCCACGCTTTTGTTGTTTATGTTTTCGCCAAATCATTTTTTCTATTTCAATCAATATCATCACGATGAAGCCATACAGGATCATAACCCCCCATTGCATTAAAGAAATAGGAGCACTATGAAACATTTGATTCATTACTGGTAAATATAAAAAAGCCAATTGTGCGCTGAACATCGCGAATAGTCCCACCATTATCCACGGGTTAGTATGCAGTGGCATAGTAAATATAGAACCATTTAAACGACGACAATTGAGTAAGAAAAAACTTTGTACAACCACAAATAAAGTGACCGCAATACTGCGAGACTCGTCCAAACTCGCGCCCTGAAAGACCGACCATTGAAACAAACCAAATGCGCCAAGTAGTAATAAACTACTCACAGAAAGAATTCGGCTAATGATCTCTCGATTTAGAATTGGCTCTTTTAACTGCCTCGGTCGACGCTGCATTAGCCCAGCTTCTTTTGGTTCAAAAGCCAGCATCAGGCCTAAAAAGACAGCGGTCGTCATATTTAGCCATAAGGCCTGCACTGGTAAAATAGGTAGCGTTAAACCAAAGACAATCGCGACCATAATGACTAGCCCTTGACCTAAATTGGTTGGAAGAA
>NZ_NBUS01000040.1:265743-266759 GCF_002749895.1 Vibrio fujianensis | reverse complement strand
CCAAGTGATAAATTTTGTAAGATTATCGAAAACATTACGCCCCTCTTCCACTGCCGCCTCAATCGATGAGAAGTTGTCATCAGTTAGCACCATATCGGAGGCTTCTTTCGCAACTTCTGTGCCACTAATACCCATCGCAATTCCAATATCAGCTTGCTTCAATGCTGGGGCATCATTAACACCATCTCCCGTCATTGCGACAACCCATTGATGAGCTTGCAGTGCCGTCACTAACTGTAATTTTTGTTCTGGTGCAACACGAGCAAAAATCGAGACTTCATGGCAAGCAAGTTTAAACTCTTCATCATTCAATTCATTCAATTGTTGGCCAGTCAATACCGAACCAAATCGTGAACCGGGAGCACTGATGATACCAATTTTCGACGCAATAGCTTGAGCTGTTAGAGCATGATCCCCCGTGATCATTTTTACTTTTACTCCCGCTTTCTGGCAAATTTCAACCGCATGAATCGCTTCTGAACGAGGCGGATCAATCATGGCTTGGAGGCCAATGAATACCAAGTTTTTTTCTGCCTCTTGGTGATTAAAGCGTTGTAGATTTTTTTCCTCTTTATCAACCCACTGCATCGCAAAAGCGAGGACACGTAAACCTTGACTCGCCCATTGAGTAACCTGTTCATTGACTTGTGTAAGATTAAACGCCGTCAAATGTCCTTCTGCAGTTAATTGTTGACGACAGCGACGGCTGATCTGCTCGACCGATCCTTTCAGGTAAATAATATTTCTATCGTCATCAAAATGGTGCAGGGTCGCCATATACTGGCGATCTGATTCAAAAGGAATGGTATCTAAACGCGGATAACATTGTTGGCTATCATGAGTCTCGAACCCTGCTTTCAGAGCACAGGTAATTAAGGCCCCTTCGGTGGGATCGCCCTCAACGAACCAACGCTCGTTTTTTTCTAATAAGCGAGAGTCATTATTCAATAATCCAGCTCGTAGTAAATGTTCAAATGCACAATTTCCTTTCCATCCCTCATCTAGCTCGCCATAAG
>NZ_NBUS01000040.1:261289-265733 GCF_002749895.1 Vibrio fujianensis | reverse complement strand
AGCATAACCGCTCCCAGAAACTTCAATTCGATCCTCGCCAGCATAAAGCCCTTGTACCGTCATTTGATTTTCAGTTAGCGTCCCTGTTTTATCTGAACAAATCACATTGGTCGAACCCAATGTTTCTACCGCTGAAAGCTTACGAATAATGGCATTACGTCTGGCCATTCGCCGAACACCAATGGCTAAAGTGATCGTGACGACCGCAGGAAGCCCCTCTGGAATGGCCGCAACAGCCAACGCCACAGCAGCCATAAAAGTATCAGAAACCGATAGCCCATACCCGAGGCCGATAAAAAAAGTGACTGCAGCTAAAACGAGAATCACCCACAATAACAGACGGCTGAAAGCATGAATTTTAAGGGTTAATGGTGTTTCTAGTTGAATGGCTTGCGCTATCATACGCGCAATTTTTCCCGTCTGCGTTTTATCACCGGTTGCCACAACAATCCCTTGAGCGGTACCATAAGTCACCAAGGTTCCCGCAAACACCATGTTATGTCGGTCTCCTAAAACCGTCTCAGCATCAAGCTGACCTGGTTGCTTTTGAACCGCCACCGACTCTCCAGTTAAAGTCGATTCATCCACCTGAAGATCCCGACAACGATAAAGACGCGTATCAGCCGGAACTTTATCCCCCGAGGCAAATAACACAATATCGCCACAAACCAATTCTATCGTCGGAATCGACTGTTTTTTTCCGTCACGAATGACGGTTGTATTGGATGAAAGCATTTTCTTTAAAGAGTGGATCGCTTGCTCTGCTTTACTCTCTTGGGCAAAGCCAATCAAGGCATTCACGACTACCACCAATAAAATCACACCGGCATCAACATACTCGCCTAGTAACATCGTCACTAAAATTGCAACTAGGAGAATATAAATCAATGGATTATGAAATTGCAGTAACATTCGACGCCAAGCAGGCATCATGGCTTGACCCGTTATCACATTGGGGCCATCTTGCGCTAAGCGATGCTCAACCTCTTGCGCAGATAAACCACACTCGGCATCACTGCCGATCCGTTGAAATACTTCGTCTTCTGTTAATTGATGCCAATGAACCATTGGGTCGTTATATCGGCTATCCGATGCCTTCTTGCTCATTCTCACCTCCTCATCTCAACCGCTTATCCACTTATTAAGGATAGTTGCCAGATGATAAGAAACGAGATTGTGCTTAAAAATCCGTCTTAGAGTTCAAATTTTTCTGCTCAACTGGGTGTGACGAAGTGGGCAATCTACACCCTTTCTACTTGAAGCTGCAGGGGTACTGGCTACGTGCAACACCACGTTGTTTGGATATAGAATGATCGCAATGAGGGAAATAAGTTGAATGCCAAGAAACTAACAACAGTCTCATAATTAAGACAACAATCGCTTCGATTTACCGCACAAGATACAGGAGCGAGCACTAAAGGGTGCTAAAGTAATGAGTATCACCGATCATTTTGAGGATTAGGACTTTGCCTTCTCACCGCACCAAACAATGTGCCTTATCTCTATTATTACTACCACTACTTATCTATTTCGCAGCCTTCCCACTGATTTCATCATCCATCACGACCCTTCTTCTCAATCAGAAGAAGAATCAGATAGAACTCTATCTGATTCATCGCGGGGAAGCCCTGCAAGAAATGATCAAGCAGCAACTGACTGCCCTACACTTTGATTGTAATAATGAAGATTGGCAAATTATCCGTAACCCACATTTCTATAATCGGTATATTCGTTTTATGAGCGTTGAAACCAAAGAGGGTAAGCAGTGCTCTACACTCGGTTATCCACTAATACTCGACGATATAAAAGGTTTTTCCATTCCAGTGCAAACCGGCTTTTCAATCTCAGCTACACCTGTAATCGACCACACTGAAAGCGAACTGCTTATTCAATTTACTGACAATAATAATCGGGTGATTTGGGTCATTGATAGCAGTTGGATACAAAATAAACTCGATAGCCCATGTAACGCCTGTTTTTATTATCAAGCGACTTTTCTTGAAAATGGTACTGAAGTCTTATCAATCAAAAGAGGAAATGAACAGGTTCCCCTCGAGAGCAACGCAAAATCGGTTGTCTTTCATGGTACAGGAAAGACCTCCGCCACTAAACAACAGCTCTGGTCTGGTGAAGCTCTACAACAATACATCCAATACAAGATGATCATTTGGGGTGCTCCGATTAGTCTCTTATTGGGTCTCCTCCTCATGAGTGGCTATTGGTTAGTTCGTAACTATCGAAATTCAATTGAAGGTCTCATTGAAAAAGGAATTCGGGATCGTGAATTTATCCCTTATTACCAACCGATTGTCGATAGTCGCACGCAGAAAGTCGTCGGTTATGAAGTACTATTACGTTGGCAAAAAGGGCATGAATTAGTAGCACCTGATTTATTTATCTATGCCGCAGAAAGCACCGGATTAATCGTTGAGATCACAACTCAGATCATACGAAAAGTCTTAAATGATTTAGAGCGTCTTCCTTCCAGCCATTGGGTAAGTATCAATTTAGTCGCTGAACATGTTGAAAAACGTCAGCTATCCATACTCTTGCATTCCCTGAACTGGCCACAAACTCAACGAATTAAATTTGAACTAACCGAGCGCATCCCGATCAAAAATTTAACCGTCGCCGCAGAAGAGATCGCATTATTAATGGAAAAAGGCTATCAATTTAAAATCGATGATTTTGGTACTGGTTATGGTGGATTTTCCTATCTGCAACATCTCCATATCCGCAGCATAAAAATTGATAAAATGTTTGTCGATACCATCGAAACGGATGATGTAAAGAAAAGCGTGTTAGATTCCATTATTGCCTCAGCAAAAACGGGCAAAATAGAATTGATTGCAGAAGGAGCGGAGACACTGAATCAAGTTAATTATCTTGCAGCACAAGGAGTCTATCTCATTCAAGGTTACGTCTATGCGCACCCTATGCCTATCAATGAAATCGTCCAGCGACTCAGCCATACAAACTCATCATCTTCTATTTTTGTATAACTACCTTCTATTTTTATATAACTAAAAGTAAGCTCTCTACCTGACGAGAAGAGAGCTTATCCACACGTTTGACGCTATTTGTATCGATGAGCGAGCTAAAAGCCAAGCCCAGCACCAACAGTAATCGAGGTAGAATCAGCACTGCCTTGTGTACTGTAACCCACTTCTAATGAAAAATTAGAAGCATTAGTACTCAATAAGTTAATTCCAATCGCTCCCGTTAAACCAAAACCGTCACTCTCATTATCTTTATAAGTACGATTGTAATATTGACCACCAGCGCGTAAATAAACATCTCCTGCCGCAAAAGGTTGACGTAACGTCATGGTCAGTGGAACCGTGTAAGCCTTATACGAATGTTTGTCTCCTAAGTCATCTTTAAGATCTGCATTCGTTTCACCATAACCCAAGTTAACGGAGCTAAACGGTGTCAATAAATAAGAGCCTCGAACGTTCCATGCATAACCGGTCGCTTTATCGCCACCATAAGAAACCTGTGTTGGGCCAGCACTGGCCGTCATACTAAAAGGCGTTGATTGAGCATAACTCGATGCAGCAAAAGTAAGTAATAGAGCAGCACCTGTCACCAGAGGGAATTTATTCATGCGTATATCCTTATCCATATCTAAACCTAACAGCCCCTAGTGTAGCGGCCAAGATCGAAAAAATCTGAGCTGTTTTACCACTTTCTTGCATGCGATGCCGTATAACGAGGATATGATGATACCTAAATCGATATACCCGCAAACAATTTAACGTTGCAGCTTCAAGTAGAAAGGGGATAACCATGGCTTAAACAAAGCGAGCGATACACTTTGATTTGATATGGTTAACTGTTACAGTCTTTTGTCTCATAATCAAGGAGCCTGTGATGTGGAATGAGATCTATCAAAGAAAAGAGTATGTCTATGGTGAGCAGCCAAACGATTTTTTGAAAGAGCATGCTCATTTCTTACCCAAAGGAAAAATTCTCTGCTTGGCTGATGGTGAAGGGCGCAATTCGGTATTTTTGGCCCAACTTGGCTATCAGGTTACTGCCGTTGATATTTCAGAGGTCGCTTTAGCAAAAGCTCACCAGTTAGCAGAGAAAAATCAAGTAAACATCCATTTTATCCACGCCGATCTAGCTGACTTTGATTTAGGACATCAAGATTGGGATGGCATCGTTTCTATCTTCTGTCACCTTCCAGCACCATTACGTCGCCAAATCCATAGCTCTGTTATACACGGGCTAAAAACACAAGGGGTTTATCTGGTTGAAGGTTACACCCCTGAGCAACTAAATTATCAATCAGGAGGCCCACCGATTGCCGAAATGATGCTTAGCCAAGCATTACTCAGTAAAGAATTAGCCCAATTAACGCCACTATTTTTAGAAGAAAAAGAGCGAGATATTCAAGAAGGGTTAAACCATACTGGGCTAGGTCATGTCGTCCAAGGCG
>NZ_NBUS01000040.1:253554-261279 GCF_002749895.1 Vibrio fujianensis | reverse complement strand
TTTTTGTAAGCCCTAATCGACATCAGCCGATCATTTACGCCTATTATAATAGGGGGGTACAGGCAATTCGCCATGTTCAACCTAGCCCCCCAACACACGAACTGTATTTACTTAACCTTATGAATAATCAAGAATATCATCAGCTCGGCAAAGCCATTACTGCGCTACAAACCCCCTATTTTACCTCACAGCTTATCGATTTATTGAAAACGATACTCCCTTTCGATTGCGCCGTCATTTTAGGCTATCGACAAGATAAACATCCGATTTACCTTTATGATTCGATTCCTTCACAGCGTCAGTTACTTTTTCAGCACTACTTAACTCACACCTATTTACAAGATCCTTTTTATACCGCCATTACCTTGCAGCAACACCGCGGTATCTTACATCGCTCAGAATTCAGCCAATTGACATCCACCTATTTTCAACAAAAGTATCACGCTGATTTTTATCAAAAAACAGGCTGGCAAGATGAGGTGGCTATTGCGGTCAATTTAGATGAAACACGCTGGATAGGTGTGTATTTAGGCATTTTAGAGAGAGAAAAAAGCATTACCGCCAAACAGCTCACCTTACTCAAACAGCGCTTTTCCGTGCTCGAAGCCTTATGCCGTCAACATTGGGGACGCCAGCCATTACTGTTGGCTGAAAATGGTCAAGCTAAAACAGATATACGCCACTGGGTCGAACAGGCAATCAATCAATTTGGAGCGAAGCATTTAACTCCGCGGGAACAACAAATTACCTCACTACTGGTGCAAGGACTAGACTCACAAGAGATAGCTCAGCATTTAAACATTGCTCATGGCACCGTCAAAAATCATCGTAAACATATTTATGCTCAGCTAAATGTCTCTTCATTAAGTGAACTGTTTCAGTTGTTTCTGAATTATTTGATAGCCTCCGCGCAATAAAACCTCAAGGTCAGCAAAAATAACGGCGAACTGTCCCTTTAGGGACATCGTCTCTTACGGCCTTCTTCCGCTACTCTGCCAGCAGATTACATTGGAGGCCATATGAATTCACACCCCTTACTTAATGAACTCAATCAACGAGGTTTAATTGCCCAAAGTACCCCACTCGAGGAACTCAGCGTTCTACTCTCTACCCCACAAACGCTTTACTGTGGGTTTGATCCGACCGCGGGTAGCTTACATATTGGCCACTTAGTACCCTTATTAATGCTCAAGCGTTTTCAAGATGCAGGGCATCAAGCGATTGCGTTAATTGGCGGAGCGACAGGTATGATTGGCGATCCGAGCTTTAAAGCCGCTGAGCGCAGCTTGAATTCAGCACAAATCGTACAGCAGTGGGTTGCCGAGCTGTCACAACAAATTCAACAAGTGATGAGTCCTCACCTTCAGCAACCCTTTGTCACCGTTAATAATGCAGATTGGATTGGACAAATCAGCATCATTGATTTCTTTCGTGATGTGGGTAAACACTTTTCTGTCAATACGATGATTAATCGGGAGTCAGTCAAACAACGTTTAGCCCGCCCAGATCAAGGCATCTCTTTTACGGAATTTAGCTATTCTTTGCTACAGTCTTTTGATTTTGCTCATCTCAACCAGCATTATCAGTGCAATTTACAGATTGGTGGCAACGATCAGTGGGGGAATATTGTTAGCGGTATTGATCTCACTCGCCGACTCAATAATACCAATGTACATGGGCTGACTCTTCCGTTGATCACCAAATCTGATGGAACAAAATTTGGTAAAACGGAAAGTGGGGCTGTCTGGCTTGATGCCAATAAAACTTCGCCTTATGCTTTCTACCAATTTTGGCTTAATACGGATGATGCTGATGTCTACCGCTTCTTACGTTATTACACGTTTCTCTCTTTATCGGAAATTGAAGCCATTGAGCAAGAAGACCACACACGCACAGGAAAACCCCAAGCACAGCAGATTCTCGCCCAGCAACTAACCCAATTTGTCCACGGTGATGAAGGCCTCCTTAGCGCTCAACGTATTACCCAAGCACTATTTAGCGGCGAAATGAGTCAATTGAGTCTCAGTGAACTACAACAACTTGAGCTTGATGGTTTACCTTGTTTTCATACTGAGCAAGCCGGTAACTTGATCGACCTCTTGCTGGAGACTCAATTGGCAAGCTCGAAGCGCCAAGCGAGAGAATGGCTCACCAATGGCGCAATTCGAGTTAATGGTGAACGCGTTCAGAACGAAAACATGGCTGAGAATTTTGCTCTCTTTGATCGTTACTATATTCTTCAGCGTGGTAAAAAACAGTTTGCGTTGTTGAAATTAGCTTAAGCGTTTACACTGTCAATAAGCACCGAACCACTCGGTGCTTATTAACTTCACCAACCTTTACTTAGCCATCAGCTTTTTCACAACAATTCCATCTAATCCCAGTTTACCAGCACCTGATAACATTAAAGATAGGCTAGCGGCGAATAAAGCCAAACCAAATTCATAACCGTTATTCGCCATAAACAGACCATTGGTAAGGTGTACTGAGAAAATGGCAACCAACATAGTAAATGAAAGCATCGCGGCCGCTGGGCGAGTGAGCAAGCCTAATAGAATGGCTAACCCGCCAAAAAATTCACCACTTCCGGCTAAAAATGCCATCACAACACCAGGGCCAAGCCCAATAGAGTCCATCCATTGCCCTGTCCCTTCAAGCCCATACCCGCCAAACCAACCAAACAGTTTTTGCGCTCCATGTGCCATAAAGATAATACCAACTGGAATACGTAGCGCCAATGTGCTGTAGCCCGCTTTAGAGTCAACGAGTTTTTTAATGTGTGCTTGCATGATTTCTTCCTCAATAAATTTAAACTTTAAATTCCAAACTGAATACATTGTTTATCAACTGATGTAGCCATTTTAGAGAGAAAAAAAATCAGAAAAACCAGGTTAAATTGATATTAATGTTCAAATTTTTTGAATAAGATAAGTTCCCATCAATCAAAGAAAAAATCCAAGCGCTCCATCACTCGGATATCTTATTTTGGTGATTAAGCTGGAAACATCCAGCGGAACTGAGGCATAAAATCGAGATTTTCTTTTACCGTCTCTTTCAACGCTTCCTCTAATACCGTCCCAGTATTAACGATAGGGTTCAATATTAAGCCACGTTTAGCGGCAACTAAATTCCCCGTTACCGCCGCTTCAACTGTTAATGTTTCAAACTCTTTCATCAACTGAATCAGGCGTAAAGTATCGCTTGGAAAGGGGGCGACATTAAGCGGAAGAGGGCCACTTCTGGTGATCACTGAGCTGACTTCAACGGCACAGTCTTCCGGCAAACCTGCGATGGTGCCATTATTGCGCGTGTTGACATGCATGATGGTACGTTTATCGTTATGAATGGAGGCCATTAATTCACAAGCAGCTTCTGAATAATATTGACCGCCTCTTTTTTCCAACTCTTTCGGTTTTTCTGCCAATTGTGGATTTTTATAGATCTCGAACAACCGTTGTTCCATCGCTTTGACCACTTCACCACGAGTACCTTCACCCTCTGCTTCGTATTGTTCCTGTTGCATAATATCGTCACTGGTATAGTAGTAACGTAAATAGGCACATGGAATCATGCCCATGGCTTGTAAAAGATCTTTCGGCCACTTGAATGGGGGAATATTTGCCGGTACTAAAGGATCGTGACCATTAAGAATCTCGTTCATCACCCAACTCAGCTTGTCTTGTCCTTGATGGAGGATCTGACGAACCCAGATCAGATGGTTTAAACCCGCGACCTGCATGATGAAATCATCTTCTTTGCTATTGAGAATCTGGGCGACTCCTTTTTGCATAATGATCGGGACATTACACAGGCCCACCGCCTTAACGTTGGTATGTTTAAGTACCGCTTCCGTTACCATGCCGGATGGATTAGTGAAATTCAGTAACCACGCATCAGGGCAAAGCTTTTCCATCTCTCGACAGATTTCTAAGGTAATTGGAATCGTACGGCAAGCATTAGCAAAACCACCTAACCCGTTTGTTTCCTGTCCAATCATGCCATATTTCAGTGAAATTCGTTCATCTCGAATACGCCCTTCCAGACACCCAGCACGAAATTGTGAGCAAACAAAATCGGCGTTTTCTAATGCAGGACGTCGATCTAAACTGACATGCACATCAATCGTTAATCCGGCTTTTTTGATCATACGGCGAGCAAGATCTGCGATGATATTAACTTTTTCCCAACCCTCTTCAATATCAACAAGCCACAATTCACCAATCGGCAGTTCATTTTTACGCTTTAATAAACCTTCAATCAGTTCAGGAGTGTAGCTTGAGCCGCCACCAATAACCGCTATCTTTAGTTGTCTGTCCATTCCCATTTCCTCATTTGGATAAGCTGTGCTAATTTCACATGGATACCCATGGCAAGACAAACCAAATAATCACCCTCATCTATTAGTTATATTAATACGTGGTCATCATATGAAACATAAAGAACATTTGCTTGCTCATTTATATACCTTCAGCGTCGTCGCTAAATTTCGAAGCTTTACCTTAGCGGCAGAAGAGCTATGCCTGACACAAGGAGCCGTGAGTCAACGCATAAAAAAACTGGAAGAAGAGTTAGGATTCAAACTGTTTGTTCGCTTGACTCGTAAACTCGAATTAACCGAACAAGGAAAGCGGATTTTAACCACTCTGACCTACTCACTAGATAATGTTTTTGCCGAAATTGAAGATATTCGTTTCAACGAGTTACGCGGTGAACTGTACCTTGGGGCCGCTCCTACCTTTGCTCATTCATGGCTTTTACCTCGCTTAGCGGAATTTCAACATCTATACCCTCATTTAGATGTCAAAATTCGAGTTAAAGCCAGCAAATTAGATTTTCAGAACCAACCGGTTGATCTAGCAATTTATTATGGCGATAACACCCATGCCGATTTCTACCATCATCGTCTGTTTGATGAGTACTTGTTACCGGTTTGTACCCCAGCGTACGCCCAAAAACTAAACTTACTAGATAACGATCACCGTTTACATGAAGCGTGCTTTTTACACTGTACCGAATCGTTAGAATTTATCTCTCCATTAGCGGAATGGCAGCAATGGCTAAAAGCGACTGGACGAGTCCCGCAAATACTGCAACGAAAGTATGTATTTAATCATGAAGAACTCACTATGGTGGCCGCAAGGCAATCAATGGGAATAGCCATAGGCCGTTACCACTTGATTAAACCCTACCTAGAGAGTGGTGAGCTGATTGCGCCATTTGAACGTATCCCTTCTGGGCTAGGGTACGATTTAATTTGCCCGAAAGGACACGAAGTTCGCCCTCGATTTAATGCATTTTTCCAATGGATTAACAACCAGGTAGGAGAGTAAGTGATGTTATAGTAGATAAAATTGGCGCGAGAGCGATCAAAACCTAGCCTATTGTTAACAACGCGCCACATCAAGGATTACCAATAAATTCAATGTCTAAACATGTGAGGCTCATTGATATTCATCGCACTTAGATCGCCATTTGGGTTAAGTACATGAGGTAAAATTTTAGGTAAATTTAACTCAATATCGTTATCTTCTACAGGGTGAATCACTTCGTTATACCACCCTAATAAACCCAGTACCGCATAACCAATCGCATCATCATCTTCACGATGTTCGATAATAATTTGCAGTAAGCGTAAAATGGCACGGTCATTCGTTTGCGTTTGTGTGCGAGTCGCATGAAAAATTGAAGTTGCCTCTACCACAAGTCCATCAAATTCAGTTTCAATCGCTACTTTAAATGACCCACCATCAACAGAAATTCTCATATCACGTTATCTACTTATACTGATTGATTTCAATGGTTGCTAAGCATAACCATTTTTGAACGTTTTGTCTGTTAAGCGTATGGACTGGTGAAATTTTTCACCTACCGCTCTCTTAGCTCAACATCACTGATGGTTAACATTGCTAGGTACAAAGCGCTCTAGTTTTTTTTAATCGGTAAACATTCGTATCTACCTGATACCGAATCAGTAGTACTTTTGCCAAGTTCGAGCGATAATCCTCCGCCCCTGATAAGTCCATACTCCAAGGTAAGCAGTACAGAAACCATGACAGTACAACCAACCGTTATTATCGGGCTGTATAATCCCAAAAGCCCAACCAATGTAGGAGCGGTGATGCGCGCCGCTGGATGCTATAACGCCACTCAAGTGCGCTACAATGGCAGCCGCTATGATCGTGCCGTAAAATTCCAAACCGACACTAAAAAAATGCATCAACATCTTAATGTTGTAGCAATAGACGACCTAACCGCCGATCTTGCCGATGACGTTGAAATTGTCTGTGTTGAATTAGTCGTTGGCGCAACCGCGCTACCTCACTTCACTCACCCTGAAAAGGCCATCTACCTATTCGGGCCTGAAGACGGTTCATTGCCACAAGAGATCGTGAATAAAGCACAGCACGTCGTTTATATCCCAACACATGGCTGTATGAATCTGGCAGCAACAGTGAATGTGGTGATGTATGATCGTTTAGCCAAAACACTAGGCACGATTGATGATCAACAGCAAGTCATGGCGAATCGCGATAATAAAAATCGCTTAATCATCAAGGATGACTTATCCGTCAAAAAAAGAGCACGGATAGGAGAAAACGCCAACATAGCGTAAGCGCACAACTTGTTACTTGTTCTTCACCGCTTCAATTCTCTCTGTAAAATTAGGATGAGATCGAAACCACTCCGGAGTTTCGATCTCTTCTTGCGCTTTGAACAACTCAAACATTTCTGCTAGTGCGTCACTATTACCATAAATTTGCTGCATAGCATTTTTTGCATACTGATCGGCTTGTCTCTCTGCCTCACGAGATTGACCATTCGACGCGATAAAGACTCCGACGCCAGCGAGATTATCAACGATTCCTGAGCTTTCACCCGTTATTAGAGAAACGGCAACCGAAAGAATGGTCGAGTGAACCACACGTGTCATCATATGACGATGATAGACATGGCCAATCTCATGCAAAATTATACCGTCTAACTGCTGCTGAGTTTGTGCTAATGCCACTAAATCATCGAGCAAGACGATCGTCCCTCCCGGAAGTGCAAAAGCATTTGCAACTTCGGGTAAAGAGCGAAATTCCACATTTATTTTATTGGGGAGTTCAGGCAGCACGGTGACCCATTGAGCAACGCGTCGGCGAATCTCTTGTTGTTGGTCAATAGGTAAATCACTCGGCGCAAATTGCAGATCAAGAGATGCCAATACTTGCTCGCCTACCGCAACAGACAAGGAGTCGGGTAAACGCTCTGCAATGTGCTTACTTCCCCAAGGTAATAGGTAATAATAACCGCCTACGATAACGCCCAAACAAATCAATGCAGACAAAATCCACGCAGGAATGCTGCCTTCCATACTCGCGACAAAACTGGATTTCTTATGATGACTTCGCCACTGTGTCAAAGATAAGCATGGCTCTGTCACAAACACCCAACCATTAGGAAAAGAGATTCGAACGGGTAATTGTCCCACTGAATCACTGATCGCTACACAATTATGTTCCGCGTTGAAAACCTCTCCATTCACGTGCAAAACTAAAATGGATGGTTGAGAAAGATCCAACACCGCCTCGTGCCGCATAGCACTACGAGGCGGGAAAGCGGTTCCATCAATACGCATTAGTTAATACTGATCCCAAGATCAAACATTTGCGCCACTTCATCACCGATGGCTGTTTTCACATCAGAATCTTGATCCATCGCTTGCAGTGCATCCATATCACC
>NZ_NBUS01000040.1:252105-253544 GCF_002749895.1 Vibrio fujianensis | reverse complement strand
ATCACTGCGGTATTGTGCGCCACATAACGCGTGGTACGCACCATCACCCAAGGACGAGCTAAACCAACCGTGAACACTTGCAAAAAGAAGTTACTGATCACCAACACCATGTAATCCCACACGCTAAATGTAGAAACAAAATTAAATTGCGTTTCTGGATCACTATCTAAATTGGCACCAAGCTTAGAGAATACATAGTTGCGTACTCGAGTGGTCGTATAAGCGCTAATCATGAGAGACATAGCAATGATAAAGACATAAGGTAACATGATATAAGCAAACAACCAGTATCCTTCCCCCATAGCCAGCTCATCGGTAAACGGATATGTCATCTTGATGCTAAGTACCACAATGCCCATAACAATCATAAACGCCACCGAAGTTAAGCCCCCCAGTAATATTGCTTTCAAGTAAGTCTTCAAAAAGAAGCGAGTTTCAATTTGCGCAGAAAACGTCCAGTCACCGTATTGATAGCCTGATGCAAAATACTGATGAATACCAGCGACTAGCCATGCGTACAAAACCACCATCACTAAAATCAGCCCCAAACCTAATACAACCGCCACCACAGGTAACGTATTGGCAGAAATGATCATGAGCACAATATAAACCACGATCGCTAAGAGAGAGAGCATCCCACGGCCAAGTATCGACCTATAAGCACCTTTCAATGACCCATTAAAAGCAAAACGCACGTTACGGTAACTCGTCATCGCTGAATCAAAACGTGCATGACTCCAAAGTAGCCAAGGCAAAGCCAGATAAAACAAAACCAGCAAAACAATAGATAGCGGTGGAAAAACCGAATTTGAAACGACCCATACTAATAAAATAACAAGCGCAACTAAGCGCCCTTTTAGTAATTGCATGGGAGTTGCGTGGTATTCAAAGTTGTCACCTGAGATAAATGTATTACCGTAAAAATAACGCTTCGTTCTCACTTTAGCCCACGCAGAATAAATCCCTAACGTAATAATCGACAGCAGTATGTTAACGATCCAAATACCAAAAAACTCCCCACCTTGCCCTTTAAATTGAATCGGATTCTTCCGCTGTTTCGTGTTCATTTCTACTTTTCCTGACGTGATCGTGAATTCGACTTTTGAGTCATCCACTATTAGTTTTTATAAAACGGCTTATTTTAACCGTTCTCCACAGAATCATGCTGTGATAAGCGTTAATGAATTAATCGCTGACGTTAATTAATCAGCAATCAATCGGATAAAAATTAGCGATATAATGTGAATCGAGTGAATGAACCCCGCCAACCAACTCACAAGGTCAACATACAAAGAGCCGCAAAAGCGGCCCTTTGTTATTGATAAACCATGATATGACGATCACTCTTTACCAAATACATTATTTTCCTGTTCCAACACACGAATAAATGTCGTGCGTTTGGTTAGCTCTTTAAGCTTTGCCGCACCGACATAAGTACA
>NZ_NBUS01000040.1:242473-252095 GCF_002749895.1 Vibrio fujianensis | reverse complement strand
GTTGAGCGCACGCCACCGAGGATATCTTGAATGGTGCTGTGAACACTGCCTCGGTATGGCAATAGTACGGTTTTTCCTTCGGCTGCCCGATAACCAGCAACACCACCGGAGTGCTTCTCCATGGCGCTCTTTGACGACATGCCATAAAATTTCATGTATGTCTCACCGTCTTTGACTACCATTTCTCCGCCAGCTTCCTCATGCCCAGCTAACATGCCTCCAAGCATGACGAAGTCTGCACCGCCACCAAAGGCTTTCGAAACATCTCCAGCGCAAGTACAACCACCATCACCAATAATACAACCACCTAAACCATGGGCGGCATCACCACATTCGATAATCGCTGAAAGTTGTGGATAACCAACCCCTGTTTTTACTCGCGTTGTACAAACAGACCCCGGGCCAATACCGACTTTAACAATATCAGCACCGGCAAGGATCAACTCTTCGCACATGTCTCCTGTGACCACATTACCCGCCGCAATCACTTTGTCTGGAAATGCGGTACGGACTTGCTGCACATAGTCAACTAAGTGTTCAGAGTAGCCATTCGCAATATCAATACAGATAAAAATAAGCTCATCAGACAGCGCCATAATATCTTTGGTTTTTTGAAAATCAGCTTGAGAAGTACCGGTTGATACCATCACTTTACTTAACGTTGCACTGTCTACATTTTTTACAAACTCCGCCCAATCATCAACGTTGTAATGCTTGTGAACAGCTGTCATGACTCCATGTTCAGCCAATGCTATTGCCATGGCAAACGTTCCTACAGAATCCATATTAGCAGCAATAACAGGAACACCAGACCATTGACGACCACTATGCTTGAAGGTAAAATCGCGGGTTAAATTGACTTGAGAGCGGCTTTTTAACGTTGAACGTTTTGGACGAAACAGGACATCTTTAAAACCTAACTTAAGTTCTTGTTCGATACGCATGGTTATTTCCTTAGTTAATTCACTATCTGTGCTTTATCGCAAGGGTGTAACATACCCAAGTTGGCAGACCTGAGTATATTTCGGACACAAAAAAACCGGAGCGTTGGCAGACGCTCCGGTTTTCAGCATTATAGGTTGCAATTTATTTCCAGCAAGTCTGATATTTCATTTTTTTTTGTGTTACCCTAGAAAAGATTCCATATTCCCAATTTAGTCATGATTGGCTAAGCGTCTCACTTTTAAAATCATTCTATATTTCAACACATTAAAGATACTCCGAACCATTATCTTACTGAAAAAGCTTACTCGTATTATCACATGCAATAAAATAGCAACGTACAATGCTAATAATGTGAGGTTAATCACCTAACAAAATGCCTTTTTTCATCGTTCAAGTATACTAAAGATCGCCATGTTGACCGGCTAAACACATTACCAAACAAGAAATAGGGTTTATTTTTATCACGATTCGGTTGATATCCAAGGGGATGTTTCCGATTTATTTCTATACCTAAACAACTTGGAGTTGCAGGTAGGCGGCAAGTGAGTGACAAATTTGTCTGGAACAAATTTGAACAGCCGTAGGCTGGCCTTTGGTAAGGGCCACGGATGGCTCTCATCATCCCCATCAGCATAGACAGGCGATGTGCTTGGGGTGAATGAACGTATAGCCAACACCCCTGCAGATTCAAGTAGGAAGGGTATGAGTCTGATCTTATTTAAGGAGACCGCAACTATGATCAACGTCGCTTTTTTCAGCGCCAAAACCTATGATGAAAACTCATTTAACCGCTTTGTTGATCCTCAGCAACTCACATTACACTTCCATGATTTCCGCTTAACGCATAAAACCGCTCAAATGGCTCGAAACTGTCAAGTCGTTTGTGCCTTTGTAAATGATGAATTAGGCGAAGATGTCTTAAATGTACTCTACCAAGGCGGCACACGCCTTATTGCGATGCGCTGTGCCGGGTTTGACAAAGTCGATTTAGCTGCTGCCAAAAGCATCGGTTTACAAGTTGTCCGTGTTCCAGCTTACTCTCCGGAAGCCGTTGCTGAGCATACCGTAGGGCTGATGATGTGTCTTAATCGCCGTTTCCACAAAGCGTACCAAAGAACTCGAGAAGCCAATTTTTCACTCGAAGGCTTGGTCGGCTTTAACTTCTATGGAAAAACCGTTGGGGTAATCGGTACCGGCAAAATTGGTGTTGCAACCATGCGAATTCTCAAAGGGTTAGGAATGACGATTCTTTGTTATGACCCATATCAAAATCCTGCCGCCATTGAACTAGGAGCACGATATGTAGAGCTGTCGGAAATTTTCACCAAGAGCGATGTCATTACCCTCCACTGCCCCATGTCGAAAGAAAATCATCATCTCCTGAACGAACAAGCATTTAACCAAATGAAAGACAAAGTGATGATTATTAATACTAGCCGAGGAGAATTACTCGATTCGGTCGCTGCGATCGAAGCACTAAAAAAAGGGCGCATTGGCTCACTGGGTCTTGATGTTTATGACAATGAAAAAGATCTTTTCTTCCAAGATAAATCCAATGATGTGATTGTTGATGATGTATTCCGCCGGCTATCCGCCTGCCATAATGTCCTCTTTACTGGCCATCAAGCCTTCTTAACCGAAGATGCGCTTAACAACATTGCTCAGACAACGCTCAACAATATTTTGGCTTTTACACAAGGCACCTCATCAGGCAATGAGCTAATTGCTTAACGGTTGACTAAGCGACGCAAATGCGGGATTAAATCGCTCGCAATCAGCCCTCGTTCACCAAAGGCTTCGGCGTTTTGATCGGCCGCTTGGCTATGGATCAAAACGCCGATTTTGGCAGCATCAAATAATGCAAGCCCTTGCCCAAGCAATGACACAATCACCCCAGTCAATACATCTCCCATGCCACCACTCGCCATACCTGGGTTTCCAGCCAAACAGACATAGGTGTCTTGACCATTACATACTAAGGTTCCTGCGCCTTTTAATACCACCACACCGCCATATTTCTGGTGTAACGCTTTAATTGCTTGAAAACGATCAGTCTCTATGTTTTCGACACCACATCCCAACAGTCTCGCTGCTTCTGCAGGATGCGGTGTTATAATACGCTGGTCATCATAACAAGCCGATTGTGCCAAAAAGTACAGTGCATCAGCGTCCATCACTTTCGGTTTCGTGATGCTTTGTACTCGATTGATTAGCTGCTGAGCCATTGTATCTCGGCCTAAACCAGGGCCAATAGCTAATACACTACACCAGTCTAGCCGATAATCGAACATCACTGTATCCATCCAACTTGATGTCATCATCTCAGGGCAACTAATTAAAACTGGTTGGGTATTATCCGGGTGAACTAAGGCGGCTGTTAATCCACTGCCCGTTCGAACACAAGCTTGAGCTGCTAATATTGCCGCGCCTCCCATTCCAGAATTACCGCCAATAAGCAACACTTTACCCTGTTGACCTTTATGAGCGGTACGCTTTCTGCCAGGTAAGGCCTTTTGAGCCGCCTGAGGATCAATCGCTTTTAAAGTGGCCGTATTTTGATTGTTAAACGTCTCTTCCAGCCCCAATCCAGCAAAATGCAGCTTTCCAACATAATCACGGGCTTTGCCTGTCACTAACCCTTGCTTAAGTCCAATCAAACTGATTGTGTGCTGAGCACAAATTGCCGAACCAAGAACGGTTCCTGTGTGGCTAGACAAACCAGATGGAAGATCAATAGAAACCACCGGAATGCCACTGTCATTAATCGTTTGAATTAATTGTTTCATGGAAGAGCGAACTGCACCTTTGAGGCCTGTTCCAAGTAAACCATCAATCACTACATCAACATCATCAGGTAATGTTTCTGTGCAGGGAAGTACTTCCCCACCACTATCAATCCAATGGTAATAGGCGGTACGAGCATCCCCTTGTAAGCGCTCGGGATCGCCATATTGCCATAACGTCACTTGAATCCCGACCGACTGCGCTAATCGAGCGACAATGTAACCATCACCACCATTGTTTCCGCTACCGCAACAAACCAACCAATGATGCGAGCCTGGATACTGGGCCAATGCAACAGTAAACACCGCTTGTCCCGCTCGTTCCATTAATCGAAACATTTCTAAGCCTTGCGCTCTCGCTGCCCGCAATTCACCACATTTGACTTGTTGAGGGGTATAGAAAACTTGTGGTAACAGCACCGATGATCTCCTTGTGTTAAGTATCCTGACTTTAATTCACCCAGCGGTATTTTTAACGCTTGGTATACCCTTCTTACTTGAAGCTGCAGCGGTGTTGGCTACATTCGTTCATCCCAATCACATCGCCTGTCTATGCTCATGGCGATGATGAGAGCCATCCGAGGCTCTCACCAAAGGCCAGCCTACGGCTGTTCAAATTTGCGGCCTACCTGCAACTCCACCTTATTTGGGTATAGTTAAAGAGGCTAATGCCTCCGCAGTTGCATCTTGTACAGAAAGAAAAAGAGAATTAACTTTACCTGTTGGAGTTCGCATTGGATTTAACGTGATATTTTGATACATGAATTCGGCCTGTTGAGTAACGGGACGTACATTACGGCACTTAAATAAGTAGGGGCGCTGCTGCCAGGTAATAAAACTGCGGCAACCGAGATCATAGACCGGCTTAGTTTTTAATTTAAACCATTCTGATGGAATTTCAGGAAAAATAGTAAATATCGATTTACCAATCACATCATGCCCATGTTTACCACTGTGATGGGTCATAAATCCATTCCATACCTGCACTTCATAGTCTCGATTTAATACAATCAGCCCCATATCAACATTTTGTACCATGTCAACCATCCAATGGAACTGCTCAAATTCAGCGGGTAGTGATAGCATTAGAACTCCTCCATTAAATAGGCGAGCTTATTGTCGAGTAACGGCAGTGATTCATCGACAAACATAAATAGGAGATCGCAGCGAATTGATGTACCTTCAATGTTGTAACTGACTTCAAACGTCATGGTTTTATTAAATGACCCAGTCGTTGACTGAATAACCGAATCAATCGAAATATGCTGCCCCAGTAACACCGGCGAGCTTTGGAAAAACCTCACTTCAGATTGCTGTCCAAGCCCATTTAAAAAAGAACCAACTAAGATATTCGAAACGTCCATTAATAACTCAAGTTCTTCTAACTCTTCGCTATCAACAGGAACTTTCATTAATTTTTTTAAATCCGCGACACTCGAATCACTAAGCAAGACTAACGCTTCGCCAGCAATGCCTTCACCACTGAACCCCTGACAAACACCAGAAACCTGAACATTATCGGCTAAATCACGCAAAGCCATATGTAGTTCGCTCACTTCGAGAATATTAATATTCGGCAAAGGTAATTCAACAAATACATCAAAGTGGCGCGCCAATGCATCAGCCGCTTGACCAATCGACACGTTAGCGACTTCCATATAGACATCACGACGTCGTAAAATCGGCAGATCAACCGCAACTGGCGTGATCATTCGAGGTTGCGTCGAGGGCTCAACAAGTTCGCGTAAAACCGCATTTAAGGCATCTTTATCTATTGGCTTTTTGATAAATGCCTTTGCCCCGAGAGTGAGTACCCGCTCCTTAGCTTTAGGTTGAATATCACCAGAAACCACGACGACTGGGGTTTGGTTGTCTTGGGCTCGCATCGCCTCAAGCGTTTCAAACCCATCTAGCTCTGGCATGGTTAAATCTAAAAACATCAATTTAAACGACTGCTTATCAAGCTGCTCCAGTGCATCAACACCATGGACAGCAAAAGTAATGTCTGCATTTAATGAGGCGGGTAGAGAACGTGCCATTTGCTTTCTAGCTAACGCTGAATCATCGCAGATCAATACTGGGTAAGACATAACGACCACCAATCTTATTTATTATTACTTCCAATGTTAAAAGTGTATACCCAAATGAAACCGAGGGTTAAGTCATACAGCAAAGACTCTTACCGCTCGAGCGATCTAGGCTAGGCTGGCCAAAAAATTAACCGCACAATACGTAAAACAATCGCCAACACCATCATCGCAATGCCTAAGCGATACCATTTATATTCGGCTACAGACATTGGTATACGTTTATAGAACATCGTTGCGACGCCTTTCCAATCGTGGCTTCGCCTCCCATAACCGATAATTCCCGTTAAACTACAAATGATGCCGAATACCAGTAATGTGTTTTCTAATCCAAACAATACAAAATCCACTTTAACCTCTCTATTCTTTTTCAACATCCAATATCACTAGCATAGAAAGACATAGACAAAATCGCTGTAACACACTAGTAGAATAGGAAAGGAGCGCCCCAAAACCCGGTATGCGACTCCAAACCTAATTTATATTAATGTGTTAAACCTAGCTGATTTGAACGAGTTTGAAACCATAAATAAGTGGTAACAATAGAAAAAAACAGATAAGAAAGACCAAAAATGGCAGGGGAAGACATTAAGTGTAAAGAGACAGCCCATAACACACCGACAATGGTAATCAGCATTTTTACCATCACCCCCAAAAACAGTAACATCAGGGCCAGTTCAGGGAAACGTGTACAGCGAAATGTTAACCAATAACAACTACTAACGGCAACAACTGCAATAGAGAAACCAAGGAAAAATGAATGAACATGATCAGCCGATGCGATAGCCGCCGATACTGACACGATAGCAATGATTAACCATCTCATTATCTACCTTCCTTAGTGCTCGAGCACCTTAAGAAACAGTAACAACCGTGAATATACGCAAGACGTTAAAAAAGCTAAACGCCGTACGACTCTGATACCCAAATCGCTTGCAATTTTAGGTCGGAGGCGAGTAAGTAAACCCCATATCATGTGATTGGGATGAACCCACATAACCAACACCGATGCTACTTCAAGTTAGAAGGGTATACATAATAACTAAAGTTTAGCTTATCTAATGGATTTTATCGAGGATAAGCCTTTATAAAAAAACAAATTCTTGCTCAACCTCCCTCACTCGGTACGATGACAAATAAGTGTTAGCGAGCACGTGATAAAGCGTCCATTTAGGTAGGCACCATTAATCAAATAATCAAACAAACATAGCCGCTTAACTAAGATGAAAAATAAGTAAATAGTGAATTACACAGAAATGCCGCATAGAGCAAAAAAATGAATAAAAGTTAAAAAACGTCTGCGACTCATATCAAGTTCCGATTGACAAGCCCAAAGATTGCTCTAGACTCGATGTTAGCTAGAAATGAAGTTGATTGTATACACATTGTTTCGTTGGATTCCTTGTAACTCCCGTCGTGTCGTACGCAATAGCAATCTACTTTTCCACGCTATCCGTGCCGAGATCGGCCTATATAAAATTGTTTTTTTAGGATTTTTACTATGTCTACTCCTGTTACTGGTACCGTTAAATGGTTCAACGAAACGAAAGGTTTCGGCTTCATTAAGCAAGAGAACGGTCCTGACGTTTTTGCTCACTTCAGTGCAATCCAAGGCGACGGTTTCCGTACTTTGGCTGAAGGCCAAAAAGTTGAGTTTGTCATTACTCAAGGTCAAAAAGGCCCTCAAGCTGAAAGCATTAAAGTCCTGTAATAGACTTCCAAATTATTCTAATAGCCAGCCTTAGCGCTGGCTATTTTTATATCTGCCACCAAACAACTTGGAGTTGCAGGTGGGCGGCAAGTAAGTGGAGTGAACGAACGTAGCCAACACCCCTACAGCTTCAAGTGGGAAGGGTATGGTTGACCAACACTAGCCATTACCAAAATAGCCACACTAAAAAACACCTCAAGCTAGACAAATTTAGTGCTGAGCTTCAACAACTCGCTCAACCATAGGCTCCGCTGGAAAAGCTTTCTCGTACTCCACCATAAAATCTTGCCGAATAAGCTGTTCTAAATGATTTGCTTTGTCCGTTGGACAAAAAATCATAAAGTGAACGATCTGTTCCCCCGCTGGTGCACTGGTGATTTCAATATGAGGTTCAGCACTAGGTAAATCGACCCCCGCATGTTTTTCGATCATACTGTTATAGCGACGGGCAACATCAATAAAATGGGAAAAATGCTCTTCCATACGCTGATGCATGATAGGTAATAGTGGGTATAAATTGACAAACTTTGGCACTACAATGTTAAAATTATGAAAAACATAACGTTTCATAAAATTCAGGTTTTTCACGGGATGAGTAAAAAACAAGCTATTGGGGAGAGTTGCTGTTTTTCCGGTGTAGTGGTACTGACCATGCTGTAGGTCTATTTCTTGAATTACTGTTGCCATCATATTGTGCTCAATAACTTCACCACAAACTTTTCCTACTTCGATCCAATCCCCCATTCGAAAAGAGCGAGAACTGGCCCGTTGGATTGACCCGGTAAAGCAGAGAATAATTTCTTTGGAGGCAACCACAATTGCAATCGCTATTGCGGTGACTGATAGAGCAAACTGACTAATTTCAGATTTCCAAAGTACAAATAAAATCATCAAGCTGATAACAAAAGCGCCATTCTTGGTGCGAGACATCCACTTACGTTGATCTTCACTCAAAAATGAAACATCACCTCGTATCTGTGCTAAGGCTATCCGTTTAATTAACACGATCACTGATAAAACCAATAAGGTTAAAACTAACTTATTGGTCAATAGATAATCGACAATAGCATTAATGTGTTCCATTCTTTAGCTCCATCAATCACAGTTAAACTAAGACGTTTTCGCCTCATTGGCTAGCATGTCCAACAAAACACAACTCATTGATTTATCCTCAAATAACCTGGAGTTACAAGTAGACCTCCCCCATGAACCTAAATACGCTATCGAATTGGAATAAACGAATATCGCCAGCATCACTGCCGTGTCAAATGAGAAGGTATATACCCCAACAACTTGGTGTTGCAGGTAAGCGGCAAGTGAGTGACACGAACGTAGCCAACACCCCTGCAGCTTCAAGTAGGAAGGGCATAGCTCTATATTTATCTGATTATATTAACAATATGAAGCATGGATATCAGGATAAATTCTAAATTTGTGATTTGTGATGAAGGATAAAACGTGCTGGACGCTCCAACACGTTTTGAATTACAGGGCGTATTGACGAGCGGTTTTTTCAGCCAACTTCATGATAACACGGACAGCTTGCTCCATGCCTTCAATCGTAATAAATTCATGGATACCATGGAAATTATAGCCACCGGTAAAAATATTTGGGCAAGGTAACCCCATAAAGGATAATCTCGCGCCATCTGTTCCACCGCGAATCGGCTTAATCATCGGCTCAATGCCACACGCTTGCATCGCCGATTTAGCAAGCTCGATAATGTGTGGATGCTCGGCAATTTTTTCCTTCATATTGGCATAGCTATCGATAATGTCTAACTCAATATGCCCTTTGTTTAACTGGCGATTGAGTTCCGCCACTTTTTGTTGCATCAACGCCTTACGATCAGCAAACCCTGCAAGATCAAAATCACGAATCAAATAGTCTAGTTGAGAACGAGCAACGCTCATCTTAGCAGATTTGAGATGATAAAAACCTTGGTAACCTTCAGTATGTTCCGGAGTCTCTTGCGCTGGCATCATTTGAATAAATTGCGCTGCAAGATACATTGAGTTGACCATTTTATCTTTGGCGGTTCCTGGGTGAACATTAACACCATGACAAACCACTTGAGCATTCGCAGCATGGAAGT
>NZ_NBUS01000040.1:237482-242463 GCF_002749895.1 Vibrio fujianensis | reverse complement strand
TCAAATTCCAGCTCACCAACAGGGCCACCATCAATCGTATAAGCCCACTGTGCGGCAAACTTCTCAACATCAAAATGATCCGCTCCCCGGCCGATTTCCTCATCAGGCGTAAAAGCAAGACAAATATCCCCATGTGGTATAAAAGGATCAGCGATTAACAGTTCAACCGCGGTGATAATTTCCGCAATCCCAGCTTTATTATCGGCACCAAGTAGCGTATTACCATCAGTAGTAATCAAATTATAGCCATGTAGCTGATGCAATTCTGGGTATTGAATTGGCGATAAAATTTCATCACCTTTTCCTAATGCAATATCGCCGCCCTGATAGTTCTCAACTATTTGCGGTTTAACATGCTTACCGGACGCATCCGGTGCAGTGTCCATATGTGAAATAAAACCAATGGCAGGAACAGGGTAATCAACATTAGATTTTAATTTCGCCATGACATAGCCATGGTCATCTAAGCTCACCTCATTCAGTCCAAGTGCTCGCAGTTCATCATACAATAATTGGCCAAACACTCTTTGTCCTGTTGAGCTGGGGCAATGGGTATTCTTAGGTTTTGATTGAGTATCATAGGTAACATAGCGTAAAAAACGCTCAACAAGATTATTCATAGCTAGCACTCACTATCGATAAATACAGTCAAAAGTCGACTGAAAAAACGCTATACCCAAACAACCTAACAGAGTACGACAAGGACAATAAAGTGATTTGGGTATATACGCAGCGAATTGCAATTCATAGTACGTATTTATATCCGAGATAACTTGCTATAAATCAGTTTTTATTGGATTAACTAACCGAATCGCTCAACTGGACGAAAAATAAGATTTCAAGAAGTGAAAGCAAAGACCACCAAAAGATGGAATCTACATCTCAAATTCATCACAAAAATAGTATTTTCTCTGCCGAGATTGGCATTTTTTCAAAGTATAACTACATTTACAGGTATGCGATTCCAATAGTTAGTCTATCTGGATTCCCTCAATTAATTATTATCACTAACAACGTCTTGCCTCTTGCGATCTCAGTTTGGTCCTTGAGGCTCTTTTCTTTTATAAAAATTCAATAAAGATGCTCAAGAGCACTTCTTGAGCATCGCTGAACGGCTTATGACTCACAAACCACCGACAACATTCGGCTACTTTTCGCTGGGGTATTAATGGTGACTTTTCCTTGCGAACTCAAAAAAGCATCGCCAGTAGACAAGTCGTAAAGCGTTTGATCCCATAACAACTCAACTTGCTGGGTACGAGACGATTTATTAATAATGACTACGCCTTTATCACCCCGACAAAAGACCAACAGATCATCACTTGCCTCTATCGTAGTCATGGGTAAGCCATGCATTTGATTATGGAAAGTAATCCCCGCCATAATGTGAGGTGCGCACCAAGCATCTAACCAACGAGGACATCCTTCTGAATCACGAAGATGACTCGGGTTTAAGTCAGAATAAATCAGAGGCACGCCCCCGTCTCGGCCTAAAATATAGCTATAAGCGAGTGCTTCATTATCCGCGGACATGACGAGGTCAATAAATACATCATTGTTGGGAATATCATGGGTGATGGCAAATGTGATCGCTCGCTCCTTAGATAGGGCTTCACCAAAGCAATACGGGTCAATCAAACGCTTTAAGCTGCCTTTGGGTTGCAACGCATTATAAACGGTTTGAAATAGAGGAAAATCATAAGCTCCGAGGCGAGTTTCTGCTAGGTAAGGCTCCAAAAAAAGTTGGTATTCGGATTTGGTTGCCCCACCATCAGTGATAATTTCACCAAAAATATGTACATCATGCGTAATTGCCTCTGTCCACACCAAAGTGAGATGTTCAAGGCTCATATGTTTAGCAGCATCGATACGAAACCCTTTGACCCCCATGGCTTTTAGAGCCTGTAGATAAGCTTGTTGGCACTCAACAACATGCTTATTGGGCCGCAAGCTGGGTAGCCCGGGATCATGAGGGCCTCCGGAAATTCGGCCATTTTGCACTTGCCATTTATCTTGCCAATTTTCAATGCCAAACGCTTCGACAAAGTCCGTTTCGGTAAATAAGGGTTGTGATAAGTCCCCAAAAAGACGTTGCTTTTGGTAATAATCAGCCTGTTGCCGATAAGCCAATAGATCTTTATTGCTTGGATACTGTAAGTCCAAACGAAGAGATGATTCATTTGCCATATGGTTAAACACCACATCGGCATAAACCCATAAATCTAATCGTTGTAAGGTACTCACCATCGTTTGAAACGATTCCGTATTACCTAATTGGTTATCAATAACTCGGTAGTCTTGTGGTTGGTAACGCTGCCACCACGGCGTGCCTTTATCGTGTCGATAAGATTTCATTGGTGGAGAAACCAGCACGGCTTTATAGCCCGCTTCAAAGATAGCTTGTGCGCGCTCTGTAACTTGTGAATACGGCCAGTCAAACGCGTGTAAAATAACATCAGTTGGCTGAGAACGAATCATGACAAATACTCCTGCTCTGTCTAGCAAGCGAAAAACCAAATAATTGAATGCAGCTTACTCAATCGCATTCCTACTATTGACGATGATTATAAGTCGTCCTCTAAAAGGGCAATCCCCCTAACGTTAATTATTCATGGTGGAGAGCTAGGGCGTAGAACTCAACATATCCTGCTTATGATTAAAGACAATAACTCATCGCTCATCAAGATTGAAAGATAAACGAAAAAGATCGATAACGACTGGGATAAACAAGGAAAATGCTTTAAAAAGGCATAGATGGTAGAACAAAGAAAACGGGGAAATATCACAGCAGGCACCATTCAATACCTGCTGTTTAGCATCCAATCAGTGAATAGGAACTTCCGATTGAGCAAAAAACTGACCAAAATGAGCTTCTAATACCTCTGGAGTTAGCTTGCCTTCAGCCTCTAATTTTTTAAGTTCAGCCACAATGACCTTTTGCTCATCCAAGCTAGGGAGGGCAACCTCCGGTTGTGCTTGCATTTCTTGAGCCATTGTTTCTAGTTCTTTTTCAAAATCATTCATCATACTTACCTGATAGTGTTAATGCTGGCGAGGAGTGTAACTAACTCCTCGTCCAGATTCTAGCGTTAACCATGTTCAAGCATAATGGATAAAGATCGCCGTTTTGATTAGAAGATACCCAAATAACTTGGAGTTGTAGGTAGGAAGGGGATTAAAACCCATTATACCTTAAAGCGCCCCACTCTCGTTTGCAGGTCGGTGGCTAAACGGGCTAATTCATCGCTCGCAGCGGCAATATGTGTTGACCCATTCGAGAGTTGCTCAACCCCACTACTGATCCGGTTTAAGGTTTCATTGACATCATCCGCAACAATTGACTGCTGCTCGGTTGCTGTGGCAATTTGAATATTCATATCATTAATGGTAAAGATGCCCTTGGTAATATCACGTAATTTTTCGGAGGCTTCTTCAGCCCACTGTACAACTTCATTCGCCTTACGATAGCTACCATCCATGACATGAGAGGCTTCTTTAGAGGCAGTTTGTAGTTTTTCAATAATATCTCGGATCTCTTCTGTCGAACTTTGAGTCCGTGTCGCTAAGGTACGAACTTCATCGGCCACAACAGCAAATCCACGGCCATGCTCACCCGCTCGAGCGGCCTCAATGGCAGCATTCAGTGCTAATAGGTTAGTTTGTTCAGCAATGCTGCGGATGACCTCTAATACTTTACCAATAGAATCGGCATCTTGCTGTAATTTACCAATCACTTCAACGGCAGTTTGTACTTCCTTCGATAGCACTAACACTTCATTGGTGGTATTAGTAACGACCGCTTCACCCTCTTGCGTAAATCGACTTGATTGTTCCGCTGCTTGCGCTGCATTCGCTGCATTTTCAGCAACTTGGTTAACCGTTGTGGCCATTTCAGTCATGGCCGTTGCCACCTGATCCGTTTCATGTCGTTGCTGTTGAACCTGGTCATTCGCTTCTCGACTAGAGACCGCGAGCTCTTCTGCTGCTGCACCGAGTTGAATCGAGGCTTCAGCAACTTGTTTGACTAGGCTATGTACACCACCAACAAAGGCGTTAAAACTACGCGCAAGATCGCCAAATTCATCGTATCGGTCTTCGTTTAATCGTTGAGTTAAATCTCCATCACCAGCGGCGATTTGTTCTAACGCTTGACGCGTTTCATTAACTGGTTTGACTATCATTTTGGCCACCAATAAGACAATGCCAATAAGAACAATGATCGTCACCACAAAGGCAAGCAATAAACTCACCGTTAGCTCATGAGCGGTTGACATAATTGCATCGTATGGCTGAGCCACTGCTAATGACCATCCAGGGGTATTTGCCACTGGATGATATGCCACCATATAATGCTGGTTATTCTCTAAATAAAGATCGGTAATGCCAGTCTGCCCGGCAACCATCTGCTTACTCATCTGAGCATAAGCAGCATCACCAGATTCGATGGCCTTATCTTTTAAGCGCTTGCTTTCGGTTGGGTGGGCAACATAAATACCTCGTGAATCCACCAGCCAAGCAACCGCATTATCGGTTGAAACATTATCCACCAGCTCGGTTAAAGTATTCAGCGTCACCGTGGCTGCTAATAAACCAATCACCTCGCCCTGATGATTTTTCACCGCTTGCGCTAACACAATGATCGCATTACCTGAAGTTCCCGAATACAGAGGATCACTCACTAAGGAGGATTGTGTTTTTTGTACAACCAATTGTTGGAAATAAGCTCGATTTGCTCGACTAGCAATCACACCATTGTGATGATAGGCATCGCCTTTAAGATCAACAAAAAACATAACTTCAAACTCCGGACTCATTTTTTTGCCAAAATGCTTCACGTAGTTAAAAATGGCTTGTGTGTCTCCTGATGCTAAGGTTTCTGTTTGCGCTAACGAACGCACCACCGCCATTCGCGCCTCAACCCAACTGCTTACCATATCAGCACTGCTTTGAGACGTTTGACTCACTGACGTCTCTCCCAAAC
>NZ_NBUS01000040.1:227898-237472 GCF_002749895.1 Vibrio fujianensis | reverse complement strand
CGTGAACTGACCTGATTAGTAACAATCCAAGCCGCTAATAACAAACAAAGCGTTAATGGCAAGCTAAATACCATAATAAGTCTTGAGGTCATTCTTAATTTTTTAAACATAGGTTCCTCTCGGCAACAACATCTATATACATCAACATACGCAACTTTATTTTTATGATTATCGCTACAGTTTTAGCACAGTTTGCATCGGGCGCATCCATTTGATCTAAATTTGGTGAGAACTCTCCAATAAAAATAGCTCTATACCCAAATAATTTGGCGTGACAGGTCGGCGGCAAGCGATGTGATTGGGGTGAAAGAACGTAGCCCCGCCTCCCTGCAGATTCAAGTAGCAAGGGTCTATATCTAACTATCTAAACCGCTTGATATTGCAACCGATAACCAGATTGTATACATGATAACCAATCAGACAGTAAAATGAACATTCCGCTTTTATTGATAGGAACTTTTCGATAAATACAGTGACCAATGGCTGAATTACTAATCGGGAGTCGGGTTAAATGCAGTTATCCACCTTTCAATCACTACAAACCTATTTGAACCAGCAAGTCATTGGTCAACAAGCCTTAGTTGAGCAGTTATTGATTGCCCTGCTCGCAGATGGACATATTCTAGTAGAAGGGCCACCAGGACTTGCAAAAACAAGAGCGGTAAAATGTCTCGCTGAATGTATTGAGGGCGAATTTCATCGCATTCAATTTACCCCTGATTTACTCCCAGCTGATTTAACAGGAACAGATATTTTCCGACCAGAAACAGGAGAGTTCATTTTTCAAGCTGGGCCTATTTTCCACTCTTTGGTATTAGCCGATGAAATTAACCGTGCTCCAGCTAAAGTACAGGCGGCGATGCTAGAAGCGATGGCGGAAAAACAAATTACCGCAGGAAGAAAGACTTATCGTCTCCCCGAGTTGTTTTTGGTCATGGCGACTCAAAACCCTATTGAGCAAGAAGGAACCTATCCACTACCAGAAGCCCAATTAGACCGTTTTTTGATTCATCTTGATGTCGATTATCCTGATGCTGAACATGAACTGGCCATTCTACGCCTCAATCGAGGAGAAGCTCTGGGACAAACCTCCGCACGCGCCCCCATGATCACTCAGGCCGAAATTTTTCAAGCTCGACAAGAAGTGCTTAATATTCATATGGCCGAATCCATTGAACATTATTTAATTCGCTTAGTCATGGCAACGCGTCAACCTAAAGAATATGACCAGCAGCTCGCACAATGGATTGAGTTGGGAGTGAGTCCACGGGCGACGATAGCGTTGGATCGTTGCGCAAGAGCACACGCTTGGCTTAATGGCCGTGATTTTGTTAGCCCTGAAGATGTACAAGCTATGGTTTTCCCAGTGTTACGTCACCGATTACTTCTCTCGTATCAAGCTCAGGCAGAAGGCATTCATCCGAATCAGGTCATAGCTCATTTACTTTCTTTGGTTGGCAGCGCCTAAGGCACTACGATGGTCAATTCGTTAAGCTTATCTCTCCCAGAATATGCAGATGGTATTCACCTTTGCCTTGAGGAACTATTACCTTATCAGCAGCATGCAATAAAATGGTTACCGCCAGCAAAAAGTTTATGGTCTCAACTATTAGGGCATCATCAAAGTAGACAGCTGGGACGAGGGATGGATTTTGCAGAAGTACGTCAATACCAGCCGGGCGATGATATTCGAGCCATGGATTGGCGAGTAACAGCCAGAACAGGCAAACCACATACCAAACTGTTTTGTGAAGAGCGCGAAAAGCCGGTCATTTTATATGTAGATTTGAGTACCTCGATGCAATTTGGCTCAACCCTGCTCTTTAAGTCGGTACTAGCCGCTCATTTGGCCAGCTTACTAAGTTGGCTCGCGGTAGCTCAGCACGACCGGATCGGAGCAATTATTGACCTTGGCTTTCAACAATTCGAATTGAAGCCAACGGCTCGCCACAAAGGGGCATTACAGATCATGGCCAATTTGGTCAATGGTCAACAACAAGCATTATCCCAAATCACCCAAACGCCCACCTCAATGCGAGAAGGGCTTCTGGCATTGAACCGCCTTTGCCCTAAAGGTAGTGAAGTGGTCTTAATCAGTGACTTTGTTCGTTATCATGACGAGTTAACCCCGCTATTTAGCCAACTGAGTCAGCGCAACCAAGTTCGTATGGTACATATCATCGATCCTTTAGAGCAAGGCGAGACCGATTTTAGAGGAATCGCACGAGTAAAGAATGAACAACAGACGCGCTGGCTCAACTTTTCAGCAAATAATACACGGTTAGGCATCAAAAAATCCTTTGAATCTCAAAAAGTAAAACTAAAATCATTGAGCCAATCTCAGGCAATGGACTACCGTTCACTCTTGTGTGATCGGCCTTTGTTGCAACAATTATCTGGACTCTAAACCGATGCAGGAACCGTCAGCCACTTTAAGCCTTAATCCACTCCACCTCCCGACTCAACCTTCTTGGTGGCCTTTAGCCTGGGGGTGGTGGGCCAGCCTAGCGGTGGTTTTGATCATCAGCCTAGTGATGATTGCACTACTAATATGGAGAAAAAAACGTCTCGCTCCCAAAAAAACGGCTCTACGCCTACTTTGTCAAACGAGTGGCTATCAAACACCCTCTGCAGCCATGGAGTTACTCAGACAAACAGCACTTTGCTATTACCCACGAGACTACATCGCACCATTGACGGGCCATGAATGGTACACCTTTTTAGATACCCAATTAGGTCAATCGCGCTTTGTACCTAATGTCTCCCTATGGCAGCAAGCGTTATATCAAAAAACACCGGTGACTCATCCCGATCAGTTAATTAATGACTGCCAATTGTGGATCAGTGAGGCATTGCCACCGAAAAAGAGGAGTTTAAGGAACCTTGGCAAATATTGAGTTTTTATGGTGGTGGTTTTTATTACTACTTCCATTACCTGTTTTGGTCTATCATTTTGTCTCGCCGCTCCCACAACAGGCGGCGATTCCACTCGCTTATTTACCAACTGATAGCCATGCTGCAAGCCAACAGCAGTGGCGGATAAAAGGCCTCGTCATCGCCATGTGGGTCTGCCTAATTATCGCGGCTGCTCGCCCAGTTTGGTATGGAGACCCTATATCGGTGACGACTCAACAACGAGATGTGATGCTGGTTGTTGACCTTTCCTATTCTATGAATCAGCAAGATATGCAACTCGGAAAGGAATATGTGGATCGCCTCACAGCCGTCAAACAGGTACTCAGTGATTTTATTGCTAAACGGCAGGGAGATCGATTAGGGCTGATTTTCTTTGCTGACCATGCTTACCTGCAGACTCCTCTGACCTTCGATCGCACCACAATTACACAGCAATTAAATCAAGCGGTCTTAAAATTAATTGGAACCAGAACCGCGATAGGTGATGGCATTGGACTTGCCACAAAAACCTTTATTGACAGTGACGCTCCGCAGCGGGTCATGATTTTACTCAGTGATGGCAGCAATAATGCTGGAGTATTAGATCCACTTGAAGCCGCTGAGATCGCAAAACACTATGGTACCACCATCTATACAATTGGGATCGGCGCTGGTGAAATGACGATCAGAGATTTTCTGCTGACTCGCCGCGTTAATACCGCAGAGGATCTGGATGAAAAAACGTTACAAGAAATCGCTCAATTAACCGGTGGCCAATATTTTCGAGCCCGTGATCAACAAGAGCTGCAAACGATTTATGACACCATCAATCAGTTAGAACCACTGAGTCAAGCAACCCAAACTTGGCGTCCACAAAGTGAATGGTTTCACTATCCACTGGCTGCTGCTTTATTGCTTTCCGTGGTATTAATGATTGTAAGGAGACAGTATGGTTGATTTTATGTTTCTCTATCCTGTTTGGTTGTGGGCCTTGCTGCCTTTAGCTGGGCTATTAGGCTGGCTCTTTTATCGCTCTCCTGGTCAGTCATTAATTGCCCCTCACTTGGCACAAGCGTTGGGCATTAGCCATAAACGGCATCACCACCTTTGGCTGACAGGGGTAAGCTTTTGTTGGCTAATCACCACACTCGCCTTAGCTGGGCCTAGCTTTGAAAAACAAACCAGACCCAGCTATACCAATAGTGCTGGTCGAGTTGTGGTCATGGATATGTCATTATCGATGTATGCCAGTGATCTTAAACCGAACCGACTCTCTCAGGCTCGCTACAAAGTATTAGATTTACTCGCTAGCTGGCAAGAAGGCAATACGGGGTTAGTCGCTTATGCTGGCGATGCTTATAGCATTAGCCCCTTAACCACAGACACGGCAACAATCGCCAATCTACTACCAAACTTGTCACCAGATATCATGCCCTTTCCTGGGGCAAATGCAGCAGCAGGTGTGCAACTTGCGATAGACATGTTAAAGCAAGCGCAGTTAGCTTCAGGGGATATTATTCTGGTCGCGGATGATTTATCGGCACAAGAAAGCCAATCGATCCAAACCCTCCTCAATGGAACGCCGTGGCGATTGACCCTCTGGGCAATCGGAAGTGCCAATGGTTCACCAATCACATTAAATGATGGCCGCCTACTAAAAGACGAGAAACAGCAACCTGTGATAGCAAAAACCGATATGATTGCGATGCAAACATTCGCCTCACAAGTGGGAGGTCATTTTGTCGCTTATCGTAATGATGATCAAGATGTACAAAATATTCTGCGTGTTACTGATGCCCCAAAAACTGAGATCAAGCAACGCTCGGATACTGCTCAGATAACCGATGCCATCAATAATGGTTATTGGCTGGTAGGGCTGTTAATTATCCCTGCCCTCTTGCTCTTTCGGCGCGGTGTTCTATTCACTCTCCTACTCTGTATTGGTAGCACTGCCGTTCCTAATCCTGCTCATGCCTCTGCTTGGTTAAATCAAGATCAACAGGCGTGGCAAGCCTACCAGCGAGGCGATTATGATGCTGCCGCGACACTCTTTACCTCACCAGCATGGCAAGGCGCGGCGCATTACCAAGCGGGAAATTACCAAGCCGCTATCGATAGCTGGGAAGGCATTGCCAACCCAGATGAGCAAACCCAATACAACCTAGCAAATGCCTACGCGCAAGCTGGCCAGTTAGCAAAAGCCGCCCAAGGTTACCAAACCATACTCAAAAACCATCCCAATCATCAAGATGCTCAGCATAACCTCGCTGAGGTTGAGCAGGCATTGAAACAGCAACAGCAACAGCAACAGCAACAGCAACAGCAACAGCAACAGCAACAGCAACAGCAACAGCAACAGCAACAGCAACAAAAGTCTTCATCGGGTAAAGAGCAAGGTCAAGACGTTTCTTCCTCATCGGATAATCCAGCACATAAAGCGGAAAAAGCCGTAGACCAATCTCAACCTTCACGGCCCACAGAACACGATCCATCATCACAAGCTCAAAGCGCATTAAATGAGCAGTCGCAGATGGATCAGAGCGATGAATTAAAAAATCAACCGTACAATACGAAACAAGCGGAAGCTAAACCGGAGAACTCCCAAGAAAACAAGGGCAAGTATATCAATACAACCCCAGAGCCTAGTGAGGGCAGCACTCAAGATGTCGATCCTCAAATGCGAAAGCTTGAACAAGTGGAAAGTACCCGTGACCCGAGCCGCTTGCTACGCGCACAACTTTATCTGCAAGCAAAAAATAAACCGGCTCCAACAACAGAAGGTAAAAAGTGGTAATGATTAAATTGTTACAACGTCGATTTGCTCTTTGGCTAATCGTATTACTAAGTATGCTAAGTCTGTCTGTCCATGCGGCCACCTTATATGCCACTGTCAGTAAAAACAAAGTGATACAAAATGAGGTCTTTCAACTGCGCATCGTTAGTGATCAACCCTCGACAGCGGATGCGATTGATTTTCACGAACTGGACAACGACTTTTTTACCAGTCGCCCTAGTTTTACCTCTTCAGTAAATATCATGAATGGCAAACGCAGCCAGCATAGTGAATGGACTCTTTCTCTGGCCGCTAATCGACTCGGTATCCTGACTATTCCCAGTTTTGAGCTGGATGGACAAACCACTCAACCCATTGCCATCCAAGTCACCGTTGATCAACAAGCACCCAATATCGATGAACTCATTGAGATGCACAGTCATCTTTCACGAGATAAGCTTTATCCACAAGAAAGCGCCCTGTTGCATATTCGATTGCTGATCAAAACCGAGGTACGTCGGCTGCAAAACCCTCAACTGACACCTCCCTCTGTTGAAGGAATGACGATCACTCAAGCTAACGAAACCAAGCAATACCAAACCGTGCTAGGGGGAGTGGAAGTGACTGTGCTAGAACAAGATTTTCGCCTAACGGCAGAGAAAGCGGGACAATTTCATTTAACCGAGGCCATATTCCAAGGCTCACTTATTTATGGTAATCACTATGATAACGCCACTCGGATCATCCCTTTTAAGACCACGCCCAAAACCTATGCAATAACCGTAGAAGATAAGCCAGCTGATTATCAAGGTGCTTGGCTGCCTACCTCTCAGCTCACTCTGACGGAACAGTGGCAAGATAGCCAAGGCGCGCCGATTGAACAATCACCTTATTCCCTTCAAGTCGGAGAGACAATCAGTCGGCAAATAACCATGCAAGTGACTGGATTAAGCCCAGAACAACTGCCTAAATTAAGCGTCTCTTATCCAGACGCAGTACGCGTGTATGAAGAAAAACCGCAATTGACCACTCAAGAGAATGGTCAAGTCGTTATGACGGTAAAACACGTGTTAATTCCACGCCAACCTGGCGAAGTGACCTTGCCAGAAATTACTGTCAATTGGTGGAATACCGAAACCAAACAGCAACAGGTTTCTCGAGCATCAGGCTTAACCTTAATCGTCGCAGAGAATGAAGAAGTAAGCATCTTACCCATCAACTCAGAACAACCGTCCTCTAGCTCGGTGAATCTTGTCCAAGACTCAGGCTGGTGGCCTTACTTAACAATGCTCTTTGCTCTACTCTGGCTAATGACAGCATTCCTTGCTTGGCGTTTACACTCATCCACTACACAGGATCGCACAGCGACAAACCCGATCATTGCGCCATCAAACTCTAGCTGGCAACGGCTACAGCAGGCGTTAGCACAACAAGACGGGATCATGATCAGTCATGCAGTAAAAACATGGATGGAGACATTAGATCTCAGCAACGCTGAAAAAATATCGCTTCAACAGGCACTTCAGCAATACCATGCCCAGCTTTATTCTGCGAATGGCCAAACTGCAAATATTGAACAATTAAAACAAGCGATTAATCAAATTCATCGTCAGCAGGCACAACGACAGAGCCAATCGACTCACCCCTTAGCGAAATTATGATTCTCAGCCATCATCATTGAGGACAATGAGCAAAACATTTGTAGCTTCTTTATCCAACAAAATGCGATCAAATTAAAGAAGATGAGCGTGAGAGAAAGCGTAAAATATTACCGATCAGGTTGATTTGAGATTGGTAGACAAGCGGCATCAAGCGCCGATGAGGTGAGCAAAGTTTCACCAACAACACGATTACGGCCTTGATGCTTTGCTTGATAGAGTGCTTTGTCTGCTTGGGCGTACATACGCTCAAATTGAATTTCACTGGCTGGGAAGTTAGCCACACAATAACCAACAGAAATGGTTAACCAAGAACCATCGGGACTAGCACAATGTGGAATGCTTTCCTGTTCAACCGCTGCACGAATACTTTCTGCCAATTGATGTACTTTTTGTGCGCTATGTCCAACCAGTAATAAGACAAATTCTTCTCCCCCGATACGACAAAATTGCTCGCCATCTGACTGAGTGTGTTGGCTTAAAATTTTACCAATACGCATCAGGGCAATATCACCCTCTAAATGTCCATAGTGGTTATTAAACAAACCAAAATGGTCAATATCTAGTAATATAACGCCATAATCAACGGGCTGCACATCATACTGCTCACAGATTTGCTCCAATAAATGCGTCAGCATTCTTCGATTACCTAACCGCGTTAAAGGATCCATTTTCGCTAATCGTTCCAGCTTTTCATTCGCTTTCTGCAACTCTCGAGTGCGGTTATAGATCTCCTTTTCAAGGTTTGCATTTAACTCATTGATTGCTTGCTGTGCTTTCGCTCGCATCAATACTTCGGTCAGGTTTGAAGCAAACATACGAATCACCTCCCTTAACTGAGAAGTTAAAGGAGAGCGGCGAATTAAATTATCAACCGATATAAAAGCCAGTGGTACGTCGTTATCTGTTAGCATGGTCATCGCTGTCCAGCCGAATCCAACGATGTTATTGTCATGATAAATCGGCGCTGATTCTTTAAATACCACTTCATTAGGAGAAGCTTTAGCTAAAAGCACGATTTCATTGTCTTGCGCTGAGGTACGAAAATACCGTTCATCGACAATATTTCCTTGAATATCAGTGCCCCATGTACCTTGTAAGGTATGACATTTTTCATCCGTTAAAAAAACCGCCATGCGATCAATTCCCATCCGTTTTATCGCAAAAGCAACGGCGGTTTTACATACATCACTCACCGTTAAGCAACGTGATAGTTCGACCATACTGGCATGTAAGATACGAATATTCTGTTCTTGCCGTTTACGTAGGTAAATCTGAGCCAGTAAAGAAGAAAACGATTCCAACATCTGTTTTTGATAATCACTAATGGGCTGACGATGAATAAAATTATCCATGGCTAACCAACCAAACACCTCTTCCCCATCACGAAGCAATAACATACCGTTCCAGCCTTGCCCAACGACGGCTCCGTCAGTATAGAGTGGCGCGTCATCGACAATAACGAGTGTAGAATGCCCATCTGAAATCGCTTCAATGTAGCGTGCTTCTAATTGATGTAGATCGTATTGGCTATGATGTTCACTAATGGTGACACCTTGCTCATTGGTTCCATAGGTTCCATTAAAGCAGCGTTTTTTCATATCCAGTAAAAAAAAAGCGACCCGATCAACACCTAGCTTATCCCTAACTGCTTCAACGGCAGCCCGATGAAGTGCATCCAAATTTTCCGGATTGGATAAAGTGATCGCAAGTTGATGGACACGCTTCATATTCTCAATGAATGCTTCCCGCGCAGTAATTTCATCTCGATATTTGGCTTCTCGTCGATCACGCAGTTTAAATTCGGTTGCCGCGTCTGTTTCTGCTCGAATACACTGCCATCGAGCGGCGAGCAAGTGCAGACACTCTAACTCTCCCGCAGCCATCATCTGAGCGACACGCTGCTCATTAACGCCTTCTAACACAAGGTAGGTACGTCGCTCATTATGGTTATCTAACGTAAATAAGTAAGTTTCTTCAGCAATCAGTTGTTTATAATTCCATTGGCAAGGATTGGTCGCAAAGGGGATCAGTGAGTCCGATGAATCAAACTGAGCAGCCCAAGTCCAAAAGTCGTCTGGGTAATGGGTGACCTCTAAAGGCTGCCCTAATTTAAACAAACATTCAAAACGCTGAGTGACCGATGGAGGGTAAAAGACCAATATCGCCTGGGGTAAAAGTTGTTGCTGTAAAAAGGAAAACATAACGTCAGCCAGCATGCGATAATTTCGACAAGCCGAAAGCGGTT
>NZ_NBUS01000040.1:212530-227888 GCF_002749895.1 Vibrio fujianensis | reverse complement strand
AGAGAGCGTTCGAGAAAGCATGGCGGGCGCCTAAATCAAGTAACCTTGCTATAAAATTAGAAAATAGCACACGGTAACTCAATGGCTTATGTACTGCTCTGTTAACTGCGCCGCAAATCATTTAAACCGGTTTATTTATCTTAGAGCAGAGCAACATTTTTGAGAGGTTGTTTCCATTTTAATCCCCTTCCCTAGCGATAAAATCAACAAAAGTATCAATAGTGAGACACTCTCCCGTGATGCTTCCGTTTAATTAATCACGCTGAAATGGGTAAAGGGAGCCTAAGTCCATCAATTGAGTCAATTCATCCAAAGCGGTACGATTCTCGTTAAGTAATACAGGGTCAGCGAGATCAGCTTCCGTTAATCGATCTCGATAATGTTTTTTCACCCAACGGGTTAGCGAGTGATAGAGATGATCATCCAGCAAAGTATTTGGATTAGTGGCTGCCAATTCTTGTTGATTAAGTACTACCCTTAACCGCAAACAAGCTGGCCCACCGCCATTTGCCATACTTTCTCTTAAATCAAACGCTTTTACTTCATTAATCGGGCCACCGCTGCTAACTAAATCATTTAAATAAGCCCAAACACGCGTATGTTGCTGAGACTCCTCTGGTACAATCATCAACATCTTTCCATCAGCTTTACTCAGTAACTGACTATTGAACAAATAAGTCCTCACGGCCTCCTCAACGGAGACGGTATGGTTTGGTACTTCAATCGGCACAAACTGACATTCAAACTGGCTTAATTGGCGAGTAATTTGCTCAAATGCACGTAATTTATCAAGAAATGCATGCTGATGATAAAAAAGCACTGGGCCATTGGCCACGGCAATCACATCATTATGAAAGACGCCTTGATCAATCACTTGTGGGTTTTGTTGTACAAACACACAATGTTCATCCGCCAATTGATGTAGGCGAGCAATCGCCTCACTCGCTTCACGAGTATGACGCGCGGGAAAATAGCGGGGCTCAACACTCCCTCCCCATGCTTGCCGTCCATACACAAAAACTTCAACCCCCGGTTTACCATAATCAGCGCATAAACGATTATGGTTGGCAGCGCCTTCATCACCAAACTGCGCCTGCAAAGGTAGTGGTGTATGATGCACAAAGTGTTCTTTTGCTCGAAACGTCGCTTGTAAGGCTTGTCTCGTCGTTTCTACCTCTATCGAACGATGAAATTTATTGGTGAGATTTGCCACCGTAAAATGAACTTTATTATCCTGCGTATCAGCAGATGGAGAAACTGTTGCAGCATTCGCAACCCACATCGCCGATGCCGAACTCACGTTTGCTAAAAGGTACGGGGCTTTTTTTGCGACTTGGCCTAAAATATGCGCATCAGTGCCAGAAAAACCAAGCAAACGTAAGCTATTGATGCAGGGCCTTTCTTGTGGAGGAAGCACCCCTTGCTTAAATCCGATATCGACCAGTGCTTTCATTTTTTTCAGCCCTTGCAAGGCCGCCAACTGAGGATTTGCCACTGCATGTTGATTCGCTGTAGAGGCGAGATTACCTAATGACAGCCCAGCGTAATTATGGGTTAACCCAACCAAACCATCAAAATTCACTTCATAAGTCGGCATTACCTGCACTCCTTTGACTAAGGTTCTATTCATCGATTTTATGGTGAACTGAATATCATTGAGGCGAATCATGCCATTTTACACCACCTGATGAATCTTTATTCTTCACCACACAACGGTGATAATAAAGTAAAGACTTAAAAAAACACAAATTCTTTAACAAAAAACAAACAACCACGCTGTTATTCATTCCTCTTCAGCCAAATACTTTGTTACCCGATCTCTTCCCATCAATATGCCTCAATAACGTTAATTAATAAGTTACAAAGTACCGCTCCTAAACCCGTCTCTATAGATTTAAGTCACCATAGGATGGAGACCAATGGACGTAGCGAATACTGCCGCACCGTCAAATAGAAAAAGTAATAGTGATTTTCATTACTGAATAAATGTGATGAAAGTCACCTCTTATACCGCTATACTCCGCGCTCGGTGGTTATCCGAACTCACCAATACAAGCTGTCATATGGAATAGTGAATGACCCTAGGAGGGGACCGGCTCGTTAACATTGCTTGTAAAGGTGCTTTATGAACAAACAAAGGCGACCGCATGGGTCTTTTATTTATCCTTCACTGCAAGTCAGTGCCGTTGCTTGTTTCTCCACTTTTATTTCTATCGCAACTCTTCCCTTTTTATTGACACAACTCATCGAAAACTATTATGAATATTCTTTTTAGCTTACTAGGCATGCTAGTACTGCTTGCTTTAGCGTACCTGCTGTCTGAACGACGCTCGATTATTAATTGGAAAACCGTTTCACGCGCCTTACTACTCCAGATTAGTTTTGCTGCACTAGTCCTCTACTTCCCATGGGGACAAGCGGCTCTAGGCGCATTGAGCCAAGGTGTCGCTAGCCTACTCGGCTTTGCCGATGTCGGAATCGCTTTTCTCTTTGGTGATTTAGCCAATACCGGTTTTATCTTTGCGATTCGGGTATTACCTATCATTATCTTTTTTAGCGCCATAATTTCTGCACTTTATTATTTAGGCATTATGCAGAAAGTGATCGCTTGGTTAGGCGGCGGCATACAGCGCTTTTTAGGAACCAGTAAAGCGGAATCGTTAGTGGCAACAGGTAATATTTTTTTATCACAGGGCGAATCACCATTATTAGTACGACCTTTTCTGCCTAAATTAACACGTTCAGAACTGTTTGCCGTTATGACGGGCGGCATGGCTTCTGTAGCAGGTAGCGTGCTTGGTGGTTATGCTGGCTTAGGCATCGAATTGAAATATTTGATTGCCGCAAGCTTTATGGCTGCACCGGGTAGCTTATTGATGGCCAAATTAATCGTGCCGGAAACCGAACAACCCGGCGATCAAACGGACGTACACATTGATGGTAGTGAACAAAGTAATGTCATTGATGCGCTAGCTAGTGGCGCGATGAATGGTATGAAGGTTGCGGTTGCGGTTGGTACCATGCTAATCGCTTTTGTCAGTGTCATTGCGATGGTCAATACTGGGCTGGAAAGCTTTGCCGAGTTATTCGGTATGCAAGGCATCACGTTACAATTATTATTGGGTTATGTATTCGCCCCTCTCGCTTGGATCTTGGGAATACCAGCGAATGAAATGGTACAGGCTGGATCTTACATCGGGCAAAAAGTCATTATGAATGAATTTGTTGCTTTTATTGATTTTATTCAAGGAAGAGAAACGCTATCAAGCTATACCCAAGTCGTGATTACTTTTGCGTTATGCGGCTTTGCTAATATCGGTTCAATCGCTATCCAATTAGGCTCTATAGGGGTGATGGCACCAGAGCGCCGCGCAGAAGTCGCAAACTTGGGCTTAAAAGCCGTTGTCGCAGGTACACTTGCTAACTTAATGAGTGCCTGTTTAGCTGGCTTATTTATTTCCATTTAATATATCGAATAAGGAAGGCGTTGTCCTTCCTTATCGATGGCTTGGCCCGTATCAAGTCCCGTAAGTGTCAACCTGAGTAACAAGCCAAATTGCTAGTGCATCAAATCGGGAGAATTATCTCCAATAATAAAGGATCGTTCCGCATGATAATGCATTTTCGTCAACAAACTGTCGTTGCACTACTCACCAGTGCGCTCTTGATCTCATTTCCTGTGTCAGCAAGCCCCCCGCCAGATGCTCACTCACTAAGCTATCGCAATATTGTAGAAACCATGAGCCATAAGGAGGGTTTTCTTAACTTTTATCGCGATCAAATTACCGGTGAAACCTTGTTTTCTATCCACGAATCACAACTCCATCATCCGATGATTTATCTCGCCCAAAGCCTAGATGGTATTGTCGAAACGGGACATTTCCGGGGCAACTATCGTCAAACCCGCATCATCGAGTTTCGTCGCTATTTTGATAGAATTGATATCGTGGCATTAAATCCTCGCTTTCAATTTGACGTGAATCATCCGCTCTCTCGTGCAGCTAACGCCAATATTAGTCAAGCTACGTTGGCAACCTTGCCCATTATCGCCGAAGAAGAGGGAAATATTTTACTCAGTGCTGATCGATTATTCATTAGCGATGCGCTGCATAAACTGACCCCAACATTAGATAACCATTCAATAGAACAAGGTTTTATAATGGGCGATCTACTTGAGCATCGCTCACGTTTTAGTGCTGAACGTATCTACCCACGTAATGTCGATATCGTGGTAGATTACGTGTTTTTGAACAATGAGCCACAGCACTACTCTACCGCACAAGCCGATGCGCGGATCACTCAGATTCGGCTCCAGCATTCATTAATTGCTTTACCAGACAATAATTATCAACCCCGTGCCGATGATGCTCGTATAGGCTACTTTACACAGTCGTTTGATCGAATGACGGAGAGCAGTTGGGCACCTTATGGCGATGTCATTAATCGCTGGCACTTAGAGAAAAAACACCCCGAACAAGCGCTCTCCGAACCGGTCAAACCGATCGTGTGGTGGATAGAAAATACCACTCCCTATGAATGGCGAGACACCATTCGTCAAGGTGTAGAAAGCTGGAATATCGCGTTCGAAGCTGCCGGGTTTAAACATGCTCTGGTCGTTAAAGAACAACCTGACGATGCTGAGTGGCAAGCTGGGGATATTAACTATAATGTCTTGCGTTGGGCCTCTTCACCTCAACCATCATTTGGCGGTTACGGCCCTTCCCTGGCCAACCCTTTAACGGGTGAGATTATTGCAGCTAACATTATGTTAGAACATGCCTTTTTGACTAACGTTTGGCGAACAGGGCAAGTGTTTGCACCACTAAAATCGTCGCCCTCTCACATGGTTAACGGGCCACAGGTACATTGCTCTGCAGCTGATTCTTTACATCAAGGTTTGCTGATGGCAAACGCAACGTATGGCTTGCCTAGCGGGGAACAGTTTGCCAATAATGAGCGCTTACAGCAAAGTTTACGTCATTTGGTGATGCACGAAATTGGTCACACTCTTGGGCTAAGCCATAATATGAAAGCCCATTCATTATGGGATAATAACCAAATTCATGATAAATCGCTCACTAAAGGGGTCTTATCTGGATCAGTCATGGATTACGCACCGATTAACTTAGCACCAATGGGTACTGTTCAAGGTGATTATTACAGCTACTTACCCGGACCTTACGATATTTGGGCGATTGAATATGGTTACTCACCCGCACTGGCTGATGCTGAGCAAGAATCTCAACGTTTAGAGCGTATTCTCCAACGTTCTCATCAACCTGAATTGGCATTTGCTAACGACGCAGATGATATGCGTTTACCTGGAGTACATATCGACCCACGCGCAATGATTGGCGCACATAGCTCAGATCCCATTACCTATGCCACGCAACGTTTTGAGCTAATTAAACAGACTTATCCTCAACTGTTGCAAACAACCCGGGTAGCGGGCCAATCCCATCAGCAACTATTAAGCAGCGCTAATGTGTTATTTGACCACTACCTTAATCAGGCTAATGTGGTTTCGCGCTATATTGGCGGTATTTATGTCGAACGAGCAGTGGTTGGACAACAATCTGCCGTCAAACCGTTTACCCCGGTACCGCTCGCCGAGCAACAACGGGCGATGCGCACCTTAGCACGCTATGTTTTTGCCCCTGATGTCTTGCAAGAAATGATGCCGCTGCTCAATTATATGCAACCGCAACGACGCGGCTTTGAACGATACAATATGAATGAAGATCCAAAACCTCACCAGCGTTTATTTGTGATGCAGCAAATAATTCTCGATCATTTACTGCATCCGAGCGTCACGATGCGTCTGAGTGATAGCCAATTGTATGGTAATCAATACACTGTGAATCAAATGCTGAGTGAGTTAACTCAGGCTATTTTTGTCGATGCAAGACAGGTCAATACCATTAGCCAAATGTTACAAGTCAGTTATGTACAGCGCTTGATTGTAATCGCGAATCTCGATCCAGAAAGTGGAAGTGAACATGATTTTGTGACTCGATCTGAAGCCTTAGCTCAACTCAACGCAATTCGTAAAATGCGCATATCGAGACATGTGAGTGATGAAGTGAAAAATCATTATCAGTTTATTAATCAAATGATAGATAAAGCGCGAAAATAAAATACCCCAAAATGAGGAATGAGGGATAACCGACCAGAGAAAGTTTGAAGTGTTCGGCCCAAAGCCGTTAAGGTATACACCAGCGGCTTTGGGCCATTTTAATCTAGTGGCTTTGTTAAGCTAGTCGCTCAGCCGCTTAAAAGGTAAATGAAATATTAGCGGCGGCACCCAACTGGTTTTTACCCGCGTAATTTCCTGCAAGATCAAAACGAACCACACTGAACGGGCTAAAACCAATCCCCGCGGTAACCGTATTGTCTAAATTATCTTGTAGATCAACTTCATACCCTGCGCGCAATTGTGCCCAACCCCATGCATTACCCTCGACACCGAAACGCAAAAACTGAGTATCATCGATTTTTCCCTCAAAGCGTGATTGCTTGGTCACATCCATATCAATAGCTGCGGTGAAAAAATCCGATACATAGCCACCAGAAATGGTCACTTGAGTATCGAGTTTATAATGACTCTGATCGTTAAAAGTTGCGATGGTTTGACTAAAGAGATCTTTTACCGCAATACCCGCGCGATAATTGTCTTTAAAATAAACCACCCCTAAATCAAGATTAAAGGCGCTTTTGCTCACCTCACTCTGATCATAGTCGTCAAGATCAAAATCTTGCACACTAAACGTTTGATGGTACGTTTTAAGCTGTTGAACTTTTGGAGAAATACCCACAGCCCAATGATGGCCACGCGAGGTTATTGTCTTGGCTAGAGCAAGACCATATTCGGAATAACCGAATGCCATCAAGTCAACCGCAGAATTTTGGTAACGATCTTCGATATCAGCATCCTGACTTATCTGCGCATCGGCTTGAATTTCCACATAACCACGCGAGAAAAAATTCAGCGATATTTTATTCATCGGAATCGCGACTGCAACCCCCAAACCACCCGATACCGCAAAAGGTTTATTGGTGCTTAATTCATCTAAGTAACGACTTAAACGGGCCTGATTCGCAGGTGATATATCCCCGGCTTCAAACGCTTTGATTGTATCTTGTAGATCATCAATCGTTGACAGGTTATCATCACTATCACGCAGATTAATCCCTACCGCAGGCAACAATACGCCAAAATCATCTCGACTTTGATAAACAGCCGTCAGCGCGGGATTATAAAAAGGCGCTAATAAGTAATTAGAGGTTGTTACCCCAGTATTTCCCATTGCATTCCCTCTCGCATCAGCCACCATATTTGCTGCATAGCTACTGCCACTCATCAATACGCCCAGCACCACTGCCAGTTGTGTGTATTTTTTCATATTCTTTACAATCCTGAATTAAAAACTCATCCATAAGATTAATACATTCGAGACAGGAGAGGGATAAAAATCGAGATTCGTGTCTAAAAAACTAAGAGGCTTCACGGCTCGGTTGAACACGGCGGTTGGTGTCTCCAGAACCTCGCTGAAACTTCGGCTTTATTGCGCTTCTCGGAGTATGACGGCGCTCAGGCTGGCTAGTCCGGTTTTTTCTCCCCTCTGGCGTACCTTGCGCCGATTTCACTTCTGGCAATACAGAGGTGAGATTTTTCAACTTTTTCGGTTTTTTAGGTTTTTTCGCACGCGTATCTAATTTGGACTCTGGCAATGCATTCACGGGTTCAAAACCAGTTAGCGTTATCCGAGTTAGTAACGTTTGAGTTAAACGTTCAATGGCAAATAATTCTGGAGCTTCTACCGCGCAGACAAGGGAAATCGCTTTACCGACTTCACCAGCTCGGCCCGTTCGGCCAATGCGGTGCACATAATCTTCGGCAACATTAGGCAGTTCAAAATTGACCACTTGCGGCAACTGAGGAATATCGATGCCACGAGCAGCAATATCTGTCGCCACTAATGCCCGCACTTCACCAGATTTAAAGTTCGCCAAAGCTTTAGTACGAGCGCCTTGGCTCTTATTTCCGTGAATCGCCGCCGCGGTAATCCCTTGCTCAGTTAGATAAGTTGCAAGGCGGTTTGCACCGTGTTTGGTGCGCATAAACACCAAAACTTGCTGCCAATTCCCATCATTAATTAATTTCACCAACATTGGTGCTTTCTTTTTTACATCAACAGGATAGATACATTGCTCAACGGTTCTGGCCGTAGAGTTCGCTGGACTAACTGAAATTTCAATCGGATTATTTACAAGCCCTTTCGCCAGTTGACGAATTTCGCTGGAAAACGTCGCAGAAAAGAGTAAATTTTGTCGTTTTTCTGGAAGTAATGCTAAGATTTTACGAATATCACGAATAAACCCCATATCCAACATACGGTCGGCTTCATCGAGGACTAAAACCTCTAACTGATCAAATTTCACCGCATTTTGATGATATAAATCCATCAAACGTCCCGGCGTGGCCACTAATACATCCGCCCCTTTGCGTAAACGCAGCATTTGCGGGTTAATCTTCACTCCGCCGAATACCACAGCACTGGTGAGCGGTAAATGACGTCCATACATAAAAACATTATCTTGGATCTGTGCTGCTAATTCACGGGTTGGGGTTAAAATCAAAGCGCGAACTTGATTACCTCGAACCCGCGGGCCTTTCGATAAACGTTCAAGAATTGGTAATGTAAAACCCGCTGTTTTACCTGTTCCGGTCTGAGCTGCCGCCATGACATCTTTACCTTCTAATACCGCAGGAATCGCCTGCTGTTGGATAGGAGAAGGTGTATCGTATCCTTTCTCTTGAATTGCTTTCAGGATTGGTGCAGACAGACCAAGCGAGGTAAAACTCATATATAATTCTCAATAGTAATATAAATAAACAACGTGGCATGGCCACGAAAGGCGGCCATTCTGAGGCCTTTACGATTGAGTCGCAACCGTTAATTGCCTATCAACCGAAACGCCTTGATCATGTCATCAGTAAAGCCTGACGAATTTTCGTCAACCTGACGCCACTAACAAACCGAAAAGGATCCAATTAAATGATTATTTGTATTTTTTATTTCGCCTTTGCAAGTTTGCTCACAATAAGTGAAATGAATACAAGTATCGACATTGGCTTTAGCTAAAACATGCCGAGTCAATACATCACTATTTAATTGATGGATATCAGAACTCCAGTGATGTTGATTAACAAAGAAATGAACAATCATTGATGAACTTCGATTTTTTTACTTTTATTCATGGTATTTTGTTGTGATCGCTGTTGAAACCAAAACCGTTTACGACCAATAGAACGAGACATAAGCATCCTTAGCTTTTTAAGCATTTTAAAGCGATATAATTATATAGCTCGCTCTAAAATATTTAATAAAATAAATCTATTTATAATAATGCAACGAAGAAAATAAGGAACGTAACGACAAAAACACAGAGGTAGATGTAAGAAATGTTTAATATTTTTATGGTGTGTGTATAAATAAAATTATAGCAGTCAATATGGGTGCCAATAAAATTACTTTATTAACACCCTACAATACGATTATAGAGCAACAACGTTCGCAGCTTGAAGACCTTTCTGCCCTTGCTCTACATCAAAAGAAACTTTTTGACCTTCAGTCAAGGTTTTAAAACCTTCAGAAGCAATAGCACGGAAATGAACGAATACGTCAGCATTGCCATTATCTTGAGTTAAAAAGCCAAAGCCTTTCTCTTCGTTAAACCATTTTACTAAACCAGTTGTTTTATTAGACATATGTGTCCCTTAATTTAAAATTCATAAAATATACCGCAAAATGCGATGCACTGAGCTTGAATTATTGAATGTAACGATGAAGCTAAGGGAAACACTGAGGATTGCAACGGTGACGAAGATATTCTGAGGGTTTTACTACACTTTATTTTTCATTAATAACTCTGAACAACAGAGCGAAGCTATTATTAATCAAATAGTCTATGATGTAAAGCATTATTTAAATGCTTTATTGCTATCCCCAAACAACGTGGAGTTGCAGGTCGGCGGCAAATGAGTGATAAATTTGTCTGGCACAATTTTGAACAGCCGTAGGCTGGCCTTTGATGAGAGCCACCGATGGCTCTCATCATCCCCATGAGCACCGGTTTTATTAAGTTGAACGCCTTACGCTCACCTTGTACTAAATGGGGTTTGTTCAAGAAAAACCTGAGGGGAAGAACCAAACGCTTTTTTAAAAGCTGCCGTAAAGTTGGATGGGTGTAAATAACCTGCTTCATAAGCCGCCTCGGTAATCGTCACTAAACCGCGTTCTAGTTTCTGACGCGCGAATTGCAGACGACGATGGCGGATGTAGTGTGCCATCGTCATATTAAGGCGATATTTAAACTTTCGCTGCAAAGTAGAGACGCTCATCGCATGTTGGTCTGCAAGCTTAGCCAAGCTAAGCTCATCGTAGAGATGCTGATCAATGTAATGTAGGACATCGTCAATGACACTTTCTGTTGGCTCATCGCGAGGTAACGCTGAACGATGATCAACCGTCGCTAGCGAGCACTGTAGCATGACGTCTTGGATCAATCGCCAACTCATCGCCTCTCGGGTAATATGCCAACTGAGCGTTTGCGACTCAGGCTTATTAAGCAAGTTCGCTACAGTTTGCCAGCTATCGGTAGCCAGCATCAAATGCGTGAATACTTTATCTTGTTGAATAAAATGATGCAGCGGGCACTCTTGGACTGCAAATGGTTGTAATTTGTCCTGCGGTAAGGTGATGGTGAGTTTACGTACTTGCATATCTTGATGTAGGCGACGATGGAAAATACAAGGCTGCAATACATTCACCATCAACGCTTGAGGCTCAACATTAGCCGACAAATTAAACTTAAGATCGTCATAAGCAAAACTTAACGTTCCTTCCATTAAAAGGATTATCACCAAGGCCGGTGCACTGGTCGTCACCACATCACAATCAATCAGTTCATGACTACAACCGCCATGCAAGGTAAACCCGCTTGGGCTGGTGTATTCAATAAATCGACCTCGCGCTATTACGGGCTGATTGGATTGCTGAGCAATGATGACCTCATCCTGATCGGTGATGACATGACGCGCTAAAGTAATCGTTTGTCGTATTACTTGCTGAGCAGGCCTGTGCTTGTTTTCCATAACTGATGTGCGATTTTGCATAATCTGTTCAACTTTTTTCTCGATGGCTCTCAATTTAACATACATGCGAATTATTATCATTTGTATTTTTGAGGACTAAAGTCAGTATGGATATTTGCAATAAGTCAGCGTTATGGCTTGCCATCACCGCAGCAATATCAACCCACGCCCTTGCTCAACAAGAAACCGCACCAGATCAGAACAATATTGTCGTTTGGGGAACCAAAGTATCAAGCAGCTCAGAATCGCTGACGACCGATGATTTATCACTCAAACAAGCAGATCATATGTCAGATTTGCTACGTGATATTCCAGGTGTCGACGTCGGAGGAACACACTCAGTGAATCAACGAATCAATATTCGTGGCTTGGGTGAAACCGATCTAGATATTCGTCTCGATGGCGCTTCTCAACATGCCAATATGTTCCACCATGTCGGTAACTTAACCTTGAACCCTGATATTTTAAAATCTGCCAACGTTCAGGTCGGTAATAACTCCGTCACTCAAAGTGGTCTTGGCGGCGCAGTCTATTTTGAAACCAAAAATGCCAAAGATTTGTTGGTAGGAAGTGAAACGTTCGGTACTCGCGTGTTTGGTGGTTATTCTTCTAATAATAGCCGACAAGGCTCCGTGACTGTTTATGGTCAATTGAATCAGACTATCGATGCACTGATATATGTTCAAGGCATCTCCCGCGGTGATTTCAAAGAGGGTGATGGTCAAAAAACCTTTGGTGTTGAAGGGGATACCTATAATGTTCTTGCTAAAATCGGTTTTGAGCCAAGCGATGGACACCGTTTCCAGCTTGCTTATGACGCGTATCGTGATGAAGGTGATTACCGGCCACGAGCTGATATGGCGGGCAGCGCAAATGAAGGTTTGAGTCAAAATCGTTTAATTCCAACCCATTATGATCGCGATACCATTACTGGATCATATGAACTGAAGACAGCACAACACCAAGGTAAAGTGACGCTCTACAGTAGCCAAACCAAAATCGATCGTGATGAAAGCGTGATGGCTGGCGCTTGGCCAAGTAACCGCGTATCGCGCAATACCGCCACAAATCGCAATGTGGGTATTAATGCTCTCTTTCAGTCAGATTATCAACTGGCCAATCTTCGTAACCAAATTACCTACGGGATGGACTACATCGATCAAACCAGTAAAGCCAGCTATGGCAATACATCCTTTATGAAAGAATCAACGATTTCTACCGCAGCATTTGCAGAAAATAAATTATACGCCACTGAGGCTTGGTCACTCACTGGCGGCCTACGCTTCGATGACTTTCAACGCAAGGCCGTTACCGGTAAAAAAGACTTTGACCGGTTAACTTGGTCACTCGGTACAGAATGGGATGTGAATAGCAATTGGACTCTATTTGCCAATGCCCGTTCACTATTTAAAGGCCCAGAACTACTAGAGACTTTTGTTCGCTATCAAGATATTACTTATCTAGCGGATAACATCAAAGCAGAAACTGGTCTCAATACGCAAGGAGGTGTACGCTTTGACAAACAGTTTGGCGAACACTTCATCGGTACAAACCTTACCCTATTTAAAACCAAAATTAATGACCATATTCGTACAGACAATAATTACCTCATCAGCAATGTCGGTGATGTGGAAGTGAAAGGTTTTGAACTTAGCACCACCTACACTTATCAAGCCTTGAGCACAAAGCTTGCGTACGCTCGATCAGATACCAAAGATTTAACCAATGGCGGGCCATTACTCAATGCGGATGACACCAGTGCCGATATGGGTGACAGCATAGCGCTAACACTGAGCTACCAAGCTGATTCAATTGATACGCTATTTGGCTGGAACTCTATTATCGTCTTAGATGAAGATAACGTGGTTCAAGGTAGCGCGAAAAAAGAAGGTTACGATGTGCACAACCTTTATGCGCAATGGACGCCATACACGGTACCAAACTTAGTGCTGACCTTCGGTATCGACAACGTATTCGATGAAACTTATACCTCTCACGCATCACGTCTTGGTGCAGCACGAGGTTTCACCTTGGATGATAAAGAACCAGGCCGTAGTTATAAATTATCCGCCGCTTATCAATTCTAATTTTTGAGGCACCATAAAAGCCCGTACCGTGCCGGTTTCTTGATCTAGAAATGTGATCAAGAGACCGGCACGGGGCGGGCTTTTTATGCGAGGAGTTTAACCATATCTGATCAATCAACATTCTGGACACATAGCAAAATACTTCATGGTGTTATGTCGCCATTTTGCGTGTAACGTGCCGATAATATGAGACAAATTCAAGGCCGCGTTGATAATGAAATCCGTCTTTGTTGCAGATACACCGATATATCAACATAGTCCTCAACCGCCACTAACACGTTACACGATTTTCGGTTGTCCATCTGAAGCCGTCGCGCCACCATCAACCGGTAAATTCACACCATTGATAAATGAAGCATCATCACTGGCTAAAAATGCCACTACCGCTGCTATCTCTTTGGGGTCAGCGGCTCGCCCTAGTGGGATACGTTCATTAAATTTATCTCGCACTGAATCCGACCAAGCATTGGTCATATTGGTTTTCACTAAGCTTGGGCATACCGCATTAACACGAACACCGTCTAAACCATGATCTAGTGCCATCGCACGCGTTAAATTGACGACAGCGCCTTTCGTTGCACAATAGAATGCAGCGCCCCAGTCACCACCTAGACCAGAAACTGACGCGGTATTCACAATGCAGCCACGGGTTTTCAATAACTCTGGTAAGGCAAATTTCGCGCAGTAAACCACCCCATCGATATTGACTGCCGAAATTTTCTGCCAGTCTTCTACGCTACATTCCAGTACCGTTCCGGGAATATGAATCCCCGCGTTGTTAACTAAAATATCCAGTTGACCAAAGCGCTCAACGCAGGCTTGAACCAAGGCGGTCACTTGCTGGGCATCGGATACATCTACTTTCTGCGCGGCAACACGAGCCTTATCAAAATGCTCTAAAGCATTCAGCAATTGCTCTTGATCCCAGTCAGCTAGCATCAACTGAGCGCCTTCATCATACAAACGCTGTGCAATCGCTAAACCAATGCCATTAGCGGCACCGGTGATGATCGCGACTTTATTGGTTAACCCTTTCATAGCAAAACTCCTTCATGATTGATTTGAAAAATAGGATCTTGATGCTGCTCACTACGAGCCTGCATTAATTTGTAGTTATCTGAATAGTCCACTGGAATCGCGACAACTGCTGGCCCTTCGACTTCCATGGCTTGGCGAAGGATAGGCATTAATTGATCCGCTTGGGTCACAGCAAATCCATGCGCACCAAACGATTGCGCGTAAGCTTGAAAATCAATTGGGCCAAATTTTACCCCCGAGCTGCGTTGATATTTTTGTTGTTCCTGCATTTCGACCATGTTGTAAGCATGATCAACCCAGATAATATGCACAATATTGCATCTTAAACGCACTGCGGTTTCTAACTCCATGCTCGACTGCATAAAGCCACCATCACCAGAAACTGAAACCACTTTATGTCCCGGTTTTAATAGGCTCGCGGCAATCGCCCAAGGTAGCGCAACGCCGATGGTTTGCTGACCATTCGAAACTAACATCTGCCGAGCTCGAAAGCAGCTTAAATAGCGCGCAATCCAAATATGAAAACTCCCCATATCAAGGCACAAGGTCGTATCGGGGGTAATGATCGCCTGCATGATTTTAATCAAGCTCAGAGGATGAAAACCCGCCGCTTGCTGCCTAATTGGATAGTTTTTTAGAATATGCCTTTGCTGCGTGACTTCTTCTAAAATCGATAATGCCTTGGGTGATAAACAAGCAAATTCGGTCATCTGTGTACAGAGAGCTTGTAACGTTGCTCCAATATGACCAACCACTTCAATGCATGGTTGGTAATACTGTTGGAACTGTGCAGGTTCAATATCAATATGGATAATCGGACAACGACGCGTATTCCACAGTTCTGGGTCGTATTCGATGGGGTTAAAGCCAATAGTGATGATTAAATCCGCTTCTTGCAGTAACACATCTCCTGGTTGGTTATTGAACAATCCGACGCGGCCAGCAAAATGGTGATAATAGTTAATATCTACCGCGCCTGCCGCTTGATAAGTCCCCACTACCGGTAACTGCATTTTTTGTAAAAATCGACTGATCATAGAGGCGGTCATTTGATCGCTTGCATGTAGGCCAAGCA
>NZ_NBUS01000040.1:206374-212520 GCF_002749895.1 Vibrio fujianensis | reverse complement strand
CCACACAACGCTGTGCTTTACTGATCCGATTGGCAACCTCTTCAACCGCCGTTAAATCAGCATAGCCCGTTGGGCGATAGCTGGGAGGGATGACTAAATCGGTCTCCGTTTGAGCACTTAACACATCTTGCGGAACACTAATAAAACATGCCCCTTGACGACCAGACTCGGCAATTCGAAACGCATTAGCCATGATTTCACTCGCCGCATCAACATGTTGGATCTCTGCGCTGTATTTGGTTACCGAGCGAAAAATGCTCACGGTATCCATACTCTGGTGAGTCTGTTTTTGCTGGTAAGTTCGTTTTACCGCACCACCAATAGCCAACATCGGATCGCCTTCGGCATTGGCCGTTGCAACACCAGTCACTAAATTTCCACAGCCCGGCCCTGAGGTCGCCAAGGTGACTCCCGCTTTACCGGTTAAACGGCCCATGATACCCGCCATAAACGCGCCATTGGCTTCATGTCTGACCGGGATCAGTTGAATGTGGGTATCTTCAAGTGCGTCAAATAACCGATCAATTTTCGCGCCGGGTATACCAAACACATAACGAACACCTAAGGTTTCTAACTGTTGTGCAATTAACTGCGCCCCATTGCGCAAGGCATGATGAGATGACATAACCTTTCCTTTTTGACTGACAGAATGGTGGATTATTTTTCAGCCGCTTCGATGGCGGAATGAAGATCTTTTGGCATCAAATCAGCACCAAGAAACTCACTTGATACCGGCATATCAATCACTAAGCGCGACACACGACCGATTTGTAAAAAACCCGACGCAACGACATAATCTTGAACATGACCGCCCCCTGTTCTCGCTTGATCAATAAAGTGCTCATGGTAACCGGGGACATTAATCCCCGTGGTATATCGTGGGCTACGAAACCCCGCCATCACCCCCGATTGATGTTCAAAATGAAACATGGGCTGCTGTTTGATTGCTTCGAGCATCGGCCGATAAGGGCGCTGCTGTTTAGGAACGGTGCGGGTTTGGACGAATGGAAAATCCCCTTCAAGCCGAATCGCGCAAAATACATTGTCACTAGGCACCAAGCGATCGATAAGCTGATGCACTTCCTGACGGGTTAACGTGTCATTAATGGGTAATTCAATGTCTGGTTTAAAGAAAGTAAACACCGCAAACGGCGTTTTTTGATCAAGTTGAGCAGGATGCGCGGAACCATTGGCGTGCAGTTGAAAAACCTGACGATCAAAAGCGATCAATTCGCCATCCAATTGATTAAATGTCCCTAATCCGAAGTCTCCGTGTTTAAGCAGTTCGGCAATGGTTGTTGAACCTTCATAAACACCGGCAATTAAGCCGCTCATCAGCGAAGTTTGATAAATTTCTCCTTCTCCTGAGCCTTGCTGATAGTGAGAAAATTGTTGTGCAATCTGCTGAGGACAAGAACAGACCGCAGAGATAAAACGTTGCATCATTCAACCCTAATATGAACCAAAGCGTATATTTAGATTGACTTCATGCGCACAACAAATCCAATATAAAAAAGATTTATTTTGATATAAAAAAAATATGGATGAACCATGGAATTTCGCTATATGAAATATTTTGTCGCGGTTGCTAAGGCTAAGCATTTTACCCGCGCGGCTGAACAGTTGGGCATGGCCCAACCACCGCTGAGTCAACAGATCAAAAAATTAGAAGATGAGTTAGGCATTGCCTTATTTAAACGTTTATCTCGCGGAGTTGAACTTACTGCCGCTGGGGAAGAGTTTTATCATGATGCGCAGCACATTTTGCAAGAGGTTGAGTGCTGTCAGCGAAAGTTAGAACAAATTGCGCGCGGTGAAAAACAAGAGTTACGCATCGGGTTTGCCTCCTCAACAGCGAGCAGTCGTAGCGTTTTAGAGAATATCCGCCAATTGCATGAACAGTGCCCAACTCTCCATTTAATTGCCGTTGAACACTCAATGCCCGAGCTGGTTACGTTACTTAAACAACAGCGTCTAGAGCTGGCTTTTCTGCGTTTACCTTGCTATGCCAGTGAGTCACTCAAACAACTGATCTTATTTGATGATCCTTTTGTCGCTGTCACCCCAGTCAGTCATCATTTAGCCGTCCACTCAAGCATTTATTTAGCTCAGTTACATCATGAAAATGTGTTGATGTTTCCCCGTGATACAGGTCCTGCGTTGTACGACCGTATTGAGGCAGCGTTACACAATGCTGAGGTACATATTGCTCGGCCTTACGCCACACCACAACTACGCACCGCGATTACCATGGCACAAGCCGGTTTTGGTATCGCCATTGTACCGTTATCTTTAACTGAGCATCTCGATCAATCCGTCGTTATACAACATCTTAACGACATGCCTTTTGTCAGTCAGGTCGCATTAGTATGGAATAGCCATCATCATCATCCCTTAATTAGTCACAGTATTCGATGTATGAACAGTTCTATCCCTAAACAACGTGGAGTTGCAGGTCGGCAGCAAGTGAGTGAAAAATTTGAACAGCCGTAGGCTGGCCTTTGGTGAGAGCCACGGATGGCTCATCATCCCCATGAGCATAGACAGGCGATGTGATTGAACGTAGCCAGCACCCCTGCAGCTTCAAAATCCGTTAGTGCTATTGGACTAACTCAATCCGATTAAATTAGAAAAAGTACCTTAAGGCTTTAAACGCTTGAATGCGAATTTACCGACTCTGAAAATGAAATAATTGTGGACGAAGATCATTCCCTTAGCCCACAGTCTTAGTACAGCAGAGAAATTATGTAAATTATTGAAATTATTGAAATTATTGAAATTATAGTAAAATACTCAGCTAATCTTCTTCACTTAACCATGTCGCATACTGCTTGGTGTAGTAGCTGACAATGAAATCAGCTCCCGCTCGTTTTAGCCCAATAAAAGTTTCGTTCACTACTCGTTTTTCATCGAGAGCGCCGGCCAGAGCCGCAAATTTAATACTCGCATACTCACCACCTACTTGATAAGCCGCTAGCGGTAAATGAGTCTCTTGTCTTAAGCGGGAGAGAACGTCTAAATAAGGTGTGCCCGGTTTAACCATAAGAATATCAGCGCCTTCAGCTTCATCAAGAGAAGCTTCGAGTAAAGCTTGTCGACCATTGGCATAGTCAAGTTGATAGCCTTTCCTATCACCATTGAGATCACAATCTACTGCCGCTCTAAATGGCCCGTAAAACGAAGAAGCAAACTTTGCTGAATGGGCCAAAATTGCCACATCATGATAACCAGCGGCATCAAGACCGAGACGAATCGCTTTTACTTGACCATCCATCATTGCTGATGGTGCTAACATGTCAGCACCCGCTTGGGCTGCGGTTAAAGCTTGCTTGACTAAGTTTTCAACCGTAAGGTCGTTACACACTTTACTATTTTTTATGACTCCGCAATGCCCATGATCAGTATATTCACAGAAACAAATATCCGGGATGACCATCATATCTGGCACAGCAGACTTTATTATTTTAATCATACGTGCAAGTAGACCATGCTCATTCCATGTATCGCTTCCTTGCGCATCTTTAGTGTGAGATATTCCAAAAGGCATCACATAACGTATACCTAACGCATGAAGTTCTCGAACCTCATCCGCTAAATGACATTCAGGGATTCTGCTTATCCCAGGTAGAGTAGAAATTGGCACTGCTTGCTCTATATGCTCTTCGACAAATATAGGGTGAATTAAATCGCCTAGCTGCACATGAGTTTCTCGTAATAAATCTCGCATAGCTTCGGAACTGCGGAGACGTCTCAGTCGTCGTGTTGGGGCAGTATTCAAAATATCATATCCTCATTTAAGTTAATTGATGCAAGGGTTCGTTAGCTCCGGTTGACGCTCACCGTTTCCCAAGAGGTAACGTTTAGACTGTGGATATCCGCCTTCTGGCAAACCTGATGATTTATACACGCATGAGAACATACTGGATTCGGTGTCGTTGGTTCGCCCTCTATAAACCTAACCTTCGGTCGACCAAACTGGTCACACAGTCCGCTAACGCCTTCACTTCGAAGAAAAGCCACCATTGAGAATACCTTGATACCGCAAAACCTGTACTATTAATTATGCTTGATGGATCTTACGTTATCAGACAACAAGCCATAGCAGCATTTGATCGAGACAGAATTCCGGGGAAAATTACCTATGTTGGCCGAAGTTTGAGTCAATGATAAAGTGCAATTAATGCTGGATTAGGAATTACCGTTCGCTCTTCTTTCAGTCACCCGGATACTGTTAGTAAATTGAAGAGCTAAAAATTTACGGTTGCTCCCATCAATCACATTCGTTGTAAGGGTTTAACCACACTGTCCAACCCTTCGATTTTTAATGCCAGGCAAAGCTGCAATAACTGACCTAATTCCCCTTCCGGAAAGCCTTTATTAGCGAACCATAATAAGTACTCTTCAGGTAAATCAATCAGCGCTCTTCCAGCATATTTACCAAAAGGCATCGGCATTCTGGCCAATTTGATGAGATTTTCTTTTTCTAACATCGATGAACCAAGCTCGGTAACGCACAGAAAAATTAGAATACAAAAAGTCTCCCAGGCAAAGCAAGCTCTGCGGGAGACTTAGTTGCTTAAAAGATCCCGATTAACCGCGTAAGATCATTTGCTCACGCTCAGGCCCCACAGAAATCATGGAAACGGGAACACCCAGCAGCGCTTCAATACGCTGTACATATTTTTGTGCAGCAATCGGTAAACTCTCAAATGTGCGGCAACCGGTAATATCTTCTTGCCAGCTCTCCATTTGCTCATAAATAGGGGCTAATTGTGCGGTTTGTGGCCAAATTGGGTTTTCGCTGTGGTTACCTTCATAACCGACACAAATTTTTAGATCGGCCAACCCAGTTAAACAATCAATTTTAGTCAGTGCCACTTCGGTCGCCGCTTGTAGCTCAACCCCATTACGCGTTGCTACCGCATCAAAATAACCCATATCACGTGGGCGACCGGTTGTTGCACCAAATTCATTAGCTTTTTCACGGAAGGCATCTTGCTCTTCCATCGCAGTGATTAAGGTGCCGGTACCCACAGATGAACTGAAAGCTTTCGCAACCGCAACCACACGTTCAGGACGTAACGCTGGTAAACCGCCGCCGAGACCAGCATAAGCGGAAGTCACATTCGAAGAGGTAGTCCAAGGGTATTCCCCATAAACTAAGTCACGACCTGCCCCTAGTTGCGCTTCAAACAGTAAGTGCCCCCCTTGAGCTTGGATCGCTTTAAGCGGTACGGTGACATTGCAGACGGCATCCAACCAAGGTTTTGACACGTCAAGTAACCATTGAGTCATCTCAGCGGCACTTTGACTAAATTCAAAGCTTGGATAAAGCGCTTTAAGCTGCGGTAATTTCCAATCTAACCAAAATTGAATACGCTCTTGTAGCACGTCTGGTTGTTTTAACCAACCGACTAAAATGCCTTTTTTCATCACTCGATCACCATAAGCCGGTGCAATACCTTGACGAGTTGAACCGTAGGCGCGATCAGCTAATCGAGCTTCTTCTAGTGAGTCTTCTAGGGCATGTAGAGGTAAACATAGCGTAGCTCGGTCTGAAATGGCTAAACGCAATGGCACACCAGACTGCTCAACTTCTGCCATTTCTTGTGCTAATAGCTCAGGGCTAATTACCATGCCTGGGCCAAGTACCGCTAAACAATCTGGGTTAAATACGCCGCTCGGTAGTTGGTGCAATTTAAACGTACCAAATTCATTCACTACGGTGTGACCGGCGTTATTTCCGCCTTGAAAGCGAACACTGGCTGAGGCTTGATCTGCTAAATAATCAACAATACGACCTTTACCTTCATCACCCCAGTTCGCACCAACGACAACAATAGACGACATAATTTACTCTCCTTAAAAGCAATAAAGCTCATCCTATGCTCAATATTGAAATAAGAAAAATTAATTATTATTATAATGCCAATAAGAAAATCATATCGATATAACCCTAAGTAAAATGCACGGAGCCATCATGCTTGATTTCAACTGGTTAAATACTTTCGTAACCTTGGCTAAATATCAGCACTTTGGCAAAACAGCAGTAGCGCTACATATGACTCAACCCAATGTCAGCCTGCATCTTAAACAGTTAGAACAGGTAACCCGAGTTAAACTAGTTGAACGAAATCCCTTTCGCT
>NZ_NBUS01000040.1:204883-206364 GCF_002749895.1 Vibrio fujianensis | reverse complement strand
CTCAAGCAGGCGAGCGCTTACTGATCAGTGCAGACAAAACACTACTGGAGCTACAAGTTTGTCAGGCTGATCTCAATGCGATTAATGATCTGCATCAAGGAACGCTGACGATAGCTGCCAGTGACATTATTTCCCGGTTATTGTTGATCGGCCCTTTCCAGAAGTTTCGTCAACACTACCCAGGTATCGATCTCTCTTTATTTAACACCACGTCTTCTCAAGCGGCTGAACTGGTCAAAAGTGCTAAAGCCGATTTAGGATTCGTGATCGCACAAAAAGAAGAATCTCCCATTCACTTTACCAAACTGCGTCAGGTTGAATGGTGTGCGTTAGGAAATGGTTTACAAAAATGGCAAGCAATTGCCAATTCCCCATTACTTCACAAAGACGATCAACATCAAGAGCGAACCACCGATGAACCAACCTTGATTCTATTGGGTCATGATACTCGAACCCGAGAGCTGATTGATGTCGCACTTCCACAACTGCATTTGCCTAACTATCGAATCATGGAGGTGGGCAGTGTTGATGCACAAATTGATTGGGCTGAAGCTGGATTTGGTGTAGCGATTATTCCAACGTTCTCTGTCAATCCCAAACGCCAACTAAAGACCACCATTACACCTCTTCCTGATTTTTCTACCACCAGCTTGGGCTATATCGTGCGACAAAATCAGCGATTATCTCGTGCCATTAAACAGTTATTAGTGTGGGTGGATGAAGAAATTCAAAAATCGCAACCGTTGACTCACTAAACTCACGCTGTTGAATTTTTGTTCGATATTAATCAAAAATGATGATTTCACCATCACATTAAAATTCGTTTGAACACACACTATCGTGTTATGCGGGTGCAGTTCCACTGCTGTGTTTAATGGAATAAAAAGAGATACGCCACCTCATTTAAGTCACAATATACTGAAATAGTTATTTATTTACTTCGTAAAATAAATTTAACCTCTCAGCGGTCACAGAAATAACTCCTCACAAAAATAGAATTACCACAAAGTTTCGAACGAAGAATTTTACATTTCGTTCAACAATTTTAGCTGATTAAAAACCACGGATGGATGGTACGAAAAGGAAGCGTATTTTCAGTTGCGTAAGTGTTCTCCCAGCAATTTAATGACTATACGAGGCGACTATGTTTGGGATCTTTAAACCACAAGCTCATATTGAGCGACTATCAAAAGAGCGGATAGATAGCACCTATTCACGGCTACGTTGGCAACTATTTATCGGAATTTTCGTCGGCTATGCGGGGTATTATTTAGTACGTAAAAACTTTAGCCTTGCTATGCCTTACCTGATTGAACAAGGCTTTAGTCGCGGTGAGCTTGGTATTGCTTTGGCTGCTGTATCAATCGCTTATGGGCTATCAAAGTTTTTGATGGGCAGTGTTTCTGATCGCTCCAATCCACGCTATTTTTTAAGTGCAGGCTTATTACTCTCCGCGCTCGTCATGTTCTGTTTTGGCTTTA
>NZ_NBUS01000040.1:188697-204873 GCF_002749895.1 Vibrio fujianensis | reverse complement strand
CCATGGGCGACGGGCAGCATCACTGCCATGTTCATTTTACTCTTTTTAAATGGTTGGTTCCAAGGAATGGGCTGGCCCGCCTGTGGACGAACCATGGTTCACTGGTGGTCTCGCAAAGAACGGGGAGAACTGGTTTCTGTTTGGAACGTTGCACACAACGTTGGTGGTGGATTAATTGGCCCTATTTTTATTTTTGGCTTGTGGCTATTTCATGATGACTGGCGCACAGCATTTTACGTACCTGCTTTTTTCGCCGTATTAGTCGCAATATTTATTTGGTTAACCATGCGTGATACTCCTCAGTCGTGCGGTTTACCATCAATTGAAGAGTATAAAAACGACTATCCTGAAAATTATGATCAATCTCATGAGAATGAGATGACGGCAAAAGAGATTTTCTTAAAATATGTGTTAAATAACAAACTGTTGTGGGCGATTGCCATTGCGAATGCGTTTGTTTATCTCATCCGTTATGGTGTTTTAGATTGGGCTCCTGTTTATTTACAAGAGGCCAAAGCGTTCACGGTCAATAAATCTTCATGGGCTTATTTTCTCTACGAATGGGCAGGCATCCCCGGCACACTTCTGTGTGGTTGGGTTTCCGATAAAGTGTTTAAAGGTCGCCGAGCACCTGCCGGCATTCTTTTTATGGCACTGGTTACTTTAGCCGTATTGGTTTACTGGTTTAACCCACCGGGTAACCCTATGGTTGATATGATTGCACTGATTGCTATTGGGTTCTTAATTTATGGCCCGGTCATGCTTATTGGTCTATATGCGTTAGAATTAGCGCCTAAAAAAGCCGCAGGAACCGCCGCAGGCCTAACCGGTTTATTTGGTTATTTAGGTGGCGCGGTTGCAGCTAATGCTATCTTAGGTTATACCGTAGACCACTTTGGTTGGGACGGAGGATTTTTTATCCTAACCGGCTCATGCATCGTTTCTATTCTCTGTTTGCTTTACGCTTTCATTGGTGAACGCGCCTACCACAAACAAAAAGAGGAAAACGAGATAAAAACAGCGACCCTTTAGGCTAGCTGTATACACAAAGGTCGCTTTATTCTGTCAGCGACCTTTGTTTTCTCTGTTGACTTATCGAGTGATCGACGATCACCTCATCAACCAAAAATAAGCGTCTCCCCAGGTCTAACTTGAGATAATTTCGGCCCTAACAGATGAATGGTACCCGGTAATTCAGGGGTAGGCTGACCATCAAATTTTAACGTAACATGACCTAAAGTTGCTAAATTATCATTCGCTACCTCGCCAACGGCGGTCACAATATAGGCTCGCTCTCCAATCATCAGGGTACTCTGCCGATCGATATTTGCCGCTAATAAGCTATGACGACGAATCAAAAAACAGTAGTCTTGCACTTCTTGCGGTGCTTCTATGCCAAATAGAATCATCATATCATTATCCAGCGCATCATAAGCATGCTCACCCACACCCGTGATACTCGCAATAAATTGATACATAACTACCTCACTGATAAATGAAATAGGAGAAGCCCCAAGCCAATAATACGGTAGGAGCCCCAGTCAAAAAGCGAGAATAGAGCACAGAAGGCACCCCTACTCGTACTGTTTCCGGTTTAGCTTCGGCAAGGCCAAGACCGACAGGTATAAAATCACAGGCCGCCTGAGCATTAATAGCAAAAAGGGCGGGTAATGCGAGATGAGCAGGGATAGTCCCCATTCCAATTTGCGTGCCGATTAACACCCCAATAACTTGAGCAATCACAGCTCCAGGCCCTAAAAATGGCGAAAGCAACGGAAAAGAGCAAATCAATGCTAAGGTAATTAACCCCAACGGATGACTGGCTAATGGTGCTAAACCATGCGCAATCAAGTCACCTAAGCCAGAGGCGAGAATGACCCCAATAAGCATGGACACAAAAGCCATAAAAGGGAGTAATGTTTTTAAGACGGTGTCTATCGTTTCTCGTCCGGCCTGATTAAAGGTCGCCATGACCGACCCCATGCCCATACCGATTTTAGCGATTAAACCATCACTCTGCTCTGATAACTTACGGTCAGTATCGAAGTTATGATGAGTAGAAACGTTCTGCTCATTTTGCTTTTCAACGAACCATGATGCAGCCTGGTCCACTAATCTAAAGCACCCGGACGTGACAGAAGATACATAAATTTGTTCGTTAATATATTGGGCCAATGGGCCACTCTTACCCGTCGCATGAATATTTAAGGTTGGAATATTTTTTTTAGGGTATAAACCACAACGTAGCGTGCCACCACAGTCAATCACCACACAGGCAATATCACGCTCTTCAACATAATGTTGAAACCCGTCGATGGCTTCCATGCCTGTTAAAGTGACGATTTCCTCAATGAATGCCGGTTTGACACCTGCGGTGATGTAAACAATTTTTTTATGTGTTTCAACCGGAATATAGAGTGGGCCACCCCATCCTCCTTTTCCAGAGGTTACCTCAAGTATTGTCATTCTGGCTTCTCACTGATATTCACCTGATCACTTAATTCCACCCCTTGCTGCTTAGCCACCCAAGCAGTGGTAAAATCGGTCACCCAACCTCGGAAAAAATTGGTCACTACGCCAACGAGTAGATAAGCAATGGCTAATGGGCCCAACGACAATCCCTGTTGGGTCACACCGGCAGCGACGCCAAGAAAAATAAATAGCTCACCCGGGTTAACATGAGGAAACATGCCATTCATTGTATGGCAACTGTAGGAAGCGGAAGCATAAAAGGAGGGTTTATATTTTTCTGGAAGAAAACGTCCTAAACTTAATACCATCGGATTACAAAACACAAAAGTGCCAATCGTCGGCAACAGCAAATATCTAGAAAGAGGATTTGAAGCACTTCTTTGCGCCAGTCGTTCAATTTTGTCTTGCCCCAAAAAGCGAGTGAACGCGTTCATTGCAACAAGCAAGCAAACCAGTAAGGGAAGTATATTGGTCACCATATCGGTGAACACTTCTCCTCCTCTTTTAAATAAACCAATAAACCAATCTGCACCGATAAGAATCCAATCCATTTACCACACCCATCAAATGACCGAATACAGAGTGTTTCTCTTATTGATCATTTAAAAAAGAGGTAAAAGAGAAAATCGTGAATTTCATCACCACAAATTTTCATTTCAAAAAACGAACAGTGAAAAATCACTAAAATCGACTATCGTTTCATAGGCCACTACTCACCGACACAAATCACTTTAATTCCTTGTTTTTCAAGTGAGTGGACATCTTCTATCGAAATTCTATGATCGGTAATGAGTATGTCTATTTTTTCTAAAGGCACCACAACATTCGGGCTGCGACGGCCAAATTTACTAGAATCAGTCACGACAATGATCTGGCTAGCAGCCTGGCACATGGCTTGGCTAACCTGATAAGCTTCATTATATGTAGTCGTTCCTTGTGTTAAATCAAAACCATCAGCACCAATAAAAAGCTTATCAAAGGAAAAATGTTGAAACGCGCGTTCGGCCACTTGACCATGAAAGGAAGCGGATTTACGTCGATAAGTGCCCCCGGGCATAAGTACAGTATGTTCGGTATCTAAATCTGCCATCGCATTAACAATATGCATACTGTTCGTCATCAGGGTCAACGACGTTAACCGCTCAAAGTGTGGCACCATTTGTAAGGTTGTACTGCCACAGTCTAAAATGATTGACTCGCCTTCATGAACCAGGCTAGCCGCCATTTGAGCAATTTGGCATTTCATTTCCAAATTCACTGTCTGCTTCTCATCCATGGAACGATCTTCACCATGAATAAAGGGCGTTTGACAAGCTTCAGCAGCCCCATAACGACGAATGACCAAAGCTTCTTCTTCTAATGATCGTAAATCACTACGAATGGTTGCTCCTGATGTTTTGAAAATTTTCGCCAACTCATTGACCGATGTCTTGCCATGACGACGCAAAAACTGCAGTAACTGTTCTCTTCTATTATCTAGATTCATATCATTCACTTAACGGTTATACTGTGATTAGTTTAACATTAAATTTTCACATTGAAAGAGATAAGCCCACAGTGTTGCCGATTAGTTTGAAAATGCGACGTTTATCGCTTCTTGTAACGGTTTATCTAAGTGCATCACTTGCTCACGGTTAATCGGTGAGCTTAAACCTATTAAATCAGGCAGCGATTTGGGTCTGGCAAAAATTGTGACTCCCCGCATCACTTTGGCGTCAATAATGCGGTGACTTTCATCTTCAACGAAGACCACAATGGTTCTAGGTTTCCAGCGACTGCGAGTTTTACCTATTTTCACTTGTCCTCGCTTTGCAAGAGATTGCAGCATCCTATTGAATGCTCTAATTTGCAAAAAACCCAGCGCAATCTGGCCACCCCAAGCACATAAAGCTAATACGATTAACCATGTTGTCTCATCCATATTCGTTGCCCTCATTTAAAAAAAGGGGCAAGCAAAGCCTGCCCAATGACTTCAGAAGCATATTGACGCTAAAATCCTGGGGGAAGGATTAAAACATCACTTGTCCACCGGTAATATTGATGGATTGTCCAGTGCAATAAGCCGCACTATCGCTGGCATAAAAGGTCAAGACATTCAGTACATCTTGATAATCACAACCCGCTTTTAATGGCACTTTATCAATATAAATTTGTTCCACTTCAGACTCTGCCACTCCCAATTTCTTGGCATACTGAGGAATCAAAGACTGAAACATCGGGCTTTTTAATAAATTCCCCAGCATCAAAGAATGTACGGTAATTTGATGTTCAGCAAGATCTAACGCCAATGATTGCGTTAGCCCTACCCCACCAAATTTCGCCGCAGAATAACCACTGTTATGTTTTGAACCCACTTTACCAGACTTCGAATTGATTTGAATAATCCGACCGCCTCGCCCTTCTCTAATCATCACTTTAGCGACTTCTCGAGCACATAAGAAATAGCCGGTCAGGTTCACATTAATCGAAAGCTGCCATGCATCGAGGGGAAATTGATCAATCTTAGCCGCGGTTGCGGTTCCCGCGTTATAGACCAGAAGATCAACTCGTCCAAACGCCTCATCAACTTGATGAACCATATGGCAAACACTCGCTTCTTGAGTGGCGTCTACGGCAATGCCCATCGCTTTATTGTCACCATATTGCTGACAAATCTGCTCAGCAACCGAGCATGCATTCGACTCATTCAGATCAGCGACGGCAACGGTATAGCCTTCAGCGGCTAACCCTCGAGATAGAAACTCACCCAAAGTTTGGCCACCACCTACCACCAATGCTACTTTATCCATGATTCACTCCAACTTTTATTTGACATCTTACTTACGATATAAAAACTTTAACTAACAAAACGTTACGACTTAAAAAAGGTGATCTGTTCTCCGCAAATGATTTGTGTTGGTTTCTGCCCATCTACATGAAGACAACCGGGATACTCAGCTTGCGCTAGCGCATCAAAACGAATCGTGATGTGCCCTAGTTCAGCTAAGTTTTGGTTCACCACCTCACCAACCGAGGTAATGGGATAACGTTGCTGACCAATCATTAAGGTGTAGCCAGCTTCAATCGGCGCTTTCAACGTATCGTGACTATGAATAAAACAGTAATCGGCAGCATCTTGTGGTGCGATTTGGCTAAAGATAATCATCATGTCATCTTCTAAAGCTTCATAAGCAAAAGCACCAATTCGTTCAATTTGTACTTGATAAAGGGCAGACATCACTTCGTCTCCTTATTGATAAATAAACATTGAAACAAACCAAGCGAGCATGACGGTGGGAGCCCCTGTCAGAAAACGGGAATACAAAACAGAAGGCACACCAATTTCAACCGTTTTCGGTTTCGCTTCAGCCAAACCTAAGCCCACAGGAATAAAGTCACAGGCCGCTTGCGCATTGATTGCGAATAACGCAGGTAACGCTAATTGCGGTGGAATATTACCTAACCCGATTTGGGTACCCACTAATACACCGATGACTTGGGCAATCACCGCACCCGGGCCCAAAAAGGGAGACAGTAAAGGAAAGGAACAAATCAGCGCTAAGGTGATCAATCCGAGTGGGTTCTGAGCCAAGGGAGTCAACGCATGAGCGATAAGATCGCCAAGCCCTGACGCCATAATCACTCCAATGAGCATCGAAACAAAGGCCATAAAAGGCAAAATGGTTTTTAAAACGGTATCAATCGTTTCTCGACCCGCTTGGAAAAAGACCGCCATAACTGACCCCATCCCAATACCAATTTTGGCCAGTAATCCATCACTTTGTTGCGTCAGCTTTTTACTGGTATCAAATTTATTCTGAGTTGCTTCTGGTTGACTAAGGTCGTGAGTGACCGTCGAAGCACTTACATCATCGCCTTGATATAAAAAGATATTTTTATCTCTAACACCAGAGACGTAAATATCTTCAGTAATGAATTGTGCCAAAGGGCCACTTTGACCAGTGGAATGAATGTTGATGGTAGGAATACGTTTTTTAGGATATAACCCACAACGTAAGGTTCCACCGCAATCGATCACGGCCACACCAATTTCATCATCACTAATGGTGGTTTTAAAACCATCGACCGCTTCCCATCCAGTTAGCTCGACTAGCTTATCGACAATGCTGGGACGTGTGCCACCGGTGATATAAATAATTTTTTTATTGGGTTCAATCGGTAAGCGTAAAGGGCCACCCCAACCACCATTACCTTTTTCAATTTGAATGTAATTCATTATCTTATTCCTCTATTTGAAATGAACTTCACTTTCAAGTTGAACACCTTGTTGCCGTTCAACCATCATGGTGGTGAAATCAGTAACCCATCCGCGGAAAAAATTCGTGATCATCCCAACCAGTAAATAGCTCACCGCCAAAGGACCAAGCGGTAAACCCAATGTCGTTAACCCACTCGCAATACCTAAATAAACAAACAATTCGCCTGGATTAATATGTGGGAAGAGCCCATTCATCGAGTGGCAACTGTATGATGCCGCTGCATAATAGGAAGGTTTGTAACGTTCAGGTAAAAATCGCCCAAGACTTAGTGTCATCGGATTACAAAAAATAAATGTACCGATAACAGGTAACACGAAATAACGAGATATCGGGTTTCCTGCACTGCGCTGCGCCAAACGTTCAACACGCTCTTGCCCTATAAATTGAATTAATGCGTTCATTGCCACGAGCAACGCAATCAGCAATGGCAGTATTCCTGTTACCATGCTAACGAAGACATCGCCCCCTTTTTGGAACAGCCCAATAAACCATTCCGCACCGTGAATTATCCATTCCATCTTTAGACCCTCATTTAATTGTGACCGTGTGTCTTACCACACCAATATACTTTCACTTTAACTTTCAGATTAAAAGCTCATATTTTCACTTAATTGAAAGCGATCACAAAAATAGGCTTTCAAAGTAAAAATAAAGTAAGAAAAATCTTTCATGGGATGATTAACTTTGAAATAATCAATAAAAATAAATAGCCATGCTTTTCTCGACTTTTACTTGAAAGAAAAGGTTGAAAAATGAAAACAGAAAAAACCGGTAGGTGAGAAGATGACGATAATCGAATGTATGATTGAATGTGGTAAGCACGTTATTCAACAGGAGTTAGAGCAAGGAGCTCGGCTTAAAAATCGGCTGGATATCGCATTTGCTAACAGTTGTATGGCGATACAGCAATGCAAAGGCAAAATTATTCTGTTTGGTATCGGTAAATCCGGTCATATTGGGAAAAAAATTGCAGCGACTTTCGCCTCAACGGGATCGCCGGCATTTTTTATTCACCCAGCAGAAGCTTTACATGGGGATCTAGGGATGATCACTGAGCACGATTTAGCGATTTTGATCTCTTACTCGGGCGAAGCGAGTGAATTTAAAACGATTGTGCCGTTATTATTGAGCAAACGTATTCCCATCATTGCGATTACAGGGCAACGCAACAGTTACCTAGCCAAACATAGCCACTACCTTTTAAATATTAATGTCGAAAAAGAAGCCTGTCCGCTTGGGCTAGCTCCAACCTCGAGCACCACCAATACCCTGTTAATAGGAGATGCACTTGCGTTAACCGTCATGTCTGAAAAGAAGTTTACCGCTGAAGAGTTTGCTTTTTCTCACCCGGCAGGTGCTCTGGGCGCTCGACTATTAACCCAAGTCCATCAACTGATGACAGATGTACATACCGCGGCCTATTGTTCGCCAAAAACAAGCTTAACTGAGGTTATTGAGATCATGTGTAATACTGGATTAGGATTAATTGCCATTGTCGAAGGAAAGCAATTACAAGGTGTTTTTACTGACGGTGATCTTCGTAGGGCGTTGAATAATAACATTGACATGACGATAACGATTGCTCAATTAATGACCCATCAACCGATTGTTATCCGTCACTCCGCGCTATGCCACCATGCCCTTACTATCATGCGTAAGAATGGAATTACCGCACTGCCTATTATCAACGAAAAACAGCATTATCTAGGGGTGATCAATCAGCAATCAATTCAAAGAGCGGGTATCATCTAAGCTCACATGATTAACTGAAAATGTTTAGCTAGGGGTTAGATCGCTACCGCGACCGATTGATCCGCTTCACACTGTCACGAACCACTAGGGTCGGTTCTAATTGCACCACCTGAGGCTCGCGGCTGAGATTTTCCAGTTTACTCAGTAGGGTCTCTACCGCTGCTTGACCTAAACGATACTTGGGCTGATGAATGGTGGTTAAGGCGGGAAGCATAAACTGAGCAATATGGATATCATCGTAACCCATTACTGATAACTGTGCTGGAATAGCAACCCCGGCTCTATTTGCTGCATGAATCACCCCCATGGCCATCATGTCATTACAGACAAAAAGAGCACTCGGAAGAGGCCCCCTTTTTTGCATTCGGGTCAGTGCCTCTAAGCCGCCTTCACATTCAAAATTAGACTCAACAATCCAATGGGGGTTAATCTCTAACCCAGCGTCGAGTAGTGCACGTTTATAGCCTTCATAACGCATTTGTGCTTGATGGCGGATCAGCGGGCCAGTAATACAACCGATTGACTGATGTCCACATTCAATCAAATACTGAGTTGCCATGTATCCGCCACGCAATGAGTTGTCTTGAATTTTATCACTAGCAAACAACATTGGTCCCCAATCCATCACCACGACTGGGATATCGGGATAGCGATCAAAGACCTCAATACGTTCCCCTTCTAAGGTTGAACACATTAAAATCAAACCATCGACCCGCTTTTGTAACAAAGCATTGATGGATGATTTCATACGTTGATTATCACCTTCCGTATTGCAAAGAATAAGATTATATCCTTGTTGATAACAACTGCGTTCGACCCCTTTTACCACTTCACCAAAAAAGGGGTTGGTGGATGTCGTGACCAGCATACCAATGGTATGGGTACGGTTCATTTTTAGACTTCGAGCTAAAGCAGAAGGGGCATAATTCAGCTCTTGGGCGACTTTGTTCACCCGTTCGGCAATCTCATCACTGACATAACGCGTTTTATTGATCACATGACTCACGGTTGATGTGGAAACACCGGCAATGCGTGCGATGTCTTTCATGGTCGCCATGTGATCTTCTCCTTATTGGTGCTGAGCTAAAAATTGGTTCACTTCATGTCGAGTTGGAATTGAGGTTTGTGCGCCAAATCGGGTTACCGAAATAGCAGCCGCAGCATGAGCAAATTTAATGGCTGATTCTAAAGGCATTTCTTCTAATAAACCAGTAACAAACGCACCATTAAAGGTATCCCCCGCCGCCGTGGTATCGACCGCTGAAACACGAAAACCAGCAATGCATTTTCCACGGCCATTTTCACTCAACCAAACTCCTTTAGCACCTAAAGTGATCATGACAATTTCAATGCCTTTTTGGTGCAGCACATTCGCAGCTTGTTGAGCCGTCACTTCGTCTAGCACAGTGATGCCAGTTAATACCTCCGCTTCTGTTTCATTCGGGGTTATCACATCAATACATCGCAACAATTCGTCCGGCAGCGTTTGAGCTGGCGCTGGATTAAGCACCACATTAGTTTTGGCCTGTTTCGCTTCCTGCGCCGCTTTGACAATCCCATCTATGGGTGTTTCTAACTGCATCAACAAGTACTTGGCAGCACGAATACGTGCTAAATCGGCTTCTATCGCTTGAGCGCTTAACTTTGCATTGGCTTCTGCTGACAAGCAAATACTGTTTTCACCACGATCAGAGACTTGGATCATCGCTATCCCGGTTGGGCAATTGGGCTGCATTTTTATGCCTGAGATATCGATTCCATCCAACTTAAAACTTTCTCGAATATTAATGCCAAAAGCATCATCCCCAACACAAGCGATAAAACCAATATCGGCCCCAAGCCGAGCGGCGGCAACCGCTTGATTTGCACCTTTACCACCGGGAATCACTTGGTAATTACGGCCATGGAGCGTCTCGCCAGGACGAGGAAAAGAAGGCACTTGAAGAACATGGTCAGCATTGACACTGCCTAATACTACCAATTTGTTCATAAGGATTATCCTCAGTTTGATTAGAAATAGAGAGCTTTAACGCCTAACTAAGCGCTTTCACAAGCGCTATAGCACTCTATTTGGATAAGGAACCCCCACCTTATACGATAGGGGTTAAGTTTTTATTGACCAATAATTTTCAGAGGAACGGGAATGTAAGCATCAACATTTTCCCCTTTCAGTACGCGATCAGCGGTTTCCACACCTAGCGCACCAATAAGATCCGGTTGCTGTGCTACCGTTGCTGCCAATTGGCCACGATGAACTGCCGCAATCCCATCATCGGTACCATCAAAACCAACAATTAACACATTTTTGCCGGAAGCTTGTACCGCTCGCAACGCTCCTAATGCCATTTCATCGTTTTGTGCAAACACCGCTTGAACGTCTGGATTCGCCGCAAGCAGGTTTTCCATTACGTTTAGCCCTTTGGTTCGGTCAAAATCAGCGGGTTGACTGGCTAACAGCTGCATACCACTGCCTTTGACCGCATTCATAAATCCTTCCCCACGTTCACGCGCAGCGGATGTTCCGGCAATGCCCTCCAATTGAATAACTTTGGCTTTTTCACCGACTTTTTCGACAATAAAATGCCCCGCCATTTCACCCCCAACAACGTTATCGGACGCAATATGGCTCACGACCTCACCGCGGCTTGCACCTCGGTCTAATGTGAGCACTGGCACTTTAGCACGGTTCGCCATGCGAATTGCATTGGATACGGCATCGGAATCGGTCGGGTTAATCAAAATGGCTTTTACACCGCGTACGGTTAAATCTTCCACATTAGAAAGTTCTTTACTGGGATCATTTTGTGAATCCAGAACAATCAAGTTGTAACCCAACTCTTTCGCTTTCGCTTCTGCCCCATCTTTCATGGTGACAAAAAATGGGTTATTAAGTGTTGAAACCACAATCGCAATGTTGTCGCTTGCATAAGCGGATACCGAAACAGAAGCAGACAGCAGCGCAGCAGAAATTAAAGTTGCCAGTTTTTTCATGTTTATCGTCCTTTTTTGTAGGGGGCCACACAGTAACCATTTCCGTGTGGCGGGTTCACGATTTACTTGTTTTTATTGTCCACCAGTACCGCAAGCAAAATAACCACTGCTTTTGCTATCATCTGGTAGTAAGAGGTCACATCGAGTAAGTTCAATGCGTTATTGAGGAAACCGATGATTAGTGCCCCAATCAAGGTTCCCATGATTCGTCCTTTGCCGCCCATTAAGCTGGTTCCGCCAAGTACGACCGCGGCAATGGCATCCAACTCATAGCCCATACCTGCGGTTGGCTGTGCGGAAGAGAGGCGAGACGTGACAATGATGCCCGCCAAAGCCGACAATAAACCACAAATGGCATAGACGCCGATTTTAACGCGATCAACATTAATGCCGGATAAACGCGCCGCTGACTCGTTACCCCCCATAGCATAAACATAGCGACCAAAACGGGTGTGATTAAGTAGATACCATGCCGCAGCAAAAACAATCACCATCATCCAGACCGGAACGGGAATCCCAAGTGCATAGCCAGTCCCAAACCAAGCAAAAGCATCGGCGGTATCGGTAAAGCCAGTGGAAATCGGGCGGCCATCGGTGTAAACCATAGTGACGCCACGTAGCAAGGTCATGGTCACTAAGGTAGCAATAAAGGCTTGTACTTTGCCTTTAGCGATAATAATGCCACTGATGCCCCCCAACACGGCTCCCGCTAATAAAGCGGTGGGCACCGCAACCAATACGGGCACTTCAAGCGCAATTAGGCTGGCAGCAAACGCGCCACACAACGCTAAAACAGAACCCACGCTTAAATCAATTCCTGCCGTTAAAATGACTAAAGTCATCCCAACCGCAATAATGGCATTGACCGAGGTTTGGCGCAGAATATTTAAAATGTTATCAACCGTAAAAAAGTTTGGGTTTAAAAATGACACCACAACCACTAGAAATAGCAATGCGATCAACGATTTTTGTTCAATCAACCACGCTTTGCTAAACAATTTTTGTCCGCCGTCTGGGGTTGGATTACTCATGGTTTTACTACTCATGCTGCTTCCTCATTCACGGTTTTGCCAACGGCACAGGCTAATAAATTTTCTTGGTTCGCTTGTTTTGCATCGAATTCACCACTAATGCGGCCTTCATGCATCACTAAAATACGGTCACTCATTCCCAACACTTCCGGCATTTCTGAGGACACCAAAATAATGCTCATCCCTTGTGCTTTAAATTTGTTGATCAACTGATAGATCTCTTTTTTCGCCCCCACATCCACACCTCGGGTCGGCTCGTCTAAAATCAACACTTTCGGTTTTGTCATCAGCCCTTTTGCAATGGCGACTTTCTGTTGGTTTCCACCAGAGAGGTTGCCGATAATTTGATGACGAGAAGGCGTTTTGATGTTAAAGAGCTGAATAAAATCCTCGACTGCGATTGCTTCTTCACTATGTTGGATCTGAATACCTTTGGTTAATTTATCTAAAGCACACAGCGACATGTTTTCTTTCACTGATAAGCCCAGTACTAACCCATCGCCTTTGCGATCTTCAGAGATATATGCGATCCCATTGGCTAGTCCATCTTGCGGACTGACAGGATTAATGGTGCGTCCATCAAGATTAATCACCCCATGCTCGGAAGGCAGAGCGCCGTAGATCACTTTCATCAGCTCACTGCGCCCTGCGCCCATCAAGCCTGAAATGCCTAAAATTTCGCCCCGTTTAAGGGTAAAGCTCACATCATGAACCCCCGATCCGGTCAAGCCAATCACCTCTAAACACACGCTATTTTCTGGTTGAACATCAATACGGGGGTATTGCTCTTCCAATTTACGCCCAACCATCATTTCAATAAGGCCATCTTCATTGGTGTCATCCACTCGACATTGACCAATAAATTTGCCATCACGCAGAACGGTAATGTCATCACAGATCTGGAAAATCTCTTTTAATCGATGCGAGATATAAACAATGCCACAACCTTGATCACGCAATTCATTAATTACTTTAAACAGTGAATCGGTTTCGGTATCGGTTAATGCATCCGTCGGCTCATCCATAATGATGACTTTGGACTCAAACGACAGCGCTTTGGCGATTTCCACCATCTGTTGTTCACCTAAGCTCAGTTCCCCCAATAAGGTCTTCGCACTGTGCTTCACATTTAAACGCGCCAGCAGTTGATCCGCTTCGGCGTACATTTCTTTCCATAAAATATGGCCAAAGACTCCAGTTTTTTCTCGGCCTAGGAAAATATTTTCAGCAATGGTCAATTGAGGAATTAGGTTCAATTCTTGGTGAATAATGCTGATCCCGGCTTGCTGTGAATCTCGTGGCCCTTTAAAACTGACAGGTTGACCTTGATACTCGATGCTGCCTGCATCTTTACTATAAATTCCCGTTAACACTTTCATTAAGGTCGATTTCCCTGCGCCATTCTCTCCCATCAGTGCCATTACCCGTCCCGGATAGACATTCAGACAAGCTTGATCAAGCGCCTTCACACCAGGGAAGGCTTTATCAATGTCACGGAGAGCCAAAATCGGTTGAGTCATCACTCCTCCTTAGATCTGGATTACTATCTGGGCGTTAAAACACAACACCGGCTTGGAAAATAATATTGGCATACGGCGTACATTCCCCCGTTCTAATCACCGCTCGGCTATCACGAGTGCGAATTTTAAACGCTTCATGAGGAAGATAGGTCATGGTGATGGTATGGCCACAGCGTGTCTCTTCTTCTTTGAGTTCACTCATCAGTGCCGCATATAAATCTGGGCTCACTTGGGCAAACTCCTGCGCCAGCACCACGGCTTGCACTTGCATTTCGCTCAATATCACCTTAACGGTCTCTATAAAGCTTGGAATGCCATGTGTCAGCGCTAAATCAATCCGTTGCACCGATCCATCAATCGGTAAACCAGCATCACAAATCGTGACTTCATCCGTATGGCCTAATGTCGCCACAAGGTAAGAGAGTTCAGCATTCAGTAGGGTACTTTTTTTCATTGTTCTGCCTTATATTTATTCACGCTTGCAGTTTTATCATTCAGTTTGCTGCCAAACCAGAGGACAAATTGTAGAAAAAATACACATCGAAACGTTTCGATGTGATATTAACGTGAGAATTATGCATTGCACTAAGATTGAAAGCAGAGTGTGAGTTGGATCAGTAAATGCCGATATAAAATTCAGCAAATAGTGAGAATGATCACTGAGAGTTTTATCAGTAGTCACGAGGATTTTTTGCTATTTCACCAAAACAGAGTTTCGGTTAATTCAAGGTAAACTAAGCAACCGCCCCTAAAATAATCAGCACATCAGTAGCACTCAACGGTTCACTTCGGCTATGATTTCAACTTCTACTCGTAGCGGATCCTGAGCAATGAAAAAACAAGTATTGATTTTACTGAGTACATTGGCATTAAGTGCCTGTGAAAATGAAGTGGGCACCGCTTCTTGGTGCCAAGACATGCGTGATAAACCGAAAAGCGAATGGAGCGCTCAAGGTGCGCTGGATTTTACCAAACACTGTCTATTACAGTCAGAAATCGGCAGCCAAGCTTGGTGTGAAGATATGCAACTCAAGCCCAAAGGAGACTGGACGGCAAATGAAGCCACCTCTTACGCGAAGCACTGTATCTTTTAGTCTAAAAGGCACCAAAGCAATATACAACCAGCGCTCTTTATTGCCGCTCATCTTTCGGGGAATCCATCACCACCATGGTACTGATGGATTTTACCGTAAGACATTCCCCTAATACATCGGCATGAAAGCGTTTATAAGCACTCAGATCTTTAGTCTCAACGCGTAATAAATATTCATTCATCCCCGTGATGTTATGGCATTCAACAACTTCTTTCGCAAACTGAACATGCTCTTCAAAACTGAGTTGAGCTTTCTTGGTATGGCTATTTAATCCAATTGCCACATAAGCAATAAAACCGATATTTAGCTGTGTTTTATCTAATACCGCTCGATAACCTTTGATTACCCGCTTACGTTCAAGCTCTTGCACACGTCGGAGCGTCGCGGACGGTGATAACCCGACCCGTTCGGCCAGCTCAACATTGGCAATTCGCCCGTTTGCCTGTAGCTCATGCAATATTCTTTCGTCAAATCTGTCCATAGTTAATTTTTATTGTTTGATTCATTCATTTATAACAAATATAAACACAATATTGTCCATCAATGCTATTACTATTTTTCCTATTCTATGACCGAAAAAAGAAGAGAGTATGGACTACACACAGTGGGGACCGTTGATCGCCTTTGCTTTTGTTTCGACCTTTTCCCCAGGGCCAAACAATATTATGTTGATGACCTCAGGGGCAAATGTCGGCTTTATCCGCACGATCCCGCATATGCTTGGTGTCACTTTAGGCTTTAGCATTATGGTATTACTGGTGGGTATTGGCCTAACGGATTTATTTCAACGCTACCCATGGATGCAGCATGGATTACACATTGCCTGTAGTGGTTATTTAATCTATTTAGCGTTTAAAATTGCCTTTAGCTCCCCCACACAAGCCAAACAAGACTATCAACCGATGAGCTTTTCAAGTGCGGTACTTTTTCAGTGGGTTAACCCAAAAGGTTGGTCGATGGCTCTTACCGCGGTTAGTGTCTTTAATCCAAGTGCCAGTTGGTTACAGCTTATGGTGATTGCGCTGGTGTTTATCGTGGTCAATATCCCATCAGTCAG
>NZ_NBUS01000040.1:187511-188687 GCF_002749895.1 Vibrio fujianensis | reverse complement strand
GTATGGGCTGCCGCAGGCAAGCAACTCAGCTATTGGATGAATAACTCTCGCTACCTGCGCTGGTTTAACGGCATCATGGGAGGGCTATTGCTGCTTTCTGTTCTGCCAATGCTCTAGCATTACATTTTCTTCCTCAGCACATCGTTTATACAACATGCTGAGGGAGAAATACTGACTTTTCTTGTTAAGCACAGTAAAATTGCTAGGTATGTAGACAACCGATCGCGACTATGCCCACTTATCCTGACTGTTTTACCCCATTTAAAAACGATATTGCTACCCTCACGCCTCCCTTGCGTTTTACTTACCCATTTTGCTATGACCCCCACCCATTATCGGTGACTGCAGCCCAAGAGCTACAACTGCACCTGACGACTCAAACACATTGGACGCACCCTTTTGGACTGAATGAGCAAACACAGCATTCACATGGGAAAATGTTTGGTGTACTGGTAGTAAGGCATCCGCTCGGTACATTGGGTTACTTATCAGCATTTTCCGGTCAACTCGCTGGGCAAGATCATCTACCCGGTTTTGTCCCTCCGGTGTTTGATCGTTTTACTGACTCAAGCTTTTTTTGTCATGAAGCCGAACAAATTTCTGATATGAATCGTCAAATTATTGAATTAACCGAAGCAATATTACGCAAACAATTAATCCACAAGCTTGATGAGGCTCAGCAAACCGCCAAACATGCAATTGTACGACAACAGCAGCAGATGACGAACCATCGCGCCCAGAGAAAACATCAACGAAAACAAGTAGAAACCTTGCCAGAGGAGCAACGGCCAGCCTTATTGGCACAACTGGCTCAACAAAGTGTGTATGAGAAATGGCAACTTAAACAACTGAAACTCGATTGGCAAAAACGTATTAACGAACTCAGCAGCCAATTACATCAACTAGATCAAACAATCGAAGCGCTCAAGCAACAACGTAAACAGCGCTCTGCGCAATTACAGCACAAACTCTTTGCTCACTACCGATTCCTTAACCAATCCGGTGAAGAGAAAAACTTAAACGATATTTTTGCCGGTGCAATGACCCCTATTCCGCCAGCGGGTGCCGGTGAATGTGCTGCCCCGAAACTATTACAGTATGCGTTCCAGCATCATTTAACCCCAATTGCCATGGCTGAATTTTGGTGGGGGTGTTCGCCTAAATCTGAAATTCGCC
>NZ_NBUS01000040.1:183807-187501 GCF_002749895.1 Vibrio fujianensis | reverse complement strand
GCATGGGCAGTTTTATCCTGCCTGCCAAAGTAAATGTCAGCCGATTCTCACCCATATGCTCAAAGGGCTGCCAATGGACGATAATCCTCTACTTCAGAACCCCGCCGAAGGAAAAGAGATAACGATCATTTACCAAGATGAAGCGATTGTTGTTGTTAACAAACCCGCAGAGTTTCTCTCTGTACCGGGCGTCAATATTAAAGACTCAGTACAAACACGTTTAGAGCAAACCTTCCCCGATGTTGAGGGGCCATTTGTTCTCCATCGTTTAGATATGTCCACTTCTGGGCTTTTAGTCTTTGCTTTAACTCGACGGGCCAATAAATCGCTCCAAAAACAGTTTATTACTCGCCAAGTAGAAAAGCAGTATGTCGCTTTATTAGCCGGAGAACTCTTACAACAACAAGGCGATATTACGCTTCCTTTATGTGCTGATTTAGAAGATAGACCAAGACAGAAAGTCTGTGAAAAACAGGGCAAAGCGGCGCACACGCGGTGGGAAAAAGTGGCCATCGAAAATGGTCAAACTCGGGTCAACCTCTACCCTTTAACGGGGCGCACCCACCAGCTGCGCGTCCATTGCGCACATCATGATGGGTTAGCGATGCCGATAGTGGGTGACGATCTTTATGGAGAAAAAGGCGCTCGACTTTGCTTACACGCTCAAAAACTAAGTTTTGTTCACCCTTACCACAAAAAAAGAATGGTTTTCGAAACGCCCGTTCCTTTTTAGTTTCAGATGCTTCTAGCCTTTGGCAATATTTTTCGATTCTTTCACTTCTTTTAACTCAGTGATCTCGGCAAGCTGCGCCACATTTTCCTCAGCAGCTGGATAAGTGACGCCATTAAAACGTCCACCTTGTTCAATACTGAGATCATCACTGTAAAGCGAGCCTTTCACCTGCCCTTTTGTCAGAATTTCGATTTTATCTGCATGACAGGTTCCTTCAAACTGTCCGTTCACAATCACATGCTGTGCAAAAATTTCACCACTCACGATACCGCTTTCACTGATCACCAAGGTTTTTTCGACATGAAGTTGCCCATCGATCAAACCATCTACTTGCATATTGCTTTCTAACCTGAGTTGTCCACTAACTGTACAGCCTTTTGCGATGAGAGTTGTAACTGAGCGCTGACTCTTAGCTCGACTTTGTTTACTAAAGATTCCCATCGAATACCTCTTACTTTACTAAATAAACTATCAAAATCATTGACTCCCCAATCCACAAACGGCCGAGGATCCAACGGTCGACCCACAAATCGAATTTCATAGTGCAAATGAGGGCCAGAAGAAAGGCCAGTGTTACCGGAATAACCAATTAAATCGCCTTTCTGTACAAAATCACCACTTTTTACCGCGAACTTTTGCATGTGAGAGTAAGAACTCGAGAAACCATAAGAATGTTGTAAACGCAAAAAATTACCAGACCCTTGATTACTCGCTCGAGTCACTTCAACAACACCATCCGCAGGAGCATAAATCGGTGTGCCTATGTTGACCGCAAAATCTTGTCCACGATGAAACTTCACTTCTCCCGTAATAGGATGAGTACGTTTACCATATCCTGACGAAATACGCGCGTCCTGAACAGGAGAACCACTTGGAATTTGGCTCAACATCACCATTCTAACTGAAGAGGTAATGGCAGCAGTATCGAGTCGAGACTCTAATTCAGCATGGCTTTCTCCCACACCTAATACTTTTTCCAGATCGCCGAGCCGATCAGAAACAATCTGTATTTTTTCTTCTCGCTCATTCAGATCACTTTCTAAGTTATCCTTAAGATCCTTCAGTGCCGACAATTCACCAAGCAATGACGAAGATTGATTTTCTAATTCTTGCTGCTTAAGTTTCGCAAAATCCACTTCATTAGATAAATAATAAATCACCCCACCGATGGTAATGACTCCGGAAAACAATACATAGCCAAAGCCTTTTAATAGATGCCGATACCATTTTCCAATATGAAAATGCCGGGTTCCATGGATAGAGGAAACAGAAACGATGACCTGTTCTTTCATAGAATTACGCATGTTAAAACGAATGGAGGGCATTCTAACAGGTAACGAATTTCGACTAAATGTTTTGCTTCACTGATTCAGAACAAAGCCACACATAACAGTCAATTAAATCATACTTTGCCGATCGCTCCCGCCACGTTTAATCGTATTTTTATTACAAAACCCACCGTTAATTTCCCCTTAATTTCTTTTTCGCAATAAAACCAAACAAAACTATCGATCGAAATCACATTTAACCGAATAAAATAAGAACAAAAGACACAAAACGTGATCTAAGTATCATTACTACCCAAGAGAGTTATTGTTAGAATGAGATGTAAATCATTTAAAATTAATTGACAAATAAAAAACATAATAAATGTAATTAAATTACAATACAGAAATGTGACATAAGATACATAAAAATAATAAGAGAAAGAATTTTATCTAGGATGAGATCACAAAAAACCCGTTGTCAGCTCTAAAGTAAAATTGTGTGATAAATTGATTGTGTACTAAGCAACCAACGGTTTTTAGACGAACCGTTACCACATCATTTCTATAGAACATCGAACGGGGAACAGATATGTTATCACCAGATGCTAAGATCAAGATACAAAATTTTGGTCGTTTCTTATCAAACATGGTTATGCCCAATATTGGCGCATTCATCGCTTGGGGCTTTATTACCGCACTTTTCATTCCAACCGGCTGGTTACCCAATGAGACACTAGCCTCTTTAGTTGGCCCAATGATCACCTATTTACTTCCGTTGCTGATCGGCTATACCGGCGGCAAACTGGTCGGTGGTGAACGAGGAGCGGTTGTTGGTGCTATTACTACCATGGGGGTTATTGTCGGAACCGATATCCCTATGTTTATGGGTGCAATGATCGTTGGCCCTATGGGTGGCTGGGCTATTAAATATTTCGACCAACGGGTTGAAGGTAAAATAAAAAGCGGTTTTGAGATGTTGGTTAATAACTTCTCCGCTGGCATTATTGGTATGATATGCGCCATCATCGCCTTCTACCTTATCGGGCCTTTCGTAAAAATACTTTCAGAGCTTCTTGCTGCTGGCGTCAACTTTTTAGTCGCGGCTCATCTTCTACCTTTAACTTCTATTTTTGTTGAACCTGCAAAAATTCTTTTCCTCAACAATGCGATTAACCACGGTATTTTCTCTCCTCTCGGCATTCAACAAGCCAATGAAATGGGCCAGTCAATTTTCTTCCTAATTGAAGCCAACCCAGGGCCTGGTTTAGGAATCTTACTGGCCTATATGTTTTTTGGAAAAGGAACAGCTCGTCAAACGGCTGGCGGCGCAACTATTATTCATTTCTTTGGCGGCATCCATGAAATTTATTTTCCCTACATTTTAATGAATCCGCGCCTCATCCTCGCCGCTATTGCAGGCGGTATGACTGGAGTATTTACTTTAACTTTATTCAATGCTGGCATTGTTTCCCCTGCCTCTCCGGGGTCTATTTTTGCTGTATTACTCATGACCAACAAAGCCTCGATGCTGGGCGTTCTTTGCTCCATTTTCGCGGCGGCTGGTGTTTCTTTCACCGTTGCTGCAATTTTAATGAAAGCACAACACTCTACCGATGAGGAAGATAATGAAGAAGCGCTAGAGAAAGCGACCGCTCAAATGCAAGAATTGAAATCTACCGCCAAAGGGCAGCCA
>NZ_NBUS01000040.1:181563-183797 GCF_002749895.1 Vibrio fujianensis | reverse complement strand
CATCTTCAAGTAGCGATCGTGACATTAACCTTAGTCAAGTCAAAAACATCATTGTGGCTTGTGATGCTGGGATGGGGTCTAGTGCCATGGGTGCCAGTTTACTACGTAAGAAAATACAAGATGCAGGCCTAAACATCAACGTAACCAACCTTGCTATCAATAATTTACCGAAAGATGTCGATATTGTAATTACCCATAAAGACTTAACCGACCGAGCACGTAAACATGCTCCGAATGCGCAACATCTTTCACTCAATAATTTTCTCGACAACCAAATGTATAATCAATTGGTGACGCAATTACTGGCCGTGAAATATCCACAAGCGGCGAACGATGGGCATTTAATTAAAATGTCTGTTGTCGCTGCCAATGATGACTATTTTGAGCCCCAACAACCTTCCATTTTTAGCCTACAAGAAAAAAATATTCATCTTGGTTTAACGGCCCGCAATAAAGAAGAAGCGATACGCTTTGCGGGTAATCAACTGGTTGAACTAGGTTATGTTGAACCTGAATATGTGGATGCCATGTTTGAGCGAGAAAAATTAGTTCCAACCTACTTAGGTGAATCAATCGCAGTGCCTCATGGAACGATAGAAGCTAAAGATCGTGTCATTAAAACCGGTATTGTTATTTGCCAATATCCATCAGGGGTTCAATTTACTGACGAAAAAGAAGATATTGCTAAACTCGTGATCGGGATTGCTGCAAAAAATGATGAGCATATTCAAGTGATTACTGCCATTACTAACGCCCTTGATGAGCCAGAGGCCATCAAGACATTAACCTCAACTAAAGACATTAAAGACATCTTGGCCATTTTATCGAAAACCCAAGCTGCATAATAGCTTTGCTCCTGAGGCAAAACGAGGTCAGCTCCCCCTTATTTACCACGCTGACCTCACCCTAATCTCGTTAGTCACTTTTTAATAGGTAATCAATTATGAAAAATGCAGTACATTTTGGTGCGGGTAATATTGGCCGTGGTTTTATCGGCAAACTTCTGGCAGATGCTGATATTCAAGTCACCTTTGCCGATGTAAATGAACCTTTAGTCGATCAACTCAGTCACCAGCAACAGTATCAGGTTAAAGTCGTCGGTAGTGAATGCCGGATAGAAACGGTCAACCATGTTACCGCAGTAAATTCAGCCAGTGATGATGTCATTGAACGCATCATGAATACCGATTTAGTGACAACAGCCGTTGGCCCCACTGTGTTGGATATTATCGCCAAAACGATAGCTAAGGGACTTGAAGCGCGCTTTGCTAGCGGCAATGAACAGCCACTCAATATCATTGCTTGTGAAAACATGGTTCGCGGAACCAGTCACTTAAAAAGTGAAATTTTTAAGTATTTAAGTTCTGAGTCACAAGTAAAAGCAGAACAATGGGTCGGTTTTGTTGATTCAGCGGTCGATAGAATCGTCCCGCCTACGGAAGCGGCAAACGATGATCCACTTGAAGTGACCGTGGAAAGCTTCAGTGAATGGATTGTCGATGAACAACAATTTAAAGGAGACATTCCTTCAATTAACGGCATGGAAAAAACAGATAATCTGATGGCTTTCGTTGAGCGTAAACTCTTTACCCTCAATACCGGACACTGTATCACCGCTTATTTAGGCTGCTTGAAAGGACACCAAACGATCCGACAGGCAATCCAAGATCCACTTATTCATGCTGAAGTTAAACAAGCAATGCAAGAAAGTGGCGAAGTGTTAATTCGTCGATATGGTTTTGATCGAAAACTGCACTACGCCTACATTGAAAAGATCTTGTCTCGCTTTGCTAACCCCTATTTAGTCGATGAAGTGGATCGCGTTGGCAGGCAACCTCTACGAAAATTAGGTGTAAATGATAGATTGATCAAACCATTACTCGGTACAATAGAATACGGCTTAGAAAATAAAAACTTACTCAAAGGGATTGCTGCCGCGCTGAAATATACCAATATCAGTGATCCACAAGCGGTTGAACTGCAAAACTCGCTACGGAAACAAGGTATTGCTCAAACGCTAGCGCATTATTCCGGCTTAGATGCAAACAGTGTCGAAGTACAACAAATCGAAGCGATTTATCATCAGCTTTAATATGACACTTCGATGGGAAGAGCATGCTCTTCCCATCATCAACTTAAATTAGATCAGTATATGGCAGAAAAAATTAACGAAATCGATATCTTAGAACGACTAAACGAGGCCCCTTCTGTACGCGGTTTTTTTATCACCACTG
>NZ_NBUS01000040.1:179372-181553 GCF_002749895.1 Vibrio fujianensis | reverse complement strand
CGAGGTGTTAGCTCAAGCCATTGATACACTGATACAACGTATTTTTCGCAAAGATAATTTTGCCGTCCAATCGGTCGTTGGGCCACTACTAGACGATACCGGCCCGCTAGGCAATTTGTCCGTTCGTTTAAAATTATTGTATGGTTTAGGGGTTATTGCTGATGATGTTTATCACGATATTGAAACCATCATTAAATTGCGCAATCAACTCAATAGTGATGGAGCTGAGTATCTTTTTACGGATAGCAAAATCCTTGCTGCAATTGAAGCACTTCATCTTGTACAAAACATGGGCCTATTGCAGCTCAATCCCCCGGAGCCTGATGAGGACATCGACCTAGAATTTTATCATTTACACCTCCAGCGACAACAACAAGTGATTCGCTCCGGGCTATCCCTTGCTATTATTGAAATTTGCAATGAGTTAAATAAAGAGAGTCCATTTTAAGTCTCTTTTTCCTGATTGATTTAATATCAATAGTGATAGCCTGAGCAGTTTCGAACCCAAAAACTATCGATGTGATTAGCATGCAACAATTAAACCTCGAGATAAGCCAGTCAAGACTTTCAGGCGATGATTAGATATCGATTGCAGATGGTTATCGCTACCATGGCGGATCATATACGAGCAGGGTATAGTGATCGGCAGCCCCTTTTCTAACATGATCAAATTGTCATATGAACCATCAACAACGAAGTCAATTACTGAACGCCTTTGAGCATAAAACCGAAGTACCTATGCTCATCCTTTCATTGATTTATGTCCTCTTAGCTTTAGTCCCAGATCTTGCTCAATTGGATGAACAAGAACGTCACTTTATTAACCAATTGATCTGGCTAGTGTGGGGCATTTTTGCCACGGAGCTGGGCATCAAAGTATTACTAAGCACCCACCGCTGGAGCTATTTGATTCAACATTGGCAAGATGTCTTGATTGTTGCTATGCCTTTTCTTAGACCATTACGCTTTTTACGTATCCTTTTTATTTTGCCTAAGACATGGCGTCAAACCAAAGCCGTATTACGTCAAAAAACGTTTAGCTTTATTGGTTTAACCAGTTTACTAACGGTCATCTTAAGTTCTGCTTTTGTTTATTTGGTCGAAAGAGGCAGCTCAAGCCCGATAGAAAGTTACGGTGATGCACTATGGTGGGCAATGACCACCATTACTACCGTTGGATATGGTGATATGTATCCGGTGACCTCCTTTGGCCGAGGGGTCGCTGTTTTTTTAATGTTAACCGGAATCACTCTTTTTGGTTTACTTACCGCCAGTGTGGCCTCTTTTTTTGTCGATGATAATCAACAAAGTCGGCAGCATGAAAAACAGCCGGATAGCTCTTCCATTCCTCGTCGCACTTTTCATCTGGCCCGTTTTCGGTATCAACTCAAAGAAAAGCAGCGCCGCCGACACAAACGCAAATAAACTTCGCGAGCTTGAACTCAGACTTACAGTTCGGTTAATAACAACATTAATCTATCTGCTGAATAAACCATTGAGAAAATGCCTGTAATTCTAACGCGAATTGAGGCATTTTTTCACATAGTGGTGCTAGGCTCTGAGTGATTGCCTGTTTGTTATAAGTCACCCCCTTCAATTGTTGTGCTATTTTCTCCATTGGATAAGGCTCTAACATATCACTAAATAGTGTCGCGTATTGGATTGTTCCTTGTTCAACCGTTAAATACACATCAACACCGCCCCAAGAAAAACGTTCATCCATACGATGCGTAAAAGGCGGAGTCTGCCCAAAGTTCCACTGCCAACTACGCTGTTTAGCAAATTTTTCCTCAAAATCCGGCAAGTCAGCAAAATGCTCTGGAGAAATCCATTCTGGTGTCACCATTTGTTGGTAATGCTCAAGATAAGCTTGCATGATAGCTTCACATACTTGCTGATGATGAATATCTGCCTTGACAGTATTAAGGTTAATGACTCGAGATTTTACCGACGTGATCCCTTTTGCTTGCAGCTTTTTCGGATCTGGGTTGAGGTAATCAGCCAACCGGCTCATATCCGCACTGAGTAATAAAGTACCGTGGTGAAAACCGCGATCCACAGTTTCTCGGTAAGCCGAACCTGAAAACTTGCGTAGGCCTTGTTCATCTTCCAGCACTAAATCATTTCGACCATTAGCCACTCCCGCAATGCCAAGCTTACTGAGCCCAGTTAACACAATTT
>NZ_NBUS01000040.1:175179-179362 GCF_002749895.1 Vibrio fujianensis | reverse complement strand
TGTTGATATCTGTTTATCATATTCAGGCTTACCCGCCATAAAAGTAAAGTTAGTATTCCCCAAATCGTGGAATACAGCCCCGCCTCCTGTCTGTCGACGGGCCAGTTTGACGTTATCTTGCTCCATTCGTTCGATTCGACATTCTCGCCAAGGGTTTTGCGCACGACCAATGACGACCGTATCAGCATTGCGCCACAAAAACAGAATACGTTGATCAGCGGGCATCGAGCGGAAAATCGTATCTTCAACCGCTAAGTTAAACCAAGGATTGGTTGATTCAGAAATTAGAATTCGGGTACGAGTCATGTCTAGTTCACATTGATATTAACCAAACCATTATCCTACTGAGCATAACTCAAGATAGCGAGCAAAAATCCGCTCGCAAGGTCAACAAACCCTAGCGCATACCAACCAGCCAATCCAGCATCTCACCATCGCGTATGTTCAATTACTTCAAGAACGGCCCTACTGCACATTTCTAACTAAGCGCGCTATACTTACTAGCTCAATCATTACTGACGCCAATTTTATGCCAATAAACAATCCCCATGTGCAGCCACATAACCCTTTACACGGCTTAACCTTAGAAAAAATTCTCACTCGATTGGTAGAACATTATGGCTGGCAAGGATTAGCGCAACACATTAATCTCAACTGTTTTAAAAGCGATCCGTCAATCAAATCTTCCTTGAAATTTTTACGGCGTACAGAGTGGGCAAGAAATAAGGTGGAAAAGATCTATCTTGAGACTTTTCATTAAACCATATACCTAAACAACTTGGCGTTGCAGGTAGGCGGCAAGTGTATAGATTAAATAAAGGGCTGAGCAGCCCTTTATCTCCTACCGACGTGACATTATGAAGGGATATCGTTTTACAACTTGGATAATTAACCGCTCAATTGCTTAAGTCGATCACCAATCGCTAGCTCTAACTCATCTAACCATTGATAACGTTTGGTATACAAACGACGCTTATTACGGTTTAAACTCTCAATCTCTTTGCGAGCCGGTAACATAGGAATGCAATATAAATAGCGATTGATTTTTTCCGCCTCATATTCTGTCCATAGCTCATCATAATCAAAACTAACTTTATTACGCTTAGAGCCAATATAACGCAATGCTTGATAAATATGGCCACGATTAGCAATTGCATAACAGCGCTCAACACCCAACTGACGAGACACTAATAACGCTAACTCAACCATTAATGCTTTCGTCCGTAAACCATGTACTGTACGGGTTAAATCTTTAATAATTTGCTGACGGTTTTCAATCTTATCACTTGGGCCTTGCAAGGCTCCGATATACATCGTTTTACCGTGATCAGAAAAATGAAAGCTGATCGAATAAATAATAGTCTCCGCTTGATTCACTAAGCTTAAACCCATTGCCCCCTCACGGCTGGCTCCTCGGTTTAAACGAATATCATAGGTTTCACCATTTTTATCTTCGATACATAATAAGCTCACACCTTGGGCGGACATGATCTCCGTACAATGCTCACCAAAACGCTCAGCTACAAATAAAAAATGCTGCTCAAGGAGCTCCACCCTTTGCATTAGCGATAAATCAACACAGAGGTAGGGCTTTAGTGGTTTTTCTAATAGCTGTGGATTGTCATTCAGCACCTTAGCGAGAATAGGCTGCTCAAACATTGATAACATCCGCCGCACAGCTTGGGGGTACAACAATGTCCATAAACGAAAACGCCAGTTTTTACGTATACGAGACCAGCCTTTACTCTCTGGATAAATTTTTTCCGCCCATGCCGGCAGATCATTTTGGATATTAGTCAACATAATATAACTCACACTGCGCCAGTGGTAGGATAAATCACCCACCAGAACAAATAGACATAGAATGCAATTATACAGCGTTTTATTACTCTGGACTCGATGACTAATGTATGGGATTGTATGGAGACTCAATCTATACCTAAACAACTTGGCGTTGCAGGTAGGCGGCAAGTGAGTGACAAATTTGTCTGGAACAAATTTGAACAGCCGTAGGCTGGCTTTCATAATCCCCATCAGCATAGATAGGCTATATGATTGGGGTGAAGAACGTAGCCAACACCCCTGCAGATTCAAGTAGGAAGGGGATAAATATCAGCGTTGATAACGATCCGTTAGTAGGCAACTCCGACTCGCTGCTGCGCAAAAGACGCCGTTTCTAACATATCCAGCATTGCCACTGCATAATCACTGACCGAAATCCGACTATGCCCATCTTGGTCGGCAAGTAGCTGATCACCACCGATTCGATAAGCTCCTTGCTTCTCACCAGGGAAAATCTCAGCCGCTGGGCTAACAAAAGTCCAATTCAGTAGACTATCGCTACTTCTAAAAATGGCCAAGGCTTCACCTTGTGCCAGTGCTTCTGGTTTATATTCGCTTGGAAAGTCCGGTAAAGAGACCAGTGCAACCCCCGGTGAAACTTCTAACGAACCGGCTCCCCCAACCCAAAGTAAACGCTTGACGCCTACTTGAGGTAATTGGCTTAATAATAGCTCTGCCGTCTTAGCCACAATACCATGTTCCCCGTTTGCTCGACCGCCAATCGACACCATGACGACATCAATACCGGCAAATAATTGCGCAAAATTAGTTTGATTGTGCAGGTCAAACTGACGTACTTCGACATTCGCATCGGTCATTTTAGCGGGATCACGCACCATAGCGACCACATCATGCCGACGAGACAGGGCTTCTTGCACTAAATGGCTACCGATCCAACCCGAAGCTCCAACAATAGCAACTTTCATTCTTTAACACCCTAATGTTTAATTTATCAACAGATGCTAGTGTAGTCGCCCCTGAACGAGTGATAAATGGTCAGAAAGGATGTAGATTGTATCTAGATAAGATACTAATAAGAGATGACCATGGATAAATTAACCGCGATGCGCAGCTTTGTAGAAGTCGCCAACATTGGCAGTTTCACTCAAGCGGCAGAAAACCTTAACTTAAGTCGCTTACAAGTCTCACGCCATGTCCAAGAAATTGAAGATTGGTTAAAACAGCGTTTGTTGCATCGAACCACACGCAAAGTGAGCCTAACAGCATCTGGGGAAGAAGCGCTAAGACAGTGTGAAAAAATCCTCCATCAAACAGCAGAATTAGAAATGCGAGCGCTAGAGCAATCGCAGTCACTGTCTGGACGCATTCGAATTTCGGTACCGATTGGTTTGGCACGTTATCTCCTGCTTGATGCGGTAGAAGCGTTTACTGACCAGAACCCACAAGTAACGATTGATATTCTTGCTTCCGATCGCTTAGCTCAACTGGTTGATGAACGGGTAGATATTGCACTGCGTTTTACTCCCCAACCCGACGAACAATTAATTGCTCGACGTCTTTTTCAAGTCGATACGGTCGCTTGTGCTGCACCGACTTATCTTGCTCAACATCAACCGATTACGCAGCCAAGTGATCTAGCTAAGCACAACTGTTTTGTCCATCTTTCACATCATAAATGGGAATTTATTCGTGATAACCAAACCTACAGTGTCAATGTCAATGGTACGATTCGAGCGAACGATATGAGCCTAATCTGCCGGGCAACATTACATGGTAAAGGTGTTGCTCTACTCCCTTGTGATTTAGCCAATCGCTACTTAAAAGATCGCGCCCTCATCCAGATATTACCCGACTACCATTTAGCGACCAGCGCATTGTGGGCGGTGTATTTATCGCGCAGCTATCAGTCGCCACTCGTGCGGCAATTTATCGATTTTGTCAGCACACAATGGGATAATTTAAATATGACCGTACCAGAATAAAGCAGCTTCCACTGATTGATAAGAATGAGGCTGACAGCATGAATCCATCAGCCTCATTGGTTATTGGATGCGTTTGTGTTTTGGTACATAGTTAAGAATAGAGATCGGCACTGGCTTTTTCGGCTCAAACCCCTCAACCACTCTACGCTCAATTAAGTGACCTAATCGGCTTTCAATCATGCAAAGATTTTTAAAATTATCTTTCGAGACAAAAGAAATCGCTTCACCTTTCTCGCCCGCTCGTCCTGTACGTCCAATACGGTGCACATACTCATCAGCAGGAAATGGCAAATCATAATTGACGACTCGTGCCAACGCTTGAATATCGATACCACGAGCCCCGACTCCAGTTGCTACCAAGTATTTGATTTTACCGGCTTTGAAATCTTCTAGAAGTT
>NZ_NBUS01000040.1:168119-175169 GCF_002749895.1 Vibrio fujianensis | reverse complement strand
GACGCGGATCGCTTGACTACGGCCACTATGAAAAGCTTCCGCATAAATACCTCGCTTTTCTAACTGAGCGACTAATTTTGCTGCCCCGTGTTTAGTTTCGATAAAAATCAGCGCCTGCTCCCAATGATTTTCTTTGATTAAGTGACTTAATAGGGCGGATTTTTTATCTTTATCCACCGTAATAAGCCATTGATCAATATTCGTTTTAGAGGCTTGGTTGGCTGCAATCGTAATCTCGTAAGGGTCGGTGACGGCAGTCTTCGCTAAATCTCGAACCTTGTTCGATAAAGTGGCAGAAAAGAGCAAAAATTGAGCCTGTCTTGGAAGACGATCAATGATTTTATTAATCGGCTCAATAAACCCCATATCGAGCATCCGATCAGCTTCATCCAATACCACCATCTCAACTTCATCAAAATGAACAGCACGTTGACCATACATATCCAACAAACGCCCTGGCGTGGCAACTAAAACATCAATGCCATCGATCAACTGCTGCTTTTGTGTCTGTTCATCTACCCCACCGTACATTGCCAACGTCGTTAATCGAGTATGCTGAGCATATTGCTCTGTATTTTTCGCTACCTGAATCGCAAGCTCCCGGGTAGGGACTAAAATCAACGCTCGAATCCGCTTTTTCCGTTGGATATTTCCATTTTGCAATTGATGTAAAATCGGCAAGACAAAGCTGGCGGTTTTTCCGGTACCCGTTTGGGCGGCCGCAATCAGATCTTGTCCTTGTAAAATAACCGGAATGGCTTTACGTTGAATGGGGGTTGGTGTGTGATAACCCAGTTCAGCCACTGATTGAATCAGAGCCTCGCTAAGTCCAAGTTGTGCAAATGACATGATTGAGCCCAAATCGATAAAGTAGAGTAAGAACACGCTAGAATAGGGCAAATTCTAACATGAAGCGAAAGGTATGAAGAGCGTTATCACACTTTCATACCTTTTACGTCAAATCAAAAGAGTATAAAACAGTAACTCAATGCGTTGATCAAGCCAGCTTTTGTTCATAAGCAAGACGATACTGCACCATATCTTCAATGGTCAGAACTGGCATATTATGCAAGCGGCCAAAGGCAATAATTTCTGGTGTTTTCGCCATAGTCCCATCTGGGTTAGTCAGTTCACACAATACACCGGAAGGAAGCAAACCCGCCATTTGCATTAAATCAACCGTCCCTTCAGTATGACCTCGACGCGTCATAATGCCACCTTTACGAGCCCGCAAAGGAAATACATGCCCAGGACGAGCAAGATCTTCTGGTTTTGCATTAGGGTTAATCGCAGTTTTTATCGTGGTCACTCGATCTTTGGCTGACACTCCCGTTGTTACCCCACTCTTCGCTTCAATTGAGACGGTAAAAGCCGTTTGATTTTGGCTATTATTGTGTTGCACCATAGGAGGGAGATCCAGTTTATTCGCTTGTTCATCGGTCAAGCATAAACAGACGATGCCACTGCATTCTCGGATCATCAGCGCCATTTGCTCTGCAGTTAATGTTTCGGCAGGATAAATGATGTCCCCTTCATTTTCACGATCTTCATCATCCAATAATAAAACACCTCGCCCTTCTCGTAAGGCTTGTAGTGCGCGCTCGACTCGAGTAATAGGGTCGCCAAATTCGGCAAGTAAAGATAACTGATTCATGGTTTACTCCTAATAATGACCAGAATCAGGGCGGTTATGAGGTAAGCGGAAAGCATCAAACACAAGAGGCAAAAAATGCACCTGCACGATGTCTGATGTATACCCAATTCACGAAAATAACCACGGCTCTCAGCTGCGAATTTACGCCATCGCATAAACACCACCGCGCTGCAGTTATTTCATACTGGTAGGTATAATTGCCATTCTCTCTCATCCGGACTATAACCGTCGGCTCTGGCGTCTCACCAGATCTGCTGACCTCGACGAATCGAGCGCTCGTGGGCTCACCCAATCGGGTATACCACCGGTGGGGAATTCCACCCCGCCCTGAGAATTGTATAAATAAATTACGTATTCAGTATAAAGAATGAAAACCGAGCTCATTCTTCGCTGATTATGGTAATACTTTGTTGCGTTTTTGCAAAGGGGAACTCTGAAACAGTCTATTTGAAAATTTCGTCTATAAAAAAACAGCCCTGATCAAACTTGGTCAGGGCTAGCAATAATCGTCATATCGCGATGATAGGTAGTGCTACAATTTAAAACGGGCGATCTCTTTTTCTAGCTCATTGGCTAAAGCGTGTAATGCTTTAGCCTGTTGAACGGCATCGATAGCATCACCAGCAAGCTGATCACTCACTTCACGGACAGACTCCGTATTACTATTAATATCCGAGGTAACGAGTGATTGTTCTTCTGCTGCTGAAGCAATTTGAGTGGCCATATCACTGATCAACTGAATGGCTTCACTAATCGCATGCAAGCTTTCTCCCGTATGATTAACATCCTCTACACTGGTTTCAACCAATTTATGACTCTCTGTCATGACTGAAACGGCATTACTGGTCACTTTTTGTAACCCAGTAATTTTCGTCTGAATCTCTTCAGTGGAAGAGTGCGTCCGCTGAGACAAAACTCGAACTTCATCCGCAACAACAGCAAAACCACGACCTTGCTCTCCGGCTCTAGCTGCTTCAATAGCGGCATTAAGTGCCAATAGGTTAGTTTGTTCTGCAATGGCCCGAATGGTCGAAAGAATCGTTGAGATATCATGTGCATGAACTTCCAACTCGCCGATAATGGCAACAGCGTTATTTAGCTCTTTAGCTAACTGGTCAATAGATTGCTTACTCTGCTGCATCTGTTGATAACCTTGTGCCCCTAACTCAACAGACTGGTTAGCATTTTTAGCCGTATTTTCTGCATTACCCGCAATTTCAGCGGTAGCGGAAGCCATTTCGGTCACCGCTGTCGCTACCATCGTAATTTCATCTTGCTGAGTACGAATGCGCTCGCTTCTTTGTGCTGCAGCACTAGCAGCATGATTAGCTCCTTGGGTGAGCGCTTCCGTTACATCACGGACATTTTTCACCATCACGTGTAACCTATCGACAAACTTATTAAATTTGTCAGCCAATAGCCCTACTTCATCTTGACTTTTTACGGGCAAACGACGAGTTAAGTCTCCATCTCCTTCTGCAATATCTCCCAACGCTGTAGCAATTTGACTTAACGCATTCAACTGGCGAGCCACGAACCAAGAGGTAAGTAAAGCCATGAGCACGAGAATTACGAAACCGATAGATAATTGTGTAAATAACATCTGTTTTAACGGTTGCTCAAGAATCGTTTTATCCATAACCATTACCAACATCCAATCCGTATTGTCGATAGTTTGTGCCATTAATACATTACTTTTACTATCCACTGAAAAATTCAGTAAAGAATGCTGTGCTGCTGCATTTTGTAACGCACGAATCGTCAATTGTGGCGCGATTTCTTCAGTTGATTTTAAAATCAGTTTTTGGTTTGGGTGTGCAACAATTTTTCCCTCCTGATTAACTAGCACGGCATATCCTTTACCTGGGACATCAATCGCTAAAATATCTGCAATCAATTTTTCTAAAACAAGATCAGAGGCGGCCACTCCAATAAATTGTCCACGGTAATTCACTGGCTCTGCTAACGTCACCACTAAAGTATTCATCGTTGCACTAATATAAGGAGATGTGGTAATCGGCGTTTGCGCTGCTTTGGCTTCTTTATACCAACCTCGAGTTCTAGGATCATAACCTGCTCGATTTAATGATGGATCTTGACGAAACATCTCTCCTTGTTCATTACCATAAAAACTCAAGCTAAAGTCACCAGAACGCAGCGTCTGTCTAAGATGAGCCACAATATCAAGCTGAGGGTTAACCTCTATTTCTTCACGTAAACCTTGTAGTGAAACCTGCTTGGAGAGAAACCAGTCGCCAATACCTTTTGAATAAGAAACTAAGATATTTCGGCTTTCACTCTCTATCGATCGCCAACTGTCTTTTTTAAATGTTTGATACCCTGCAATAACTAAAGCCATTGCCGTAACCGCAATAGCAATAATAACAGAAAAAACCATTTTTCTTTTAAGACTCATTTTCATGAGTAAGCTCCTACTTTAATTAGAATAATTCTGCTAGCAGACTAACGGGAAAAATATTAAAAAACTCTGTTTCAGTTCCCAATATAGTGACTGCCATCAAATATAAATGAAATTAATGTAATGCAGGACTGCCAATAAAAGAAAAGGCCCTCGACATAGCAAGAGCCATTGATTTCATCAATATCTTAGCTGACTTTAGCACGCGAAAAGTTGGTGGATGGTAATGAAGAGGGTTGATTGCATAGTCGGCAAATGGCTTGTTTTTTCATCTTATGGTAATGCTCACCATGCATGACTAGTGACATGAATTGCAGGATAATTTGCCAACTAGAGCAAGGAGAAGTTTGACAGCGCCTCATTACAACTTTGTGCGGGGTAATTTTGTGACAACAGTTGCAATAAGCTTCGGGCATAATTCTATTCTCCTTATTCAGGTTATTGACAATTGACGCAATATTGCCCATTTGGTTCCATCAATACGGTTCTCAATGACATATTTGTGATGAAAATCAAAAAAATACCTCATCGTATCGTATGAGGTATTAAGACATGAGACTCGATGATAGGCTTAATTTAACTCAACCAATTGCTTCTTAAAACTAACATGTTGTGCTTTTACTGTTTCTTCTGGTTCACCAGTCAAAAAACTCACTAGCACAATCGCTGCAGTAGAAAAAATAATGCCGGGTAAAATTTCGTAGACATCAAACCATCCTCCTGCCAATTGCTTCCAAATCACGATGGTCAGGCCGCCGACTAAAATTCCCGCCAACGCGCCATTACGGTTCATTCTCGACCAATAAAGGCTAAGAACTAACACCGGGCCAAAAGCCGCTCCGAATCCAGCCCATGCATAAGAAACTAAGCCAAGTACCGAACTATCTGGCGTCATCGCCAGTATTAATGCCACAATTGATATCAAAATAACCGCTAAACGGCCAACGCGTACTACGTCTTCTGAACTCGCCTCTTGCTTGAATACCTGTTTATAAAAGTCTTCAGCCAAAGCCGAGGAAGAGACCAATAATTGAGAATCAGCGGTACTCATGATCGCAGCTAAAATTGCCGCCAGCAAAATACCCGCTATCACCGGATGGAAAATAGCATTAACCAACAACATAAAGATTTTTTCACCATCATCTAGCTGCATTGTACCGCTGTTGGTCACATAGACTAATCCGACTAACCCCACTAACATAGCCCCACACATTGAAAGCGCCGTCCAGATCACCGCAATCCAACGCGCAGTGGTGAGATCTTTATTGGATCGAGCCGCTTTAAAACGCGCTAAGATATGCGGCTGACCAAAGTAACCAAAACCCCAACCAACTAACGATAAAATAGCGATAATAGATAAAGGTTGACCTTTCACATCATTCCATAATGTGAGCAATTGTGGATTTATGTCGCTTAAATCGGAGTCTAGCTGGCTAAATCCGCCATTCATGGCGGTAATTGGCACAATCAACAAGGCCGCCGACATTAATAACCCTTGCACTAAATCTGTCCAAGAGACCGCGAGAAATCCACCAAACAAGGTATAGGACACCACACAAATCGTACCAATAATGACAGCCGTGGTGTAATCAAGCCCAAAGACTGTTTCAAACAATTTACCGCCTGCGACTAAACCAGAACTGGTATAGAAAAGGAAAAATAACAGAATGAAAAAAGCAGAGATCGTTTGAATCAGCTTCGATTTATCATTAAATCGACGTGATAAAAACTCAGGTAATGTCAATGAGTCAGTCGTAATACTGTAGGTCCGTAACCGTTTCGCCGTAATAAGCCAGTTTGCCCATGTCCCCAGCAAAAGCCCACCAGCCAACCAAAATGCTTCAATTCCAGCAGCATAGGCATAACCAGGTAGTCCCAGTAATAACCAACCACTCATATCAGAGGCTCCAGCAGAGAGCGCAGCAGGCCATGGGCCGAGAGAACGTCCCCCTAAAAAGTAATCTGCTGAGTTCTTTGTTCGCTGATAGGCAAACACGCCAATCGCCAACATCATAATTAAATAAATGATGAAGGTTGTTGTAATAGCAAAGCTATTTTCCATTGATATTTCCTCTATTTATAAGATCGCTTTCTGTCATCCCCTCCATAATCGAGGGGAAAGTCAGTAAAGGATTAATGAGTTTCACTTCCTAACTCAAGCAAGGTGGCATTCCCTCCCACAGCAGTTATATTTATAGTTCGCGTACGTTCGGTAATAAAACGTAGCGATAGATGCGGATCATGAGTGGTCGGAAGTTGAATAAAATCGGTTTCAGAAACCAGATTAATGATAGCGCCAGAACGTTTGGCTAATTGTCGATTCAGTAAGCGCTCACATGCGTCAGAGCCAACATAACCGACACTACCAATATCTGACTCGATTAAGGTTGAATAGCCATCCAATGAAGTTAGTTGCAAAACATTAAGCGGCAACGAAGCATTTTGAATCGCAGCGTCTAGTCTGGCAATAAACGCGCTATCGTCACTGCATACCACCACGCTATTACCTGCCGCTAACGCACAAACGAGCAGAGCCATCACAGACCATTGACCTGCTTGGCTTTGTTCTTCCTGGATAATCAAAGCCACACCTCGTCCTGATGTGTAGAGTTGGTTACTTTCTCCCGTCGGTCCAACCAAACAATGAGGCTGAGCTAGTAACGAAGTGGCATGTTCAATATGATAAGCCATGACTTGGGCTAAGTCTTTTTTATCCTTTTCTAACTGAGACTTTAGTGAAAGTAAGTGTTCACACTTTTTATCATAGGGTGTAAAGTTCCAATCTTCCCAGGCTGAAAGAGCATCAGTAAAATAGGTGACTTGGTGTACCATAAAAATTCCTCGCTCAGTCAATTAGTGATATTTCACTTGGGTAAAACGGTATAAATAGTGGGGGCCACCCGCTTTGGGGCCGGTTCCAGATAAGCCTTGACCACCAAAAGGTTGAACCCCAACGACAGCACCGACTTGATCACGA
>NZ_NBUS01000040.1:159751-168109 GCF_002749895.1 Vibrio fujianensis | reverse complement strand
TGATATAACAATTTCCAACTCGTGCGTGTTTTTCTATCCAACGATAAGTTGTTTCATTACGACTATGAATGCCCATCGTTAAGCCAAAACCGGTGTTGTTGATTTGCTGTACGACTTGAGCTAATTCTTTCGCTTGATAGCGAACAATATGCAAAATTGGACCAAACTGCTCTTCGCTTAACTCCTCGATACTAGAAATCTCGAAGGCTGTTGGAGCAACAAAATCACCTTGCTGGCACGCGTCACTCAAGGTAAGTTGAGCGATTTTTTTCTGAGTTTTTGTCATATATTCAATGTGTTTTTGCAACTGCTGTTTGGCCTTATCATCAATAACAGGGCCAACATCTGTGCTGTGTAAATAAGGCAGCCCAACCGATAACTCCTGCATCGCCCCTTGGATTAAAGAAATAATGCGCTCAGCAACATCATGCTGCACAAAAAGGACTCGAAGTGCTGAGCAGCGTTGTCCTGCCGATGCAAAGGCTGACCGTAACACATCGCGCACCACTTGCTCTGGCAAAGCAGTACTATCAACAATCATCGCATTTTGCCCACCCGTTTCAGCAATCAACGGGACTGGAGAAGCCTCCCGTTCGGCTAACGTTTGGTTGATCTGCTGCGCGGTCGCGGTCGAGCCGGTAAAGGCAACCCCAGCAACAGCGGGATGAGAGGTCAGAGCTTGTCCAATGAGTGAACCGCGACCTGGGATAAATTGAATAACACCATTGGGAAAACCAGCTTGTAGCATTAATTCCACTGCACGAGCAGCAATAAGGCTGGTTTGTTCGGCAGGTTTGGCGACGACCGTATTGCCCGCGACTAATGCAGCGGTTATTTGGCCAAGAAAAATGGCTAGAGGAAAGTTCCAAGGACTGATACAAACAAAAACACCTCGTCCTTGCCGTGATATCTGCCGATTGATCCCATCAAAGCCCGCGATGGTGGTAGGCGATAATGAAGCGATCTGTTTGGCATAATAACGGCAGAAATCAACGGCCTCGCGCACCTCATCAATCGCATCATGGATCGTTTTCCCCGCTTCTTGATGACACAAGGCACAAAGCTCAGGTAGATTCTCTTCTAATAAATCAGCCAAAGTGTCTAGTTTTTCACTCCGTTGATGCACCGGTGTTTGATTCCACTCAGCAAATGCGGCTTGAGCATTCTCCATCGCTATGGAAACATGATCATGGGTTGCATGAAAAACATGACCGATTTGAATTTGACGATCATACGGCGCGCTCACCACTTCAGGCATGATCGCCTCCTTGATCATGCTTTCGAGTTGTGAATGGCCATTAAGAATAGGAGCTGCTTGCCAACGTTGATTTAGGTGCTGCTGAACTTGTAATACAAAAGGCTGTGCCTCACTTTCAATATCAATATTAATACCGCTGGCATTCTTTCGTTCAGGAAAAATAGCGGGAGGAAGAGGGATTTTGCTATTGTGTAACGTTACACATTCAAGTAACCGTTCAACGGGGTGGATGACTAAGGTTTCAACGGGACAACGAGCATCGACCAAACGGTGCACAAAGGAGCTGTTTGCCCCATTTTCAAGTAATCGACGAACCAAATAAGGTAAAAGATCTTTATGGCTCCCAACCGGGGCATAAATACGAACGGGCTGTTGATGGATGGCCTTGACCTGTTTATAAAGTGCCTCCCCCATTCCATGTAAACGCTGAAACTCAAAATCTTTATGGGTGGCCATTACCGCAATAGCAGAAACCGTTTGAGCATTATGGCTGGCAAACTGAGGAAACAGATGCCCACGCACGGAGTCACTCAGAAGAAAACGAGCGCAAGCCAAATAAGAAACATCCGTCGCTTCTTTACGGGTAAAAACTGGGTAGTTTGCATAACCGCTTTGCTGGGACCATTTGATCTCACTATCCCAATAAGCGCCTTTGACAAGCCGAACTGGAATTAAATCTCCCTGTTGCTTGGCAAGGCCTGTTAACCAAACTAAAGTCGGTAATGCCCGTTTAGAATAAGCTTGCACCACTAATCCAAATTTACCCCAACCCCGTACTGATGGAGTACGATACACTTTTTCAAATAGTTGCAATGATAATTCGAGTCGGTCAGCTTCTTCAGCATCAATGGTGATCGCAACATCCAAAGCAACGGCTCGTTCCAATAATTGCAATAATGTTTGATAAAGCTCACTCATCACTCGAGAATAATTAGCCACCTCATAACGAGGGTGTAAGGCTGAAAGCTTAATTGAAATTGATGGTGCAGGGCTTTGGCAATTGGCTTTATTTTGTCCGACCGCCTCAATGGCTTGCAGATAATCTTGAGCATACTTTTTTGCATCGTCTTGCGTGAGTGCAGCTTCTCCCAACATATCAAAAGAATAGGTATAGCCTTGTTCACACATAGCTTGGCCATTGCTTTGTGCTTCAGTCATCGTTCGGCCAAGAACAAATTGGTGCCCCATAATTTTCATTGCTTGTTGCATTGCTTGACGAATAACCGGTTCAGACAGTTTAGTGACCAATCGATTTAAAGCTTGAACCGGACTACGCCATTCTGTATCCGCTAATCCAATCACTTTTCCCGTAAGCATCAACCCCCAAGTTGACGCATTAACAAAGACGGAATCTGAATGTTTTAAATGTGACTTCCAATCTGCTACGCCTAACCGATCCTTGATAAATGCATCAGCCGTGTCTTTATCTGGAATTCGCATCAACGCTTCCGCCAAACACATTAATAAAATCCCTTCTTGTGTATCTAAACTGTACTCAAGTAGTAATGCATCGATCATTTGCAACGCTTTTTTATCTCGCCGTATCGCTTCGATCAAATGAGTAGTTTTGCTAGCCATCGCTGATTGTTCAGCATTGCTTGGCATCGCCAGGGGAAGTAACTGCTTTAGCCATTGAGATTCGTCCACCATATAAAGTGGCGAGATCTGCATCCAAAGTTTATTAAGAGGTTGCTCAACAAACGTCGGATTCAACACATCCGTTGCTGTAAACATGCGTTTTCCTCAATCTCATACCCAGGTAACATGCCTGAGTTTCCTACAATGGCTAGCAGTGTATTTTGAGTGCATGAGGAATACTTGTCAAAAACTCCGAAATTTTTACCAAAAACTCGCCAAATTAACAAAGCAGAAACACAATCACATCATATAATCTCATATAAAATAGCGTTTGGTTAGCAATAGAGCCGTTGCCGTGATGCGACTGCAACACTTATCCATAAACCCCATGCCATCAACTTGGACTGATCGGACGACATTAACGATAGAAACGTTTTCTGTACTGTGAAGGAGAAACGCCTTGTAAGCGAGAAAAGGTATGAGTGAATGTGCTTTGGTTAGAGAACCCCGTTAATTCGGCCACTTGCCCCAGACTAAAGCGCCCTTGTTCAATCAAGGTTTTTGCTAGATCCACTCGTTTTTTTAACACATATTGATGAGGGGTTACGCCCACTTGCTCTTTAAATAGCTGATGAAATTGACTCTCACCAAGATAAACGCTGCCCGCAAGCTGAGCAATAGAGATGCGTCGGCTTAAGTGTTGTTCGATATAACGATCAACCACCTCTAAATCAAAGCGAGATTCTCTCCGATGGACATCAAAAGCCGAAATATGGTGCAGTAATAAAGCCAGCACCGTGTCACTACAAGCTCGACTTAACAATAAATCATTCGGGCTCGATCGTATTTCCTGTACCAGCATATCAATCAATTTTTGAATCGAACTATCAAGTTGAAAATAGATATCCATTTTAGATAACTCATTGATTTTCTGAAGTATTAACGAATCATCTTCTGCCGGATAAGGCAAATTTAAGACTAAAATATCAGATTGATGCGCCAGACTTCCAAAAGCATGATCAGTACTTGCGGTCACTACACATCCTTGGCCGGTACCAACCACATTCGCCACCCCAGAGACCTCAAATTCGACTAACCCTTTTAAGCCAATCACGATTTGTGTATAGCTATGTTCGTGACAATCCATATAAGATGGTAAGGTAATTAATTCGGCAGGACGAGGCGACAAAAGTTTGGCTCTTGATGCCGACTCTAACGAGAAATTCAATGAGGAAAGGTTCATGATCGTTATCTCATACAATGACCTTTTCGCATCATATAACAGTTTAGTCCGAAGCCAAAATGACACGCATTATCTTCTTTGACGTTATCTTATGGATTAATTTTCGTGCTACAGATAAGAAACCCCGACTCAATTGAATTCGGAACAATGATCAAGTGCACATAAATTACGGTCAATGAGTGTTCAATTAAAAAACGTTAAAGCAGATCGAAAATCGGAGCTTGCATATTTCGAGAATCTGCTCAAAATGAAGTGTGTACAGTTATAAAATATACAAAATCAGTGACCTAGTTGTTTGATTTTGTATACTGTTGTGCTTTGAAACTGAGATATTTTAGGATGAGTCAGCATGTTGCTATGCTGTCAAAAGTTTGTCTTCCGCCACGAAACAGTGGCTATATGAATTGTTGCAGGGACTTAATGATCAAATATCACCTCTCAGCGCTACTGCTTGCGCTAAGCCCTTTTTGGGTATCTGCATCAGTGTCCGCAGAAGAAATTACACAGGTAGATCCTGTGGCGGCCATTGATGGAAAAATAAGCATTAAACAAAATGAAATTGAGACGATAGCCTCAGAATTTGAAACCGAAGGAGCCAAGCTTCAACAATTAAAAAATGAACAAGCACGCTTACAACGCGAGAACGAAGAACTTCAAGCCAAACAAAATCGTGCCAAATCGGCTTTGGACAAACAATATAATCGCCTTCTTGAAGATCCAGACACGGATTTAGTCTCTTTTCAGCAACGCTACCAACAAGCTTGGGCTGATGTGAAAAAAAATCAATCTGAACAATTGTTGAATCAACAAGCGATCACTGAAAGTGATATGCGTCTCTCACAAATGAAACAAAAGCATGCTCGGTTAAAAACTGAATTTACTAACTTGCAAGAAAGTAAAATCGAAGCTCGCGTCAAACGCTTAAGCGCCGAGTTACGTGAGAGTAAAGTGTTGGAAAGTAGCTTTCGTACCACCTGTTCTACCAGTATGACGCTAGGTGAATGTGCCAATCAAGGGCAACACCTCACTCGTCAAAAAGCGGTTAATACTTTCCGTGAACAATTACTCGACCAGTTGACAGAGTCAGTCATCGCCAAACAAAACCTTCGCGGTGTAGAACTCAATATCCACGTCCAAGAAAGCCAAATCATCCGTAGTGGCTTTGAAGGCAATAATGAATACTTCACGCAATTACAGGCCCAATTACAAGCCAAACCTGATGCCGTTGCAGCATGTAAACTGCTCAATGTCTCTAGTCGTTACTGTTTAAAAGGTTCAGCAGATACAAAAAATAGCAAAACGGATAATAAACAGTGGGCTAATGTCAAAGTACGCTCGGATCAATACAATGACATTGTCACGATTAATGGCATTCAATACGGTAGTACACCGGTTGAAATTGTCTTACCTGCAGGGAGACATCAAGTCACCGTGGCTAAAGATGGCTTTGAAACTTATAACCGTGTGGTCACGATTAATGGAAACGATACAATTTGGGTAAAATTACGCCCAAATAAAAATGAGTAGTTACCCCACGTGAGGTGATTTTCTGGTCTGATTTCACAAAGCTGTCGTTAAAACGCCGTTTGGATCTTAAGTTATTGAAAGATGACTTCTGACAAAGCGGCGTTTTCGTTTAGAATAGAGACAACCATTTTCAAAATTTTAACTGAAGTAGGCAACATGCGATTAGGTTTATCCGCTCTGTTATTCGCTCTCTCATCTTGTTTAGTGACAACATCAACTCAGGCTGAAAACGCATCACCCTCTGTTATGGCCATTGATGACACACTATTTAGCCACCAAACACAATGGCAAGAGGCGCAAAAAGCCACCCAAGCTCAGCACATAAAAGTTCATAATCAACAAGCAGAGCTCGATCGCCTAATCGAGATAGCGAAACAATTGAATACTCAGCTGCAAAGCGCTAAGGCTCATCTTGAGCATGATTATCTTAAAATGATTGATGAGCCAGAGCTAGATATAACGCCCTCTCAAAATGCCTATCAGGTAGCATGGGCCGAGGTTAAGCAGAACCAACAACAACGCTTAGCGGCAGAACAAACATTACAAGAACAGCAAGCACAGTTAACACAACTGCAAACCTCTCAAGAGGCGCTGGCACAAAAAATCAAACACTTTGAACAAGATAAACTACGGGCTCGTAGTGAACGACTACGAACCGAGCTGAAACGAGCCAGCGTACAGAAAGTCAGTTTTACTAATGTTTGTAGCGCTTCAATGACACTTCAGCAGTGCAATCAACAAACATTAGAACTGGCTCAGCAGAAGGCCGTTAAGCAATTTCAAGCTTGGTTAATTAATGAAACGACTGAATCTTCATTGGTAAAACAGAATCTTGCCAATATCTCACTCAATATTCATTTATTAAGTCACAAGATAGTAGAGTCTGGCTTTTATAGCGGTAATAAATTTAAAACGGTGATAGAAGCACAGTTAGAAGCCAGACCCACCACCACCGCCCCTTGCTCTTTACTCAATATTCATAATCAATACTGCTTTGCTGCTGGTGAAGATCAACAAAATACTCAACAACAGGAGGTCGCTTGGATCAGTTTGGTGATACGTTCTAATCAATATCATGACAACGTCTCCATTGATGGCGTTCGCTACGGAAGCACGCCTATCGAAGTGATGCTACCTGCGGGTAAACATTTAGTGGTTATAGAAAAAGAGGGATACCGCACATTCCGTCAAGAAATCGATATATCATCCGATCATACGTTACGTGCCATGTTACATGAGCAAGCCAATGAACTAAAAGCGGGTGATAAATTTGCAGATACACTCAAAAATAATCAACAAGCGCCAGAAATGATAACTCTCGTCGCAGGGCAATACTTACTCGGTGAGAATATTGCTCGCCAAATTCACCTTGATCATGCTTTCGCATTAAGTGCTACTCCTGTCACGGTCGAGCAGTTCAAAAGCTTCACTCAGCAAACTGGTTATCAAACCGATGCGGAATTACAAAATATTTGCTTAGCCGTCAACGAAACAGCAGTCGCTCCGATTTCTGGTAGTCACTGGCAGAAACCGGGCTTTTCTCAAACCGCTCAATCTCCAGTGGTGTGTGTCAGTCAGAATGATGCTAACGCTTATACTCGCTGGCTATCCCAACAAACTGGATTTAAGTATCGCCTTCCTACTGAGGATGAGTGGGAAGTTGCAGCGAGAGCTGGGAGTAAGATGGATTACTGGTGGGGAAATCACTTTAGTGCAGGCCAAGCCAATACCGGCTGGGCTGGGACTCCATGGTCAAATAAAAGTACCTCCCCCGTTCGCGCTTTTGCCGCAAATCCGCTCGGTTTCTACGATATGGTAGGCAATGTGTGGCAATGGACAAATGACCCACGAGGCGTCGTCAAAGGGGGAGCGTGGAGCTTTTCTCCAGATATGGCGAAAGCATATAGTCAGTTGTTTGTTGCCCCATCTGCGGCGGCCAACTACGTAGGTTTCCGTATACTTCGCGAATTATAGTTTTTCATAAGCCGGCTAGGGTCCATACCCTAGCCGGCTATGGTTAAGATGCCAGCGGTTAAGGTGCCAGCCGTTCGATCAACCAATCGCTCTCCTGTTGACTATAAAGAAAACGATCATGCAATCGATGCTCTCCCCCCTGCCAAAATTCGATACTGTGAGGGCGGACACGAAATCCCCCCCAAAAACTAGGGACGGGAATTTCTCCTTTCGCAAACTTTTGTTTTAACTCAAGATACTTCCCCTCCAATACGCCTCGAGCAGAAAGACGACTACTCTGTCGACTGGCGATCGCAGCAAGTTGACTTTCCTTTGGCCGAGAGGTGAAATATTTCATATTTTCAAATGCTGTCAATTTTTCGGCATAGCCAGTGATGTGGACTTGTCGCTCGATGGGATGCCAAGGAAAATGAAGGCTTACTTGGTTATTCTGCTGAATATGCAATGCCTTACGACTGGCTAAATTGGTATAAAATACAAACCCTTGCTTATCAACATTTTTCAGCAATACAATTCGCTGAAATGGCTGCCCTTTTTCGTCGACCGTGGCTACTGTCATCGCCGTTGGGTCGGTTAATTGCGCATTAATCGCTTGTTCAAGCCAAAGATTAAATTGGTCAATCGGATCAACCAATAAGTCTTTTCTCCGTAAACCGCCTCGTGTGTATTCACGACGAATATCTGAAAGATCCATTGTTACTCCTTATTTTTCTGCCGATTGTGCGCCGTTAAAGAGCAGATCTCAAGTCGGTAGGAGAAACTCCATCACATAAAGTCT
>NZ_NBUS01000040.1:148549-159741 GCF_002749895.1 Vibrio fujianensis | reverse complement strand
GTTATCGAATCCTGTTCCTCTAACTAATATCATCATATCCCGATATCTTCTTCATCAAACTTGGAGGAGAGTTGAATTTCATACTGATTAAATGACACGATGGATGGGCCATGAGATCGTTTCGTGGTGACTTTTTCATCACCGAATTGTAGTGTTACGTGGGTAAAAATCTTGCCTTTTGCTTCGATCGTATTGAGTTCCAACATCTGTTCAAACTCATCATTAAGTAGCTCAACAGCTTCTTTGACTTTTTCCATATGCGCACTGGCTTGATATTTTTGTTGATCAATCTCGCTTAATTCTTCTTCGCTTCGTTCAGCCTTTGGCCGTTTTTTAAATTCTAATTCTCGGCGAATAATATCCATTGTTCTTTCTTGCGCTTGTTTATAATGCTCTTTATGTTTGTTTATTCTATCTTTGTACCATCCATAACGAGCAAACGCCTCCACGGTTGTTGCAGCATCACCTTCAACGCCTAAATTTAAGCAGATTACTTTGCCGCCAACTTTCGCTGTCCCACCACTTAAGGTGCCTTGCTTTTCATTTTTATCTAATACAATCAGATCATTACCACAACGAATGCTATTACTCATACTATGCACAGCGAGTTCAATATTTTCAGAGGCTTGCAGTTCAGAAAACTGGGCATAGTTAGCCCGAATACTGCCTCCTGATTTAACAATGCAGGTTTTCGGTTCATCATCAAAAACTGTATGCCCGATAATCCCTTTACCAATATCAATATCACCTTGTGCTTGTACATCGGCCGATTCAACAAAACCACCAATGGTAATTGAACCGGTTGCACGAACAATCATCCCTGGCTCAACATCACCAGAAATCACTACACTTCCTTTAAACTTCACATGTCCAGTTGCAACACTAACATGATTCAGACAAAGAGCACTTTCTACATCGACTGTTTTATTTTTAATAATTGGCATCCCCGACTGGCTCGCCAACAATAAGTTCGGATCGTCCGGTGAAATATGAGTCCCCTTACCCGCAACCAACGCGGCCTCATTCCCCGGTTTAGCTGGAATGACCTTACCTAATACGGTGTAGCCAGGTTCTCCTTGAGTTGACGGCTTACGGCGCATCACTGGGGAGTTTTCACCAATGGTGACCGTTTCCCCCAAATTGCGCATATCGACCTTTTGAGCACCTTTGATGGGCTGAGGTGCTAAAATGCGAGTGGTGACATCTTCAACCAATGGTATAAATTGTGCGTCTTGTCCTTGAACCGCCTCTTTTCCCTGAGCGACAGGTTGAGTAAAGACTTCGCCAGGCTTGAGGGTATTACTCACCATAAGCACTTTTTTTAATGCAAGTTTGTTAATCCCTTTAAGCACATAGGCTTTGGCCAGTGCATGTACCAACTCACTACCATAGAGCCCTCGACCACCGTAGGCACCAGTAACGACCATCGTCGCCAACATATCTTGCTCACTAACCACCACTTCAACGGTCGCGTTTCTTTTTTCCGCAATAACAATACCTTCACGGGCGGCTTTTTTCCCTTCTTTGACGCTATTGATAAACCGATTAACGGCTTCATCGCTTAGGTAAAACTTACCCGCTCCAATTCTTAACAGTGACTCAGTAAGACCGATAGTGCTTAGTTCTTGGTTCACGTGGGTATCACTCGATAAACGTGCGATAACCGATTTTTTATCTTCTGAGAGGGTGATGAAGTCCTTCCACATAATGCTTAACCTTACGGCGATCTTTCCATTTATTACACAGTGTATAAAAAATCGAGAGTGAGCTAAATCATTCAATATGAAGAGTAAGGCTCATATCAAGATATTTATTTAAATCAGAGCTATTTGGATGCGATACCCAGACGACTTGAAGTTGCCGGTAGGCGGCAAGTGAGTGACAAATTTGTCTGGAAAAAATTTGTTAAGCCATGACTTCAATTCACAGCGTCTTGTTTATCTATTAATAAAATGGGCAATATCAGGGAAAATCGGTGGTGTATCGAATCGATAAACCGCATGCAGCGTTTGACCGGCATGAAGATAATGAAGTGACTCACATAATTGAGCAGCAAATAGAAAGTCATTATCCATAATTGTTGGGTATTCAGATAGTTGCTCGACTTGCCCGCTATGAGTTAAATAAAATTCAATGGATTGATTTTGAGGTTGATAATTCACCTCACAAGTCACGTAATCCCCCTCTGTGAGAGCTTGAAGCCCTATGTCTCGTAGCTGATGATAACGACTAAAGCCTTCAGGATCCTCTTTCAGTGACATAGGTAACCGTAATAACCTTTGTTCAATCATATGGGAAAAAAGCTCAGATAAAATTTCACAAAGAAAATCCAAATGGTAACTGGTATGAATAATTCCTTTGAGGAAAACTCGAACTTCGTTCATCACAACCACTTGCTTTAAAACATAGGCTGGAAAATATAGTTCACTTTTACAAGGAATGGGGCTTAATAATGACTCGCTACTGGATGGAATTAATTTCGCGTTAATGACAGGAAAGGACAGCATTAATAACGAAATCGGTACGGGTTCCTCTTTGGAGGAGAATTGCTCAATCGCTTCATACAAACTATCCAATGTTTGATTCTCTGCCTGCTCTGTAAATAATGCTACCAAACGAGATTCACCAAACCGTTCACCTTGCTCACTGATCACATCGACAACCCCTTTAGTACAACAAAGAATTTTTTGTCCTGGCTCTAATTTAAAATGTTTAATATCACAACTAAACGAATTTTCTGCCCGCTCCCCCAAGGGATGATGAGTGGCAACTAATGATTTCACTAATTGTCCAGAAGATGAAAGAATATGCGCACTGGGTAGCCCACCTCCCCACCACGAAACCTCGAATCCATTAGAATGTATTTCAAATACATGCGCCGCGAGGTGGATCCCTTCCGGTAAAAAAGCAACGAGCTTTTGGTTTAATTCAACCACCATTTCGCTGAGAGAACAACCTTGCTCTGCCAATGAGAAAAAGGCACGCGTCACTGGTATATTCGCCATTGCGGCAGGTAACCCTTCAGCATTAGAATCGGCAATCATGGCATACACCCCACCATATAACCGTCGAGCCACTAGGATTAAATCGCCATGAAATAGTGTCGTCGGACTTGAAATCGAGTGAATACCATAGATAGGTTCTATTTGTACGCTCATTTCATCCATTAAACGGTGAAAAATAGATTCTGCAATCGCATATTCTTTCTTTACTCGATCTTGATACCTTTGCAGTTGATCGCGCTGTTGCCTGAGTTGCTTATGCATTTGTGCAATTCTAAAATGCGCTTGTATTTTAGCTAACAAGACGGATCTTTCGACCGGTTTGGGAATGAAATCATCCCCAAATGCAAGACAACGAGAGAATGATTCTGGATCATCTAATACGGTTAGAAATAGGATGGGAATATGGCACTTTGGAAAAGCTCGCCGAATGTCCTGAGCGGTGGTAAAACCGTCTTTTATCGGCATCATGACATCGAGTAGGATAATATCAGGTAGAGAGGTCATTTGCTGCATTGCCTGAACCACATGTTGACCATTTTCAAATAGATCAACATGTGGTGTAATGGGGGCCAGCATCATACGGCACAATTCTCGGTTTGTTGCATGATCATCAACGATCATTACTCGCATCACAACGCCTCACTTTTTCTATTGTCCATTATTCAATAATATGCGTACACTCCTGTTCAAAATATAGTTCAGTTTATTTGATGGGGCGAACCGTATTTTTCCCATCATTGACTATTCCATTCGCTTACATTCAGTGAGTGGTCAGTGCTTTAATCAGTACTGAAGTATCCATGCGTCCCAACCCTTGTGAAGATAACGTCTGATACAGTTGAGCCGTTCTTTCTGTCATCGGTAATTGGATCCCCTGCCGCTGTGCTTCGTCGAGACAAAAACCGAGATCTTTGATCATCCAATCAATCGCAAACCCAAAGTCAAAACGATCTTCCGCCATCGTGATCGCCCGGTTTTCCATTTGCCATGAGCCTGCTGCACCATGTTTTAGACAAGAAACTAAGGTGGCAATATCTAGCCCAGCTTGCTTCGCTAGCACTAATCCTTCTGCGAGGCCATTTAGTACACCAGCAATGCAAATTTGGTTGACCATTTTTGCTCTTTGTCCTTGCCCCACTTCACCCATTAAAACAGATGAACGGCCATAAGCATCAAAAATCGGTTGAAGCTCACTAAACAACGATAAATCACCACCACACATAATCGTTAGCTGGCCATTCTCAGCTCCAGCTTGCCCTCCAGAGATAGGGGCATCCATAAACTGAACACCACCCTTCCCCGCCGCCATAGCCACTTCTTGTGCCAGTAGAGCTGAGGTCGTCGTGTGATCGACCAAGATCGCTCCCGGCTTCATATAAGCCAATGCACCGTACTCATGAGTGGTCATGCTGCGTACATCATCATCATTGCCCACACAGGTAAGAACAACATCCGCTTGAGCGACGCACTCAGCAACCGAATTTGCCGCTTTTCCTGCATATTGTTTCGCCCATGCTAGCGCTGTCTTTTTTGTTCGATTGAAAACCGTGACATCAAAACCCGCTTTAACGAGATGTCCAGCCATCGGATATCCCATCACACCTAAACCAATAAAACTGACTTTCATACAAACTCCTTGTTAAACCTTCACCACACTGAATCAATAAACCGTCCAATTAATGCGAACCATACAGGTCATCTCACCCAACGGCAGAGGCCACTTATAGCGCAAAAGATCGACGTGATTAAATTTATGATGATGGGTGATGATAAGAAAGAATGGTGTAAACAGAAATAAAAAAGCCGAGACAAACTCGGCAATTGATATAACTATGCGATATCCGCGTTGTGATACACTTGCTGAACATCATCGCAATCATCCAGCATATCTAAAAACTTCTGGAATTTTTCTGCGTCTTCACCACTAATAGCGGTTTGATTTTGTGGAACAAAGGTGATCTCTTCCACATCAATGGTTAGCTCTGGGAATGCATTGGTCAGGGCTGTTTTCGCTTTAAAGAATTCAGTATTCGGCGCAAAAACGGTAATCACCCCATCTTCCAATTCGATATCAGTCACATCGACGTCTTCCATCATCAATGCTTCTAAAACAGACTCTTCATCATCACCCTTGAATTGAAATACCGCCTGATGATCAAACATGTGTGCCACTACGCCCGGCGTGCCAATTTTTGCGCCTGTTTTCACAAAACATTGGCGAACATCCTGATAAGTACGGTTACCATTATCAGTTAAACAGTCAACGATCACACTCACCCCACCCGGGCCAAAACCTTCATAGCGAGCGGGTTGATAATCTTCACCGCCACCGCCACTGGCTTTATCAAGTGCTTTTTCAATAACATGTGCTGGTACTTGATCTTTTTTCGCTTTGGCAATCAAATGACGAAGCGACAAGTTCATGTCTGGATCTGCGCCACCATTTTTAGCACATACGTAAATTTCTTTACCATATTTGGAATAAACTTTAATCTTTGCGCCTTGAGTCTTGGCCATAGAGGCTTTGCGCACTTCAAAACTTCTTCCCATTGGGATGTTCTCTCTAGTTCAATTTAATGCGACGGGTAAACAAAAATGGAACATTTTTGTTTAATAATGAACGCTACGCGACACCCATTATTCGTTTATATTTATCCACTGACTGCTGAAACCATGTCTTTTCTTGCTCAGAAACCAGTTTAGAAAGCTGTTTAGTGACGACATCGGGTCCACATTTTGCCTGCTTCATCTTCCAAACTAAAAAAGAAGCTTGTTTATCTAGCTCTATTTTATTTTTCTGCTCTGCATCAAGCAGTGCAAGGTTAAAAGGCATAAGAAAATCTACAATCAGTCAAACGTGCCGCCGAATATAGCATAAAAATGTGCAAAATTCAGAAGCAAAATATTACCTTAACCCTCTAAAATCAACAAAACGACAAAAACAAAGGGTGGCTTATGCCACCCTTATCAATCTGCTCATTAGGGACTTCTAATGAAGTAGACCCAATTCCTTCGCTTCCTCAATAGTTAAGCCGCTTTCACGAATTTCTCGTAGCGTTTCAATACGCCGACGAGCTTCGGCAGACTTAAGGTGTTTCACTGGGCGTTGTGTCTCTACTTCATCCATGAAGTCCCACTTGTTTGTGATATTAGTCATTTCATCATGGTCAATTGAATTTATAGACATTGCAACCTCCGAACAAACCATGCCAGGGACAAGTAATCTGTAGCAAAAGGCTTAAATCTTGTTAAGTAAATTTAAGCTAGAGTGTGACTAAAACGAGAGTTCAAGTATCTAATCAATAAATCACTCAATTATCTTTTGCTCAACCTGAAATATAGCAGTACATTTGAGGAATTATCTTCAAAAAATAAAATCGATCAACCTCTCATTTTTAAGCTTACCACTCCGCACGCACGATCGAGAATTCAGACCAGTAGATCGAAGCAAAATCGCGTAATTCATCGCACAGAAAGAAATAAAAAAACGAGCCCTTATCGAGACTCGTCTACCTTCGCTAAAAACATGGCATTGGTTTAAAGTCATTAGATTTTGCTTACGATCTTATCCACTTAAACCAGCGATCAAAGACCAATAGCCACATCGTCCAAAGCTCGGAATACGGCGTCATCTAGATGCCCTTCATAGACTAATTTACACACTTTTCGGCGTACAGCTAAACCCGAGATCACCCGTTCGATCGATAAGTGTTTATCACAGTTTTGTTTATTATAAAGATCAATCACCTTACTCAGTGTCTCATAAGGAATGATCTCTTCATCGGCTCTTAACCAATCAAGCTTATCTATCAGCTCTAGGCACTCTTCTCGAATCGATGAAGGTGCATGCCCAGTCATTGCTGCTAAAGCCGTTATGCTGCGTTCTAGAGCCTCTGGTGAGGTATACTTAGATAAAGTAATGGTAATCTCGTCAGCATTAATCTCAACCAAATGCTTACGCTGTTTAACTCGACGTCCTAACTTTCCTCGCGGAGAAGGCGCTTTTCTCTGAATCGGTTCAAATTCGCCATCAATAATTTCTGATAACTCATCTAACCTTTGTTTGGATACCATTTCATTTCGCAGCGGGTTAGGTAGGGTTGGAGCCATATTTCGTTTACCCGCATTGGTGGTTTTAGCACGAGAATAACGTAACACCTCTTCAACATTGCATTTTATATCGACCTGATAATCGGAGAGCTTATCCTTTTCAAGCAAACTGGTTATGGTTAAATGGTACCCCCACAAGTTCACTTCAAAATGATCCTCTGTTTTATCTTTTTTAGCTAAACGTCTCAACTCTCGGATAAGATCCATCGAAAAACGTCGCCACTCAATATTACGAGCTAATTTTTGATTGAGTTCGCTAAGCAACATGACATCCGTGTGGCGGCGTGACATACGGCTACGAAAGTAAGAGTAGAGCTGAAACACCAAGGTGTGTTGTTTTAAGATTTCCGGTGGAAATAGGAAAAAGTAATCACGGGTCATTAATTCTTCAAAAAACGAAGGTTCCCAAACTAGGATATATAAATTAGGTTTGATGCGTATTTCACCATCACTTCCTTCGGTGGGCGCTTCTTCTGAAGCTGTAATGGTACGAGCGAGAAAACGAAAACGATCACTTTTAAACCCTTCAGGCATGTTCTCACTCAACCAACGTCCTGTTAGTTCATGTAATTGAAAGTCGGTAAACTCAATTCGATCAATACTATCTCGGATTGAATCTCGTGCTGGTCCACTGTCTTTTTTACCCCGCAATGACAAAATATCGGTAATGTAGAGTGGGGTTTTGTTGGGAACATATTTAGCATTGAGTTGGTAATCTTCTTGATGATGATCGTGGTACTGTACAGTTAAGGTAAACAGTGCAAAGAGCGTCATCAGATCATCGACAGTCATAATATTTTTTGATGAGCGAGTCTCGATCACAGCACGAGTTCCTGAAATCGAAACCATCGATTTTTGATAATTTTTTCGAGTACGAGGCGGTGCTAACGCTTGATCAATGATCCCAGCCCAATTGGTTGGTGAAACGACAAATTGATCCGCTTCATCTTTCATGGCTGGTGGTGTATTTAGGCCATGTTCATGCAATAAACGTTGATTAACCTGCGTTTGTGCTAATGCTTTTGAACGTTTACGTTTTTCGGTTTGCTTAACAGACTCTGTCACTAAACTGGTTGATCCAAGTACAGAAATCAATTGGTTTGGGTTAACAAAACGGTGAAGCATGGTTTTTCCTGCTAGACCCTCTTGAAAACGAACGGGAACTTGCTTAAATAAACCAATCGCCACCGCCGCTCTTAGGCGTTGTTGGATTGCAGCTCGAGTGAGTTGACCATCTGTTGCTTCAATTAGTTCAGTGGTTGAGACTAAGCCATCTTTACTTCTAAAACCACGTAAAGAAATGAGGTTTAACAGTTCAACAATACTTTTTGTGACACCTTTAAAATGCTGATACTGTTCAATCCAATCGACCGCAGCTTCTGAAATTTCAAAAAGATGCCCATCTTTGTGGCTTCTGGGGGCATTGATCAGCAATTTTTCTTCAGCGGTCATCTTCTTTTCCGTTTTGCATTAGCCGTAATATTGCTATGGTTCCAAGAGCATAAAGAAAAAATGATCATAAATAAAGAGAAATTTATTGTTTTTAAATAACTGATCTTTTTGATTATTCTGATCAGTATTGATTAGTATGATCATATGATCTGGTCGCCGCTTTGCTTTTAAGTGGTTGTTTATAAATAATGTTTTTTTTACTGCGCCAGAAGCATGATCATGTCTGTTGCGTAACGATGATCATTGCGTCTCAGTAAGCATGATCAAAGACCACTTGAACGATGATCATCATATGTTCGAATTAATGATCAATAGTAGTTAGGAACAATGATCAAGTGGGATTCACAACTTATCCACAATCTTAAAGCATAATTCGTTTTTATTGTTGGTTTAGAATGCCCTTGCTCTTACTTTTGTATTGGAAGAATGATCAAGAGAGTGATGAATATCGGCTATTTTAAGCGATTAATACTTGAAAAGTGGTTCAAATAACACTTTACATAGCAATATGCTTTTTTAAGATTGTTACTAAGGTTAACGAAAGCATGATCATGGTTATTATTGTGCTTTTCTATCTTTAACAAGGCATTTTGTGCCGTTTTATATCCGATTGATGCTAAACAGCAAGCCTGATTACAATTGACATCTACCGTAAATTATCTTGTTTTTATCATGCTTCCGGGAGATCTATACTACTTGATCATTTTTCCGTGCAGCAATGATCTTTTTTACGTTGATTGCGTTACCCGATTCGATCCATTTATCCCTTGATCATTGTTCCATTGACTCTTTTTTTTACGGAAACATGATCATGACGATTCCCTTGATCATCGTTCCATACTTAGAATCAGCCCATCTTCTGGGTACTAACAACTGTCTAAGGGTAAGTATTCCTTACTGGGAGGATAAAAAAGCCCATTTCTGTCCATAACAGCTTAAAAATCGAGCTTTTAATGGCTTTATCAGCTGATATGGATTGATTCTATTCAATTGAAAATACATTAGCCGTAGTTTATTGATTGGAACTAATCGTTCCGATGGATTGATCTTATACATCGAGTGGTATTGATTCACTTTTCTCTTCCTTATTTATTCAGTTTACATTGTAAATGTGTGACAGTGTGACATTTTCATTTGATCGCATAATGAGTATTAATCTGCACAATTTTTTAAAAATAAAAACTCAGCATTATGTTAATAATAGGTCAATTGATGCTTGTTTTTCTATTTATTGTGATTGACCTATGAAAGTGAATGTTCACCTTTTTATTGTTTATAATAAAATTTGCTGTACAATTGGATGGATGGGAATCAGTTATGGAAATGACTATGAAAAGAGAACAAACAATAGAGAATCTCTATCGGCTGGCTGAGCAGACTCAGCAGGTTCAAGCTGATCGAATCGAGATTGTATTAGAAGAGCGTCGTGATGAACATTTTCCACCGATGTCGAAAGCGTTAATGGAAACACGTTCAGGATTGACGCGACGAAAACTTGATGAGGCGATCGCTAAACTAGAGGCTTCTGGCCATCAGTTTACAAAAAATAATGCTAATCACTACTCTATTTCTCTTGCTGAAGCCCATATGCTTATGGATGCGGCGGGTGTGTTGAAATTCCATCAACGCAAAAAGAATACAGAGAATAAGCCTTGGATTATTAATGTGCAAAACCAAAAAGGTGGAACCGGCAAATCAATGACGGCGGTGCATTTGGCGGCTTGTTTAGCACTAAATTTAGATAAGCGATATCGAATCTGCTTAATTGATTTGGATCCTCAAGGCTCTTTACGTTTGTTTTTAAATCCACAAATCAGCTTGGCAGAACACAGCAATATTTATTCAGCGGTTGATATTATGTTGGATAATTTTCCAGAAGGCACCGAGATTGATAAGTCATTTTTACAAAAAAATGTCTTATTACCGACTCAATACCCTAACCTGAAAACTATTTCAGCATTTCCGGAAGACGCCATGTTCAATGCTGAAGCTTGGCAATATTTGTCACAGAATCAATCCTTGGATATTGTTCGTCTATTAAAAGAAAAGTTGATCGATAAAATTGCAGATGAATTTGACATTATCATGATTGATACTGGGCCACACGTTGATCCTTTGGTGTGGAATGCGATGTATGCTTCAAATGCGCTGTTGATTCCTTGTGCCGCCAAACGTTTGGATTGGGCTTCCACAGTTAACTTCTTTCAACATCTACCAACGGTTTATGAAATGTTTCCCGAGGATTGGAAAGGGTTGGAGTTTGTCCGCCTGATGCCAACGATGTTTGAAGATGATAATAAAAAGCAGGTCTCTGTTTTAACAGAAATGAATTATTTACTTGGTGATCAAGTCATGATGGCAACGATTCCGCGTAGCCGTGCTTTTGAAACCTGTGCCGATACTTATAGTACGGTTTTTGATCTAACCACCAGTGATTTTGAGGGGGGCAAAAAGACGTTGGCTACCGCTCAGGATGCGGTACAAAAAAGTGCCTTAGAATTAGAGCGTGTACTGCATACACATTGGACTTCATTGAATCAGGGGTAAATGATAAATGGCAATAAAAACGTCTGAGTTGAATGCGAAGTTATTTGGAAAAGCAGATAAGCGGCGAGCTTCAACACC
>NZ_NBUS01000040.1:136120-148539 GCF_002749895.1 Vibrio fujianensis | reverse complement strand
CAAGAAGCACAGGCTGCTGCGAAAGCTCAAGCACAAGTGATAGAGTTGGCTGTTGCTGGTGAAGATCTAGTCACTTTTGAATTGATTCGAATTCCGGCCAATAAAATAGAACAAAGCACGGTCGTTTTTGCTCAAAATGCTCGTGAACAGTCGTTTCTTAATGAGCATGCATTAGCTGATATTCTCAATTCGCTACGAGAGCGTGGTCAACAGTTTCCAGCGGTGGGCCGTCGTAAAGATGATGGCAAAATTGAAATTTTAGATGGTAGTCGCCGTCGCAAGTCATGTATTCTCGCTCAACAAGATTTTTTAGTCTATGTTGCTGATAATATTAATACGGAGCATGCAAAATTTCTTTCGGATGTGGCCAATGCGCATAAACCACTTTCATTATATGAGAAAGGAAAAGAGATGCAGGCACAGCTTGATAGCGGTGCTGCGGAAGATCAAAAAGCATTAGCAAAAATGTTTCAATGTAGTGAAGCTTTGGTGAGTGGTGCTTTAAAAGCCGCTTCATTACCGCTTGCTCTGTTACAGGCTTATCCCAATGTCGTTGAGCTTGGGCGACCAACTATTGTGAAATTACACAAACAGTTTAATGAGTTAACTGAAGCACAACAAGCGGAGCTTTTGGCTAAATGCCAGCAACATGATGGGTTTGTTTGGCAGCATTGCCAGTCTCAAGGTGTCGCTCGTATAACTAAAGAGGTCACGGAGACGATAGAAGAATGGATTCAATCTTTAATTCCACCTAAAAAAGCAGTCAGTAATAAGGTCGAATTGGTCAAAGGTCGAGTTCATTATACGCGGAAAGGAAATCAATTAACGATGAATTTGCAGAAAGTCGATGATCGTTCGATGCAAGAAATTCTTGATTTTATACAACAAAAACTAAGTTAGTTTGCTTAAAGTAGCCCGCCAAAGCGGGCTACTTTAGTTTGATACAGCCCCTTGCGTATTACTGATTATGCAAGCGTTGCCAATATTTGTCGTAGAGAGCTAAAGCTGTTGGCCCGACATCGTTAATAAACTCCCTTTTTTATCACTTCCTCTGTTGGATAAATATCCCCTTCTTGATTGCGTTGCTGAAGCATAACCTAAGCTATTAACGACCTCCGCTTGTGGTTTTTAGCTTCAAACATAAAATTGATCAATTTATTCGCTAAGGCTTTATTTTTACTGCCCCTCCATTTTTTCACTAGCAGACGAGGGAATGTGGGTGGTGAATGATGCTTGTGCTACCATTATGGCTTCTGTTCTATGATCTGATTTTTTATGGTTGATTTAACGATACAGTTTGGTGAATACATCAAACAACTGAAATCCTCTGCATGTTCGAGCTACTGTCGCCTCGGCTTATATTTTCAAGCGGAAGCGGAATGGAGTCGCACAATGCTCAAACAAGGAGTCAGCCAGCTTGAGAATCCAATGATTTTCCAACTGGGCGGGCCAGCTCTTTTTCCCGATTTAGGCCAAAGCGTTGCTTATAATCAAGGGCAACGCTTGCTTGGGCAAGAATGTGATGTGCTTGTTTGTGACTGTTCTAGTGGATGGGATGCCAATAGTTTTAGCGCCGCATTGGGTACTTTGATTGGCGGGGGCTTACTATTTATTTTTGGCCATGATGAATCAGTCTTTCGTGCTGATAAACGTTGGTTAACTCGTGCGTTACAGCAACTTTTGGTCATCAATAAACAAAATTGGCCAGCTATTCCCACCAGGGATTTGGTCGATCAGCGACATGATTTTACTCAGCAAAATATGGCAGTTGAGCAGATTATTCGAGTCGTAGAAGGGCATCGAAAACGTCCCTTAGTCTTAACTGCGGATCGCGGTCGGGGAAAAAGCAGTGCTTTAGGTATTGCTGTTGCTCGCTTAATGTTATCTCGCTCTCTTTCTATTATTGTCACTGCACCTACCCTTGCGGCTATTGCTCCGGTATTTGATTTTGCGCAGCGTTTATTACCATCAGGACAACATTCAAAAGGTGTCCTGCATTATAAAACATCGGTGCTTCGCTATTTGCCACCCGATGAGATACAGCGTCATCGACCTTCATGTGATCTATTATTGGTCGATGAGGCCGCAGCGTTACCTCTTTCTTTTCTTCAATTATTTGTTGAACAGTATCCTCGAGCTGTTTTCTCGACCACCATTCATGGTTATGAAGGATGTGGGCGTGGTTTCACACTTAAATTTCAACATTGGTTAAAACAAGTTCGTCCGCAGATGCGTCATGTTCATTTAGAGCAACCTATTCGCTGGGCAGCGGACGATCCTTTAGAAGCTTGGCATCGGAAAACCTTTCTGCTTGATAATGAGTTCGAATTTGAACTAACGCATGATGATTCTGAGCCAGTGTTTTATCATGCCGTGACAAAACAAGAGTTGTTGGATCAACCTGATGTATTAAATGCGGTATTTTCTTTATTGGTGAATGCACATTATCAAACCTCCCCTAATGATTTATTTCACCTTTTAGCGGATGACCATATTCAGCTTTTCATTGCCCGTAATCAACGTCATTACTTAGGTTGTCTTTTAGCTATACGGGAAGGACAACTTGATCATAAATTGATTGAACAGATTCAACTAGGAAAGCGTCGTCCTAAAGGACATTTAGCGGCGATAACGATCGCAAATCAGTTAGGTATTTCTCAGGCGGCTCATCAGTCATGTTGGCGAGTGATGCGTATCGCTGTACATCCAGCGAGGCAAAAGCAAGGCTTAGGCAGTGCTTTATTACGTCATTTTATCGAGGTTAATCCTTGTGACTATATTGCGACGAGTTTTGGAGCTACTGCTGAATTGATTTATTTTTGGCAACAGAATCAATTTTATCCGATTAAAATAGGTTCTCATCGTGATCAAGCCAGTGGCTGCTATTCATTGTTGATGGTTTATAGTCAACAGGTTGATTGGCTCGATGAGGCAAGAAAACAATTTATTCCATACCTTCAGTATGCGCTTAAAGATACGTTGCACGCATTAGAGCCAGAATTGGTTCGTGCGTTACTGAACACCGTTGTGTTATCTAACCATGAAAAGATCGCTAATACTTCGCTGCAGGCTCTTATTCATCGTTATTCTCTAGGGGGAGCTAATTATGAGAGTGTGGCGGTTTGGATAGAACAATGGCTGTTGGATATTTTTCATCTTGTTCAGGTTTCTGATTTATTGATCGTTAAAGTATTACAGCAGCATTCATGGCAGTCTTGTGCGCTTCGCTATGGTTATACTGGCCGAAAGCAAATAGAGTATGTACTACGTCAACAACTGAATGATTTAATCGCTGATTTACACTGTAAACTCAAATGATCAACCATAGCGCTATTTACAGTGTAAATTGGCATTGTTTTATTTAACTGATAGTCATAATGATGTTGTAAAGGCATAAAGTTTGATCAAGTCGACAGGTTATTATTTTACAGTTAGCACTTATTGTTAATTATGCCTATTTTATAAGAGAAAGCTTATGTTCATAATCTGACGTTACGAATTACGAATAGAAATGGCTAGGGAGCTGTTCTTTCTTTATTAAAGTTGCGAAAACAAAGGAAGTGAATGGCAAATCAAGAGGTTTAGAAGGGGGAATATTATCAGCGATGCCAACTCTTCGCTGGTAATATATCTTTTGATGCAGGAGAGCACATGTCGATTTCGCGTAGAACTTTTTTAAAGGCTGGCATCGGCGTTGGAGTTGTGAGTGCCGCCGGTGTTGGGTATCGAGAATTATCTAAAGTAACAACAAATGCCAAAATCTTAATTGTGGGAGGAGGGGCCGCTGGAATTGGTATTGCTAACCAATTGGAGCATCATTTGGACGGTGCAACGATAACCGTGATAGAGCCGCGTGGTTTTCATTGGTATCAACCGGGCCAAACTTTGTTACTTGCAGGAGTTTATACACAAGCCAGTGATGTGATCAGTGCGAATGAACGTTTTATTGATACGAGTGTGCGATGGGTTGAAGATTCAGTTGTTGAGTATCAACCTGAGCAGAATCAAGTGGTAACAGAAAATGGCCGAGTGATCAGCTATGATTACTTGATTGTCGCGACGGGGGTTGAACTTCGTTATGACTTAATCGAAGGGTTTGATCCGCAAGAAATCGGCCAAAATGGGATAACCAGCATCTATTACAGCCCACAAGCAGGAATCGCTAGTCATCAACAAGCTCAAACCTTTGCTCATAGTCAAGGAGGGAAAGCGGTGTTTACTCGTCCCCAAGGAGCGATGAAGTGTGCGGGTGCACCAATGAAAGCCACTAATTTGGTGGAGTCTTTTGTTGCTAACGCCGGTCATCGGGACGATTTCGTTTTTGATTATTTTACGTCAGAAAACTTCCTTTTCTCGGTTAAAGTGTTTGACCAGCGAATACGAGAGATTTGGCAGCAGCGCAGTATTGAGCCACATTTTCAGCATACTTTAACGTCGATTGATACCAGTAAAAAACGAGCCACATTTCAACTAGCAGACCAATCGACACACACTGTTGATTGGGACTTTATACATGTTGCTCCCCCTATGACGGCCATTAAAAGCATCAGAGAATCGCCATTGGCAGATAACGAGCAATTTAAGGGGTATCTAGAGGTCGATCAATATACGATGCAGCATAAGCGTTACCATAATGTTTTTGGTTTGGGCGATAATGTAGGTACGCCAATAGGTAAGACAGCGGCGTCGGTTAAAACACAAATTCCGGTGGTGACGCAAAATTTAACGGCGCTGATAACAGATAAGCCCTTAGTTGCGAAATGGGATGGGTATACTTCTTGTCCAATGATCCTAGATGTGGGACATGCGATGTTATGGGAGTTTGACTTTACTCTTCAGCCGATGACAGCGCTACCGTTTGAAGTGGTTGATCCTTTAAAAAGTAGTCGTTTTGCTTGGAAGGTTAAAGAATCGGTGATTAGACCGATTTATGACATGATGCTCCATGGTTATACACCAATGTAGCGTCTTTTTATCCCCTTCCTACTTGAAGCTGCAGGGGTGTTGGGGACGTTCTTTCACCCCAATCACATAGCCTGCCTATGCTCATGGGGATGATGAAAGCCATCCGTGGCTTTCACCAAAGGCCAGCCTACCGCTATTCAAATTTGTTCCAGACAAATTTGTCACTCACTTGCCGCCTATCTGCAGCGCCAAGTGGTTTGGGGATAACACTAAACCCGTTATATCCCCTTAAACTGACTGATCTTTGTCGCTAAATGAGTCATCTGTTTTGCTACCCCGTTCACCGAATGCTCACCTTGTTGGGTGAGTTGTTCCGTGCGGCTACTTTGTTCATTTAAATTCTCGATGCTTTGATTAATTTCCAGTACCGCTGCACTTTGCTCTTCTGCACCTTGAACGATGTGTTGATTCATCGAAAAGAGTGCTTGTAGTGTGGTATTGAGGGACTGAACATCATTGACGGCTTGGTGATGAGTGGTCAAACTGTGTTGGCTATTTTCATGCACAACTTCAATTTGTGTCGTCACTGAATTCGACGCTGATCGCAGCTTATTGATGATGTCTTGAATTTCCGTGGTTGACTCACTGGTGCGCTGAGAAAGTGAACGTACTTCATCGGCAACGACGGCAAATCCTCGACCATGCTCTCCGGCTCTTGCGGCTTCAATGGCCGCATTTAATGCTAATAAATTCGTTTGTTCGGAGATAGAACTAATCACTTCTAGTACGCGGAGAATATTTTCAATATGGCTATTAAGTTGTTGCAGGCTTTGCTGACTGGTTGCCATATTGGAACCCAGTTGTTCAATGTGGTTGAGGCTACTCTGCATCGCAGAGAGGGCATTTTGTAATGAGCTATTGCCTTGTGTTGAAAGCTCTCCAGCATGGTTAGCAAGCCGTGTTGCTTCTTCGGTCCGTTCTGTAATATGTTGACTGGCTTGAGAAATTATCTCTAAAGCGCTGCGTTGTTGTTCAGTTGCTTGATTGGTCTCTTTGGCGTTATGCTTTAATTGTAAAAACGCCACTTGCGATTCAGCGACAGTCTGGTTGACTGAACTTAATGAATCTCGGAATCGCTCAATAAAGAGATTAATTTTCTGTGATAAATTCGCTACTTCTGCGCCATCAAAAATATTCACTTTGTGACTCAAATCGAGATGATGAGCGATATGATCTATCTCATTACTTAGTTGTTGAATCGGTTGAGTTAACGTTGTAACCACAACATGCATAATCACTAAGGCGACAGCGATAAAGATCAACGTAAATAGCAGCGATTGAATAAATTGATCGACGATCGGTGAGGTGATTTGAGATTCAGGAATTTCAACCACCACAAAGCGATCCAAATCGGCTAACCAGTAAGAACCAATCAGATAAGTTTGTTGATTAACGATGGTTTCTGTTATAACCGGTGTGGTTTTCCCTGCGATGATGGCTTGCTGCACTTGACTCGTTGCGTGGTTTGCTAACACAGAGTCATCAGGAGCAACTTGAATTTTTCCATCACTAGATGCCAGCATGGCGCGGCCATTAGAGCCAATCCTAAAACCTTCGATCATATTGACTAGACTACTGACATTGAAACCTAATCCCGCGACCACATAAGGTTGATTGGTTAGAGGATTGATTTGTGTACTACGGTAATTAATAAAAATAACGTATTGGCCACCTACTTGATCTTGGTTCATGTTTAATTCAACGGGCTTGTTTTTACCGAGAAAGTTGGGATAGAAATCTTTAAAGGGATAATCGTTAAGACGAGTGGCTCGATGTTGACCATCATAAGTAAAAATATATTTACCTTCCTCACTATCTAATACGGCAAATGCATTGTCTGCGCCGAGTCGAGCCATTGCATTTTCTAAAGCCTGGTGAGCAACAGCCGGGCGATAGATAGATTGTTGCTGGGCGCTCCAATCTAATAGGCCAGAATGGTGAGCAAGAAAATTTGATCCTGTGATCGCGGGCTGTAACTGATTACTGATTTCAAAAGCGAGTCCGCGTAATTGACTTGGCAGAGTATGCGACTTAAGCTCACTCAATTGATCATTTGATGTACGAATTGCCTGTTGCCCCATCGCAATCAGCGTACATGTGACCAAGATGATAGAGAGAACCCAGTTAATTCTGCGACGAATTGATAGCGTTTTCCAATACATAGCATAAGCCTCATTTATTATTATTAGCCAACTAATAGAGAATAGTGTTTATTTGCAAAAATGAACAATAAATGAGCGAAAATAAAAATAACCAATTCATTAACTTATTGATTTTAATTGTTTTGTTATGAGGGTTCTTGGTGGTGGGAATGAATGAGAATCAATAACTGATTCACGAGCAGCTTGAACAGAGTCGCTCTATGTTTAAAGTAAGGATCTTTTTACCGCATGAATTTCAAAACGGCTCGATTACTATTAGGCGATCAGCTCAATGCTCAACACGCTTGGTTTAAGAAAGTGGATGATCATGTGTTGTACATTATTGCTGAACTTCATCAGGAAACGGGCTATGTGGCTCATCACATTCAAAAGACGGTGGCGTTTTTTTTAGCGATGCAAGAATTTGCTCAAGCAAGGCAGGAAGAAGGTCATCAAGTCCTTTATCTGACCCTTGATGAAACGCAGGCTTTTGCTGATCTACCGCAATTGATTGCCCACTACGTACAACTAACGGGGGCCACCTCTTTTCAATATCAGCGTCCGGATGAGTATCGTTTACTCGCTCAATTGGCAAATCTACGTCTTGCTAATACGGCCATTGATTGTGTCGATAGCGAGCACTTTTTGCTGCCGTTTGACGAGATCGAGCAATATTTCCCCAAAGGGAAGCATAAAACGATGGAACACTTTTATCGGCGGATGCGGCAACGTTTTTCGGTTTTAGTCGAAGGCGGTAAACCGCTTGCAGGTCAATGGAATTTTGATGCCAATAATCGTAATAAATTAAAAGCACAAGATATCGCCCAGTTACCCGCCCCTTTGCTGTTCAAAAATAACCCATCTGACGTTATTGAACGGCTAAATCGACATGGAATACAAACGATAGGGCACCTAAAGGGGGATTTACTGTGGCCAATCAATCGCGCCCAGAGTTTGACACTGCTTGCTCACTTCTGCCAAGTGTGTTTACCCCGCTTTGGCCTATTTCAAGATGCAATGACCCACCTGCATCCTGCGCAATGGAGTCTCTATCATAGTCGCTTGTCCTTTGCTCTTAACAGTAAGCTTTTACACCCCAAAGAAGTGATTGATGCCGCAGTTGCAGCGTTTCAGCGTGATAGCCAAATAGATCTTGCTCAAGTTGAAGGCTTTGTTCGCCAAATTCTAGGTTGGCGTGAATATATACGTGGCATCTATTGGGCCAACATGCCGCATTATGCGCAGCTCAATGCATTACAGGCTACGCGTCGCTTACCTGAATATTTTTGGACAGCAAAAACTAAAATGCATTGTATGCAGCGAGCGATTGGTCAATCACTCGATTTTGCTTATGCGCACCATATTCAGCGCTTAATGGTGACGGGAAACTTCTGTTTATTAACAGGAATTAATCCCGATGAAGTTGACGCGTGGTATTTAGGTGTGTATGTCGATGCCATTGAGTGGGTAGAAATGCCCAATACTCGGGGAATGGCTTTATTTGCCGATGGTGGGATCGTCGGAACTAAACCGTATGCGGCTAGCGGCTCCTACATTAATAAAATGAGCGATTATTGTAAGAGCTGTTTCTACGATAATAAGGCGCGCAGCGGTAAGGGGTCGTGCCCATTTAATAGCCTTTATTGGCGATTTATGCACCGGCAACGTGATCGCTTAGCGGTGAATCCCCGTATCGGAATGCTGTATCGCTCATGGGATAAGATGGCCGATCAGCAACGCGCTGATATTTTGCAGACTGCAGAATATTATTTGAGTGACCTGGAGGCGTTATAATGGATATTTTGCTGGTTGCCGCAACTGGTGGAATTGGTTTATACGCCAAACCACTTGGCGTTGCAGATAGGCGGTAAGTGAGTGATAAATTTGAACAGCCGTAGGCTAGCCTCGGATGGCTCTCATCATCCCCATGAGCATAGAACAGGCCATGTGATTGGGGTGAACGAACGTCGTCAACCCCCTACAGATTCAAGTAGGAAGGGGATAGCCATCGTAAAAGAGTTATTAACGGCCTTACCTGAAGCAAATATTCATGCTAATCATTATCGACCATTCAAAAATAGGAATTTCGCTATCTTAGCAGAGTTGGCGTATCATGCGCTTATCGCCTTTATGATTGACCTTTATGCCGAAATCAATTCCTGTCCATACCCAATTCAATCCTGATCCATCTTCGCCAATTACCTGTGCAACCTGTCAGGCTTGTTGCTGTCGATTAGAAGTGATGATTATTAGTGATACCGGGGTTCCTGAGCAATATATTGCGATTGATCAATGGGGCGGAGAAACCATGCGTCGTTTGGATGACGGGTGGTGCTCGGCGCTTGATCGTGAAACCTTTATGTGTAGTATTTATGAATTGCGACCTTGGGTTTGTCGTGCCTTTGAAATGGGGGCGCATGAATGTTTACAAGAACGTGAGTTGTTTAATCCTTAAGTCTATGGTAGGAGAAAAATGATCAAAGTCTCTATTTTAAGCCGCCCATGCTCGTTACGGTTAAGCCTTGTTACTTTGTTCGTGTGTGGTTCCACTGCTGTTTTTGCCTCCTCTGCTTGTGTCGATCTGATCGGTTGTGAGAGGAAAATTTGTGAAATAGAACGGCAGCTCGACGATGCCAAGTTACATGGTAATAAGAAACAGGAGCAAGGCTTAGCAAAAGCCTTATTGGCTGTACAGCAACATTGTACTTCTGAGTACTTAATGGAAGCATTATTGGATGATATCAAAGAGAAAAAACAAGATATTATCGATTATCAAAATGATAAGCAGGACGCTGAGCGTGAAGGCAAACTACAAAAAGTTGAAAAATATCAGCAGAAAATAGAACGCCAGCAAGCAGAGCTAGAGCGGTTGCAGCAAGAATTAGCCGATCTTTCGACAAAATAATGTCATGTTTTCTACTGGAAGTGGCGTGGCTGCGTTGTTGATGCTGTTGGTTTCTTGCAATGTCATGATGATGGAGTGTGATGCTAGCTTTCCTTGCTCACTACAGGTCAGCCTGTTGCTTTGCAAATTTATTTTTGATCAATTTGTCACTGACTTGATGATAATTTAACCAAGCCTTTGAGCTATGTGTTTCAGCGCTCAAAGGCTTGCTATTCTCGACGCTTCTGTATAATAAAAAGCAACGTATTTACACTGTAAACTCGTTAAACTTGAAAGCGACCCACTAACTGATAAAGCTCATTTGCACGTCCATTTAAGTTTTTGCTGCTTGTCCGGTTTTCATTAGCCAGCTCGGCTGATTGACGACTTTGATCTGAAATCACCACAATTCGTTGTGAAATCTCTTGCCCAACTAAACTCTGTTGTTCTGTTGCTGTTGCAATCAGCGAGTTCATATCCATGATGGTACCAATCGACTGTTGAATTTTTTCTAGTGCCTTGGCTGCGTCGCTGGCTTCTTGTACGGTAGATGCACTACGGTTTTGACTTGAATCCATCGCCTTCACTGCGTTATCTGATGCAGATTTGAGTTGTTGAATCATAGTATGAATTTCTTCAGTACTGTCTTGTGTTCGGCTGGCAAGTTTACGCACTTCATCTGCCACCACAGCAAAGCCTCTACCTTGGTCTCCTGCTCGAGCGGCCTCAATAGCGGCGTTGAGTGCTAATAAGTTGGTCTGTTCAGCAATGTCTTGGATGACTTCAAGTGAGCGAGAAATATTTTGTACATCCCCTTCCAGTTTAGAAATCACACTACTAGCATCAGCGACTTCTATCGCTAACGCTTGTACTGACTGTGCCGCTGATTCGACAATGTTATGTGCGTCTAATGCGTTGTCTTCAGCATCTTTAGCGGATTGAGCGGCTTGACTGGCGTTGTTCGATATTTCGTGCGCTGTTGTGGTCATTTCTGTCATTGCCGTGGCAACCTGTTCTGTTTCTTCCCGTTGATTTGATGCTAAGTCATCCACTTGTGCGGCGCGTTGCGTCATGGCATCGGTTTCATCTACGACTTGCAAGCCCACCTGATTAACACGCTGAATGATCTCCTGCAAGCTGGCAACAAAAGTATTAAAGTTACGGCTTAAGCGTGCAAATTCAGGAATACTAAAGCTTTCCATTCGAGCGGTAAGGTCTGCATCACCATTGGCAAACGAACGTATCGAATTATCCAAAATATCCAGAGGACGCATAATGCTCCGGTTAAGAACGATGACCATGATGCCGACCACAATCACAATCACCCCAGCAATAGAAGCTAATTTCCATAAGCTACCGGTTAATTGCTCGTCTGCTCTTTTTTCCATGGCGGCAATTTCAGCATCGACATCGTCGGTATAAAAGCCGGTACCAATAGTTAGATCCCATTGAGGGAGGTAAACCGAATAACTCAATTTAGGTAAGGGTTGTGATTCTCCTGGCTTAGGGAAATAATAAACAGAGAACGCCTTTTTCTTCGCATTCGTTATCAAATCTTGGATAAGGTAGTTACCTCGACTATCGGTCATGTTGATCAAGTTATCGCCAATGCCAGCATTGCTTTGTCCTAGCAATACACGGGTTCCTTTGCTGTCATAACCGAAAATATAGCCATCAGCACCAAATCGGATTTCACGTAGAATGGCCAGTACTTGGTCTAAAGATGCTTGTTGCTTTCGTAATGGCTCAATTGCTGATTCGGCAATCTCTAAATAGGATTTTAGTTCGGCCTTTTTCATCTCCATCATCGCTGAGCGAGTGGCGGTCATTTGTTCGTGGCTTAAACTTTGAGTTTCTGAAAAAGTAGAATAAATCATACTCAATGTGATGAGTAGTAAAGGTATGATCGATAAAATATAGAGTCTGTGGCGTATAGTGAGATTCATAAGTCTTCCATCCTAGGTATGCCGAAAATAATCAACTGATAGTTGTTTTTTATTATGTGCTTTTACTTGAAGCTGTTGTGGCGTCAGCCATTTTTGCCTAGCGCAATAACCGCATCATGAGACACTCGGTTGCCACGTCCTTGCTGGGCCAAATTACTTGTTTATCCCCTTCCTACTTGAAGCTGCAGGGGTGTTGGCTACGTTCGTTCACCCCAATCACATAGCCTGTCTATGCTCATGGGGGGCTCTCACTTGCCGCTTATCTGCAACGCCAAGTTGTTTGAGTATAGTATTATAATAATACTGTAGTTAGCGGTTTATGCTTGGAGAATAACGGCTAGTCGGTTCACATTTTTTATTTATTTTTCGGCGGGTTTGCAGCTTATTTGGTTTACTTGTTGTTCAGCTGGATTTTTGTGTTTCAATAGTCCGTTTTGTGTTTCTATAGCGATAGTTGCTTGTGTTATACTCCGCAGCCATTTC
>NZ_NBUS01000040.1:129287-136110 GCF_002749895.1 Vibrio fujianensis | reverse complement strand
CAGTAAGAGCCTTATACCATGAGCTTAAAAAATGACATTCAACAACTAAACAATCGCCTTGATTCTTGCCGTCACAAGTTGGATGCTGCTAAGGCTCGCGGCGATAGTGCCATGATCAGTAAATTTACCGATGAAGTAGATCAATTGACTAAACAGGTTAATAGCTTAAAAAATAAAGCCGAATATGAGCTTAACAAAGAGCGAAAGATGCTATCCGATATGCCTTTTTATCGTGAACTAACCAAAGCAGAGCAGGCGGATCAAGGGAAGCTGAAAAAATCAGTCAAAGGTTTAATTATTGTCCATCCCACCACTAAAATTGGCCAAGCTTTACGTTTGCAAGCGATGACTGGTTTTGCGCCCAAACCATTTTAAGTTGTTTTTCTGAGCGATAAAAAAGAGCCAAGCAAGGTTTGGCTCTTTTTTAGTGCTTTAAATAAGCGTTTTAGTATCCCATCAGTTGTAATAAGTTCTCTGCGGTACTGACGGCTTCTTTACGGTTAGCAATATTCAATTTTTGATACAAATTTCGAATATGCGTTTTAATTGTCGTGCCAGCAACATCGAGTTCCTGAGCTATTTGTTCATTACTAAAACCAGAATAGATCAGCCCCAGAACCTGCCATTCTCGTTGGGTCAGCGGGCTGGTGCGAACCAGTTCTGGGATGTTGGGATGGTTGATTAACTTTTCAACAAATTCTTCATCGAAATGAATCGAGCGACTACGTTGAGTGGTGGAAATTTCTTTAACCAATTGTTGTGCTCGATGACGTTCTAGATCACCTAGTTCTACTCGATGTGTTAGTTTTTCGAGCAAATGACCGATTCGGTGACCATCAACCAGAAAATTACCAATCATACCGGTTTGGTTGGTCAGATGGAGTGCCTCTTTGAGTTTTTCTCGGGCCAAATCCTCTTCGTTACAGGCGACCGCTAAAGACGCTTCTACAATTAAGTTTCGGTTGAGATCGGTCAATAAATGGTATTCTTGCGCTTGCTCATGAATAAAGAGCAGTGTTTGTTTGGCTTCAGCATACTGTTCTAAGCTAATTTGAGCGCGCGCAATATTACGCCATTGCAGTTGCAAAAAATGGTTATACGCATTTTCGGGACGAGTTGTGACACTTAACCAATTTTGTATCGCGTCGGTATCTCCCCGAGCTTGCCAATACAGTAATAATGACAACGATGCATTAGCTGTCCAGTCAACATGATAATGAGACTGTTTCATTAAATGCTGCACTTGTTCGATAAACCTTCCGGCTTTATCCAGTTCTCCACGGCCAATGGCAATACGGGCTAACATTGAGTAGCAGTGCAAATGTTGGCTAGGCGAATGAGGGCCAAGAACACTTAGCCCCTTATAAGCACACTCTTCTGCTTCATCTAACCGATTCCAGCACCAGAGTATTTGCGCTCGGATACGTAGCAGAAACTCATGAAGTGGTACTTGGTGTAGGTGTTGCTCTTCAACTAGCTTAAACGCATTTTCTTGCACTTCAAAAGCCGCTTGCACATACCCTTGAGCTATTAAAATTTCACTCTGCTGTAAAAGAGCCCATAGAGCTTGATGATAAACTTGATATTGACGGGCCAATTTCTCAGTTTGTTGCATCATCGACAGTGCTCGGCTTAATTGCCCTAGAACATGATTCACTTCACCGACCACAGAGGTTGCCACGATACGACTTAAATAAACGCTATTATCAAGCTGGCTCAAGGCCAGTTCGGCCAGTTGTAGGGCTTTTTCTGGTTCATTTTTATTGATCGCGACTTGAGCCAGTAAGGCATTAAACTCACCTTGTTGTTTACTACTGAGTTCAACATTGAGTGCTTGCATCTCTTTTTTTGCTTTCGCCAACATGTCACCGACAACGTCATAACGATGCTGACTTTGTGCTAGCCATGCTTGCAATAGACACAATTTGGGTTCTTGGTAAAGCTGATTAGGTGAGAGTAAGTTAATCGCAGATTCAAGTACCTTAAGCTCGCCTTGGTTAAACATTTTCCAGCCATACTGGGCTAAGATGTTAGCCAGTAGCTCGGTGTCTTGTGCTAGGTTGGCATGGCGTAATGCTTGGTGAGGCGTGGAGGCTTCAAGCCATGCTTGGGCGGCAGAGCGATGCAGTTCTTGCTCTTGTTGAGGGATACGGGCTAAACGCTGATGAGCAAGAAATTCTGCAAATAGATTATGGAATCGATACCAGTTATGTTCACCTTCAAGCGGGTAGATAAATAACCCATAACGGTTGAGAGACTCAATCATGCTTAGTGCATCATCTCGTTTGGTTAGCGTTGCAACTAAACTATCATTGAAATGATCCAACACTGAGCATTGCATCAAAAAATAGCGAGTATCCTCATCGAGTAAATCAAAAACCTCCTCAACCAAGTAGTCCCAGAGGTGGGCATGGTTAAAATGGGAAACCGATTCAGCGGTTTGCGCTAAGGTACGTTTTTGATGTTGAGCTTGTAGAGCAATAAGTTGTAGCGCAGAAGGCCAACCTTCAACATAGTTACGTAGGTTGATGGCCGTTTTATCATCAATACCATCGGCCACTCGTTGATTGAAGAAACGCGTGGTTTCCTCTGAATCAAAAGCTAACAGTTCATTACCGATCTCGATCATTAAATCCCGAACCCGCAGGTTTGCTGTACCTAGTGGTGGCGTGGTACGGCTCGTCACCACTAATGTTAAATTATCGGGCATATGCTTCAGGAAAAATCGCATCGCTTCATGAATATCGTCATCATTGATGAGATGATAATCGTCAAGCACCACAAAACATTCCTGATGAAATTCGGACATTTCAGCAAAAACTTCACTAAACAAAGAGTGCAATGACGAAAATTGACGCCGTTCCGCGAGTTTCTGGGCATTAGGGCAGCTGTGCTGAGTCGCTTTATTAAGCGCTTGGAGTAAATAATTGATAAAGCGAAATGAATCATTATCACTTTCATCGATGCTATACCAGCCGATATTGGGTTTGTCTGCTAGCCACTGGGCGGCCATGGTAGTTTTTCCATAACCGGCCGGTGAACGAAAAAGAACTAATTTATAGCAAGGCGCGTACTGTAAAAGCTCTAAGACTCGTGGACGAACAATCGCATTATGTAGCCGTCCCGGGCGTGTTAATTTAGAGGGTATCCACATTGTATTGTCCCGTCATTGCGTGTATTGAAGGTTTGCTTATCCATAGTGACAAAGATGTTACTAGAAGTTTGGATAGCAGGTTATTGATCGATCGCGGCTTTTCTGCATGATTCACAGTTTCCCATTAACTACGCCCCGTAATTGTGATTTGAATCACTTTCTGCTTGAGTGATATTGAAGGTTTTAAACGTGTTCCATACGAACAATGATGAAAATTAAGTAAAATATAAAAATTATTTGTGACTAAAATAACGTTTTGAGTAAATAGTTATCAAGTCTACAGCAGGCCACCAGCAAAAATAATTGGCGCAATTTAGAATGTTGGCGTGATCGATGTCACTTATAAAAGCGATTTAATCCCCATCAATGAGAGCTAGATCACTGCAATTTAGCGATGCTTCCCTCTACGCCCTAACTCCTCCTCCCGATTTGCTAATTGATCAGGAGGATGTTTTGTTGAGTTAGCCGCGGCAGGATATGACCTAGATGGATTAGAACCTATAAGTGAGATTTCTCGATGAAACCTACGCAACAGAAAGCTTTTGATAAAGCATTATTCCAAGCTAACGTAAAACGACACCTAACCGCGACTTATGCGACCACGATAGAGCAGGCTTCGGCACGTGCTTGGTACTTAGCAATGGGTCGAGCGTTAGCTGAGCTAACCACCTTTGATCTACTTGAAACAGAACAAGATCAACGCATCGTTAAAGCTAAAAGCCTTAACTATTTATCACTGGAATTTTTGATTGGCCGCTTAACAGGTAATAACCTGATTAGTATGGGGTTGTATGAACAAATTTCAGATGCGATGGCCGAGTTGGGTCAAAGTTTAACAGATATTCTAGAAGAAGAACGCGATCCATCATTAGGTAATGGTGGTTTAGGCCGTCTGGCAGCCTGTTTTATGGATTCATGTGCTGCGCAAGAGTACCCAACCGTTGGATATGGTTTGCATTATGAATACGGCTTATTTAAGCAATCTTTTGAGGATGGTCACCAGCAAGAAGCACCAGATGCGTGGCGCGGTGTTGAAGGTTATCCTTGGGAAGTTGCTCGTCCAGAACTGAAGCAAGAAATTGGTTTCTATGGTCATGTTGAGGTGTATAACGACCATGGCAAAGAAAAGCGTCGTTGGGTTCCAGGTATGTTGGTTCAAGCGATGCCTTGGGATTTACCGATTGTTGGCTATCAAAGTGAAACGGTTTATCCATTACGTCTTTGGGAATGCCGCGCGATCGCGCCGTTCTCGTTAGAAAGTTTTAACAATGGTAACTATTTTGAAGCTCAGCATGCACTAATTGACGCAGGTAACATCACGAAAGTTCTTTACCCGAACGATAACCATGAAAAAGGTAAAACACTGCGTTTAATGCAACAGTACTTCCATAGTGCAGCATCGGTACGTGATATTTTGCGTCGTCATGAGGCGGCTGGATTGACACTGCAAGATTTACCTAAGCATGAAACCATTCAATTAAACGATACTCACCCAACGATCGCGATCCCAGAGCTGATGCGCATTTTAATTGATGAGCGAGATTTGAGCTGGGAAGCTGCATGGGAAATCAGTTCAAAAACGTTTGCTTATACTAACCACACCTTATTACCCGAAGCGTTAGAAACGTGGAGTGAATCCTTGATTCAGCGTTTACTACCTCGCCACATGGAAATTATTTACGAAATCAACCACCGTTTCTTACAACAGGTTCGCGCTAAATGGCCTGGGGATGTCGCTAAGCAGCAAAAATTGTCGATTATTGAAGAAGGGTTCCATCGCGTTGTTCGTATGGCGAATCTGTGTGTTGTGGGCTCTTATGCGGTCAATGGGGTTGCGGCACTACACTCTGAATTAGTAAAGCGTGACTTATTCCCAGAATTTGTTGAGCTTTATCCGGGGCGTATTCAGAACGTCACTAACGGTATCACCCCACGCCGTTGGTTGAAATTCTGTAACCCTGGATTATCGAGCTTAATCACTGAAAAAATAGGCGATCAATGGCCCGCCCATCTTGAGCAATTAGCTGAAATCGCTAAATATGCAGACGACAAAGCGTTCCAAAAACAGTTTATGGCGGTGAAAAAAGAGAATAAAACACGTTTGGCGCACTGGGTGAAAGAGAACATGGGTATTGAACTCGATACCAATGCGATCTTTGACGTGCAAATTAAACGTTTGCATGAGTACAAACGCCAGCACCTAAATATGCTGCACATCTTGTCTCTCTACCACCGTTTACTGAATGACCCTCATTTTGACATGCACCCACGAGTGGTCTTTTTTGCGGCAAAAGCAGCACCGGGTTATCACCTAGCGAAAGAAATTATCTATGCCCTAAACAAGATCGCAGAAAAAGTGAATAACGATCCTCGCGTAAATAACAAACTCAAAGTGGTCTTTATTCCCGATTATCGAGTGAGCATGGCGGAAATCATTATTCCTGCAGCGGATGTTTCTGAGCAAATCTCCACTGCTGGTAAAGAAGCGTCAGGCACAGGCAACATGAAAATGGCACTCAACGGCGCATTAACGATTGGAACCATGGATGGTGCCAACGTTGAAATTCGTGAAGAAGTGGGGGATGACAATATCTACATCTTTGGTCTAGACGTAGATGGTGTCGAAGCATTAAAAGCCCAAGGTTATAACCCTTATGATTACTATAAGGCTGATCCTCTGCTCAAGGCCTCTTTGGATCTTCTACTCGGTGAGGAATTTACTCCAGGTGAACCCGGTAAGTTACGTGCCACTTATGAAAGCTTACTTGATGGTGGTGACCCTTATCTTGTATTAGCAGACTTTGCTTCTTATGTGCAGGCTCATGAAGCTATTGATAAGCAGTACCGCGATCAAGCTGGCTGGGCGAATAAAGCGATTCTTAATACCGCTTTAGTGGGTAAATTTAGCTCTGACCGTAGTATTCGTGATTACGTGAATAACATTTGGAAATTGAAAGCGGTCAAACGTTAATCATCCCAAATTTCCAGCCAAGGCGTGACCTTGGCTGGTTCATTCCTTTTTCTTATACCCTACATGATTTGAAGGGGAGTTGTCCCTTCGGAGAGAGCGATGAAAGAACATTATGCATTAAAACAAGTCGCTGAGATGGCAAATATTGCCGACAGCTATATAAGCGCATGGGGCGACGTAGCAAACGTTTCAGACGACACAATACGTCGTCTTTTGGCGTCTATGGGATATGATACGAGCAGTGATGACGCTCTCTTGAAGTCCGCGGAGAAAAAGCACAAAAAAGAGGTGTTGGATTCTGTACTGGTGATTCCTGACGGTGACGCAATTGAAGTTCCTCTTTACTTGGGTGTGAGTGCTCGTGAAAGTGAATTTAATTGGCGTCTTGAAACAGAACAAGGTGACGTTCTTGAAGGGTATTTGCAGTCTCAAATTGTTCGAGATGAACGCTCTGAAGGCGGCCCTTTAGTATTTACGCTCCCGAATGATTTACCATGGGGGTATCACACCTTATTGATTACGCGCAAACGCCGTAAATCTCCTTATCGTATGACACTGATCATCACACCGAAAGCTTGCTATAAACAACCTGAGTTAGAGAAAGGTAAGAAGCTTTGGGGGCCAAGTATTCAACTATATACACTACGTACTCAGCATAACTGGGGAATGGGTGATTTTGGTGATCTCAAACAATTAGT
>NZ_NBUS01000040.1:128226-129277 GCF_002749895.1 Vibrio fujianensis | reverse complement strand
GCAGAGATTGCCTCTCGCGGCGGTGATTTTGTTGGTTTAAACCCGATTCATGCATTATTTCCTGCTAATCCCGAAGGCGCGAGCCCATATAGTCCATCTTCACGTCGTTGGTTGAATATTTTATACATTGATGTGAGTTCAGTACCTGAATTTGCGCTAAGTGCGCAGGCACAGCAGCAAGTGGGAAGCCAAGAATTTCAGCAGCGATTGCAGAAAGTGCGTGAGACGCATTGGGTTAATTACTGTGAAGTCGCTAATCTTAAAATGAGTATTTTACCGCTTCTTTTTGCTGAGTTTAAAACACGTCATTTAGACAAAAATACTGATCGAGCACAAGAATTTTTAAACTTTGTAGAACAAGGCGGCGATAGTTTACGGCATCAAGCCGCATTTGATGCGTTGCATATTGATTTGCATACCCAAGATGATTCCGTATGGGGGTGGCCGGTTTTCCCTGAAAAATACCGTCACTTTGATAATGTGGCAGTGCAAAAATACATTGAGGAACATCAAGAGCAGGTGCAGTTATATATGTATTTGCAATGGGTTGCCGATACACAAATTCATGAAGTGCAAGCTCTGGCTGATGAAAAGGGCATGACAGTCGGGCTGTATCGTGATCTGGCTGTTGGTGTGTCTGATGCGGGTGCGGAAACGTGGGCGGATCATGGTAACTTAGTACAAGATGCGTGTATTGGTGCTCCGCCAGATGTGCTTGGGCCCCTTGGCCAGAATTGGGGGCTACCACCATTAAATCCACAGGCGTTACAAACAACGGCCTACGATGCATACATTAAATTATTACGCGCAAATATGAAGCATTGTGGTGCACTGCGTATTGACCATGTGCTCGGTTTGTTACGTTTGTGGTGGATTCCGAAAGGTGAAAATGCCACTCAAGGCGCATACGTTTACTACCCCGTTAAGGATATGCTCGCAATTCTTGCGTTAGAGTCACATCGCCATCATTGCAGTGTTATTGGGGAAGATTTGGGCACCGTTCCGGATGAAATCGTACAACTGTTACGCGATGCGGGTGTTCATTCTTATA
>NZ_NBUS01000040.1:127887-128216 GCF_002749895.1 Vibrio fujianensis | reverse complement strand
GTCTTTTTCTTTGAAACGTCAAAAGAGGACGGCGGGTTTATTTCTCCTAAACACTACGCTGAACAATCTATGGCTGCACTATGTACTCATGATATGCCGACCTTGCGTGGTTTCTGGCATTGTGATGATCTGAAAATGGGGCGAGAAATTGGCCTTTATCCTGATGAAGAACAACTTGAAGGATTGTTTGCTGATCGCTTGAAATGCAAGCAGGGAATCCTTGATTCGGTTGCATGGCATGGTTATTTACCAGAAGGTGTTGGGCGTGATGCGCAGTTGGTTCCGATGGATTCCTACTTGAGTGAGGCCTTACAACTTCATGTTGCCGC
>NZ_NBUS01000040.1:124615-127877 GCF_002749895.1 Vibrio fujianensis | reverse complement strand
GGCTCTTCAGCTTTACTTAGCGTACAACTTGAAGACTGGTTAGAAATGGATAAGCCTGTGAACATACCTGGTACGGTGAATGAATATCCTAACTGGCGTCGTAAACTCTCTATCAATTTAGACGAGTTATTTGCCCGTGAGGACGTGAACCGTATTGCCGCGAAATTGACCGATATCCGGGCTAAAGCTCGCCATTAACCTACTCGTCATTAAACTAAGAGATGGCCTAGTGTTTTCTTTGTCATGAGTTTCATAAATTAAGGCTAGGTCACTCCATGTTGGATTAGAGTTCGTTAAGATGTCTTTAATTAAATAACCAAATGGGTATTACGTTTCTTTATAGATGATTTTTCTAAGCGTGCTCTGGTTATTTTTACGCTAACAAGCCCGCTTTGTGCGGGCATTTTTTCCATTTTGAGAGAGTCGGCTAGGAGAAGGTATATTGAAACCCATAAAGAAACCATCCAAAAAACAGCAAATCTATCATCAGTTATCTTATGCTGCTTTTGCTGATCCCTTTTCATTTCTAGGTCCTTACCTGCCAACAGAGCAAGGTGCGTTAAGGGTTTGGATGCCTGGTGCTGATAAAGTCGAGCTGTTAGTTGACGGTCAGCCACGTATTGAATTATCGCCAGAAGAGCCTGGCGGCTTTATTTTAAAGTCTGAGCTTGATTTACAATGGACACACTATCGACTAGCGGTTGATTGGGCTGGGGTTGAGCAAATCATCGATGATCCTTACCAATACCACGCTTTATATGCGGAGTATGACGATCTCCATACCCCAAAACAGATGTATCACCAAATGGGATCACAATTTGTTACGTTAGAACGTGACGGACAATCGATCAGTGGGGTTCGTTTTTTAGTTTATGCGCCTCATGCATCGGCTTGTAGTTTGATTGGCGCGTTCAATCATTGGGATGGTCGTCGTCATCCAATGCAGCGGCTTGACTATGGTATCTGGGGGATTTTTGTGCCCGATTTACCAGAAGGCACACAATATAAGTTTGAACTCAAAGGGCCACATGGCGAGAGCTTGCCACATAAAGCAGACCCATGGGGTTTCTATGCTGAGCAACACCCTTCTTTTGCCTCGATCACTTATAACCATCACCGTTATGATTGGCAAGATTCAAATTGGCAACAACGGGCAGTGACAGAAAAACGTAAGCAAGCCTTATCATTCTATGAATTACACCCCGGATCTTGGAAACGAGCCGCCGATGGCCGTTTTTTAACATATCGTGAATTAGCGGATGAATTGGTACCTTATTTACAAAATATGGGATATACCCATGTTGAGTTAATGCCGGTTTCAGAACATCCTTTCTATGGTTCCTGGGGCTACCAGCCTGTCGGACTTTTTGCGCCGACCAGTCGCTATGGGTCTCCCGACGATTTTAAATATTTTGTAGATCAATGCCATCAAGCTGAAATTGGTGTGGTATTGGATTGGGTTCCAGCTCATTTCCCATCTGATTCACATGGTTTGGCAAACTTTGATGGTACGCCACTTTTCCATGATCCTGATCCGCGTCGTGGGTGGCATCAAGATTGGAGTTCATACATCTACGATCTAGGTCGTGAGCATGTCAGACGCTTTTTAGTTTCTAATGCTTTGTATTGGTTTGAAATGTTCCATATTGACGGTATTCGGGTTGATGCGGTTGCATCCATGCTTTATCTCGACTATTCCCGTAGCCATGATCAGTGGATTCCTAATGTTGATGGTGGACGTGAAAATTACGATGCCATTGCAACGTTGAAGTGGATGAACGAGGAAGTATATAAGCATTTCCCTAATGCGATGACGATTGCCGAAGAGTCAACCGCGTTTCCCGGTGTTTCCGCTCCGACTTTTAGCGGAGGGTTAGGGTTTGGATTTAAATGGAATATGGGCTGGATGCATGACAGTTTATCCTATATCAAAGAAGATCCGATTCATCGTAAATATCACCATAATACATTAACTTTTCCACTGATTTATGCCTTTAGTGAGAACTACATATTATCACTTTCGCACGATGAAGTTGTGTATGGTAAGCAATCATTGATTTATAAAATGCCTGGAGATGAGTGGCAACAAACTGCCAATATGCGTGCTTATTTAGGTTATATGTATGGTCAACCGGGTAAAAAACTCAATTTCATGGGCGCTGAATTTGCTCAAACATCCGAATGGAATCATGATGATCAATTGCAATGGTTCTTGCTTGAATTTGATCGCCATAAAGGGGTACAAAATTTAGTGCGAGATTTGAACCATATGTACCGCGTTGAAAGTGCACTGCATGAACTAGATTGTCAACCACAAGGGTTTGAGTGGCGTTTGCAGGATGAAGCGCAGGCAAGCATTATTGCTCATGATCGCTTGAATGCAAAAGGGGAGCGTATCCTTGTGATCACCAACTTTACTCCAGTCCCTCATGAAGCATTCCGGTTAGGTGTTCCACAGGCGGCGAAATATCAACTGCTACTCAATACCGACAGCGCTGTTTATGGCGGAAGCGATTTTGCCGTGTTGGAGTCTGTGACGACTGAAGCGGTAGTGAGTCAAGATCTCGATCAATCATTACTATTGCGTATTCCACCGTTAGCAACGGTCTTTTACAAGCGCTTGTGATGTGTCGTTATCATGCGACGAAAAAGGCCCATTCGGGCCTTTTCTTACGCTGAGTTACGTTTTAAATTAATTGCCAATTGGCCAATAAGAAAATGCCAAATGTACAGGTAAAGAGAGAAAGTACCGTCGTTAAGGCAATGATATTGGCTGCTAAGGTTGCATTCCCTCCCATCGCTCTTGCCATGACATAGCTGGCAGCGGCGGTTGGTGCACCACTCATGAGAAAAACAATACCCAAATCCAATCCTCTAAATCCATACATTAGCGCAGCCCCGGTAATCAATATTGGTGACCAGACTAATTTATACACTGTGGCAAACCAAGCCGAATGAGTATCTTCTCTGAGCGATTGTATATTCAGAGAGCCGCCAGTACAAAGTAGTGCCAGTGGCAGAGTCATATTAGCAAAATAGTGTCCGGCATCTGCAATCATGGTTGGAATAGGCAGTGCGATCGAGTAGCAGATCATGCCTAATACAATAGAGATGATGAGTGGATTTTTAGTCAATGTTTTAAGTATGATGGTCGAGGCTTTGGTGCCATGAGCCTCTCCTTTTGCCGTCAAAGCAATCACCGCTTGGATATTATACAGTACCGTGGTGGATGCCACATAAATAGCTGCCAATGCCACCCCAG
>NZ_NBUS01000040.1:123180-124605 GCF_002749895.1 Vibrio fujianensis | reverse complement strand
ATTACCGTAGATATTGGCGACATAAGCAAGGCCAATAATCGCCGTATTGGCTCGAAACCCACCTTGGATCACGACCCCTTGATCTTGTGGCTGGTGAACGTTTCGCTGACTCATCCAACAGATAAATAGAAAAAACAACATATTAGCGATTAAGCCGAAGATGATTAACGACATGCTGGACGAAAAGTCGTGTCGTTCACCGACAATACTTAAAAAAAGCATCGCGGGTAGAGTGACTTGGAACACGATACGAGAAGCAACATCAATAAAATTGTCATTAATGAGCTGAATTCGTTTAAGAAACACACCTAACATCAGCATTAAGCAGATTGGGCCTGTGATGGAGAGAGAAAACTGCAGCTGTTCAAGAATTCCGTGCATAGTCAGATCATCGTCATGAGTATTATTTTTATTCTTTCATAGAAGGCTCTCTGCGGGAATGGGTATTCAGAAAATCTTTCTTCGGTACGCTATTGGTATGGTCGATTGTTTAACCCACGGTAAAGTGTTTTTACTATGTTAACAACTTGGCATTGTTCAAGATGTTTTATTTCATAATGTTAAATGTTTATCCATAGTTTTGATAAGGTTAACATTTTTGCAATGATAATTATCCTCTTGTTTGAATCTATGAAATCATAGCGATTGCCAACTGGCCCGATGAGGAAGAATTATAATGAATCGAAATGATAGTGTCCCTTTGCCTAATAACACCCGAGAGTGGTTGTTGAATAGAAATAGCTTAATTGTCCTTGCAGACATAGTGTTGTTTTTCGTTCTATTTAATACATTGCCTTTTGACGCAAATGTAGTACTCGGCTTGAGTATTCTAGCGTTTATTGCGGTGTTGTGGTTAACAGAAGCCTTACATGTCACGGTGACGGCGATTTTAGTCCCGATCATGGCCGTTGTTTTTGGCATTTTTGATACGCAAGTTGCTTTAAATAACTTTGCCAACTCGGTTATTTTCCTATTTTTAGGCGGTTTTGCACTCGCTGCAGCCATGCACCGACAAGGATTAGATAAAGTCATTGCCGATAAGGTGCTTTTAATGGCTCGCGGCCGTTTTAGTGTGGCTGTTTTTATGTTATTTGGTGTGACGGCAGCGTTGTCGATGTGGATCAGCAATACCGCCACGGCTGCGATGATGCTGCCTCTAGTGCTTGGTATTTTGAGTAAAGTTGATCAAGACAAAGGCCATAATACCTATGTTTTTGTTCTACTTGGTATTGCCTATAGTGCCAGTATCGGTGGGATTGCGACTATGGTGGGTAGCCCTCCGAATGCAATTGCTGCGGCTCAAGTCGGCCTTTCTTTCTCTGAATGGATGAAGTTTGGTGTGCCGATCACGATCATCATGCTACCCATCGCCATGCTCTTGCTTTACTTGCTCTTGAAACCGAATCTCAGTGGCCAATTTGAGCT
>NZ_NBUS01000040.1:120112-123170 GCF_002749895.1 Vibrio fujianensis | reverse complement strand
ACGATGTGGTGGATTGGGATAAAGGTAAAGTGGTCACTTTAGCCATATTTGCCCTCACCGTCGCTTTGTGGATTTTCAGTAAACCGATTAATGCGATGCTTGGTGGCTTTAAAAGCTTTGATACCATCATTGCGCTTGGTGCGATCGTTTTAGTTAGCATCGCTCGAGTGGTTCATTGGAAAGATATTGAAAAAACAGCAGATTGGGGAGTCTTGCTGCTCTTTGGTGGTGGTATCTGCTTAAGTAATATTCTCCGCCAAACAGGCACCAGTCTTTTCCTTGCCCATGAGCTGAGTGCGCTGATTTCAGAGCTAAATATCCTCTTTATTATTATTGCAATTGCCGCTTTTGTGGTGTTTTTGACCGAATTTGCGAGTAATACCGCGAGTGCCGCTTTGCTTATTCCTGTATTTGCTGGCATTGCCGAAGTACTAGGTGTTTCGCCGATCATTCTTTCGGTATTGATTGCCGTTGCGGCTTCTTGTGCCTTTATGCTTCCTGTTGCGACACCACCGAATGCGATCGTATTTGCGACGGGCCATATTAAGCAAAATGAAATGATGCGGGTTGGAATGGTACTCAATATTGCCTGTATTGCGATTTTATCAGTAGTTGCAATGTTATTCTGGAACTAAGTTTCAAGAAGTGAATGTGATCCCCCATCAACACATGGCCTGATGCAAGTTAGCGCTTGGTGTTGATGGGGGATTCATATTATTGATTATTCATGATAAAGGCTTTAAAGCGTGCTTTTGTTGCGGTATCGGCTTTGTTATACCAAAAGTGCAGCATTTCTTCAGCAGTCGTCTCTGTCGGATGATCAAGGTTTGCTGTTGTTGTGGGAGGAAGCGTTGATACCATCGCAATCGCAGCTGGGCCACCTTCCAAATTATACTTAAAGATCTCTTGTGGGTAATCTCGTCCAATTTGCATTCCCGGTTTAATTAAACGATCTTGACGTAGCGGAATGGCCGTATGGTGTTCATCAAGTAATGACCAGGCCATGGATTTAATATTTTTTTCAGCATCAAGCGCATTGCGATATTGAGGCATCTCGAAAGTTAACGTTTGCTCTTGAGCTTGAAACGCGGCCACAATGACATCACTTTCAACCCGAATGCGATCACTTCCTTGAGTGAAATAGGGCTGGTAACGAAAAACAATTTGTTGCTCGCCATCTTCTAAGTTAATCGTTTTATTGGCAGAAAAAAAACCACCAGAAACCTGTGGCTTCTCTCCATTTACAACCAGTAGATCGATGGTATCTGGAATTTCTATCGTGACTTTTGCCATGGCTGAAGCACTAAGTAGCATCGCCATAATGCATGATAAAGATTTCATTTTATTCATCAGGGTTATCCTTTTAACCGCTTACGCATTATCAATCACGAGGTTGCCGATTGTCGGTGAGAAAATCAAGCGCTTATCGCCGGAAGGTCTTGCTTGGTCATTAAAATTTCATTGTTTAAGATAGCCTTTGATTGGTGGGATAGTCGAAGAGCGTTATTTCTCTATTTTGTTTAAGGATATTTTCCGTTTCTTGGCTCAAGGTTGAATTTGTCATGCAATGGCTTGAATTTTCCCTGTGCAATGGTCGTAGTCACTCGTAAACTCTAGCACGAAATTTTCAAAATTCGCGTGGTTGTCAAATACTCTTTCTTGATGCTTTTTTTAATTATAAAAGAGCAGTTATGACGCATTTTGAGTGCAATTGGATAACAAGGAAGAGAGATCACTATGAACCGTATAACTCTGTGTGCTGCGAGCATTACGTTAGCGCTTTCGGGAGCAGTAATGGCAGCGCCTGCAGCCCCGAGCATTGATATTTATGGCTCGAACAACCTACAATTTTCGAAAATAGAACTCGCGATGGAAACCACTGCCGGTTACAAGCAGATGGTGAAATATCATGATCAAGCTCCGATAAACCTTACCTTTAACCAATGGAGCGGTGAAACCGGCGATACTTATAAAATATACTTTGATGGCTTAGAGGTTGCTTCTGGTGCCATCACAGGAAGTCAAACGACGGCTCGCTTTACGTATGAGAAAGGTGGGCGTTACCAGTTGGAAATTGCAGCATGTGATGACAATTCATGCAGCACAAGTGCTCCCGTCGAACTGGTTATCGCGGATACTGATGGTTCGCATCTCACTCCCTTGTCGATGAATGTGGATCCTAATAATAAAAGTTATCCTTTAGAGCCCAATACCGTTGTGGGAACCTATTTTGTCGAATGGGGGATTTATGGGCGTAACTATACGGTAGATAATATTCCAGCGCAGAACTTAACGCATATTTTATACGGTTTTATTCCTATTTGTGGCCCGAATGAATCGGTGAAATCGGTGGGAGGTAATAGTTACAATGCCTTGATGACCGCTTGTCAGGGCGTTCCAGATTATGAAGTGGTGATTCATGATCCGTGGGCGGCTTATCAGAAAAGCTTTCCTCAAGCCGGTCATCAATACAGTTCGCCGATCAAAGGCAACTATGCGATGTTAATGGCACTTAAGCAGCGTTATCCTGATTTGAAGATTTTACCGTCAGTTGGCGGTTGGACCTTGTCTGATCCTTTCTATGATTTTACTACCAAAGCCAACCGCGACACTTTTGTCGCTTCGGTTAAGCGTTTCTTACAAACTTGGAAGTTTTTCGATGGTGTTGATATTGATTGGGAATTTCCAGGCGGCGGTGGGGCAGCTTCCGATCTTGGTGACCCCATTCATGATGGCCCAGCATATATCGCGCTGATGCAAGAGTTACGAGTGATGCTGGATGAATTAGAGGCAGAAACCGGACGAACCTATCAACTTACTTCTGCAATTGGTGTCGGCCACGACAAACTCGAAGATGTTGATTATGGACAAGCCACCCAGTATATGGATCATCTCTTTGCCATGAGTTACGACTTTTATGGAGGGTGGAATAACGTATTAGGCCATCAAACGGCTCTTTATTGTGGTAGCTTTATGCGGCCAGGTCAGTGCGATGGAACGGGAATTGATGAAAATGGTGAACCGTATAAAGGCCCAGCTTATACCACCGATAACGCCA
>NZ_NBUS01000040.1:103500-120102 GCF_002749895.1 Vibrio fujianensis | reverse complement strand
TTACTGCTGGCACAAGGCGTTCCTGCCGATAAAATCGTTGTGGGAACCGCGATGTATGGCCGAGGTTGGGAAGGGGTTATGCCAACCTCATTAACGGATCCTTCCGATCCGATGACCGGTGTCGGAAATGGCAAGCTAACAGGGTCAACGGCTCAAGGGGTTTGGGAAGATGGCGTCATTGATTATAAAGGCATCAAATCGTATATGTTAGGCCCGAATAATACAGGTATTAACGGGTTTGAGTATGGCTATGACGTTCAAGCTGAAGCACCTTGGGTATGGAACCGTACTACAGGACAGTTGATTACCTTCGATGATGAACGCTCAGTAAAAGCGAAAGGAGCCTATGTTCGACAGCTTGGCTTAGGAGGGTTATTTTCGTGGGAAATTGACGCAGATAACGGCGATATTTTAAATGCGATGCATGAAGGGCTATCAGGAAGCGCTCTTCCTCCGGTTAATCGAGCCCCAACGGCAGATGCAGGTGCTGCACAAGTAGTCGTAGGCCCAGCTACCGTCATGCTTGATGGACAAGCATCAAAAGACAGTGATGGTACGATTGTTCAGTATCAATGGCAGCAAGTATCAGGCCAAGCGGTCCAGTTAGAGCATGCTGATGCAGTACAAGCGAATTTCACGATCGGGGAAGTGCGAGTCACGGAAGTATTCACCTTTAAACTGACCGTGACCGATGACAAGGGGGCGAGCGACTCAGCCACCGTACAAGTTACGGTAAAACCGGTTGAGGGCGAGGTTGAAAATACACCTCCTGTCGCCATCATTAGCGCGCCAAGTCAAGTTCATGCTGGCGATACTATTGTGATTGATGCTTCGGCATCAAGTGATGCTGATCAAGACCCATTGACTTATCGTTGGGAAATCCCAGCCGGTCTTAATGCACAAATTAAAGGCGATCACGTGCTCTTTACGGCAGGAGAATATACACAAGAGACGACGCTTAGCTTTACTGTAACCGTGAGCGATGGAGAAGCAAGTTCATCTGCGACAGCTTTAGTGGTTGTATTGGCGAGTAGCGCAGAGGAGCAATGTGAAAACCTTTGGGATGCTTCTGCGGTATACGTTGGTGGTGATCAAGTCGTTTGGTCTGGCAAAGTTTGGCAGGCCAGATGGTGGACTCAAGGGGATGATCCTGCTCAATCAGGCCCTTGGGGAGTGTGGAAAGAGGTTGGCTTGGCCGGCTGTACCACACAATAATGTCTTCGCTTTATTTTGCCCGACTAGTGAGACTTAAATGACTCAGCGTGGCAAATAAGCGGTAAGTCAGCGCCTCCCATGAGCATCGGTAAACGATAGGATTGGGAGGACAAACGTTGTGAATACCGTTAACTCGAATACCTTGGGATAGGGCCTTTTTCTCCTTTTCCACATCAAATAATCAGCTGTTTATTTGAATAGCTCACACTTTATCAACCCGATACCGCACTTTTATCGCCATCAACTATAGTCATAATAATAACCTGAGTTACTGCAAGCTCAAGCGAAAGACCTATCGATACCGAGCTGTATGTAGCGATGAACTGCCCTTGATCGTTTATGTGATTTATCTCGTCAGTACTCATTGGTTGTAAATCTTCATCTCTATTATTTTTAGTAAAAAATAAACCAATACGTTGGTCAGTTCGCATTAATTTCGAGGCTAAAAATTATAATGCACATCTAATAAAAAGTGCTTCATAAATAGAAGAATACCCAAACAACTTAGCGTTGCAGGTCGGTGGCAAGTGAGTAACAAATTTGTCTGGAACCAATTTGACCAGCCGTAGGCTGGCCTTTGGTGAGAGTCAGGAATGGCTCTCACCATCCCCATCAGCATAGATAGGCGATGGGATTGGGGTGAAAGAACGTAGCCAACACCCCTGCAGATTCAAGTAGGAAGGGTATGCACGGTATTAACGAACGAGGTTGCATATGTTCAAAAACCTATCATTAAAAAATAAACTGGCCATTTCTGCCAGTATGGCCATCATCATCGGGGGCATATTAGTTGAAGCGGTTTCATTTAATTCGGCATTGGGACGTTTGGATGTCGAAGTTGAACAACGTCTGCAAAGTGCCACTGCTTCTTATAATCTGTATGTGACGGATTGGTTATCTTCAAAAGAACGCGCATTAACTTCTTTATCGCAAGAGGTTAAGCCTGATGCCATCGTGACTCATTTAAAACAGGTAAAGCATTCGGCTGCATTTGATAATGTTTTTCTCGCTTATCCTGATGGCTCGCAATATAACGCGAATGGTGTGGTTTTACCGCCAGGAAATGACGATCCTCGGCAATGGGGATGGTATATCAATGCGAAAGCTAGCCCCAATGAAGTATTTATGGATAACCCAACCGTAGCGGCAGCAACAGGGGCGAATGTGGTTTCCTTAGGTAAGGCGATCAACTTACATGGTCAGTTGCTCGTGTTAGGAGCTGATGTTGAGATCACTGACATTCTCAATAGCATGAAACAGGTTATTTTACCGGGTTCAGGTTACATGTTTATTGCTAATAAGCAGGGCAATATTTTTACCCACGCTAATACTAAATTATTGAATAAAAGCGTTTCAGAATTAGGACTAAGTTTTAATCAGATCCAATCTGCTCAGCGCTCTGGTGAGGATACCAAGGTTGTGATTGATGGTGAGGAGTATGTGCTTTTTGCGCGAGCCATTGAAGGAACAGCATTAAGTACGGTGGTGGTGATTAACTATTCATCACTGATTGCGCCATTATTTGATGGGTTGTGGGGGCAACTATTGGTCACCTTCTTGGTCGTCGTGGTGTGTACGGTCTTGTTTAACTTGCTATGTAATATCTTATTTCGTCCTCTCAATAACGTTTCTCAAGCTCTTGAGCAAATTGCCAATGGTAGCGGGGATTTAACCCAGCGTATTACCGTTGAAAATAATGATGAGGTGGGTAAGCTCGCCAATAGTTTCAATACTTTTGTTGCTAGTTTACAGCAACTTATCGGTCATATTCGCCAGCAGTCACAACAGTTAACGGTGCAAGCAGAACACAGTGCACACCGAGCAAATCAATCAGCTTCCGAGCTTGGTTTGCAGCAGCAGGAGGTGACTATGGTGGCAACGGCTGTGACAGAAATGGCTTCCGCAACACAAGAGATTGCTTCGCATGCAGAGCAAACCGCCCATGCTGCACAAGATTCAACCACCAGTACCAATAATGGCCGTACATTGGTTTTAAATACCAAATCATCAATTCATAGCTTGGCACAAGAAGTTTCCCAAGCCAGTAATGTTATTTCTGCTCTCAATCAGCATGCGCAAGAAATTTCTACCGTATTATCGACCATCCAAGGCATTGCCGAACAAACCAATTTATTGGCGTTAAATGCGGCAATTGAAGCCGCGCGGGCTGGAGAGCAAGGGCGAGGTTTTGCTGTGGTGGCGGATGAAGTGCGAGTCTTGTCTCAACGGACACACACTTCAACAGAAGAGATAAAATCAACCATTGAAACGCTGCAAGAGACAACCCAACGAGCCGTTATGCTCATGGAGAGTAGTTCTGGGCTTGCGGCTAATTCGGTTGAAGATGCGGATAAAGCAACGCATGCTTTGGAAGAAATTAATGCTGCAGTGGCATTAATTAGCGATATGGCGACACAGATTGCCACTGCTGCAGAAGAACAGACTCATGTTACGAGTGAGATTACGCAAAATGTGACCGCAATTAAAGATGTGACTGAACAACTGGCTGAAGGCGCGGAAGATAGTTTGAATCAGTCAAATACCTTGAAACAGCAAGCCGCTGAATTAAGTGAAAAAGTATCAACCTTCAAACTATAATCTTTATGGTTCAAGCGATGCGCTGTTTGGCATCGCTTGATGTTTATCATCAACTATCGACCAGTAGGGTGAGCAAGAAAAATGGCTACAATGGCTGCCAAGGCAAGGGCAAAACAGTAGTAAGAATGGGTAATAATGGCTAAGGGGGATAGTTTGAAAATAGAACCCAGTAATAGCACTTGTGCACCATAAGGAAGAATGCCTTGCATCACACATGAAAAAATATCTAATAAGCTAGCGGCACGGCGTGGAGTGACGGCATTTTCTTGTGCTAACTCTCGAGCGATTCCCCCTGAAACGATAATCGCAACCGTATTGTTTGCCGTGCAGGTGTTGACTAAGGCGACCAACCCCGCTATCCCAAGCTCACTGATTCGACTATTGGCCATAATAGAGTGTTTTTGACCAAAAAGATGAATTACTCGGCTGATATATTGGGTTAAAAAAGCAAGCCCGCCTTGGCAGCGCATTAACTCACTAAGCCCACCGATCAGCATCGACAGTAAAAAGATCTCCTGCATATTGCCAAATCCAGCATAAATGTCTTGCCCGAGGTGAGTTAACTGGTAATGATTATTGTCAACTAAGCTCACACCTCCGGCGAGTAATATTCCGACCGTTAAAACCACAAACACGTTTATTCCAGAGATTGCGAGCACTAAGATCATGATATAAGGCATGACTTTTAGCCACTCGATATCATTGGTTTGCGGTATTTGTGTTGCCGCGCTGCTAAACGTGAATACAATCAATGAGAATAGCGCCGCAGGGAGAGCAATGCGGATGTTTTCACGAAATTTATCTTTCATCTCACAGCCCTGTGAGCGTGTTGCCGCAATGGTGGTGTCGGAAATAATCGATAAATTATCACCAAACATCGCTCCGCTTAAGACCACTCCGGCAGTCAAGGGGAGGCTCATACCCGATGATTCAGCGATACCTAAGGCAACAGGGGCGACCGCCGCAATGGTGCCCATTGACGTTCCCATGGCCGTGGCAATAAACGCGGAGATGATAAAAATACCGGATAGAATCATTTCAGTGGGGATGGCAGATAAGCCAAGATTAACCGTTGCATCCACACCTCCAGACGCTTTTGCGACCGCCGCAAAAGCCCCCGCTAACAAGTAAATTAAGCACATAGCAATAATATCGGGGTGGCCAACACCGCGGATAAATTGTTCTATTGCTCGATTTAATGAGTCCTTACTCAGCAATAAGCCAATGATGATAGCCGGTAAAATCGCAATCGGTGCGGGCAATTGATAAAAGGCAAACTCAACACCTTGAAACGTTAAATAGGTGCCTACTCCAATAAAAAGCAGTAAAAAGACCAACAGCGGAATCAGTGCTGTGGCTGAAGGGGTAATGATTTTATGGGTAGAGGAATTTGAAGACATGCAAACAACAACTTAATTTTGGAATAACAAAGGTGTGCAGACTAATCGCTCCCTGGTCGCTTGTCAATTTATAGCCATCTAAACATCTGGATTTTTATATGGCCTTTCCACTTTTAGTGATCAAACTCCACGTATTCTTTTTTATGCTGATAATTGATTTATTTTTGCTCATTTCTCACTGTATAAGAAAGCAATGCTTTCAATGTCGATAGATTCTCGTTATATAAGAATAAAAGTTTGAGTGAAAAGCGAATAAAGGCTAAAAATAACCCTATGAATGAGAGCAAACCTTCGGCCAGTCAAGTTAATGAAAAATCGCTTCAATTGTTAATGCAAGTGGCGGTTAACGAGGTACCGGTATCCGCCAAAGAGTTAAGTGAACAGCTACAAGTTCCACTGAGTAGCCTCTACCGACATTTAAAACTGCTCAAAGAGTGGAATTTAATTGAAGAGAGTCCTCACGATAAGACGCTGATTATTGGGCCTGCGGCGTTGTTGCTGATGCGAAGTTATGAAACAAGTCAGCATAACTTGGATGCGGTGGACGCGGTATTAAGTCGTTTACAAAAACAGACTGGGGAGATTGCCGCGTATATGGTGCCAGTAGGATACCGTGCACTGTGTGTCAGCCAAAAAGAAAGTATGCAGGCACTTCGATGTAGCTTCGTCCAGGGTCAAAGCCAACCACTACTTCGTGGTGCCTCATCTAAGGTATTACTGGCTTATATGCCAGCACAACGTTGTGAAAAAATTCTGCGCTATTTTGGAGAAGAATACCAAATGGAAAAGTGGCAGACAGAATTAGAAAAAATTCGCCGTCATGGGTATGCCGTGAGCACTTCTGAGATCGATCCTGGTGTCTCAGGAATTAGTGCTCCGGTCATGAAAGGAAGTAAATTGATAGGGGCGATTTCGGTGATGGCACCCGCTCATCGGGTTGAAACTCATCGGCAACGAATCATTTTACATGTATTACAGGCCGCTCGTGCGTTGCCACCAGAAAGGTAATTCATCATGCTTAGTTTATTCAAACGTTCTCGTCTTAGTCGGCCTTCAACCGCCGCGATTCCTGCCTTTACGTTTTGCACCGTGTGTGAACAAGTAAAGCCGATGTCACCAGTCGAGTTTGAATTTGCTCAGCAAAGTTTAGAGTTTGCTTCCGATTGGCTTTATCAAAGACAAGTAAATGCCACCTATGCCGATGCTGGGCATCTGGTTTTACGAGACCCAGCAGATAGCCGCTTTCGAGATTTATTAAGTCACCATTTAGCCATGAATTCGCTACCCGTGGTTTTAGGTAATTGCCATGAATTATTATTGAATGCATTACCATTATTAGCGTTAGATAACGAAGAACTGGGTATTATTCATATTGGTCATCAGTTTGAACTGAAGCAAACATTAGATCGTCAGCTAGGGTCGGTATACCATTTTGCCTTGTCTCGGTATCAGCAAACGCATCTGTTTTACTTTGGTATCGATCCCGAGCGTGTGGATAGCCAAACTTGGGAGTACGCAGAGGATTTAGGCTGTAATTGGCTAACGGAAGCAGAATGTAGTTTTCGGCATCGTACCCAAGTCAAGAACCAGCTCGACCATTATATTGAACATTGTGATCAATTGGTGGTGTCAGTTGATCTCGCTTCTTTAGTGCCCAGTCATGGTTTAGATGAACATAAAATTTTAGATAGCCAAATGGTGCTCCGTGTCCTGCGTCAAGCGATTATGTCTGGCAAAGTTAAAATGATCCAACTGATTGGTGCTAAAGATAAGCTTATTTATTCCAAACAAACGAAAACCATGATTGATGAACTGGCTCATTTATCTCGAGAGTCTTTTTATTGATTGCATCGCTAACAGGGCTGTTGCTTTCAGTTGGAAGGAGATAACAGAAATTGACAGATAGCTGATAGTTCTCTTATTTTTTCTGGTTAAACTGCACAAAAACAGTGATAGGGAACCAGAGAATGATGCTGACAACGCGACCATGTCGTCGTACCGAATTATGGCTATTGACTGGGTTTATGCTCGTGCTTGTTTTACTTACTGGCGTGACCTCGATGGTGAACTGGTCGAGTTTCGGCCCCGAGTGGTTGACACGATTTTGGTTTGCATTAACCCAGACAGCAGGCAAAGAAGGGTTTGTGTTAACGCTGGTGGTTCTCATGATATGGGTCTATTGGCGAGTACCTAGTCATCGTCAGCAATGGTTGAATCGAGGCATTCAGTTAGTCTTGTTATTGTTGTTCACCATGCTAGTTAAGGTCGGCCTCAAGCAGGCCACGCATAGCCCTCGGCCATATACCGAAGTTATGGTGCAAAAACTAATTCTCCCTTCGCCAGAACATTTTTATCGGTTAGATCGCCAACAACAAGAAGCGGCGATTGGATTAATGGCAGATAGCACTTCTCCTTATCGTCTACGGGTTTGGCTGCAGGAGCGCGATTTTTCTTTTCCGTCTGGACACACCACCTTTGCAGTGACTTGTTTACTTTTTTTTGGTGGTTTATTGGTTGAGCAAAAACGCTGGATCAGCGTTGCGTTACTGTTTAGCTGGAGTAGTGCGATTGCTCTTTCTCGCTTATGGCTTGTAATGCATCGACCAGAAGACTTATGGGCGGCAACGCTACTTGTTGGTCTGGTGTATTTATTGATACCAAGGCGTTACCCATGGTTAGAAGAAATGATCGCGTCCTTAAGTTGGAGAAGGAAAAAGAAAATGGGCTGAAAGCCCATTTTCTTTTTGGTAGTGGCAGAATTATTGGACTAAGGCGGCGATCACTCCGATAAGGCCACCAAAAACCCCGCCCCAGACGACTAACCAACCAAGGTGTTGTTTAATCATGGTTTGAATCATCTCTTTAACTAATTGCGGTGTTAGTTCGTTTAAGCGCTGTTGAATGATACTTTCAATATTGATTTTGATTTCATCTAGCATCGCTGGAGATTCAAGTTGTGTTTTCAACGCTTGCTTTACTGTGTCGCTTTGGCTGATTTCAATCATAGAGGCTTGCATCTTTTCAATAAAAGGTTGTTTCAGTGGTTGTAAGGCGTCAGAGCCACCAAACATCGCCAGCATTCCACCAAAAGAGGAGTGTTGGATAACATCAACCAGTGAATCAAAGCTTGGGGTGAAATCCACTTGCGCAATGACCGGCTCAAGATCAAGCGGTTGGTCACGGTTCATTTCTTGCTTTAAGAAACGGTTGATGTTGGCATCGGTAAAAAACTCCTCCATCATTAAGCGTTTAATCGCCGTTTTAAATTCCTCAAAACGGGCGGGGATCACTCCTGAGCCGTATAAACCAGGTACTTTTTCAAACAGCATATGAATGGCTAACCAGTTAGTGATCGCACCAGAAAAGGCGAATAAACCTGCATTAAACACAATGGGTTGGTTAAAGTAATTGCCGATAGCTAGCAGTAATAACGCGATAAGATTAGTAAGGATACTTTTGTTCATGATGACTTCAATTGGATATCAAACAATAAGGAAAAAAGAAGAAAGTTATAGTAAGAGAAAACGCCAGAGCAGGGAAGAGCTAGCACAATCTGTTGACGATAGGCGATTGACCTCTTGCCGCGATTAACACGCTTTTATTTCAAACAAAATTTAATCGCGAAAGGCCAACAAACCCAAGGTCTGTTGGCCTTTCGAGCTGATTTTTGCAACAGTTTGTGGCTTCTTTATACAAGGCAGAGGCTTTGAAATGTCGTGACTCTACTTGAGAAGCCAAGCATCAGTGAAGGTTCTCTTCCTCTGTGCCACCAATAAATCCGCCAGTCTGATGGGCCCATAATTGAGCGTAGATCCCCTTCTGGTTGATCAGGTCTTGGTGAGTCCCTTGTTCAACGATTTGTCCCTTATCTAACACAATCAGTCGATCCATCGCTGCAATGGTCGAGAGGCGGTGTGCAATGGCAATTACTGTTTTGCCTTGCATCAGTTCATTCAGGCTTTCTTGGATAGCCGCTTCGACTTCTGAATCTAATGCAGAGGTTGCCTCATCTAATATTAATAACGGAGCATCTTTAAGTAACACGCGAGAGATGGCGATTCGCTGACGTTGTCCTCCGGAGAGTTTAACACCTCGTTCTCCCACTTGTGCGTCATAACCGGTATTACCCAAGGTATCGGTTAAGGTTTCAATAAAGTCGTGTGCATGTGCTTGCATCGCCGCCCGCCGCATCGCTTCGTCATTTGCTGAGGGATTGCTGTAGAGAATATTATCCCGAATCGAACGATGCAGTAATGAGGTGTCTTGTGTCACCATACCGATAGCGCCGCGCAACGAGTCTTGAGTCACCTCTGCAATATTTTGTCCATCAATTTTTATTGTTCCGCCTTCGACATCATGAAAACGCAGCAATAAATTAACTAAGGTCGACTTACCGGCACCAGAACGACCAACCAAACCTACTTTTTCACCGGGTTTAATCGTTAAATTAAGGTGATTAATAACCGTTTTACTTTCACCATAATGAAAACTGACATCAGAAAACTCAATAGAGCCCTCGGTCACCTTGAGTTCGGTTGCATTGGGCTTATCTTCAATAGCAATCGGTTTTGCAAGCATTTGCATCCCATCAACCACGGTTCCCATATTTTCGAATAATGCCCCCACTTCCCACATGATCCATTTCGACATGCCATTAATTCGCAGTGCTAAGCTAATTGCTATCGCAATCGCCCCGACGCTGATCGCACTGAGTGACCATAAATAGATCGACATAGCGGCAATGATAAACACCAAAAAATAGTTGGCAATTTCGACCCAAATATTAAACCCAGTCACAAGGCGCATTTGACGATAGACGGTATCTAAGAAGCCATTCATTCCCTCTTCGGCATAATCTGTTTCGCGACGACTATGGGAAAAAAGTTTGACGGTCATAATATTGGTATAACTATCGACAATTCGCCCTGTCATCATCGAGCGAGCATCTGCTTGCTCACTTGACACTTGTTTCAATTTTGGAATGTAATGAAGTTGAATGGTGATGTAAGCACATAGCCAAAACAGCATCGGAAGCATTAAACGCCAATCTGCCTGAGCTAACATAACCAACATCGCGGAAAAGTAGACAATCACGTAGACGAAAACGTCGAGTGTTTTCATCACGGTTTCACGGACCGATAGGGCTGTCTGCATCACTTTGGTTGCTATACGACCAGAGAACTCATCCTGATAAAAAGAGAGGCTTTGTTTTAGCAGGTAGCGATGGGCTAACCAACGAATCGACATGGGGTAGTTGCCAAGCAGCGTTTGATGAATCAACAATGAATAAATCGCGACGAGTAGCGGCATCCCGACTAAAAGCAGTAACGTAAGGCCAATTAAGGTGTTGCGGTTCTCGGTAAAAAAAAGATCGGGTTGGCTATTGGAAAGCCAGTCGACCAATTGCCCCATAAAACCAAATAACGAGACTTCAATAATGGCGATTAACGTGCTGAGTAATGCCATGATGATTAGTGGTTTTTCATAGCCTTTAGTGTAGTGAAGACAAAAAGCCCACAAGGTATTCGGGGGACGTTGTGGGGTCGCTTTCGGAAACGCTTTGGTAAAACTTTCAAATCGTTTATACATGAAAAATCCTTATTGAACTCGGTCAAAGAGCCATTAAGAGGAATAATAGAAATGGAGGAGGCATGGTTATAGCAGAATGGCCGCTCGAGATCAAAATTGTAACATTGTTGTGACGATATGTTCGTAAAACGGCGGATCAGCCAATACAGCATCAGCCAATATAATAGCCAGCACATCCTCAGAGCGCTGAACCGTTCAGTACTCTGAGATGAATGAGGCTTATTCTTTGGTTGCCTTCTTTTTCGGTTGATAGTGTAAGATTGCCATCGAAACAGGCAGCTGTAACACTTCACCTTGGGCGGTGTCTTGATGGACGGTACGCATATTGGTATCACAGATCACGCACCATTGCTGTTGTTTATCACCCGGTAACGTGAAACGCGCCGTGGCGTTAGTTTGATTGATTAAATAGAGCAACTCTTGGCCATCTTCACCAATACCAATATGCAATGCCACAGAGTTGACTTGATTCCAATCATCTTGCTCCATTAAGCTGCCATCATTACGACGCCAAAAGACTCGGTTAGAATTACGGGTCTCACCACTAAAGGCACGAATAAAAGGCACCATATAACGTTGGCGAGCCGTGATCATCTCAGATAACCATTGCTTAAAGTATTGCTTGCGCTCGGTCATTGACCAGTTTAGCCAACTGATTTCATTGTCTTGGCAGTAGGCATTATTATTTCCTTGCTGAGTATGTGAAACCACATCAGCAGTAAGAATATGAGGAATACCAAAAGCAAACAGTAAGCTTGCCATGAAATTTCGTTTTTGCCGCTCACGAATGGTGCGGATCACCATATTATCGGTATCGCCTTCCACACCGTAGTTATCCGATCGGTTATCACCGTGACCGTCTCGGTTTTGTTCACCATTGGCTTCATTATGTTTGTGTTTATAAGAGACGAGATCTTGCAGGGTAAAGCCATCATGGTAGGTAATATAATTAACGGTTAATTTATAAGGCCAAAGTGAGGCACTGTAGAGATCGCGTGAGCCCATAAGACGGGTGGCAAACTCTTTGAGGTAACCTTGATCGCCACGCCAAAAACTACGAGTAATATCACGTAATTTATCGTTAGTTTCATTCCAACCAACAGGAAAATTACCCACCTGATACCCATTAGGGCCAATATCCCAAGGCTCAGCGATCAACTTGACTTCTCGTAACAGTGGATCTTGAGCTACAGCTTTAAAGAAAGCGGCTTCTTGGCTGAAATTATCACCATGACGACCCAGAGTCGCCGCTAGATCAAACCGAAAACCATCAACTTGATACTCACTAACCCAGTAGCGCAGAGTATCCATAATCAAATTTAAGGTCGGTTGATAGGCCAGATCGAGGGTATTTCCACAGCCAGTAAAATTAGCGTACTGTTGGCCATGTTTAAGGTAGTAATGTGGATCGAGCGCTTTAAGATTAAATACGGGCCCGCCTTCTCCTCCTTCTGCTGTATGGTTGTAAACCACATCAAGAATCACCTCAATGCCTTGCTTATGCAGTTCGCGAATGGCTGTTTTTAACTCAGTGACCGCATTATACTTCGCATAACGAGGATCGGGTGCCATAAATACATAAGGGTTATAGCCCCAGTAGTTCACTTTGCCCATTTCTAACAAATGGGGCTCATGCATACAAGCGGCAATGGGGAGCAGTTGTAATGTATTAATATTTTGTTCTCGGTAAAAGGTCAGCATGGGTTCGCTAATCAGCCCAAGGTAAGTGCCTTGTTGAGACTTACCCACTTCAGGGTGTCGTTTGGTCAATCCCTTGACGTGCGTTTCAAACAGCACCATTTCATCTCTTGCCCGCCTTGGTTTCGTGACCCCTTGCCAATCAAACTGTGGGTCGATGACCACACATTTAGGAAGATCAAAACTTTCTGCTGGTGTGAATGGAACTTGGTAACTCAGTTGATGATCCAATGCTCTAGCATAAGGATCAGCGAGGTACAGCAGCTCATCATTAACATGAGTGAGGTAACCATAGCGTTGTCCGGCTTTAATGCCTTTAACATGGGTATATCGAATACCAGCATATTCTTGCTCCAGTGGCAGGGTTTGATAACTGCCATCAGCGTGAAAAAGAGCCAGCAGCAAGTGAGCGTCCGCTGGAGCGTAGATTGCAAAATTACATCCGTCATCATCAAGTGTCGCGCCGAGCGGATACGGCTTAGAGAGCATCAATGTCATGGTAAGTTACCGTTGTTCTTCTTTTTTCAGTCACTGCCTCTTTAAGTAAAAGGTTTTGTCAGCGTAAGGTCAAGCGCCTTGTCACAAATATTCTCATGTAATTTTCTTTCATCGAAGTCGCTCATTGAGGGCAAAAGAGTGATCAAAGAGGCACTTTGTAGCGTAAGAAGCTGGAACTCAGTGAGACTACTCCCCCCAATTCCGTGATCAATGGTTTAAAAATACCATACGGTTAAATTTCTCCTCCTTTCTCATCCCCCCTAAATATCGTTGGGGTGGAGGAAGCCACATTTCTGTGCCTTTAGTAATCTCTTTCACAGTTGAAACAACTGGGGACTCGTCCCATCTTACCTCTTTTTATCGTTGATTCATTTCTGCCTTTATGAGTTCGATAAAGAGAGCGTGAAAATAGAGTGACATAAGAAAAAACTAAATGGAGTTAATAACGATGAAAAAGATAAGTGTAATTGCTGCTGCAGTGGCTGCTTCTTTAGCAGCGGGGTCTGCTTTTGCTGTTGAGGCTGATTTCCATGGATATATGAGAGCTGGCTTTGGTATGAATTCTGATGGCGGATCTCAGTTTTGTTATGGGAATGGCGGCCCAGAAGTTTTTGGTCATAAAGTTGGTCGCTTAGGTGACGAATGTGATAATTATGCCGAACTTGCATTAAATGTTAATAAAGTGTGGGAAAGTTCAGAAGGTGGTGCATTTAATATTCACACACTAGTTGCTTATGGTACGGGAGAAGATGGCGGAAAAGATGTTCGTGGTAACTCATTCCAAAGTATTGGAACGAACCCTGATGATCCATGGGGAGGTGAACGTGCATCATTCCGTGAAGCATGGGTTGATTACTCAATGGCTAACGGTATGAAACTGTGGGCTGGTGAGCGATATTATGGTCGTAAAGATGTCCACATTATGGATATGTATTACCTAAACAACTCGGGTAATGGTGTAGGTATTGAGAATATCGATGTTGGATTCGGTCAGTTTCATGCAGCTGTTGTACAACATAAGTGGAAGGCTCCTGTAGTGAATGCTGATGGTAATGCATTAGAAGACACACAGGTTTATTCCACAGCAAATACTGTTGATTTACGTTTAACTGGTATTGAAACCAACGATAAAGGTAGTTTAGAGCTTATTCTATTAGCGGCTGATCCATCTCATACAGATGTTCAAGAAGATGCTATTGATAACGATGTTGGTAATCATGGAGATTATGGTTTAGATAAGGCTGGTTTTTCATTTACAGCTGAGCATACTCAAGGTCATAGTTTAGGCTTTAACAAGGCTATTATTCAATACAATACGGAAGGATATGCATGGTCTGGCTTTGTAGGTAACCACCTTGGTGATTCTTACAACATGGAAAAAGGTCAAGAGGGTCGTAAATCATTCCGTTTTATTGATTGGGGTGTGGTAGAGTCTGATAAGTGGAATCTTGGGTATGCATTTGTTTATGCGCAGCTTGATAAAGACACTAGTGGTGATGATGCTAAAGCAATGAGTGTTGTTGTTCGCCCTGGCTATAAATGGTCTGAAACCATGAGTACTATTGTAGAAGTTGGTCATTATCGTCAAGACTTTGGCTCTGATTGGGGCGAAGGTAGTTGGTCAGATTTAACTAAGTTTACAGTTGCGCAACAATGGCAAGCTGGTTCTAGTTTTTGGGCTCGTCCAGCAATTCGTGTCTTTGCTTCGAAGTACACTGGAGACTATTCTGTTGATAATAATGACTTAATGTTTGGTGCGCAAGTTGAAGCTTGGTGGTAATCTAAACTGTTATTAATATTATCTAGGTATAAGTAGCCAGCTATACTGCTGGCTACTTTATTTAAAGAGGAAAACCAATGAAAAAACTTATGTATATATTAGTAGGAATGTCTTTTTTATTTGGTTGCTCTAACCACCAGGTTTTTAGTGCTAAAAATATAGAAAATAGAAATATAATTGATATACAAAAAATTGATTGGCATGAAGTAAGCGTTCCGACAAGTTTTTCTGTTCATTTTTCAAATAAAACACAGTACCTAAGAAATAATAAATTTTCCAGTCCGGTCTATGGTTTTTACTTTGAGGTGTCAGAGCCAAAATCAACAATAGAAGTCTCTGGTATAATAAAAGACTTATCAGTGTTTTCCCCGAGCTTAGCGTTATATGATCAAGATTTTAATTTGTTGAAAAATTATAATTCATCTTATTTTCGTTATGATAGAAATGATTTTATCAAAGGTGATGCTTTATTTGGTGAAGTAGAGTTGAATTTAGAAAATAGTATAAGTCGTGTATATGGTGTGCTATATACTACAGAAGAAGATATTTCAGAAAATACACAACTGTTACATCCTGCAAAAGCTATGGCGATAGCAAAGAGAACGGTTGAACCTGCCATTGATGACCCAATTGCTCAACATTCTGATATTGGAGAGGTCCGAGTTGTAATAAGGAAAGAGAATATTTTATCTGGAATAATTAAAAATTCAAAATCTGCATCATCTCCAGAAGTTCCAAATATTATTTCGAATAAGAAAATAATCAAAAAAATCCAACCAGAAACAGAAAGATTTTATCATAAATCCATTAAGTTGGCCGTTGGCAATGATGATATATCAAAAGCTTTAAATTTATTGGAAGAAGCAAAGTCTTTAGGGATAAGTAATGCTGAAGATACTTTTATTAAGGCTTTAAAAAATAAAGAATAATATGAAGATTTTTAGAACATATTAAATTATTTGTTACTAATTATTTTTATCTTTACTTGCCTTGAGGATGTTTTATTTTTTATTGAGTCTGTTTGATATTTTAACCATTTGATAATATAAGGAAACAAAATGAATTTACTAAAGTCTTCTATTCCTGTTTTTTTAATTTTAAGTCTTGCTGCTTGCTCTTCAACGACGAAAGAAGGTACAAGTGAAGTCTTAACTAATACTATACCATTCATGCAGTCTTGTAATAATGAGGATATTGAAGGTAAAGGTCCAATTAGCCAAACACTTTATGTTGTTGGAAGTTTTTCTGATTCAGATTGGAAGCATGTCGATCATAGAAAATATACATATAAAGGAAACAATATTTATCAAGTTGTAACTGAAGAGAAAGTTGGAACTTATAAAATGCAATATGCTTCATTTACTTGGAGTCCTCAATTTACAGCAAAAGATCTTAAGTTACCAATTGGAGAGAGAGCCATATTAAGATTTGGAGGATATGGAAGTGATACAGAAGTGCATATCAATGAGAATGGACGATATGTATGGAGTCTACAATTTAATAATGATGGTTCGCCTAATTCAATAATGTTGAATAAGTGTCAATAGAAATAGTTTATTATTTATTTTTATAATTTAAGCTCTATAATTTCTTTATGGAGCTTTTTATTATTTAAAATTATGGGTGCTTTTTTTATATGGAAAATAAAATAGTAAAAACTATTCTAAAAATATTATTCCTCAGTTTATTGCAAGCTTGTGGGGGCAGTTCCAGTAGTAGTGACACGAAGATAAGTTCAGCTTCTTCTCTCGAAAATTATGCTTGCTCTACTCAAATAGCTGAAAAAAGTAATACATTGATGACTTATCAAATCATGGTCGAAAG
>NZ_NBUS01000040.1:91384-103490 GCF_002749895.1 Vibrio fujianensis | reverse complement strand
TTTGTTGATGGTGATTCAAGCATTGGGCACGAAACTGGGTATGGAACTAGCCACCATAAAGGAGATTTACAAGGAATTATTGATTCTTTGGATTATATTCAAGCCTTGGGTGTGAATGCGATTTGGCTGACTCCGATATTTGAATCTCAGCCGATAGCAGGGCAAGATCATTGGGCTGATCGCCTTGATGCAACCGGCTATTTTGCGACCGATTATTTTAAAATAGATCCCCGTTTTGGGGATTTGGCCACCGCGAAAACCTTAGTGGATGAAGCGCATAAAAGAGGGTTATACGTTTTCTTTGATGGGGTCTTTGGCCATCATAAACAAGGCTTAATTAACCCTTCACCTTCTGGTTTACTGCCAGCGGGGGGAAATAACCCGGTTGATTACCCAGACAGTTTGGCTTTTTATCAAGAAGTGGCAACCTATTGGATTAAAGAGCTTAATATTGATGGTTGGCGGTTAGATCAGGCTTATCAAGTGCCGTTGGCTGATTGGATCCAAATTCGTAAAGCGGTTGAACAGACCTCTCAAAGCGTTACTTATATTAATGCTGATGGAGTAGCAGTGAATCCATTGGGTTATATGGTGGCGGAAGTCTGGAAAGGTGAATCTGACATTGCTCGTCAAGCTTATGGCGAAGCACAAACCCCAGCGCTATGCTCTGCGTTTGACTTCCCGATGCGTTATCGAATCGTCGAAACGCTCGCGGTCAATGAAAGTGGTGTCGGTGGAAAGGGGGCGCAATGGCTAAATAATGGATTTACGACACACGACCAATACCCCGCACACGCTCAGCCTAACCTAATGCTTGGGAACCATGATTTAGTGCGCTTTGGGGATTTATTGCAACGCGGTGGACTTGCTCAACCCAATGATGTGGATTATTGGCTGCGCCACAAAGCCGCATTTGCTTTCCAAGCCGCTTATACCGGGCCAATTACACTCTATTATGGTGAAGAAATTGGCGATCAAGTGGATGATTTTGCTGCGAAAGAAGATAACCAAACGTGCGCAATACGTGGTGTCTGTGACGATCATGTCGCTCGCAGCAGTGCAAAAATTGACGGCGTCAATGCAACGCTTGATGCAAACCAAATGGATTTAAAAGACTACGTTGCATCATTACTGGCACTACGAGCTAAGCATCCCGCCCTTTATCAAGGTTCTAGAACTCATTTACTTGCCGATGAAACCCGTTATGCGGATCTCAAACAATCAGGTGACGATCGAGTGTTATTTTTATTAAATACCTCTCAAGAAACCAAGCAGTTCTCTTTTTCTGTTGCAGAGCTTGGTTCCTCGGTTGAGCTTATTGACTTACTTGTTGACGGTACAAGCATTGCCCCTAGCCACGGTAATTATACGATTGTGATGGAGCCCTTACAGGCTCGTTTTTTACAGGTTCAAGCGACAAACTAACTCGATATGGCAACCTTCGTTTGTTGACGCTGAGGTTGCCGTATTGGTTTCTCCTAAAGTCGATATTTTTATTTTGAAGATTGTTATCTCTGGGTATGTCATGTAGCCCAAATGATCAGCTGGGTGCGACGCTCTTTTTTCTTATTGAACCTACAACAAATTCTTGACGAGGAAAAAGGAGAATCGATTGGGGAATAGGCCGATATACAGTAAGCTTACAGGGAGTGAAATAAGGAATAAAACTCTATTCATGACAGTAATTCGACGACTTTGCTCGTGTCATTGTCGTTAGGTGGAACTTTGCTAGATCAAAAGAAACGATTGAATAGAGATGGAACCGTCAATAAAAAGAGATGATATGAATACCATTGGTATGGCAATTGGTGCGGCTGGGCTTTCTCTAATTCTAATTTTTGTTTGGATGATTTCATTATCGATCCGTAAAAAGCGTTTAGAAGAAGAGAGAAAAGCTCGGGAAGAGGCCTATCGCAAAGCACTCGATCGAATGCGTGAGCAAGAACGAAAAGAGCGTTTGTTTAAAGCTGAATCCGGCCATGTACCGACTATCTTGTATTTAGCTAAAGAAGCCGAGCGAACCAATTTAAAAGAAGCGCTGTTTTGGTATGAGAAAGCGGCGCAGTTAGACAATATTAATGGCATGTATGGTGTCGTGCGCATTTGTGAAAAAGCGCGTGATGACATGATCCTGAGAGGAAAGGCTAAGTTTTGGTGGCAATTTATCCGAGCCATTGAAGGGGATCTTAATGCGAAGTTTGAGACAGGGCTTGCTCTCATTTATGGCCGAGGGATTGAAATCGATGTGGCAAAAGGTCTTACTTTAATTCAAGAGGCGGCGGAAGCGAAGCACATTGAGTCGATTATCTTCATGGGTGAATGGTGTGTCTCGAAAGATAATATTGCGCCAGCCCCTCGTGATTCAACATTTTGGTTTACTAAAGCGGCCAAGTTGAACAGCCTTGAAGGCATGATGAAATTAGGCTTGAATTATCTACAAGGCGTCGGTGTTGCTGCCGATCACGGTAAAGGCTGTTATTGGCTAGAACGCGCCGCAGAAAAAGGCCATGCAGAAGCCATGTTTCACGCGGGTGAAGCGTGGATTGAACGTGGAACAAGCGGCAATGCGATTGCTTATATTTGGCTATTTCTGTCTGCTTTTTTTGGTTATCAGCCAGCCAAAGGGCTACGCGATCATATTGGTGGTAAAATTGGGGTCGATTCAGTCGTTGGATTGCAGTCTTTAGCCAAACCGTTGCAGAAAAAAATTAGCGCCTCGACCGTGAATAAACATTCGATTATTCGGGCACTGAATAAGTTGTATAAACGAAGTGTCCCTGTGCCGAATAAAGGAGAAGTGCTTGAAGACGACGATATTCTTGAGCCTTTTGAGTCGGTTCTCGACGGTCATGACTTGGTGGATGAGCAAGAGGGGCAGCCTGAAGAGAGCCAAGAAAAATCCAGCCCTAAACCATTAGACTTTTCTCAAGCCGCAATGGATAAACATCAGTAACCATGATGGTTAGGTAAGAGAAGAGAAGAAAAACGGCTCGATTGGATCGGGCCGTTTTTTGTTTGAATAAGTAATATATTGATTATGCTTGGTTTTGTTTTGCTTGGCAAACTGCGGCGGTAAACACAACATCGGTTGAACTATTCAGCGCCGTTTCTGCTGAGTCTTGAATGACGCCGATGATAAAGCCAACCGCGACAACTTGCATGGCGACATCGTTAGAGATACCAAATAGGCTACAAGCAAGAGGAATCAATAATAGTGAGCCACCAGCGACACCCGATGCACCACAGGCGGATATCGCCGCGACAACACTGAGTAACAAGGCGGTCAATAGGTCGATTTGAATTCCCACCGTATGCACGGCGGCGAGCGTTAATACGGTAATGGTAATTGCAGCGCCACCCATGTTAATAGCGGCACCCAACGGAATAGAAACCGAATAGGTGTCTTTATCCAGTTTTAGTTTCTCACATAGAGCCATGTTGACCGGAATATTAGCCGCACTTGACCGGGTGAAAAACGCTGTCACCCCACTTTCTCGTAAGCATTGCCAAACCAGTGGGTAAGGGTTGCGCTTGATTTTTTGGGCGACGATTAATGGGTTTACGATTAAGGCAATAAAGAACATTGCACTGAGTAATACAGCAAGTAGCTGAGCATAACCGGCTAAAGCATTAAAACCTGTGGTGGCTAACGTCGATGTCACTAAGCCAAAAATACCAAACGGCGCTAAGCGAATAATAAAGCGAACAATTTGCGATACACCATGGCTAAGATCTTCAAATACTGACTTCGTGGTTGCCGAGGCGTGGTGAAGTGCTAGTCCTAAACCGATAGCCCACGCAAGGATACCAATGTAGTTCGCCGACAGTAGCGCATTGACCGGATTATCGACCAATTTATACAGCAACGTTTGCAGAACTTCAGTAATTCCTTGCGGTGGTGTTGAACCTTCTATGCCTGAAACCAGAGTTAAAGTGGTTGGAAACATAAAGCTGAGTACAACGGCAGTCAGTGCAGCAGCAAATGTACCAAAAAGGTAAAGAATGACAATTGGGCGCATGTAGGTGTGTTGGTTTTTCTTTTGATTCGCAATCGAGGCGGCAACCAAAATAAAAACTAGAATCGGTGCGACTGCTTTTAGCGCGCCGACGAATAAATTACCCAGTAATCCTACTTTTTGTGCGTGTTCTGGTGTGAATTCGAACAAATGGCCGAGGAATTGTAATTTTGGTGCATACTTAGGTGAGAAATTCACCAAGGCAGTTTGAATTTGCTCTGGTGAAAAACTCGCTAAGGTTGCTAGTATTGCACCAGATAGGATCCCAGTTAAAATTTGTAGTACTAGATTCCCACGAGCAAAACGGGCAAAAATAGAGTTGCTTTGCATAGTTATCCCTGTAATGAAAATGAATTTATTTTATTTTTTCCAAGAAATGTTAGCCATCTGGCATAGAATCCCCTGCACCATCGTGTTTCTTGGATCGCTCTGTCATGCTGTGATTACGAGCTGTGCTCAGTAATATCGAGTGAACGAGGCAGCCAATATTAACGTTGCCAAACAATGTGTCTAGGTTTTATTGATAACAAGCATAAAAAATTACGAAGAAGAGTGAAATACAGCTCAAATCAATGTGAATGGATTGTGGTTTTTTCGAGAGGGCCAATCTTTAATGGTTGTTGGCTACGTTCTTTTACCCCAATCACATAGCCTGTCTATGCTCATGGGGATGATGAGAGCCATCCGTGGCTCTCATCAAAGGCCAGCCTACGGCTGTTCAAATTGGTTTCAAACAAATTTGTCACTCACTTGCCGCCTACCTGCAACGCCAAGTTGTTTGGGTATAGCGGGTATTTATCGCCCCCCCTTCTGATCAGTTAATGATGTTGCTGCATACTGCTCATCACCGTTTTTATCGGAGCGACAAATGAAAACGATTGACCGTCTTGCGTGGTTAATTGAAGCGTGATCTGCTCACCGGCAATAAACGGATGCTGAAGGTCAAATAACATAATATGAAAGCTGCCTGGCTTTAATGATAAAACCCCTTGTGCAGGTATTGTTAATTTATCAACTTGGCGCATTTTCATCACATCACCGTCTTTGATCATGTCGTGTAACTCAATTTTTCCTGCCGAAGGACTCGAAGCTGCGACAATATAACGGTCAGTTTTGCTGTGATTGATCAATGTGCCAAAAACGGCGCTGGTCGCAGCATTCGGTGGGGTAGCGCGCGCGTAAGGTTCTTTCATCATCAAACGATCTGCATAAGAGCTAGTATCTGTATAAGAACTATCATGCGCATAAGTATGAGCGGTGCATAAACTGGCAATTAAAATCAACAAGCGATATTTCATCGTGACCGTCCTTTTTGAGTTATAAGTGCTTCAATGGCTGTGATAATCGGGGTGGGGGTATTGGTATGAGGAACTTGAGTGAGTAACGTGCCGTCAGGCTTTAGAAAATAAAAGTAGGAGCTATGATCAAGGGTGTAGTTTAATTCAGAATTTGGCAGATCGGTTTTTTGCACGATAACGCCATATCGATCAGTCAAACGCTGAGTCTGAGCGAAAGGAAGAGCGAGACCTTCTATTTGCGGGTGAAAATACGCCGCGTAAATTTCCGTTGCTTGTGGTGTGTCTCTTTGAGGATCCAATGAGATAAAAATAGGGCGCAATTGTTGCAGAGCGGACTCGCTGAGCTGGTTGAGTGCTGCTCCTAGCATAGCCAGTGACGTCGGGCAGACGTCCGGGCAACGCGTAAAACCAAAATACACAATACGAATCCGCGAATCACGGGGGTCAAATAAATCTGCCATGAGCGGATGTTGAGTATCAGCAGTTGAAGCGGCCTCTGGTATGGTTTTTTGCTGAGAGGCTTGTGTGTCCCAGTAGCTTTTTAGGCCAAAACCAAAAGCGAAAATGACCACGCAAAAAAGCGACCAATTTTTACTCATTTTTCCATCCTTACTGAAAGATAAACCGTAGTTTCCCCATCGGTTAATGTGCCTATCCAGGTCATATTTTGCATGGTACAGACGGGGAGCATTAATTGGCCGCTAAACGAGTGTCCGGTGCTTCTGGTGAGTAGAAACTTGACCGTCCCCATCTCCATTTCCAGCCCTTGTAGCGTGAGCGTTAATTGCTGAGTTTGAGACGTTGGCCAATCGACCATCAGTGTCGTGCTTACAAGTGGTTGTACCGTATCTTGCGTTAATCTCATCGTTACGCCTTGTTGCTGACAAGGTTTACTGGTAACAGGGCAATAGTGCTGATTTTGTTGTTTGGCCTCCGATGAAAAATGCTGCATTAGATCGCTGGCGTAAAATCCGGCAAGCAGAGCAAGGACAGCACAGAGTAGCTTGATCACCATTGACATCGTACTGGTATCCATAACAATAAATACAGAATGTTAACATAGTGGAAATAGGCGTAAGCGGTGAATAAGAAAGAAGTGTGTCACGAGTCAAACTCTGAGTGGTTTTCTCTCGCCGCCTCGGTGCTGATAGCGGCGAGAGAAATGCAATGTCCAGTCTTTAGCGAGTGCGAGAGGCAAATTTTTCTAGCCCAACGACAAGAATCATTGCACCAAGCATAGCGAGTATAGCAAGGCTTAAATGAGCTGACTGAGCGGTAAGGGATTCATAGTCAAATGGTGATAAATTTTGTTGAATGAGTGGCACTTGCTCGCCGTGGGAGTTGATTCTCCAACTGAGGGTTTGTTTCCAAGGCCAAATTTTAGGTAAGGTTCCAAGCATGAGTCCGGTTAGAAAGGTGAGCGTTACATCTCGGTAGTGCTTTAGTAGCCAAGACAATAGATGAGAAAAGCTCGTCAGTCCAATAACACATCCGACAAGGAATACGCTCAAGATATCAATTTGTAATGTTTTAATTGCGTTCAGTATTGGGGTGTACATACCAAGGAGTAGTAAAATAAAGCTGCCCGAAATTCCCGGTAAGATCATGGCACAAATGGCGATACTGCCAGCGATAAGTATATTGAGATGAGTGATCTCCATATCGATAGGTTTAAGGACGGTAATCGTATAAGCGAGCAGCACACCAATACCAATAGCGCACCAGCGGGATAAGCAACGCTGGTGAACTTGTTGTAACATATGCCACACAGAAATGAGAATTAGACCAAAGAAAAATGCCCAAGTTGGAATCGGATGCGTGGCTAATAGCCAAGAAATAAACTTAGCTAAACTTATGATGCTTGTGAATATCCCACCAAATAATGCGAGTAAAAACCCCCCATTAATATGCTGGAAAGTTGCTTGAATACCTCGTTGTTTCCAATAGAGGATAAGGCTTGGGTTAATGCGTCGGATACTTTCCAGTAAGGTGTCATAAATACCTGTAATAAAAGCAATTGTCCCACCAGATACGCCCGGAACAACATCAGCTGCTCCCATGGCGATTCCTTTGAAAAAGGTACTTATATAATTCATTGTACACCTAACATCATGTTAAATAACAAGTCGCGCAGTATAGCAGACATGGTTTTGAAAGTGTTGTACAGATTATTGTGAGCCCTTGTCTTATCTGTGACTGCGGTTGTTTGGATTTTCAGTGTTTTTTTTGCATTTTGCAATTTTATTTTGCAATTTACTCACTGGCATCCGAGGTGAATTACAGGATGGATTCGCGTTGTGCCTTTATTAGGATAAAAATAAAAAAGAGTAATAGCGCGTTATTAGTGTAATTTGTGTTTTTTTCTACTAATTGTTGATGATTTTAATGTTGATCTAAGCGATAAGTGCTAAAAGTATTTATTTTTTCTTATTTTTTATAAATTGGCACGTTAAGTGCTTTATGTTTGTTGACCCTTACTAAAGCCGAGGGTCACCTAGCCAACTGACGTTGTTAGTGAATAGAAATTTGTTCACACATAATATAAGCCAATCGACCTATTGCGATTGGCTATTTTTTTATTCGTGCGAATTTATATAACTTTCCTACTTCAATCTGCAGAGGTGTTGGCTACGTTTGTTCACCCCAATTACATCGCCTGTCTATGCTCATGGATGATGAGAGCCATCCGTGCTCTCACCAAAGGCCAGCCTACAGCTGTTCAAATTTGTCACTCACTTGCCGCCTACCTGCAACGCCAAGTTGTTTGGGTATAGACATCAGCTGAATGCTGGTAATGAGAGTTGGTCTACTCTGTACAAATTTGATTTCGACCATTAGCTTTTGCACGGTACAGGGCTTTATCTGCTCGGTAGAAGGTTCGTTGGGTATTTTCTCCAGGACGATGCACCGTGATACCGACACTGACCGTTAGCCTTCGAGCCCCTAATATCGGTTGCCAATCAACATCGGCAATCCGTTGACGGAAGGCATCAGCGTGTAAAGCTGACTGCTTTAAGGTTTCACCTTCTAAAATGATCAAAAATTCTTCTCCACCAAAACGGATACAAGAAGCGGGATAGTGCTGGAAATAGTCGGTTAATGTTGTTGACACTTGGACAATGGCTTTATCTCCCACTAAATGGCCGAGATCATCATTAATCGCTTTGAAGTGATCAATGTCGACCACAAGGAAAGCAAAAGGCGTAGCATGGTGAATAAGTTCTTTCAGTTTGATCTCTAGCCAGCGTCGGTTATGCAATTGAGTTAATGGGTCGGTTAATACATCTTGTTGCAGTTGGGCGACCGTATTCTTTTGATGTTCAGTGGCTTCTTTGAGTTCTCGATTCTCTTGTTCAGAGACAATCAGTTTGAGCTGAGGTTCGAAACGAGCAAGCCGTCGTAATTGAGTCGCTCCTAGATCACCGATCGGAATCGATTTGATCAGGGTCGATTCGATCTTAAATCCTTTTTTTTCATAGTGGAGTGCAAGAGCGTAATTACCTTGGCGAGCACAGACATCACTGAATGCAGCATAAAGACTTTGTTCTAGAATTGAGACATTTTTTAATAAAGGGATTCGCCTTTCCGCTGCGCTCAGTAACATATTTGCAATATGGATTTTATTTAGCTCCAGCAAACAGTAAGCTTGTTCAATTCGTACCATATTGAATAGCCAGATTGAGTGAATATTCCCCTTGATATACTGCACATTAGTTAGTGTATGAATCGCTTTTTCAAGTTGATTTTGCTGACGATATAATTTGGCCTGATAGAGTGATATTTGCCCAATTAACGTTTTGTTAGTGGCGAGAGCGCTTAAGGTTTCACATTCGCTGAGCAGCGTTTGTGCTGCGGAGTATTGGTTTAACTGCAAGTGGCAAGCCAGCATACAGAGTTTATAGCGTAAACGTAGTGAACGGCTACTTAATGCACGGTCGAGTGCATCGACTTTTTGGTAATAGCGCAAAGCACGTTTGTGATCCCCATACGCATCACATAAATTACCCATCCCTAGCACGGCTTGAGCATAATCATCAATATAGCCATGCTCAACCGCTAAACTTGAGCTAGAGACGTATTCGTTTAGTGCAGCGGTATACTCCCCATATTCGACTAATCTATCGCTCAGACTTCGTTTTATATGCAGAATGAGCTCAATATTTTGGCTGGTTGATAACAAAGCGAGTGCGCTACGTAGCTCTTGGATGCTGTTGGCGATGTGTTTTATTTCTGTGTAATATTCTGCACTGAGAGTGAGACACAGTGCTTGTTCCTCGGGACTACTGGCAATATTTTTTTCAACATGATGCCAAAAAATCACCGCTTCTTCGCCATTCACTGACGTGACATCCAACCCTGCTTTCTGGATTTTATTCAGTAGCGCTTCCATGATGATTATCCTGTTGTTGAACGTGTTCCAGCTGCTCTAAAGTAAAAGGGAAACTTAAAATAGTTTGCAGTGTGATGACGGGCAGAGAATCGCTCAATCCTTTACGCTGCCATGGGTAAATTTGAATCATGTTAGCGACGGTTGCTTTGAGTTGTTCGGCACTTTGCCCAGTTTCTGCTAGCAGTAAACCGAGTTGGGTCGGACTTAAACGTGAAAGTAAGTCGTGCTGTGTGCAAATGGTATGAATAAGTTCGGTACAAATATCGAGATAATGTGGCTCGTCATGGTGGATCACCATGACAGAATGTTGGCAATGTTGTAGTTCCGCTTTAAACATCATTAATTGTTCCCACCAATCGTTTTCTGCTACAACATGCGAGAGCTGTTTTTCAGGATTATATTCATAGTGGTTACGGACGCGTCGAATCAGTTTGTGAGCACGTTGTTCGAGTTGACGCTTGGAAATGTGGGCGCGATCAAGCCCGAGGCGAAAAGTTTGCTCTCGTAACATTGATAGGGAAAAACGGCGATATTTTTTAAACGCAATCAGGGCTTTTTGGTGATCGCCTTGTTGTTCAGCAACCCGCGATTGCTGCAAACAAATTTGTGATAACAATTCCCCATTATCAAATGTTTGTGCTGATTGTTCTGCACAGAGTAATAACTCAGTGGCTTTGTGATGATTTTTACGCAGTAGCTCAAGCCGTGCTCGGCTGATATAAGAGTGCGCTTTCATCCATACTAGATTATGTTTTTTGGCCAGCTCATGAGCCCGTTTTGTCGCTTGCTCTGCATCTTCTAATCGCTCTAACCCGAGCAGCGCCAAGCCTCGGAAGTCCCAAACTTCGGCTTGCCATGTATTATCGGTGTGATCGCGTAAAGCTTCTTCGGCCCCATCTAACACAGAAAGCATCTCTAAATATTGCTCGAGTAAATAGAGATCCCAGGCCCATAAAATACGGGCTTTACCTTCCAGCCAATGAATTCGAGTTTTGTTGGCAACACTGACCGCCAATTCATGTGTACAGCAAGCAAGCGAATATTCATTGGTTATTCGCCAGATATTTCCTAAGCCAATTAAACTTTCGATGATGATTTCGATCTCATCGGTTAAAGAGGCCTGTTCTAGTGCATTAATCCAATATTGTTGAGCGGTGTAGTACTTTGCTTGTCCCCAAAAATGGAGTGCATGGATATGCAGGATCTCGGGTAGGTATTCATCACTCTCAAGACTATGTTGATACTGAAGAGCTTGCTTAATGGTCTTAAGGCCAAATCGATAATCCATTTTGCACCAAGCACCGCGCGAGATCAGAATATGAGATTGCAAAATACCATCAGAAAAATTCAGTTGCTTGGCTTGTGCTAAGCATTGCTCCGCAGCGGATATCACTTGTTGAGGGTCAGATTCTAGACGGCTTTTTAATTGTTCAAGCTCAAGTTCAAGAATGTGTTGATGCTTATCCAAATGGTTGTCCTTGCCAATATCTCGCTGATAAAGAGGCCAAATTTGCTAGGTGCCGACAGGCATGGTGAGCGGACTCAAGTACAAATCTAAGCTTAGTGTTATATGACAATAATTTAGGTTTATTTACCACTGGTTATCACAGTTATTGATCTTGGTTCACATTTTTAATTGAGAAATTTGAAGTTAATTTATGCCTGCCACTTTTGTATGGCCAAGGGCAGGTATTAAGACAGTAATTCTTTTAATGTCAGGGGATGCTCTGTCACGCCTAAGTTTTGCGCGGCAGTAAAGCCATATTTATCTTGATAACATAAATTGTGCCAAGCGCGAAAAATATCCAATAGCGGCATAATTCCGCCTGGACTTAGCTTTCTTCTTGGTTCATTGATGAGTGATTCAAACAACAATTGAAATCGCTGCTGATAAAAATCAATTTGGCGGGTGCTGGCAATGGGTAGCCAATGTTGTGGCGAGGGATGGTTTCCTGCCAGATAGCAGATGCCTTTGGTCGCGTGATGCTGGTGGATAATCGCCCAACGATCTCGCCACCACCCCATCAAAACAATATCAATGCGAGTAAAAGGCTCGCTGGCGTTCCACTGATGCTCTTCTTCTACGTACATTAAATCAACTTGTTGCTGACGAATACGAGGTAAACAAACACTCAGTGCCGCTGAGCGTAGCAGCGGATCTTGCGGCATAAATAAAGAAACATGTTTATTGGGTAAACACATATCTAATACATGCAGATAGTGCGCATAAGCGGTATAAGGCGGTCGAATTAACGCGCCTTTAGAAGGATAATGAAAGGCGGTGAGGTTCCCCATTGGGTCTTCAACATTGCCTCTTGCTAAGATCGTTTGATATTTTTGATCGATACGTTCACGTAATATTGAAGACGGCTCTGGCATAGCCAGATTCGACTCGGAAGAAT
>NZ_NBUS01000040.1:85672-91374 GCF_002749895.1 Vibrio fujianensis | reverse complement strand
AATAAGCGGGAGCCACAAAACGGGCAGGAAGGCGATAAGGATCGTGATCGCCGCAACTGGGGGCGTCTTCATTAGCAGAGTAGTTAACGTGTTGACATAAAATATAACCGGTTTTGGCATCGCCAGTGGTGATCCACAATGCACCATTATTGCTCAGGGGTTGCAAAGCGGTATAGTGAGAGGCTAACTGATATGAGTCAGCGTGGTTGACCCAACGTGCATCAATCATGGCTAATTTGCGTCGACAACGGCTGGCAATATGTTCAACATGGTCATAAAACGTTTTAGGGTTAATCGTCAGTTTGCGGCAAATTTCACGCACAGAATAGCCAGTAAACAGTAATCCTAGCAGGCTTTCTTGCAACGCGAGTTTATGATTCGCACCCGACCATTTATCAACGAATGTGGTTTGACAAGCTTTACAGCGATAGCGCTGGCGATCCCCGCTGTAACCGAAGGCATGGTAAAGGTGTTTATGTGTGTGAACCGATAAGCCAAAATTTGTGCAGTCAGTATGGCGACATGCAGGTAAGCCATCGCTATGCAACTGGCGTAGACGATGCAGTTCGTTGAGTACATCGGCATTATTAAGTAAAGGGGGGAAAGCACCACACTCTCGACAAACCATCGTTGGCCGCTTCGGGTTCGCATGTTGCAAAACATAATGTTTTGCATCGCTCAAGCCAAAGTTGTTACACGCCAATGTTTTACAAAAGTTGAGTTGTAAACCCTCAGCCGCCAGCGGTAATTGGTCATTTGGCACGATCGCCCCCTCGGGGTAAAAATTAGAAATCGATGTTGATGGCAGTGTCCAGTGCGATTTGCATCATGTCATGGAACGATTTTTGACGGTCTTCTGAGCTGAGTTTCTCACCACGTAAGATGTGATCGGATACGGTCAGAATTGTCAATGCTCGAGCACCGAGGTCAGCAGCGACACCATAAATGCCTGCAGCCTCCATATCAACGCCTAAGATGCCAAGACTTTTCATTTTTTCAAAAATCTCAGGCTCTGGGGTATAGAATAAATCAGCAGAAAAAACATTACCGACTTTAACCGCGACTTTGTGCGCTCTGGCTTGATTGACAGCGGTTTCAAGTAGATCATAATCGGCAATCGCAGCAAAGTCATGGCCATTAAAGCGAATACGGTTTACTTTCGAGTCAGTAGAAGCTCCCATGCCAATGACAACATCCATCAATTTCACGTCATCGCGAATTGCACCACAGCTACCAATTCGAATAATGTTTTTTACGCCATATTCAGCAATCAGTTCATGGACATAAATACTGCATGATGGGATCCCCATTCCATGTCCCATGACGGAAACTTTTTGACCTTTATAGAAGCCAGTGTATCCGAACATATTGCGTACATCACACACCTGAGTCACGTCATCTAAGTAAGTTTCAGCAATAAATTTTGCGCGTAAAGGGTCGCCTGGCATTAATACCGTTTCAGCAAAAGCGTCTGCTTTTGCATTGATATGTGGGGTCGGCATGGGTTGTTCTCCAAAAGTTAAATAATCAACAGAATACAACTATTTACGAATACTGTTGATGAATGAAAATCGGTTGAGGCAATAATATCGAGCAACACCAAGGCCCCATGAGATATCGGTCACAAAATATAGTGAGTACGAGTTATTTTACCTTATTGATAACTAAATGTGTTGGAATTGGTAGCGCAAGCGATTTGTTGCGACTTAAGCCAATAACATTTAGGCCAACAAGCAGAGCGCATCAAGGGGTGGAACATTCAATGTGTACAGAAAATAAAATTGTATAACATTGAGATACTGTGCTATATCTTATACAAGAATATTTTATGTATAATCTTTTCATCGTTGTTGGTGAATAAGGCTTGGTTGGTCGGGAGGCAATATGACGGTTAAACTCATTCGTGTGGGCATTAGTGCCTGTGTACTTGGTGAACGCGTTCGGTTTGATGCGGGGCACAAAGTGAGCCATTTTGTTACTCAAGAGTTAAGCCCTTTTTTTGATTTTGTCCCTGTTTGTCCGGAAGTCGGGATGGGGTTACCTGTTCCGCGTCCCACTATCCGTCTTGTTGCTGATGAGCAACGTATTGCGCTAGTCGAAACGAAAGACGCGAGTCGCGATCATACCGAAGCCTTGCTACAGTACACCCATAAAAAAATTGACCATCTTCAATCTCAAGCTTTGTGTGGTTACATTGTTTGTGCCAAATCCCCCACGTGTGGCATGGAGCGAGTCAAAGTCTATCGAGATCATGGTGCAGAAAAAAATGGGGTTGGTTTATACACCGAACAATTAATGCAACGTATGCCTTGGTTACCCGTGGAGGAAGATGGGCGACTGAATGATCCGGTGTTGCGTGAGAATTTTATTACCCGTGTGTTTTGTTTACACGATTTTTACCAAAGCTTAGGTGATAACCCAACCGCTGGTAAAGTGGTGGATTTTCACTCGCGATATAAATTGACCTTAATGGCCCATCATCCTACGTCTTATCAACGCTTAGGGCGGTTAGTGGCAAACGTGGCTCAATATCAATTAGCGGATTTTATTCAAGAGTATCGTTTAGAGCTGATGCAAGCCCTGACTTTTCGCGCGAGTCGAAAAAATCAAACCAATGTTCTGATGCATATTCAAGGTTATTTTAAACGTTCACTCACCTCATCACAGAAAGCAGAGCTTGCTCAAGTGATTGATGAATATCGTCGCGGATTATTACCACTTTTGGCTCCTTTAACGTTAATCAAACACTATTTAGCCATGTATCCAGATGCGTACCTTAGCCAACAACGCTATCTAAACCCTCATCCTCAGGAGTTGAAACTACGTTATGGATTGTAAAGAAACCCGTTATGCCATTCGTGAAGTGTCGGAGCTGACAGGGGTTAAGCCTGTCACGTTACGCGCTTGGCAACGTCGCTATAATTTAATTCAACCAAAGCGTTCAGACAAAGGACATCGACTGTACAGCGAGCACGATATCAATACCATTCGTCAAATACAGAGCTGGCTGTTAAAAGGGGTCGCTATTGGCAAAGTAAGCCAGTTACTGCAAGCCAATGAGTTGATCGATGCCGAGTTACCGTTGGAAACCGCGGCAGAGTTGCAAGCGTGTCACCAATTACTGGATGCTTTGGCTCAGTTAAATGGTGTAAAAGCGGCAAATGTGCTTGCTACAGTGATGAAAGAATATCCTTTAGATATTGTTGAAACACAATTTGTACTGCCTGTGATTGAGGCGTTGGAAAAAGTAAAAGGGCCACTGCGATCTTTACAAAAAGGATTATTTAACAGTGTGATGTTGAGTAAGCTATCGAGCATTCTTGAGGCGGAAAATAAAGCCGCTTATAAGGGAAAATGCTTATGTGTTAGTTTTGAGCATGCCGGTCATATTCTCGCGTGGCTATGGGCCGTGAGCTGGGCAGAGAAAGGATATCAGGTGACCTTCATGGAAGGCATTGACGATATTACTGGCTTAGTTGACCATCAAGGTAGTACGAACTATTCAAGCCTTGCATTATTTTCGTATCGTCATTTATCGGATAACCAACGTAAGGCGTTAACCGCGCTGAAAACACAGTTCTCTGAAGCGATCTATTTTTCAGAGGTATTAGCCACTCTGGTAAAACAGGAAGACTAGGAATGAAATTGGTTTGGTTAAGGCGCGATCTTCGCGCTGTGGATAATACCGCTTTACGTTATGCCATCACCAGTACTCAACCGGTTTATGCACTTTATATTGCAACGCCACAACAATGGCAGCAGCATGGAATGGCCGCGATTCAAGCGGATTTAATTTATCGTCGCTTATTTGAATTACAGCAAGAGTTAGCAGCGTTAAATGTGCCACTTCTCTACATCGAATGTGATGATTTTAGCCAGGCGGCTCAAGCGGTGGCAGAGATGTCCGCCGCGCTTGGGGTGGATCAAGTGCTGGTTAATCGTGAGTACGAATACAATGAACAACAACGGGATGCGTTAGCGCAGCGACTGCTCGCCGAACAAGCGATAGAGTGGTGTGATTTTGATGATAAATGTGTGATTCCTCCTGGGCAGGTGTTAACCAAACAAGGGGATTATTTTAAAGTTTTTACCCCTTTTAAACGCGCTTGGCTAACTCAGTTTGTTCCACCGACGATTTTAACCACCCCTGTCGCGCAAAAGGTTAAAGTACCAGAGGCTTATCGTGCTTATGTATGGAGTGAAGCACAGCCTTTTACCTATCCACGTTACACGAGTGAGCAATGGCCGGTCGATTTTGATGCAATACGGCAACAGCTTCGTCAATTCTGTCAGCATAAGGTGGATGAATACCATCAACAACGCGACTATCCCGCCCAAGAGTATACCAGTCGCCTTTCTGCTTATCTGGCTATTGGGGCCCTTTCTGCTCGCCAATGTCTTGCTCGACTCTATACGCAATCGACTGGCGGCGTGCTTTCTGCGGGGGCTGATATGTGGATGAGTGAATTAGTGTGGCGAGAGTTTTATCAACATTTAATGGCATTTGAAGCCAAACTTTCACAAGGAAAAGACTTCCACTCTTGGGCGGCTCAACTGGTTTGGTACAATGATACCGCTGCATTTGAGCGCTGGTGCGAAGGACAGACGGGGTTTCCTATTGTGGATGCCGCCATGCGTCAGCTTAAACAAACGGGCTGGATGCATAATCGATTAAGAATGATTGTGGCGAGTTTCTTAACTAAAGATCTACATATTGATTGGCGTTGGGGAGAAGATTACTTCATGCGTCATTTGATCGATGGCGATTATGCGTCAAATAATGGAGGCTGGCAGTGGTGCGCATCAACTGGATGTGATGGCCAACCTTATTTTCGAATTTTCAACCCAATTACTCAAGGTGAAAAGTTTGACCCCAATGGCCAGTTTATTCGCCAATGGGTTCCTGAATTAGCTCATGTGCCGCTCACTTATTTGCATTCGCCGTGGACATGGTCTGAATTTAATCTGATGTCATACCCATCGCCAATGGTTGATCATAAAGTACAAAGAGAAGTAACCTTGCGTTTATACAAAGAAGCCAAAGAAATGGAGAATGGTATTGCGTAATGGGTTGATATTTTTGCTGATGTGGTTGAGTTATGCGACGACCAGCCAAGCGACAGTTTATGATTTTCCTAAAGAAGGAAGCCGTTTGGTTGGCCGTATGCAATACCATGTGGTTAGCCAAGGAGAAACTCTTGCCAACATTGCTAACCAGTATGAAGTGGGTTTTTTGGCTTTAATGGCAGCGAATAAAGGGGTTGATCCTTTTCTGCCTGCCGAAGGCAGTGTTTTAACCATTCCGTCGCAAATGATTTTACCTGATGTGCCATATGAAGGCATTGTGATTAATTTAGCGGAATTACGCTTGTATTACTTTCAACCTGAGCAGCGTCAAGTGCATATTTTCCCTGTTGGCATTGGCCGCATTGGTCGTGATACACCCGAAATGGAAACCTATATTAGTCAAAAGCGACCGAATCCAACATGGACACCCCCTCAATCTATTCGTCATGAGTATTTGCAGCGAGGCATTGAGCTGCCAGCGGTGGTACCGGCCGGGCCCAACAACCCACTCGGCGAATACGCGATGCGTTTAGCTTATGGTTCTGGAGAATATTTGATTCATGGCACCAATAAAGATTTTGGCATTGGTATGCGGGTCAGTGCTGGATGTATTCGGATGGAGCCTAAAGATATTG
>NZ_NBUS01000040.1:78010-85662 GCF_002749895.1 Vibrio fujianensis | reverse complement strand
GCTATTTCAGCAAGCCGAACGAGGGATGAAAGTTCGTGTAATTAACGAGCCAATAAAAGTCACCTTAGAAGCGGATCGCAGTGTTTTTATTGAGGCGCATGAGCCGTTAACTCGTAGTGATGGCAGTAAAAAAATCTTGAGTTTACCCATTGAGTTAACGTGGTGGATGCGTGAATTTAATCAACCTGAAGCACGAGCTCGTGCTGCTATTTTGGCTCAAAATGGCATTCCAATCGAGGTGGTTCCGCCAAGTGAACAGTAAACGACTCGAGGAAAGGATTGCTTCTCGTAGCGCAGAGAAATCTATCGTTGCTTTGCTCAACAATTAGACGAAAATAACATAATTTACGAAAATGTCAGTTAATATGCTAGAATCTGGTCTCGTTATGATAATCACCTCTATTGAGAACTTGAGTGTTTCCCGAGGTTCGGCTCGTTATTTGTCATGAGTCAGAGTGATTTCGCTACAACGGGAACAAGTCAATCTTAGAGGTAGAGCGCTTTAAAACAGCGCTCTATTTTTTTGTAATAGCGGGTAATTTTGTTCAAGGAAAGGCCATGTCTGTTTAAAAAAGGAGCCTATGGAGAGGCGCAGACATGACTGTATCGCCGGTACTCAGCGTAAAAAAAGAGCCCTATCATTTATACCAAGGTGCTCTTTTTATATTTTATGGGGAATAGCAGCGTAATAAAAACACCGTTTAGTCATCCCTTTAATTTAGCTTCAGGCGCATAAGTAACGTGTTGAGTAGGCTTTCTTAGTCGGCGATCGCTTTGAACAAACCCATCAATTTTCCCTCAGTCATCATGGAGGATGAAGAGAATAAAAATAATGAGGTTATATGAATCATTTGATTTCTATTGGCACATTGGAGTCCTTTTTGGTGGCCATCAGTGTTCTTTTTCTTGGCCATTTTGTGAATGCTAGGCTACCAATATTAAATAAATTTAATATCCCAGAACCCATTGTCGGTGGTTTGATTATTGCTTGTATCATTGCAGGTTTACACTTCAATGGGATTGATTTGGATTTTGAACTCCCGTTGCAGAGCACCTTTATGTTGATGTTTTTTGCAACGGTGGGTTTGGCGGCTAATTACACTCAACTGATTAAAGGCGGTGCTAAAGTGTTTATTTTTTTAGCGGTAGCCTCGTTGTATATCATTATTCAAAACGCTATCGGTATCTCTTTAGCCAGCGCATTAGGGCTTGATCCGCTAATGGGCTTGATTGCTGGATCTATCACCTTGTCAGGCGGCCATGGCACTGGCGCGGCTTGGTCACAAACATTTCAAGCGGTGTACGGTTTAGATAACGTATTAGAAATTGCCATGGCATCGGCGACATTTGGCCTGATTATTGGCGGGCTTATTGGTAGTCCTGTGGCTCAGCGCTTAGTGGATAAGCACAATTTTGAGTCGGAATATGGTCGCGGCTCAAGAACACATGAGCGCTTTCCTGAAGTGGTGACTTATAACGAGAATGAAGAAGATAGCGTGACAGCGAAAACGGTAATTGAGAACCTGTTTTTCTTATTGATCTGTGTTACGGGCGCTAAGTATGTTGAGCAGTGGGTAAGTACATTTCATATTCCGTGGCTGATGATCCCTGATTTTGTTTATGCCTTATTTATTGGGGTATTGATCACCAACCTATTAGAAGTGACTAAGGTTCGTAAAGTGGATGCGGAAACGGTGGATATGTTGGGCACGGTTTCTTTGGCGCTGTTTCTTGCCATGGCATTGATGAGCTTAAAATTGTGGAATATTTTCGATTTAGCGATCCCATTTCTATTGATTTTAGCGGTACAGTCGGTGGTGTTAGCCTTTTTTACATACTATGTCACCTTTAAAGTCATGGGGCGTAATTACGATGCCGCGGTGATCGCTGGTGGTCATTGTGGGTTTGGCCTAGGTGCGACACCCACAGCGGTCATGAATATGGGGTCTATCGTCAATCGATTTGGCCCTTCTCCGCAGGCTTTTATGGTGGTACCGATTGTTGGCGCTTTTTTTATTGATATTGTGAATCTCATTATCTTACAGGGATACATCACACTGATAAGCTAATCGCTCTTTTTGTTTATTGTTTAGTCACTAGATTCAGTGAGCGAACCACCAGTGAAAGAGGAACCGCTAGGTTCCTTTTTCTTTTTTATCAAATTATGAGAATTATTTGCGATTTATTTATTCTTTATTCTTATTTAATGAGAAAGTTGCTTTTTTAGACCCTAGTAATGTTGGCTTTCTCTAGGCAACCTGACTTTATACCCAATCATGTTTTTATATCGATTCTCAAAAAACATGAGAAAAAGTAGGAAAGAGGTGTTATGAATCAGGTTATTTCTATTGGCCCACAGGAGTCATTTTTAGTTGCGATTGGCGTGCTTTTTTTAGGTCAGTTCATCAATCATAAATTCCCCATCTTAAAACGATTTAATATTCCCGAACCCATAGTTGGGGGGCTTATTGTCGCCTGCCTGATTACCATAATGCATTTGCATGGCATCGATTGGGTTTTTGATCTACCACTGCAAAATACCTTTATGTTGATGTTTTTTTCAACCGTAGGATTAGCCGCTAATTATACGCAATTGGTCAAGGGCGGCATGAAGGTCTTTTTGTTTTTGATCATCGCATCCGTGTATATTGTTATCCAAAATGCTGTGGGCGTGTCTCTTGCTTCGCTACTTGGCCTTGATCCTTTGATGGGATTGATTGCGGGTTCTATTACACTCTCTGGTGGGCATGGTACGGGAGCTGCGTGGGCGCAGACATTTCAAAATATGTATGGGCTAAATAATGTGCTCGAAGTTGCTATGGCATCTGCAACGTTTGGCTTAATTATTGGGGGGATTATCGGTAGCCCGATTGCTAACCATCTGATAGAAAAACGTCATTTAGAATCTGAATATGGACGCAGCCTTCAAACACACCAGCGTTTCCCAGAACTGGTCACCTACAACGAGCATGAAGAAGATCGGGTGACATCGAAAAAAGTGATAGAAAGCTTATCGATTATCTTGCTTTGTGTTACCGGGGCTCATTATCTTGGGCAATGGGTTCGTCATTTCGAGATTAGTTGGCTAATGATCCCTGATTTTGTCTATGCACTTTTTATCGGTGTTGCAATAACTAATGTGATGGAAGTGACTCATGTTCGAAAAATCGATATGGAGACGGTCGATATCTTAGGGACGGTATCATTAGCACTGTTCCTTGCCATGGCATTGATGAGTTTAAAGCTGTGGAATATTTTTGACTTAGCGATCCCTTTTTTGGTGATCTTAACCGTTCAGTCGGTTGTGTTAGCACTTTTTGCTTATTATGTGACCTTCCGAGTGATGGGGCGTAGTTATGATGCCGCCGTTATCACCAGCGGTCATTGTGGTTTTGGGCTAGGTGCAACCCCAACAGCGGTGATGAATATGGGATCGGTCGTCAACCGCTTTGGCCCTTCTCCACAGGCTTTTATGGTCGTGCCGATTGTGGGCGCTTTTTTTATTGATATTGTTAATTTAGTCATCTTACAGGCCAGTCTCTCTTTTTTAACCCATTGATGGCAATAAAGTAGAGGATGAACAAAGCCTAGGTTTATACGCTGGAATTGGTTCAGTTCGCAGTCATCGTTTGTGAGGTCTATTTTCAAGCGCAAAAGTAGACCCTAATATTGGCTTCAGTAGCCCAGATGTCGTACTCTATCTAAGGATTCAAGCGATGAAATGGGTTAAGGTGTGGCGCAATGTATCAATTTACCGACTATCAAAGCCCGCTGGGGAAAATCATATTACAGTCCGACCCTAATGGTTTATCTGGCCTTTGGTTTATCACGACGGTGGGTATGCCTATAGAACTGGGGGCATATACCAAGTCTTGTCCTATACTGATACAAACAATCAATCAGTTAAGCGAGTATTTTTTAGGCCGTCGCACCGATTTTGATTTGCCACTGTCGCTCCAAGGGTCGGAATTTCAGCAAAAAATATGGCAAGTGTTGCGCGGTATCCCTTATGGTAAAACATGGAGTTATGGACAACTCGCTCAAGTGATTAACCAACCCACTGCGACGAGAGCTGTTGGAGTGGCAAGTAGTCGTAACCCCATATCTATCATCATACCTTGTCATCGAGTAATTGGTAAAAATGGCGCATTAACGGGCTATGCTGGGGGAATCGAACGGAAAGCGTATCTGCTTGAATTGGAGAAAAAGTACACAGAATAAGGATCACCTTGATGCGTAATAAGCCAATGCACATTATCGGTATGCTGTTGCTCTCTCTCTTGAATGGATGTACTCAGGACGATTTGGAGCGCATGGCTGATAAAGAAACGTTTGCTTTTGAAGGCGCGTATGATAATCAACATACCCCTTACACCTTGAAATTTAAGGATGGTAAGGTTTCTTTTCAATCTGAAACAGCAAACTTAGAGTGGCAGCGTAATTATACAGTCAAGGAGAACCTCCTCTATATCGAAATTCGTAATAACTCGAAAGAAAAGCGAGATGATCTGGTGATGAGGATTCATGGTGGCGGTGAGGTCTTGACCTGTAGTGCTTGTGCCAAATATCAATTAAGTAATATTTGGGTTCGTATTGATGCATTACCGCAAAATAAGGAGTAAACAAAAGGCTCTCTTATCGAAAATGAAAGAGAGCCTGAATAAGGGGGGGTTAAGAAAATAACGCTTGGTTAAGCAGCAGATGTACCGCAATGCTGGCAATGTAACCGAGCATAATTACGGGCGTCCATTTTAGGTGACCGATAAAGGTATATTTACCGTGAGCGGCTCCCATCAAGGCCACGCCAGCGGCTGAACCAATCGATAATAAACTTCCCCCAACACCGGCGGTTAAAGTGATCAGTAGCCAGTTTCCTAATGACATGGAAGGATCCATACTTAGTACCGCAAACATAACGGGAATGTTATCCACAATGGCAGAAATGCCACCTAATGCGATATTGGCCCAAATCGGGTTCCATTGGGTATACATCACCTCAGATACCATGCCGAGATAACCTAATAAGCTTAGGCCACCGACACACATGACAACGCCGTAGAAGAAGAGCAAGGTATCCCATTCTGCGTGGGAAATGCGGCGAAAAACATCAAAAGGAACCACGGAACCGAGACGTTTTAAAGCGGCTTCATCCTTCTTCGCCATCGCAATTGCGGCTTTTTTCGCTAATGAGCTGGCTAACGTTTTTCTCAGGAAATAGCCAAAAAATTGTAGGTAACCTAACCCCATCATCATGCCGATAACGGGTGGAAAGTGGAATAAGGCATGAAAAGATACCGCCGTAGCAACAGTGAAAATAAACAAAGCCACGATACGACGTGCGCCTCGTTTTAACTCTACCTGTTCATAAAGCGCGTCCGGTTTTTCAGTGGGTAAGAACCACGAGATGATGACGGCAGGGATCACGTAGTTAATCACCGATGGGATAAAGAGATCCATAAATTGCATAAAGGTGACGTGACCCGCTTGCCATACCATTAGCGTGGTAATATCACCGAATGGACTAAAGGCCCCGCCAGCGTTAGCCGCAAGAACGATATTAATACAAGCTAAATTGACAAATTTAATATTATTGCCACCCACTTTAAGGACAACAGCACACATAAGTAGTGCGGTAGTCAGGTTATCGGCAATAGGGGAGATGAAAAAAGCGAGGATACCGGTAAGCCAAAACAACGTTTTAAAGTTAAACCCTTTACCCACCATCCACGCTTGCAAAGCATCAAAAAGACGGCGTTCTTCCATGGCACTAATATAAGTCATGGCAACCAACAAGAAGAGTAGAAGTTCTGCATATTCGAGAAGATTATGCTCTAACGCAGCCCGAGCGATCTCTACGTTATCATGTTGTTGATAAACATAACCGATCATCGCCCAGATTAATCCTGCCGCAAGCAGTACGGGTTTTGATTTTCGCAGATGTAAGTATTCTTCTAACATCACCAGAGCATAAGCAATACAAAATAGAATTAGCGACGCATAACCTATTGTGGAATGCGTCAGTGGTAAGGGGGAACCTGGGGTTATCGTGGTTGCAAAAGCAAGCTGGGGAATAAATAGCAGACAAAAGCCCACCCATATTCGATTCATTATTGGTACTCCGATAGTCAAAAAAATTGCTCAGAGTGTAATGATTATCCATAAAAATGACTGTGAAGCAGGTTGGAAATGTTTGATTTGTTTTATTTTTGTGTTATTTGTTAATGGAATTTATCCGAGGCGTGTCGCAGAAAAAGTGTTGGGCATCCGGTGATATGGGCCACTTAATATATGGTCGTGATATTGGTTACTTTATTTTGTGATGTTAATTACCTTGAGCCCGAGGTGTTGAGTTGCCTTTTCAAGCCAAAATGCCACAATAGCGCGTATTCCCATGTTCCCGATAAAAAGAGAAGGTTATGGCGCGTCCAAAAATTCCAAGACAAATTTGTGGCTTTCCAGCTCAAAGTTGTTTTAAACCCAATGGAATTCCGATGGCTCAGTTAGAAGCGGTTTCCATTCAAGCGGATGAGTTTGAAGCGCTGCGTTTGGTTGATTATCAAGGAATGCAGCAGCAAGAAGCCGCCATGGTGATGGGCGTTTCTCGTCAAACCTTAGCGAATCTAGTGAAATCGGCGAGGCGTAAAGTCTCAGACTGCTTGCTTCATGGCAAAGCACTGTTGATGGAAGAACAGCCACAATAACGGCCACCACCAAGTTTTGACGGTTTTATCTATCAAAGAAATAGGTACAATCGAGCGTTCGAATATCACCCTCTCCTTTATACTGTGCTCTTATGACATTGATAGACAGGGCACCGTGTTATGCGTTCACTTTCCATTACTCGATTAGTCCGAGCCAATGCCGCGTTGGCGGTTTTTGCGATTGTTGGCTTAAGCTTTTTCCTTATTCTCAATTTAACCCGTGTCCAGCAGCAGTTTGGTACGGTGGTTGATCGTAATGTTCAACTGCTCACCGCGATTTCTGATCTGCGTTATTACACAGTGACTTACCGCCGTTTTGCTCTCGACTATGGCTTAACTGATGATGTTGATGAACATCGCACGATTATGCAAACCATCGAATTTAATGATCAAGCGGTCAAACAGGCATTACAACGTATGGAGCAGTTAGCGGATTTGCCCGATATTCAAACATCAGTATCTGATTTTGAACGCCAAATAGCGGCCTACCAAATAATGCAGCAGCATTATATAGATCTCATTGATCAAAACCGAATTGAAGAAGCTCGCCGTCAAATGTTGGGTCCAATGTTGGCACCTTTTAATGAGATTGTGGAAGGATTGACACAATTTCAGCATCAACTAGAGCAAGATGCGACTCGCATGAAAAATGAGAAACAAGCACAGATTGAGCGAGTGATCCGTAGCTCTGTTGGGGCTGCTGCTTTAGTGGTACTTGCGTTACTTGTCAGCGGATATTTGACAGCCAAACGAGTATTGCGGCCATTGGCTCGGTTAAAAGCACACATGTCGATTGTTGGACAGGGGCAGTTGGAATCGCGTTTATCACTGACACAGTTTAAGCACGATGAATTTGGTGAAGCGGCGCAAGCATTTATTCATATGCAAGAGAACTTAACCACATTGATCCTTTCCGTAAAAGAGAGTGTCCATTCGTTAGACTTGGCTTCT
>NZ_NBUS01000040.1:75033-78000 GCF_002749895.1 Vibrio fujianensis | reverse complement strand
AAGAGCTGGCCGCTAAGGTTGCGCATACTCAGCAAAGTGTGGATGAGCAGAAATACGAGATCCAGAAAATTGTCTCATCTGTGGCAGATTTATCAGGCAACACTCAGCATATTGATCAAGTGACGCATAAGGCATCGTACAAGAGTGAGGAAACTCAACAACAAGCGCAGCTAGGTGAGCAAAGTATTGTGCATTCCATTGAGCGGACAGAACACTTATCACAATTACTGGATCAAACCGGACAAGTGATTAATGGGCTGTATCAACGTAGCTCAGATATTAGCCTTATTTCTGAGGTGATTGGTAATATCACCAAGCAAACCAACTTACTGGCATTAAACGCGGCAATTGAAGCTGCGCGAGCCGGTGAGGCTGGACGAGGGTTTGCTGTTGTAGCCGATCACGTTCGTGAATTAGCTCAGCAGACCCAGCAGTCGATTGAAGAAATTGCCGGAGTGATTGAAAACCTGCAAGCTCAAGCTTCGGATGCGCAAGGTTTTATGAAACAGTGTCAAATTGAAATTGGGGAAAGTTTACAGCAAGTCAAAGAGGCGGGAGCTGCTTATCACCAAATCGTGGAGGCCGCTCAAGTTATTGCAAAACTTGATGGACAAATTGCTCAATTGGCACAAACGCAGCAACAGTTATCAATGCATGTGAGTGAGAGCGTCAACACGATTGAAGGATCTTCTCTTAATATTGAACATATTGCTAGTGAAACCACGCAGACCTATCACCTTGTTCAGCAACAAACTGAACACTTAAAGCAGTACATTGGTGCATTTACCGTTTAGTGGTTTCAATTTTTCATGGTTTGCTTGACCTGAATCGAGTTGTTCTCTTGATGCTGATTCAGGTCTTTTCATGTTCAAATTGGTCATAGCGAATGAAGTGGTCAATTTGTTTGGCGATATAATGGTTGTATAACATACTGGTGTGTGTGGTTCGTGTTTCCAGATGATCCGTCATGCCTGCAATTTTGGTTTCTTCCACCGTCACCGTGCCATCGGACTCCTTTTGATTCCCCATTAATAATGTGCGCATTCCGATGGGAAGCGTCCCCGCGATACTGCCGAGCTTTTGTGGAAAATGCCAGCTATCGTGATGTTTTTTTAAGCCATATTCAGTGGCGTTTCCAAGAATCATTCCCAGCCCTAATTGCTCTATTTTGCTTACAATCGAGGCCCCCTGCAAAGGAGAACCGATAGTGATCACATGAGAGATATGCTGAGTATTGGGGTGGCGTGAAGCTAAATAGCGTTTGATCATCAAGCCGCCTAAGCTATGCCCGACCAACACATTGCTTTGTTTGCAATCGAGTGCGGCATCAATTTGGAGAAACAGTTTTTCCTCATTAATCGACAGTGTATTGTAACTAAGTGCGATCGCTTGATAACCCAACTTAGTCAGTTGCTGGCGTAAGGGATGCATAACAATGCTATGCATGTAGAGTCCATGAAGAATAATAATTGGCATGATAGGTCGTCCTACAAACGGCTCGAAGTGGTGATCTAACCATGCTTTTATGACAAGTTAAAGTGGTCTTTTATCCGCGTAAGCAGGTTTGAAAGTAAGTGACTTCGTGGTTGGCAAGGCGGTATACAGTGGCGGGTTTCCCACCTTTTCCTTTACATGAAGCGGCGATTTTGTTCGCGCTGACAATTACGCCTGTATTAATCAGCCGCCGTTTGACCGTCATGCGATTCATGTCTACCCCAAATTTTGCATAAGCATCAATGATATCTGCCACCAGAAATTCTTTTTCCAATGAGAAAAGTACAACCGATGTGTATTCGACTGCGGCACGTAGTTTTTTCCATGCGTGTTGAATTTGAGCGACATGGTCAAAAGCCAGTTCCATTTCATTATTTAGCAGCATCTTCAGACTAAACCAATTAGCGCGATTGCGATCGATACCAAAATCTTCAATTTGTTGAACATTAGAAGGATTAAGCAGCGCGTAATGCGAGATACTGACGCTCCAACCATCGGGATCGCGTTTAGGGTTACCATCAACGAGTGGATCGCTAATAAAATTCGGATAAGTATGAATTTTTTGCCGACAAATACGTCGTCGGGCAGAATCAAAATCTTCATCGGCGGGTTCACCGCCCTTGGCCGTCATATCTTCATCATACACGAGTCCTCCCGGCAAGGCCCATTGACCGCAATCTGGCCGATTAGGATTACTGCGTTTAACCAATAATATTTGAATACCGGTTGGTGCAAGGCGTAAACAAACCAGATCAATGGTAACAATCATGCTGACATTCCTAAAAAATTGAGCCTTTATTCTAGGTAAGAGCTGAGAGAGGGTCAAATGTAAATAACAGTTTGTGACAAACATGGTTTTTATCAGTGGTGTTATTTCGGTAACGCCTTCACTGAGCTGTTATTTTTATATAATCGCCATAAATAAACATACAAATTATATGGATATAAGATAAGCGTTAGTTTGTCACAATAGTTGACAAACTTGTAAGGCTAATTTATTGTGCTGAAAAAGTTAGCAACATAATGTTACTAACATGCAGATCTGTTAACCTTGAATGGAAGGATGGCATAATGAACGCTTGCCTGTTTTCTCCCCACCTTATCCGCAGCTTGTTGGATCTTGATGCTTATAAAATCAATATGATGCAGGCCATTCATTCTTTTTATCCTGACGTTCAAGTTCGCTATGAATTGATTGTTCGGAGTGATGAAGATGTTAGTGACCTTTTGGAAGAGGTGCGTGAAAAGATCGCGCATTTAGCCTCTTTACGTTTCTCTGATGCGGATATTACCTATCTAGAGAAAAGCTCCCCTCATCTTAAAGCTTCGTTTTTACAATCCTTGCGTTATTTTCATTTTCAACCAGAGCGTCAGGTTGAGATGGGGATTATCAAGCAAGAGGGAAAGCACCAGTTACGTATTGCGATTCAGGGAGCATGGCGAGATACCATTTTGTATGAAACCTTGGTGATG
>NZ_NBUS01000040.1:62187-75023 GCF_002749895.1 Vibrio fujianensis | reverse complement strand
CGATCGTCTCTGAAGTTCGTAGCCGCCGTCGATGGTCACAAGTGCCTATTGAGCTACCTTTGCAAGTATTGGCAGAAAAAGTTCAGACTTTAAAAGTCGAACTTAAAAAACGTGGTATAGAGAATTTTTCATTGACAGAAATGGGCACTCGCCGCCGTTTTTCCAGTCAAGTTCAGCGCGATGTGATTGCTTATCTGCACCAAGAAATTCCCGAGTTATTACTTGGTACCAGTAATTACCATTTTGCTCGTGAATTTAACCTTAAACCGATTGGTACAATTGCTCATGAGTGGTTTATGGGCCATCAAGCTTTAGTCAATGTCGGCGATTCACAACGAGTTGCTTTAGAACAGTGGTTACGAGCGTTTGATGGGCAGCTGTCTATTGCCCCAACCGATACCTTAACCATTGATGCCTTTATTCGTGATTTTAATGTGCACCTTGCCAAAGCCTATGATGGGGTTCGCCATGACTCCGGTTGTCCGTTTACTTGGGGCGATAAAATGCTCGCTCACTATAAAAAGTTAGGCATTGACCCTAAAAATAAGCTGTTTATTTTCTCCGATGGGCTTAACTTTGACCAGGCATTATCATTGTGTGAATACTTTGCAGGGCGAGTTCGTATCTCATTTGGTATCGGAACCTTTCTTACTAATGATTTAGCGGGCTGGAAAAATGATCGGGATAAAGCCTATCAACCGTTGTCGATGGTGATTAAATTAACTGAGTGCAATGGTCGTCCGGTAGCGAAGGTGAGTGATGAACCAGAAAAAGCCATGTGTGAAGACCCAATTTTTCTCGCTAACCTGAAGCAACGTTTTAATATTGAGGTGGATATGGATCGGTTAATTTTAGAGTTACAGCAAAAAAAGAGTCGAAAACGACAATACATTGCCGCTGCATAGCTAATCATGACTGAAAACCACCCTATTCGAGGGTGGTTTTCTTTTTAGGTGGTGCATGCAATAGGTAAAACTTTACCTAATTAGTCCGATTCGGCATGATAATAAAACTCGAGATGCATAAAGAGAAACGTCATGATTTATACGCCAATCAAAACCGCCGTTATTGGCTACGGTTATTCTGCTAAAACCTTTCACCTCCCATTTATAAAAACCTTACCTGAGCTAGAGCTATGCGCGATCAGTTCTAGTCAACAATCTGCCGTTGAACATGATTGGCCACAGGCGAAGTGGTATCAAGATTCAGAGGCATTACTCGATCACAGCGATGCAGAACTGGTGATTATTACCGCTCCTAATGATGTTCATTTCCCTTTGGCCAAGCGTGCGTTAGAAAATGGCAAACATGTGATCGTTGAAAAGCCATTTGTCACCCAAATTGAACAAGGCAAAGCTTTAATTACTTTGGCGCAAGAGCAACGGCGAGTGTTGAGTGTGTTCCATAATCGGCGTTGGGATGGGGATTTCCTCACCGTAAAAAAAATGATTGAACAAGGTCGTTTGGGGGAGGTGCGCTTATTCGAGTCTCATTTTGATCGTTATCGTCCAGACGTTCGCCAGCGTTGGCGTGAACAGGCACAAGAGGGGGGTGGCATTTTATTTGATTTAGCTCCACACTTATTGGATCAAGCGTTGGTGCTGTTTGGTCTTCCACAAGCCATCAATGCTCAATGTCGAATGATGCGCCCAGGCGCGACAACCATTGATTACTATAATCTTATTTTGCACTACCCTAATCATTTAGTGCATTTGCATTCTAACCTATACAGCCCCGAGCCCAATCTACGTTATAAGATCTTAGGAACGCTTGCCAAATACGAAAAAATGGGGCTTGACCCACAAGAAGCGCAGCTTAAACAAGGGGTAGAGCCTATTGGTGACCACTGGGTAAGTGAAGACCCAACGCTTTATGGTCAACGCTATAGTGAATCCGGGGCTCAGGCGATAACCACTGAGTGTGGCGGCTATCAGCACTACTTTAAAGCCGTTGCCGATGCGATTCGGTTGGGCACTGAAAACCCCGTTCCTGCTGAGCAAGCGCTGCAAAATATCGCCTTAATTAAGCTAGCACAAGAAAGCAGCAAAACCGGACGAACGTTAGCGGTCATTGCTTCTGAGATGGGCATTATGTAGCGATATTCAGTTGTTAAGAGAAAGGTGAGGGGGGGATTTTCCCCCTCCTCGGTGATATAATCAAACCACACCTTGCTCGATCATTGCGTCAGCGACTTTTCGAAAGCCTGCAATGTTGGCTCCGAGAACCAAATTGTTCGGTTCGCCAAATTCTACTGCCGTATCACGTGCATTGCGGTAGATATTTTTCATGATCACTTTTAATTTTTCATCGACTTTGGCAAAACTCCACGTTTGCATACTGGCATTTTGCGCCATTTCTAGCTGGCTGGTGGCCACGCCTCCTGCATTGGCCGCTTTACCTGGGCCGTAGCAAATGTTTGCATCAAGGAACACTTCTACTGCGTCTTGGGTTGACGGCATGTTTGCACCTTCCGATATCGCGATAACGCCATTGGCCACAAGAGCTTGCGCATCTTGTGCGGTCAGTTCATTTTGTGTGGCACATGGAAAGGCTAAGTCAGCAGGGAAGCGCCAAACTGCATGACCATCGGCTGGATAATCGCTAGCCGGAATATAACGAGCATCAGAATGATACTGTAGGTATTCTGCTAAACGAACTTTACGCACTTCTTTGAGCTCTTTTAAGGTCGCCAAGTTAATGCCTGTTTCATGGTAGAGGGTTCCGCTTGAATCCGAGCATGTAATGGGGCGAGCACCGAGTTCATAGAGCTTTTCAATGGTGTAAATCGCCACATTACCGGCCCCCGAAACTAGACAGGTTTTGCCTGCTAATGATTGATTGTGATCTTCTAGCATGTATTGTGCGAAGTAAACGCACCCATAACCAGTGGCTTCTTTACGAACCAAAGAACCGCCCCAAAGTAGGCTTTTTCCTGTGAATACGCCGTCATAATTACCCGTTAAGCGTTTATATTGACCAAACATATAGCCAATTTCACGTGCTCCAACGCCAATATCGCCTGCTGGAACATCACTTGTCGGGCCAATGTGACGGTACAACTCATTAATAAACGATTGGCAAAAACGCATAATTTCAGCATCCGACTTCCCTTTGGGATCGAAATTTGCGCCCCCTTTTCCACCGCCAATGGGTAAGCCAGTTAAGGCATTCTTAAACACTTGTTCAAAGCCTAAAAATTTGATGATACTGGCATTGACGCTCGGGTGAAAACGTAGTCCACCTTTGTATGGCCCTAAAGCCGAGTTAAATTCAATCCGATAGCCTTTGTTAACTTGCACATTTCCTTGATCATCAACCCAAGGTACACGAAACATAATTTGTCGCTCAGGTTCAACCATCCGTTCGATGATGGCATGCGCTTTGTATTTTTCATTGGTTTCTAAGATGGGTTGTAGTGAGTCTAAGATCTCTTCTACTGCTTGATAAAATTCGGCTTGTGCGGGGCTTGTTTTTTTTAATCTGGCTATAGTGTTATGAATGTAAGTCACGATGATTTCCTTGTGAGATTAATTTGTTGATGTCCTTGATTAGGAAATGATGCCCTCATGGCTTTTCCTAAATTTTTGATAAAATAAGAGTTTTTCGCTCGTTAATGGGTGTTGATGATTCCAGAGCAACCCGTATATGCTATTGAATCATGAAATAAAATGCAGCAAAAATGTGTATAAATGTATTCAACGTCGGAAAAATAAATATTAAGGCGAAAAACCAGCCAAGTATTTTTATGGTGAATGCTTTGGTTTCATGTCACCACTCACAAAATAAAGAGCAAAACGATCTGCTCGCTTGATAAATATCAAAGTTTACTCATTCATGTCACGGGAACAAGGAAAATTTTTTAGGCTCGCCTATCCTTAGTATCGATATGTTTTAAAGGGAGATATTCCCTTTGTGACTTGAGGCGACCGCGGTATTGGCGATGTTGGTTTTCCGCAATCATATAGATTGGCTTTTAATAAAAATCAGCCTTCGGTTGGGTAAATTTATCACTCACTTGCCGTTTTCTGGTTACTTCAAGTGGTTTGGGGATAGTGTCTATTAAATTGATAGCTATAGTGTATTAGTGTTTGATTTTTAAATAGCTTAGCCTAGATCTAGATAACCGTTTATGTGTGAAATTACTCGGTAGTCACTGCAGCAATGTATAGCAAGGAGAATAGAATGGAAAATAATGGGATAAATTCAGGTGGTAAGTGCCCAGTCATGCATGGTGGTGTTACCTCTGCCGAGATGTCTAACATGGATTGGTGGCCTAAAGCACTTAATCTTGACATCTTGCATCAACATGACGCAAAAACGAACCCAATGGGGGCTGATTTTAATTACCGTGAAGAATTAAAAAAACTCGATGTTAATGCCTTAAAAAACGACCTGAAAGCGTTAATGACCAATAGCCAAGAGTGGTGGCCAGCTGACTGGGGGCATTATGGTGGTTTAATGATCCGTATGGCTTGGCACTCGGCCGGAACTTATCGTATTGCTGATGGCCGAGGTGGCGCAGGCACCGGCAATCAGCGTTTTGCACCAATAAACTCTTGGCCTGATAATGCTAACTTAGATAAAGCTCGTCGTTTACTTTGGCCAATCAAGCAAAAATACGGCAATAAGATCAGCTGGGCAGATTTGATCATCCTCGCGGGTAACATGGCCTATGAATCGATGGGGCTTAAGACTTTTGGTTTTGCTTTTGGTCGGGAAGATATCTGGCACCCAGAAAAAGATACTTATTGGGGATCAGAAAAAGAGTGGTTGGCACCGAGTGGCGCTAAAAATAGCCGTTATTCTGGCGTTCGTGATCTAGAAAACCCATTAGCGGCAGTCATGATGGGGTTGATTTATGTCAACCCAGAAGGCGTTGATGGCAATCCTGACCCACTGAAAACGGCTCATGATATGCGCGTTACTTTTGAACGTATGGCAATGAACGATGAAGAGACGGTGGCGTTAACCGCTGGTGGTCATACCGTGGGTAAATGTCATGGTAATGGCGACGCGGCCAATTTAGGGCCTGATCCGGAAGGGGCGGAATTAGAAGAACAAGGTTTAGGTTGGATCAATCACACCACACGTGGTGTGGGGCGTAATACGGTCACCAGTGGTATTGAAGGGGCATGGACAACCAATCCAACACAGTGGGATAACGGTTTCTTCTATTTATTGTTTACTTACGATTGGGAATTGAAAAAAAGCCCAGCGGGCGCTTGGCAATGGGAGCCCATCAATATCAAAGAGGAAGATAAGCCAGTTGATGTCGAAGATCCAAGTATTCGCTATAACCCAATCATGACTGACGCCGATATGGCGCTGAAAATGGACCCTGCTTATCGCAAGATTTCTGAGCGTTTTTATCAAGATCCGGCTTATTTTTCTGAGGTGTTTGCTCGTGCTTGGTTCAAACTGACGCACCGTGATATGGGGCCTAAAGCTCGCTATATTGGCCCTGATGTTCCTAAAGAAGATTTGATTTGGCAAGATCCAATCCCAGCGGGACGTAGCGATTATGACGTTGATGCGGTAAAAGCGAAAATTGCCGCCAGCGGATTAAGTATTAGTGAAATGGTCTCCACCGCTTGGGATAGTGCCCGTACCTTCCGTGGATCCGATAAACGGGGTGGTGCAAATGGTGCGCGGATCCGTCTTGCGCCACAGAAAGATTGGCAAGGTAATGAACCTGAGCGCTTAGCAAAAGTGCTTGCTGTGCTAGAAAACATCGCCAGTGAGTTTGGCATAAGTGTCGCGGATACCATCGTGCTTGCTGGTAATGTCGGAGTTGAAATGGCGGCTAAAGCGGCGGGTGTTGAGGTCAAGGTACCATTTGTTCCTGGGCGTGGCGATGCAACATTAGAGCAAACTGATGTGGCATCATTTGATGTTCTTGAACCCTTATCTGATGGTTTTCGGAATTGGTTGAAGAAAGACTATGTTGTTAGCCCAGAAGAATTGTTGCTTGATCGCGCTCAGCTCATGCGTCTTACCGCACCAGAAATGACCGTATTAATGGGGGGAATGCGCGTATTAGGTACCAACTATGGCGAAACATCGCATGGTGTCTTTACCGACAATGTCGGCGTGTTAAGTAATGACTTTTTCGTGAACTTAACTGATATGCGGTACACTTGGAAACCTAAAGGGCGAAATTTGTATCAAATATGCGAGCGTCAATCTGGCGCAGTCAAATGGACAGCGACGCGAGTCGACTTAGTATTTGGCTCAAACTCTATTCTTCGATCATATGCGGAAGTGTACGCACAAGACGATAACAAAGGAAAATTTGTGCATGACTTTGTTGCGGCTTGGTGCAAAGTGATGAATGCTGATCGTTTTGATCTGATAAAATAGCTTTATCAACGTCAATAGCCCCCAAGTTTGGGGGCTGTTTTTTAAGTGAATGATCGCTTTTCGATTTAATCTGGCCTCAATATTATCGATCATCCTAACTGGTTTAGGCATGGCTGCCAGATGAGATACCTGCCATTGATTGCCAAAACGCTTGCCACTGATTAAGCTTCCCATAATAAACGCTCGGCTGAACCGAGTGCCACTGGCCATTTGCCTGCTCAATCATCAGTGATGGAAATCCCCGCAATTGATACTGAGCCATCAGTTGTTGGCTATTGGCAATCGTGGCCGGTAAATCAGATTTGGCTTGCTGCATGGCGTTGTGCCATTTATCGTGTTCAATACCTAATTGGCTTGCTAACTGAGCCAATACTTCTGGCTCGGCAACTGTTAATCCTCGTTGATAATGGGCTTGCTGAATTTTTTTCAACATCGCCAATCCTAGGCCTTGCAATGCTTCCGCGGCGATGATCGCCTGAGCGGTAAGGTAAGAGTCAACGATGAGCGGCTGCTGGCTGGCAATTCGCGAGCGGTACGCTTCACCAAAAACTTGTCCAGTCACCAGGCTAATCTGTTGATCTGCCTCTAATATATGCGCTCGAAACTCGGCGGCCAACTCGGAGCGTGGCAACATGCCACCCGGATGTAACTTGAGTGTGATAGTCGGCATTTCAGCCAGTGTTTCTAGTAGTGGGCTAGCACCGAAACACCAGCCACACATTGGGTCAAAAAAGTAGTGTACTTTTACCATTGCATTTCACCCATATGTACTTTTGCGCCAATCTCTAATGCCATGGGTAAACCGGCTTCAGGATAAAGCTTAAGCATACGTTTGATTAATTGTTGACTATCTTTACTGGTTTGTTTTGCTTGGGCAAAATCCGCTAAATAGCGCTGAGCAAAGCTAATCGCTGAGGCATCTAATTGAGTACCGGCAATCATGTGACCAGGGATCACCACTTCTGGTTTTAAGGCTTGCATACGCTCAAGCTGCTGTGCCCACGCTTGACGGCTGGCATCGCTTTGCGCATCGGCCATCCATAAGTGAACGTTACCGTAGACCGCTACATTGCCCAAAATGGCTTTGTTGGCTGGGATCCACAAGTAAGGGCGATGCGCTAGCTCACCGTCTGCATCGTGGATCTCTATGGTTTGTCCATCAATGGTGAGCGTTTTACCATGATAAGCGGTCGGTAATACTGGTTTCACTGGCGCGTTAGTGCCCATTTTCGGAGCCCAGAACGCTAGTTTGCCATCGAGCTTCTCTTCAATCGTCGCGCGAACTCCCGGAGTGGTGAGGACTTTCGCATCAGGGAATAGCTCATGTAATACTTCCGCGCCAAAATAGTAATCAGGATCCGCTTGGCTAATAAAAATCGTGCTTAGGTTTTTGCCTGAATCGATGACTTTAGCGGCAATGCGTAAGGCATCGGCTTTGGTAAAGCCAGTGTCAATCACCATGGCTTCTGTTGCGCCGTAAACTAAGGTTGAGTTTACATGAAAGCTATTACCATCGGCGTTGTATACGTCCAGTGTTAAAGGTTGCTGTGCCGCAAATGCAGTGCTGGTGATCAGTGTCGTTGCGGTCAGTAGAGTCAGTTTTTTCATGATGATTGATCCTAAAATAGAGTATCGAAAGTCAGTTATCGGTTCGGGAGCTATCATACGAATTAGACTTGTTCGGATATATAGCTAATAATTGACATCATTGTTTCTTAAATCGAGCAAATTATGGATCGACTCACGGCAGCAAAAGTTTTTCTAGATGTGGCGATAACTCAAAGCTTTACAGCAACCGCAGAACGTTTAACCATGTCACGGCCAATGGTGACCCGTTATATTGATACCATGGAAAATTGGCTGGCGATTCGATTACTCAACCGGACAACACGGATGGTGTCACTAACGAGCGCTGGTGAGCAATGTTTGCCGGAAATTGAAGCTTGGGTTCAGCAGTCAGAAGTTTTATTACATCAGACAATGAATAAAGAGGATTTGCGTGGCAAGATAAAATTGGCGGCAAGTATGTCTTTTGGTTTTTCGCAGTTAGTGCCTGCCATCAAGACGTTTTTAATAAAGCACCCGTTGGTATCGATTGATATGGAAGTGCAGGATAAAACGGCTGATCTTATTGCTGAGCGAATTGATCTTGCGATCAGGATTGCCTCTAATCCTGACCCTAGTTTGATTGGACGTAAGATTGCGGAGTGTGAGTCGGTATTGGTCGCCGCTCCAGACTATTTAGCTACTCAGCCTGAGATTACCATTCCGCAAGATTTAGTCTTGCATCGCTGTTTAGGATATAAAAGTGCAGAACGACATATTTGGCATTTAAGTCAAGGAGAGCAACAGACGTCAGTAGAGGTACAATGTGCATTCAGTGCTAACGAGGCAACGGTACTCTTGAGTGCTGCGATTTATGGAATGGGGGTGAGTTTACAACCGACTTACCTTGTTGCGCGAGCATTAGCGAATGGACAATTAATACGCTTATTACCCGATTGGCAACCACAAACGATGGCAATCTATGCGTTATATCCATCACGAAAGCATCTTGCTCCTGCTGTTCGCCATTTGATCGATCATTTGGTCGCAGAGTTTTTACCTGGCGAGTCGCTTTCTAAGCAAGGCATCGGGATGGACAGAGTGTGGCAACCCTTATGTTTGTGAGCCATTCACTAGATTGCGACAACGATATCGGCGAGGTTCGCTGATCGTGTCTTATGCTTGAGTATTACTGCGGGAAGATGCCCCACCTTAGTCGCAACAAAAGCGGTTAAGGTGGGGAAGCCGTTAGCAACCGCCTTGTTGCTGCGCCTGTTTAACCATTGCTTGGCGCTGAGTTTCCTTATCCGATGTCCATTCAGTGTTTTGCTGCGTTCCTTCTTCCAATGCTTTAGGAGCAAATACAAAGTACTTATTGAAGGTCATTGTTAATTCTCTCAGTAATAAAAATCAACCAAAAAATAGAGGATGTTAACTCAGTTAACATCCTCCCTGATGCTTATTTTTTAGGCGTAGATAATAGGGATGAATTTATTTACCGTCAATAGGGCGAGTAAATTTATACATCATAAGTCGTGGAAGCGGTATTACCACCCGTTCCTGTCCAATTGGTATGGAAGAACTCACCACGAGGTCGGTCGATACGTTCATAAGTATGAGCGCCAAAGTAATCACGCTGGGCTTGTAGTAAGTTTGCCGGTAAACGAGCGGTGGTATAGCCATCGAGGAAAGTGAGTGCTGAGGTCATGCACGGCATTGGGATTCCCACTTCCATTGATTTCGCTGCCACTTTACGCCACGCGCCAAGGCAGTTATCCAAAATACCTTTGAAGTAGGGATCAGAACCTAAGAATGCAATGTCTGGGTTTGCTGCAAACGCATCACGAATATTACTTAAGAAAGCGGAACGAATGATACAGCCACCACGCCACATTAGCGCTACGTTGCCGTAGTTAAGATCCCAACCATTTTCATTCGAGGCTTCACGCATCAACATAAAACCTTGTGCATAAGAGATGATCTTCGATGCCAATAAGGCTTGACGAAGCGCATCAACCCACGCTTGCTTATCACCTTCAACCGGTGTGATGGCTTTGGCAAATAATTGTTCAGCAGCAACACGTTGATCTTTAAGTGCGGATAAGCAGCGAGAGAATACGGACTCAGTGATTAGCGTCAGCGGAATACCCATGTCTAAGGCATTAATCCCCGTCCATTTACCCGTGCCTTTTTGACCAGCAGTATCAAGAATTTTTTCTACTAATGGTTGGCCATCTTGATCTTTATAGCCAAGGATATCGGCGGTAATTTCAATAAGATAGCTATCAAGTTCGGTTTTGTTCCAATCAGAAAATACCGCTTGCATTTCATCCGCAGACATCCCAAGTCCATCTTTCATAAACTGGTAAGCTTCAGTGATAAGCTGCATGTCACCGTATTCGATACCGTTATGAACCATTTTCACAAAGTGTCCCGCACCATCATTACCGACCCAGTCACAACAAGGTTCTCCAGAATCCGTTTTGGCTGAAATGGCTTGAAAAATGGGTTTTACGGCTGGCCAAGCTTCCTCGGCACCACCCGGCATGATAGAAGGCCCGAAACGTGCACCTTCTTCTCCACCAGAAACACCAGTACCAATAAAGTGAATACCTTTCTCTCGTAGCGCGGCAACACGGCGGTTAGTGTCTGGGTAGTTAGTATTGCCCCCATCGATAATGATGTCGCCTTTATCGAGTAAAGGAACTAATTGATCGATAAATGCATCCACCACATCTCCAGCTCGTACCATCAGCATGACTTTGCGTGGTGTGGCAAGTTTATCCACTAAGTCTTGTAGTGAGTAAGCACCGACAATCTTGGTGCCTTTGGCTGGGCCTTGTAAAAACTCATCCACTTTCGCGGTAGTACGGTTATAAGCCACCACGTTAAAGCCATGATCATTCATATTTAAGATAAGGTTTTGGCCCATGACTGCTAGGCCGATAACACCGATATCACCTTTCATTTCTTATTCTCCTTTACGCAATTTTTGCTGCTGCGTCTAAATCTAAATACCACTCCGTTGCACCGTGAGATGACTGAATTTTCGCCGCTGGATAAGGGAGAGCTACGGCTGGAGTGGTGTGAATTTGATGGACGATCTCGGCTTTACTTGAGCCCAGAACAAGGTAACTAATCCGTTTTGCCGCTTCTAATACTTTTGCTGTTTTAGAAATACGAAGTTGCCCCGATTCTGGATGAGTGGCCACGACCGATAGCTGTTCATCTTGATAGTTGGTCAGGTTAGGAAAGAGCGATGCGGTATGTCCATCAGCGCCGACTCCCAATAGAATCCAATCAAAAACTGGGACGCCATTTTCCACCGGAACGATTTGCGTCATTTCTTCGGCAAAACGTTTTGCTTCGGCATGGGGTTCATTTTCGCCTAAAATACGGTGGATATTTTCCGCGGGAATGTTGATTTGGCTAAATAAAAGCGTGTTCGCTTCGCCATAGTTACTTTCGGCATCATCGGGAGCCACACAGCGCTCATCACCCCACCAAAAATGTAAGTTTTGCCATTGAATGTTGGAGGCGTACGGTTGAGAAGCCAACAATTTAAACAACATCTTCGGTGTGCTGCCGCCAGAAAGAGAGATATGTATTGGCTGGCCTTGTTGGCTGTATGCCTGTAAGTCCTTCGCTAAGGATTCAACAACCGCGTTTGCCGTTGGAAAAATCTTATTTTTAATCATAATTCGCAATAATCCGTATCGGTTAAATTTTTACATGGGAAGCGCCATTCACGGCCATCTCGCTGTAATAAATCATCTGACTCTTTGGGCCCCCAAGTGCCACAAGCATAGCCATAAAGTGATTGGGGATCTTGTTTAAAATCTAAAATAGGCTGCACAAATTTCCAACAGGCTTCTACCGCGTCAGTTCTTGCAAACAAGGTCGCATCACCGTTAAGAGCATCAAGTAATAGACGCTCATAAGCTGTCAGCATTTTTTTCTCAGAGAGTGACGTGTAGTGAAAGTCCATTGCGACTTCTTTGGCTTTAAAACCAGCACCTGGCTCTTTTAATCCAAAGCTCATCTGAATACCTTCATCAGGCTGAATACGGATGATTAATTTATTTTCTGGCGCATTGTGAGCAAAAACTGGGTGGGGTGTACGTTTGAAATGGATGACGACTTCAGTGACTCGAGTCGGCAGACGTTTACCTGAGCGCACGTAAAAAGGTACACCATTCCAACGCCAGTTATTAATAAACATTTTCAAAGCAATATACGTTTCAGTACGAGAATCATCGGCCACGCCTGGCTCATTTCGATAACTGGGTAAAAACTTACCTCGTACTTCTGATTCTGTGTATTGACCGAGTACTAGGTTATTTCGTAGATCTTGTTCAGACAGTGGTTGTAAGCTCTGCAACACTTTATTCACTTCATTACGAATGGCATTGGCATTAATTTCAGCCGGAGGCTCCATACTCATCATAGCCAGTACTTGGAGTAAATGGTTTTGGAACATATCACGCACTGCACCGGAACCATCGTAATAACCGCCACGCTCTTCGACGCCAAGAAATTCTGCGCCAGTAATTTCGACATAGTCGATAAAATTCCGGTTCCATAATGGCTCAAACATACCGTTGGCAAAGCGGAAAACCAGTAAGTTTTGGACGGTTTCTTTGCCTAAGTAATGATCAATTCGGTAGATTTGGTGTTCGGAAAAATAGCGGTGGATTTCGATATCCAATGCCTGTGCAGATTTTAAATCATAACCAAATGGTTTTTCGATAACTAATCGTTTCCAGCCATTTTGTTCACTATTTAATCCGTGAGCGGCCAAATTACTCGGGATGACACCATATAAGCTGGGTGGGGTAGCAAGATAAAACAGCGTATTACGCTTGGTTTGTTGATATTGCAGCGCAAGTTGATCAAGGCGTGTCGATAACTTGGCATAATCATCAACGTTT
>NZ_NBUS01000040.1:50488-62177 GCF_002749895.1 Vibrio fujianensis | reverse complement strand
GTGTCAATGGCTTGATAGTGAAGGTGTTCACTGAAAGCATCAAGAATGGCGGGTTCGGTTTTTTCTAACTCTTGCAGGGAGCGTGTTAATTTTTCTCGATAAGTTTGATCGCTATATTCCGTTCGACTAACACCTAAAATACAAAAGGATTCAGGAAGTTGTTTGCTTGCATATAAATGATATAAAGCAGGAACTAACTTACGGTAGGTGAGATCTCCCGATGCACCAAAAATAACGATGCAGCTGTTTTCAGGTATTACCATCATCTTTCCCTTAAAAACGAAGTACTTAGTATGCGCCAACTCTAGGATTGTTGACTTTAGCAGCGCAGTACACGTATAAAAAGTAGTTTTTGGCTATCATGCTCATAGTCAAAACCGATATCCAGATCACACAGTGAGTGAAATGGCTACCGTTCTTTGGCAGGTATTGTCTACGACAATTTGACATACATCAACTATTGATGACGCAATCGATTAAATATTGAGTGTTCAAAGTGCGAGATAAATTAAAACTGGTCGCGTAAATAAGTTTTCACGGCTTGAATGTGTTGATCAATCGCGACTTGGTCTCGTTGTGCTTCATCGAGAAATTGATCGGCATAGGTTTGGTACACCTTCTGTTCTAAAAAAAGTAGGTAAAGTTTTGGATCAATATGGCCACTGGTCGCCATGGTCGTCATGATGTCTATCGATTCGGTGAGTGTTTTGGCTTTTTTATATGGCCTATCACTCGATGTCAGTGCTTCGAAAACATCGGCGATGGCCATAATGCGAGCTGGAATGGAAAGTTGTTGTTCATTTAATCCTCTTGGGTAGCCTTTTCCATCCATTCGTTCATGATGTCCTCCTGCAATGTCGGGCACATTTTTGAGATGTTCTGGATAGGGAAGACGTTTTAGCATGACAATTGTTTGAATAATATGGTCATTGATCATAAAGCGTTCTTCCTCGGTTAAGGTGCCGCGGCGCACACTGAGGTTATACAGCTCACCGCGGTTATAGCGCAGCGGTTTGGGCTTAAGTACAAAGCCTTCTTGTTCTATTGTTGCTAGTGGAGCGCTATCCCATTTTATTTGATGAACCACTTTATCAGCCAGAACGTTTTCCATCACTGGCAAGGTGGGTTTGTTGCGATGACGCTGAGCTTCCAGCCAAGAGATACCGATTTGATCATCTAAGGTGCGCTTCCATTGTCGTTGAGCAATCTGTCCAAGTCGGGCGATATCTTGCTCCGTCATTGATTCACTGCCAATATTGCACTGTGCGACAAAGGTAAATTCATCATCAAGCGTCTGGTGTTGTTTGGTGAGTGTTTTTTGTAGAGTGACGGGATTACCACCGTTAGCGATGGCTTGCCAGTAATCGGCTTCAGCTTGTACTTTCAGCAATTCAAAACGCATACGTATTTCGTGGATTCGGTCATAAATCGTCTCAAGTTTGGTCGCTTTATCGACCACATATTCGGGCGTGGTGACTTTCCCGCAATCGTGCATCCAAGCGGCGAGCATTAATTCTTCCCACTGTTCGGTAGATAAGATGAAGTCGGGGAAATAACGCTTATCTTTAGTTGCGGCTTTGGCGAGCATTTGGGTCAATTCAGGCACTCGTTGGCAGTGGCCTCCTGTATAGGGAGATTTAGTATCAATGGCCGAGGCGATTAAGGTAATAAAAGCATTCAGCATCTCTTTTTGCTGCTGCATTTTATCAATATTATCTTTGGCAATTTCTGCAAAGCTAAGCACTTCACGCAGGAACGCGTGTTTGTCAAGTTGCGATTTTTTGATTGCCCGTTCGTACCCCAAATTCAGTACACCAATCAGTTGACGTGATTTATTAATTAATGGAAACAGATAAATATCGCTATTAAATAGCTGATCTTTATAAGGGAATAATACATTGTCGTTACGATTTAAATGTATGATTTGTCCTTGACGTAGCTTGGTCAATAGCCAAGGTGTGCTTTGTACTAAGGTATTGATGTCAATTTTAAATGGTATGATTGCGTGGTTGGCGGCGGTGGTGAACTGCTGCTGATCGTGGTTATAGGTATAAAGTAAAATAGTTTCAGCCTTCGTGATCAAATAACCTTGATGAGTAATGGTTTTCGCAAAAACGTCAAAGTCTTGGTTAGAGGCAGCATCACGCAGTAGGCGTAATAAGTCATGCAGCGTGTGTTCCATCAATTCGATCGATTTCGTTAGATCGGCAACTTCTTTAATGATGCTTTTGGGATAGCGAGTTTTTTGGAAATCAAAACGAGAAATGTTACCGGTTTGCACGACTAAATCACTGAGTGGCTTGGCAATTCTATTCGAAACAAACCGGACAAAAAGAAAACTAATACTCAACATGAACAAAGCTAAGAATATTTGTTTATCCCGAATGCTTAATAAGGTTGCCATTAGGTCATTTTCTGGGGTTGCATGGGCAAGAATTAGGTTTACCTCTGGGCTTAACTTAATCAAGGAGTTTGCTCCAATCCAGGATTGATCCGCAAAAGTGAAGGTTTTCAGCGTACTTTTCTTGGCTGCTTCTGATGTTAAATTGGCAAAGATACTGGATGAAAACGGGGTTTGATCTCCTGAGCTAGGTTCACGGAATGTCATTGAAGTGTTGTGCTGTGCCAATAGTTGGAAATTTTGATCAAAGAGTGCCAGTTGAGTATTGGCGGTATAAGCGATGTTTGACAACTGTTCTGAGAGGCCATCTAGGGTGAAATCGGCACCCACCACTTTTTTTTGATCCAAGGATCGGCGCGAGAGCGATACACCGTACTGATTGATAAAGTAAAAAAAATAAGGTTCAGTCAGGCGGATAGCACCATCACTTTTTGCATTCACAAACCACGGGCGGACACGTGGATCAAATGGTGTGTCGTGATGTTCTGTTTGTTGAATAGGAATAAAGTGTTGATCTAAAAAGGTGATGCGGCTATATCCATTGACTAGTGTTTCATTAATCAGTAAGTGAGCTTCTTGCGGAGCTTGATAACGTTGTTTGCTCTGTTCGTTAAATAAAGGAACCAGCATGGTGAAATCGCCATTTTCATTGCCGAAATAAACCGTTACTAAATATGGATTTTGCTGAAAAATTAGATTTAATGCGTTGAGTGAGCGAATGTCTTCATCAATAGGATAGTGCCCATCAATAAAATGGCTGAAGGCCATAAAATCAAGCGTGGTGATGATTGGGGCAATACCTTGCTGGAAAGTCTGCTCTATTTTTTCTCGTTTTTCTTGATGGCTCTGTGTCAGGCTAACTTGAACCAGTTGTTTAGAATAATGGGAGCCCACCATAATAAGTATCATGCCAATAAACACAACCAGTACCATGAATAGTGTACTGATTTGTATGCTGAGGGAGAAATAGCGCTTCACCATGATCACATCCTAAGTTAGGTCATGGATTAAGTATTGTTCAGGTCGATTGAGTTGCCAAGCGGATGGAGTGATTGTGTGAATCTCACCCAAGATGACGGAGGGCGAGATTTGATCCGATATATGACATTGAAAGGGCCTCTGGGTATACGATTGGTAAGCTGATTCTCAGGCTGGTAAACTGTTCACCTGCTAAATATAAGGGAGTTGGTTATGAAACTTGCGGTCGATACTCATACACACACATACGCTAGTGGTCACGCTTATAGTACGTTAATCGAAAATGCTAAAGCGGCGCAAGAAAAAGGGCTGCAGATGTTCTGTACTACCGATCATACTGAGTCGATGCCTGGGGCTCCTCATTATTGGTTTTTTGCCAATCAACGAATTTTACCCCGCTTTTTACATGATGTAGCGATTATTCGAGGAATAGAATCAAATATTCTTAATGTACAAGGTGAGGTGGATCTTCACCCTTCCGTTGATCAACATCTAGATTGGGTTATCGCTAGTTTTCATGAGCCAGTTTTTCAGCCGAGTACCCAAGCTGTTCATACCCAAGCGCTGATCAACACGATAAAAAGCGGTCGGGTAGATGCATTAGGACACTTAGGCAATCCCAATTTTGATTTTGACTTTGAAACCGTGATTAAGTGTGCGGCAGAGTATAATGTTGCAATAGAAATTAATAACAGTACCTTAAAAGGACATAGTCGAGTGGGCAGTGTTGAGCGTTGTTATCATATCGCTGAAATAGCCAAATCGGTGGGAGCCTGGATCACAACAGGGAGTGACGCGCACTTTTGTCATGACGTCGGCAATTTAACGCTCGCGAGTGAATTATTAGATAAGGTTGGTGTCGAGCCATCCAGCGTTATTACTCATTGCCCGCAACAATTTTTGGCCTTTCTTGCACTACGCGGACGCCAGCCTATTTCTGAATATCAATCTATTTTTGAATATCAATAAAGGTAAATATGTCTGGTTTTTTGATCGGTTGTTTAAGCAAAATAGGTATATCCCCTTTTACTTGAAGACGCAGTGGTGCTAGCTGTTTTCGTTTACCCCAATCACATAGTTGGTCTATGTTAATGGGGATAAACTCCTTTGCCGCCTACCGGCAACTGCAAGTCGTTTGGACATAGACATTATAAGGAAGTTATACAATGAAAAAACGTTTACTGTTGAGTACGGGACTATTATTAGTCGCTAGTCAGGCATGGGCGGCTAATATGGATCTGAAACCACTCATGCAACAGATGAAATTGGAATTTAAGGCCGCAGCAGAAGCGCAAACTGTTGAAGACATGCAAGTGCCCATTGCACAGTTGAGCGTGTTGGTAACACAAGCAAAACAGGCGCAATACCCACCAGAAAGAGCAAGTATTTATCAAGAAGGGTTTAACAAGCTGACGGTGGCCTTAGATCAAGTGACGAATGAACTCTCAGCAGGTGAATTTGATGCGGCTAAACGGTCACTAAAAGAAGTCGATGATCTTCGTATTGAATATCATGAGAAAAAAAAGCCGAGTCTATGGCAACGTTTATTTGGCTAGCGGTTAGGTGATGATAATGATTCTCCCATCGCCCATGTGCGTTTGGGGATGGGGAATCATTTTGCTGGTGTTGCTAATTTAGGTTTGAGGTGCAGCAGAATAAAATCAATAAAGACGCGTAATCGAGCGGGCATATATTTGGTTTGAGCATACTGCATGGCAATGGCTCCGTGGTAGTTACTTTTTATCGTCCAATCTGGTAGTAATTGAACCACTTCCCCCTTTACTAAAGCATTTTGTATAACAAAATCATGGAAAATTCCAATTCCCAGTCCACTTTTTACTGCATTTAGGCGCATTTGCGAATGGTTGACGGCATAGCGACCTGAAATGGGCACGGTATGGAATTCATCCTCTTTAAGAAAATCCCAAATATGATCGCGTTCCGTCTCTGCAAGATATAAGCAATCATGCTCTTTCAACTCTGTTGGGTGACAAGGCGTGCCTCGCTCCTGCAAATAGGTAGGGCTCGCGCACAGCACTAAGTTTGTTTTGCACAATTCACGTAGCACTAAATTTTCATCGGGTTTATCTGTTAGTTTAAAAGCCACATCGATGTTATGGCGGAACAGATCAATCTCTCCATCGATAACCCGCAATTTGAGCTGAATGAGAGGGTACTGCTTGAGGAAAGGAATGACGAAAGGCTGGAGAACCGAATTAAGAAAGGCTTCGGGAGCTGCAATCGTTAATGCTCCAGAGGGTTCAGTATGGTCAGCATGAGATAATTCAAAAGCTTGCTGGGCGGCATTAACCATCACTAAGCACTGATCATAGACTCTTTGTCCGGCTTGAGTAATGACCAGTTTGCGGGTCGTTCTTTCAAATAATTTAACAGAAAGCGCCAGTTCTAGGCGAGTAATCAGCTTGCTCAATGCTGATGGCGTAACCCCCAGTTTTTGGGCGGCAGCAGTAAAGCTACCTTCATTAACCACTAAAATAAAAGTGGCTAGATCTGGGAGTAGGCTGATGAGTTTCGTATTAAGCATAATGGGTGTGCTTACTCTGATAAATTGCTAATAGGAGTTTATAACCATCTATCGATAGGATAGTTGTATGGCTAAATTATTCGCTTTTATTATGTTTTTATTTTTATTTATCAATATCCCCTTCCTACTTGAAGCTGCACGGGTGTTGGCTACGTTCTTTCACCCCAATCAACTAGCCTGTCTATGCTGATGGGGATTGACTCACTTGTCGCCTACCTGCCACTCCAAGTTGTTTGGGTATAAAATGTATTTTATTTGAGTTCTTCATTGGGTGTTTCATCGTCAATTGCCGAGTTATTGCGACACAAACGCACTATTCTGGCAGATTAATGACCAATCAGCCCTTGTGTATCATTTTTAATATTCACTTTTGTGATCTGTGCCAAGGTTTATTGATATTAATTTTATATTCCTCAGTCGTTTATTTGTGATTTTATTTCATAAATGATTTTCCACAACCCAAGATAATGCTCTCTCTAGACATCGATTACACTTACACTGATTCAAAGTTCCACCATTGTAAAGCCTGTTATGTCAGTGGCTTTACAGTGTAAATGGGAAATTTACTAAATGGTTCCACATCGTGAACGAGCAAGAATATTAAAGAAGGAAATAGCAATGTCTTGTGATTTTTATCAACAAATACGCCAACAGCTGGATGATGTTAAAACCGAAGGTCTCTATAAGTCTGAACGTGTGATCACCTCACAACAACAAGCGGCGGTTTCTATCTCAACCGGTCAAGAAGTGCTTAACTTTTGCGCCAATAATTATCTTGGTTTGGCTAATCATCCGGCTTTGATTGAAGCGGGCCAGCAAGGTATGGCGACCCATGGTTTCGGGATGGCTTCGGTACGTTTTATCTGTGGTACGCAAGATATCCATAAGCAGCTTGAAGAGAAGCTGTCTGCTTTCCTGGGCAAAGAAGACACCATTCTTTACACCTCGTGCTTTGATGCGAACACCGGATTATTTGAAACACTACTTGATAAAGAAGATGCCATCATCTCTGATGCGCTGAATCACGCTTCGATCATTGATGGCGTTCGTTTATGTAAAGCGATGCGTTTTCGTTACAGCAATAACAACATGCAAGAGTTGGAGCAGCAGCTGATTGCTGCTGACCAAGCGGGCGCACGCCATAAGCTGATTGTCACAGATGGTGTTTTCTCTATGGACGGCGTAGTGGCGAACTTGCCAGCGATTTGTGATTTAGCGGACAAATACCATGCTTTGGTGATGGTGGATGATTCCCATGCAGTCGGCTTTATGGGCGCAAATGGCCGTGGTACGCATGAATATCATAACGTTATCGACAGAATTGATATTATTACCGGAACGCTAGGCAAAGCGATGGGTGGCGCTTCTGGTGGTTATACTTCTGGTAAAAAAGAAGTGATTGATTGGCTGCGCCAGCGTTCACGTCCTTATCTGTTCTCAAACTCCGTCGCGCCTGCGATTGTCGCCGCTTCTTTGCGTGTTTTGGATCTGTTAGCTGAGAGTGGTGAGCTGCGCGATAAATTGTGGAGCAACGCAGCACATTTTCGTACTCGTATGGAAGCAGCAGGTTTTACCATGGGCGGCGCTGATCATGCGATCATCCCGATTATGCTGGGTGATGCGAAAGTGGCCGCTGAGTTTGCTGAGCGTGCATTAGTGAAGGGCATTTACGTGGTTGGTTTTTCTTTCCCGGTGGTGCCAAAAGGTCAGGCGCGGATCCGCACGCAAATGTCAGCGGCTCACAGTCGCGAGCAGCTCGACAGAGCGATTGACGTCTTTATTGAAGTCGGCCAAGAGATGGGGCTTATCAAATGAAAATTAAAGCATTAGCCAAGTTAAAACCCGAGCAAGGTATCTGGATGACCGAAGTGGATATGCCAGAGCTGGGTCATAATGACTTGCTGATTAAAATCAAAAAGACCGCCATTTGTGGCACCGATGTGCATATTTACAACTGGGATGAATGGTCGCAAAAAACCATCCCTGTACCTATGGTGGTGGGCCATGAATACGTCGGTGAAGTGGTTGGTATTGGTCAAGAAGTTCGCGGTTTTGAAATAGGAGATCGCGTTTCTGGTGAAGGTCATATTACGTGTGGTCACTGTCGTAATTGCCGTGGTGGTCGTACTCACCTTTGCCGCAATACGATTGGGGTGGGGGTGAATCGCACCGGTTCATTCTCAGAGTATTTAGTGATACCCGCTTTTAATGCGTTTAAAATTCCAGCCGATATTTCTGATGATTTGGCGGCGATTTTTGATCCCTTTGGCAATGCGGTTCATACAGCGTTGTCGTTTGATTTAGTCGGAGAAGATGTACTCATTACTGGTGCTGGCCCAATCGGTATTATGGCGGCAGCGGTGGCGAAACATGTTGGTGCTCGTCATGTGGTGATCACCGATGTGAATGAATACCGCCTTGATTTAGCACGTAAAATTGGTGTAACGCGGGCGGTTAACGTCGCAGAGCAAACACTTGAAGAGGTCATGAATGAACTCGGCATGACAGAAGGCTTTGATGTCGGCCTTGAAATGTCTGGAGTACCAAGTGCGTTTAGCTCGATGCTGCAAACCATGAATCATGGCGGACGGGTGGCTTTGCTAGGTATTCCACCTTCATCGATGGCGATTGATTGGAACCAAGTGATTTTTAAAGGCTTAGTCATCAAAGGCATTTATGGTCGGGAAATGTTCGAAACTTGGTACAAGATGGCAAGCCTCATTCAATCAGGCTTAGATTTAACCCCAATTATCACCCATCACTTCAAGGTCGATGATTTTCAAAAAGGCTTTGATGCTATGCGTAGCGGGGCTTCCGGCAAAGTCATCCTTGATTGGGAATAACCAACATAAACAAGAAAAGCGCTCCGAAAGGAGCGCTTTGGGAAAAATGGGTCACCTTTCTACTTATCAAATTAGGATTGGGACAGTTCGCTATTCGAAAACTGGTAAAAATTAGCGCTCCTTACTTTAACCAAGTTAAAATAAGCTCCGGTGTAGGGACTCCTCCTGCGTGAACCACTTCTTCATCCATGACGACACCTGGCGTAGACATCACGCCATAATTCATGATCGTTTCAAGGTCGGTCACTTTTTCAACCGAAACATCAATGCCTTGCTCTGCCGCAACTTTCTCAATCAGTTTCGCGGTATTGACGCAGTTGGCACAACCTGAACCGAGTACTTTAAATGCTTTCATGTTTATCTCCTAAAATTGCCAGAACGGTAAGTTAAATATCCACCCCATAACAGTAAACGCTGTTAGCAGTAGACCAAAAAGAAGCCCCAATAAGCGCCATTGCATCACTTGTTTTAGCATGACAAATTCAGGCACACTTGCGGCGACGGTACTCATACAAAACGCTAATGTCGTACCAATGGGAAGACCATTTCTCAGTAAACTCTCCATGATGGGAATCACCCCCGTCGCATTAGAATACAAAGGGATACCAATTAATACTGAAGCTGGAACAGACCACCATTGACCCGCGCCTAAGTGGGTTTCTATCCAGCCATCGGGTACAAAACCATGTAAGCCTGCGCCTATACCCACGCCAATAAACACCCATTTCCAAACCCGCCCGATGATCTCAACCATCTCCTGTTTGGCAAACTGATGCCGATATGAAAGCGAGATTGCGGCCTCTTCGTTGCTAACGCCTAGATTTCCCTGTGTATGTTGCCGGGCTTGGGCTTTCTGCATCGCTTTTGCGGCAAAAGGTTGCAACCAACGCTCTGCTCTTATGGTGTCTAAAAACCAGCCACTCAGTATCCCGATCAGCATTCCAATCAGCACATACAGGATGGTGAATTTCCAGCCAAGCAGGCTAAACAGAAGCAATACTGCGATTTCATTGATCAATGGCGAGGTAATCAAAAAAGCCATGGTGATCCCAAGCGGGATACCTGCGGAGGTAAAGCCAAGAAAAACGGGAATACTGGAACATGAGCAAAATGGGGTGATCGCCCCGAAAACACTCCCCGTCACATAGCCAAAAAGACGCCGTTTGCCTGCAAGGTAGTGGCGCACTTTTTCAACCTTTAAAGAGGCGCGAAATAAAGCAATGAGGTAAATCATGACAACCAGCAACACCATTATTTTGCTGGTATCTTCAATAAAAAAGTGGGCTGCATCTGCCAACTTAGTACCTTGCTGCATAGCAAACAGCTGATAGGTCATCCAATCAGCAAGATGGGTAAAGACTTCAAACATACCGGCTCCTTCAACCTCATAATTTGTCTTTATGTCACTAAGACGAAGTCAGTGCCGAAAGGATGCAGAATTTTTACTATGGTTAATGGCAAGATAACCCAGTAAGGTTCGCTTTACTCAGAAGAGGCAATGAATGCAGATTATGATGCGCCTGCCGTCGCCTATTCAGCTGTGACAATATTATCGGCTGTCGCTATCTTTGAAAAAGCAGCAAACACGCTGTTGTTCGTCGAAACGTATATGACATTGCGTTTGCAAAATGTGTTTAAGTTTTTGTCTGGCGCGTTGAATGCGCGACTTGGTTGCCACTAACGTAAGTCCATTTTGCTCGGCAAACGCCTGCTGAGTAAGACCTTGTAGATCACACTGTTTGATAATTTCTCTCTCAGATTCAGTCAGGTTTGAAAGTGCTTTTGGTAGGCATTGCGCAAGGCTATCGACGGCGGGGAGTTCATGCTCTTGCCATATCGACTCATTATCACTCAGCTCCTGAAATTGTTCTTGATTCGTCTTACGTTGCTTATCAATGAGCATATTCCGCGCCACCCGATATAACCACGCTCTTTGGTTTTGAATATCGCAAAACGCTTGCTTCTGCTGTAATGCTTTTAAGAAGGTATCTTGTAGTAAATCAAAACTCAGATCAGAATCGCCGGTTTGTTTCAGAAGCCAGCGGTAGAGTTCGGATTCGGAAAAATGCCATGTCTCCATAAGACATGGCACGACGGATGTTTGTTTCGATAGACTGGGCTTAAGCATAATATTTACGCTTCATTCTTAAAGCGACGTTAACCAAAGCGATTAAAATAGGTACTTCAACTAAAGGTCCAATCACACCAGCAAACGCTTGATCAGAGTTGAGCCCGAATACCGCAATAGAGACGGCAATAGCTAGCTCGAAATTATTGCCTGATGAAGTAAAGGCGATAGAGGCGTTTTGGTCGTAAGGGATCCCCATACGTTTTCCGATGTAGAAACTGGCAAAAAACATCACCATAAAATAGATGATAAGTGGCACTGCAATACGCAATACATCCATCGGTAATTCAATGATCATTTCACCTTTCAGGCTAAACATTAAAACGATGGTTGCCAAAAGCGCAATCAAGGTGATCGGTGATATACGTGGAATAAAAATCTCGTTGTACCACTGTTCCCCTTTTGCTGAGACCAATACTTTTCGGCTTAAGAAACCCGCTAAGAAGGGGATGCCTAAATAAATTAACACGCTTTGTGCAATATCCCAGATCGTGATGTCAACCACGAAACTTTCCAGACCAAAATAAGGCGGTAAAACGGTAATAAATAGCCATGCCATAAAACTGTAGGTGACAATTTGAAACGCGCTATTTAACGCAACCAAAGTGGCACCGTACTCTTTGTTTCCGCCACTGATGTCATTCCAAACCAACACCATAGCGATGCAGCGAGCAAGGCCGATCAGAATCAGCCCTACCATATAACCAGGTTGATCGCGTAAGAAAATGATGGCTAATGTGAACATCAAGATAGGGCCCACGATCCAGTTCATCACTAGAGAAAGTGTTATCGCG
>NZ_NBUS01000040.1:44623-50478 GCF_002749895.1 Vibrio fujianensis | reverse complement strand
ACGAGTCACCTCACCTAAAAGGCTATAGTTCACTTTCGCCAATGGCGGGTACATCATTAAGATTAAGCCAATGGCAAGTGGGATATTGGTTGAACCAACCGATAGGCTTTCGTTCCACTGAGCCGCCTGAGGGAACCACACGCCAACTCCGACACCAATGGCCATGGCAAGGAAAATCCATACCGTTAAGTATCGATCAAGAAAGCTCATTTTTTCAGCAGCGCTGGTTTCGACACAGCTTGAGATATGACTCATAAAACCTCTTTTATTTGAAAATGATAAACCAACGGAATATAAACACTATTTGTTCACCTCATTCGAACATGACTTGCCTTTGATGATTTGCAATTCATGTTCAACGAGTGACCAATTATGATCAAGAGTGATCTCGAGCACTTGTTTGACCCAAGCGGGTAGGGCGGGATTGATTCGGTAGTAAACCCATTTGCCACGGCGTTCATCCAGAACAAGCCCGTGCTTGCGTAATTCGGCAAGATGCCGAGAAACTTTGGGCTGACTGAGATTCAGCGCCTCCATGAGGTCGCAGACACAAAGCTCTCCTTGTTTCTGCATTAAAAGCAGAGACTTAAGCCTCGTTTGTTCGGAAAGCGCTTTGTAAAGAAGAATTGGATCGAACATAGGAATAATTCGCTAATTACATTACATATGAAATATCATATATCTTATATTCCATATGTGTCAATGGTTAACTTAACGACTTTTTTCTTTAGTCATTCGCTCAAATTAACGGCGGTAAAGTAGAATTTCCTCGTACCATAGACTCTAATCATCAAGAAAGGATCGAATTGGAATGGCGTAACCGTATGTTATCGGTAATTTTCCAGCACCGTATCTATGTTACCTTGCTCTCGAAATAGCGCCATTTGTTGATTAAATTCTGCTAGCAAGTGGTGAAAAGACGAAGTGTTACTAATACATAATGAAAATTTGACTTCGGTTAATTGAATAGGGAGTTGGAGGATTTTCTCCTGCAAATTTAATTGAGCCATTAAATAATCAGCAACAATCTTATCGGTTACAACCACGTCGCCTCTGCCATGAGCCAACATGATGAGTGCATTGGATAAGTTTGACGTCAAAAAACGCTGAAACTTCTCCTCAGGGAAATGCTGATTACCCCAATGATTACCTTGATAATCGAGGATCAAAAAAGGGCTGAGGTCATCCATAGTCTGGGCGTTTTTTATTTGTGCGAGTTTCCCATTATTGGGGCTGACAAATAGATTCATCGGGCCGACAATGACAGCTTCTGTAGAGGCATCGGTATAAAGCAATCTATTCGCGGTCGCGATAGTAATAAAGGCGTCGGCTTGCCCTTGTTGCACCATTCTTTGTGCTCTTTCCCATGGATAGCCTCGATGAATAAGTTCAACTCCCATTCTGGTTTGTAGTACCTGATCAGCAATATCGATCAAAATGCCCGTCATATTGCCTTGTTGATCGCGAAAAGAGTAAGGGGGAAAATCCTCATAATAAACTAAGGTCATCAATGATTTCGCAACGGCGGATAGACTAAAAAAGCATAGAATCAGTAGAAAAAACAGCCTAGTTATAAACATAACCAACCTTCCTTAGGTGAAAAAGAACCTTTTGCTACTCATGGATTACCTAACTCGCTTAAGTGCATGTTGTCGATTTAAGCTATCCCTTTCCTACTTGAAGCTGCAGGGGTGTGTTCACCCCAATCACATCGCCTGTCTATGTCCATGGCGATGATGGGAGCCATCCGTGGCTCTCACCAAAGGCCAGCCTACGGCTGTTCAAATTTGTTCCAGACAAATTTGTCACCTACCTTTGGACATAAATATAGTTAGAAAATATAAAACATGCGTGGTTGATTTGCTGACAAGACAATTATAGCCTTTCACTTACTGCCTACCTGCAACTCCGCATGGTTTGCGGATACTGGTAGACAGTGATGCAATCTGCGTTGCAATATGAAACGGTTGCATATCGCCTAGTTGATTAACTCAGTACTTCGAACTGACTTTTATCCCATTCGGTAAGGTTATCGGTGACTTTGCCAATCAATGGCAGTAGTCGCCCCGCATCTCTTTCTTTAAAAGGATGATTGGTGATCACGGCAAAGCCGGCAATGCAGCATTTCCCCCCTTTGGCTTGAATGAACTGAGCAAGTGAACGGACGGCTTCTTCGCTGTAAGATTCAATTTTATAGAGATGGCCCATGATGCTTTCCTCTAAACCAAGTATTTAGCGTGATGACTTTATCACCGAGGTATTTTTATTAAGCATATTTGGTGCCAGTTTATAGAGACGGTAAACAGTATTCTCACTTATCGATGATCTGGCAACGCCAAGTCGTTGGGGGTATCATTCAGCTCTTTTGCTCAGAAGGCTCAACAATCGCACTTTCATCGATATCGTATTTGCGGATCTTTCGCCATAACGTTGTTCGGCCAACGCCCAATGCTTTAGCGGTTTGTTGCAAATGCCCCTGATGATGTTTTAAGGCATGAATAATGGCATTTTTTTCCATTAATTCGAGGCTTTGAATGGGTTGTTCGCTATGGCATTGACGGCGAATTTTATCGGGTAGGTCGTGAAGATGGATCTCCTGATTGGTTGAGCTGCTGAGTAAGATTTTATCCATCACACTCAGGAGTTCACTGCGATTACCTGGCCAGCTATAAGTAAATAGTGTTTGCAGCGCATCAGACGTTATTGTTCGATTTGCGCCATGCAGAATATGTGAGATCAGAGCGCGAGTATAATCAACCGCCTCCCTTTGAGCGGGTATACACACCTCGATGCCTTGCATGGCATAGCATAATTGACGGCTAAATAAACCCGATTCCACTAATTTGTCTAAATTAGCGCTACTTGTGCTAATTAATCGTACATTGACAGGAATAATTTGCTGACTATGCAATCGAGTCAAAAAACCGGTTTTTAAAATCGCCAATACACTGGCTTGTAAGTTAGGGGGTAAATATTCCACATGTTCTAAAATCAGTGTGCCATTATAAGCCAATTCAAATTTTGATGGCTGGCTGTGTTGGTTATCTCCCAATAGTGCTTGGGCTAATTGCTCGGGTTGTAAAGCCGCACAATCAATGATCATCAATGGGGCGAGACGTTGCTGACTTTTATGATGAATAGCTAAGGCGAGCGAAAGCTTACCCACCCCATCTTCGCCTTGTAACAAGACCGGTACTGAGACTTTGGCCGCTTTTTCAACTCTATGTTGGCAAGGATGGCCTTCCAATAGCCAAAGATTCTCTTCAGGTTGCCAATAGTCGCCGCCAATAAAGTGACGCTCATGATATTGGGTTTGTGGTTCACTGGGGTGAAATAATGCCATCACTTCACCGCTGCTCAATGGTTTGAGAGAAAGAGTGATTTTGAGCAGTTTATGTTGGCAATCGACCATCACTTCGACCTTTTCCAGTTTCGTTCGGTTCACTAAGGCCTGTTCAACCACAGGTGGGAAATGGAATAGTGCTTCAATATGTAGGCCAATGTGGCTTTCATCTAACCCCAGCCATTGTCGAGCACAGTGATTGATGTATTGCACATGGCCAGAAGACTGCCAAGTAATCACCCCCTGCTCTATGCCTTCTAATAACACATCACGTTGGGTGAGCAGGGTATTGGCTTGTGTGAGGCGTTGTTCGGAGCTGAGTAGCGTTTCAATTTCGCGCGCGGCACTTTCAATGAGTGCGTCGATCATCTCGTTATGTTGCTCGGTTTCACCTACCAAGGTCAAACTCGCTAATAGCTCACCCATCGGGTCGAAAATAGGCACCGCCGAGAAAAACCAAGGATGTAGTGCTTTACTCAGGTGATCGGCTCCGCTAGAAAACTGGGCTTGATGAGTGATTAGACAACATTCGATGGCCTGATTACCGATTCGTTGATCTGTCCAATCAGCCCCTAGATGTAAACCAAGATTGGCCAAGGTTTGGCGAATAAACGTTGCACCTTGCATATGCAAGGTGATTCCTTGCGCATTGGTGATACAAAATAACCAAGGCTGTTCGCGTAGCTTTTCAATCATGGCATCCAAGACTCGGTTAGTAAAACAGAGTAGGTTTTGCTGTGACTGAAGAATTTCGTCAAAGGTTGAACCTCTTACAGTCTTTGGATTTTGCCAATGTTTGGCTTGGCAAAATTGGCTAGCTTGTTGCCATTGTTGGTAGAGCTCGGCATGCTTACCTTTAGCGGGTAACCAGCCAGTATCGACAAAAATTTTCCACTGCTTATAGGTATCTGAAACCATAAATACATCTGCGGGTAGGGAGGCTGAGGATATCGTAACAAGAAGATGGCTAAAAAACGAATCCCCCAATCAGATTGGGGGACAAATAATACGATTACGCGGTGGTTAAAGCATGAGTGGTGAGTATCGCCGCATAGACTTGATCGGCACTTACTGGGAATGGCATGTTATGGATGGTTTCGCCTTCAGCGCAGGCCATTTCAGATACGGCCATTATTTGCTGTAGGTCGATGGTCGTCACGCCCATCTCGTGTAAATTGGTTGGCAAACCTACCTGGCGACAGAAATCTAGAACTTCAGCGAACTCTTCTTTAGGTGCATTTTCTAGTACCAATTGCACCAAAGTACTGAAGGCGACTTTTTCACCGTGATAGAGGTGATGACACTCTTCTAGTACCGTCAAACCATTGTGAATCGCGTGTGCAGCAGCTAATCCGCAGCTTTCAAAACCAATGCCACTTAAATACGTATTCGCTTCAATGATATTTTCTAATGCGGGGGTAACAAGGCCTTGTTTGCCGGCCATCATTGCGCTGTAACCATCTTCCATTAGCGTTTGATAACAGGCTTGAGCAATCGCAAAAGCGGCTTTGGTGGCGAGGCCCCCTGCCATTGTTGCTTTACCGGAGGCAATGGTTGCCCGCGCTTCAAAGTATGTGGCGAGTGCATCCCCCATGCCTGCAACCAGTAAACGCACTGGGGCTTTGGCAACAATGTCGCTATCGACTAACACCATATTAGGATTTGCAGGGAAGAATAGATACTCGCTAAACTCGCCTTGTTCGGTGTAGATCACCGCCAGTGAGCTGGTTGGCGCATCGGTTGAGGCGATAGTTGGGATAATCACCACCGGTAAGCCTAAGTAGTAAGCGACACTTTTCGCAGTATCCAGTGCCTTGCCGCCACCGATGCCCATAATCACTTGCGCCTGATCTTCTTTGGCGACCTGAACTAAGCGCTCAATTTCATTACGGCTACATTGACCATGGAAAGGCGATAAGTTGAGATGCATGTCTAAGCCAGCAAACTGAGTTACTAGACTATCTTCAACCATCGGTAACACCATAGGATCGGTGATAGCGAAAGCTCGCTGTCCAAAGCCTGTGACATGGCGAGCCACCTGATGAATAGCGCCTTTACCTTGAATGTATTTGCTGGGTGAGATTAAAATTTTTTCCACGTTATTGATCCTTAGTATTGTTTATTGCATGAATATGGTGAACATATCGTTTGAAGCAGATTAATCCTGTGCTGTTTTCAGTAGTAAGGTGTTCATTGTGCTTTGGCAATTAGTTTTGCCAACCGGATGTTCAATAAAAACCTTGTTTCACATTTCATCATGCTTTGAGTGACATTAAGCCAGCAAAAAAGAGATAGCTCACAATTTAGCTAATGACCGTTTCATGATGAAACTTTTATTGGCTACGAGCTGTTTCATTATGAAACTTGTGAATGTTCAATTGCTTAATTTACCGCTCGTGATAAAGTTTTTGGCTAAAACTAAAAATAGTGTGGAGTGATACTCGTGTATAATGTATTTGATGACCACTTTTTGAGTTACTCTCCTTCGCCTGTTGCGCTCATCAGCGGTGGT
>NZ_NBUS01000040.1:28314-44613 GCF_002749895.1 Vibrio fujianensis | reverse complement strand
GGTCAGGAGCCATTACACAGTGAGTTTGTTGGCCGAGGTATGCTAGCGGCTGCGTGCATTGGTGAGCATTTTACTGCGCCATCTGCATTACAAATCACGGAGCATGTCAAAACACATTTCCCATCTTCTACGCCGATCTTATTTTTAGTGAAAAACCACACTGGTGATGTGCTGAATTTTCAAATGGCAACCGAATGGTTAGCCGAACAAGGGTATTTGGTTGATTTTTGTCTAGTGGATGATGATTGTGCGCCTTTGCCAGCTCACTGCTCGATGGGTGGCAAAGGGCTTGCAGGGATTGTTATGTTGCAAAAATTGCTTGGCGCTTACAGCCTACAGCTCGCTGATTCGAGTTGGTCTGGTCAGCAGCAACTGAGTGAGTTAACTGAACAAGCGCGGCAATGGACGGCACAATGTCATACCATCAGTGTCGGTTTTGAAGGCCAGCCATCCCCCAAGCCAGATCAACGGATTGAGCAGATCAAAATTGGCGTCGGTCTACACAATGAACAAGGTATTATGCAGCTAACCTCAGGAACATTTTCTGAGGTGTTGCAACAGATGGTGCATGTGTTACTGAATGCGTGTATACGACCTCGATTACAAATTCATTGGTCGCATGTGACTTATCAATGGCAGCAGCAATTTGTTACTGCTGCGACGATTAATCAGCCACGTTATTTACTCTTACTCAATGGGTTGAGTGAACAAAGTGAACCGCAATTAAGCGAGATTTGCCAGCGAGTGATGCAACAATTTAGCCAGAGTGAGGTGACGATTGTCGATTGTGTCGCTCAGACTGTATGCCGTGGTGCGCATCCCAATGCTTTTTCTGTGACTTTATTCGCCCTTGATGATCTCGCTTTATCTTGTTGGCAAGCGCCGGTGGATACTTCCTACTGGCAATGGGGGAAATAAACCATGCTCACCCAAGCGATGGTGTATCACTGGTTACAATTACTGAGTCAAAATTTATTACAGCATAGCGAGTATCTGAATCAATTGGATGCAGAAATTGGTGATGCCGATCATGGGGTGAATATTCAGCGTGGTTGTACTTTATTAATCAGTAAGCTACCAAGTTTATCCGATATGAGTATCGCGCATTTATTGCAAAATTTGGGCTTTGTATTTCTTTCTGGTGTGGGGGGAGCGAGTGGACCTTTGTACTATACGCTGTTCCAACGTGCAGCCTGTAGTGTCGAGGGGAAAATGACCCTGAGCGTTGAGGATCTCAACCGAGCCTTAATAACGGGGCAGCAAGGGATTAAAATCCGAGGCTATGTACAATACCAAGATAAAACACTGTATGACATCTGGTATGTCGCCGCAGAAACGTTACAGCGGAGCGTGGCTCGCCAGCATACCATGGCGCAGAGCTTAGCAGCACTGAACCATGCCTGTCAGCAAGTGGCTCATGATTCCATTCCCTGGCCAGCTAAACGAGGCAGGGCGGCGTATTTAGGCGAACAGAGCTGTGGTTATTTAGATCCTGGGATTGAATCAAGCCGAGTGATCATCGCCAGTTTATACCAAGCGTTTGAGCATCTTTCTGCTGCTTAGTTCTTGTTTTTCTTAATCACACGACTTTTCTTGATCTTCTATTTGAATGAAGCAGCGCAGCTATCGGCTGCTTTGTCCTTTTATTCATACGATCCACAGTACCCCAGCACTTGGGGTATTTTTTCATTTATCGTGCATGTTCTATTTGTCGTGAACGTGACTAAGCTAAGTCGTTCGTGGGGTTCATCAACTTTTGGCGATAGAAAGAAGCTGAGGTTCACGTGATATCGTTTCAGCTCACAATCTAAAGAGAGGTGTCGTCAATCGCGTTTCATTATGAACCAATCTGTAAATCAAAACCGTTCCATTATGCAACGTGAGATTTTTTTTGCTGATCGGAAGTGTCATCCGCACAATCAAAGCTGTTGATTAACTTGTAATCCAAGGAATAACGTGATGACTCAATTTTTGATGAATAACAAAGAGCAATTGGTAAATGAAGCGATTGAAGGGGCCGTGTTAACCAGCCCTTGGCAAAATCTAGAGCAATTGGATATTGATCCACACATTCGGATCGTGGTTCGTCGTGATTGGGATAAAAGTCAAGTGGCGATTATTTCTGGTGGTGGTTCTGGTCATGAGCCCGCTCACGTTGGTTTTGTTGGGAAAAACATGCTCACTGCCGCGGTATGTGGCGATGTGTTTGCCTCACCCAGTGTTGATGCAGTGTTTAATGCGATAGTGCAAGTGACCGGTGAAGCGGGTTGTCTGTTGATTGTTAAAAATTACACTGGCGACCGGTTAAACTTTGGTTTAGCGGCGGAAAAAGCCAAGCGTCTCGGTTATCAAGTTGAGATGGTAATGGTTAGTGATGACATTGCTCTACCCGACAATAAGCAGCCTCGTGGTGTGGCTGGCACTTTATTTGTGCACAAAGTTGCCGGTTATATGGCGGAGCAAGGTCAATCACTTTCTGCCGTCACTGAAGCTGCGCAAATGGCGATTCAGCGCACCGCCAGTATTGGCGTGGCCTTATCCAGCTGTCATTTGCCGGGTGAAACGCACAGTGAGCGAGTCGCTCCCGGTCATGCTGAGCTAGGGTTGGGTATCCACGGTGAACCTGGAGTCTCAGTTTTAGCAACGCAAAATAGCCGCGATATTCTGGCGATGATGATTGAAAAGCTGCTTGCCGCTTATCCGTTAACGGGTGATGATAAAGTGGCGGTGCTACTCAATAACTTGGGTGGCGTGTCCAATCTTGAAATGAGCCTGTTAACGCGTGATTTGTGCCATTCTTCATTAGCGACCGCAATCGAGTACTTAGTCGGCCCTGCACCTCTTATGACGGCGTTAGATATGAAAGGCTTTTCCCTCTCACTACTGCATTTAAATCCGCAATTGGAAGCGGCATTATTGGCTCCAACTGAGGTCAGCAGTTGGCCAACCCCGTTAGCGGTTAACGAAGTTGCGCGCCGCGTAGTCGAAAAGCAAGCCGATCAACTGCACTATCAAGCCTCCGAGCATGCTGAGCATCAAATGATTGTTAACTGTATTTGCCGTACCTTGATCGATAATGAAGGTGAACTAAATCGGTTAGATAGCTTAGTCGGCGATGGCGATACCGGTTCCACGTTTGCTGCTGGAGCCCGACAAATTTATCGTGAAAGCCAAGCTAATCAATTGCCTTTCGCGCAAGTCGATAAGTTATTAGGTGTGGTGGGTGAGCGTCTTGCAACTGTGATGGGCGGTTCAAGCGGCGTGTTATTGTCGATTTTCTTTACCGCGGCAGGGCAACAGATGAGCGAAGGGCAACCCCTGGCGAGTGCATTCGTGGCGGGATTAAATAAAATGAAACAATACGGCGGTGCTGAGCTGGGTGATAGAACCATGATCGATGCACTACAACCTGCACTGGAAGCGTTAGTGGCAGGACAAAGCTTAACAGAAGCGGCGCACGCTGCAGAGCAAGGCTGTGCTTCCACCGCGTTAATGGACAAAGCCAATGCTGGTCGCTCGTCTTATTTAGCCAGCGACAGTTTAAGCGGCGTTAAAGACCCCGGCGCGGTTGCGGTCGAAAGCGTTTTTGCAGCGCTTGCCCGATTGAATCGCTAATTATGTTAAGTCGCAACGCTGCCTAATATAAACCACCGGCCAAGCCGGTGGTTTTGGTTGTGAAGCAAAGAAAATTTCTTTTGCTTCCATGATGTCTTTGATGATGAATGATATCTATGGGGAGTTTTAGTCTTGTTTGATTTTTTCCAGATAGTCACTTTGTAGGATATACATCCGTTTGACATCGCGGTAACTGCCGTTAATGAAAAACTCTTGCACTAAATGACCTTCTTCAATAAAACCGCATTTTCTATATAAGTGAATGGCTTTATCGTTTTCAATAGAGACGTGCAGATAAATTTTGTGCAAATTGAGAATGGTAAAAGAGTAATCCAGCGCCCGATGAATTAAGGTTTGCGCGTAGCCTTTTCCTTGGTGTTCTGGGGTGATGATAATTTGAAACTCGGCACTGCGGTGAATGTAGTTAATTTCGATTAATTCAACTAAACCGATCAACGCTTTCTCTGCATTCTCAACCACAAAGCGTCGTTCAGCGTTGTCATGAATATGTTTATTATACAATTCCTCTAGTTCATCAAAAGATTCGTACGGTTCTTCAAACCAGTAGGACATGATATTGCGGTTATTATTAAGGTTATGGATAAAGCGTAAATCGCCGCGCTCTAAAGCTCTAAGCGCTAATTGATGTTTCATAAAGCCTCATATTATTCTTGTTTTGGAGAGATTACTTTACTGCGGATGGTGTCGTTTGGCGAGTGGTGTCTCAGATTTTGTTTGTTGTATTGATGATCCGTGAATGAAATATCCCCCTGACTATGTTCGTCGAGGGGGAGGCAGTATGCGGGTGCTAATAATATGTTTAGCGAGAAATGACCACGCCTTTCTCTTGATGTAGACGTTGGCAACCACGGCCATCACTATGGAATAAGTGGCAGCGATGCGCAGGTAAACCAATGGTTAAGCTATCCCCGACTTCGATATCTAAGGTATCGGGTTGGCGGTAGATAATATCTGAATCTGAACCTTTTACATTCATATACACTTGGGTTTCATTACCAAGTTTTTCGACAATCATCACCTTACCTTCAATCTGTGCATCGCCATCTTCAGCTTTTAATAAATGCTCAGGTCGAACGCCCAATGACATCCGAGAGCCTTTTTCGACCGTGGTGCCATCGACAGGAATCCAGAAGGTAAATCCATTAGACAGTTTGACTTTAACTTGATCTTTTTCAGCTTCTTCAATTGTTACACTCATGAAGTTCATTTTGGGGGAACCGATGAAACCGGCAACAAAACGATTTTGTGGGTAATGGTATAATTCCAGTGGTTTGCCTATTTGTGAAACAAACCCAGCATCAAGCACGACGATTTTATCCGCCATGGTCATGGCTTCAACTTGGTCATGGGTGACGTAGATCATCGTACAACCCAGTTTGCGTTGTAGTTTGGTAATTTCAGAACGCATCTGAACGCGCAGAGCGGCGTCGAGGTTGGATAACGGTTCGTCAAGTAGAAAAACATTCGGTTGTGAGACTAAGGTCCGACCAATAGCGACACGCTGACGCTGCCCACCAGACAATGCCTTAGGTTGACGATCTAGTAGGTGGCTAAGTTGTAAAATATCCGCCGCGTGTTTGACACGTTTACTGATCTCTTCTTTGTTGGCCTTGGCCAATTTTAATCCAAAAGACATGTTGTCATGTAAGTTAAGATGTGGATACAGTGCATAAGATTGGAATACCATACCAACACCACGTTTAGACGGTTCAACGTCATTCATTCGTTGCTCTCCGATATATAGATCACCGGAGGTAATGTCTTCCAGACCAGCAATACAACGTAGCAATGTTGATTTACCGCAGCCTGATGGGCCGACGAATACGACGAATTCGCCTTCTTTAATTTCTAAATCAACATTTTTAGAAACTAATACATCGCCATAAGCTTTACATACATTTTTTAACGTGACATTCGCCATCTAGCTCGTCCTCGATCAAGATTTTTTTATTGATTACTGCCTATCATTATATGAATTATGTCACAGGCAATAACAGTAGGAATTTTTGTTAAGGTGAATCATTTCTCATGGTAATGCACGCGATTCAGCGGCTACGCTGAGTTACCTTTAACGTGTGAGTAAGAAAAGAAAGGGTGATGTCCATAAACAAAAGGTTTATAGAAAGCATCACCCATCAAAGCCAAGAATTAGCTTGCCTCCCCCGACATGAATGAGCGTCTCCCCCGTACAATAATTACCACGAACACTCAATTTATGACAGCAAACCAATTTGGCAATGCAAGCCAGTACCATTTTGAATACTGGAAAGGGTTCTTACCATCCACTCTTGGATGTGCTTAGTTTCTCTAAAGCCAAGGGGAATCACATCCTCCTAAGCATTTTTTTTGCAGGGGGAGTAGTAAAGGAGGAGGGGGGGCGGCTTAAAAAACACCAAGTTAGATCCAGTTCAAATTATTTAATCAGGTAAAGTTGAACTTGATCACAGTCGGTATTTTTTTTGTGATCTATATCGCCAACTGTAGAGGATGTAGATCACGAAAATAGGTCATAATAGCGAGGGCGTAGAAAGGAGGAGGATGAGGTCACACCATTTTTTACCGATGATATATGGCGAAAGAAATATGGCATAACCTCGATTCGGTGAGCCCTACAACACAAATAAAAGGATATGAATATGAAAAATGCCCTAAGCACTGTCGCGCTAAGTACTTTGGTTGCGCTTGGCTCATTTGGTGCAAACGCTGCTATTCAAGAAGGACAACTGACAATCTGGATCAATGGTGACAAAGGTTATAATGGTCTTGCTGAAGTAGGTAAAAAATTTGAAGCGGATACAGGCATTAAGGTGACGGTTGCTCACCCTGATGGTCTACAAGATCGTTTCCCACAAACAGCAGCAACAGGCGATGGTCCAGATATCGTGTTTTGGGCTCATGACCGTTTTGGTGGTTACGCAGAAGCCGGTTTGCTAGCAGAAATTAAACCTTCACAACGTATTCAAGAAGGTATCGTCGATTTTGCATGGGATGCTGTGAAATATAATGGCAAAGTTATTGGTTACCCTGTTGCTGTTGAATCGCTTTCTCTTATTTACAATAAAGATCTTGTACCTAACCCACCAAAAAGTTGGGAAGAAGTGGCTGAACTTGATGCTAAGCTGAAAAAACAGGGTAAATCAGCCATCATGTGGAATCTAAAAGAACCGTACTTCACTTGGCCAATCATGGCTGCTGATGGGGGTTATGCCTTTAAATATACAGGTGGCGGCTATGACATTAAAGATGCCGGAATCGCTAAAAAAGGTGTAAAAGATGCCATGAACTTTGTGAAAGGTTTAGTCGATAAAGGCGTGATTTCAGCTGATATGGACTATTCTGTTTCTGAAGCGGAGTTCAACAAAGGTAACACCGCGATGACGATCAATGGCCCTTGGTCTTGGAATAACATTGAACGTTCAGGCATTAACTATGGTGTGACTACATTGCCTAAATTTAACGGTAAGTCATCTAAACCGTTTGTTGGCGTACTAACGGCTGGTATCAGTACCGCTTCACCAAACCGCGACTTAGCCGTTGAATTCTTAGAGAATTATTTATTGACCAATGAAGGTCTACGCATGGTGGATAATGATAAACCATTAGGCGCTGTGGCTCTAAATTCTTTCCAACGTGAACTCGATTCTGATGCGCGCATTGCTGCGACGATGGATAACGCAATGAACGGCGAAATCATGCCAAATATCCCACAAATGAACGCATTCTGGGGTGCGGCGAAGAGCGCAATCATCAATGTTGTGGATGGCCGTCAAACAGTAGACGCAGCGCTTGCTGATGCTGAAAAACAAATGACTCGCTAAACCTTAAGCGTCATTCATATCGTGTTAATTTTTGAGGAGGGGGTAACCTCTCCTTACTTTACCAGTTTTCAATTCGCTAGCAGGTTGTCATATGCAGTCAATTCAAGATACAAAGGCGATGCCAGTTTCAGCCAAGACACGACCAGTCAGCAAGGGTGCCTTTATTAAATGGGCCGTTTTAGGCGCAGTAGGTATCGTGAATGGCTACGCAACGATTTTAATGTATTCTCGCGGTGAGCTTGCGTTTGCATTGCTTACCATACTTCTTACGGTATTAGCTTTATATATTTTTGGCAGTAAGAGAACTTACGCACATCGTTATATTTATCCAGGTGTGGCAGGGATGATTCTATTTATCCTGTTTCCACTCGCTTACACAGTAAACTTAGCGTTTACTAACTACAGCGCCAAAAATCAGCTTTCTTTTGAAAGAGCGCAAACGGTGCTACTGAGCCAAGCTTATCAAAGTGGTGAAAGTTATCCTTTCACATTACATCACACGGATGATGGATATCAGATTGTCATTAAAGATGGTGACACCTTATATACCACAGAGAGTTTTACCTTATCAGGCAATGTTCCTTCAGAGCTCGATCTTGAGCCTGTCGATAAGGTGATAGGTGAGCCTGAGCCGATTAAAACCATCGTTGGATATCGTAGTTTATTATCGACGATTGATCTTCACTTTCCGTCCGGTGCAGATATTCGAATGAGTGGATTACGGCAGTTTGCTGCAGTGGTTCCGTTGTATACCTTACAAAACGATGGAGAAACACTGCTTAATAATAGAACGGGTGAATTGCTTCGTCCTAATATGGATGTCGGCTTTTACCAAGCCATTGATGAGCAAGGCCAGTTTGTTGGAAATAATGTTTCCCCAGGGTTTATTGTCTCCATTGGTTCGCACAACTTTGAGCGTGTCTGGAAAGATGATGGTATTAAAGAGCCGTTTATTGGTATTTTCATCTGGACCGTGGTGTTTTCTGTATTATCTGTTGCTTTTACCTTGATCATCGGTTTAATTCTGGCCAGTGTCGTGCAGTGGGAAGCTTTAAAAGGTCGTGCTATTTACCGAGTGCTGCTGATCCTTCCTTATGCGGTTCCAGCCTTTATTTCGATATTGATCTTTAAGGGCTTGTTTAACCAAAGCTTTGGTGAAATCAATATGGTATTACAAGGCTTGTTTGGCCTGAGCCCAGCTTGGTTTTCTGATCCTTTCCTAGCGAAATGTATGGTGCTTATCGTCAATACTTGGCTTGGTTTCCCTTATATGATGATTTTATGTATGGGGTTACTGAAAGCGATTCCTGATGATCTTTATGAAGCGTCAGCCATTGATGGAGCCAACTTTGTACAGAACTTTACCCGTATAACTCTACCGTTAATGATTAAACCATTAACGCCATTATTGATTGCCAGTTTTGCTTTTAACTTTAATAACTTTGTCATGATTCAATTGTTAACTGGTGGTGGTCCAAACATGATTGGTACTTCAGAGCCTGCCGGTTATACCGACTTGTTAGTTAGTTATACATACCGTATTGCGTTTGAAGGTGCAGGTGGTCAGGACTTTGGCTTAGCCAGTGCGATTGCAACGCTCATCTTCTTACTGGTGGGAGCATTAGCATTACTCAACTTACGTTTTACCAAAGTATCTCAGAACTAAATAGGAGCGACGAATATGGCTATGGTTCAAGGAAAATCGCTCAAATATCGCGTTTGGGCTTCGCATCTCGCGTTATGGGCATTCTTAGCATTGATTATTTTCCCATTGTTAATGGTCATTGCTATCTCTTTTCGTGAAGGTAACTTTGCGACAGGCAGCCTGATTCCAGAAAAACCATCACTGGAGCATTGGAAACTGGCGTTGGGCATTGCGGTGACGAATGCAGATGGCACCGTCACACCACCGCCATTTCCTGTCTTGACTTGGCTGTGGAACTCAGTAAAAGTGGCTTCGATTTCATCCATTTTTATCGTCTGTTTATCCACGACATCCGCATATGCCTTTGCTCGTATGCGTTTTAAAGGTAAAGACACTATCTTAAAAGCGATGATGATTTTCCAAATGTTCCCAGCAGTACTGGCTTTAGTGGCCATCTATGCACTGTTTGATAAGCTTGGGCAATACATTCCATTTTTAGGGCTAAATACTCACGGTGGTTTGATCTTTGCTTATCTTGGCGGTATTGCTTTGCACGTATGGACAATCAAAGGTTATTTCGAAACGATTGATAATTCGTTAGAAGAAGCCGCAGCACTGGATGGTGCGACACCTTGGCAAGCCTTTAGATTAGTTTTGTTGCCTCTATCAGTGCCTATTTTGGCTGTGGTCTTTATTCTGTCATTTATTATGGTGGTGGGTGAAGTTCCGGTAGCATCATTACTGCTTTCTGATGTAGAATCATACACACTTGCCGTTGGTATGCAGCAATATCTTTACCCGCAAAACTATCTGTGGGGAGACTTTGCCGCCGCAGCCGTGCTGTCAGCATTACCAATCACGGCCGTATTTTTACTTGCACAACGTTGGCTTGTCGGAGGACTTACCGCTGGCGGCGTGAAAGGATAATAAAAATAGGGCGGCCATAAGGTCGCCCATTTGTTCTCTCTTAACACTTTTGGTTTGGCCGCCGATCAGTTAAGAGTGCACAAGCTTCTGGCGTTACGCATAGCTGGCTGTTAGCTCTATTCCTTACTAGCTAAATGACTAACAGTTTTTGTAACCGGAACCTGAGCCATGCTCAGGTTTTTTTATGCTCGTTTGGTCTCTAAGTGTGATGATCGCTTAAGAAATTGAAAACACAGGGAGTAGGATAAAGTTTATGCGCCAAGAGGAAAGTGACGGGTTAGGATAATGCGAGTCAGATCTAATTGATTATGATCAGCGAGCGAAGCTAAAATTCACGATTTGAAGGTGCACATCCGACATACTGGAGTAAAACATATAAACTCTCTTGCTGTAGTGCAACCCGACGGAAGAGATCGGCAAACGTATCATCGCCGCCAAAACACGTTTTTATGTAATGATTAATATCATCAGGGTGATAGCCTTCGACATAGAGAGAACGAACCCATTGATATTCCACCGCTTTCGCATTCGTAAGCGTTGATTCACTTAATGTGATTTGTTTGAGCGTTAAGGGCATGAATGTTTTCTCTGACTGATGATGTAGATATTACAGCAAAGAAAAATGAACCTTCCATGACAATCAAAATATGCCGTTTCACTGAGCGGTAGCGGATTATTATTGACCACTCCACCCAGCGCAACATCGGCCGTCAAGCCACTCTATTGCATTACAGTGCGACTTGTATGGTGACCTCATGTTCTTGGGCGAAAGACTCGATCTCTTTTGGTGGCGGTTGATCGGTAATCACCAAATCGATATCAGCGAGAGTGCCGAGTTTAACCATCGCATTGCGACCAAATTTACTATGATCAACACCGAGATAAACACAACGGCTATTCTCAATAATGGCGCGTTTCACTCGGACTTCATGGTAATCAAAGTCAAGCAGAGAGCCATCGTAATCGATACCACTGATCCCCAAAATACCGAAATCGAGACGAAACTGAGAAATAAAATCTAATGTTGCTTCACCGGTAACGCCACCATCTTTATTGCGCACTTCGCCACCGGCAAGAATAATACTAAAATCGGGTTTATTCATGAGGATGGTTGCAACATTGATATTATTGGTCACAATGCGTAAATGATGGTGTTCTATCATTAATGCTCTCGCGATCGCCTCTGGGGTGGTACCAATATCAATAAAGAGGGTGGCACCGTCTGGAATATGTTTGGCTAAAGCGGCGGCGATGGTTTCTTTTTCTGTTTGCAAGGTGACTTGGCGTGTGTGATACGACGAATTTTCAGAACTGGTCGCGATCGTAGCGCCACCATGATTACGCCGTAATTTATTGGCATCAGCTAATTCATTAAGATCGCGGCGGATGGTTTGTGGGCTGACATCAAACCGTTCAACCAATTCTTCTGTACTCACAAAACCTTGAGTTTGAACAAGTTCAATAATTTCTTGATGGCGTTGAACCGCTTTCACTAGCATATCCTTATACGTTGAGGTGCTATACCTAAGAAATTTCAATTTTCATCTAAATATACCCTTCCTACTTGAAGCTGTAGGGGTGTTGGCTATGTTCGTTCATCCCAATCACATAGCCTGTCTATGCTGATGGGGATTTACTTACTTGCCGCCTAGCTACAACTCTAAGTTGTTTGGGTATAAATGTTTGAGGTCATTTGAGCGTATAAGTGTACGGTTTACTCAATAAAATTCAATGAATTCATTCGCTCAATGCTCGTTTTATGAAAAACGAACATTGAGCGGTCAGTGAATATCAGAGCGATGGCGCTTTTTCTATCGGTTTTAATGCCATTGTTCGGCGAGTTTTTAATTGCGATAAAATCACCCCACTAATGACCATTAAGCCACCGAACAAGTGGTAATGATGGATTTGTTCTCCAAGCAAGGTGGCGGCTAGCGTAAGAGCGACGACGGGTAATAAATTCATGAACATTGCTGAAGCGTCGGCCCCAATGGCATTGATTGCTTTTATCCACATCCAAGGCGCAAGCAATGAGGCGGCAATGCCGGCATACGCCATGAGAAATAGAGAGCCTTCGGTTGGAAGTAAACGCTCACTGGTTAACCAGAGTGGCGTTAGCATAATCACGGCACATACCCCTTGTAAGTAGATCAGGATCCAACTATTAAAAGGCATTTTCCAGCGTTTGAGTAATACGCAGTAAAATGCGTAAACGATTGCGGCAAGTACCATTAAGCCATCGCCTTGAGTGATGGGTTGATGAAGGAAAAATAGCATATCGCCTTGTCCAAGCATTAAAGCTAAACCAATAAATGAAATGATACCGCCCGCAATGCTTAATCCAGAAATTGATTTATGCAACAAAGGGACACTAATAAAGACACTCAGCAGCGGAACGAGAGAGGTGATTAACGACATATTAGAGGCCGTCGTTGTTAATCCCGCGTAGTAGCCTAGTGATTGATTGAGTACCATCCCTAGTAGCGCTAAACCGGCAAGTTTGGGTAAATAAGGTTTGATCAGATGGCGCTGTTGATACACCTTGGGTAAACAAAATGGACTTAAAATGAGCACGGCAATAAACCAGCGATAAAAACTCATTGCGCTGGGTTCTATGACGCTCGCGGCCATTTTATTGACAATGGAGTTGCCTCCCCAAATCAGCACCGTAAATAAAGGAAGTAAATAAATCATCGTTTTTATCGTCAGTTAAGTATTGGCGGTAGTGTGACAGGTCTATATAATTATATATATCTTTAAAAAGACACCTTGAGCGATAGGAAGACAAGTTTGATAAAGCCAGCAAGAAACCTTCACCCCTCATTATCAATCGAACACGCACCATCCGATGTATTTATGAATTTTGAAGCCTTTCTTTCTAATACCGAAACACGAGAGCACAGCCATCATTGGGGGCAAGTACAACTCATTTCGGGTGGCATCTTAGAAATGGAAGCGGAAGATACACGTTTTCTCGCACCGCCACATTTAGCAATTTGGGTTCCGGCTGGTATTCGTCATAAAAGTTATAACCGTCGACCATTGGAGTATTGCTCTCTTAATATTGCCACCGATATGACACATGCCTTTCCTAATAAAACCAGCTTAATTAAAGTTACACCGATTGTGTCAGCAATTATTGATGACTTTCGTCAGCGAGAAGTGAGTGTTGCCGATAATGTTAAGGATAAACGTTTGGTGCAAGTGTTATTAGATCAGTTGGCGACTCAAGAAACACAGCACCATTTTTTACCGACCAGTGATCATAAATATTTAGCCCCGATATTGCAGGCGATTGAAGAAAATCCAACCGATGAAACGAACTTATCAGAATGGGCACAGCGGATTCATACCACCGAGCGTACCCTTGCTCGTTATTGTCAAACCGAGTTGGGAATGAGTTTTACCGAGTGGCGGTTACGTGTGCGTTACCTTTATTCGATGGAACTACTGCGCCACGGACAGTCAGTCAAAGAGGTGGCATTAACACTAGGCTATAACCAAGCCAGTCCATTTATTGCGATGTTTAAAAAATACTCCGGCCAGACACCGGAGCAATATAAAAATCGTGTATTATCGCTTTGTTGATAGGATTTTAAACGAGTTATTTAACCATCCACTGCACAGCTTCGCCGGCGCGGATTGGGGTGACAATCTCTTTCCCAAATGGCAAAGAGGCTGGCACATCCCACGCTTGTTTAGTGAGTGTGACAGTATCACTATTACGTGGTAACCCATAAAAATCAGGCCCGTTATGGCAAGCAAATGCGACTAAATTTTCCAGCTTCCCTGCCTGTTCAAAGACTTCTGCATAAAGTTCTAAAGCGGCATGTGCGGTGTAAGAGCCTGCGCAACCGCAAGCGGCTTCTTTATTGCCTTTTGCGTGAGGAGCTGAGTCGGTACCTAAGAAAAATTTCTTATTACCGGAGGTGGCGGCGGCAATCAACGCATCTTGGTGAGTGGCCCGTTTGAGGATCGGTAAGCAATAAAAATGCGGGCGAATACCGCCAACTAACATGTGGTTACGGTTAAAGAGTAGGTGATGTGCGGTGATGGTCGCTGCGAGATTGTCACCCGCATGTTGGACAAAGTTAACGGCTTCGGCGGTGGTAATGTGTTCTAACACAATCTTTAATTGTGGAAAATCTTGCACGATCGGGGCTAACACGGTTTCTAAAAAGGTTTTTTCTCGGTCAAAGATATCGACATCGTGCGTGGTCACTTCTCCATGGATCAAGAGTAGTAGCCCTTCTTCTTGCATCGCTTGCAAAACCGGGTAAATATTTTTCGGGTCGGTAACACCGGAATCTGAATTGGTGGTTGCACCTGCTGGATAGAGTTTTGCGGCGACAATCGCTCCTGAGGCTTTGGCGTTACGGATTTCGTCAACAGAGGTGTTGTCTGTTAAATAAAGCGTCATTAAGGGTTCAAAATGCGCCTGAGGTTTTGCTGCCATAATCCGCTCACGATAAGCCAGCGCCATTTCTGTGGTGGTGACGGGTGGGACGGTATTAGGCATTATCAAGGCGCGCCCGTTATAACGGCTAATATCGCGTACTGTATCGATTAGAACCTCGCCATCACGTAGATGGACATGCCAATCGTCAGGGCGAGTGATCGTAAGTGTTGTCATAAATTGCTCCCACCATGGATAAGTTGAATGATTGGAGCCTAAACTCAACCGTTTGATATCACGCAAACGCTTCCGTTTAAGCGACCGGATGATAGAGCAAAAGCGGCACAATATCATCTTTTTCTTGAAAGAAAAGTCGGCTGAAAGGGGCTTTGTGAACATTTGAGGACGATTGAATCTTGCTTTATTTGTTTTAGTATAGCCAGTGTAGAGAATAATAATGAATAAGGAATCGTAATGTCGTCAACGCTGCTTGCACAAATTTCGCTCTATCCCGTAAAGTCGATTGGTGGATTGTCTCTTTCCAGTGCTTGGGTTGAAAAACAAGGTTTGATGTTTGATCGTCGCTTTATGTTGGCTTTCTCGGATGGCAGCATGGTGACAGCGAGACAGTACCCCGCCATGGTTAACATTCGCTCGGTATTGACACCGAATGGTCTGATATTTTCAGCTCCCAATAGGCCCTCATTAAAGGTGTGTTACCAGACATTTAAAATGCAACCAGCTCAAGCTCAAGTATGGAAAGACCGTTTTACTGCTTATACCACCACGGATGAAGCCAATGATTGGTTTAGTGATATATTGGGCCGACGCGTTGAGTTGTTGTTCACTGGAGAGCAATCTCATCGCATACGTGAAAAAGTGGGTAGTAATGTCAGTTTTGCTGATGGTTATCCTGTGCTGGTGATTAGCCAAGGCTCATTAGATGAACTGAATCGCCGGAGCGCAGAAACGCACAGTATGGAGCAGTTTCGAACCAATTTAGTCGTTTCTGGAACCGAACCTTTTGCTGAAGATGGTTGGAAGCGTATTCGAATTGGGGAAGTAGAATTTGAAGCGGTAAAACCTTGTGAACGCTGCATTCTAACAACGGTCGATGTGAAGAAAGGCGCGTTTCGGGCATCGAAAGAGCCTTTGCACACATTGGCTCAGTTTCGTGCCAATGAACAGGGTGGAGTGTTTTTCGGTCAAAACTTGATTGCCAAAAATGAAGGCATGATTCATGTTGGCGATGAAATAGAAGTGCTCGAATACAAAAAGAAAGAAATCTATATCGATCACCGATTGACTCGTTATCAAATGACCTGCGTAGAGCGTGAAACAATAGCCAATAATTTTGTTACCTTCTGGTTGGAATCGGATCAGGCCATGCCCGATTATTTACCCGGTCAGCATTTACCGATTGACATCATGTTGGATGGGGAAATGGTTTCTCGCTGTTATACGCTCTCTTCTAGCCCTTCTCGCCCCGGCCGTTTGGCCATTTCAGTTAAAGGTATTGAAGGTGGGCTAGTCTCCAACTGGTTATTGGATAATTTACACCTTGGAGACACACTAGAAACACAATCACCGAATGGGCATTTTTATTTACAGCCTCAGCCGTCGTATCAGCCTCTGTTATTACTTTCAGCTGGCAGCGGGGTGACTCCCATGTTGTCGATGATTCGTTATCTGGCCGATCAAGGCCAATTAAAAGATGTGGTGTTTTATCATCAATGTCGGACAGTGAACGATATTCCTGTACGGGAAGAGTTGGAGCAGTTAAAGCGAACTTACCCAGGCTTCAAAATGATGATTTGTTTAACCCAGCCACCGATAGATTGGTTTGGTTTAAAAGGGCGACTATCCTTATCTCATCT
>NZ_NBUS01000040.1:20342-28304 GCF_002749895.1 Vibrio fujianensis | reverse complement strand
AAACAAGTGCCTAATCTGATACAGCGTCAGGTTTTTGTCTGTGGCCCAGATGGTTTTATGCAAAAAGCGAAAAATTTATTGCTAAAACAGGGGTTACCAGAAAGTGCCTACCATCAGGAGGTCTTTGGTACCAAGCAGTCGGTGAGTAAATCGTATCAAGCCGTACAAGTTAGTGTTAATGGTCAAACTTTTCAAGGTAATAACCAAAGCAGTTTACTTGAACAGGCCGAAGCAGCAGGGGTTATCATGCCTTATGTTTGCCGAGCTGGGTTTTGTGGAGCATGCAAAGTGACAGTGACGTCTGGCAAGGTCTCTCAGCCAGACGTGTCAGCATTACAAGAAGAAGATCGGCATCAAGGACAAGCGTTGGCCTGTTGCTGCATACCAGAAACGGATATCGACGTGGTCAGCGATTAGGTAGTAAAATAACAGCCTCATTTTGAGGTCATGATCAGCTGAAGCGTCAACGTTCGTCGATGCTTCAGCGAATAGACGGTTACGCCTTATTTTTCACTGGGTTGGCATAGCTATCGAGTAAATAGCGATGCGCACCGTCAGGTAAATGTTGTAATTTATCCGCTAATTGTGCTTGATGTTGTGTTGTTATCCCTTCATGGTCTACTTGTGCGGCAAGATAGTTGATCGGATAAAGACGATAGTGATGGTGAATTTGTCGATCAATTTCAGCCGCTAATGATTCTGGTGTGTTGAAGGGCTCACTAATCACATCACCAAAAGCAACATGCACTCGCCCTTTATCGCCGACAATGCCTCGAATAATGCTCTCTATATCTTCAAACTCTCCCTTTTGATATTGACCGAGGGTCGCTTTTTCATATAACTCACGCGCTTTTGCTATATCACACGGGTCATTTTCATAAGAAATGGACACTGGTACAATTTTTAACGATTGAATATAGTCGGCAAACTCAATTTTTTGTTTACGTCCCTCAACGTGAAACATTTTTAAAATGGCAGGGTCTGTAAAGTCGTTACCATCTTTTGCGCGTCCCTCTTTTTGAGCAATCCAGATCGAGTTGCCCGTATCGAGAGAATATTTGATGTAAGCTGATAAGGTACTGAGTGCCTTCATCATTTCTCGTGGACCTTTCGCGGAACGTTTGACAATAAAACTTTTGTTCAGCCGCATTAATTCGGTCGCACAGGGTTTTTTGAGTAAATTATCGCCAATGGCAATGCGTACCGTTCGGTGACCATATTGATGCAGACCATAATTGACCAGTGCGGGATCCATCGCAATATCACGGTGGTTAGAGATAAACAAATACGAGGTGTTCTTGTCTAGCTTATCTAACCCACTGTAGGTGACTCCTTGAGTCGTGTGCGCTAATGTCTGATCAAGATACTTTTTCACTTCCAGTTGAATCGCTTCCACGGAGGTAAGCTTGGCCCACTTCAATTTAAGATAAATTTTTACGAGTGGCCCTATTAGAGGTTTGAGCCAGGCAGGTTGGCGCGCAAAGCGGTGTTGCAAAATCGCGGCAATAAACTCTTCGTCATTGATCAAACGGTCAATGGCGGCAGGAATTTCCTCGTCATTATAAGGACGAATATCGAAATATGGATCGTTGGTTGAAGTCATAGTTTTGTACATCAAATAATAAATCGGGCTTATTCTACGCATACTAGTAAACTGTCGCAGCTACTGTTCGCACAGAATTTATAAGGTCAGACCAGAATCAGGCTGGTAAGGTTCAGTTCAGTTGGCTTTTTTATCGAGAAGCGTTACTCTTAGCGCCCTCTAATGAGATGAGGCAAACCATGAACTACGCTATTCAGTCAGAAACTTGCACGTTCCCTTATTTGCAAGTGACGGCGCGAAAACGTGCGATTAAACATAGCTTGATACAGGTTAATCAAGGGTTAGTACTCTTTAAGCTGGGTAAGCAAGAATACGCGATTGAAGCCCATCAAGCACTTTGGATTCCTTTAGATTGCTTGTCGGCGCTGACGTTCTTCCCTAACACGCAAATCACTAAGGTTGATTTTTCTGTCCGGTTACCCGATAGCTTCCCTCGTCAAGCGGGAGTGATCAGACATAGTGACCTCAGCTTGGCGGTGATTCATCGCCTGCGGGAAAATTCAAGCACAGATGCAGTGTACCCGCATTTACATCAGGTCTTGAAATATGAAGTGCAGAACTTTGAACCCAAACTAAAAATGAGCGCTTTAAGCCAAGCGTTGAGTTTGTGGTGTCCGATGCAATCGGGTCACGTAAGTAAAGAGCAGCATGTGGTGTTATTGGTGCGAGAAGCGCTAAAGCGTCGTCTTTCTGGTGTGAAGGAAAAAGAGATTGTTGATCAGTTGTTCAGTGGCCAGTTGGATCAATATTATCAGTTATGTCAGCTTACTCTTGGTGGCCCTTTAGGGTAATTCTCTCATAGAAAAACTACCTCGCGACCACGCCGCCTAACGTTAAGTTGGTCGGCCATTGTTGGATTTGATTGCCACCTAAAAAAATATTGCCATTGACGGTCATCGTCTCTGGAAAACGAGTAATCTTAGACCCGCCAATATACAGATCACCCTGTACGATTAGCCCATTTGGTAATGCTTCTAACGGGGTTCGTACCACGCTTAAGTCTCCTTTGACGGTCAGCCTTGGCGGTAAACGTACTAATGGTGTATCGGTGAGGTTTAAGTAACCGCCAACGTTTACTCCTGCTGGCCACTGAGTGATTTGTGTACCGAGTAAATTAGCATATCCCCGAATAAAAGTGCCTTTAGGAATACGTGCCAGTTGGCTATTCGATGCCTCTAAACTACCTTGAATCGTCAACCCTGATGAGAGCGTTCGGATCGCGGTTTGAGCAATATTTAGATTGCCTTTCAGCGTTAAACCTTCTGGAAGTTGAGTATAGGGTTTATTACGTAAATTCAAATTGCCATAGTTATCTAAATGGTTCAGGATTTGGTATTGATCAAGAGGGGCCGCGACCAAAGAAAAAGAGCAGAGTAAGCTTAGTATGTACATTAACCAGCGTGGCATGATCTGTTCTCTCAGTATCCGTTGGGGCCGTGTATGCCTGTCATTGTATTACTCATTTAATGGGGCGTCTTAAGGGAAAAAGTGAGCGTGGGTGCGCTCACTTTCTGATACGGTTTAGCGTGCTAGAGAGCGAGATTTAAGTTCAAAGATCAGTTTTTCTGCGCTGACTTCAAATTTAAACCGAGCATGCAACTCTTTTGCGTCATCAGCCATAGGTAGCACTTGGTGCTCAACATGGCTGCACACTTCCTTAGCTAACTGAATATATTTATCTAATTCCTGTTGCAGAAGTGTTGGGTTATCTGCAATAACAGTGACTTCGGCAACTTCATCACCTTCTTTAATGATAAAGCCCATTTCTCCCGCTACACCACATGCTTCACAGACTTCATTTTCTACGTAGCATCGATCACTCATCTCTTTATCCTCTTTCAAAATATAAGGTTATTTTACCTCTCTTGAACCGAGGATGCCAACTCAATCACCTTACTAAGCCATGAGCTGAAATTAAGCCTAGCGTTAACGGCTAGCTATTTGGTGAGTGAAATAGAGAAGGGTTGTGACTCATATCTAAGAATTTTCACACAATGTGCCAGTATTTTGTCAGAATGACAGGTGTTTCATTGTCTTGCTCAAGGGATTATAAGATGATTCTTTTGATACCTAAAATTATTGCGAATGATGAGTTACCGCCGGTTGAAAGAGATACTAATACTGTTATAGAAGAGTCTAAATCATGCCAAAACGTAGTAAAGAAGACACAGAGATCACTATCCAGATAATTATGGACGCTGTCATCGATCAATTATTAAGATTGGGGTATGACAAAATGTCTTATACAACATTGAGCCAGCAAACCGGCGTCTCTAGGACGGGAATTAGTCATCATTTTCCTAAAAAAACGGATTTCGCATTAGCGCTTGATGGGCCTATTTTTAACTTATTGCTACAAGATTTAGAATTCGAACAAGGAAGCGAGGCTTTTACTCATAGTTGGTTACGCGCCTTACAAGAAAGTGAGCGGTTTTTATCCATTCTTCGTTTGATTTTTCACCATGTGGTGGCGGCAGAGCGTGCTGAAACCTTTTCGCAATTAGCGATTGAACGTCTTTATAAGCTCGCGCAAGAGAAATTCGGGGCTGGAAGTGAGCAACAAGTTGAGTGGTTGCTGGGTAAATCGTTAGTGGTGATGAGTCAATAAACCACAGATAAATCAAGTCTGCTCGGATGCTTCGCTTTTGGGCTCGAATGGGGGCGATAGTGGTTTGCATCGCTCTTTTAGTGCACTAAATGTGCGATTGAAATCATTTTTAACAGTACAGCATTTATAAATATTAAGCAGTTAGGCATTATGAACTTTTCTTTTCAAGGATGAGTGATGATATGCCTAGCGATTTGAGTGCATCTAGAGTGACGATCGGTGTTGTGATGCCGATGCTTAGTGGCTTCTATATGGGAGAAATTAGTGCCACATTCCGTCAATTGGCGGAACAACAAGGCGTCAATCTTATTATTATTCGTTCTGGCGATAGCCGTGATTTTTCACTGCCCATTGCATTACATCAAATCGATGCGTTGGTGGTCGTATTGCATGCGGCAGCAAACACGTATGTGGAAGCCGCCACTCGGATGGGTATTCCGGTTATCTCCATGGGGGCAAGCTATGCTCCTTTGCCTGTTGAACAGTTTTCCAGTTTACAAAGTAGTGGCGTTGAGCAGCTATATCAGTGGCTGGTTTCATTAGGCCATCAACACATTGGTTTTTGTGGTGATCTTTCTGTTACGGATATCCGCTCTCGATTTAATGCTTTTAAACAGTGTGTGAAGCGTTATCACCATCGAACCTTTGATACCTCTCAATTATTTAGTGTTGAAAATTGTCAGTTAGCGGGAGGGCGACAAGCGGCGGAAGAGTGGTTAACGCTGTCGGTGAACCGTTGTTCGGCGGTTATTTGCGCTACTGATCAAAATGCGCTGGGCATGATTGAACAACTGAAACGGCATAATATTGATATCCCTGATGATCTTGCCATTGTTGGGATTGATAATATTTTCTCAGGTGGTCGAATTACGCCCTCGCTAACCACGGTTGATCAACAGTTAGAAGTGTTGACGCGTACCGTTTTCCAGCGAGCGTTAGATCGTATCGCTGGAGTCGATCTACGGCGAGAAGTGTTTCATATTGAGCAAAGCTTAGTGATTCGCCAGTCGTGTGGTTCGATATCGCTTGATCAACCGTTAGATCTTGATCCAACATCGATTCGATATGCTTTGCTGTATGAGGCGTTACATTCTCCTTCTGAGCTGTTTGATAACCTTTATTCTTTAGCTAAAGAGGGGTTTCAGTCTATTCTTGATGCCCAAACACTCTATCAGTGCCAATTAAAGAGAGCAGAGCTGCACCGTTACGAACAATATCGATTAATCTCCCAACGCAGTTTAATGAGTAGTCATGAGGTGATGTCTCAAAATGAGATCCTGCAAGATGTGCGAAACCTACCGCAATTAGAGACTTCAGAAGCCTGTGTCATTACTGTCCTTCCGGTTAATCGAGGAGAACAGGGAAATTGGGATGTTGTCACTGTGGTTGAAAAGCAAAATGGTGAGCCAAGCATTGCTCAATCCGCCATGTTTTATAATTATTTAGATATTTTATCACTGTTTATTGAACGTGATGCATTGATTGAAACCAGCCAACAACGGCATAAAAAGTCACAGCAATTATTGCAGCAGCTGAAAGTGGTCTCTAGTAGTTCAAATGATGGTATTTGGGAGTGGGATCTGCTTGAACAAAGGCTCTACTGGAATGGTCGCTTGAGTGTCATGTTGCGTTTTACTCAGTCTAATCAATCCGGTGTGATTGACCCTCAGTTATTTCTGAACCGTATTCATCCTGAAGATATGGTGGCATTTGAACAAATGATTCAAGAACACCTGACCACTATGACGCCATTCAAAATGACACTCCGCTTATCCCGTGATGATGGACACTATATTTGGGTACAGATGAATGGATCGGCGATTCGCAACCATCTTGGTCAGCCAGTTCGAATTGTCGGATCGATGATTGATATTACAGAGCAACAGGAATCAGCCGATAAAATTCATCAAATGGCTTATTACGATGGGCTGACAGGAATTGCTAATCGTCGTAAGGTCATGGAAGTCATCGAACAGCATATCAAACGGCATCCTGGGCAACCTCGAGCGGTGATGATGATGGATCTGAATCGTTTTAAAATGGTTAATGACACATTCGGTCATCAAGTCGGCGATGCGTTACTTTGCCATGTCGCTGAAGCGTTGACAAAATCATTACGCTCTCAGGATCTTATTGGTCGTTTTGGTGGTGATGAATTTGTCTTTTTCTGTGATGTTGTCAACACACATCAAGCCTCTGAGCTGGCGTTACGTTTATTGCGTGCGGTAGAAAAACCGATGTGCTACCAACATATTGAATTGGTCAGTCAAGCCAGTATTGGAGTTGCATTTTATCCAAGCCAAGGATTGAATGCTGATGAACTAATTAAAAATGCCGATATCGCCATGTATCGTGCGAAACAAATGGGTGGCGGCAAGGTGATGCATTATGAGAAAAAAATGCATCAATCTTTTGAAAGTCATTTACAAACCGAACATTTACTTAGTCAAGCGATTGAGCAAGGTGAAATACACGTTCATTACCAGCCGTTATATGATAATCGCAGTAAACAGATCTGTTCTGTCGAAGCTCTGGCAAGATGGTCGTCACCCACCTTAGGTGTGGTTCCGCCGAACCAATTTATCGCGGTCGCAGAGAACAGTTTCTTAATGATGAAACTGGGAGACTGTATTATGGATCGTGTGTGTCAAGATGTTGCTTCATCATCATGGTTACGCAGTTTAGACCATATTTCGGTCAATATTAGTGCGCGTCAGTTAGTGCATAGTCACTTTACCCGTCACTTATTAGAAAAAATTAAAGCTTATCGACTTTCCCCTGCGCTCTTTTGTTTAGAAATCACAGAAACGGCTGCAATTTCAGATAAAGAAAGGAGCTATCGAACATTAAGAGAACTACAAAGCGCCGGCTTTAGTTTATCATTGGATGATTTTGGGACGGGTTTTTCTTCGTTATCTCTCTTGAAAGGGCTACCGATTAAAGAGGTGAAAATTGATCGATCTTTCATTAATGATATCAGTGAAAAACCATCAAACTTAGCGTTTATACAAGGGCTGGTGAGTATGGTACAAAGCCTTGGTTTTCGTGTGGTTGCCGAAGGGGTGGAAACCTTGCCTCAAATGGAAGTATTAAGCCAATTGGATATTGATATTATTCAAGGTTTTTATTTTTCTCAACCGAAAAGTTTGGCGGAATTAGAAGTGGCCGCGAGAGAAGAGTGCGTTTCAGAACGGTAAGTGGAGAGAGCGCTGCACTTACCGTTGATCCGATTGATTTATCCCCTAAGGTTTGTTTATCTTTCGAACAAATTTAACCGCAAAAGATAAACAGACCCTAGTATATTAACGAGTTTTAAGCCATGTTTTAGACTCAACTGGCTGAGGTTTGACAAGGCTCATAATAATAAAACTCAGTAGGCCGAGCAGTAATGTGGGCACTATCGGATGAATGCCCGCAAGATCCGGTTTAAACCACATAAGGCTAAGGTAAGTGGTCAATCCAACAACCATAGAGCTTAATGCACCAATTGGTGAGGCTTTTTGCCAATAGAGCCCCAAAACTAATGGCCACAAGAAGACCGCTTGTAACCCGCCTAAGGCAATGAGGTTTAACCAGACGATCATTTCAGGTGGATTGGTCGCAGCAACAAAGACTAACAGGGCAAAAATCGTTGTGATCCATAACGATAAACGGTTAAATTTTCGTTCAGCATTAGGTTCATTCACTAACTGAGGGTTAATGTAATTGATGTATAAGTCTTTGAGTAAGGTGGCAGAGGACTGAATTAATT
>NZ_NBUS01000040.1:12237-20332 GCF_002749895.1 Vibrio fujianensis | reverse complement strand
GGAATCAATCGTTGACATAATCGCCGCCATCGGCCCCGCCAAAAAGATACCAGCCACAAAAGGAGGCAATACGGTCACCATCAGTGTTGGCATAATTTGATCTGGGCTTGCCAATTCAGGGATGAGGGCTCGTCCCAGTGCTCCGGTGATATGAGTCCCAAACATCAGCAGAGCAATCATAATGGTGCTAATTACCATTCCCTTATGTAAAGAAGCACTGTCTTTATAAGACATACAACGAACAGCGGCATGAGGAAGGCCAATAACGCCAAAACAGACCAACACCCAAAAGCTGAGCATAAACGGTTGGCTAAGAAAGTGGTCTGGGCCATAGGGCGTGACTAATGCTGGGTCAATACGATGCAGTTCGGTGACTAGGTCTCCCAAGCTCCCGCCAGCATGAATGACGCCAGCCAGCAAGATAATCGTGCCAATTAGCATCATGATGCCTTGGATGGTATCGGTTAATACCACGGCCCGAAAACCACCAATGGTGGTATACAGCCCTACAGTAGCAGCAAAAATGAATAATCCATGCTGATATGAGAGCCCCGTAACCGTTTGTAATAAGCGCGCCCCTCCAACGAATTGAACCACCATGGTGCCAAAGAAAGCTAGCAATAAGGCCAGTGAGGCAAGAATGACGACGGGTCGGCTTTTAAATCGCGCATATAGCATATCATTGAGTGTGACGGCATTATGTCGACGAGCTTCTATGGCAAACTTTTTTCCCAATACACCGAGTGTTAGCCATGTTGCGGGCAACTGAATCATTGCCAGTAATACCCAGCCTAACCCCATTTTATAAGCCGCACCGGGCCCACCAATAAAGCTGCTGGCACTTGCATAGGTAGCAGCTAATGTCATGGCTAAAACAAACCCGCCCATACTACGACTACCTAGAAAATATTCATTAAGAAAATTACCGTTAGCCTGATGACGGCGGGTAAAAAAAGCAATAGCAAATACCCCGATAAGGTAGACCACTAAAGGGATGATCAATACGTTATTCATGGGTATCACGCGCCATCGGGTCGAGTGGAATATCACGGTAAAAGATCTTGACCATGGCAGCACATAAAACCGTAAACAGAATCGGGCCGATAATACAAGAGAGTAAAAACCAAAGCGGTAGCCCCCAGTAAAGCGTTGGCATCGTTGTGTCTTGTTGAGGAGCAGAAAATCCATAAGCAGAGACATACCACCAGAGCAAGTAACAAAGTGCTAAGACAATGGCTGTGAGTGCCTCTCGATGAGCTTGTTGCGTGATACGAGCTTGTGGAGTCATCAATCTCTCCCTGTGTGTAGATATTTTCGGGGAGAGGTATGGTATACAAATGTGCTGCAGGGCACAAAATATTACGTCAATAAATCAGTAAAAGGGTCGTAATTTAAAGCGAATTGGTTGAAAAATGAGCGGATTTAGAGCGGAGGTTAGATGGGGAGCAAAAGCAAGCCAAATCGTGATAGACGCCTTTCAGTATGCTGAATAAAGGATAAACACACTAAAAGGCAGTAAACCATACGTGATTGAGTTACGCACCGTACTGCTTATCGAATTCTCGTTGCTCTAAAATATCTTCAATTCTTTTACGTGTCTGGTGCTGCGTTAAGGGTATTTTTTCACTACTGGTATTTTGTGCTGGTGGATTTTTTACTTTTTTCGGGATTTTAGCCATAAGTCATCATCAATTAAAATTAAACATCATTTATTAGTACACTAATACGATATAAATGCTAGTCAAATAGCGTGTTTATTAGCAGCATCCCACATAATGTGTAAAGCAAAATGTCGTATGACCTCCAATTAAGGCGGTTGAAAGTTTCGGTGTCACTGGATGGGAATTTGTTTGACGGATCAAAAAGAAGGATAGCGCGGAACCAATGAAGGGTTAAACAAGCAGAGACAAAGAAATAGCGCGATAAATTATCGCGCTATTCATGATTCTATTTACAGAACCACAACTTGTTCTGCTTGAGGGCCTTTTTTGCCCTGCTCTACGCTGAAGCTTACTTTTTGGCCTTCAGCAAGAGTTTTGAAACCGTCTGAAACGATAGAATTGAAGTGTACAAACACATCGCTTCCGCCGTTATCTGGAGTTAGAAAGCCGAAACCTTTAGTTTCGTTGAACCATTTTACTGAACCTGTCACTTTAGCTGACATAGTTACCTCTATATTTTAATGACACTAAACAATAAGTGGCCGATAGATAAGCTATTAAACGGTAGATGAAGGTAAACTTGCACAGGCACTAAACGAAAAGGTTCGATGGTTTTCTGAGAAAAAACTTACACTTAATATCGCATTAACAGCTCTTCTTAAGAGCCGAGATTCACTATACACGGAGTGGAACAAATAGCTACACTTATTTCTTGTAGAGACGGTTTTTAGCAACCAAGTTCTCATATTCGACAAGACTTTTCATCAAAAGGAAATCAGCATGGCTAACGAGTATGTACCCCCAAAAGTGTGGACGATAGACCAGGATAATGGTGGTCAATGGGCCAGTATTAATCGCCCAGATTCAGGCGCTCGATTTGAGCAAGTGTTACCTAGAGGAGAGCATCCCATTCAGCTCTATTCGATGGGAACACCAAATGGGCAAAAAGTAACGATCATGCTAGAGGAGTTACTTGCTTTAGACGTAGCTGATGCTGAATATGATGCTTTTTTGATCAAAATTGGAGAGGGTGATCAATTTGGTTCGGGGTTTGTGGAGATTAACCCCAATTCCAAAATTCCTGCGCTGGTCGATCAATCTACACCTGAGCCGATACGCGTGTTTGAATCAGGAAATATTTTACTTTATCTCGCTGAAAAATTTGGTTATTTTCTGCCAAAGGCTTGGGTCGCGAAAACGGAAGTGATGAATTGGCTATTTTGGTTACAAGGTAGTGCGCCTTACCTTGGGGGTGGGTTTGGTCATTTTTATGCGTATGCACCAGAAAAATTTGAGTATCCGATTAATCGTTTTGCAATGGAAGTAAAACGCCAGTTGGATGTATTGGATAAGCAATTGGCCAGACATCGTTACATTGCTGGTGACGAATATACCATTGCTGATATCGCCATTTGGCCTTGGTACGGCAACCTAGTGTTGGGCCACGCCTATGATGCCGCTGAGTTTCTCGACGTACAAAGCTATCAACACGTGCAACGTTGGGCGAATCAGATGGCAAAACGTCACGCAGTACAACGAGGTCGTATCGTAAACCGTGCTTGGGGTGAGCGTTGGGAGCAGCTACCAGAGCGCCATTGTGCGGCGGATATTGATAGGGTGTTGGCCCATCAAAAAACACTCGATGTTTAACAAAGTCATCAAGGCCCTCGGGTGTATTTGAGAGCCTTTTTATCAGTTTAGGCAACAGGAGAAGGGGTTTTCTCCGCCTTTTTCCAAGGAAAAACGAGGAGAAGGAAAATGCCTAATGCATAGAGCATCGACCAGCCTAAACAGAGAAATACCGCGCTGCATAAAAATAAGGCAATCGTTGCTAGTAGTTTGGCAAATCCACTTAACAGTTTACAGGCGGCAAACATTGCCAGTAGGTAAACCAAAATAAAAATTCCGTTGGCCAATTTCAGGAAAAACTCAAGATCAATACCTGATAGCTCTCCTAAAATACACGAGATAAGCAAAATAAAGCCCACAACCCAAGTCGCATTGGCTGGAACGCCACGAATGGATAGCCGAGCAATTGCGCTTTTCGGACGGTATTCTCGGGCTTGTGCCCAGACCATACGCGATAAACTCTGGGTATAAAGGTTAATACTGGCAAAGCAAGCTAAGAATCCAATTAGGCTAATGACGGCAGCTAATTGGGAGCCAAATAGTTGATCGCTTAACCATGGAATGGAAGCACTGTCAAACTCAGGGCTCCCGTAGGCTCCAAATTTTAAAATAACGGCAGAACAAGCCCAATAGGTGGCTCCTGCAACAAAACAGCCGACCAAAATGGCAATTGGAAAATCACGCTGCGGGTTTTTAAATTCTTCGCCCATATGAGCAAAAGCTTCTATGCCCACAAAACACCAAAACATGACACCTAAAGCGGCCCCGATTGACCAAAGAGAATCGTGAGTTAATGCTGGCATGATTAAGTCTTGTGTCGTGACTTCGCCTACCCAGAAAAAACTGGCTACGAGAGCGAAAATACTTAATGCGATCCCCGTTTGCAGGCGTCCTGATGATTTTGTGCCGGCAAGATTAACCCCGATTAACAGTGCGATGGTCAGCGCTTGGCAAAAAACGGGGTTGGCTAACGGTGCGGGTAACAATGCTTGCAAAAATCCAGCGGCAAGGGCAACGGCAGCTGGAACGCCAACAGGAATAACACTGACAAATAGCCATGCAACGGCACGCTCTAAGCGAGCATTAAAGGCTTTACGCACAAAGTAGGCTGTGCCCCCTGCGTTAGGGTAGCGTTTGCCTAATGCAGCAAAAGTGAGAGCGATGGGGCAAATCGCGATAAATAAAATAAGCCACGCCCATAAAGAATATTTTCCCGCTATTCCTGCTGCAATCGCGGGGATCATAAATAACCCGGTTCCCATTAGCGTTGTGGAAAGTTGTCCGATACCAGACAATAAAGTGATATCCTTATTCAGTTGTTGCACCGTGTTGTTTCCTATCGTGAAATCATCACCTGTCCTTATAAAGGGCGGTCTTTTCGCTAAGCATACCCTTAAGCTCAGTAATGTGCATTAGGTAAAATACCGGTTGCAATTGGCCGAACATCTAACGTCACCATAAGTGATGGGAAATTTTTATCAGTAAAGGTTATCGAAATGACGTTAACAGTGTGGTTTTCTTTATTAAGTGTTTCTATTTTAGGAGCAATGTCTCCAGGGCCAAGTCTGGCTATGGTGGCAAAACATAGCTTAGCAGGTGGGCGTAAAAATGGGTTAGCAACAGCCTGGGCTCATGCGCTGGGGATCGGAGGATATGCGTTTATTACTCTTGTCGGCCTTGCTGTAGTACTACAGCGCTCTCCACTACTTTTTAGTTTGATTAGCTACGCAGGTGGGGGATATTTAGCCTACTTAGGTATTAATGCATTACGTTCGGAAGGTGGGGTAGCGGCAAAACTCGAATCCGGTGAGTCGGTGAGCATAATTCAGTCGGCTAAAGAAGGGTTATTGATTTCTCTGCTTAACCCCAAAATTGCCTTATTTTTTATCGCACTTTTTAGTCAGTTTGTTTCGCAAAGCAGTGAGCTAGTCAGTAAAATCATTATCATCGTCACACCATTTATCATTGATGGGCTTTGGTACAGCCTGATTACGTTATTGCTTTCTAGTCCGAAATTGCTGGATAAATTACGAGCGAGGGCCGTAGTGATTGATCGCTTATCTGGATTGGTCCTCATCGCTTTGGCGATCAGAGTGTTGATCTCGGCGTGAGACTTCTTCGAACTCTCCTTCGATCACATCACTGTTTTCATTATTTTTTGCTTGATGGAATGGACGGCGTTTTAATTGTTTTTCTAAGCGTTTACCCGTGATAAGCGCAACGATCATTAGTGGAATCGCCAATAACAAACTGAAAATCAAAGCGAAAAGCCCACATACCAGTGTGAGTGTGGTGACTAAAAATCGATACATAATCCTTACTCCGATACGTTATGAGCCATCATCATAACGTATCGAAGAGGAATAAAAAATCAATACATATATTTAAACTCACTAGGGCTTGTTTACCTTTCAAGCTGATTTTTGCCGCAGTTTGTGGTTTCTTTAGACAAGGCAGAGGCCTTGACATTGTATCGATCTAAAAATCAGGATTAAGAGCATAATAAACACGGTTGCAGTGAATGAATCATTTCATCCTTAAATTGATCAAGCCACAGATATCTTTCTCGATACATTTTTCTTTTAGGGCGTTTGATTTCTTCCATTGCTTTTCTTTTAGATTCAATTGGTAACGCATAGAACCATTGGTCATGTTCAGTACCATCATGTTCTTGCCACAATTGATCGTAATTTAAATTTATTTTCTTGTTGTACCGTTTGGCATTATAGATATGGGCTGAATTTTTTATAGCATAAATATGTTCAATAGCTAGATGTTGAGCAATAATTTGCAATGCTTCTACCATAAATGATTTAGGTCTTAACCCGAACACCGCTTTGGTAAATAGTCGGCTAAAGCCGTTATCATTCGTTGTACCTTGTATACATCCAATCAATATTTTATTGTTTTGAAAAGTAAATCCTAGGGTGTAATATGCATCCCCACTGGCATTTTCAAGTGATAGTGCTAGTTCACCCTCTTTTCGTATTTTTCCATCAAAGCTGAGTGTTAATGGATACCTATCGTCTCCGATAGGTATTTCCGCTAAATATAATTTTTCTGTATGAATTTTCTCAATGGCTAGACGCTGAAATCGATGTTCTAACCAAGAATGGTGGTCATCGAGTAGTTGAATAATCTGATTCTTATTCATGCCAACATGTAAAAAAGGAATCATACATTTCATTAAATAATTAGGTTGGCGAATGAAAAGGTATTTTCTGTCGTGATTGATAAATAATTTCACCATTTGCTGGAAATGGGAAGCATAGATATAAGAGCGGAGTATAAACTTACTAAGCTCTTTTATACGGTGTCTTTTATTATGGCAAGATGCTGCCTTGGCTAATTGTAAACGCAAACTAAAAACCATGAATAATTACTATGATCTAGAATTACTGAATTATACACATATAGATAGAGAGATCTATTTGATTGTTTTTCAAGATTGCAATCTAGTTATTTCAATAAAGGAATAACCATTGTTGTATTCATGAGATTGTTTTTTATTGTGATATCATTTTCTAAGAAAATACATTCAGGCGAATTATATTTATCCTCAAACAACTCTAAGTTGTTTGAGGATAAATATAATGGTGTGACATAGAGATAACCAAACTTTATGAGCACCGATACAGCATACGATGAAGATAGACAACGAAGGCGGCGATAATTTTTGTCGGCTGATGAGGCGTTAATGAATCTTAAAAAAAGCCGCCAATATCAGCAATAATGGCGGCAAATTTGGGGGAATTCCCGTCAGATCTGAGTATAGCGTCACTCAGCCCATGCGGATTTATTTTTATTATGCTGTGCAGTTCATGGTTTCACTGCATCGGGTAAGTTGTATAGCGAACCCCCATCATTTGCTCCATACAATGAATCACTTGGCAGCTATAACCAAATTCGTTGTCATACCATACATAAACAACGCAGCGGTTACCTTGGGCAATGGTAGCGGCTCCATCGACAACTCCAGCATGGCGAGAACCTACCAAATCAGTTGAGACAATTTCGGTTGAATCACTGTAATCAACTTGCGCCGACAAAGGAGAATGAATCGCAATACCGCGTAGATATTCGTTTAATTCCTCTTTGTTGGTTTCTTTTCGCAGATTGAGGTTTGCGACCACCATTGAAACATTCGGTGTTGGAACGCGAATCGAATTTCCGGTTAATTTACCTGAGAGTTCTGGGAGTGCTTTTGCCACCGCTTTTGCCGCTCCCGTTGAAGTTAAGACCATATTGAGTGAAGCTGAACGACCGCGACGCTGCCCCTTGTGGAAGTTATCAATAAGATTTTGATCGTTCGTGTAGGAATGAACGGTCTCAATGTGGCCTGAAACGATACCATACTGGTCATTTATCGCTTTTAAAATCGGCGTAATAGCATTGGTTGTGCAACTGGCGGCTGAAATGATGTTATCACTGGGTTGGATAATCGTTTCATTAACCCCAAACACCACATTTTTAATATCGCCTTTGCCTGGGGCGGTGAGTAAGACTTTACTGGCTCCTGGGGAGGCAAGATGACGGCTTAACCCTTCGCGATCACGCCAAACGCCAGTATTATCAACGATAAGGGCATTTTGAATATCAAATTGGGTATAGTCGACCTCCTGAGGAGAGTTGGCGTAGATCACTTGAATGAAATTACCATTGGCAATTAGGGCATTTCGTTCATGATCAACGATAATGCTACCATTAAATTGACCGTGTACTGAGTCTCGTCTTAATAAACTTGCACGTTTATCAAGATCGCCATCTTTGCCTCCTCGAACCACAATGGCTCCCAAGCGAAGTGG
>NZ_NBUS01000040.1:4808-12227 GCF_002749895.1 Vibrio fujianensis | reverse complement strand
TCAGTAGGGGAGCCAGTAATCGGCCAATACGGCCAAAACCATATAAAACCACGGTTTTAGGCTGATGGATTGTTTCGCCATTTAATACTTCTCGAAGTGTGGTCTGTAAATAATCTTGTAACGCATGTTGATCATCATGCTGTTGCCAGTATTGATGGGCGAGTTGGCCAAGATCGATTCGGCAAGGCGAAACGGTCATTCTAGCAAGGGATTCTAAAAGTGGCATGCTTTGCTCAAGTGCTAAAGACGCCCCGATATAGCGTCGTGCGACTCGGTGAGTTTTAATAATATCAATGGTTGTCGCATTAACCAGCGTTTTACCAAAGAGTAGAATTTCAACGCCTTGCTGGCGATAGAGTTGGCCAATTAGAGGCGGCATAGATTCAGCAATTGTTTGGCTGACTTGCCAGTCTAAAAGATATTTTTCTGGACTTATTTTCACTTGGGGACCTTTCACGTTTTGTTGAGCACTATGTTCATTGCTATAACGTATGAACATGAGAAACATTTGTTCTCTCTTGCTTGAGTTGCCACGTTGCTGGAGAGATTGCTTTTCACTTGAACCTTGGTGATTTCATATTGAAAATAGCCGGTTTACACCGATCACAACATCAACTCATTTGAACAATTAAGAGAGACAATCTCTATTGTGTTTGATATCGAGTTATTTGTTATTTGTTATTTTTATGTGTCGGCATTGTAATCTCCTATCAGTTATTCTGCTAGGGAAATTAATAACCCTATTTTTCGCTTATTTTTATGTAATATATAGTGGATATGGGGGAGAATGGCTAATATGACGGGATTGACAACGTTAATAAAAGAGACTTATTTCGTATTAATAACGTGTCATATCTTATGAATCAGTGAAATATGAATGCATTATTTCAACAAAAGTGTGATTTGAATTTGTTTTTAATCTGAAAAGGTAAACAAATAGATGAAAAAAAATACAAGTTTTGACTTGTTGAGAAAGTTACCAGAAATCAAGTTGAAGGAATGACTGAGACTCAAACGGAGGTAAAAAAGAAAGCGACGGAGTAGGAGAACTTCGATAAAATGACTGCACGAGATTAAAAGGTAACCACATTGAGCGTACAAACTCAATGTGGTGTTTAATAATCACATTAAACTTGAGAGGTGTGGATGTCACTAATCGGTTTAAGCTCTTTAATGGGCAACCAATTTACTTTAACCCCCGCTTGCAAAAACATATCTTGGCTGACCTTAATTTTATCTCCCCAACGAGAGAGAAAATCCTCAGATTGCTCCGGGCAATGAACCGCAGAAATACCTGTTTGGATAATTTTAGCGGCACAATTCGGGCATGGAAAATGGGTGACATAGATTTCACAGCCATCTAAATCACGCTTAGCAAATAAAATAGCATTTTCTTCTGCATGTAAGGTTTTTAAATACTTCATATCGCGATCATCGGTATTCGCACTGTCTGAAATGCCGTGTGGATAGCCATTAAAGCCAACAGACACGATACGATTATTTTTAGTTATGACGGCACCGACTTGAGTGGATGGGTCTTTACTCCAAGAGCCGACTAATTCTGCCATTTGGTAAAAGCGTTGTGCCCATTTTGAAATCATGGTGTGGTTTCCTTAACAAAGAGTCAATCGCAATGTGATCGGTAACTGAAGTGCTCATGATCCGTATTTTTATTCATAGAGTCTAGAGAAATTTAGTGTGGCTAATTCGAATACTCTTTTTATTATGATATCCCCTTCCTACCTGCAACTCCAAGTGGTTTGGGTATAGGTGAGGGCATAGAAATGAGATCTCCACCAAGGTTTCTTGTGGATCATAAAAATGACAAAAGGTTATTATAGGATTTATATTGTGCGAGATCTCTTACATATTGTGTAAGAAATTGGTGGTTGATAGCAATGGAAATGAACTGTTTGTTATTTAACTGATTGTTTTAAATGTTATTTTTTTTGGCTTATTTTAAGGTTTCGTCATTTTATTTTTTCGCTAACTTGCAGAAAAATTAGGATAACGTAACGTTTAATTGTCGGCAGGAAGCAGACACGGAACAGGAAAGGCCCAAGGATTGGTCATCTTCAGGAAGAAGATTCGATAATTCAGGATGAATTATCGGCATGGAAAGCGAACAACATTAGCTGGAAGCGACTAACGAGGATGGTTATTACGGAAGGTTAATGCAGATCTTAATGGAATAAGGAAAAATGCTGTCAGGACGACAGGAACAGGACACCGCTAGGAAGGCGATGAAAGGGATTGTGCTAAAGGATTTAGCTGACTATCAAGGAATAGATGCAGGGAGCACCTATCAGTAGCCGGATTGCTGCGAGCAAGAATAGAACCCCACTAGGCGTAAGCTTAGTGGGGTTTCTTTATTTTAGGCTTTACACCAGTGATTTCAATGCGGTTTTTGTTGTTGTCCTGAGGTAACCGCTCAATATTAAAAATAAACCCGCTATGAGCGGGTTTATGCAGTTAACGAGTGACATTGACGGTAATTTGCAATTTCAGCGGTAAATTTGATAAACGCTTTTCAAGCGTACGACGCGTGTGTTCAATATCTTCAACAAGAATAACACCGCAGTCCTCTTCTGGATAAAGATCAATATCGACCCATAGTTCGGGGCCTACTTTAGTCAGTCCGGCTAATTCAATATCCTGTTCTGATTCTTTGCCTGCAGCGATGACGCTTTGATCTACGGTTTTACAAAGCTCCTTGCTAGGAGCCATGAGAAAAATTTCTCGTAATGCTGATTTAACCATCCCATATGGTACTTTTAAGAAATAAAAGGACATAGCAAGCATCATTAAAGGATCGGCATAAACAGCATAGTGAGCGAAAGGAGAAATACTTACGCCTAACGCAACAATGAAACCAGCTGTAACCGCAACACTTAGTAGTGTATCCATTTGCCATTGTTTGACTTCTGCGGAGATTAAGCCAGAAGCGTACCGTTTGCTTAGCTTGGCCATATACCACCAAGCGAAGCCACAACCGATGACATTAATCGCACCAAATAAGGTCGCAATCGATGGATCAACTTCTCGTCCACCAGTGAGCAAGGAGCTGACCGCCGAATATAAGGAATAGGATACAAGCATTAAGATCACGATTCCCTTTATAGCTATCACCGCCGGTTCAAATAATGCTCGTCCAAATGGAAATTGATGGTCTGAGGGTTTTCGAATAGAGCGAGCTGCGATGAGCGACAATAATGTTAACAGTAAACTGATTAAAGAATAGACACCATCAAAAACAATAACTAATGAACCTACAAGTAAACCAACAATAAGGCCGCCACCTGCAAATATAGAGGCAATAAGGGCTGAGAAAGTCAATACACGATTTTCATTTAAACTTGTTCGGGCACACATAACACACTATTCCAATAAAAAACTATAGCTATTGTGGCCCAAACTAGGGTTAATACAATGGTTATTTACTACTCACTGAGGCTGAGAGAGGGAAGGTTTATCAAATATCATTATATAACAATAGATTAGATGAACTTTCTAGCGTCATTTATTTTGTCGCTGGCTGCTATTACCGATTTAAAAATCAAATAAATAATCGCTGAGCTTATCAGCAAGCCAAAGCATGGCTGGGTTCTCCGCTCCACCTGTGGTCGTAAACATGCAATAATCTTCTTGAGTTAGTCCATAAGTATGACGGATGACAGTTAATCGTTGTTCGCGTAAATGATGGCGAATCAGTGGTTCAGGTAATACACCCCAGGCACTTTCTGTCAAAATGGTGCCTAGCATATATTCAAAACTTGAAAAACCGATATAACGACGAGAAAACGGTTCTAAATTAGAGTTATCTTGCTCATTAAGATAGACCATCACGGCTTGCATTGATTTTCGTAAATCTTCATCAGTAACAGGCTTTAGTTTTGTCAATGGGTGGTGGACACTACACACTGACATCATCCGAATTTTTCCTAATGGTTGATAACGAATTCGGGGATCATCTAAACGTTCATAATCAACCCCACATGCGAAATCAACTTGCTGCGTCGCGACTAAGTTGGCTAAGTCACCGCTGGATGCAAGTACAATATTAAATGAGGTATTAGGAAATAATTTATTTAAAGAGTGAGCAAGATCTTGCCAAAGTATCTCCGGTAATGAGTCATCTCGAGCAATCCACATTTCTGCGGCAAATTCATCGGAAACCTGGGAGCAGGTATGTTTAATCCGAGTCGCGGTGATGAGTAAACTTTGGCAGTCCTTATAAATCGCTTTTCCGGCTTCCGATAAAGAAACTTGGTTTCCGCTGCGTATAAATAACTCAACCTTTAGTTCATTTTCCAGAGCCTTAATGGCCATGCTGAGTTTAGTTCGGTTGCATTCCAACTGACGAGCGGCTTCGGATACTGAACCTGTATCCGCGATAGTACAAAATGCTTCTATTTGTGACAGATTCATTGCATTCTCAATAAATGAAAAGTGACGATCAGGGTTAGGCCGAAGATTTTGACACTATCTTCGTTAAAATCCTATTTTCTTGATGAAAATTGTACTTAAACGCTATGAAATTTACGCTATTTTGGTTTAATCTTGGCACATTGCCCAACTACAAGAAGTAATACGGAGACCATGATGGTACACGACTGGGACAACTACGCAGCAAATTGGGAAAATGATCCAATCAACCTTGATTTTTCTTATCATGTTTTTCAGCAGCTACAAACAATAACCGTATTTGATGGTAAGCATATACTTGATTTCGGTTGTGGTACTGGGTTACTCAGCCAATATCTCTCCCCTTTGTGTAAAGATATTGTGGCGTTGGATAAATCTGAAGCCATGATCGAAGAGCTGGATAAAAAAGAACTCGTTAATGTTGAACCTGTGGTTGATCACTTAAGTCGTGGGCTGGTTGCCCAACATCCGGCTTTTCGTAAACAATTTGACCTGGTGCTTGCCGCTGCTGTTTGCGGCTACATCTCTAACTTTCAAGAAGCTGCCGATATCGCCTACACCCTGTTAGATGAAGGTGGCCAGTTTATAGTGTGGGATTGGTTATCTGATCATGGCAATTTAGCATATGGGCTCAGTGAAACAGAGATAGTTAATGTTTTAACTCAATCTGGTTTTGCTCGCATCGATGTGTCTTATGCTTTTGATATTCAGACACCTCAAGGCCTTAAAAGCGTGCTGATGGGGCTTGGCCAAAAATAACGGTATTTCTTACATCATACTCAGCAGGCTAAATTTTTCTGGCTGAGTACGGTGATCTGTTTTTCCTCTCTTTTTACGGATTCATAATGACGATACCTAAGCGACTTGCAGTGGTAGATAAGCGGTAAGTGAGTTTATTCCATGGACATAGATCGCCTATGTGATTGGGGTAAACGAACGTAGCCAATACCAATACCGCTACATCTTCAAGTCAGATCTTCAAGTAAGAAAGGGATATACAGGTCTCTGCTTGTTAGGGTCAACAGACTCTAGCAAAGCCTGATCTTTGTTACATCATAAATTTGTCATTTCTCATTCATATAATTGTCATTACATTTACACATCTAATCATTTCTCTTCTCTGATTTATTTTTTTTCATATTTTTTTGTTTAATAAAAACAGATTCTTACATGTTATCTTTCGGTTTTCGTGATCAATAAAGGGTTGAAATTATCCTTTCAGCTGTTAGTTTATAAAAGGAATTTGTTTAGAGTTCTAATTGAATATGTGGCAAACAATGATGACAGCATCACCTTGGGTTGCATACCCAGAAATTATGCAAAACACTCAGGACGAGTGGACGTTTCGTACTCCAAACCGAACAGATGGAAAGCGTGTGCATGATCTTATCGCGCAGTGTTCGCCGCTGGATGAGAACTCCGCTTACTGCAACTTTTTGCAATCGATACACTTTCACAATACGTGTGTGGTTGCTGAACGTAACGAAGAGATGGTGGGTTTTGTATCAGCCTATCGCAAGCCGGATAAGTCGAATGAACTCTTCATTTGGCAAGTCGCCGTGAGTCAAACCGCTCGTGGTATGGGTCTGGCTTTCCATATGCTGAACGAACTACTAACTCGTGATGATCTACGTGACATTACTGTGTTGGAAACCACCATTACCCGTGACAATCAAGGTTCTTGGAGCCTATTTAAGAAACTTGACCGAGCACATGGCGAACGCGGTGAAGTATCAACGTTTCTTGATGAAACCCGCCATTTTCATGGTGAGCATGATACTGAATATTTATATCGCATTCCGCTACATTCACGAACTAACCAACAAGGATAAATCCCATCGCTATGGATATCTTTAAAAAGAAAGAATCAAACGTTCAATCTTACGCCAATAATTTTCCAGTCGTATTTTCTACGGCAAAAGGAAGCTGGCTATATACCAAAGATGGTGATGCCTATTTAGATTTTCTAGCGGGAGCAGGCTCGCTGAACTATGGCCACAATAACGCCATCTTTAAACAGGCATTGCTTGATTATATTGATAAAGACGGTATTACGCATGGCTTAGATATGCACTCAGAGGCGAAAGCAGGCTTTTTACAAGCACTGCAAAACCTGATTTTCTCGCCACGAGGCTTGGACTATAAAGTTCAGTTTACTGGGCCAACCGGAACTAACGCGGTCGAAGCTGCCATGAAGCTGGCCCGAAAGGTCACTGGACGTACTAACATTGTTGCATTCACCAATGGCTTCCATGGTTGTACCTATGGTGCATTAGCGGCGACAGGCAATCAACATCACCGTGGTGGTGCCAGTTTGGGGTTATCAGGTGTGACGCGCTTACCTTATGATGGCTATGCCGATATTGATGGCTTAGCTTTGTTTGAAACAATGCTAAATGATCACTCTTCGGGATTAGATAAACCAGCCGCTGTGTTGCTAGAAACCGTACAAGGTGAAGGTGGACTGAATGCCGCCTCCAAGAGTTGGTTACAAAAATTAGCCAAAATATGTAAGACACATGGCATTTTAATGATTGTCGATGACATTCAGGCTGGGTGTGGCCGTACCGGAACCTTCTTTAGTTTTGAACCGGCAGGCATTAAGCCAGACATTGTCACTCTGTCAAAGTCAATCGGCGGATATGGCTTACCGATGGCAATTGTTCTATTTAAACCCGAGCTAGATGCGTGGAAACCGGGTGAGCATAACGGCACCTTCCGTGGCAATAATCATGCATTTGTGACAGCGACTAAAGCGCTGGAAACCTATTGGGCGAATGATGAGTTCGAGCACCATATCAAAGCGCGTGCTGAACAAGTGACAAATGTGATTCAACAATCGCTTCGTCGCTTCCCAAGCCTATTTACTCGTTTAAAAGGACGAGGCTTGATGCAAGGCATTGAGTGTCAAAATGGCGAGATTTCCAACAAAGTGGCTCGTGAGTGTTTTCGTCTTGGTATGGTGATTGAAACAGCAGGCCCTGATGATGAAGT
>NZ_NBUS01000040.1:2574-4798 GCF_002749895.1 Vibrio fujianensis | reverse complement strand
GTGAAATTTTTCTGCCCACTAACAATCAGTGAAGATGAGCTAGAACAAGGTCTAAATATTTTCCAACAAGCGGTTGAAAATGTGGTCCCCAATTTTATTCAAAAAGCGTCTTAAGGAAAAATCATGATTGTTAGAACATTAGAAGAGTGTCGTCAAAGTGAACGTCGTGTGGTGGCAAAAACGTGGGAAAGCGTTCGTATGTTACTCAAAGACGACAAGATGGGTTTTTCATTTCATATTACAAATATTTACCAAGGTACCGAGACACATATCCACTATAAAAATCACTTAGAATCCGTGTATTGCGTTTCCGGGGAAGGGGAAATTGAAGTGGTTGGCGGAGAAACGTATCCGATCAAACCAGGTACGTTATATATTCTTGATAAGCATGATGAACATTACTTACGTGCTTATAAAGGGGCGGATATGGTGATGGCGTGTGTCTTCAACCCACCGTTGACTGGTGCTGAAGTCCATGATGAAGATGGCGTCTATCCCATCATCGAATAACATCAATCCGTATTTAATACAAGGAGACCCCATGTCTTACACCGTAGAAAAAATCGGTGGTACTTCGATGTCTGCATTTGATGCAGTCCTCGATAATATTTTACTGAAACCGAACAATCCTTATGGTCGAGTATTTGTGGTTTCAGCTTATTCAGGGATGACCGATGCCTTACTCGAATGTAAACGTACGGGTAAACCAGGCATTTATCAGATGATTGCTAAGCGTGATGAAGGCTGGCAAGAAACCATGTATGAGCTTGAACAGCGCATGCTGATGATCAATGAAAATTTATTTGCCGATCCAATGAGCCGGATGCGGGCCGATAAGTTTATCCGTTCACGTATCTCAGAAGCGGTCAATTGTGTAAATAATATTTTGCAAACTTGCCAGTATGGACAGTTTTCTCTACGCCATTATTTACCGCAGATTAGAGAATTCCTCTCTTCGATTGGGGAAGCGCACAGCGCCTATAATACGGCTCTAAAATTAAAAGCGCTGGGTATTAATGCCCGATTTGTGGATTTGTCAGGATGGAATGAAGAGACGCGAGGCAAGCTTGATGAAGTCATTGAGCGTGCTTTTGCCGATATTGATGTCACGACAGAGCTGCCTATTGTGACAGGTTATGCTTATTGTGACGAAGGGCTGATGAAAACCTATGATCGTGGTTACAGTGAAATGACCTTTAGCCGGATTGCGGTATTGACCGAGGCCGATCAAGCCATTATTCACAAAGAGTATCACTTAAGTTCTGCTGACCCTCGTGTCGTTGGGCCGGAAAAAGTAAGTCCGATGGGGCAGACTAACTTTGATGTCGCCGATCAACTGGCTAACTTAGGCATGGAAGCGATTCACCCCAATGCTGCTGCTGGATTGAGAAATAAAGGCATTGAACTTCGCGTCAAAAATACCTTTGAGCCAGAGCATGCAGGAACGTTGATTGCTAACCACTATCAACCAGAAGCAAATAAAGTTGAGATCATTGCTGGACGTAATAAAGTCTTTGCCTTACATATGTTTGACCAAAGCATGGTTGGCAGTGTCGATAATGCCAGTTACGAATTGATGGAAATCATTGCTGAGGCGAAAGTTCATTTGGTGGGTAAGGAAATGAATGCAAACTCAATGACTTACTACCTCAGTGGCACGAGCGATAACCTTAACCATGTGCTGTATAAAGCGGAAAAACGTTATCCTAATGCTACCATTTCTGGAAAAATGGTAGCGTTAATCTCTGCGATTGGCGCATCAATCAATACCAATTTTGCATTAGGCAAAGGGATGCAAGCTTTAATCGAAGCTGGTGTAAATCCTATGGCAGCTCACTCTTCAATGCGAAACGTCAACGTTCAGTTTGTCGTTGAAGACAGTGATTATAACAGCGCTATTTGTTCGTTACACCAAGCGTTGATCGTTGATCAAAACGGCGGTAAACGAAACAATAAAAAAGTAAAAGCGGCCTAGTTGAATAGCAAACCCCCCATGGATTTTGATCTGTGGGGGGTTTGTTTTTTCTTTCAGTCCGTGTGGCTTGAATGAGTATTAATGGATGGTTGGCGCTAACCATTGTGCTAATTTTCTTAAGTCCACTTGGATGACCCAGCGCACGGGTTGGGTCACTGCCAGGGGAGACTGAGGCAAGGAAAAAATCACATCTTGACAGCGCTGTGGAAAAGCCATAGCTGCTGGCCATTGAGTACTCTTGTTGTTGGT
>NZ_NBUS01000040.1:267-2564 GCF_002749895.1 Vibrio fujianensis | reverse complement strand
GCTGATTCAGTAATTTGTAAATGCATTGTCGGGTATTGATTCATCTTCACCTCTCCTGATTGAGGAGAACTCGGGATCTTCTCTATCTATCATCAAAGCAAAGCTGGTGTATCCTATCTATTTTTCACCGCTTGCGCTTATCATTATAAATAAGGGGCTAAGAATAGAAGTTCAAGGTGAAAGTGGCTGAAATCATGAAAAAACGCGGGCGATGCTATTGCTAGAACTATCGTCATCGTTTTTATCGTTTATTCCTTCAGTGAAGTTGTGATTGGTCCAGTGATCGCTGAAACGCTGCCTTGTCCGTCTAACTGAGTACGAAACATCATACTGTTAGCGATGCAAGCTGTTAATGGTGCTACTATCACTAGTGATAAGCTTCCTATCAATGTTCTTGCGACTTCACTGGCGATTAACTTCATATTGAAAATCTGCATTAAGCTGGTTTCTCGGCTAATAAACAACATTAATAATGTCAAAAAACCACCCGAGTATGCCAGTAATAGGGTGGTTGTCATGGTACCAATTACTGCATTTCCAACTCTAAAGCCTGAGCGAAGGAGCTGTTTTTTATTCATGTCTGGATTGGTGAGTTTGAGCTCTTCCATCGTTGCGGCCATTTCCATCGCTACATCCATGGCCGCGCCGCTAGCACCGATTAAAACGGCCGCATAAAGCACATCAAGCATATTGAGATGCATACCCGTTTCGAATAGTAAAAGTTGTGCCATGGGTTGTGCCATTCCATCAAGTCTGAGTAATTGCCCGCATACTAGGCAAAGTAATGCGGTGATCATCAAACCAATAAGGGTTCCTGCAAATGCTGCTTTTCCTTTATTGGTCCAACCTGCGATAGAAAAGATAATCAGTGCACTCAACGCGATAAGTGTTGCGGTCGTGATAAGTATTGGAGGATAACCCGCAACCAATCCCGGAATTAATAGTTGCCAAATAATCAAGACTGACCCCACAAAAGAAAGCAGTGCTCGTAACCCAATATGACGGGCATAAGTGAGCAGCGCAATTGCAAAAAATGCAAATAACATCATCAAATAAGGTAGCCGATAATGAGAGAGCGCTTTGATATGGTGAACTTGCCCATTTTGATTGTGCTGTATGGCGACTAAAATTGTATCTCCCGACTGATAAAATTCATCGTATTCCAATGTCCCCGTAAGTAAATTGAAGGCAGAATAAGATTTTCCAGGATACTTTTTCAGCTCCACGGTTAAGATTTGTGTTCCAATACGGTTACTGCCAATGACCGTGAGTTGGCTATTATCACAGGCAAGCACGGTGGCAACGTGTTCGGGTTGTGTGTTTTTATTAGCGTAGCTACCCTCGTAGACTACAAAGCAGAGCAAGACCGTAACGGCCAGATAGATGCCTCGCATGAATTTCTCCTTATAAGAAAACGGAAGCGCTGTTGGCTTCCGCATTCAATCGGGTGTTGCTCATTAGCCTTGATAGCCAATATTGACTTGCATGATCTCTGCGATGGTTTGTGCCACTTGGGTATTGTCTTTAAAGCCTCCTAGTTTATCTGCCTGAACCCCGATAGCAGAGAGAGGCAGTTGTGTTGCGGTATGGGCATAAGATGTCCAATAAACCCCAGCACGTTTGGAAGTAATATGAGCCACCGCAATAGCCACGGGATCATAACCGCCATAAAGATTTTTGAGGTTAGGCGCTTTTTTATCAACGGCGTTCATTGCGGTTTCAATCAATGACTTTTCTTCATCGCTGAGTGTGCTTAAGTCAAATTGCGCGGCAATATGTTGGTAGAAAGCGGAGCGATTACCCTGATAGACGCCTTGTAGTTTGTCTTCGATAGACTCTTTCGTGTGGGTAACATTATCGAGAGTCATGAAATAATTTTTGCCGAACCCCATACCCATACCACCCGTTTCGTGATCGCCGGTCACAATCACTAACGTGTCATCTGGATTTTTGTGATAAAAATCGAGCGCTTTTTGTACTGCTTGATCAAAGGCAAGGGTATCGAAAATCGTGCCGGCAATATCATTGGCGTGTGAAGCATGGTCAATACGCCCTCCCTCGATCATAAGGAAAAAACCGTCTTTATTCTTTGCGAGGAGATCAATCCCTTTCTCTGTCATCTCCGCGAGTGATGGGAGGTGATTCGTTTTAATTCGATCAATTTCATAAGGCACATGTGAGGCGCTAAACGCGGCAAATACTTTATCGCCCGTTTTGGGGTGATAGCCGCGGAAACTGGCGACCGATTCACTACCGACAAAAGTTCGGTAATCATTTTTCTTCATCGTCGCAATCCA
>NZ_NBUS01000040.1:0-257 GCF_002749895.1 Vibrio fujianensis | reverse complement strand
CACTTCAACAGGTTTAGATGGCAACATTTAGTGAATAAGATCACGGGTAAAGTCAATTATGCTCAATTAAAAGAAAAGCGCTTCTTGAGAAGTTTGTAACATTACAGAGGTAGGTATGCGTGAATAAAACAGGTTATTGCTCAATTTAATCAAATACATATGTATCACCTATGTGTGTTATACCAATCTAAATAAAAATATGATCTAATTAAGGCTATTTAACTACTACCATCATTCATCATGAATAGCCTTAATAA
>NZ_NBUS01000041.1:375145-378365 GCF_002749895.1 Vibrio fujianensis | reverse complement strand
TTATGCGTTGGTTTTTGTGATTACGGTGTTATGCGGAAGCTTGGCAGTAGCGTTGGCTGCCCCTTAACGCGGCGTTATGTGTAAGGCCAAATTCCAATAACTTTTTCTATCACAAGATATTGTTTATAAAGAGATATTAACTATGGTTAATGTAAATGAAACCGAAAGTGAAGATCCTAAATCACCTTGTAATAGGCATTGCAGTCTAGATGAAAATGACATTTGTTTAGGATGTTTCAGAACATTCAGATAAGCCCGTGAATGTTGTTGGTTGGTCTTATGGTGCAGATGTTGTATTGAACATGATAGCAACGTCTCAATTGCCATTGTCTAAAGTATTTTTGTATGAGCCGGGATATCCCGGTTGTGTTCAAGAAGATGAAATGAAAACTTGGGTTGCGGATGCAGAGTCAATGTTTGAGCCTGTTTTTAATCATGTAAATCAAGGGAATTTGAGTTTAGCTGTTGAATCATTGATTGACGGTTCTGGGAATTGTCATGGTTACTTCGATAAGCAACCAACTGAGGTGAAGAGTTTACAGTTAAAGCAAGCTTATACATTGCCTTTGCAACTAAATCAGCAAGAACATCCATCGATTGATGCCCAAAGTCTATCGAATATCGATCTGTCTTTGATATTTGGACATGGCGATAAAACACGAGACTTATTTAAGCTGGCAACGCAGAGTGATGCACGAGCTTTAAGACACTCAAAATTGGTGGTTATTGAAAATGAATCTCACATGTTGCCTCAAGAAAATCCAGAAAAGTTTTCGAGTTTACTAATTGATTTACTGGGCAAAAAGGGCTAACAAACGCTTCAAGAGGGACAGTCAACGCTTGGCAGTTTTGGTTTGGTTGAGCATTTAAGGTTACGGTTGGTTAATTTGAGCGCAGTTGTTTGCGTTGGCTGCCCCTTAATGCGGCGTTAGCTTGCTAAACGCTAGCAATACTAGCCTAAACTTGCCCTAATATCTGAAATGGTGATAAATAGCTTATTTTCTGCATCTTGAAACGCTTTAAAACCATAGCGCTCATAGAAATGTTTAGCGCCATCTTTTGCGTCAACAATAACGACGGGGAATGCCACGCTATCACTAGCGGCTAGTAGTTTTCGTAGAGCATCGATAAGTAACCACTCGCCAAATCCTTTACCTTTATAGCGCTCATCGATAGCTAAGCGAGCAATGAGTCCGCCAGACGTTGATGACTGATGCTTTTTCTGTAACTTATCGGGCAATGCTTTTAGGTCAATGGGTGTCATTGTTAAAGTGTAAAAACCGATGATAAGTGAGGTATTATTTTCATCCTCTAAAACAAATGTTCGGGTATTATCTTTTTTAGCCTGCTGACTTGCCATGACTTTCAAATAGTTATTAAGCGCATCAATTCCGCAGTTGAATCGGTTTCTGTCGTGTTTATCTTTATCGAGTAATACCGTTTTCATCATTGGTTTTTGGTCTCATAACGTTCGGCGGCAGTTTTAAGCTTTTGATTTAATGTTGTTGGTTTATCGAGAGCTTCCATAAGTAAAATGGCGTCTGCTTGGCTTAATTTTAGTGTTTGCTCACGTTCAATCACTTGTTTTGCTTTTTCGATTGCAGCATTGAGTACAAATGAGTTAATACTAGACATGCCAGCGAGAGCAGCCGCTTTGGTTAATAAGTTTTGTGTATCGACATCAACTCTCGCAGTGATACGAGGTAAAGTGGTAGCCATAATGTGTTCTCCTTTGTGTCAAAATGTCACATCCTTATTATGGTGTTTAAATATACAAAAAGCAATTATTGTGTCACTTTGGCACGCAAGCTAACAAACGCTTCAAGAGGGACTTCCAACGCGCGGCATTTTCATTATGCGTTGATTTTGATGATTACGGTGTTATGCGGAAACTTGGTAGTAGCGTTGTCAGCCCCTTAAGCGGGCGTTATGGCGCAGTCAGGCTTTGAAGTCAGTCGCAGCACTTCAATCAGCATTCTCGATAAATTGTGCTAAAGCCTTATAATTCAAATTGGCGTACGTATAGTGAGGTGAAGATGGAAAAGGCAGAATTTATTCAAAAGCACTTGATTGAGAAGGGTGTCCCAGCAGATTTAACTAAGCCAACTGCATTTATTTGGTCTAAATACAAAGACCCTTCTAAAAAACCTTTAGTTTTTCAATCGCCTGCAAAAATACTCATAACACATGGTTTATTTATGGGGCTACTATGGGGGGCGTTGATGTGGGTGTTTTTTTGGCATTCAGAGCCAGAAAATTGGGTAACTTATCTTGTCTCATCATCTCTATTTGGCATTTGTATGGGAATTATCAACGTATTTCGCACTATTAAGGCTCGAAAGCTTTTGGGTGAAACAAACTGGGGAAAAATGGTGTCATCAACACTACGAGTAAAGCGCCATAACAAAGCGTTTAAGACGGATTCACAACGCTTGGCAGTTTTGGTTTAAGTCGGTTTTAGTGTTTACGTCATAATGGTTTAGGTTCAGTGGTAGCGTTGTTCACCACTTAACGCGGCGTTAGGTATTTGGAGGCATCATGAGAGCTATCTTTTTGATTTTTTGCTCGGTTTTATTGAATGGTTGCTTGGGTATGCCCGAATCAGTAAAACCAGTATCGGATTTTGAACTGAACAATTATTTAGGTAAGTGGTACGAGATTGCTCGACTCGATCACTCATTTGAAAGAGGTTTAAGTCAGGTTACAGCGGAATACAGTATTCGAAATGATGGTGGTATTTCGGTTCTTAATCGTGGTTATTCTAAAGATAAAGATGAGTGGAAGGAAGCTGAAGGCAAAGCTTACTTTGTGAATAGTCCAATAGACGGCTATCTAAAAGTTTCATTTTTTGGCCCATTTTATGGTTCCTATGTGATTTTTGAGTTAGATCGTGAAAACTATAGTTATGCGTTTGTTTCAGGACCGAATACAGGATATCTGTGGTTACTTTCAAGAACGCCGACCGTCGAACGTGATATTGTTGAGAAGTTCGTTCAGATGTCGAAAGAGCGTGGTTTTGATACAAATCGGCTCATTTACGTTCAGCAGCAATAAATACCTAACATTTAAGAGGGACAGTCAACGCTTGGCAGTTTTGGTTTGGTTGGCATTTGAGGTTACGGCTGGCTAGTTTAAGTTCAAAGGATTGTTTATGAACAAGATATTTGGAATTATTTATCAAGCTTAAAAAGGAAGACTTCTCAAGCGAATGCATTAAGAT
>NZ_NBUS01000041.1:369845-375135 GCF_002749895.1 Vibrio fujianensis | reverse complement strand
GTTACTGATAACGCCCAAAACTTCGATTCACACTGTGATCAAGATATGTTTGTTTTCACTGTTAGCTTGCTGAAGAGATTTGATTTATTTAACGGTAGCAATTTTTTCATCAATCTCAAAAAAGAAAATTATTGGTTTCCTTTTATCAATAATCAAGGGATAAGGGTTAGCTTAAACCTGTCACAGACTGAGAAAAGTAGTTTTTTTAAGCTATCAAATGATCTCGACTATGTAACCGAGCTATTTGTGATTAAACGGACTGGTTTTAAGTGGAAGATAGATTCGATCACTATAAATGAACCCGAGTTAGCAACAATTTTTAACGAAACTAGTAAGCAAATCGATTTTAAAAAGTACCTTGTCCAGTTAGATTCTGGCTATCAACTAAATGAAATAATCATAAATGAAGGAGAATTTACTGATATCGACAAGCTATTACTTAAATTCAGCGTAGAAAAACTGCTCAAGCATTTCGAGTCCGAAAAAACCAACAAACTGCTTAAGAAGGATTCGTAATGTATAGCATTTTCAGCATGAGATGAGTTTCGTGACTACGATAGTATGCGGTAGCTTTTTCAGTACATTACTTACCCCTTAAGCGGGTATTATGATTCTTTGAAATTGAGGTAAGTTTTGGACATAGATAAGCGAGTAGAGTATTACGAGAAATATTACTGGTTTGAGCTTGAGAGACGCGAGACGTTAAATTCCAGACTCAATATGCCGATGTGGTCATAGTTGCTAGCTTTGGCCTTATTGGTTATCTGCTCAAAATGCCTTCCGTCGAATTTTTGGAAATACATACCAGCATTTAAGGCAGATTCCACACGCTCGGCATTTTGAACTTACTTCAGTTTTAGTCTATACGACACAATACGTTAAGTGCAGTGGTCTGCGTGACTCACTACCTAACTCGGCGTTATAAGCACTGGGGACAAAAGTGGTATTATACACATTTCAAACAGTTAACTTGAATTCACTTGCAGCACTAAAGAAGCACTCCTTATACTCGTCACTTGACAAGTTTAACAACGCGACAGAAAAAATGTTTGGACTTTTGCCCAGTGATACTCCTGTAATTATCGACTGTGTACCAGATATTGAAAAGTTAAAGCAATGCTCTATATGGCGACCGACGAAAAAGGTAAGGATGTCGAAGAAAAATAACGAATGTGGACTCATTACGAAGATCAATCGTCAGGAATCTGCTTCGTTTTTAATGAGCCACTGCTAAAAAATAGTCTTGAGCGAAACGATTGTTTATTACATCAAAAGTTACCTACGGCTATCCAAAATGAGCAATTCGTTGGTGAGTATATGGGATTAGAAAGTGTTGCTGGCCTGTTTTTGAAACTCGTGTGGTATGGAATAGCAAAAACAACTCAATAAGCACTTTGCCTCGCCTTCCAAATTTGAAATAGCATGTCTTTGTATTCTTTATCTGACATAGATAAAAAATCGATTCTATTGCCAGCTTCAGTTGATTCTAATCTCTGTGTCGTTGAATCTAAATGTCGGCACGCCTGCAACGCAAGACACTGTGGTAACGGTAATGTAACATTCATAAAGGCTATCAAAGTATCCATTAACTCTTTGGTACTTTGCCTGTCAGAATGCGTTGTCCAAGGAGGATTAAAACTAATAATGTCTTCCACTTTCCAGTGTGGTGAATAGCGATGAATCATATAAGGAATATAGGAAGGGCTGCGATCGGCCTGCCCGGAACCAGGCTGGTATCTCACATACATATTAAATTCTGAAAAAGGATAACTCCATAATTGATTTCCTGATGGATCAAACTTGCTTACTTGCCCAGTATGTCGGTTGTATTCATAAAGTTTTACCTGCTTTTCTCTAGCGTATATAAAACGTCCAGAAAACAACAATAACGTTTGTAATACCAGTAACAGAATATAAGGAGGAAGGAATACATCTTCATGAATCATCTGCATAATATAAGACCAGCCAAGCAGTGGAAAAATGATAAAATTAGCCTTCCTACATATTTTAAGCCACTTTTTAAAACGAGTGGTCGAATAATCATAAACGGTTAATTTTATATGGTTCCAATCAAAAAACGTGCGTCCAAATTTATCCGCCATTCCTCGTTGCTTCCAAACGCTCGGAGTTAATTCCATAAAACCCATTGTAGTAGTGGGAATACTCATGCCATTATAGACCCATTTATATATCAGCATGGATTGTGTAAAATTATGAGCAAGATCGTCATATTTCATTTCACAATGCTCTCGATGTTTTTTTTGAGTTCGGAATAAAAAGACAGTAATAACGATAAGAATTAGATTAATCAACCAAGCGATAACCAGAGGTTTCATCATTGAATTAATCAGTATACGGTCGACATAAAAACCAGAGCTAAAGAGTAAAATTAATGTAGCAATAATAGAAAGAGTTACCATGATTATAACCAAAACATAGAGACAATTAAGTCCTACACTAAGTTCTTTTAACCAAGGTGGTGTTAGCGGTAATTTAGGTAAATTTGACAAATCTGGTTCATAACAGTCTGGTTGCTTCCCAGTCCACGCAGACTCACTGTATTGATGTTGCAGCATGTTAACTCACAAAAATAATATGATGATAGCAATATATCAAAAATTGAGAAGAGGCTGTCGATTTTTTAACATGACTTTAAATGATTACTTTGTTTTCATTGTCCCCAGAAAGATTGGATCAGATTATGACGAGAAAATGTAGAAACCACTTTAAAGCTAAGGTGGTATTAGCTGCTGATAAACGGCTATTGAGGAGATTGCATCGTATGATTGATGAAACTCACTTTTAGTATCCGTTTATCGGCAACAGGAGTAGGCGAACCAAACTGGTTAGGGCGATAGATAATACCAATCGAAGATGTATCCTTTGGAGTATGCGTAATAAGGGCATCTGAGCAATTCCCTCTAGTGATTACGTGATACCGAAGTTACCGTACCCCTCAATTGGATATTTATTAGGTCAACCGCTACATAGGAACCACCAATATATCTATAGGAGAGTGGTTGATCAGGCTTCTAGAATAAGAAAGTAGTCGACTAACAAAGTCATGGTGATGTCCACAAATGAGTAGATCAAAACCATTCTCATTGATGATCTTTTCTAACTTATTACTTAAATCGCCTGTTCCGACATAAAAGTGTTGGATGGGGAAGTTAGTATATTTTTGCAGCTCCCTTAGACGGTGATTGGAATGCTCCGTTAATGGTCGATGATCAGGATTAGCCTGAATATCTACTAAATCTGGATAGATTTCTCCAATAGCGCCATCAATGTGGATCAGAGAAACATCGGCATTAAGTTGTTTGGCAAATGAAATTGCTTTATCAATAAGTAATTGACTGTCATCAGACAAGTCCAGTGCAACTAAAATATGTTGGTATGCCATGACTACACTCCTGTATTGGGGAAACTACTTTTATCATAATGGTAATGCGAAAAAATAGTGTCGACGTGGTTGCAAAACAGCAAAGTTATTGTTTAATAAACGCGCAATTTAGTGCGCCGAGTCGTTTGACAAGCGTATAAATGAGCAATACTGATTTTTTGTTTCTAAAGCGATTTATTCTTATAACAATAGAAAATGTAGAAAGTGGCTGAAAACATTGAGTTGCGATTCACTAGGGCGTTTTTTCGGAAAATAAAAGGAAAAAGCCAGCGAGAATACGCTCACTGGCGAGGCGTCAATGCATTGCTACGAGTTATATCCCCTTCCGACTTGAAGCGGCAGAGGGATTGGCTACATTCTTTCACCCCAATCGCATAGCCTGTCTATGCTCATGGAGATGATGAGAGCCATCCGTGGCTCTCACCAAAGGCCAGTCTACGGCTGTTCAAATTTGTTCCAGACAAATTTGTCACTCACTTGCCGCCTACCTGCAACTCCAAGTTGTTTGGGTATAAAGGAAGTTAAGCAGTCGTGGCAAGTTTATTGTTTGCGCGAGATTTTAGGAAAGCATAGCCAGCGCCTGTTACTAGAGTTCCTGCAGCAATAGCGACTAAGTACATGATTACAGGTGTAATCGCATTTGGAATCATTAACACAAATAAGCCGCCGTGTGGTGCCATTAATTTAGCTCCAAATAACATAGATAATGCACCGGTTAATGCACCGCCCACCATACAGGCAGGAATAACACGCATAGGATCTTTCGCAGCAAAAGGAATGGCACCTTCAGAGATGAAACACAGCCCAAGTACAAATGAAGCTTTTCCTGCTTCACGTTCACCCGCTTCAAATTTGTCTTTAGCAAGAAAAGTGGCTAATCCCATCCCTAGTGCAGGAACCATACCCGCCGCCATGATCGCCGCCATCGGTGCATAGGTTTGTGAAGCCAGCAGGCCGACACCAAAAGTATAGGCTGCTTTATTGACTGGGCCTCCTAAGTCAAAGCACATCATGGCTCCAAGAATAATACCAAGCAATATTGCATTAGTTGAACCCATGCTATTTAGAAACTCTGTCATGGCGGACATAATGCTAGAAACCGGACCTCCGACGATGTAAATCATCACCAAACCCGTGACCAAGCTAGCAATAAAAGGAATGATCAGTATCGGTTTTAATGCTTCCATCGATTGTGGAAGAGAAACATGATCGGAAATCCATTTTGCAGAATAACCTGCGATGAAACCTGCGGCTATTCCACCTAAGAAACCGGCTCCCGTTGAACTTGCTAGCATACCGCCAATTAAACCCGGTGCTAAACCTGGGCGGTCAGCAATAGAGAAGGCAATATAACCAGCGAGAACAGGAATCATTAATGCGAAAGCAGATCCCCCGCCAATAGACATCAACGCCGCGGCAAGTGTGCCTTCCTCTTTGAACGCTTCGATGCCAAAGACGAAAGAAAGGGCGATGATCAAGCCACCAGCAACCACCACGGGTAACATATGTGATACCCCTGTCATGAGGTGTTTATAGACCCCTTTTTTCTCTTCGGTCGTATTATTATTTGTGTTACTTGAGTGCTGATAAACGGTTGCCATTGTAAAGGCTTTATCCATTTCTTCTGCGGTTTTTTTCAATGCAGGCCCCGTTTTGGTGCGGTACATTTTTTTACCATTAAAGCGATCCAACGGCACTTCAATATCAGCAGCAATGATCACTAAGTCAGCTTCAGCAATCTCTTGCGCAGTTAACTGATTTTTTGCCCCTACTGAGCCACGCGTTTCTACTTTGATTTGATGGCCACGACGTTTACCTTCTTCTTCTAGAGCTTCTGCGGCCATAAAGGTATGAGCAACCCCAGTTGGGCATGCGGTAATTGCAACA
>NZ_NBUS01000041.1:363867-369835 GCF_002749895.1 Vibrio fujianensis | reverse complement strand
TTTCGCAGCATGACTGGTTGTCGCCAGTGATTGGAAAGTGGTGGCTTCTGTAGCTGAAAGCTCTGCGGCTTGTTGGACTGCCATGGTCAGGTAAGCTTTAGGATCGCTCGTACAGGCAGAAATATCACTTTGGTAGACTTTTTTACCAATGAAACGGGTCGTATCAATAGGAGTATTGGTGGCAATAATGACCACGTCAGCTTGTGCAATTTCTGCTTCTGTTAACGTATGGGTTTCTAATACAGTAGAGTGACACTCAACCGTTGCCGTCCAGTTCAATGATTTGGCAGCCTGCTCAAGCAGATCTGCGGCAATAATACTATTGGCAACCCCACTGGGGCATGCGGTAATGATGGCAATATTCATAGTTTCGACCTTCTGTCCTTAATGGTTAGTTTTATGACTAACGGGTTGTAGGTGGATCTCTTTTTGTAGGGAAATTAAGTGTTCAACACTGGGTATACCCACGCCAACTTGCGTCACCGCAAGAGCGGAGAGCGCGGTAGCGAAAGTGATCAGCGATTCTTTTTCCATTGCTTGCATATGGCCCCAGCACAGGCCAGCGACTAAGGTATCGCCCGCACCAACGGTACTAATAACCTCCATTTTGGGCGGTTTAGCATGTAACCATTGCCCTTGATTCAGCCACATGGTGCCTTCGGCCCCCATTGAGACGACGATATTCTCAATACCTTTATCGGCCAATTGTTCTGCGGCCAGGCGGCAAGCTTCAGGGTTGGGTAATTCACGGCCAACAAATTGGGCCAATTCCTCATCATTAGGCTTGATTAACCAAGGTTTAGCGTTAATGCCAACGGCTAAAGCATCTCGACTGCTATCAAAAAGGACTTTCTTACCTAAAGAGGACAATTTTGCTATCCAAGTGGCGCAAAGCTGAGGGGAAATACCAGAAGGTAAGCTACCCGCTAGCACAAAGTAGTCGTGATCCTCAGCCAGTTGGAATAAGGTTTGTTCAAAGTGAGCAATATCTTGTTCATTGACATGAATGCCGGGGAAGTTGATATCACTGACCTGACCCGATTTTTCGACCAATTTGACATTAATCCGAGTTGCCCCTTGAATACGAATAAATTGATCTTGCGCGCCAATCTGTTCAAAAAGTTGGCAAAACATTTCTTGATTATCTAGGCCAAGAAAACCAGTAACGGTAACCTTAGCCCCGAGATCGCTCAGCACTTTAGCAACATTGACGCCTTTACCAGCGGGGTGAAGTGAACCTTGTTTTACCAAACTCACGGAACCGACTTGCAAGCAATCTAGACTGCCAGTCAAATCTAAAGCTGGGTTTAGGGTAATAGTGACCACTTTATTACTCATGACAGGCTCCTTAATGCTCACCAAGACCAGATTTAATGGCGAAACCAATCGACTCAAGCGCTTGGGCTGCATCTGGGCCTTCTGCAGTAAATTGCAACCGATGGCCGTGTTTTACACCCAGCGCAATCACTTTCATTAAACTTTTTGCATTGACGGCTTTACCGTCCCCATCTAAGTTTGAGACCTTAATGTTAGATGTGAATTTTTTCGCTTCAGCGACCAGCATGGCTCCTGGGCGAGCGTGTAATCCGTGTGTGTTGGTGATTTTAAATACCGCACTTTCGCCACCCTCGGTTTCACTGTGTGAGAGCGTTACAGTATTGACTTCTTGTGTGAACAGCGCGATTAATTGCTGAGCATCGGCCTGTAATAGTTTTTCTTGTTGTTGAACAAACACGAGTTGTGTGATCTTATCTAACAAACTGTGATGAGAGGCATTACTCGCGGCAATGGCGATTAATGCTTTTACCGGCGTGCCTTGATAGTCGCAGTGATTGGCGGTTGAAACAAAAGACATTCCACTGCGCTTTACCTGTTTATCACTACTGACTAACCAAAGGCCTTTACCTAAATGAGTTGGTTGTTTGGTCACAAGTTCGGCGACAAACTCGCTGTCTGCACAACCTGTATTTTTAAGGAGTCCACCTGCAACGGCACTCATTTGGAGCATATCGCTGGCAGGGAAGAGAAGTTGAATTAACGATGGATCAAAATCTGCTTCGAATTGCACATCACCACTGAGTAGAGCAATAATATCTGAGGTTTGTTTTGCTTGCTTAAGCTTCTCTTCGACCCCATCAGCAGACAATACTTTAGTTAACTGTTTTAAAATGCCTAAATGTTCATCTGATTTTGCGGCAATTCCAATAGCGACATAAACCGTGTTACCGTCTCCCCAATCGACCCCATGAGGAAAATGATGAACTGCCACACCGGTTTCTTGTACTAAGTCACGGGTATCGATGGTACCGTGTGGAATGGCAATGCCATTACCTAAGAACGTCGAATTTTGTGCTTCACGGTTTAGCATACCTTGGACATAGTTCGATTCGACCAGTTTTTTTTCTGTTAGATCTGCCGCGATAGAACGAATGGCCTCTTGCTTGTTGGATGGCATTTGATCTAAGCGAATATCTTTAGGTGAAAGTTGCAGCATGTTTAGCCCCTTAGCCTATCGAAGGCTTCTTTGTCATCGCACCGAATTTAACAGATCGGTGTGAGGGTTATTTAAATGAGCTGAATGGTTTCAGCTTTAAGTTCAAAAAAATTTAGCAAAACCGTCATTGAGGAAAATAAATCTGTTTTACTAGGTGTAGTCTAAAAAACTCGACTTAGCTATCAGTTTATGTTTTTGCTGAATCCTTTCAGCTTTAATACTGAATCGATTCAGCGTATAATTCAACTCAATTTAGGATCAAAGATTTATTTCTATGATCCTACGCACAGAACTAGAGTAATGGATATGACACTTGATGAAATCGCCAAGTTGGCTGGCGTCTCTAAAACTACCGCCAGTTATGTAATCAATGGCAAAGCGACTAAATACCGAATCAGTGAAAAAACTCAGCAAAAAGTCATGGCAGTGGTTGATCAATATAACTATCGACCCGATTTAGCGGCTTCTTCACTGCGAGCCGGAAATAGCCGCTCATTTGGTTTGATCATCCCAGATCTAGAAAATACCAGTTATGCCAAATTAGCAAAATTGCTAGAGCAAAACTCACGACAAGCTGGCTACCAAATTTTAATCGGTTGTTCGGATGACGATGCAGCTATTGAAAAAAACGTCGCGCAGGCTTTGGTTTCTCGCCGCATTGATGCACTATTTGTTGCTAGTAGTATGCCTGATGCCAGTGAATTCTATTGTAAAATGCAGCGGGCTGGGACGCCTGTGATTGCGATTGACCGTCCTTTAGATGACGAATATTTTCCCTGTGTGATCAGTGAAGACTTTGGCGCTGCGTTTGAATTAACCCAATCCGTATTAAGTGAGTCGGTCATAACGGTTGGGTTGATTGGAGCCTTGCCAGAACTTAGTATTTCTCAGGAACGCCAGCTAGGTTTTGAATCTGCGTTAAAAGCAGAAAATAAGCAAGCCTTACTAGGGTATGGCGAGCACTTTAATCGTCAAGAAGGGCGAAGGATTTTTGAACAGTGGCGAAGAGAAGGGACGATGCCGGATGCCATCGTCTCGACCTCATATACCTTATTAGAAGGTATTTTGGATGTGCTTTTGGAATACCCAGAATTGATGGATAAGTTGCATCTAGCTACTTTTGGCGATAATCGGCTGCTGGATTTTTTACCGATAAAAATCAACTCATTACCTCAGCAGTTTGAACTTATAGCGGACAGTGCTTTAGCACTGGCACTTAATGCTTCAGCCAAACGTTATGCCACGGGTATTGAACTGATACCAAGAAAGCTCAAGGTTCGTCGTGAGCTGATGCCTTTATGAGATAGTTTTATTTGTGGTTGACGCATTTTTTAGATAAGTGACGCGCTAATGTCGATCAATTGTGCGGGGGATTGTTCCTAGCATCTTGAAGTTAGTTAGGTATATCATAGTGTTATTATCCCTATTGGCTTATAGGCTTGGAATGAAGTTTTTGCACACCTCTGATTGGCATTTAGGTCGTCAATTTCATAACGTATCATTGCTTGATGATCAACGACATGTTCTTAATCAAATGATTCAATACATGGAGCAATATCCAGTAGACGCGTTGGTGGTGTCAGGTGATGTGTATGACCGTTCTGTTCCACCGACCGCAGCGATTGAATTATTGGATGAGGTCGTCAGCAAAGTCTGTGGACAACAGGGTATTCCGGTGATCATGATTCCGGGTAATCATGATGGTGCTAAGCGTTTGGGGTTTGCGGCCAAACAGATGCAATCATCCGGTTTACATATCATCAGTAACTTTTCTCAGATGCTCACACCTGTGGTGCTGAAGTCTGAGCAGGCTGGAGAAGTGGCGTTTTATGGTATGCCGTATAATGACCCTGAATTAGTCCGAGATGCGTTTCAAAATAAAGTCAGCAGCCATGATGAAGCCCACCAATATCTTTGCAAACGTATAGTTGAACAGTTTGATTCGTCACAGCGGCATGTATTGATTAGTCACTGTTTTGTTGATGGTGCAATGGAGTCTGAATCTGAACGGCCACTTTCTATTGGTGGTTCAGACCGAGTTAATCATGAACATTTTTTACCTTTTGATTATGTGGCATTAGGGCATTTGCACCAGCCTCAGCAGAAAGGACAAGACTTTATCCGTTACAGTGGATCTTTGCTGAAGTACAGCTTTTCGGAGCAACATCAAAAAAAAGGCATGACTCTGGTTGAGTTGAATAAAGAGGGATTTGTCTCGGCGCAGCACCTTCCTCTATCATCTCGCTATGATATGCGTATTGTCGAGGGAGAGCTAGCCGACTTAATTGAACAAGGGCGACACGACCCTAACCATGAAGATTATCTTTTGGTTCGCCTGATGGATAAACACGCGATCCTTGATCCGATGGAAAAATTACGCCAAGTCTATCCTCATGTTCTGCACTTAGAAAAGCCTGGCATGTTGATGGATGCCGATCAAGCCATGGGACGTGCGCGATTAGCACGAGGCGAAATGGACATGTTTCGGGATTTTTTCTTGGAAGCTAAGCAAGAGCCATTATCTGAGCCTCAAGTACTTGCTATTTCTGATGTTATTCAATCACTGAAGCATAAGGAGCTTTTGTAATTATGCGACCGATTCAATTGACGCTCCAAGCCTTTGGTCCTTTTGCAACTCAACAAATTATCGACTTTAGTCAGTTTGGCCATGCGCCGCTGTTCCTGATAAATGGCCCAACAGGAGCAGGGAAAAGCTCAATTTTGGATGCGATTTGTTATGCCTTATATGGTGAAACAACAGGTAGTGAGCGTTCAGGTGATCAAATGCGCTGCGACTATGCGCCTAATTCACTCTTAACGGAAGTTCAGTTTATTTTTGAGCTAAACCAACGCCGTTTTATGATCACGCGCAGCCCAGATCAAGAAGTGGCGAAACAGCGTGGGGAAGGAACAACCAAAAAAAATCATGCCGCCAGTTTGGTTGAACGGCTCGATTCGGGAGAAGAAAAACTCATTGCGCATCGCCCAACCCCAGTCAGTAAAGCGATGTTGCAATTAATTGGGCTTGATGTGAAGCAGTTTCGTCAAGTGATGGTGATTCCGCAAGGAAAGTTTCGAGAGCTGTTGATTGCTAACTCAAAGGAACGTGAACAAATTTTTGGTCAGCTATTTCAAACTCAGATTTATGCGCAAATTGAACGAGAGCTACTTGAGCGCGCGTCGGATATCCGTAAACGAAAAGAACAGTTTGATCATCAGATCAAAGGAGCATTAGATGTGACGTCACTGAGTAGTGAGGAAGCATTACAAGCGGAAATTTTGACGATTCAGCCTTTAGTACAACAAAGTGAGCAAGCATATCAAACATCACAAAAGCAACTCGAAGCTTTAAAGCAACAATGGAATGAGGCACAAGAGCTGCAAAAGCAATTTAGCCAGCAAACACAGCTTGAAATAGAAAAAACGGCCATGCTTGCTCAGCAACCCGAAATTGAGGCTTTGCGTAAGCGTTTA
>NZ_NBUS01000041.1:362011-363857 GCF_002749895.1 Vibrio fujianensis | reverse complement strand
AACAAGCCCAAAAAGCGGCTCGTCTTGATTTACCCTATCAACAACATTGTGAAGCTCAGCGTCAACTTGACTTAGCTAAGCAAGCTCAAGTCGCTAAGCAGCAAGCCTTTTCTTTGGCCGAAAAGCAGTTAGAAGAGGCAACGCTGGCTTATCAACAGGCGGCGAAGTCTGCGGAGCAAGTAGAACCGCTAAGTCAACAACGTTATCAATTAGAAGGGATTGGTAAAAAATTTGCTGCGCTAGAAGAACAGAAAAAGCTTCACCACAAAGCAAAGCAGCAATACGTAGCGGCTCAAAAAAGTATCGAGCAAGTTCAACTTAAAGTACAAACGCTTGAAACGCAGTTACAAGTTCAGCGCGAACAATTAGATACAGTTTACCAACGAAAGGGCCGTTTAGAAGCCAAGCTCCTAACCCAAGCACAAGTAAACGATCACATTGCGTTACGTCGTAAGCAATCCGCATTCGTTCAGCAAAAACAGGAAAAGACTGAGCAATTTAAGCTGGTTGAGAGCGGTTATCAAGCAGCACAAACGGATGCTAAGTTGGCAAGGCGGCAAGCGGATCACTTAGAACTGTGCTGGCATACTAACCAAGCGGCAGAGTTGGCTCAAAGATTAAACGACGGTGAGGCTTGCCCAGTCTGTGGCAGTCAAACCCACCCCAATATTGCCCAGTTTTCTGGTGACGTTGTCACTAAAGAGCAGGTAAGACAAGCCAGAGACGGGCAGAAAAAAGCAGAAGCCAGTGAAGTTGAGTGGCTAAAGCAATACCAGCAAGTAAAAAGTGAGCTGAGCTATTTTGAAAAAGAATGGCAGCAACTCGCTGAGTTGATAGCAGATAAACAGATCGCCGATTTAACCGTATTGCAAGAGCAGGATAAACAGCTCACTCAAGAAATTGAGCAGCTTTCTCAATTAAATCCTCAGCAACTTGAAGTCAAAATTACCCAGTTAGAGCAAGAGCTACGCACAACTCAGGCTCAAGCTGAGCAGCAAAAGAGTGCGCTAGAGCATCTGAAACAGCTGGAAATTGAAGCGCACACTCAAGTCACCAGTTTACAAGCGGAAATCAGTAGTGACTTTATTCATGTCGATCAGGTAAGAGAACAGTACTCTGCTGTTCATCAGCAGATACAAACGCTACAGCAAGCGGAGCAATTGGCAAGAACTCACTTAACACAAATGCAAACTCAGTGCTCTGCCGCACAATCGTCGCTAATCGGTACGAATGAGCAATGTACAAGATGGACAAAAGCGTGGCAACGCACACTGCAAGAATGGCAGGTGGCGTTAAGCCAAAGTCCTTTTGACAGTCAAGAGCATTATTTGCAGGCGCGGATTGATGATGCCTCCATCAGCACCATAGAGGGCGACATCCGTCAATTTGAGCATCGATGGTCTACACTACAAGGCAAATTAGAAAGTTTACAACAGACATTAGCTAATAAGCAGCCACCACAATCAGCTGAGATTCAAGCTAGGATAGACCTTCAAGAAAGTGAGGTATCGGCTAAGCTCAAAACGTTTACTCAACATCGCTCTCGACTTGATAGCTTACAACAAGTGAGTGAGAAACTGGTCCGATTGTATGAACAAAATGCTGCACTCGAAAAAGAATATCAAATTTACGGAACGCTCAGCGATATTGCTAATGGCCGAACAGGAGCGAAAGTGAGCTTACATCGCTTTGTGTTAGGCGTATTGCTCGAAGATGTTCTACTGCAGGCCTCACAGCGCTTACAACGAATGAGTAAAGGACGTTATTGGCTTAAACGTAAGGAGGAGCGGGCGAAAGGGAACGCGGGCTCAGGCCTCGACTTAATGGTGGAAGATGCGTATACCGG
>NZ_NBUS01000041.1:358802-362001 GCF_002749895.1 Vibrio fujianensis | reverse complement strand
ATGGCGTGATGTTGCGACATTATCAGGCGGAGAATCTTTTATGGCGGCACTATCACTCGCTTTGGGGTTATCCGATGTGGTGCAATCTTATAGCGGCGGTATTCGCCTAGAAACCTTATTTATTGATGAAGGATTCGGTAGTTTAGATCCTGAATCTTTGGATTTGGCGATTCAAACCTTGATCGATTTACAACAAGGGGGGCGTTGTATTGGCATTATTTCTCATGTGGCTGAATTAAAAGAGCAAATTGCATTAAGATTGGATGTTGAGACATCTGTTCGCGGCAGTAACATTAAACTTATTGTATAGTGGTACTACTTGCTCACTCGTACTGGCGAATAATATGGATGCAATAAAAAAAATATACCAATATGCGGAGCCAAACCTAACGTTAGTTGGATGGATGGGGCTGATCGGTTTTCCTATCTATTATTATGTATGGGCCTACCTTTTTCCGCAGCCGTATGAGTCTTTAGCACTGCGTGGTTTTTGTTCACTGTTATTTGCTGGCATTGCCTTTCGGCACGCTTTTCCTAAGGTATTACACCGTTATTTACCGTATTATTACCTTGTGGCTATTGGCTTTTGCTTACCTTTTTTCTTTTTTTATATGATGTTAATGAATGGCTGGTCAACCGAATGGGCGATGTCTTTCATGGCTTCTATCTTCTTACACATTTTGTTGGTACATGAAACCAAAGTGATGTTAATTCAAGCGTTAATTGCATCATTAATGGCTTATTTTTCTGCCTATTATGTGATGAATACTGAGCCGAGTCAGCCCATTTCATTAACTTATATTCCGATCTTTATCTTTACCTATGTATTTGGCAACTTGTTCTATTTTCGTAATCAGGTATCTCATGAAAGTAAAGTCTCAATTGCGAAATCTTTTGGGGCTGGCATTGCCCATGAAATGCGTAATCCATTGAGTGCGTTAAAATCATCAGTAGATGTATTACGTTCTATATTGCCTACGACTCAATCCTCAACGGCTAATTATACATTAACGGCTCAAGAATTAGAGCAGCTACATGAAATTCTTACTAATGCCGATGAGGTGATTCATTCAGGTAATGAGACAATCGATTTATTATTGACCTCGATTGATGAGAATCGAGTTTCTACCTCAACTTTTAAAAAGCATTCTGCGAAAGCGATAGTCAACAATGCGATCCGCTCTTTTTCTTACCCCAAAGCGTTGGATAAATCGATGTTAAAAGTCACCATCGAGCATGAGTTTGATTTTTTAGGGAGCGACACTCTACTTAAATTTGCGTTATATAACTTGTTAAAAAATGCATTTTATTATCAAAACAGTGAGCACTTTCAGGTTGATATTAAGTTAAAACGGCAAGATGGCGACAACCTGATTGTAGTCAGAGATAATGGCATTGGAATTGCCCCCGATCAGCTAGATGAAATTTTTAAAGATTTTTATACTTTTGGTAAAAATAATAGTTATGGACTGGGGCTACCTTTTTGCCGAAAAGTCATGCGTTCGTTTGCTGGTAGTATTGATTGCCGTTCAGTTTTGGGAGAATGGACGGAGTTTATTTTAACTTTTCCTGATTATTTTTCTGATCAAGTGAAGCAACTTAAGCTTGATTTAATGAAATCTAAGTCAGTACTTTATATTGGTCAGGCGGAAGTTATTTACCATCACTTACTTGAACAAGCATTTTATCAAGGTTTTTCGATGCATATAATAAGCCTCGAAGAGGCGATTCATCGAGAAGAGTTTGAATTTGAATTTGATGTTATATTAGTAAACCTTGAAAAATTATCATCGCAATGGGATAAATTGAATATATTAGAGAATAAATTTCACTTCACGGAGGCAAGAATTTGTTATTTATATGATAAGAACCAAAGTTATCCAGTGAATATTTCTCGTTACATAACGGTTTATCCGATCGAGTTACATCATTTATTATTGAATAGTCCACTAATGTTCGATCAGCTATTTTTTGAAATGGATAACCTGGCTGAAGATAGAAACCTGATTAAACGTCCTGATGTTTGTTATCAACGACGTATTTTGTTAGTGGATGATAATGAGTCATTACGAACATTTTCGGCACTCTTATTAGAAAAACAGGGTTACGATATAGTTCAAGCAAATAATGGTAAACATGCATTAGATATTCTTTCAAATGAAAGCGTAGATCTAATCATTATGGATCTTGATATGCCCATTATGAATGGTTTTAAAGCAGCAGAAGCGATTCGTAAATTAAATACCGATGAGAGTAAAATTCCTATCATTGGTTATACTGGAGATGATCGTTCAGAAACAATTAATGCAATCTATAAAAATGGCATGAATGATTATATCGTAAAACCTGCAGATAAAGATATTCTATTAAAAAAATAGCAAACTGGTTGTAGTTTATTCAAGCTAAGTGATCAATGTTATACTTGATCACTTAGCATCATTATCCCCGCTTCTTACTTGAAGCTGCAGAGGCTACGTTGGTTCACGTACTTGCCGCCTACCTGCAATTCCAAGTTGTTTGGGTATAATGATTATTTAAAATATAAATTTGGATTTTTAATGGCCAAGCTACAAACATGAATAATTTTATCCAATTGCTCTTGAGTTAATGAGCAGTTTAAAGATAAACGAATAATGTTTTTATTTTTTGCTGTCGCCGGCCGACAAAAAACTGCACCAAATACACCATTTTCTTCTAAATAGTCTCTGACTTTTTCTGTGTTTCTTTCATCTCCAGTTTCTAACGCGATAATTTGAGATTGGCTACGGATGGTAAACCCCATATGCATCAATTCTGTACGTAAGGTATGTGCATCATGCAACAGTTTTGCTCTTTTTTCATCAGCGGCTTTGATTACTTCTAATGTTGCACTTAACGCTTCAACTTCATACGGTAAAATCGTAGAACTAAAGATGGCAGGATAGCCAACAAAGGGGAGACATTTATCCACATGATTATTGGCCCATATCGCTCCAGCCCGATAAGCAAAAGTTTTTGCAAGGCTGACCGTCATAAAATCGACCTGTTCTGATAGCCCTAATTCACATAGTAGCCCGGCTCCTTGAGGGCCGTAAACGCCTAATGAATGGGACTCATCAACCAAAATGGCACATTGATATTGCTTAGCAATTGCGACAAGGTCGACAAGTGGTGCGATGGTGCCTATCGTGCTATAAATCGAGTCTACCGCGATGATACC
>NZ_NBUS01000041.1:350692-358792 GCF_002749895.1 Vibrio fujianensis | reverse complement strand
GGCCATGTCTTTTGATTAATTTGATCAGATGATCGCAATTATTATGCATAAATGGATGCAACTGAGCATTGGCATATCGAGCGCCTTCCCACATAGACATATGAGCAAAAAAATCAATATAAACCGGCGTGTCTGGTGAACAGATAGTCTGTAATAGTGCGGTGTTTGCATTCCATCCCGATTGTGATAGTAGGCAAGTATCAAATTGAGCGAAACTGGCTAATTGTTTCTCAAGTGGCGGTTTGGTTTCGTCATCTTGCAGAAAGATACCAGACATAAAGAGGCTATCATGACTCTCATCAATTGCTTTTTTCAATCGTGTTTTAACTAGAGGGTGATTGGATAAGCTGAGATAGTCATTACTTTGTAAAAGTATGTCATTATTTGCTGGTCTTTTACCTAATACGAGATGTTTACCATTATGATTGTTCTCAATCAAATCATGGATAAATAAATCTAGACGTCTTTGAACAAATTCAGGTAGACGCGTATTTTTAACATCATTTTTCATTGATCATATCCTTTTTACATTTAATAAATGCCAGCTGACAATGGATATATTGATATGAAAAAATTAATTGTCATTAGTGATATATTATAGTTTTGCGGTAGCTAGCAAACTCTATTATATTGAATTTATTATCTATTTGTCATTCGTACGTTCAGGGAGTCTATCTGTTGATATATTTAAAATATGGATTTTTAATAAAGTGATTAAATATTAATAATATTTATTATCGAGTCAATTTTATATATACCCAAACAACTTGCAGTTGCAGGTAGGCGGCAGAAGACTTTATGAGCATAGTCAACACTGCTCCGGCTTCAAGTCGGAAGGGTATAATTGAATGAGAACTCTTCGAGTGGAACGGGAGGTCCAAATAAGTAGCCTTGAAAATGAAAACAACCATAGCTAGCTAATCGGTCTCGTTGGGCTTTGGTTTCAACTCCCTCAGCAATAACAGACAATTTCATGCTGTTAGCAAGTGAAACAATGGTGCGTGCAATATCAGCATCGTGCCTATTTGTAGTTAAATCATGTACAAAAGATTGATCGATTTTCAACTCATCTAAAGGTAACTGTTTTAGGTAATTGAGTGATGAGTACCCAGTTCCAAAATCATCTAAAGCAAAATGGACACCATATTGCTTGAGTTGAGCGATTTTCGTGATGGTGTCTTTGAGATCTTGATGCAACATACTCTCTGTGATTTCTAGTTTTAGTTGGTTAGGATCAACGCCGTGCTTTTCAATCGCGGTGATAATCTGTGTCACAAAATGAGCTTGATGAAATTGCTTGGCGCTGATGTTAATCGCGAGCACCAAATCTTGTGTTAACTCACTCTGTTTCCACCGTGATAAGACTTTACAGGCTTGGTTCAGCACCCATTCACCGAGAGGTAAAATTAGCCCAGTTTCCTCGGCAACGGGAATAAAGTGACCGGGAGAGATCATACCATGCGTAGGGTGTTTCCAACGGATTAACGCCTCAGCACCAATGAGTTTTCCGCTGTGATTGACTTGAGGTTGGTAGTAAAGCATGAATTGCTGATGACTGAGTCCATAACGAAGATCATTAGCCATTTTTGCGTGAGCTAATACGGCTTTTTGCATTTCAGGGTTGAAGAAACGGTGGGTATTTCTTCCTGCTCCTTTTGATTGGTACATGGCTAAATCAGCATGTTTGAGTAAGTCATCAACACGAAGTGTTTCACCTTTGAATAGCGTAATCCCAATACTTAACGTGCTAAAATGTTCAATATTATCAATTTGATATGGCTTTTCTTGGGCGTGGAGAATTTTTTGACAAAGTTGATCGGCATGTTGAGAGGCTTGTTCTTCACTGCTACCTAGTTGTTCAAGAATGATGACAAATTCATCGCCACCAATGCGAGCAACCGTATCTGTTCGTCTGACACAATCGATTAAACGTTGGCTAACTAGCGTTAAAAATTTATCCCCTACATCGTGTCCACGGGTATCATTTAGAGTTTTAAAATCATCCAAATCTAGGTATAGCACAGCAGCGTAATGCCCATTTCTTGTTGTATTCCGTCTCGTTTGATCGAGGCGTTCTAATAGAAGTTGACGGTTGGGGAGGCCGGTTAACTGGTCGTAGAAAGCTAATTGTTTAATTTTATTTTCTGCGGCATTACGCTGAGTAACATCGACTAAGGTAATAACATAATTGATGATTGATTCGTCATTATCGCTCATCACTGCCGTTATATGTGTCCACTGCAGGTAATCCTCACCATTTTTTCTTCGATTCCATATTTCACCTTGCCAAGTTCCATGGGTTGATAGATGTTGGTTTAGTTTTTTATAATAATGTTTATCATACTGTTGTGATCGAATCACATTTAAATGTTGTCCAAGAACATCAGATGGTTGATATCCGGTAATATCAGTAAAAGCTTGGTTAACTCGTAAAATATAGCGATTGGCGTCTGTGACGATCATGCCTTCTGCTGACTCAAAGACGGTCGCGGCAATTTTTAGGTTTTCAACCATATGCTGCATTGCTTCACCAACTTGATTGTATTCATAAACACCAGTTGGTAAGAATCGAGTTCTTAGCCCTTGTTGGATACCTTGGATATAGTTAGTGAGTTGGCTAATCGCACGGTTATGGCTTAAGTGCAGTACCCAAGCAGCAATAACGAGTAAGCAGAGAAATCCGCCCGATAATAGAAGAAAAGAGTGCATATAATGCTCTTTGACTGAGGGAAAACGGCTATCTTTTATGCCTAATTCGAGCGTAATGGGAAACGTTTGATGATGAAGCTTAATGGGAGAACGGTACAAATAAAAAGAGGGTGAAGATAATACACTGGAATTTTCACCCGTAGTCAGCGATAACGGTGATGAAGAAGCGGCGTTATACCGTATAAGCGATTTATTTTGATATTGTAGACTGAAGGTATCTAAATCTGCCTGTTCAGCAAGATACTTAAGGAATGTTCGATTTTGTCCAATTGCCAAGCCAATAAACATGTATCCTCTTAAATTGATGGTAGCAGGATCAAAAATAGGAACAGCTTTGATAAACGCGGTCAGCGAAGCACTATGAACTAGTGTCCAACGGTTAGCGTAATGTAGAGGGGAGTGCATGTTTTGTAGCAGAGGCTCAATCTTATAAAGAGGCAACCCTGCATTGATGAGCAAGTTGTCAGAGGTATCGACTAAAAAAAATATATCTAATATGGCTCCGACATTAGAGTCTTGTAACATAAAAATCATATCATCAGCCACTGAATCAAATTCAGTATCTTGTTCTGCTAAAGATGAGAAAATCCGGTTTGATGCGGTAGTGTGTAGATAAACCTCCAATAAATCTAAGCGATTTTCAATTAAACTTTGGACGGTGCGTTGCCTTTGGATAAAATTATTATCAATTTTATCCTGTAAATAGTTTTCTGCCGTGTGCACTGCATATAGCATTGAGATAAGCAAAGCGAACAGGCCGAGAAAACCAAAGATTAAAGTAATCCGTGTAGCAAATTTCAGTTCCCACCTTTTATTTCTCATCCTATTTTTTGGGGGAAGACTCGGTGACATACAATCTTTACTCCTGTGCGGTTTGTTTATGCTCTATTTGAGTTTTTACCTTCAATTATCGGTGAGCGTCATAACGTTCAAACGATAGAGACTCGGAAATAAGTTGCTTATATTCGTGGAGCTGTATTGTAAATAATGCTTTTAATTCGGATTCTTCCATAAAGATAACCGGCATTTTTATTTTTTTCTCGGTGACCTGTTGAAAGCGTAAATCTTGAGTTGCCTCTTTGAGAGCTTGTTTAAGAATAGCCACATGATTATCAGGAGTATTTGCAGGGACAGCAACCACTCGAATGGCGTGAATACTTACGCCATAGCCCAACTCTTTCAGAGACGGAGCGTTGGGATAATAGGCTAATCGATCATCTGCGAGGCTTACTAAAACATGCATTAATCCAGAATCCGTATATATACTGTGTGTACCTCCACTAAAGGCAATGTCGGCATCGCCTGATAAAATTAATGGGGCCATTCCTGAACCTCCAGTGGTGGGGACAATACGTAATGAGATATTTTCTCGTTGCATGATTCGTTGGATAACAAATCGATCTTGCGCATTTTGTGAAGCATAAATTAAGCCAGGATTTTGTTTGGCATAGTGAATAAATTCATCCCACGTTTTAAAAGGCTTGTTCGCTCCGGTAATAAAGGCATTTTGATCTAAAGTAAGGCCCGCTACATAACGAAAACTGTCGAGCGAATACGAGGCAGAATTAGCCAATGGAGCAAAGGTATACGGCAGAGAAAGGCCGTACTGGAAGGTATATCCTTGATCGTTACTATGAGCCAACATAGCCGCTGCTGCTGCACCACCAGCTCCAGGATGATAAATAATATTAACGGGCTGTTTGAGTTTTTCTGTGAGAATCTTGGCTAAAACCTGTCCTTGTATATCAGTACTTCCGCCGGGATTAAAACCAATTAACATGGTTAATGGACGAGTAGGAAAGGCATTATCGGTTAATGCTAGAGGTGAAAATATACCTAAACTCAGTAGTAGGATGAATTTAATATAGGAGCAGATGAAAATTCTTTTCATAACAGTGATCTATATTGTTGAATTACTCTAAGTTTAGGAAGGCTTTTTCATTCTGTCTATGAGCGATGAAAAGTATCAAACACTCGTATCAACAATATAAAATCGGGCTCATAATTGATGAAGGTTATATATTATTGGTTGTGGAATCCGGGCTAATTTCTGGCCAATACATACGTATATATCCATAGGTAACCCAGATAACGAGCAAAGTTGCAATGCTTAATTCGATAAATCCAAAATAGTGCAGCCAATTCCACTGGGGATGATTGTGTTGAAAGAAAGTCGTTAAATGGTGCATAGCAATAGCACTAATGACTGAAGGGAAGGTAACCGCGGCAATCGATGGTTGAAATGCTAACCGAAGCAGCCTGAAATAGCATAAGTAAATAAGCAGAGTCATGGTGATGGCTATGCCTGCTAACGCACCCGTGAGGATTGGATCTGGGGATGAGAAATTAACCAAGTAAGTGGCTAACGTTAAATTGATCGGCGCGGCCATAATCGCTAAGGTTGGTCGGGCTCGTCTCGGAAGCATCCCTTCAAAAACTAATCGATAAAGTACGACGGGTAGCATCACAAAATAGATAGCAATACAGAGATTAACTAAGCTCTCAGAAAAAACAGTATGGCCAAATTGGGTTCCAGCAAGAGAGCTGCTAATCAGTCCCACTGGATACAAAAACCAACTAGGTACAATATGAGCTATTTTGAAATTTTTCAGTTGGAAGTAAAAAAACAATAGCATCATGATGATATGCAAAAAGAGTGATATTGCCCAAATTGGGTAAGCAATAGTAGGGGAGATCACCGCGAGATAGTCACAAAGGATCAGTAACGCCATACTCATTGGTGCCATAAGGCTACCAAATAATGGATGGCGGATATCACAGAGAAATGTTGAATAGCTGGTTAGATATTTAAAAAGAACAGGCAGCAGAAGGAGTGCTCCTGCGATTGCCATATAAGGCCGAATCGTTAAGCCAATATTAGGCAAGTATAAAGCCCATGCTTGCCCTAAGCCAATGACACCGAGTGCCAATGCGGCTTGAGCGGGTGGAACGCTCTGTACAGAAATTAATCTTTTCCAGTTCAATCTCCACTTCCTTGTATGACATGGCATAAAATGAGCCGCGATTCTACCAAGTTTCAGCAAGCTAGTGCGTATAATCAGGTGGATAGATCTCACAAAACGGTAAGGTAATAATGGTTAGTTTTTTACAAGGGCATTGATCAGTAAAATATCCCCGATATACTCTTGCGACTTGAATCTGCAGGGGGGCTCGCCCATCACATCGCCTGTCTATGCTTATGGAAATTATGAGAGCCATCCGTGGCTCTCACCAAAGGCCAGCCTACAGCTGTTCAAATTTGTTCCAGACAAATTTGTCACTCACTTGCCGCCTACCTGCAACTCCAAGTTGTTTGGGTGTAGTATGGGTGTGAATTTAACCGTGAAAGATCAACAGCCCCTAGGATTGCGGTAAATCTTGCTGGCGTAATTTGTCGTTCTTTAAGGTTCGATGCAATAACTGACTGTAGATAGGCTGTCCACCGAGCAGTTGCGCGAAAATAACAGCGCCCAAGCTGGTGATGATTAACGGTAAAATTAAGTAGTAGTTATTTGTCATTTCGATCACAAGCAATATTCCAGTGATTGGAGCACGAACGGTAGCGGCAAAAAGCGCCCCCATCCCTGCAATCGCGAACATGCCAGGTTCTATATTTAATTCTGGAAACAGACTTTGAGTAATCAATCCAAAAGCATAGCCAAATAGCGTTCCGAGTGCCAACATCGGAGCAAAAATGCCCCCTGGTGCGCCAGAGCCAAAACAGAGTAAAGTTGTCAGGATACGACCGACGAAAAGCAACAGCAGTAATGCTGCCCCATATTCTCCGGTGGTAACCGCAGGAATTAATGCAATTCCTCCCCCAGTTAGCTCTGGAATATAGAGCAGTGTTAATCCGAAACAACCACCGAGCAATGATCCGGTGATAAGGTAGCGTATGCGGGCATTTTTATGAATTTTGACAAATAAATCTTGAGCAAGAGTAATCAACTTATTAAATAGTACGCCAAAGAGACCAAACAGTATCCCGAGTAATAAAAATAGGCCAAGTGCGATCAACTCCGGTGGTTGATACTGAGGCATAGTAATGACAGCCGATTGATCGTTAATCAGCCTAAAGACGATATTTGCTGAGACAGAAGAGATGATCACCGCTCGCACGGAAATAAGCGTATAACGAAATTGAGGGCGCATCTCCTCCATCACAAACATAATTCCAGCCAGCGGTGCGTTAAAGGCCGCAGCTAGTCCTCCAGCGGCACCAGCCGCGAGCAAAGAGTGACGGGTATCTTCATTTTTTACTCGAAAAATATCGGATACCATGCGACCAATAGCACCGCCCATCTGAACCGTTGGCCCTTCACGGCCGAGTACCATACCCGATCCTAGAGCCCCCATACCGCCGAAAAATTTAACGGGTAGAACTCGCCACCAACGTACCGGACGTATGCCATCCATCGCTCCTTCAATTTCAGGAATGCCTGAGCCAGCAGCTTCGGGCGCAAAACGATGGACCAGAAAGTAGCCAATAAATGCGAGTCCAGCACTGATTAAAAACGCAGCGAGCCAGAGAGGAAGAAGATGTCCAATCGAACCTTTTAACCATTCAGTTCGGGTTTCAGATACCAGATGGACGGCATGTTCAAAATAAGTACCAACTAAACCTGCCAGTACACCAACGACAATGGCTAATAGTAATACAGAAATAGAGGTTTTATCTTTAGAGAGAAATTGATTGAGGGTATCTTTGGGAACTTTGACAAATAAACGGTGAGGGAATTTCTCTCGCTTTAACATTAAATGATCAGCCTCGTGATAAGTAACAAAATGTAAATTATACGCAGACAATTTATTAACTATAGCGCCAAATATGAAATATTGACTTTCAAAAATGATTTTTTTTAGGACTCATGTTCAAAAGCGCGATCAAAGCTAGAAAATAAGGTAAAAGATTTGAATTCAGCGATAAATCAGCCATAGTTAAAGCGTAAGGCAAGCAAAGTATTTCAAAATGGAGGAAACGAATGCCTTACCTACAATTTGGACGGATTCAACCTACAATTCAGATAGCCTCGATTATGATCAGGTTGCAACGATAGCCTTCCTGATTCGCATCACTCACGATTGAGTTACGAGGATTAAGGCGCGCTTATACAGTGCGCCTTTTACTATTCAAGTGCTGGTCCTCGGCTCGTTTCGGTCTACACCTCTTTATTTTTTGTATATACTCCGCGAAAAGGAGTAGCACGATGACAAAAAAAGTCCCGACTAATATTATTACTGGCTTTCTTGGCGTAGGTAAAACGACCACGATTTTAAACTTATTGAAGCATAAACCGGCCGATGAAAAGTGGGCGGTGTTGGTGAATGAGTTTGGTGAAATTGGTATTGATGGCGCGATGATGTCCGAACAAGGGGCATTCATTAAAGAAG
>NZ_NBUS01000041.1:349968-350682 GCF_002749895.1 Vibrio fujianensis | reverse complement strand
CCCGGGTGGGTGTATGTGCTGTACGGCGGGTGTACCTATGTCTGTGGGGATTAATACCCTGTTAAGACAGAAGCCCGATCGTTTATTGATCGAACCGACAGGCTTAGGGCACCCCAAGCAAGTTATCGCCACTTTAACTTCTGCCCAATATCAGCCTTATGTTGACCTCAAAGCGACCATTGCATTAGTCGATCCGAGTCATTTAAGTAATGATAAATATGTGACGAATCAAAATTTTAATGATCAATTAGCCAGTGCGGATGTGATTGTTGCCAATAAAGTTGACCAAGCAACGCCAACAGATATTGAGGTTTTCCGGACTTGGTTAGCCAGACAGCAACCAGCGAAAGCGGCTTATCAATTCGTCAGTCAGGGCAATTTACCGTTCTCGATGCTTGATATAGAGCGTCGTGCGGAAAGTGCATCAAGCCATATCGAAGCTCATCACCATCATCATGCGCAATTAGAGCCACAGTTTGCCTTAGCACCGGGACAAGCATTCCTACGTAAAGAAAATCGTGGTCAAGGCTACTACAGTTGTGGCTGGCTATTCGGTGCGGAGTATCTATTTGATTTTGATGAGTTATTTTCAATGCTTAGTGCCTTAACCGCTGAACGAGTGAAAGGGGTGCTGAATACGAGTAAAGGTTGTTATGCTTTTAATGCCAATAACGGGGTGTTATCGGTTAACGAGTTAACCCTACAAGGCTTTGA
>NZ_NBUS01000041.1:344845-349958 GCF_002749895.1 Vibrio fujianensis | reverse complement strand
TCTCGTTTAGAAGTCATTGATTCACAATTGATGCCATGGGATCAGTTGGAGTCAATTTTATTGACCTTAGCCAACATCAAATGATGATTGATTCAGCAAGATAAGAAGACTGTTTCTCAGCCTTCTTATCTTCTCCCTAAAGGGAGGAGTTTAAGCGTTATTCGCTTTGATAGCAGGCTTATCCGATAACACTTTACCATCCTTAATAGTAATGATCCGCCGAGTGCGCTGCGCCAGTGCCACATCATGAGTGACAATAATCAGCGTTCGTCCCGCTTGGTGGAGTTGATTGAACAGGGCTTCGATTTCAGCGCCTGATGTTGAATCCAGCGCCCCTGTGGGTTCATCGGCTAAAATGATTTGTGGGTCATTAACCAGTGCTCGAGCAATAGCCACTCGCTGTTTTTGACCACCCGATAGTTGATTAGGTTTATGATAGAGGCGATCGCCCAAACCAACGCTCTCTAATAAATACTTTGCCCGTTGACGCCTTTCTTTCAACTTCGTTCCGCTATACACCAGTGGCAGAGCGACATTGTCAATCGCATTCGCATAATCAAGTAAATTAAAACTTTGAAAAACAAAACCAATTTTTTGATTTCTTATCTTGGCTAACTGGTGATTGCTTAACGATGATACTTGTTTGTCTTCGAGTATATAGTTACCACTGGTTGGGGTGTCCAAACAGCCAAGAACATTCATTAAGGTCGATTTGCCTGAGCCAGATGGACCAAGAATAGCAAGGTATTCCCCTTTATTGATATTCAGTGAGACATTATCCAGCGCTTTGACGTGTTCTTCACCACTTCGATAATGCTTACAGATATTGGAGAGTTGCACGAGAGGAGATTGATCATTCACTTTGTAATGCCTCTAATGGAGTGATATTTGCTGCGCGATTAGCTGGAAACCAAGCCGCAATGACGCCGATGATAATTAATGCTGCCATAACCAAAAGCAGAATTGGCCATGATAGTTCTGGTTGAGGTTTACCCAACTGATCATAAAGAAAGTTACCTTGCAGTGGTAATTGTTGAATAAGACGGATCAGTGCGTAGCTAAAACTCAATCCAACGATTCCCCCCATAGCCATCGTTAGGATGGATTGCACTAAATAATGCAGGCGAATATTGGTGCTGGTAGCGCCAACCGCCATTCTGACACCGATATCTCGCGTAGCGCGTTTGACGGTTGCATACATTACATTGGCAATCCCAATCCCTGCAACGCTTAAAGTCACAAGACCAATCACCCCTAAAAAGCTTTGCAGACCGAGTAAAAAGCGTTGCATGGTTTTTTGTCTGAGTAGCATGTCTTGGGTTTGAATTAACTGCTCATCACTGAGATCGGCAGAATATTTTCTGGCTAACACCTGTTTAATCACTTGAGCTAATTGTTCGCGATCTGCCTGTGCTGTGGGTTTGACATTAATCGCCGTAATCGGTTGATTGGGATAAAAACGTTGCCAAGTACTTAAAGGAACAAATAACGAATAATCAATGGGTAAGCCATCTTCTACTAGTGAGCTATTGGTTTTAATGACTCCAATTACTGTGAAGTCTTCATCACCGACTTTAACGATGTTACCGACGGGATTGATGGTTAACACGGGCGATTGCAGGAAATCCTCGTCGCTGTCTTGATTAAACAACTGACTTGCAGTGGTATAACCCAACACGATGACTTTACGCTGTTGCTGGTTATCTAATTGATTAAACCAGCGACCGCCGGGCATTATTTCTATCCCTGTCAATTGAGCATAATCAGGACTAACGGCATAGGGCGTTCGCCAACTGCTGTTTTCTTGGTAACTGACGGTTTTCTCCCACACAGCACTGACTTCTGCTTGTTGTACATTGGGCAATGCACGGATTACATCGACATCTTGCGCTTGTAAAGTCACGGCTTGGCCGCTAAAGAATCGCCCACTATTGATAGTGGCGTAGCCGGGAGTGATGTAAATCAGTTGACCATTACCGCTTTGCGAGGCGCGGGTTAACCCTTGTTTTAGCCCTTCGCCGCTGGCTAACATGATGCTAATGCACAAGGTTCCCCAAGCGACGGCAAGTATCGTGAGTAAAAGACGCTGTTTTTCTGCCAGCATTTCTTGAACAATTTGTCTGATTGGCAGCATGCTATCCTCTTGCACTTAAAGCTAACACTGGCGTTAAATGGGCGGCACGGCGCGCTGGAAAATAAGCGGCACATAACGCGAGGCAAGTGGTGATCAAGAGCGAGCCAATGATCGATGCGCTGGTGATGATCGGCGTACCCAGCCATTCAGGCAAACCCAATTGATTGAGCGTTGCAATGGTTAAATACGAGAGGCCAATACCGAATGTGCAGCCAAGAGCAACCAATAACGTGCCTTCGAGTATAAATTGCCAGAGGATAGTGTTTGGGGTTGCCCCTACCGCCAGTCGCACACCTATTTCTCGCGTTCGTTCTGTCACCGATAAAAACATAATATTCGCTACGCCTAACGCGCCAACGGCAAGTGTTATCATGCCACTCGCACCTAAAAACAGCTGAATACCGCGAAATAGCGCATTGATAAATTGAGCACCACTACTGAAGTCTGGTAAATAAACCGCTTCGCTATCGGTTGGATCATAGTGTTGCTGCTTGGCAAAAAACGTTTGTATGGTGTGACGTAAAGCTAGGCCGGGAATATCCGCTTTAGGTTTTACCAATAAAGAATAGGGTTTACTTTGCCATAAATCGGTAAAGGTCGTGCTAGGGATCATCAATTGATTACTTTCATTATTTAATGATACACCGCCTTCTTTTTGCTCAGTGATACCAATAATAAAAAAGGGTACGCCATTGACCTTAACGCTATCGCCGAGCGCCAATTGACCGACTTGGGCTAATTGCCAACCGATGATCGCTACTCTCGCATGATTGAGTACATCATTAGGGGTTATCGCACGCGACGCCGGACGTAAGGTTAGACTTTGTAAAGCAAAATAATGCTCATCAACCCCAGCGACATAACCTGGTAGTGAGCGTCCTTGATCGTTGGTGACGTTGGCATCCCATTTTCCGTACATCACCGACAGTTGCTCTATCGCTGATTGTCTGGCTAACGCGTGCATTTGCTCCTCGGAGATCCGGATCGGTCGTTTCGCTGGTAGCCCTTGCCATGGTTTAGTCGTTTGACTAGGAAAAGCCATCTGAGTATCACTCATCAGTAACGCAAAGGATTGAGTATTCACTCGATAAAAACCTTCACCTAAAGCGACCAAAACCAGTACCGACAGCATTCCCCAGACAATAGCAATAATGGCTAATGTGCTGCGCAAGCGGTGTGCCAACAAAGTTTGGGCAACTTGTAGAAATAGGCTGTTCATGACTGTAGTGCTCGTGCGATTAACGCGATACTCTCATCATCTAATTTGCCAACGGTTTTTAGCAAGGCAATGCGATGATGCCAGTAGTCGTATAAACGAGTTTGTAAGGTATGTTTACTATTAAACAGTGCATTATGAGCAGTGATCACCTCAGAAGCTTCGGTCATCCCGGCGTTATACACTGCTTGCTTACTTTCTAACGCGGTTTGTCGCGCCAACACTTGTTGTTGGGCAATTTCAATCCGTTGCCATTCCAATTGCAGTTGATGAAAGCGAGTTTGAATTTCTTGTTGAATGTCAATCTCGACTTTTCTCACCGCTTGCTTGTTGTTTAAGATAGTGAGTTGAGCGCGATCCACACTAGAACGTGTCGCCCCATTTAAATCGATAGGCACACTGAGCGTCAGCCCTGCATTCAAATCACCATCACGACCTTGATCAGTACTTTGATAGGATACGCTACCTGATAACGTCGGGTAATATTTAGCTTTAGCGGCGTCATGGGCAAATTGAGCCGCAGTTAACTCTTGTATACTGGCTAACAAGGTCGGACTGTTGTCTTTGGCAAGCTTAATCCATTGTTGTTCAGTCGCAAAAGGCAAAGTGGGCTGCTCTGATAGCTGCGTATTGATTTCATTGATTTTATCAACGGGCTGATTAATGAGTGCCGTTAACGCATATTGTTTACTAGCAAGAGCCGATTGTGCGGCAAGTAAAGCTGCTTGCTCATCAACATGATTGGCGCGCATATCTTCTAACTCTGTGGCGCGAATTTTACCGGCCAGATAGCGCTGCTCAGTGATCTCCAGTAATTGTCCACCTTCACGCCATTTTTCTTGAGCAAGATTCAAATCGCCTTGAGCGCTTGCCACATCAAGATAAGCGGTCAGTAAACGGGCAGCAAGGTGATTGTATTCCGCTTTTGCCCGCAGTTGCGTAGCGACATAGTGAGCTTGAGACTGATCAAGCGCAGACCAAGCAGAGCTATCCCAAAGGGTTTGACTTAATGTGGCGCCATAACCTCTTTGGTTGTCACCATCTTGGTTCCAACTGGTTTGCGCCGTGATATTCAGCGATGGGCGTAATACGCTAGTGGCTGTGGCGACGTCAGTTTGACTAATTTGCGATTGGATTTGTGCCTGCATGTAGGTTGGATCAGCGGTTTTTGCCGCTTGCCAAGCTTGTTCTAACGTAATAGCAAAAGCGGGCTGACTGATCGCAAGTGCTAATAATCCATAACGGGTAAAATTGATCAAGGCATTAGTTGGCATAAGAATGACCCAGCATACTGTTATCAACAATGGTTTGTTGGTTTTCAAGTCCAGATATAATTTGCACATTGATGCCATCGGATAACCCTAATGTTACTGGCTGTGCGGTGAATCCATGTTCTGAATCATCAGCAATTAATACTTCGGCTTGATTACCTTGAAAACGTAATGCACGTTCAGGGATCGTCACGACATCGTCGACTTTCTCTAAGATGATATGAGCGGTGGCTGAAAAACCGGAGCGAAGGGTAATTGTATCAGGAAAGCTCAGTTGGCTAATCTCGACTTCAAAACCATTATCAAACCCTGTGCTATTGGTTGAGCTAGGGTTATTAAGCTTTTCTGATTGCACGGCGACTTTACTTAATACGCCATCGATATTAATGGTTGGAAAGGGCGCAAGTACAACCGTAACTGGCATACCAACGGCTAATTGCGCGGCATCGTGTTCGCTGACACTGCCTTTAAAAATCATGTTGTTCATATCGG
>NZ_NBUS01000041.1:342062-344835 GCF_002749895.1 Vibrio fujianensis | reverse complement strand
GGTCATTAATTCGGTCGCGGCTTGGCTGGAGGCGGTAGAGATGATTGGCTCACCCACCTCAACGTTTAAATTTAAAATAGTGCCGTCAATCGGAGCTGTTAGGGTTGAAGTTAATTTTGCGTCGCCCATCGAGGCTTCACCGCTACGAATTAATTCCAAGTTTTGACGTTTTTGCACCACATCAGCTAATTTTGACTTCAGTTCCGCTTGAGCTTGGACATAGTCGCCGTAGTTTTTAGGAATAATATTTTGTTGTACCAACCGTTCTAAATTGGCAACGTTTTGTTTTGCTGATTCTAAGCTGGCCTCACTTTGCATTAACATGGTGGTTGCTTCAGTGAGTGCTTGCGGAGTTGGGTTAGGGGTAATTTTAATTAATGGCGTACCTGCAGTCACGTGTTCACCGACCTGGTGGAAAACCTCGCCAACGATACCTTCAATTTGCGATTTGACGGAAACCGAGTGAGCAGGAACGATTTTTCCTACCGCGACGGCTTGTTTTTCAATTTGACCTAATTGTGCCGTGAGGGTTGGCAGTGAAGCTTTGGGCTGAGAAAAATGTGAGTTAACCCAATAACCACTGCCGATTAATACGATGCCGACTGCAATCCAGCGTTTTTTCATGTTAGGTTCCGTAAGTGAGATAAGATCATGAACGTATGATGGTAAATTGATGATTAGGTTCCGCAGATAATCATCAGACAGTGCTTTGTGAAAGCTATCTGTGGGTCTTAATACGCCAGATAGCCTAACTGACCATAACCTCGTTTGTCACTTAGTGATGTGTCTTGAAATGTACGTTTGTGTATTGCTAAACACAGGAAGTGAGTGAATCAAAGCCTTAGACGATTAAGCGAGGGAGATAAAAAAGCCACAACCTAAGTGACGTTGTGACTTTTTGTGCGAAGTTTTGCGTTGTGTTAGGTATTGGTTGTATCAGTCGCTAGCGTTTATTGCGTAAATAGCGTTTACGACGCTCTTCTTTTATTTTCGCTTTTTCTTCCGCTTTGCGGATTTCTTCTTGTTCAACTTCGATTAATTCATTTGGGATCATCTCTGGGTGTTCTAAGGTAATTTGCCCAAGTACCCCTTGACGAAGTTCATGTAACAGAATTTCCGATGCTTTATGCAAATCAACTCGTCCACCAGCGCGCAGCGCGCCTCGTTTTTGGCCGATTGCTTCCATCCATTCCACATCAGACTGCGGTGTGCCATCAACTTGATAACGTGCGGTGAGTTTGTCGGCATAATATTTGGCGAGATACTCGACTGTGTAAAACGCGACATCTTCGTACTCCATTGCGGTATCTTTAATCGCGCCTGTCGCGGCAAGGCGAAACCCACTATGAGGGTTTTCAACTTTCGGCCATAAAATACCGGGAGTATCAGATAGCACGATACCATTTTGTAAATTGATCCGTTGTTGGCGACGTGTCACCGCCGGTTGGTTACCGGTTTGGGCAATCGCTCGACCAGCCAACGTATTGATGATGGTGGACTTACCCACGTTAGGGATCCCCATGATCATGGTGCGGACATTTTTACCCACTTCTTCACGATGGGGAACCAGTTTGCGACACAAATCGAGAATTCGATGCACTTCTTGTGGATTCGCCGTGGTGATGGCCATCGCTTTCACCCCTTGCTCTTGCTCTAAATGAGCAATCCACAGCTCGGTCATTTCGGGATCCGCTAAATCACGCTTATTCAGTACCTTAACGCAAGGTTTGTCACCGCGAAGTTGAGAAATGAGCGGGTTTTCACTGCTATAAGGAATGCGTGCATCAAGCACTTCGATAATCACATCAATTTGCGGAATGACTTCTTCAATTTCTTTACGAGCCTTGTGCATATGGCCCGGAAACCATTGAATTTTATTGTTAACCATTTGAAAAATATACCTTTTGTTTTTATGGTTAAGCTGGTGGATTATCAAGTGGGATACCAAAAGAAAAAATCAGATAGTGGGGTACTAGAAGTACTTTAAGTGTCACCTGAAGCCACGACAGCATTGTTGTGATCATTTTAACACTTTAACGGTTAGGACGAAAATCTTAGTCACTTTAAAAATCTAACAAGCCAATTTAGACATAGTGCCATTCGGGATAGTCGAAATGTTTTTAGTACCTATCGGAGATAGTGAAAGAAATGAAACATATTAGTCTATGGTATGATTTGTATATTTTACATGTGGTGATTGATATTCAACCCATTGCATTTTATGCAAAAATAGTTTAGTAACTTAAAATTTTTTTGAGATAACTTAATAAATAGTGATTTGCATCAAGAAATTAGTGCAAAAATATACTTACTGTTAGGCACCATTGTGGAATGAGATGGGGTCTGGTGGCCCTCTTGGTCTTCAAAACCAAAGTGAGCCGCACAGGCTTTGGTAGGTTCGATTCCTGCCTCTTCCGCCAATTATGTCACTATATCAATCGCCTTCGTAGTGACCTTGTTGCATTGATAAGATAACAAGGAATCATTTTGAACTCACAATCACCCCAGCTTTCAGAGGTGAGTGCTTCTCGCATCAATTACCGTCTTCCCCAAGTCGAACAGTTACTACAACTTGCTATTCTTGCTCCTTTTATCAGTCAACTGAGCCGTCCTGTTGTCACCGATATTATTCGAACTGAGCTGGCGAGCATTCGTCAGTCCGAAGCTTTCAAGACCAAAGGGGCTCAGCATATCGATATTAATCTGCGCATTGTGCAGCGCTGTGAGCGCGTATCGTTACAACGTCAGCATCGAGTGATCAATGCCACTGGTA
>NZ_NBUS01000041.1:341812-342052 GCF_002749895.1 Vibrio fujianensis | reverse complement strand
GCTGCATACGAATTTAGGCCGATCGCCATTGCATCGCGAGGTGTGGGATGCGATCTCGGATGTGAATACTGGCTACACCAATTTAGAAATTACTCTGGAAAACGGCAAACGGGGCGGGCGAAACGGACTACTGACCACTTTAGTAAGAAGCTGGCTAGGCGCAGAAAATGTACTGTTAGTCAATAATAATGCCGCTTCAATGTATCTGGTGTTGCTGGAACTGGCGAAAGGCAAAGAAGT
>NZ_NBUS01000041.1:339909-341802 GCF_002749895.1 Vibrio fujianensis | reverse complement strand
TGTGTCTCGAGGCGAACAAATTCAAATTGGTGGCGGGTTTCGCATTCCCGATATTTTGGCGCTGTCGGGCTGCAAACTGGTTGAAGTGGGGACTACGAACGTTACCACGGCCGATGATTACATCAACGCGATTACCGAAGATACGGCGATGGTTTTGATGGTGCATCAATCGAATTTCTTCATTGGCGGGTTTACCGAATCTCCTGATATTCGAGAGGTAAAACGTCGTTTGCCCAGTCATGTCAATTTGGTGATTGATCAGGGCTCTGGCATGTCAACTGAACGTTTTTCATCAGACGAAACGCAACTGGCGACCTATCTAGACATGGGCGCGGATTTGGTCTGTTTTTCCGGCGACAAAATTTTGGGGGGCCCGCAAGCTGGCTTGATCGCTGGTCGTGATGAACTCATTCAACGTCTGGGTCGTAACCCGATGATGCGCGCATTTCGTTGCGGACGAATTATTTTGTCACTGATGGAAGAGTTGCTGGTTCGTAAGCTTAACCAAGAGACTTCAGGGCAAGGCATTGCTGAACGCACGCTGGCCAACTTGCCGCAGGCGCGTCAATGGTGTGAAACGCTCGCGCAGCGTTGGCATCATAGAGTGACATTTGTGCAACTGCCCACTCAAGTCGGCGGTGGTGCTATGCCTGCACAAACCTATTCTGGTTGTGGTTTAGTGCTGAACACGCCACTGAAACCACAAGCATTACTTGACCATTTACGTCTTGGCACGCCTGCCATCTTTGGTTATTTGCACAACAATCAGGTGGTGTTGAATCTCACCACGGTGCTTGAGGCGGATCAGGCGGCCTTTGTCGAACGCTTAGATAGTTTTTTTCAACAGCTCGACCGTGGTGAACACGCATGAGTGGTATAGAAATGTCACCACAGACCGTTATTGGTCTAGCGGGTCACGTCGATCACGGTAAAACCACATTAGTAAAAGCGCTAACGGGTATGATGACTGCACGCCCGCACGAACAAGCGCTCGGCATGACGCAAGATTTGGGATTTGCTCATTTCGAAGACCAACAGGGCTGCACCATAGGCATCATTGATGTGCCGGGGCATGAGCGCTACGTGCGTAACATGGTGGCTGGCGTGTGGCACATCAATATTCTGTTGTTAGTGATTTCTGCCACCGAAGGATGTATGCCGATGACTTTCGCCCACATGCGCTTGGCGCGCGCGATGGGCGTGAAAAATATCGTGGTGTGCATCAACAAAAGTGATCTCGTGAGTGAACAAGTACTCGCAGAAGTTGAAGAGTCGGCATTAGAAAGCATTATGGACGTTACGGGCATCGTACCTGAAGTGGTGTGTGTGAGTGCGCTGACGGGACACAAGATTGATACGTTGCGCCAAACCTTACTCGACATGGTGACGCGAGTTGAACCGTCCGACGCGATGCCGGGTGATACGACTACGCCGCTGCTGTATGTTGATCGCGTGTTTGTAGCCAATGGCGTCGGCACGATTGTAACCGGAACGCTGGCCCAAGGTACCGTGAGTGTTGGTGATAAGTTACTCAGTCCAACTTATGGAACGACGGGGGCGATCCGTTCGATTCAGTGTTATCACCAACAAGTGAATGAGATCTCGGCCACCTGCCGTGTGGCGCTCAATATTAAAGGTTTAAGCCGAAAACAGGTGCAACGTGGTGATTTGCTATGTGCGCCGTCGGCCCCGGTGACACTTACTGACAGTTGCATTGTACGGCTGAACGATCGTTATAGCGATGCGAGTTTAATCCGTTCGAGCGAAGTGGAAGTTGCGGTGGGTACGTGGCATGGTCTTGCACAGTGTATTCCATTGCCCAATACCCATTTGGCGCGTTTGCTGTTTCGTCAGCCACGGCCGATGTTTTTTGGTCAGCGGTTGGCGATCATT
>NZ_NBUS01000041.1:339487-339899 GCF_002749895.1 Vibrio fujianensis | reverse complement strand
AAAGCAACGGTCATGGATTGCTGGCACAAGCCGATGTGGTGTGGACGTCGTTTATCGCAAAAGCGCGTAAACGTGTGATCTATCAGGCGTTGTCTAGTTTGCCTGAAACACTGACGGCGCACGCGCAACTGAACATGCTGCTGCAATTACAAGGCTATTATTCGGTGGCATTATTGTGTGGCGAATCGGCGATGCAAGGCGTGGTCGAAGGGCAGTATGTGTTTGATCCGCAATGGCTAACCGAGACGCAAGCGCGTCTTATTCAATTATTGTCGGAAGGCCGTGCGATGGGGGCGGGTGAACTGTCGAGTTCGCTACAAATCGAGCCAGAAATTGTACAAGTACTGACACAACAACTCAAACAGCAACAACGTATTTTTTACAGCTACGCGAAATGGCAGTTGGGTAATGG
>NZ_NBUS01000041.1:337455-339477 GCF_002749895.1 Vibrio fujianensis | reverse complement strand
AATTGCCCGAGGTGGCGAAAAACATTTTACGGCTTGCACGTGAAGCGGGGCAGGCTGGTTTGGAGCTTAATAAAGTTTCGCTTGGCCAAGATAAAAAATGGCTTCGTCAACTCGCGCATCAGAAATACATCACCGCCATCGATGAACAAATTTACTTCGACATGGCGGTGTATCAGGCATTGGTTAGTCAAGCCATTGGCAGCAATCAGCCCCAAGATCGCATTACCTTGCAAGAGATAAAACAACGGGTAAGTTTGAGCCGGAAATACCTTATTCCGTTTGTGAATCGAATGGAAAAAGATGGCTGGTTACGTCGCGATGATGAGGTTCGAACCATCCTAAAATCGTCCAGCAAATAAGCTAAAGTGCAACACAATATGACATCAAAACGGCAGAGGGAATTCCTTCTGCCGTTTTATTTTTTAAGCAAGAAAATGTGAATGTCGTCACAAGTGTCGACGATGCGTGTCGAAGGAGAGCGCAACAACAAATGATATGTTTAAATATACAACAATTCTGGGGGTTTAATTGGTTTAACTTATTGTTTTTAAATGATTTAAATTTAAATTTACGTTTTGGCATGTTTTATGCTTTTCAATGGGTACAATTAACAACCAGGGTATACTATGAAAAGCTTTGTGGTTGCCGACCCAACAAAATGCATTGGCTGCCAAACATGCATGGCAGCGTGTTCCGATGTGCATAAAAAGCAAGGGTTGCAAAGTCATCCTCGCTTAACCGTAGTCAAGCATAACGACGCGACTGCGCCGATTATGTGTCGACATTGTGAAGATGCACCTTGTGCAACGGTTTGTCCGGTTAACGCGATCAAAAAAGAAGAGGATCGCATTCTCTTGCAAGAAACATTGTGCATAGGTTGTACTTTATGTGCTGTGGCGTGTCCTTTTGGTGCGATCGCGCTGGATGGCAGCCGTCCCGTAGCTATGGCAAATAGCTATGAAACCTTTATCCCTTCTACCCCCCGTTCTAGTAATCCTTGTACTTCGAATCCGAAAAGTTTTGGCCACGATCTTCTGGCTTGGGAACCGGGCGTGAAAAGTATTGCAGTGAAGTGTGATTTGTGCGGATTCCGCGATAAAGGTCCTGCGTGTATAGAAGTGTGTCCAACAGGTGCGATTGTGCTGGTGGACGAAGCGAGTGCTTTGCAAGCGCGTGATGCGAAACGTGAAGCGACCTCTAGCGTGTCTGCTATTGTCAAAATGGAGCCGTAATCATGAATCCTCTTGTGCTTACCGCCTTATCTCTGTGTGGTTATATTGGCGCTGCATTTGTTGCTATGTTTTCTCGCCATCATGAGCGGGAAAATCTGCGCTTATCCTGTGTGATCAGTATGTTTTCGGGCATATTGAGCCTAATTTCTGCTGTAGCGGTGATCGTCCATCCGGTTGGTTATACGCTGCAATTTAGCTTGTTTTACGATGTGTTTTTGCTGGATAAATTATCCGCGTTATTACTGTTGGTGATTGCAATTGTTTCCATCGCTGCTGCGGGATACGCGATGAATTATCTTGATGAGTACCTAGGCCAGGGAGCCCGTTCTATTACGGTATTATTTAACCTGTTTGCCGGTGCCATGACGGTGTTAGTTACCGCCAATCAGGCGATCGCGTTCTTAATCATTGTGGAAATCATCTCACTCAGCTCGTTTGCTTTAGTGATTCAAGGAAACACGGCAGCACACCGTAAAGCAGGTTTACATTACTTGGTGATGGATCATGTGGCGAATGTGTTTATTGTCGCGACCTTTGCGATTTTAGCTTACCACGCAAACAGCTTGATATTTAGTGATTGGATCGCCACGCCACCTCAAGGTGAAATGGCGTCGCTAACCTTTGTACTAGCGCTGATTGGTTTTGGCATTAAATCGGCCGGCATATTCTTTCACGAATGGCTACCCAAAGCATACCCACTGGCACCGTCACATTGTGCGACGCTGATGTCGTGTGTAATGGTGAAACTAGGTGTGTACGGCTTGCTGAAAGTGGCTATTGTTTTTCTCGG
>NZ_NBUS01000041.1:333210-337445 GCF_002749895.1 Vibrio fujianensis | reverse complement strand
GCAACGCAATGGTGGTGGGGACTTGTAGTACTGATTTTTGGTGCCTTGTCTTCGGTGCTCGGTGTGATGTTTGCTTTGGCTGAACACAACATCAAACAGCTCTTAGCCTATCACTCGGTAGAAAACATTGGGATTATTCTAATGGGTGTCGGTGTAAGCATGATGGGCATTGCGACCGATCACATGGTGATTGCCGTGTTGGGTCTGCTGGGCGCGTTGTATCACTTGCTTAACCATGCTGTGTTTAAAGGCTTATTGTGTTTGGGAGCTGGCTCGCTGGTTTATCGCCTGCACACCAAAGACATGGAAAAAATGGGCGGTTTGGCGAAACATATGCCACAAACAGCGCTAACTTTTCTGATTGGTAGCATGGCGATCTCTGCCCTGCCACCATTGAACGGTTTTGTCAGTGAATGGTTTATTTACCAGTCGCTGTTTTCGATTAGCCAAACGGGTAGCGTGGCACACCTAGTCTTTGGCCCGTTTGGCGCGGTGATGTTGGCATTGACGGGGGCATTGGCATGCATGTGTTTTGTCAAAGTGTACGGTATCTGTTTTGGTGGTGCGCCGAAATCTGAAGCAGCGGAAAAGGCTACCGAAGTGGGCCGAGCGATGGTCAATGCCACCATTGGTTTGTCTGTGTTGTGTGTGGTGTTGGGCATTGCTGCACCATGGATTGCACCTTACATCGCCGATATTGCTAGTGCAACGCTACGAACAGGGGCCGTGACTGTGGCACAAGACATTACCTTGTTCCCAGCCAACAATATGCAAGCTCTGCTATCTACCCCGATTATTTTATGTGTACTTGCACTGTTGCTGTTGGTACCAATGGCCATTTTGGCTTTCCACAAACGTCAACGTTTAGCCAATCGCCACCAAGGTGACCCTTGGGCGTGTGGTTATCAGTACGAACAAAAAATGACGGTTTCTGCGGGAGGCATCACTCAGCCGATGCGTCATATGTTCCGCTATATCTACCAGTCTCGACCTAACCGCACTTGGATGGAGCGTTTTTTACTGTCTCAACCTCCTGCAGGAGAAGAAATCTCGTGTCGAGCTTACCGTAGAACCATGATGTTCTGGATTGGCTTTGTTGTGCTTTGCACGATCTTTTTCCCGTTGATTTCTGGAGTTATGTAAATGTATTCACTAGAAATGCCCAGCTTAAACTGGGTGATCTTTGCGGTGTTTCAAGCGTTGCTGATGTTATGTCTGGCACCGTTGGCGACTGGTTTTTCTCGTGTTATTCGAGCCAGAATTCACTCTCGCCGTGGTCCTGGCATCCTGCAGGATTATCGTGATATCGGTAAGTTATTACGTCGTCAATCGGTGGCACCAGCTAATGCCAGTTTTGTGTTTTGGATGATGCCTTGGGTACTGCTGATCAGCTTGTTACTGGTTGGTATGTCACTGCCAACACTCACTAGCATGTCACTGTTTCCGGTCTCTGGTGATTTGATCACCGACATTTATCTGTTAGCGATAGGTCGTTTCTTCTTTTCGTTGTCCGGTATTGACTCTAACAGCATGTTTGCCGGTATGGGCAGTAGCCGCGAATTAACATTGGGTATTCTGATTGAACCCATCTTTATTCTCGCAATTTTCATTATGGCATTGGGCGCTGGGTCGACCGACCTTGGCGTGATCAGCCACACCGTGCAAAGTGGCGAGTGGGCGCGTCCGGTGACTTATCTATTTGCGGGGATTGCGTGTGCGTTTGCGGTATTTGTGGAAATGGGCAAATTGCCGTTTGACAGTGCCGAAGCAGAACAAGAACTGCAAGAAGGCCCAGTGACGGAATATTCTGGTGCGGGTTTGGCGATGGTGAAACTGGGCTTGGGATTGAAACAGTTAGTGGTGGCTCAGCTATTTTTGGCCATTTTCATTCCTTGGGGACGCGCGACGAATTTGGACGGTGCAACGCTATGGAGCGCTGCGTTAATCCTGTTGGTAAAACTATTCGTTGTGTTCTTGTTAGCTGGCATTGTCGAAAACTGTATGGCGCGTATTCGGTTTCTCAACATGCATCGAACGGTTTTCCCCGTTATTGGCGGCACCGTTCTCGCGTTGGTCTTTTTTATTTTGGGTTGGTAACAGATGATGACAATGAATACACAAAACGATGCCTTGGCAAAAACGGGCAAACACTATCTGGCGGGGTTGGTGCAAAAATTCCCGAATGCCATCCTTGAAGAAGAGTGGCAAACCACGACTCAAGTTACCATCACGGTGAAAATGACCTCGCTGGTTGAAGTGATGCAATGGCTTTACTACGATCAAGGCGGTTGGCTGACAGTGTCATTTGGTAACGACGAACGCAGCATTCATGGTCACTTTGCGGTGTACCACGCGTTGTCGATGGAAGGGGTTGAAAAATGCTGGATCACCGTCAAAGTATTGGTGGATGCCAACAGCCAAGAGTTTATTTCTATCACACCAACCATTCCTGCAGCGGTATGGGGCGAACGTGAAATTCGTGACATGTTCGGTCTGCGCCCAGTAGGCCTGCCTGATGAGCGTCGCTTGATCTTACCGGATGACTGGCCAGACGATGTGCACCCACTACGAAAAGATGCGATGGATTATCGTCAGCGTCCACAACCGACCACGGAAACTGAAACATACCCGTTTATCAACCAACGCGGTGATGATTCCAACCGCATCGTGCCAGTTGGCCCAATGCACATCACTTCCGATGAACCCGGACACTTCCGCCTGTTCGTAGATGGTGAAGATATCGTTGACGCCGATTACCGGATGTTCTACGTCCACCGAGGCATGGAAAAATTGGCCGAAACTCGCATGGGTTATCACGAAGTGGCTTTCTTGGCCGACCGCGTTTGCGGGATTTGTGGTTTCACCCACAGTATTGGTTACGCCAATACTGTTGAGAACTCGCTGAATGTCCAAGTGCCATTACGTGCGAAAATGATCCGTACCATTTTGCTTGAAGTTGAACGTTTGCACAGCCACCTATTGAACATTGGTTTGTCGAGCCATTTTGTGGGGTTTGACTCAGGCTTTATGCAATTTTTCCGCGTGCGTGAAAAAACCATGGAACTGGCCGAGCTGCTGACAGGCGCACGAAAAACTTACGGTATGAACCTGATTGGCGGTGTTCGTCGCGACTTTTTAAAAGCGCAACGAGAAAAAGGCATCGCGATGGTACGTGAAGTGCGCCACTCATTCCAAGCGTTAGTGGAAGTATTGCTGTCAACACCGAACATCGATAGCCGTTTGGTGGGGGTCGGTGTGTTGGCAAAAGACATCGCACGCGATTTCAGCCCAGTTGGCCCGCTGATTCGTGGTAGCGGTTTTGAGCGAGATGTACGTGTTGTACATGGTCAATCACTAGAAGCGTACGCCAACGTGCCGATTGAACTGCAACACATGGGCAACGGCGACGTGCAATCTCGCGTGATCGTGCGCATTCGTGAAGTGTTGGATTCTCTCAACATCATCGAATACGGTTTAGATAACCTGCCAGCCGGTGCGATTTTGACGGAAGATTTCGAATACACACCCTACAAATTTGCGCTCGGCTTTACCGAAGCGCCGCGTGGTGAAAACGTTCATTGGAGCATGACGGGCGATAACCAAAAACTGTTCCGCTGGCGCTGCCGAGCGGCCACTTACGCGAACTGGCCAACCCTGCGTTATATGTTACGTGGTAACACCGTAGCAGATGCGCCGCTCATTATTGGTAGTTTGGATCCTTGCTACTCTTGTACTGACCGCGTGACCATTGTGGATACCAAGAAAAAGCGTAGCCAAACCGTGCCCTACAAAGCCATTGAGCAATACAGCGTGAGCCGTAAAAACTCACCGCTGAAAGGACTGTGAGGTTGTCATGATTAAATTACTCAAAACCATTCTCAAAACTGGTGTCGTCACGGAAAAATATCCGTTTGCACCATTTGAGGTTGCCGAGGACTTTCGTGGTAAACCAGAATTGAATGCAAGTCAATGTATTTCGTGTGGTGCGTGTACTCGCGCTTGTCCTGCGAATGCCTTGATCATGGAAACCGATGAGCAGAAAGGCACCCGCCGTTGGGAGTTATCTCTGGCGCGCTGCATTTACTGTGGTCGCTGTGAAGAGGTGTGCCCAACTCACGCGATTGAACTCTCCGAAGCGTTCGAATTGGCCGTAACCAAAAAAGAAGATCTGTATGAAAGTGCCGAGTTTGAATTGGCTAATTGCACCTGCTGTAACCGTCCGTTTGTAGCGAAAA
>NZ_NBUS01000041.1:329825-333200 GCF_002749895.1 Vibrio fujianensis | reverse complement strand
ACTGCTCAATTACGTGGTGGATTCCCTCGAGCAAGCGGGGTTGCGTGGTGAAGCGCTCGCTACCCGTCGCCGTCAACTGGAAACCTGTCCGGCCTGCCGCCGGGCAGACAACATGCTTGATGGCACCAATTTGGCGACACATCGTTATATGACCAGTCCTAATGATTTAATCCTGATGAGTTCGGAGGATATGTGAAAGGTATTAAGCAACTGTCTGGCGAAAAACACACTACCGCCGTACCAGTCGACGTCTCTCCACAGCATGAGAAGCTGAAACAAGTGCTGATCAAGCAGATCAAACGTTCTGCTTACGTTTACCGCGTGGACTGCGGCGGTTGCAATGGGTGCGAAATCGAAATCTTCGCTGCGACGACACCGGTCTACGATACCGAACGTTTTGGGATCAAAGTGGTGGCATCTCCGCGTCATGCCGATATTTTATTATTTACCGGTGCGGTAACGCGTGCTATGCGCGCTCCGGCGCTACGTGCGTATGAAGCTGCACCGGATCCGAAAATAGTGGTCTCCTATGGCGCATGCGGTTGTGACGGCGGTATTTTTCACGACTTGTACTGTGTGTGGGGGGGAACAGATAAAATCGTGCCAGTCGATGTTTACATTCCGGGCTGTCCTCCAACGCCTGCGGCGACCCTGTACGGTTTTGCGGTGGCGCTTGGTCTGCTTGAGCAAAAAATGCATGCCAAACAGCATGATGCGCAATCCACTTCTGCCACATTGCGTCATACCGGTATCCCGATGGATATCCGCGTGATGGTGGAACGTGAAACGCGTCTATTGGCCGGTTACCGCCAAGGTAAACGTATCGCTAATGAACTGTTAGCGGTGCTGGCAAATAGTACAACTGACAACGTTGACAGCAATGTTAGTTGTTACTTGAGTGAGCGCGATGATCCACGCTTGAGCGACATTGTCAACAGCGTGATGCGTTCTGTGATGCGTCAAATCACTGGTGGCGATCAACCTAAAGGGGCTTGTCATGGCTGTTAGTGAATCGCGCCATTTGGATGGCCAAGTCTACTTTTACCGCTTGAGTCGTAAATTTGTCGATGACAAATACGATGTGCCCGACGAAGCGAAGCAGATCATGTATTACAGCCTGACCATCGGCCACCACCTTGGCATTGTCGATTGTTTGAAATCTGAAATGCAATGTTCGGGGCAGGAGTATTTGACTTGGATCTCTGCTCTTGATGAACACAGCGAAGCGTACCGCAAACTGAAAGGCTTTTTGATGTTTGGTGAAATCAGTGTATTTCCCGAGCATATTCACATGTTGGCGATAGCGCTTGACCACATTGATAGCACCACACAATCAGAAAAAAGCCAGCAGTTGACGAAAGGCATGATCGCGATTTTGAATGCGATCTATAACGAACCAACGATGTATTTGATGATTCGGGGTGGAGCATGAGCCAAGACTTACTGTTAACCGTTGGCAATAATATGATGGGAGATGATGGCGCAGGCCCACTGTTGGCACAACTGTGTCGCGAGAATCCAGTGGGATGGAGTGTGATCGAAGGTGGCACCATGCCGGAAGATAGCTTGCATCTGATTCGAAAAATTCAGCCACGACGTGTTTTGGTTGTGGATGCGGCCGACTTTGGCGAAAAGGCGGGTGAAGTGCGGATTATTGAGTCTGAGACCATCGCTGATATGTTTATGGTATCAACGCACAGTTTACCGCTGAACTTCCTGATTGATGAGCTAAAAACGTTCGTACCCGAAGTTACATTTGTCGGCATTCAGCCTGCAATTGTGGCCTTCTCGTTTCCGATGACCGAAATGGTTACCGAGGCCGTGACCGAGTTACATCGTCGTCTTCCTGAGTGGCAAGGCCATGGTGGTTATGAGAGCTGCTAACTCGTGATTACGCTGAGTATCGACACTTATGTCGAAAATTACCGACATAAGTGTCGATATCGTTATCCGCTCAGTTAAATCATCGTGATGATTCGATATTTTATCACGAGTTTTTTTATTGTTTTTATTTTAAAAACAATGAGTTAAGGTTGATTTTTTGACCTTTGAAATATTGGCACACATTGTGCTTATAAGGGCTGGGTGGTTGACTCGGTCCTATCGACACAGAAGGATATCCCATGAATCGATTTATCTTTGCTGACGCTAATAAATGTATTGGTTGTCGCACTTGTGAAGTGGCCTGTGCGATTTCACATCAAGATGAAGGTATCGGGACACTGCAAGATCGTGAGAGTTTTTTACCTCGGTTAGAGGTCATTAAAAATGCTCACGTCACCACGCCGGTGATGTGTCGTCAATGCGACGATGCGCCTTGTGCTCAAGTGTGTCCTAATAACGCGATTGTCCACGAGGACGGTTACATTAAAGTGATTCAATCGCGGTGTATTGGCTGTAAAACCTGTGCCATTGCTTGTCCCTACGGAGCAATGAATGTGGTTACAACCATGGTTGAAGACACATCACGTAGTGCTTTATTTGCTCGAAAAGTGCCTAAATCACAAGCGATTAAATGTGATTTATGCGCCCATCGTGCTAATGGACCTGCGTGTATGGAGGTTTGCCCAACAGGTGCGATTTCTCTGATTGAACCAGAGGAAATTCATCAAACCAGCCAGAGCAAACGTGAAGCGGCTGCCAGCCGTATCGCGATTCTCACTGTCTGATTTCTTGAAATAGTTAAGAAGGTAACTATGAAAAAATCCATTGTAGTTTGTCCGTACTGTGGTACGGGATGCAAACTAAAGCTACTTGTTGAGAACAACAAAGTAGTGGGCGCAGAACCGGCCGATGGTCGGACGAATGAAGGGCAATTGTGCCTGAAAGGTTATTATGGTTGGGATTTTCTCAACGATACTAACTTACTGACTCCTCGTCTTAAAAAACCCATGATTCGTCGTACTAAAGACGCGAAATTGGAAGCGGTTTCTTGGGATGAAGCATTAGACTTCACGGCTGAAAAGCTGATGGAAATCAAAAGCAAATATGGTCCAGATGCAATCATGACAACCGGTTCGGCTCGCGGACCTGGTAATGAAGCTAACTTTGTGATGCAAAAGTTGGCGCGTGCCGTTATTGGAACCAATAACGTCGATCACTGCGCTAGGGTGTGACACGCGCCATCAGTCTCCGGTCTGGAGTCAACAGTAGGTAATGGAGCAATGAGCAATGCCATTCCCGAAATTCAAGAAACAAAATGTTTGCTCATTTTCGGTTACAACGCAGCGGATTCTCATCCAGTTGTAGCAAGACATATTATCAAAGCGCGTGCGAATGGTGCCAAGGTCATTGTTTGTGATCCACGTAAGATTGAATCTGCGCGAATTGCGGATCAGTGGTTGCCACTGAAAAATGGCTCGAACATGGCGCTGG
>NZ_NBUS01000041.1:329185-329815 GCF_002749895.1 Vibrio fujianensis | reverse complement strand
GAATGCACTGGCTTACACTATCATCGAAGAAAACCTGTACAACAAAACCTTTGTTGAACAATACACTGAAGGGTTTGATGCGTTCTACGATATTGTTAGAAATTACGCACCAGAAACGGTAGAGGCAATAACGGGGCTCGATGCGGCATCGATTCGTTTAGCCGCTCGCACTTATGCGGCTGCGCCCGAAGCGATGATTCTTTGGGGCATGGGCGTGACCCAATACGGTCAAGCGGTCGATGTTGTTCGTGGCTTGGCAGGCCTAGCAACATTGACAGGTAACTGGGGGCGTCGTGGCGTGGGTTGTGGCCCGGTTCGTGGTCAAAACAACGTACAAGGTACGTGTGACTTAGGTATGTTGCCGCACCAATATCCAGGTTACCAAAATGTGACTGATGATGCGGTCCGCGCGAAATTCGAAAAAGCGTGGGGAGTGTCTTTGTCGCCAAACCCCGGCTACCGCCTGACTGAAGTGGGTCATAAAGTCGCAGAGGGTAAATGCAAAGCCTTCTATATCTTTGGTGAAGATCCTGCTCAGACAGAAGCTGACCTGAACGCGATGCGTAATACGTTGCGTAAGATGGAACTGGTTATTGCACAAGATATCTTTATGACCAAAACGGTTGAAAT
>NZ_NBUS01000041.1:325551-329175 GCF_002749895.1 Vibrio fujianensis | reverse complement strand
CGACGTGGTTTTTCCTGCCACCAGTTGGGGGGAACATGAAGGTGTCTACTCAAGTGCTGACCGTGGTTTCCAACGTTTCTATAAAGCGGTTACCCCGCCAGAAGGCGTGAAACCCGACTGGGAAATCTTCAGCTTGTTAGCGACTCGCATGGGATATCCAATGCACTACAACAATACCCAAGAGATTTGGGATGAGTTGCGTTCATTGGCACCACTTTACGCCGGTGCAACCTACGAAAAAATGGCGGATCTGAAATCGGTACAATGGCCTTGTCCAACCGAAGATCACCTAGGAACATCGTTCTTATTTGAAGGCAATAAATTCACGACACCATCAGGTAAAGCGCAGTTCATTGCCGCAGATTGGCGTCCGCCGCTAGAACAACCGGATGAAGACTATCCACTGGTATTGTCAACCGTGCGTGAAGTTGGCCACTATTCTTGTCGTTCAATGACGGGTAACTGTTCTGCACTGTCAGCTTTGGCTGATGAACCAGGATATGTTCAGATGAACCCACAAGATGCAGAAAAATTAGGCATTAAAGATCAACAGCTTGTTTGGATTTCATCGCGTCGCGGTAAAGTTATTTCTCGAGCAAGTTGTAGTGAACGAACCAACAAAGGTGTGGTGTACATGACCTACCAATGGTGGATCGGTGCTTGTAATGAGCTGACGATTGAACATCTGGATCCAATCTCAAGTACGCCGGAATTTAAATATTGCGCCGTAAAAGTTGAGAAGATTGACAATCAAGATTGGGCTGAAAATTATGTACAAACTGAATATAGCAACATGAAAGCGCGATTAAAGTCGCAAGTTGAGTTTGCTTAATTCGGTAATCAATAGCTCTTCGTATGCGTTTATTATGCGTTTATAATGCTAATAAATACGAAGAGCTATATAATTTATTATTGTTGTTATGAATAAAACAGAAAAAGAATTAACTGCCTTTTCTAAGGCAATGTTGCTAATTCATGGTATTTCTGATCTGCTTACATTTCTTCATAGTGAAGAGTGTGAATTTTTACATGTAGAGAGAATAAATATCATTCTAAATGATGAACGGCTAGGTGAAGCGGTCGTTTATTTTTTTGATGCCAATAAGCAAATCCAAAGTGATGTGGTATTTCATCATAATATTGATAATTATCATCAAAGTTACGAAGAAAACGTTTATCAACTTGACGGTGTTGATTTTTACTATTCACACCCTAAGCTAGCTCAGCATCCGGCTTACCAGAATGTGCGTAGTTACTACAAGATTCCGTTAGATAAACAGCTAGGTGCTATCGAACTGATTAACCCGATGTTTGACCAATTAGATGGAGGTGAAAATCAATTTAAATTATTTAATAGTATGTTGGTTTCATTTATTACGCATGTGTTGGATCATCAACATGAAAATACATTAACGCGACATATTAGTAATGAAAGAGACAATTATCATATTTTGGTAGATGTCACCAATGCCGTGATTAGTCAGAGCAGTAAAGAAAATCTATTAACATCATTACTCAATTGTTTACATCCTTATTTTAAAATAAAAGAATTATCCATTATTGAGACGGATAAAGGGCGTTGTATTCAGCGTGATGGACGAATTATTGGGAATGATATTCAAACGCAGTGTTTTTTCTTTAATGATATCTCTGGAAGCGTGCTCGATATTTATTGTTCAGAGACAATCATTGTCACCGGTGATGATCTCAAACAATTACGCGCAGAATATTCCGATTTCAATATTGAAAATGATATTGAATGTTTAATTTTAGCACCATTGATTTTCCGCCGGGAATTGGTGGGGAAAGTGGCTTATATGTTGAGCGATGCTGCACAATTGCAAGAGATTGATATTGCATTGATGCAACAGATTGCGGCGCGGGTAGCGCTGAGTATGCACAGTTTACGTGGAAGCCAGCACAGTACACACTCGCAGGCGAAAAGCACCGACATTCTCATCGAAGAAACGTACGACCATTACCAGATCTTTGACGACATCATCAGCCAAAGTGAAGTAATGAGTAACGTATTGGATCAGGTCGCCATGGTCGCGAGCTGCGATAGTACGGTGTTGATCGAAGGGGAGACGGGAACCGGTAAAGAACTAATTGCAGCAGCGATTCATAAGATGAGTCGCCGCTGTAATCGCCAGATGATCAAAATGAACTGTGCGGCGATTCCGGATGGTTTGTTTGAAAGTGAGCTGTTTGGGCATGAACGCGGCGCATTTACTGGTGCGATCAAAAACCGAGTGGGCCGCTTTGAGTTGGCAGACCAAAGTACGTTGTTTTTGGATGAAATCGGCGATTTGTCGCTAGCGCTGCAACCAAAGTTACTGCGAGTGTTGCAAGAGCATGAAATTGAGCGCGTAGGTCACAACCAATTGATTAACGTCGATGTACGTTTGGTGGTGGCGACCAACGTCGATTTGCTGGCACGGGTGGAAGATAAGCAGTTTCGTAGTGATCTATATTTCCGCATGAATATCTTCCCAATTAGGTTACCGCCGCTGCGCGATCGTGCGGAAGATATTCCGTTGCTGGTGAAGCATTTCACGCGCCTGATTTCGAAAAAAATGGGCAAAAACATTCGCGCCATCACCCAAGAATCAATGCGTTGTATGACCGAATATCAATGGCCGGGTAATGTACGTCAGTTGAAAAACTTTATCGAACGATCAGTGATTTTAACCCGCGGCGAAGTACTGAATGCACCAGTTCATGAGCTAGTTGGCATGGGGCAACCTGTATCGGGTCATGTATCAGCGAAGGAATTTAGCCCAGTAGCGGTTCACAATAACGATGAAACAATCTCTCGTGAAGCGATCATTGAAGCGCTGAAAGAGAGCAACGGCATTGTCGCTGGGCCAAGAGGCGCGGCTGTGAAACTCGGACTGAAACGGACAACCTTGTTGTCACGTATGCAAAAAATGGAAATTAGCAGTAAGGATTATCTTGTTGAGCGTTAAGCCGCTTTGATTGCGGGTAGCTTGATCGACAGACAATAAACAAAGGTATCAATGATGAACGAAGAACAACATACGGTCTGTCATCCCGAAGTGACTACTAGAAGTATCACTAAATATCAATGCGCTCGAGGACAGTGGACTCAAGATGACATTTTGATAGAGGAAACGCCGATTGCGCTGGAATACAACGGTATTGCTTATACCGTCATGATGGGAACGCCACGAGATTTAGAAATGTTTGCGCTGGGGTTTTCACTCAGTGAAGGCATCATCGAACACCCTCGTGATGTTCACGACATTGATGTGATCCACAACGAGCAAGGTTGCACGGTGTCAATTGAATTAGCCAATCGCTGTGTTGCCCGTTTGAAAGCGCGTCGCCGCTCAATGGCCGGTGTGACTGGATGCGGGATCTGTGGCACGGAACAACTCAGTCAGGTCGTGCGTTGCCTGATGCCATTACCCACCACCGCGCAGTTTTGTTTTGATTATTTAGATCATTCGCTTAAGGCGTTAGAGCAGCAGCAACGTTTGAATCAACTGACGGGTACGACGCACGCTGCCGCTTATCTTGATCAGCATGGCGATGTACAAGCGTTGTTTGAAGATGTTGGCCGCCACATTGCGCTGGATAAACTGCTCGGATGGGCGAGCC
>NZ_NBUS01000041.1:321140-325380 GCF_002749895.1 Vibrio fujianensis | reverse complement strand
AGGCCGACTCAATATTTACGCACACGCTGAGCGTGTGCGTTATCAGGAGATAGCGCAACGCGATGTCGGTTAATCACGTTGATAAGTGGTCGTAAGGCTCATGGCTATTGGATTGCCAGTATATGTCTGCAACTGCAAGTTGTTTGGGTATATATGAGGAGTCGTGAGTTTTCGTTTTTATTTTCTTGTTCATTTTTAAGAGCTTTTTATTATGGGTAAAAAAAATACAGCAATTGTTAGTCTATGCCTTCTTTTCTCACCAATGGTGTTTGCTCACCCGGGGCACATGGGCAGCCATGGATTGGAAAGTGGCTTTATGCATCCGCTAACCGGTTTGGATCACATGAGTGTCATGATTGGTGTGGGGCTGCTTGCGGCACTGTTTGGTGGTAAAAACCGCTGGACGATGCCCCTGAGCTTTATCGCCTTTATGGTGGTTGGCGGCGTGATGGGCATTTCAGGCTTTGTGGTGCCAGGTGTCGAAACCTTTATCGCACTGAGCGTGTTGATGATGGGTGTCATGCTGTTTCGTGGCGCGAACATGCCACAAAAAATGGTGATCGCACTGATTATGGCGTTCGCGGTGTTTCACGGTATGGCGCATGGCGCAGAAATGCCAATCAACGGCCAAGCGATCAGCTACTTCTCTGGTTTTATTATCGCTACCGCTGGGCTGCATATTGCCGGTATCGCATTGGGTGAAATGGTAATGCGCTTTGCGGCCAGTAAACGGCTGACGAAACTGGCTGGAGTATTTATCGCTCTGCTGGGTGGCTCATTCCTGTTTTCATAACGGATAGAAACGATGATACGTTGTCTGATTGAAATCAAAGGGCAAGTACAAGGGGTCGGTTTTCGTCCCTTTGTGTACCGTCTTGCGACAGAGCATCAGTTGAAAGGCTGGGTGAGTAATGATGCGCAAGGCGTGCGTATTGACGCACAAGGTGAACAGCGTTTATTTGACGCATTTTATCGTGAATTATTGCTTAAAACCCCACCGTTAGCACGGATTGATAATATGACATTGCGTCCGTTGGAGCTGACCAGTTTTACGGAATTTTGTATTTTGTCCAGTCGTGGGGACAATGAAATTAGCGTCAGTGTTCCTCCCGATCAAGCCATTTGTATGGATTGTCGCCGGGAGCTGTTTGATCCTAATTCGCGCTTTTATCATTATCCTTTTATCAACTGCACTAATTGTGGGCCGCGCTATACCATCATCAAAGCCTTGCCGTATGACCGTCATCAAACCTCGATGGCGAATTTCAAGCTTTGTCCAGCTTGTGCGTGCGCATACCAAAACCCAATGGATCGCCGTTACCACGCGCAACCGGTCAGTTGCGCGCACTGCGGTCCATCGGTCTCTCTACTTAGCTCACAACAAACATGTATCGCCAAAGAACAACAAGCGATTGAATGCGCGGCCGAACAACTGATCGCCGGTGGTGTGATTGCGCTCAAAGGTCTTGGCGGATTTCATTTGGTGTGTGATGCCACGTCGTCTCAAGCGGTTGCACGGTTGCGTGATTTAAAACATCGTGCCAGAAAACCGTTGGCGGTTATGGTAAGCGATGTGTCGCAAGCTAAACATTACGTGCAAGGTGAAACATTGGAGTGGCAAACGCTGACATCGCAAGCCAGTCCTATCGTTTTGATGCATAAAGCGATGCACATCGATGAGAGTAGAGCCCCCGTGGCTGACAACGTTGCACCAGGTGTCCATTGTCTTGGCGTGATGCTGGCGTATACACCGTTGCACTTGCTGCTGATCGAAGCGTTACAACTGCGCGGTTGTTTTGCCCCCTTGGTGATGACCAGCGCTAATTTGTCGGGCTTGCCATTGGCAACTGAAGCGCAGCACGTGTTTACGATGTTTGGTTCTTCCCTCGATAGCGTGCTCGATCACAACCGTCCAATCGTCAATGCTTGTGATGACAGCTTAGTACAACTCGCCGCCGGTAGCATGCGCGTGTTGCGTATGGCGCGCGGTTATGCGCCGCTGAGTTTTCCGCTCGTAAATCGTGTTCCGGCAACCTTGGCTGTGGGGGCGCAGCAAAAATCCACCGTTGGGTTTGCGGTACGAAATCAATGGTTTTTATCACCTTATCTGGGCGATCTTAATGATCTTTATACTCAGCAACGTTTTATCGATGCCTCTCATGACTTCCCGAAGCTTTATCAAGCACCGATTGAGCGTTGGGTGTCAGATGGTCATCCAGGTTATTTTTCAACTCAATGGGTGAACGAGCAAACTGATTCAGCATTGCACGTACAACACCATTACGCGCATATTTTGTCGGTGATGGCGGAATCGCAACTCAATGGCCCAGTTCTTGGCGTGAGTTTTGATGGTACCGGCGCGGGTGATGACGGTACGGTATGGGGTGGGGAAGTGATGATTACGGACCGACTCGGTTATCAGCGTATTGCGCATCTTCGTCCTTTTCGTCTGATTGGTGGGGAGCAAGCGATCCGTGAACCAGCACGTGTGCTATACGCCTTGTTGCTCGAAATCATGCAGCCGGAACAGATCCAGGGGTTAAATCTATCAGCGTTTGCGACGTGGTCTGCTTCGCGTTTTCAAAACCTGTTTCACCTCTGGCGCAATGCCAAACGTTCACCGTTGTGCAGCTCGGTTGGTCGCTTATTTGATGCGTGGGCGTGTTTGTTGGGGTTAGTGCAGACCCCTGATTATGAAGGAGAAAGCGGACTGCAAATGGAAAATGCTGCGCGCCAAGCCGGTGATCACCAGTTTGCACTGACCTTACCTTGGCGCGATCAGCGACTCGATTGGGCACCTGCGTTGCAGCAATGCTTGACCGCTCACGAAGCGTCGACCAAATGTTGGGCTTGTGTATGCAGTGACGCCTTTATTAGCGCGTTGGCACAAGCGGTGGTCGATATCGCGCAGCAATATGCCAACTTACCATTGGTGCTCAGTGGTGGGGTGTTTCAAAACCGCTGTTTGCTGGATGCCATTGAAGCGATGTTTCCTGATTCAGCGTGCCCGTTTATCACGGGAAGCGATATTCCGGTCAATGATTCTGGAATCGCCGCCGGTCAGCTTTGGCATCAATTGGCATATGACATTTAGTTGAATCTAAAAAAGTAACGTCACCGCGATTCATGGCGTCGTGGCTTCATTATCAAGAAATCAAAAAGTGAGAGCACTATGTGTTTATGTATTCCTTCCTGCGTGTTATCTGTCGATGAACATGCGATGACAGCCAAAGTGGATACCTTGGGCGTGTGTAAAGAGATCAGTATCCACCTGATCAGTGACCCCATTGCAGTCGGCGATCATCTACTGGTTCATGTGGGTTTCGCTATCAGTAAAATTAATCAGCAGGAAGCAGAAACCAACCTAGCAACGTATGAAGCTTTGTTGGCTGAAATGGAGCGTGAAGACGTAGCGGTGTTGCTTTCATGAGTAGTACGACTAATTTTTATCAAACTTATCGACGTCCAGATGTTGTGAAAGCGTTATCGGATAAAATTCATCAACGTGCAGCACAGCTTAGCCAGCCGTTATATATCATGGAAGTGTGCGGTGGACACACCCACACCATCATGAAATATGGCTTGAAACAGCTGCTGCCTGAATCGCTCAATTTTGTGCATGGCCCGGGTTGTCCGGTGTGTATTATGCCAAAAGAGCGCATCGATCACGCTATCGCGTTGGCTCAATTGCCGGATGTGATGCTGGTTTGTTTGGGTGACATGATCCGTGTACCGGGTTCGCGGCTTTCTCTAGCGCAATGCCGAGCTGAAGGTGGGAATGTGGTACCGGTTTACGATCCGATGGATGTATTGAAGATCGCTAAAGAGAACCCAACCAAACAGGTGGTCTATTTCGCAATCGGTTTTGAAACCACCACGCCAATGACGGCGGTGTTGGTTGATTTAGCTGAACGCCAACAGATCAACAATCTCTACTTTCATATCAACCACGTGTTAGTACCACCTGCGATGAATGCCGTGATGGCCGACGAACGCACACCGGTGAATGCCTTCATTGGCCCTTCACATGTGAGTACGGTGACCGGGTCACATATTTATCAACCGATTGTTGAGCAATACCATGTTCCGGTGTTGGTGGCGGGCTTTGAACCGGTCGATGTTCTGGAGTCAGTATTGATGCTGGTTGAGCAAGCCGTTTCCAATCAGGCGGCGCTGGAAATTCAATATTCTCGCGTTGTCACATCGGAGGGGAATATGGCGGCGCAAACATTTGTCGATA
>NZ_NBUS01000041.1:316144-321130 GCF_002749895.1 Vibrio fujianensis | reverse complement strand
AGTGTTTGCCGTGCGCGATACATTTGAATGGCGGGGGCTGGGTAACATTCCACGTTCAGCATTACAACTGCGTGATAGGTACGCGCATCGCGATGCAGAATTACGTTTTGCAGCGCAACTGCCACACCAACATCACGATGATCATAAAGCGTGTCGTTGTGCTGATATCTTACGCGGCTTAGCGACTCCGCCAGACTGTAAGGTGTTTGGGCGTGCGTGCAAACCAACCCGCCCAATGGGCAGTTGCATGGTGAGCTCTGAAGGCGCTTGTAATGCTTATTATCGCTATGGTGCCATTGAGTCGGTATCTTTTTTGGCTGGAGGAAACGAAAATGAGTGAGATGACTCACGTACAAATTAGCCATGGTGGTGGTGGCCAGGAAATGGGCCAGTTTATTCGCCAATTATTTTTCTCTCGCTTTGGCAATGAAATTCTCAAACGCGACGAAGATGCTGCGAGCTTGTCCATTAGCGGCCCGATTGCGATGACGACCGACAGTTTCACTGTTTCTCCGCTATTTTTTCCAGGCGGTAACATCGGTTCGTTGGCGATTGCGGGCACATGTAACGATCTAGCGATGGCGGCAGCAAAACCGACTTACCTCAGTTGCGGTTTCATGATTGAAGAAGGGCTGGCGCTGAGTGAGCTGACCGAAATTGTTGACACCATGGCCAAAGAGCTCAGTCGTATTGGTGCGCAGATTGTGTGTGGTGATACCAAAGTGGTGCCCAAAGGCAGTGTCGATAAAGTGTTTATCAATACCACCGGTATTGGTTCGATCCTGAGCGAGGGTGTGTCAGCGCATAACCTGAAACCGGGCGACAGCATTTTGGTGTCACGTGATATTGGTTGTCACGGCGCATGTGTACTGGCCCAGCGTGAATCGATGGCGTTAGAGACGCAAATCGAAAGTGATTGCGATTTGTTGTGGCCTGCGGTTGAAGCACTTTTACAGGCCGATATAGAGATTCACGCCATGCGCGATGCTACTCGCGGTGGTTTATCTGCGGTGTTAAACGAATGGTGCCAAACCAGTCAAGTGCAGTTAATGATTGATGAGCAAAGTGTGCCCGTGACCGACGCGGTACGCGGATTGTGCGAACTGTTTGGGTTTGAACCTTACGATTTGGCCAATGAAGGTACCTTTGTGCTGGCCGTGTCAGCCAAAGATAAAGACAAAGCTCTGGCAGTGCTGCGCCAACATCACAGCAGTGCTGCGTGTATTGGCACCGTGCAAACTGGAACGCCGGCTCGTCCTATTTTACAAAACCCGTGGGGAAGTCGTCGTTACCTTGATTTTCCGGCGGGCGAGTTACTGCCACGAATTTGTTGAGAAGCGTCATGCATGAACTTTCCATTAGCTTGAAAACCATCGATTTGGTTGTTGAGCAAGCTCAAAAGCACCGTTACCGTAAGGTCACCAAAATCACGCTTAGCGTGGGGGTGTTGTCATGCATTGAGTCAGAAGCGTTGCGAACCGGGCTGGAAATGGCCAGCCGAGAAACGATCGCCCAAGACGCCGAAGTGGTGATCGAAACCTTGCCAGCAATTGCTGTGTGCCAAGGATGTCATTACTCGTTTACCATTCAAAATTATCAAGACAGTTGCCCGCAGTGTCACAGTTACCAATTGACTGTGCAGCAAGGCGAGGAACTACAAATTAAAAATATCGAGGTTGAATAATATGTGTACTGTTTGTGGCTGCGGTGATAGCCAAGTTGAGCACGATCATCATGAACATTCCCATTCTCATGGACATTCACATGAGCACGCTCATGGCCATGACTACGGCGAGCATCACGCTCATCACAATCAACAACCGATGGCGATTCACCACCATTACTACCACCAAGGCGATGTTCATCATCACGTTCATTTTCATGATGACGTGTCGAACTCGGCGGCACAAGCTCAGCATTATCAACAAGATCATCATCAGCATAGCCATAACCATTCAGAGGCTAGCCATCACCAACATCACCCAGATTCAGCGCAACACCATCAGGCTGATACACAGGCAAATGGCGATATGCATTTTGGCCGTGGCGAAGCGCAAGTGCACGTGGCCGGAGTTTCTCAGCGTCAATTGCTGACGTTGGAACAAGATATTCTGGGTAAAAATAATGAAGTGGCGGAACACAACCGGGCTCATTTCATTGCTGCCGGTCAGTTGGTGCTTAACCTTGTATCAAGCCCAGGTTCAGGCAAAACGACCTTATTGGTTGAAACGTTAAACCGCCTGAAAGAGAGCTTGCCCTGTGCGGTGATTGAAGGGGATCAACAGACCAGTAACGATGCTGATCGTATTCGTGCCACGCAAGTGCCTGCGCTGCAAGTCAATACCGGTAAAGGCTGTCATTTAGATGCGGACATGATTCACCATGCATACCACCAATTGGCGTTTGATCAAGCCGGGGTATTGTTCATCGAAAACGTAGGAAACTTGGTTTGCCCAGCCAGTTTTGATCTGGGCGAACGCTGCAAAGTGGCAATTTTGTCGGTCACCGAAGGTGAAGATAAGCCACTCAAATATCCCAATATGTTTGCTGAGTCAGAGTTGATGATCATTAACAAAATTGATTTGCTGCCTTATGTGAATTTTGATGTCGTGAATTGCACCCATAATGCCAAGAAAGTGAATCCAAAGATTCAAGTGATTGAGTTATCGGCGACTACGGGCGAAGGTTTCGACACTTGGTTAAGTTGGCTGACTGAACAACGCACGGCAGTGACCTGTTCCGTGGCAAATGCTTGATGTTTATTCTTTACAAAGGTGGAAGTAATGCAATCTCAAAATATTGTGATGACGTTGTCTGGTAGTCCGTATGGCTCGGAAGCGCTGTTTAATGCGCTGCGTTTGGCTATGACGCTTAAAGAGCAAGATGACCAAAGCAGCGTCAACCTGAAACTGTTTTTGATGTCAGACAGCGTATTTGGCGCGCTGAAAGGACAGAGTACGCCCGATTTCAGCTTTAACATTGGTCAAATGTTAGAGGTGCTATTGGCGCAAAATGTTAGTGTTCGGTTGTGCAAAACTTGTATTGCAGCTCGTGGTGTGTCAACACAACAACTGATTGATGATGTGGCAATCGGTACCATGGCTGATCTCAGCGAGTGGGTGCTGTGGGCCGATAAAGTCATCACCATGTAGTTCTGAATGATGGGCAACACCGTCCATCATCTGGATTCAAATCAACGTGAGTTCAAAGGTTAGATCATGCGTTTACGTCAAGCATTCCTTTTTTTCTGTGGTTGCAGTCTCAGCTACATGGCTTCTTCAGCGACTTTTTCCGACGTCTTGGAGAGCCAACTTTATGATGTGCAAATTGTCGATTGTCGCGATAGTAACTTTTATAACGGCTGGCCAGAGAGGGGGCAAACCGCTGGCGGTCACATTCCAGGTGCGGTGAACTTTGATGCACATTGGGTGGACATGATGTCAGCCGATGAACTGAAGCAGCTCATTGATAATAAGTCGCTGATTAAAGAGCATCACACTTTTCTTTATTGCGCCGTTGACCGTGCGACCCAGTTGAAAACAGCACTGGTGAAACAGGGTTTTCAATCTGTCGAGGTGATTGATCAGCCGTTGGCGCAATATCAAGGTGAGTTGGTGGCGCTACCTCGTTATCAAAACTTAGTGCCAGCATGGTGGGTTAATGATGTGATCCAAGGCAAAAAAGTGCAACACGCGCCAAGCAAAAATTACACACTGCTGGAAGTGGCGTGGGGGCCTGCAACCAAATACCTTTGGGCGCACATTCCGGGTGCTCAGTATGTCAATACCAACGATATCGAATCAAAACCTTGGTGGAACCGTGTGTCTAACCAACAGCTAGAAGTTCTGGTTAATAGCCTCGGTATTGAGTACGACAGCACCGTGATTTTGTACGGCCGCGAAAATATGGCAGCAGCGCGCCTTGCAAACATTTTGATGTATGCAGGGGTGCAAGATGTACGTTTACTCAACGGTGGTTGGCAGTCGTGGGAAGCTGGTGGCTACAAAACAGCTATGATGTCACCGGACGTATCGATGTCTCGTTCATTTGGTAAAACCATTCCTGCTAATCCAAACTACATTCTTGATCTGCCAGAAGCGAAAGCCTTGTTGACGCTGCCACAAGACCAACAATCACTGGTGAGTATTCGTACCTTGGCCGAATTTAATGGCGAAACCAGCGGCTATGATTACATCCAGTCCAAAGGTCATATTCCGGGTGCGAAATGGGGCCATGCGGGCAGCGATGCGTTCCATCTGGAAGATTTTCGTAACCCAGATCAAACCATGCGCAGCGCCGACGAAATCACACAATTCTGGCATGAATCCAACATCGAACCTCAGCAACAAGTGTCGTTTTTCTGTGGGACGGGCTGGCGAGCTTCGGAAGTGTTTTTTGATGCTTATGTGATGGGGTGGGAAAATATCAGCGTTTATGACGGCGGTTGGTATCAATGGGCGGGGAAATAAAGCTTAACTTTTGCAGTGAATTACACCTATTGTTGCCACGTGAGTGATCGAAGTTGAAATAGAAGAAAATAGCGCGCCGGCTTGATGGAAATGAATTTCATTAAGTCGGCGCTTCGTTTATTTTGACGCGGTAATTAGAGAAATTGAATGCGGCACGCCTCATTGTTATGCGCTGAGAATTGACCAACTTTAAACAGAGCAAGGTTGTTTTCAGCCAGCAGTGTTTCCAATTGCTCAGCGTGCTGTGGATCGATAGCAATCATCAGGCCACCGCTGGTTTGTGGATCGCACACAATATTTTTTTGTTGCGCGGTCATTTTGGGCAAACTGTCGCCATAACTCGCAAAGTTGCGGTGTGTGCCACCCGGTACGCAACCTTGTTGCAGGTACTTATCCACTTTTGGCAATAATGGTAATTGTTGGGTATGAATGGTGGCGTTTAAGTTGGCACCGCGGCACATTTCAAGCAAGTGTCCGGCAAAACCAAAGCCAGTTACGTCCGTCATGGCGTGCACAC
>NZ_NBUS01000041.1:295175-316134 GCF_002749895.1 Vibrio fujianensis | reverse complement strand
ATTTTCGCGATCTGTTCACCGATCTTGTTCAGTTGACACATGGCATTGACTGCAATGTCGGTGTCACCTTGTGCAATTTTCTTTTGTTTCTGCGCGGTTGTCAGAATGCCAATACCCAGTGGTTTGGTAAGATAAATGAGGTCACTTTCTTTCGCTGTATCGTTACGTTGAATGCGATCTAGCGCCACTTGACCGGTCACGGCCAACCCAAAAATCGGTTCTGGTGAGTCGATGCTGTGACCGCCTGCTAAGCAGATTCCCGCATCGGCACACGCTTTACGCCCGCCATCAACCACTTGCTGCGCCACGTCAGCCGACAGGGTATTAATTGGCCAGCCAAGGATCGCAATCGCCATAATGGGTGTACCGCCCATGGCATAAATATCACTAATGGCGTTGGTTGCTGCAATACGTCCGAAGGTAAACGGGTCGTCCACGATAGGCATAAAGAAGTCTGTAGTGCTGATGATGCCGACTTCATCATTGAGTTGGTAGACTGCGGCGTCGTCGCAGCTTTGGTTGCCAACGAGCAGGTTAGGGTCGATAAAATGAGGTTGCTGTGAGGCAAGGATGGTGGCAAGAACTTCAGGCGATATTTTACAGCCGCAGCCCGCACCGTGGCTGTATTCAGTCAAGCGAATCGAATCTTCAATCATAATTAACGCTCATATTTGGTTACTAAACAAATTTTGAATTTTTAAAATAATATATGAATGGTGACTCAACTCGCTGATCTACATCATGACTCAGCGATGATACGAATATCAATTTGAAAATAGTCACTGCAGAGTTGACCTAGTTAAGCATGCTTAATTGTCGTGTGAGTTGAAAAGGATGCAAAGCCGAATGTACTCTGATGTAAAAAACGAATAAAAATCATAGAAACTAAAATTTACATTAAATCCCTATTTTTCTTTGAACATGCAGAGATTTTTGCCGTTTAAAATTCGTTGTAATGCTTCTGTCTACTAACGAAATGGTATGGGTATGATAGTAAGCAATGTATCTGATGAGTTGATCACTGAAAAAGCAAAGCTTGAATGGCTAGCATATTGGCGACATTTTAGTACTTCTAGGCAAGGTTACTGTTCGGAAGTGAATTGTATTGCACACCAAGAACATGGCGTGTTGGTAACAATAGCTGGAGAAATCGATAAAGTGTTCGTCATTCCGTTATGTAAAGCACATAGTGAGAATATAGAACGCTTGGAGGTATCAGAAAGCACAGAAATTGTTCCTGTAGATTTAACGCTGTAATTAGCGTTGTGAATTATCGCGACGTTTAGGGAGCGCTTTGGATGGTAGGGTTCCAAAGCGCTCTACCTGATATTATTTCTTTTTTTGATAAACCCTCTCAGGACGGCCGACTTTACCATGTTGAATCTCAGCGAATAAAAAGCCTTGAGCAACTAAAAATTCAAGATAGCGTCTTGCGGTTGTTTTACTTATTCCGACGGTATTTCCTAGCAATTCAGCCGTATAAATGATGGTTGTCTCATCAAATGCACGGATGACTTTATCAAGAGTGAGTTCATCAATGCCTTTGGGCAAAGTGTGCATCTGTGATGATTTAGATTGAAAGTTAAACAATTCATCAACATGACGTTGGTTAATGTTGTCATTGGCTTTTAATGAGCTGGTATATTTCAGGTAGCGTTGTAAAGAATCGGTGAGACGATCATAGGATATAGGTTTTAATAAGTAGTCAAAAGCGCCACATCTTACCCCCTCTCTGACGGTTTCCATATCATTAGCGGCGGTGATGAATATGACATCAGGAGAATGCTTTGTGGCGGTGATGTCTTTTAATAAATCAATGCCTTTTCCATCAGGCAAATAGTTATCGAGCAAAACAAGTTTTGGCTTAAGTAACTGAATCATTTTTTTTGCTTCAGCGATATTTTTCGCAATTCCAATGGGTCTGAATCGTTGCGTCTGCTGAAGATAGTAAGAATGAAAATCAGCGATGTTAGCTTCATCTTCTACGATCAAAACGTCATAAATTTCCATTTTCTAAGCTCTCGTTAGGAATAAATAAAGAAAATATAGTCCCTGCTGGTTCGGCATTGTCGATTAATATTGTTCCACCAACATGATTTACTAACTGATGAACTAAATACAAGCCAATGCCATGGCCTGGCTGTGTTTTACTTGTACTCCCCTTAATAAATAAGGAATCTCTGATCTCTTTGGGTATTCCTGTACCATTGTCTGCGACTTCCACTACCAATTCAGCGGCGTTAGCATCAGAAATTAAAATAGAGATACAGCGGTTACTATGAGCGTTTTTAAGGGTTGCTTCATAGGCATTATCTAATAAGTTGCCGATAATAGCGGCTAATTCATCATCGGTAAGCCTTGTTGGAGAGTGACTTAATCGGCAATAGGGGTCGAAATGTAATTCAAGGCCAAGTTCTTTTGCTCGACTGTATTTTCCGAGTAATAACCCCGCTATCACTTTGGAATTAAACGTAGATGAAATGAAGTCAATCAGTTGTTGGTGTGTTTCCGTTTCTTGTCTTATTGTTTTTAATGCTTCTTCATAAGCACCGATTTGGATTAACCCACTTATGGTTGATAGTTTATTCGCATATTCGTGACTTAACACCCGCAAATTGTCAGTTTGTTGTTGCACCTGTGTGAGTTGAGACGTTAAGGTGCTGAGGTCATTGCGCGGTCGGAAACTGACGACCCAGCCGGAGTGCTTATTTTCTTCCAAGATATTGACTCGTGTGGCAACCAGCGTTTCTCCATTACAAGTAATAACCTCATGCTTTCTTTGGCTCATTTTTGAAAAATCATCCATCTTTACGCCTAAGAAAAAATCAGCAGGGGTGACGTATTCATTGATCATTCGGCCTTGTAAATAGGATAAATTACGTGCGATGCCGAGAATTTTAAGACCTCGCTGATTTGCCGATAGAATTCGTCCTTGTTTGTCAACGGCGATAATTCCTTCATAAACAGCTTCAAAGACTGAATTTTGAACTCGTAACGAAAGGGCAATATCTTCAGGTTCCATGCCATACATCTGGCTTTTTATATGTCGAGAAAATAACCAAGCCCCTAATGATGAACACATTAAAATAATAAATAAAGCAAAGAAAAAGGGGGTAGAGTAAAGACGTAGCCAGTTGCTAACGGTATCTAATAAGTACCCTACAGAGACGACGCCAATAATTTCGCCTGTAGGTGAAACGACTGGCGATTTCCCCCGGATGGCAAATCCTAAACTCCCTTTCCTGATGGAGTAGTAGTGTAAACCTTCTTCTAATGCGCGCCTGTTATCACCTCCTTGCATTGGATAGCCTATATTAGATTTGTCTGGATGGGCGAGACGAATGCCATTTTGGTCACCAACTACAATAAAATTGGCATCTGAAATCCCTTGAAGGCGTTTGATTTGTTTTTGAATGCGCTCGGTATCGTGTAGCAAGATGGCTTGGATGAGTTGCGGATCACTGGCTATTTCACGTGCTTGAATCACCGCTCGTGTACTGACTTGGTGTCTTAAGGTGTCTGAAACAATGTAGTGAAAATAACCAGCAATTAGAAGGAGCTGGAAAGAAACGACGATGAAAAGTAATAACCAGACCCGTTGTCTAAATGAGAGATTACGGCAGAGATAATGGTGGAATTTCGGATCTGGCATGGGCTATTAACTTCTTGTTCGTTAAAGGATAAATTATCAAATGAAATGAACAAGAGACCTGATCGAGATCTAGTGAATAGATAAATTCAGGTCTCATTTTTTATATAAGTGTTTATCCGATCACATATTTAATCATCACTCCTGCTGCCACCGCTGAACCAATGACGCCAGCCACGTTTGGTCCCATTGCATGCATCAATAAAAAGTTCTGATTATTTGCTTCTAGACCAACTTTATTTGACACTCTTGCAGCCATAGGTACGGCTGATACGCCAGCGGAACCAATTAATGGGTTTACTTTTTCATTACTGAAACGGTTCATCAATTTTGCCATTAAGATGCCAGCGATAGTACCAATACAGAAAGCGATAATACCAAGGGCGAGGATGCCAATGGTTTGTGGTTGTAGGAATTTATCGGCGACCAGTTTTGAACCAACAGAAAGCCCTAAAAAAATCGTGACTACATTAATAAGAGCATTTTGTGCTGTTGCTGATAGTCGCTCAACAACCCCGCATTCACGCATAAGATTACCAAAACAAAACATCCCTAAGAGTGGTGTTGCTGAAGGCAGCAACATGGCGATTAAAATAAGCAGCAGCAGAGGAAAGCTTATTTTTTCTAACTTTCCGACACTTCTTAGTTGTTGCATGGTGATTTGGCGTTCAGATTCTGTGGTCAGCGCTCGCATTATAGGCGGTTGAATCAAAGGCACCAACGCCATATATGAATAGGCGGCAACAGCAATAGCCCCTAGCAACTCTGGTGCCAGTAAACTTGATACATAAATCGCTGTTGGCCCATCGGCACCACCAATAATGCCCACGGCTGCAGCTTGTGCAACACTAAAATCCATGACACCGATAGCGCTCAAGCCTAGTGCACCAAGAACGGTTGCAAAAATGCCAAATTGGGCTGCAGCACCCAATAGAAGAGTTTTGGGATTGGCAAGCAGTGGGCCAAAATCTGTCATGGCTCCGACGCCCATAAAAATCACTAATGGCCCAGCGCCTGAAGCAATAGCAATGCTATAAAACAAGTACAGCATACCATCTGAATATTGGTATTCTTGAGCAAGCAAATGAATATTTGCTAATTGAGTAGGGGTAGCGTTCGATAACGCGATTTTAATTTCAGTGGCGGAATGAGTTGTTATATTTAACATCGACCCAAAGGCAGACATGACTTCTGGCTTTGCTGCGTAAAGTGCATTATCAACGGCAGAAAGCGCTAACCCTGCATCAGGTAGGTTGGCCAGAATACCACCAAATCCGATAGGAACTAGAAGTAAAGGCTCAAATTGTTTCTTAATCGCTAGATATAACAAGAACAAGCCGATTAAAATCATCACAGCTTGTCCCCACTCAAGATGAAACAAGCCAAAGTCGTTAATGAGGTTTAAAGCATTTTCCATAGTTAATATCTCATTATGCTAATTGAAGCAAAGGTTCGCCAACATTAACTGCATCGCCTTCTGATACCTTGATATTCAGGATGCGACCTGCTCGAAATGCTCTGATTTCAGTTTCCATTTTCATGGCTTCTAAAATAAGTAGGACATCGCCTTTTTCTACGGAATCTCCAGGCTTGACATGGATCTTCCAAATATTGCCAGCTAAAGGCGCGTTTATGGACTCGGAATCCTCATGACTTAAGTCGGATTTAGGCACTATGGTTTGTGTTGTTGATAGTGACTCTATGTTTCCTCCTGTATTGACTTGAACGACATAGCTTTGGTTGTTAACGGTAATGGTATAAATGTCATTTTTAGGGGTTGAGGTCATGGACTGTTTCTCTACTATGGCGTTATGGGGCATTGGTGTAGGCTCAAATGCATTAGGATTATTGCGATTTTCCAAGAATTTCCAGCCAACTTGTGGGAAGAGTGCGATGGTCAATACATCCTCGATACTCTGTTCAGCAAGGACAATGTTTTTCGATTTTGCTTGCTCAGTAATTTTATTAATCAATGTTTTTATTTCAGGTTCAATTTTATCCGCTGGACGACAGGTAATCGGTTTCGAGTCTTTCAATACTCGGTGCTGTAGATCAGGATCGACGGGCGCAGGCGTTAGGCCATATTCTCCACGTAAAATACCGGCTGTTTCTTTCGTGATGTTTTTGTAACGTTCTCCCATGAGAACATTGATAACCGATTGAGTACCGACAATTTGAGAGGTAGGAGTCACAAGAGGCAGATAGCCAAGTTCTTTTCTTACTTTAGGGATCTCTTGAAGTACCTCATCGAGCTTATCTTCTGCATTTTGTTGTTTAAGCTGACTTTCCATATTAGTTAACATCCCGCCGGGAACTTGAGCGACAAGAATTCTCGAATCGGAACCTTTTAATTGGCCTTCGAAATCGATGTATTTTTTCCGAACGTCTCTAAAATAAGCAGCGACGGATTCTAAGGCTGAAATGTCTAATCCCGTATCATATTTAGTCCCTTGTAATACTGCCACTAAAGACTCTGTTGCTGGATGACCATATGTTCCGCTCATGGAAGAAATGGCTGTGTCTACTCGATCAACGCCTGCTTCAATTGCTTTCATCAAAGTCATCTCTGCCATACCCGCAGTCGAATGACAGTGTAAATGAAGATCTACATCTACTTGTTTTTTTAGTGTTGCTATCAATTCACTTGCTATAGTTGGTGTTAATATACCGGCCATATCTTTGATGGCGATAGAATCAACACCTAGTTCACTCAATTGCTGTGCAGTATCAACCCAAGTTTGTAGGTTATGGACAGGACTGGTGGTATAGCACAGTGTCCCTTGTGCATGTGCACCTTGTTTTTTGACCGCTGAGATTGCTTGCTGCATATTTCGGCAGTCATTCATTGCATCGAAAATTCGAAAAACATCCATCCCATTCATGACAGAGCGTTCGATAAACATATCGACTACATCATCGGCGTAATGGCGATAACCTAGTAAATTTTGACCTCTTAACAACATCTGAAGTGGTGTTTTGGGCATTGCTTTTTTTAGCTTACGCAGTCTTTCCCATGGATCTTCACCAAGAAAACGAATACAGCTATCAAAGGTAGCTCCTCCCCAGCATTCCAGTGACCAATAGCCGATATTATCCAATTCTGCTGCAATGGGGAGCATATCTTCAATACGTAATCGGGTCGCAAATAATGATTGGTGGGCGTCACGTAGTACAACATCAGTAATACCAATGTGTTGAGTTAACTTAGACATTCGTTTTCCTCTTATTACGAGTTTTGTTGATGGTGGTGAACAGCGGCAGAGAGAACCGCAATTAGCTGATTTTCATCTTGTTTTTGTTGTTTTTTATGTGTTTTCTTGGCCAACGTTGAGGTGGAATGAATACGCTCCAAAAAGTAAGACATTCCCTTTACAGTAAAAACTAAGAAAACAAGAAAAGTAAAAACAAACCCCATTCCTAAAGTCATGAGGTTGACGCCTTCTGTGAATAAATAACTATTCATAAGAATCTTCCAATAGAGAAAAAGAGCAAAGTGACGGCTTTACTCTTTGATAAATAGAGAGGGGTTAACTGCCTAGCATACCGAAGACAACACTAGCGATGACCAACACTACACCGCCACCAAGACGAGAAGAAATTTGGGCATAAGAAAGCAAACTCATTCGATTAGATGCAGCTAATACTTCTAAATCGCCAGATCCGCCACGGTTAGCCATACATAGTCCAGCGGTGATTGAGGATTCGATAGGATAAAATCCCATAAACCATCCACCAATGGATGCACCGATGATGGCTCCGAATACAATTAGGGTCGCTATGATGAGGTTTATAAAAGTTAGCGCATTGATAATTTCTCCAAGATCGGTATAAGCGATACCAACACCGACCATAAGTAACCACAACAGTTGTTTGGAAAAGAATGCGGATAGACGTTTTGCACCTTCTTTAATCTCTTCAGAGCAAATGCCACAGCCGTTAACAATCGCTACAATAATAACCATGTAAGCAAAGGTATGGATTTTGACATCGCCAAAACCTGGCAGAATTTGTTTAGAGAGAGCTGATGCAAAGGTATAAATGCATGCTGCCATCATTAGACCTATTGCGATTTCTCGTGGCGTTATTTTGGGCGTTTTTTGTTCTTCAACATCAAAGGTTGATTTTCGTAATAGTTCACCATTACCTGTCAGTGCTGGGACTTTCTCGCCAATGCTATTGAGCACTGCAGCAGCAATGATGGCTACAATGTTTGCGATGGTGAGGATTGCAATGGCGACGGAGTAATATTGCTCTTTGGAACCTCCTGTGACAGATTCATATATTTCAGATAAAGGAATAGCGCCAGCGCCATTGCCACCACCCATAATCGGTAATACGTAAAGCATCATGATTTTCTCAATAGAAATACCAAATATCATGCCACCTAAAATACCTAAGATAGAGGCTCCAGCGACAGCCGCGAGGATGGTTGGGATATAACCGACTAACGATTTAAGTAGTAGCTTTCGATTGACAGCTAGGATTGAGCCTGTAATTAAAACTGCAATAAATAAATCTAAGAAATCTGTTTTTTTCATAACGGCGGTAACGGTATTAATTTCATTCTGAGTCAGCAACCCTGCATGAACAAACCAAGCGGCGACTAGGAAGATCATAACAGGTGCACCACCAATATATTTATTGAATATTGGTAATCGTTTACCTAATTCGCCAAAAAGAGCACCAATAACAAACATAAAACCAAATCCGCCAACAATGTTATTGGGTATGGTGTCTGTTATATGGGCAATTAAAGTTACTGCAAACATAAAAGCATATAATGGAAGAGGTAATCCAAATATTCGGAATTGAGATAGGGCATCCAATCCTAGACTTTTTGTTTCTGGTATTGAAATCGTTTTTTCGTTCATCATTATTATTCCATTCCGTGTTGATTTAACATCGAGTAATTTATATTTCAAATGTTGAACTAACTGTGAGAGTGATCATTTTAAACTGTAGAGTATATCTACACTTATGAATTTAAAGTTTTTAATTAGTTTTCTTTTTAATTACAGTGAGTTGAGTGATTAAATTCATTAAAATCATAAATGACTTTTAGTCGAAGAAAATAATCGATATTGATCATTATTTTTCACGTTTAAGTCACGCATGATGAGGGGGTAGCAAAAGAGGGTAGAGCAATGATTGATACGTATTCATTTAGTCGAGTTAGCCGAAATCAATATGACAAGTTTGGTGCTATTACCGAATTTCTTGCTGGTTACGGTTTAGGTGTTGACGCTGATGTTGAACGATTTGTGGTCGCGAAATCTCAAGATCAAATTATTGCTTGTGGAGGGCTGGCCGGTAACATACTGAAGTCAATAGCAATCGACCCTGTGTTGCATGGTTCCGGATTTTCTCTTCGATTAATGACAGAGCTTACGGCAATGGCTTATGAAATGGATCGCTTTGAACTTTTTCTATTTACTAAACCAGAAAATATAAAATTATTTCGAAACTCTGGTTTTTACCCTATTGCGTATGCTGATGATAAATTAGTTTTGATGGAAAATAGTCAAACCAATTTAAGTAATTTTATTAATGAATTAAAAAAAGATAAAAAAACAGGAAAGAAAATAGGAAGCATTGTGATGAATGCTAACCCTTTTACCTTAGGACATCAATATTTGGTTGAGGTGGCCGCAGCTCAATGTGATTGGTTGCATGTTTTTATCGTGAGTGAAGAAGGCTGCGGTTTTTCTTATACTGATCGTTTTAATATGATAGTGATGGGAACGGAAAATATTACCAATATTACTTTACATAAAAGTTCTAACTATATCATTTCAAAAGCAACATTCCCCACCTATTTTATTAAAGATAAGTGCTTAATTGATTATTGCCATACGGCAATTGACCTCAATTTATTTCGTCATCATATTGCACCAGCACTAGGAATTACTCATCGATTTGTAGGTAGTGAACCAGAGTGTATGGTTACTAATTATTATAATCAGCAAATGAAATATCGATTGACAGTAGAAGAACTAACTAGCCCTGTGGTCAATGTGGTAGAGGTCGCGCGTAAGTGTACCTCTGGCCAGCCCATTTCGGCTTCTACGGTTCGAGGACTATTAAAAAAAGGGGAGTGGGAATTGTTGAGTTATTTTTTACCTATTACTTCCATAGATTATCTACATCAGCATCCAACTTGGTTTGCTTGGCGTAATGAAGAAATTGCAGCGGCTTAAATTAGCCAGCTTTTATTTTAACCAATGTGTTAAAGGTCATTTTAATGAAAATCATAAAACCCGCTTTTGCAGGGACACTTGAGTCAAGTGATCTGCAAGTTCGTATATCACCTAACCCTGATGGTGATATCCATATTTATCTTGATAGTACTGTACAAAAACAGTTTGGCAGAGCGATAGAAAAGTTGATCCAAGAAGTTCTTCGTTCAATGGGTGTGTCGTCAGCAATTGTAGAAGTCGAAGATAAAGGCGCGCTAGATTGTGTTATTAAAGCTCGTGTACAAGCCGCGGTGATGCGTGCAGCAGAGAACAACCAAATTCAATGGAGCAAATTATCATGAGTAAATTGCGTCGTAGCATGTTATTTGTACCTGGGGCAAATGCAGCCATGTTGAGTAATAGTTTTATTTATCAGCCCGATACCATTATGTTTGATTTAGAGGACTCGGTGGCATTACGGGAGAAAGATACCGCTCGTATGCTGGTTTTTCATGCCTTACAGCATCCACTTTATCAAGACATAGAGACGGTTGTTCGCGTAAATCCCCTTGAATCTGAGTTTGGTTTAAAAGATCTTCATGCTGTTGTTCGTGCGGGTGTTGATGTTGTCCGCTTACCCAAAACAGACAACGCAGAGGATGTTTTGGAAATGGAACGCTGTATAGAAGATATCGAACGTGTCTGCGGACGAGCAGTAGGGAGTACCAGAATGATGGCTGCAATAGAGAGTGCAAAAGGCGTCAATAATGCCATTGGTATCGCACAAGCCTCGCCTCGTTTAATTGGTATTGCGCTGGGTGCTGAAGATTATGTACGAGATCTAAAAACACAGCGAACGCCCGAAGGTGTTGAATTATTATTTGCTCGTTGCTCAATATTACAAGCGGCTCGTGCTGCTGGGATCATGGCTTTTGACACGGTTTATTCTGATGCCAATAATGAATTAGGATTTATCAATGAAGCTGAACATATTAAAACACTAGGCTTTGATGGTAAGTCGCTCATTAATCCAAGACAAATCGAGTTACTCCATAATGTTTTTGCTCCAACCCAAAAAGAAGTTAATTATGCAACTCAAGTGATAGAAGCTGCAGAAGAAGCGCAAGCCCAAGGGCTTGGTGTTGTTTCTCTCAATGGAAAAATGGTCGATGGGCCAATCATTGAACGAGCTCGTTGGACATTACAAAAAGCACAATCTGGGATTAAAGAGTAGGGCTAGATCATGAAAAAAATGGAACCATACACCTCATTATCATTGCCTGAAACAATGACGTTGTTTTCAGGAGCAAATACCTTAACACCACACCTTAATGAAGCAAACATAAACCTATCTAGAAAATTACAACCTGATTTATCTCAAGCTATTATCAAAGCTGGACTTAAAGATGGTATGACAATTTCTTTCCATCATGCCTTTCGTGGCGGGGATAAAGTCGTTAATTTAGTCTTAGAAACCATTGCGAATATGGGGTTTAAAAATTTAACGTTAGCTTCTAGTTCCTTAACCAGTGTTCATTCACCATTGGTTAATCACATTAAAAATGGGGTGATTAGTCGGATCTATACATCGGGTATACGGGGAGAACTTGGAGAAGCCATTTCACAAGGGATTCTTAAACAACCGGTGCATATCCATTCTCATGGTGGACGTGTTCATCTTATCAAAACGGGTGAATTGAAGATCGATATCGCATTTATCGGGGTTCCATGCTGCGATGAATTTGGTAATGCAAATGGGATGCATGGCCAATCACGTTGTGGTTCACTTGGATACGCAAAAATTGATGCGCAACATGCGAATCAAGTTGTGGTATTGACCGAATCTCTAGTTGATTATCCCAATCATCCGGCTTCAATTAGTCAAGACACAGTGGATCTGATCGTTCAAGTTGAGGAAGTGGGTGATGCCAGTAAGATTGGTGGCGGAGAAACTCGTTTAACCACTAATCCTCGTGAGTTGTTAATTGCGAAACGAGCTGCAGATGTGATCATTCACTCCGGTTATTTTAAACAAGATTTTACGGTACAGACGGGGTCTGGTGGCGCTTCTTTGGCGGTAACCCGTTTTTTAGAAAAGAGTATGGAAAAGACGGGGATTACCGCGGAGTTTGGGTTAGGTGGCATCACCTCGACTATGGTATCAATGTACGAAAAAGGCTTAATTCGTAATCTGCTCGATGTTCAATGTTTTGATTCAGGAGCCGTCGATTCACTTGCTCGTAACGTAAATCACGTAGAAATCTCAGCCAATGAATATGCTAATCCTTCTTCGAAAGGAGCTGTTGTGGATCGACTCGATCTTGTCGTTCTTAGTGCACTTGAGATTGATGTTAACTTCAATGTAAATGTGATTACTGGTTCTGATGGTGTCATACGAGGCGCATCTGGTGGTCATTGCGATGCAGCCGCTGGTGCTAATCTAGCGGTGGTCGTTGCCCCATTGGTACGAGGGCGGATTCCAACAGTCGTTGAGCAAGTCCTAAATGTCGTTACGCCCGGGCAGTCAATTGATGTATTAGTAACAGATCACGGTATTGCAGTTAACCCACTGCGGCCTGAAATTAAAGCGAGGTTATTAAAGTCAGGTCTTCCTGTTTTCGATATCGAAGCGTTAATGGTTAGAGCTCAATTGCTAACCGGCACAGCTGAGCCGATTGAATATGAAGAACAAGTCGTTGGTTATATACGCTATCGAGATGGCTCAGTCATTGATGTGATCAAAAAGGTAAAAATGGTATGAGTCTTGATTATGGGCAAACTGTGAGCCTCGACCAAGTGTTGGCGAACAAAGAAGCTCGGGTGCAACGACAAGCAGAGTGGCTGAAACGCTACTCTCTTCCTTTAGTCTCGTTTTCCGTCAATATGCCGGGTCCACTAAAAATGACGGATTGTACGAAGTTGATATTTGATCAAGGAGTACAAGCCATTCAGGAAGCTTGTATTAAAAAAGGGTGGCGGATTGAAGGGCGTCAGTTGTTATTCCAATTGACGGGCCCTGAAGCCATTTTTTCGGTGAGAGTATCAGAAGCCATCGCCCTAAAGCGTGTCATGATAGCGATAGAAAACCAGCACCGCTTAGGACGAGTTATGGATATAGATATCATTGATGTAAATGGAAAAGTTATCTCAAGAAAAGGACAGGGCATGGCAAGGCGTACATGCTATATCTGTGATAACGATGCGGTAGTTTGTGCCCGCTCTCGTCGTCATGATGTACAAACCTTAGTATCTTATATCGAGGCGATGGTGTGCCATGACCAATGTTGCTCTTAAATTATTGCTCGATCAGGATGTCGGCAATTTAACACAGGTTAATCCGCGAGTGAGAGGAAAAGCTCATCTATTTTCATTAATTGCAGAGCTTGCTTATCATTCTATGCTGGTCGAAGTTCACCTTTCACCTAAACCTGGATTAGTGGATTTGATAAATAATGGTTCACACTCAGACATGGATGTCGCTTTGTTTGAAGCCAGCGCGGATGCAATACGACCTTTTTTAAATGATTTTCTTTATGCAGGTTTTGAGCATTCTCAATGTTCAGTTGAGAGTCTGATCGATGTGTTGCGTCCCATTGGCTTGAAAGCTGAAAATGCAATGTTTAACGCCACGAGTGGAGTTAATACTCATAAAGGGATGATATTTTCTCTTGGACTGGTATGTGGCGCAGTGGGATGGTTGGTTGGTAAAGGTATCACAATTGATGCGAATTATATTAGTCAAGTTATAAAACAGAGTTGTTCTTTATTGATTGTGCGAGAATTGGATGATTCAACTAAGGTGCATACTCACGGACAAAGGTTATATCGAGAATTTGGCTTAACTGGTGCCCGAGGAGAAGCGGCGCGGGGATATCAAACGGTACTGACTTATAGTTTACCAGCATATCAAACCGCCCTCTCTGAGGGGGCTTCAGCCGAAGAAGCTCTCTGGCAGAGCCTTGTTACTCTTATGGCCTATAATCAAGACACTAATGTGGTATCTCGTGGCGGTATGCATGGTTTACGTTATGTTCAGAATATGTCAAAAAAACTATTAATGCATGGCGGTTGGCTTGACCCTCAGTTTGAAGGAAAATTAATTGACTTTGACAGAGAGTTAATCAAGAGAAACTTAAGTCCGGGTGGGAGTGCAGATCTATTAGCCATAACATGGTTATTGGCAGAAATAGAGCCATTGAGTCAATACTCGGCGATAGATATTGACTAATGTCCTACTGCTATTATGAATATTAATAGTAGTAGGGTTTTCCTACTCGCATAAAACTTACCGTAGCATAAAACTTACCGTGTGCTAGTACACCCAATATATTCCACATCGTTAGTGCTGATGACGATGTGCAACAAACTCAAAGCTGTGTTGATGGAGTCTAAAATAGTTGATGGTAAATTCAAATGGTCGACCATCGACTAATTCACTTACCGATTCGACGCGAAGGATAGGAGCTCCCTCCTCGCTATTAAGTAAACAAGCCAAATTTTCGGTCAGTGTATCCGGCCAAACCACTTGTCGGCTTAAGGCTATCGTCAGTCCTTTTTGATTCTCAATATAATCGTATTTTGAGGTTTGCATCACTTCTAAACTTAAGTCGGTAAACATCTCGACCGGTAAATAAGTGCACTCTAAAATTTCCGGTTCCTTATCTATCAAACGTAAGCGTTGTACGGCATAGATAAGTTGCCCTTCTTCTAGTTGTAATTTTTGGGCAATTGAAGCATTGCAGGGTTGAATTTCAAATGTGATCACTTGCGAAGACGGTTCTCTGCCTTGTGCTGACACTTCTTCAATAAATCCGCTTAACTCAAAGGCATTATGTTGAGTTTTTGCTGCTTTGACGTAAGTACCACTCCCTCTGACACGAACAAGTAAATCTTGTTCAACCAAGATCTCCATGGCTTTACGAATCGTCACCCGGCTCACCGAAAATATATTTTGTAGTATTGCTTCTGTGGGGAGCAGTGTTCCCGGTTTATATTCACCACTTTTGATACCTGCGATCAATTGATCGGCAATCTGTAAATATCTTGGTTTGTCCACGCAAGTCCTCCTTCCATTAATGCTAGCCATGATAGCAAAACTGTGATCGTTAATACATTTAAAATACATTTTCGACAGTTTAGTGTTGATTAGATCAAAAAACAATCTTATATGTATTACTTTTGTATTGTATGTTTGATACTTTAATAATACAAAGTGGCTGGTTACAGAATGAGGATAACAGCATGAAAAAACAAAAACTCACCATCGTTGGAGCGGGTAGTACCTATACATTAGGTATGATCAATAGCTTGATTGCAGAGAAAGAGAACTTTCCACTCAGTAAAATTACTTTCTATGATATTGATGAACAGCGCCAGGCTTCGAATGCTTTAGCGACCGAAATTGTTCTGCGTGAAGCCTATCCAGAAGTTGAAGAATTTGTCTATACCACGGACAAAGCAGAAGCGTTTAGCGATAGTGATTTCTTTTTTATTCAGATCCGCACCGGTGGCCTAGCGATGCGGGAACGTGATGAGCAAATTCCGCTTTCATTCGGTTGTGTCGGTCAAGAAACCTGTGGGGCAGGTGGTATGGCTTACGGTCTGCGTTCTATTGGTGATATGATCACCTTAGTTAATGAGATCCGCCATTATGCTCCGGATGCATGGATTTTAAATTATACCAACCCGGCCGCCATTGTTGCAGAAGCCTTAAATCGAGAGTTTCCTGACGACAAACGAATTCTTAATATCTGTGATATGCCAGCGGCGATCATGGTCAGCTATGCTCAGCTACTTAATTGCGAAATTTGGGATTTGGTTCCAGAGTATTTTGGCCTCAACCATTATGGATGGTTTACTAAAATTCGTAATCGCCAAGGGGAAGATCTGACCGATAAAATTAAACACATTATCCTTGAGCAAGGGATCAGTGCAGTGGATGCCGAAATTGCCGATGATCCTTCATGGCAAGCAACATTTAAAAATATGCAGATCATGTTACGTGATAATCCGCAATTTTTGCCTAATACCTACCTGCAGTATTATCTCTATCCAGAAAAAATGGTTGCTAAAGAAGACATTAATAACACTCGTGCCCGTCAAGTGATTAATGGTCGAGAGAAGCGAGTGTTTGAGCTTAACCGACGCATTATTGAAGCGGGCACAGCACAGCATGAGCAGTTACATGCCGATATTCACGGCCGTTATATGGTCAGAGTGGCTGCTTCACTAGCCTATAATCTTGGAGAAACCTATCTTGTGATTGTGCCGAACCAAGGTGCAATTGCAAATATTCAGTCCGATGCCATGGTTGAAGTACCAGCAGCGTTGACCAATGACGGCCCAAAACCTTTTGCGGTTGGTCATATTCCAACCTTCCAAAAAGCCATGATCGAAACTCAATTGGGTTATGAGAAATTAGTGGTTGATGCTTGGTTTAGTGGTTGTCGTCAAACCTTAGTTAACGCTTTAACGTTAAATCGCACCGTGGTAAATGTGCCGACGGCACAGGCCATCGTGGATAAATTATTAGTAGAAAATGCCTCCTACTTACCTCAATTTAAATAAATTTTCAGGCCCAGTTATACGGGCCTATTTTATAAGATAAACCAAAGGATGAGGTCATTATGAAAGATATGATCCAACGTTTTGGCGCTGCGATGTTTGTTCCAGTGCTATTGTTTCCGGCAGCAGGGATGTTGCTTGGATTCTCAGTTATGCTACTCAATCAAGATTTATTTCCTTGGGCTGTTGAAGGGAGTACTTGGGTAAAAGTATCCACTATCTTACTGCAGGCATCATTGGCGGTATTTAAGAATATGTCTTTGGTGTTTGCGGTGGGATTACCGATCGCCTTGGCAAAATCAGCCTCTGGCCGTGCGGTACTGGCTACTTTAGTTTCTTACATTACCTTTAATTATGTAGTGGGTGGGATACTACAATTTTGGGGGCCAGAATTAGGGGTCAATTATGCTGCGGGTGAGCGTGGTTTAACGGATATTGGTGGAATTTTAACCCTAGATACTAACTTGATTGGTGCAATTGTGATTGCAGGGATCTCGGTATGGGTTCATAACCGCTACTTTGACAAAAAATTACCAAACTGGGCAGCGGTGTTTGGCGGCACCCCATTAGTCGTGATCATTAGCTTCCCCATTATGGTGTTGTTGGCGATCGTTACCTGTTTAGTGTGGCCAAGTATTCAACATGGCATCAATAACTTACAAACCTTTTTAGTCTCTGCTGGTTCATTTGGTGTGTGGGCATTCACCTTCCTTGAGCGAATTATGATCCCAACAGGATTACATCATTTTGTTTATGGTCCGGTGTTTTATGGCCCTGTGGCTGTGGATGGTGGGACGGTGGCCTATTGGATTCAACATATTCCAGAGTTTGCGGCTAATCCAGCGCCATTGACCGAACAGTTTCCTCAAGGGGGGTTGATGTTAACCGGGATGGGTAAAGTCTTTGGTTGTACAGGTATTGCACTCGCTTTATATTCTACAGCGAAGCCAAACAACAAAAAAATGGTGTTGGGTTTAGTTTTGGGAGCGTCTTTGACGGCCATACTCACCGGGATCACTGAGCCGATTGAGTTTACTTTCTTATTTATTGCTCCGCTATTGTTTGCTTTACACGCTGCTTTATCGGCCACTATGGCAACGATTGCTTATTGGTTTGGTGTGTCAGGTAACTTCCAGACAGGTTTGATTGATTTTGTGTTCCAAAATTGGCTACCTCTGGGCAGCAATCATGCTGGAACTTATGTCATTCAAGTTTTCATTGGCTTAAGTTTTACCGCTATCTATTTTGTTGTTTTTCGTACCTTAATTTTAAAATACGATATTCCTACCCCTGGACGTGGTGATGCGCAAGCTAAGCTATACACTAAATCTGACTTTAAGAAAGGTGCGGCGGTTGGTGAGGAAGCGAGCACTAGCGAAGACAACCAAGCGCTGGCCTTTATTGAGGGGTTAGGAGGTAAAGAAAATATTGCGTTACTGACTAACTGTGCCACTCGCTTAAGAGTAAAGGTACATCATCCAGAAAACGTTGCTGAAACAGAATTCTTTCAACACCATGGCGCAGTAAATGTGGTGAGAAATGGCGACAGTTTTCAAATTATTGTTGGTTTAACCGTTCCTCAAGTTAGAGAAGAAATGAGCCAGCGTATACGATTACCTGCTTAATCACCGGTTTGCTCCTGTGTTTATAGTTGCTAGGTAACCCCCAGCCCCTATCATTTGTAAGGTAGGGGCTTTTTATTACCGATAATAACAAGGTTAAGTTGATATTTTTTGTAATAAAAACACATTTAACATTTTTAAAACTTTCACATGTGATATTTTTCACAAAATTAATACCAGTTAAAACGAAGTTATCATGATTTTAAGTTCGACCTCATCACAATAAAACATGTGTCAATCCATTTAATGTGATTTAAATAGAAATTTTTATTTTTATTTTAAATATTGTTTATGTGATTTTTTGCACGTTTTGTGTATTGATTTGTAATTTTAACCAAATAAGTAAAAAACTTTCATTCTTTAAATGAGAAGTTAAGCATGAAAAAAGGCTTGATGTAATTTTTTTTGTAATAGAAATCACGATTTGGTCTTATTTCCCATGGCTTCTTTTTCCATTGATAATGCCTTTAACCACAACGGACAACAGTAATTGAGGTTTATCATGCTGTATGATCTTATTGATCATGAACTTATTGATGTGATTGATGATCGCCCTTATCAATGGCAAGAGGCGGTAAAAAAGACCACTCAATATCTAGAAGATAGAGGATATGTCTCGCAACAATATGCAGAGGCTATTATCCAATCAACCAAAGAGAATGGACCTTATTATGTTTTATGTCCAGGGTTGGCGATGCCTCATGCTCGCCCAGAAACTGGCGTACTAAAAACTGGTCTAGGCATTCATATCTTTCCTACTCCCGTTGATTTTGGTTCGGATCTTGGTCCGGCCAATATTTTGATCACTTTAGCTGCAACAGACTCTGATACCCACATAGAGGTGATTCAAGCACTAAGCGAGATGTTTGTGGACGAAGAGAATATTGCAATATTGGCACGAGCCTCTTCTAAAGAACAAGTGCTAGAGATAATCAAAGCATACTAAAAGGAACATAACGTGAAAGCAAACATGCGAGCGAATGTGCAAGCCTTTGGTGGATATTTAACTGCCATGGTGCTGCCAAATATTGGAGCCTTTATCGCTTGGGGCTTTATTACCGCACTTTTTATTCCAACAGGTTGGATGCCAAACGAAGCATTTGGTGAGCTTGTTGGGCCGATGATTACTTATTTACTGCCGCTATTGATTGGCTATACCGGTGGTCAACTAGTGGGAGATAAACGCGGAGCCGTTGCGGGTGCTATTGGGACTATGGGAGTCATTGTGGGAGCCAACATACCCATGTTTGTCGGCGCAATGATCATGGGGCCACTGAGTGCTTGGGTTATGGTTCAGGTCGATAAGCGTATCCAACACCGGATTCCTTCAGGGTTTGAGATGGTCGTGAACAACTTCTCACTCGGTATTATCGGCATGATCCTATGTTTATTTGCCTACCACATTGTTGGCCCATCGGTCACGGCAGCAAATTTATTTGTTAAGTCGGGGATTGAAGCATTAGTCGCGACAGGTTTTCTTCCTTTACTGGCTATCATTAATGAACCAGCGAAGGTTTTATTTTTAAACAATGCGATTGATCAAGGGATCTATTATCCATTGGGTTTACAAGCCGCTGCAGAAACCGGTAAGTCGATCTTTTTTATGGTAGCGTCGAACCCAGGCCCTGGTTTAGGTATGTTGTTGGCTTATGCTAAATTTGGTCAAGGCCTTTCTAAGCGCTCAGCACCGAGTGCCATCATCATTCATTTTTTTGGTGGTATTCATGAGTTGTACTTCCCGTATGTACTGATGAAGCCAATCATGATCGTCGCCATGATTGCGGGAGCAGCAACAGGGATCATCACTTTTAATCTGTTAGGTGCAGGTTTAGTCGCAGGGCCAAGTCCGGGTTCCATATTCTCTTACTTAGCACTGACTCCTAAAGGTGGATTTCTAGCCACCATCTCAGGTGTAACAAGTGCGACAATCGTTTCTTTTTTGGTTGCAAGTGCAATATTAAAAATGAGTAAATCTGTAGAAAAAGAAAGCGAATTCGAAAAGTCCGTCACAAATATGCAAGCGATGAAAGCACAAGGAACGGTCAAATCAAACACAGTAGGGCAGGCTCAAGCATTAGCAAAACCAATTGCATTTATTGCCTTTGCTTGCGATGCCGGAATGGGATCAAGTGCGATGGGGGCATCGATATTTAAACGTAAGCTCACCCAAGCTGGAATAGATATTCAAGTGCAGAATTTTGCTATCGAAAATGTGCCTAATGACGTTGATATTGTCATCACACATGAAAGCCTAGAAGAAAGGGCTATCAAAGCGACAGGTTTACCCGTTATCACGATTAAAAACTTTCTTAATGATCCCGCTCTTGATGAGTTGATGGTGATGATTGAGAAACAAGGCTAATAGGTTATTATGGGGCGGTCTATCCGCTCCATTGAGGAGAGGAATCATGGTAAAAACAACAGCAGCGGTGATCTGTGGTGAAAACGATGTCCAACTTAGAACGTTTGATTTACCCAGCATTTCCGCGGATGAACTTTTGGTCAAAAATATTTCTAATAGTATTTGCTTATCCACTTACAAAGCCGCATTACTAGGTAGTAAACATAAACGTGTACCTAATAATATTGATCAAGTCCCGGTGATGACAGGTCATGAATATGCTGGTGTGATCATACAAGTAGGAGAGAACCTAAAAGATCAATTTACCGTCGGCGACTACTTTGTTCTACAACCTGCGATGGGCTTACCTTCTGGCTATTCCGCGGGTTATAGTTATGAAACATTTGGTGGTAACGCGACTTATTCTATCATCCCTAAAATAGCAATCGATTTAGGTTGTGTTTTACCCTATCACGGGGATTATTTTGCGGATGCTTCGCTGGCAGAGCCGATGTCTTGTATCATCGGCGCATATCATGCAAGTTACCATACAACACCGTATATTTATGAACATCAAATGGGGATCAAAACGGGAGGGGCACTGGCT
>NZ_NBUS01000041.1:276301-295165 GCF_002749895.1 Vibrio fujianensis | reverse complement strand
CTTGCGCCGGCCCGATGGGGATTGGTGCTATTGATTACGCAATTAATGGGCCAGTGAAACCTAAGTTAGTGGTGGTTACTGATATTGATGCTGCACGTTTAGAGCGTGCTGAAACCTTAATTCCCATTTCACAAGCAAGAGCGCAAGGCATTGAATTACATTATGTGAATACGGCGAAATGTGATGATCCTGTCTCTCATCTTAAAGCTCTTAACCAAGGTAACGGATATGATGATGTGATGGTTTATGCGGCAGTTGCACAAGTATTAGAACAAGCAGACGAATTATTGGGTAATGATGGTTGCTTAAACTTTTTTGCAGGGCCTACGGATAAAAAATTTAAAGTCCCGTTTAATTTTTATAATGTGCATTACGAATCAACACATATTGTTGGCACATCTGGCGGCTCTACCGGAGATATGTTGGAATCTCTTGAATTGTCTGCACAAGGAAAAATTAACCCATCCTTTATGATTACCCATATCGGTGGGCTACAAGCAGCACCACATACTATTTTACATCAATTGGATATTCCCGGAGGGAAAAAGCTAATTTATCCACACATTGATCTCCCCTTGACCGCCATTGATGATTTTTTATCACTCGCGGAGCAAGATCCATTCTTTATTGAGTTAGATGCTATTTTGAAAGCAAACCACTATGTGTGGAATGCATCAGCAGAGAAAGCGTTATTAGAATTTTATGATGTGAATTTAACGATTTAATGATCATTATTTTATGTGGTAGCCTTTGGGTTACCACATCATAAAGAGGTGATAAAGCGTTGTCCCGTGTAGATGCATTACTGGAGAAGTTAGATGAGTGTGAAAGTGCCACTGCATTTCTTCAGATTTCTAACAAAATCATCAACCTCAAGCTAAAAACGTTACTGCCGAATATCTTTGTTCAAGACGATTTAGTGAAAGAGTATGCAGTGGAACCTTTATTAAAAAAAGATGGGCCACTGGAAACCACCGATGTTATCTCTAAATTGATGTTTGCTATGGGTAAAATATCATTGCAAACCTATGCTGACATTGGTTTGTATGAACAAATGTTAGAGTATGGACTTTCTCAACCCGAAAAGATTAAATTTTCCGATAACATTATTTATGACTTTATTAAGAATCAAGCAGTGCTCTCTTCACAACAAGATAGCGTCTATCTTGACTCGATCAATCAGTTAAAGTTCTCTTCATTTGAGTCCTTTTCACAGATGAGATATGAATCTCTGATTAAAACCGTATTGAAATTATCGTGTGAAATGTTGATCGAGAAAATCGAAGAGGAAATTAATCAGTAAGGCCTTAACATGAAAGTAAACTTAAATGTCAGTGGTTTTGAAATACAAGCGACTTTCCCTCGTGTGGATGTCAAGAGAGTTCATCAGCCTCTGATCGAAAAATTTACCCGTCTTTATTATGAGAAAAAAGAAAGGATCGTTATTTTCCTATGTGCTCCTCCTGGTAGCGGTAAATCTACCTTAGCGGCATTTTGGGAACACCTTTCACAGAGCAATGAATATGTCGAACCGCTGCAAGTACTGCCACTAGATGGTTTTCACTATCCGAATGATATTCTGGATAATAATATGATTGAACGCAATGGCGAAAAAATATTATTACGGACAATTAAAGGTTCTTACGAAACATTTAATTTAACCGAGCTGATCAGCAAGCTGAAACAGTTAAAAATTAAAGATCCTAAGTGGCCTTATTACGATCGAAATCTGCATGATCCAGTTGATGACGCTATTACCGTGAATCGTAATGTAGTGGTGGTAGAAGGTAACTGGCTATTATTAAATGAACCTGTTTGGAATGAACTCTACCGTTTGGCCGATTTCACCGTCTTTATTGATACAAAAGCAGAATATCTTCAAGAGCGATTGGTTAATCGAAAAGTTCGCGGAGGTTTATCTCTCGAAGAGGCAATAACGTTTTATCGTCATTCAGATGCAATCAATATTGATAAAGTACTTAATCATTCGATTGCTGCTGATTTGACTTTATTTTTAAATAAAAAGGGTTCATTCGAAATCGACTAAATAGCCTTATGACTTTAGGGGATAAAATATGAATATCGTTATTGATAGCCACACCCATACGATTGCGAGTGGGCATGCTTACAGCACCATTTTAGAAAATGCGTTAACTGCTAAGAATAAGGGGCTAAAACTTCTTTGTACCACGGATCATGCTCCTAAAATGCCGGGAGCCCCCCACTACTGGCATTTTAATAATCAAAGAATTTTGCCCCGCTTTCTTTACGATGTGGGTATTTTACGAGGTGTCGAGGCCAATATTTTAAATGTTGCCGGTGAGATTGATTTACCTTTTTCATCAGACCAACATCTCGATTGGGTCATTGCTAGTTTCCATGAGCCGGTCTTTGAACCCGCAAATGAAGCGCTGCATACAGAGGCTTTAATCAATATCATTAAGAGTGGACGAGTCGATGTTCTGGGACATTTAGGTAATCCTAACTATCCATTCGATATGGAACGTGTACTGCACTGTGCTAAAAATTACCATGTGGCTATTGAAGTCAATAATACCTCGTTGACAGGGAAAAGCCGAAAAGGTAGCGATCAACGATGTGACCAGATTGTTAAGCTCGGTCAGGCTATCGGCGTATTTTTTAGTACAGGATCGGATGCTCATTTTTGTGAAGAGATTGCCCGTTTAGATTTAGTCAAACCACTACTTGATAAATACCATGTTAACGAAGAGCAAGTTATTACCACTTCAACAGCTCGGTTTCTAAACTTTTTACTGTTGCGTGGAAAACCAAAAATTAACGAGTTTGAACATTTATATTGAAGGTTTACCTAAGCGAATTATTATCGACAGCGGCAGCCAGTCAATTCCCCAATTATATGCTCATTGGGTTGCTGCCTATCTGTTGATCCAAATCGTTTGAGTATAGAATTAGCTATTAACATTGTTTATGAATGTGGCGTATACTCTGCTAAAAAATCACAACGAAAATCGGCATATTGACTGGGAATAAATGGATTATTTAAGTAAATGACTTTCCATATGTTTGTTTGTAGTTGTTGCATAGTCGTCGAATAGTGTTGATTAAATATTTGATCAAATTTTTCACTTTTTCTTAGCGAATTCCAGCGATTATTTATATTTTTCATATCTTTATCCATACTCGGTGATAGATAAAAAATTAGAGGTAATGGATAGTAAAGGAGTACATCTTTTAAAATTATTAGTTTCGGTTTTATTTCTGGATATTGATCAATGACAGATTGGGCTTCTGTAATGCCTAAAGAGATATAATCACACTGATGATCTAACAATAAATTTAATATTGTTCTGAGATCACCATATTCTAATACTGGTAAATGATTACGCCGGAATATCTCTGCATCAGCCCATGTAGCAGGAAAACCAGCCGTTTTTTTTTCCAACATCTTTCTATTCACTGGATGAAATGAAGGAATATCATCTTTTCTTACGATTAAAACACGGCAGCCCAGCGTTCCTTTACAAATCGGGGGATCAATCGATAAAAAAGAGTGGTTTATAAACTTTTGATTACCAGCTACCGTGACTATCATATGAGTACCATTGTTAAAAATATTGGCTTCATCATCAGGGTTTGGATAATCACGAGTATCATTTATGATCATTTTTGGTGAAAACAATTGATGCATGAGAGCCAGTTCATAATGCTGGCGTACGGTGGTTTTATTGCCATTCCAAAATTTAATCATACACTTATCAGCCTCCATCTTTCGATTACTATTGGTAGTTTAATTTATTACTCCTCTTTAAGAAAGCGCTTTCTTAATTGTGGCAATAAATTAGATTGTCCGAGACAAAATTCTCACCTTGTTTTTTATAATTAAATCATGGATATGAAAATAATAAACTAAAGTATAATTTTAACTTATTGAAAAATATGGTTATTTTTTGTTTTGGTCATATTGGTAATAAAGATTATTCACTATTATGTGATCAAGGATTAGTTTTTCGACTCATGGAGTTGAACATTCGCCACAAATTCTTCAGAATCATAAAAAGAAAGCGCTTTCTTTATGGCAAATTAAAAAGGACAACGTGATGCAAAAGAAAACCTTACTCATTTCCATGCTAGCAAGCATGATAGGAATGAACGCTTATGCTGCTGAAGCCGTTCAGAAAGGAGGCACATTAACCGTGCCGATTATCAATACCGGCTTTGTGGACAATTTTAATCCTTATACCACCAAAGACTTACTTCATGGTGTTATGTTTGAACCACTACTTGTATTTAACAATATGACAGGGAAAACGGATTTTCGTTTAGCAGAAACATATCACTACTCAGAAGATCTAACGACACTCACTTTGACATTAAAGAAAGATCTTAAGTGGTCAGATGGTACAGCAATTACGGCTGATGATGTTGTATATAGCTTTATGGTGACAAAAGAAGCGCCAGCATTTGACCAAAAAGGGATTTGGTCAGGAGGAAATTTACAATCTATCTCAGCCGTTGATGATATCACTGTCGTTTTTCAACTAAGCTCTGCTGACTCTACTTTTGTATGGAACCTTGAACGTTATCATATCGTCCCTAAACATATTTGGTCGAAAGTTTCTGATATAACAACCTTTACCAACCCAAATCCTGTTGGTAGTGGTCCCATGACAACGGTGAAGTATGTGCGGCCTCAGCAGATGGAGCTATGTCGTAATCCTAATTATTATTTGGAAGGACGTCCATATTTAGACTGTATCAATTTCCGTTCATACAATGATAACTCTCAGATTCAACCAGCATTAATCCGTGGAGAGATCGATTGGGGATCGAATTTTATTGCAGATGTTGAGTCCACGTTTGTTGAACAAGATAAAGAAAATAATCATTTTTGGTATCCTGCGAACGATGCGATTCATTTATATATTAATACGAAAAAACCACCATTTGATGATTTACGAGTAAGGCAGGCATTGTCGATGTCTTTAGACCGACAAGCCATTGTTGATATTGCTGCTTATGGTTATCCGACACCTAACTATAATGTAGGAGGTATTGCGGAGTTATACCAAACACATATTGATCCTAAGATCGCACAAAATTATGGGTATATTACAGAATATAACATGAAGCAAGCTAATAAATTGCTTGATGAAGCGGGCATTATTGATAGTAATGGTGATGGCTTTAGAAATAATAAAGATGGTTCAACCGTTGAATTTGACATTGAAGTTGTTAATGGTTGGACAGATTGGATTCAAGTTGTTCAAATGGTTAGTGAGTATTTTGCTGAAGTTGGAGTAAAAGCTAAAGTTAAAACGGTTGATTGGGCTGTATATGATGCTAATTTAAAAGAAGGCAACTATACCATGTCTATTAACTGGTCCATGGTTGCGACCAATCCTATTTTAGCTTATCAAGAGTACTTCCATACTTCTCGTATCGGTAAAACCTGGCATGCAGGGCATGGTGTTCATTCGTCTAAAATTGATAATCTCATTGATAGTTTTGGTAAAACAGCTGATTTAAATAAACAAGAAAATATTTTATCAGAGTTACAAACATATACTGCTGAAAATTTACCTTTTATCCCACTTTTTTCGAATCCTACTTGGTTTCAATATAGTACTAAGAAATTCGTTGGATGGCCAAATGAGAAAAATCCTTATGTTCAACCAGTATGGTATGACGGTGGTAAACGGGTGATTATTTTAAATAATTTACATTTAAAATAGTTCTATATTTATGGGGCTAAATATTTATAGCCCCAAATTTTTAAAGGTGTACTATGTCGTTTCTACTACGCAGGTTTAGTTTTTACTTTACTGCCTTTTTAATTGCAATCTCATTCAATTTTATGTTGCCAAGATTGATGCCTGGTGATCCGGTTGATGCTTTATTCGCTGCAGCTCAAGGCCGAATGGATCCAGCACAGATGGATGCGGTTAGAGAAATGTATGGCTTCGTAGATGGTAATATTTTTGAGCAGTATATCGCTTATATGAAAAGTGTTTTTACTCTGGATCTTGGCCCTTCTGTTCTCATGTTTCCCGTTAGTGTTTCAGAGGTTATTACAATGGCATTGCCTTGGACTATGTTTCTAGCTTTGGGATCATTAATTGTTGCTTTGATTATTGGTGTGAGTATTGGTACTTACGCCTCTTATCGGAGAGAAGGGGTATTTGGTCAAATTGTGCCACCCATTTTAGCATTTATTAGTAATTTCCCATATGTAGTAACCGCATTGTTATTATTCTACTTTTTTGCCTTAAAATTAGAATGGTTTCCCCTTGCTTATACTTATGATTCATCATTGCAACCTGCTTGGACATTTGAATTTATATTAAGCGTTGTAAAACATGCCGTTTTACCGGTTGGTTCCATGGTTATTGTGGGTATTGCAACATGGGTATTTAATATGCGCAATGCAATGATTAATGTATTAGGTGAAGATTACGTCACAATGGCAGAAGCGAAAGGATTAAGTAGTTATAGGGTAATGTCACGTTATGCTGGGCGAAATGCAATATTGCCAGTTGCAACTGCGATTGCAATGGCGATTGGTTTTTCATTTGCTGGTTCAATAATGACAGAAGTTGTTTTCAACTATCAAGGCTTAGGGAATATATTGTTAAAAGGTATTGTTGCTCGTGACTATCCGCTAATTCAAGCCATATTACTTATTTTAGTTACTGCTGTGCTTACAGCCAATTTCATCGCTGATTTATTATACGTTTGGCTTGACCCTCGTATTTCTAATTAAAGGGTAAAATTATTATGAATATTGAAAATTCTACCAAGTCAATAGATTGCTCTAGTGATGCACCAATATCTTTTTCTAAAAGAATAAAAAACATTGCCAATAAAGCATATGCATTTTTTTATGGTAACCCTCCTGCAATTATCGGTGGATTGTTGTTATCGATTATTTTATGTGGTGCAATGTTTGCCCCTGTACTTGCGTCTCATGATCCAGAAAGGCGTGTCGCTCGTCCTCATGTTTCGCCTAATGTTGAACACGTGCTCGGAACGACAAGAAGTGGAAGAGATGTTTATAGCCAAGTGCTTTATGGTGCTAGAAAATCACTTTCTGTTGCGATAAGTGCAGGGATTATTGCCATGAGTTTAGCGGTAATAGTTGGTGTTTCTGCTGGTTATTTTGGAGGGAAAATTGATGAACGGTTAAATTTTATCACTAATGTTTTCCTAGTATTTCCTCAGCTTCCCTTATTAATCGTTTTAGCTGCATTTTTAGGGCAGGTTGGCTCGCTTGTCATTACTGTTTTGCTCGGTTTAACCTCGTGGCCATGGGGAGCGAGGGTAATTAGATCGCAAACAATGGCTATTCGTCATAAAGAATTTATTATTTCAGCTGAAGTGATGGGAGAATCTAAAATTAGAATTATTTTAGTTGAAATACTTCCTAATTTAGTTTCAATCGTTTTTGGTGGCTTTCTTGGAACAGTGATTTATGCCATGGGGGCTGAAGCTGGTTTGGGTATTCTTGGGTTAGGTGATCCTACTGAAGTGAGCTGGGGATCGATGCTTTATTGGGCACAAACTTCCTCTTCCTTATACACCGGTGCTTGGTGGGAAATGTTGGTTCCAGCTATTGCATTAGCTTTAACGGGCGGAGCTTTAGCCTTGATCAATATGTCTATTGATCAGGTTAGTAATCCTAAATTACGTACAGGGCCTCATATTAAATTGTGGCATAAATTGAAAAAAGAAGCAGATAAACGCCGAGGTTTATTATGAATAAGTTATTAGAAATTAATAACCTATGTGTTGATTACGTATCACCAAATGGGGTAGCTCGCGCAGTTAATCATGTTAGTTTATCTATTGCCCCAGGTGAAACATTGGGGCTTGCTGGTGAGTCTGGATGTGGTAAAAGCACCTTAGCCTTTGCTATTTCTCGACTGCACAAGGTACCCGCTTTGATCTCAGAAGGTGAGATCCTTTATAAGGGTAGCGATGTTCTTAAGATGAACGATAGACTGCTACGAGATTTTCGTTGGAATGAGGTGTCGGTTGTATTTCAAAGTGCGATGAATTCATTAAACCCGGTCATTACCATTGGTGAGCAGTTAACGGATGTGATACTTGCGCACAAAAAAGTCTCTTACAAACAAGCGTATGAACGAGCGGTTGAACTATTAAATATCGTCGGAATCCATGCCGATCGCATGAAAAGTTTTCCACATCAGTTAAGTGGGGGGATGCGTCAGCGAGTCGTCATTGCTATTGCTTTGGTATTGAAACCTAAACTAATTATTATGGACGAGCCAACAACTGCACTTGATGTTGTTGTCGAACGAGAAATTTTAAATGAATTGTATGAATTAAAACAAAAATTCGGTTTTTCTATTTTATTCATCAGCCATGACTTAAGTCTTATGGGAGAAATTGCAGACCGTATCGGGGTGATGTATGCAGGTAATTTGATTGAACTTGGCCAAGCGAGTGAGGTTTTTGGTAATCCTCAACATCCTTATACTAAAGGCTTAATCTCCTCTTTTCCTACAATTCATGGCCCCAAAGAGAGGCTGTATGGAATACCTGGTAACCCTGTTAATTTATTGAACCTACCAAATGGGTGTAATTTTCAAGAACGTTGCACAGTCTGTGTAGAAGAATGTCAGCAGCAAGCACCTCAGTTAATATCCGTTGAAAATGGTAATTTAGTATCTTGTCACCTTATTCGATAAGAGGAATATATGGAAAGTATTAAAAAAAATGAAGTGATTTTGTCCATTAATCATCTTGTCAAAGATTTTCCATTGGGACAGTCTGTCAAAGATAATGTGATGAGAGCGGTCAATGATGTTTCTTTTGAATTAAGAAAAGGCGAGGCTCTGGCTATTGTTGGAGAATCGGGTTCAGGCAAGAGCACAGGAGCTCGTATATTAACTCGAATTTATCAAGAAACAGCGGGTGAAATTATTTTTAAAGGAGAACCACTAGCGGAGTATATTAAGGAAAACGGTGAGTTGGAATATGCACGACAAGTACAGATGATTTTTCAAGACCCATTTGGTTCACTTAATCCAGTGCATAGTATTTACCATCATATTGCACGCCCTTTATTAATTCATAAGCGTGCTGATAAAGCTCATATTCCTAAATTAGTGTTCGAGTTACTGGAAATGGTGGGGTTATCTCCGGCAAAAGAAACCGCCGAAAAATATCCGCATGAGCTTAGTGGAGGCCAACGTCAACGTGTGGCGATTGCCCGTGCTATCGCGGTAGATCCCGAAGTTATCTTGGCAGATGAGCCTATTTCCATGCTTGATGTATCAGTACGTCTAGGCATATTAAATTTAATGTCAGATCTAAAAGATAAGCATGGCATTTCATTTATGTATATAACCCATGATATTGCTACAGCGCGTTATTTTGCGGAAAAAACAGCGGTCATGTATGTTGGGCATATGGTGGAATGGGGCGATAGTGATAGCGTAACCCAAAATCCTGAACATCCTTATTCACAATTACTGCTATCTGCAGTTCCAGAAGTTGGTCGAGCTGGCAAAAGAGAACTGTTAGCTAAAAAAGGAGATATCCCATTATGGAAACCGAGCAGTGTTGGCTGTCCTTTTGCTCCACGATGCTTAAAAGCTACTGAGCAGTGTCGTCTGAGCTTTCCTGAAGCTCGAAAAGTCGGGACAAATCACTTTGCACGTTGCCACCATATTAATCGTTAGTCGTTTAAAAAAGCGTAAAAGAAAGCGCTTTCATTATATTGAGATAACATGATGAATGTAAAAAAAAATATGAATAGTTCTGTTGAAGGCCATTTTGTCGATTTACATGGTGAACGTTATTATAAAATTAGCCATGTTGATAAAATAGATCCGTTTTTTATCAGTATTGTTTCTTCAAGCAACCATTGGTTTTTTATTTCTTCGACTGGTAGTTTATCTGCTGGACGTATTCGTCCTGAAAATGCACTTTTTCCATATAAGTCCGTTGACCATATTCATGAGAGTGCGGAAAATACAGGCTCAAAAACAATTATTCGAGTTAAAAATCAACAAGAGTGGTCACTTTGGGAACCATTTAATCGTTTTCATGATGGTTTATATCAAGTTGAGCGTCACCTTTATAAAAATAACCTTGGTGATAAAATTGTTTTTGAAGAGCTTAACCATACATTAAAATTAAAATTTCAATATTCTTGGACAACGTGTGAAAAATATGGATTTATTCGACGTGCTGAAATTACCGATTTATCTGGTAAGCCTCGTACACTAGATATATTGGACGGCTTACAAAATATACTTCCATCTGGAGCACCACTTGCGGCTTTACAAACTCGTAGTGCATTAGTCGATGCTTATAAGTGGAATGAACAAGTAGTCGATACTTCTTTAGCACTTTATACCATGTATGCAAAATTAAGTGATCGTGCTGAGCCTGCAGAGTCATTACTTGCGACTACGGTATTTTCTCTGGATGATGAGCTTGAACAAATTTTATTAAGCAGTGAGCAAATAAGTGTATTTCGTTGTGGTGAAAGGCTTGTCAATCAACCTATCTCGCGAGGTGTTCGAGGAAGTTATTTAATTAATAAAACAGTGAAGTTGTTGGAAAATCAAAGTAAAAATTGGTTAATTGTTGCGGATATTGATAAAAATCATTGCGATGTTCGAGAATTGGAACAAGAGCTAGCAACACCCGCGAAACTAGCACAAAAAATCGAAACCAACATTATGGAAAATCAGCAAGAGTTGATTTTTTTAATGTCTGGGGGAGATGCTTGGCAAGTAACTGAACAGGAAGCAACGTATGTTCATCATTACGCTAATGTATTGTTTAATAGTATGCGTGGTGGTGTGATTGAAAATAATTATCAGCTTGATAAAAAAGACGTTTTTAAAACCATGATGCAGACAAATCGGTCTGTGGTTACACGTCAGCGCCTCTTTTTTGATGAATTACCGGATGGTTTTACCCATGCTGAGTTGGTCAAATTAGCAAAGCAAACTGGTGATACTCAATTAGTACGCTTAAGCTACGAGTACCTTCCTCTAACGTTTGGCCGTCGCCATGGTGACCCAAGTCGACCTTGGAATCATTATGAGATTAAACTTAAAGATGATAATGGTGAACGGTTACTTTCTTACCAAGGTAATTGGCGAGATATTTTTCAAAACTGGGAAGCGTTAGCATTGAGTTATCCTGGATTTATTTCCTCTTTCATGGCTAAATTTGTTAACGCCTCGACGATGGATGGCTATAATCCTTATCGCATTACTAAAGATGGAATCGATTGGGAGTTACTGGAAGCGGATGACCCATGGAGTAATATTGGTTATTGGGGCGACCACCAAATTATTTATCTACTGAAATTTCTTGAGCTTTCTAAAAAATATCAACCAGAAGAACTCAAAGAATTATTAACCTCAGATTTATTTAGCTATGCAAATGTACCTTATGAACTGTGTAGTGTTGATGGTTTGTTTGCCAATCCAAAAGATACAGTGACCTTTAACTATGAATTACAAAAGCGTATTGAAGAAAAAATTGCTCAGATAGGCAGTGATGGACGTTTAGTGCTTACTGGATCAGGGCAGGTCTATATGGTCAATCTTTGTGAAAAAATTCTTGTTCCTTTACTTTCTAAACTTAGCAACTTAGTGTTAGATGGAGGTATTTGGCTTAATACTCAGCGTCCAGAATGGAACGATGCTAATAACGCAATAGTGGGTAATGGTCTTTCGATGGTGACGTTGTACTATATGCGTCGTTATGTTGTTTTTATGCAAGGGATGGTGAATGTTCTACCTTCTTCTATCTCAATCTCAAAAGAGGTGTTTGATTGGATGCTCTCAATCACCCGAATTTTACAGGACGCGAACAAAGAAATTCGTCAGGGCACAGTAAACCGTCAAACACGTAAAGCGATTCTAACCTTATTGGAAAAATCCGCAGATGAGTTTAGACAACGTGTCTACCGTATGAATAGCTTCTCAGGCAAAACGAAAGCGGAAAAAAGTACAATTGAAAAATTACTAGAAGTGAGTCTTGTTGTACTCGATTCCAGTATTAAAAGTAATCTACGTGAAGATGGTTTATATAATGCATATAACATTCTGACTTATTCTGGTGAAAGTCTTAGCATAGAAAATCTTTACCCAATGTTAGAAGGTCAAGTGGCAGTATTGAGTGCCGGATTTTTAACGCCAAAGCAAGCTGTAGAATTATTGAATAACCTATTTAATAGCGATATGTATCGTGAAGATCAGCAAAGTTTTATGCTTTATCCAGATCGCGAATTAATCAATTTTGTCGAACGTAATCGCATCGAGTCAGATCAAATTAAAGCGAGTCCTGTTATAGTTGCGATGTTGGCAAATAATGATCATCGTATCGTATTGCGTGACTTACAAGGTGATGGGCATTTTCATGCAAAATTTGAGAATGTGAATTCTCTTCGCAAAGCTATAAATCAAGTACAAGCTGATTATCCAGAGCTTCCAAAAGAACAGTGGGATGAATTAGAAACACTTTATGAACAAGTGTTTAATCACCGAACCTTTACGGGTCGCTCGGGAACGATGTTTGGATACGAAGGGTTAGGATGTATCTATTGGCATATGGTATCTAAATTGTTATTAGCTGTTCAGGAGAACTATCAGTATTCATTTAATCAAGATCCAGATAGCATAGAAACCAAGTTATTAGCTCAATATTATTATCGTGTTCGTCATGGTATCGGATTTAATAAAACACCACAAAATTATGGTGCATTTCCGACGGATCCTTATTCTCATACACCTAAGCATGCAGGTGCACAACAGCCTGGTATGACAGGACAAGTCAAAGAAGAAATATTAACGCGATTTGGTGAGCTAGGGTTACAGGTTAAGTCGCAAGGATTAAAAATTATTCCATCGCTACTAAAACGTGATGAATTTTTGTCAGAATCAGCAACATTTAATTTTTTAAATGTTAATAAAGTTCATGTCAGTTATGTATTAAAAGCGAACCAATTGGCCTTTACTTATTGTCAAGTTCCCTTTATTTATGAAGTTTCTAGTGCAGAACATGCAAAAATTTTTGTGCATATGATGGATGGGAAAATAGAGAATTATCAAGGTACACAGCTGCCAAAATCGAGGAGTCAAAGTCTCTTTGAGCGTCGTGGTGAAATAGAAAAAATCATTGTTTATCTACCTGAAAAATTGTTATATAAAGACGTTGAATAACGAAAATAAATAGGCCTCACCATGTGGGGCCTACTTTTGAATAATATTAAACATAACACCATGATACACAGATAATGGGCTGAGATTAAATTTATCTCATTTTTACCGAATCTCGAATTACTAATTCTGGAGTTAGTTTGTGTTTAAGAGGGTACGCTTGTTGTTTAACTAAAGCTAAAACACCTTTTGCCGCTTCAATACCCATTTCTTGTACTGGAAAGTTAATGGTTGTTAAACGAGGTCTTATATGTTGACTGTGTGTATCGTTATCAAACCCCACAACAGAAATATCTTGACCAATGATTAATCCTCGTTCAGCAGCAACATCATATACAGCCAGTGCAATGTTATCATTTTGGCAAAAAATGGCACTAATGGTAGGATCTCGGTCTAATAAACGCCGAGCAACATCGTGATTGCCTTGGTGGTCAAATCGACCTTCAACAAATAAAGCTGCATTATAATCAATACCATATTCTGCTAGGGCATTTCGATAACCTTGTAATCTATCTCTACTATCTCCTTTACTTAGTTGACCTGAGATACAGGCAACTTTAGTATGACCATTTTCAAGTAAATGCTTTGTTGCTAAATAACCACCTAATTCATTATCAATATAGATACAATGATCAGCTATTTCCGGTATATAACGATTGAGTATAATCGTTGTATTTTGTTGTTTAACCACATCAATTAATTCATCATCAGAGAGCTTATCTGAATGTATAATCAAGCCATCAACTTGCTTTGAACGTAAAAAATAAATCGAATCGAGTTCTTTACTATAAGACTCTTGCCCACTAGTAACGATCAAATGAATGTTATTTTTTCTAACTGTATCTTCTGCATGGTGCATAAGTGGGCCATAAAATGGGCCATCGAGTGATCCCACCAACATCCCAATACTATTGGATCGACTGGATGCGAGAGCCTGTGCAAAGGCGTTAGGTTTGTAACCCAGTTTTTCAATCGCCTCGAAAACTTTTTTACGATTGGCCTCTTTTACCGTTGGGTGGCCGTTAAGGGCACGTGATACGGTAGATTGAGAAACCTTCGCTAGCTCAGAAACTTCTTTAATGGTGATCAATGGAACTCCCCTTATATAGTACCTTTTGAGTTCAGGGCGACAGTGTAACCCTGTGATCTCTAAGTGCATAGTGCTTATGCGGTCGAGATAGAAAATATTGGAACTGAACAAGGTTCAGCACTGGTTCACTAAGCCAATTATAAGTAAACCAATTATAAGTAAACGTAGCAGAACTGATTATAATGTGATCTATACATAAAGAAAGCGCTTGCTTTTTGGTGATGCTCACGTTTTTCATCCTTATTTATTTCTAGAATGGTTTTATCGACGGAAGACATTGCAAAATATGGGATTTTCAATTTTATTGCTGTCGTTTAGCGAAAGCGATCTGTCTTCTCAGTTTGTTTTCTCGCTCTTTTTATGAAACAAAAAGAAAGCGATTTCTTTTTGTTTTATTCCAATCTATAACGTAAGGACACTAAGAATGAATCTGATGAAAAACATCATGAAGTCCGTGTTACTGCTCTTCTTCCAAGCGTTTGATGAGCCATGGAAAGGCGCAGCCTATCGTTTGAGCTCAAAGGCATCCCCGACTTTAGCGACGTGACTTCGCTGATCTACTTCAGTGGCACTGCCGACATTGATGGCGGTGTGGTGGAAGTGCGCAATGTGGTCTTCAACAAATAATCGTTTATCCGCGGAGAAGGGCTATGCGAGTGGCATAGCCTGTTTGCCGTTAAGCGGATTCAACACCGACAATGCAGTCACGGGGCATCCCGTGCGGAGGAATCATGACATCGAACAATCGTAATCCAATTAACCCGCTTGCTTTGGCCGTTTCTCTTGGCCTTTTGGTGGGTTGTAGCCAAACAGGCCCAAATGACAGCGCTTCCGGAACAGACTTCGTTCAAACCAAAAAGCCAGTGATGCTGCAGGATCAACCCACACCACCGAGCGACCAGTGGCAACTGGTGTGGGCCGATGAGTTTGACGGCTGTAAAATCAACAGCCGTAACTGGAGTTTAGAAGAGAACTGTTGGGGCGGCGGTAACAACGAGCAGCAGTGTTATACCAAGCGCAGTCGCAATGCTTTTGTTCAAGATGGCTACTTGCACATTGTGGCGCACAAAGAGAGTTTCACTGGCCCGGATGGTGCTGAGGGTAAAACGGGGGCGAATAAAACCCTGCCATTTACTTCGGCACGTCTGCGCTCCAAAGACAAGCGTGACCACAAATATGGCCGCTTTGAAATCCGCGCCAAACTGCCATCTGGGCAGGGAGTGTGGCCAGCAATTTGGATGCTGCCGACCGATAACAAATATGGCACTTGGGCGGCGTCTGGTGAAATCGACATTATGGAAGCGGTTAACTTAAAAGCACAATCCGATGCGCCAGGAGCACAAGCGGGCGATGGTGAAAACCGCATTTACGGCAGCCTGCACTATGGTAAAGCATGGCCAGATAACGTCTACAGTGGTCAAGGTGCTTCGCTGCCCAACAACATCAATCCAGCGGATGACTTCCACACCTATGCGATTGAGTGGGAAGAAGGGGAAGTTCGTTGGTATGTCGACAACATTCACTATGCGACACAAACGAAAGATGAGTGGTACAGTCAATACAAAGTCGATGGTGCTCTGGTCAACGCCAAAGGGGCAGCACCGTTTGATGAACGTTTCCATTTGCTGCTCAATCTTGCCGTGGGCGGCTCTTGGTCTGCCAATGCTAATGAGAAAGGCGTGGACAAATCGGACTTCCCGAAAACTATGCTAATAGATTACGTGAAAGTGTATCGCTGCTCGGCAGATCGCTGGAAAGGTAAAGGCTGTGCGACCATCGGTGAGCAAGCGGTGAAGGTCAAAGGGCAGCAAGCCCCAGCGATTTTGGCGCAAGATGATCGCTACGCTGAGGGGCCAAACTTAGATATTTTCTCCGATAGCCTCAACAGTAACTTGGCGTACGGCAGTTACGATCCAATGGACATCGTGTCGCACCAAGAAATGGCCGATGGCGAACACGGTCAAGTGTTGAAGATCACCAAGCAAAACGGTGCGGGCAATCTCTATTTCCGTTCACCCACCACCGACGTGAGCCATTGGTTGGAGAGCGGTGAGTTGATTTTTGATATCAAGGTGGAGTCGATGACCGACGGCAGTGAGTTGATGGTTAAAATAGACAGTGGCTGGCCAAAAACCAGTGATATGACGGTGGAATTGCCAGCAATCGGTCAATGGGGCGAAGTGCGCATCAAACTGGTGGATTTACTCGCTCAGTCAAACCGGTTTGTGGCTGGCAATCAAGCAGATCCAACCATGATCAATAACTTATTGGTGTTTGAACCTACGGCTGCGATGACTTTCAGTTTAGATAACATTCGTTTCGAAAAAAAATGATCTAAATCTGTCGTGTTCAGCTCGTGATGTTTACATCACGAGTTGTTTTTTGCGAATTCAATTAGCGATGCTGTTAACTTCTCTATTATTAATATACCCTTCCTACTTGAAGCTGCAGGGGTGTTGGCTACGTTCGTTCACCCCAATCACATAGCTTGCCTATGCTCATGGAGATTCACTCACTTGCCGCCTACCTACAACTCCAAGTTGTTTGGGTATCGATAAAATATAAAAGTGTGATAAATATTTAAGAAAGCGCTTTCTTAAATGAGAGTGATCACAGTTTTGTATCTGAAGATCATTTTATACTTTCTTTGCGCTGAACATAGTCCTTAAGGCTTTATTTTATTAGTCTTATTGATTAAGTAGATGTGGATTATCCATCTGTGTCTTTTACTAATGTTCAGAGTTCCTATAAATACTAAAGAAAGCGCTTTCTTTATGGCGTTAATGATAGAACATGGAGTTAATATGAAACTTTCTAAGCTAACCCTCGCTTGTTTGGTTGCAACTGCAGGACTGAGCACTATACCTACTGCCTATGCTGAAAAATCAGATGGTTTTGAATTTCACGGTTATTTCCGTGCCGGTGCGCTTTTCAGTAAAAATGATGATTATAAACGAACCAAATTTCCAGCCTCTAAAGAACGATTAGGTCGTTTAGGGATTGAATCTGATAATCATTTTGAACTGGCGTTACAGAAAAATTTTGAAAATGATGATGGGCAAAAAATTCGCATTAAAACTCGTGCTGGAGCTGATAATGCTCAATCTCAAGGTGAAAATCAATTAGGGCTAAATGCAGATGCTGCTAATAGTAGTATTGGTATGGTCGAAACTTTTGTTGAATTTGATGGTGTTACGGAGACGGGTACTCTTTGGGGGGGGACTCGTTTTTATGGCAAAGACAACTATATTTTTATGACTGACTTTTTCTATACCGATATGTCTGGTACTGGTGTGGGAATTGAAGGGATTGAGCTAGGTGGTTATAAGTGGGACTTTGCCTATGTGGTTAGTGATGATGCAGAAGGTGAATTTTGGGCAACTAATGCAAATAATCCGATGCATGCGGTACATGTTGGAGTGGATCTAGGTGGGGTGGAATTACATGCAATGGGGAAATACCTACCAGATAACTTTGTTGATGGTACAGAGTACGCGAGCAATGGTATGGAAATGACTGCTATTGTTCACTCAGATAAGGTATTTGGCCTTTCTGAAAAAGGATTTACTAAATATATTGTGCAAGCAGGTAAGGGGCTTGGCTCTGGCCAACTACTTGGTGGCACATTAACCACGTATAACGCATGGAAACCAGGAAATGGTGCTTTAGAAGGCCCATCAAAAATGAAAAAAGTAGAAAGTGGAGATGTTTCTGCACGAGCATTAGTTTGGGGAGGATACTTCTTTGAAAATGGAATCAGTATCTTCCACTCGATTCAAGGTCAATATAATGATTTAGATAACGGAGGAAAAGATAGTTGGGCATCAGCTATGGTTCGTCCTTCTTTCCCTATTTCGCAAAACTTCTTTGTTGCCACAGAAGCTGGTTTTCAATATAACAAATGGGAAGATCAATATGGGGTTGGTGATAATGCTACTAACTATAAGCTGACGGTTGCTCCGACGGTGATCGTCCCTACTGGTTTTGGCCCTGCTCCAGAAATTCGCTTCTTAGCGACTTATTTAGATGGTTCTAAACGGGATAATTCCGATCTTATTGTGGGTATTCAAGCAGACATGTGGTGGTAAGCCACCTGTAGGGTAATGGGAGAGATTACCTCGTAGGGAGTGGCACTTTAGGGAACCGCTACTCCCGATTTCGCAACTGGCAAGTCGGGCTACAGGGGGAACTTGTTTTTGTTGCATGAATGCATACCACTGCCATTCATTATGCCGCTGACAGCAGCGGCTTTTTTATTTTTGTTGTGCCATGTATTGACGTGGGCTTTGGCCAAATTTCTGTTTAAAGCATTTGGAAAAATAGTTGCTGTCACTGAAGCCACACTGTTCCGCCACGTGCTGAATCGAAACACCCCTGTCATTACTTAAGAGAGTACGCCCATAGTTGAGCTGCATTTCACGCAAGTACAGATTGGGTGAGGTGTTGAGAAATTGCTTAAATAATCGCTCTAATTGACGCTGACTGACAAACGCCGCTTGAGCAATATCCCCACTGTGAAGGCCACTATCGGTAAAGTGCTGCTCAATAAAAATCAACGCGCGGCTTAGCGCCAGTGTGGTTTTT
>NZ_NBUS01000041.1:276055-276291 GCF_002749895.1 Vibrio fujianensis | reverse complement strand
GATCGTGCGTTTGTTGCTGATACATGCGCGCCAGAGTAATCACCAATTGTTGCATCAAGCTGGTGAGCATGGTTTCAAAGCCGCTTTCTCCGTTCTGATACTCACGGCGAATCGATTCGATTAATTGCGAAATGATTGACAATTGCAGCGCATTTAATGTCAGTTTGGCCTGATAGTCGCGCGTTTGGCGGGCAATCGGCTCGACTTTAAACATCGCCTGATAGCCTGAGAGCATT
>NZ_NBUS01000041.1:274338-276045 GCF_002749895.1 Vibrio fujianensis | reverse complement strand
TCAGTGACGGTGTTTCGAAAAACGGGGTGCCTGCTTCAAACATCAAATTGATGATGATTAACTGATCCACATTCTGGAAGGCGTGCTCAGTATCGCCATTAATCACAAACACATCGCCAGCGCTGAGTGGATAAACATGCGAAGCAACAAGGTGATTGCCTTTGCCACTGACCACCAAAAACAGCTCAGAGAAATCGTGTTTATGCAGGCCGAAATCGCTGTGATGGTGGCCATCAACGTAAGCAAATTTAAAGTGGGGATAGCGAAGATGATGATGCAACTGATAAGTGATACTCATGTCGCTATTTTCCTTTTATTAGTCGGTATATTGGTATAATTGCGCGCTTGGAAAGCTTACACTCAAACTCAACCAATGAGAATGCCAAAGGCAAAAATAAGGCAAGAAGAGGGCGATAGAGCGATGAGAAATCCAGCGATAGAAAAAGCGCAGCAAGCACTGGTGTCGGTGAGCCGACAAGCGGCAGCAGAAGGCATCGTCTTGCTGAAAAATGAAGACCAAGCCCTTCCTATTCAGCCATCAGAGGTGGTTTCTCTGTTTGGCCGCTGTCAAATGGATACCTATCGCAGTGGTACAGGGTCTGGCGGGGCGGTCAATGTACCGTATGCCGTTAACGCGCTGCAAGGGTTACAAGTCAACGCTTCGTTCACGCTGAATCAGGAACTGATCGCTACCTATCAAGCTTGGTTGGCACAGCATCCATTTGACGATGGCGGCGGCGGTTGGGCGGCGGAGCCGTGGTTTCAACATGAAATGCCATTGACTGATGAGGTGGTGGCGCAGGCCGCAGCGCAGTCAGACAAAGCGATCGTGTTTATTGGTCGCACTGCCGGTGAAGATAAAGATTACGCCGATGAAGCAGGCAGCTACCGCTTAACCGAACTGGAAACCGGCATGCTAACCAAAGTGTGTCGCCATTTTTCCTGTGTGATCGTGGTGATGAACGTCACCAACATTATCGATATGTCGTGGTTAACTGGCCTTGAAAACCATCAAGCGATCAAAGCGGTGCTCTACAGCTGGGCGGCGGGGATGGAAGGGGGCCACGCGCTGGCCGATGTGCTCTCTGGCGCTGTCTCACCCAGTGGTCGTTTGACCGACACCATCGCCTATCGTTTGCAAGATTACCCTTCATCTGCCCATTTTGGCCGCAAAGATTTTAATCTCTACGCGGAAGATATTTACGTCGGCTATCGCTACTTTGAAACCTTTGCCCCAGAGGCGGTGCAGTTTGAGTTTGGTGCTGGGTTATCTTATACCCAATTTGAACGCCGTTTGCTGCAGTGCTCTAGTGACGTGGCCGATGCTGGCGGCGATCTCGCCAACGCCAACGTGCTGACGTTTGATATTGAGATTTGCAATGTTGGCCAACAATTTAGCAGCAAAGAAGTGGTGCAGCTCTATGTGGAAGCGCCGCAAGGAAAACTCGGCAAACCCGCGCGTGTGCTGTGTGGTTTTGATAAAAGTGGTGAAATTGCACCGAATGGCCGTGAAAGAGTGCAAATTACCGTGCCGTTATGGGCTTTGGCTTCCTATGACGACAGCGGTGTGACAGGGCACAAAAACAGTTATGTGTTGGAAGCGGGTGAATACCGTTTCTACCTTGGGGGGAGCGTACGCCAAGCTGAGCTGCTTGATGCCGTGTGGCAACTCGACCAACTGCGGGTGCTAGAAACCCTTGCAGAGGT
>NZ_NBUS01000041.1:274023-274328 GCF_002749895.1 Vibrio fujianensis | reverse complement strand
TGTGCCCCAACGCGTGAGTTTGAACGCTTAGTGCCAGCTGAGCGCCAAGCTAATGGCATCTATAAAGCCAGTTATCAGCCTGTGCCACAGCGCTCGGTGGATCTGGCGCTGCGAATTGAAGCCAACTTGCCGCCAACCTATGCTTTTACGGGCGAACAAGGGATTAAGTTGGCCGATGTTGCTCAAGGCCAAGCCGATTTAGAAGCTTTCATTGCCCAACTGACGCCGGCGCAATTGGCGACTCTTGTCCGTGGAGAAGGCATGTGCAGCCCGAAAGTGACACCGGGTACGGCGGCGGCGTTTGG
>NZ_NBUS01000041.1:267047-274013 GCF_002749895.1 Vibrio fujianensis | reverse complement strand
GTGTGTGTGACTCGCTGTTTGAGCTGGGCATTCCGGTGGCCGCGGCGGCCGATGGTCCGTCTGGGATTCGTATGGACAGTGGCCATCAAGCGACCCAAGTGCCGATTGGAACGCTGCTTGCCTGCACGTGGAACTCGGCGCTCAATCAGCAGTTGTATTATCTGGTTGGCCAAGAATTGCAAGCGTACCAAATCGATACGTTACTTGGCCCCGGCATCAATATTCATCGTCATCCACTCAATGGCCGTAATTTCGAATATTTCTCCGAAGATCCGTTATTAACCGGTTGGATCGCAGCGGCGCAAACCACAGGTTTAAAACAAGCGGGCGTTTCTGGCACCATCAAACACTTTGCGGCCAACGATCAAGAAACCGCACGCGTGGATGTGGACAGTGTGATGTCGCAGCGCGCGCTGCGTGAAATCCACATCAAGCCGTTTGAAATGGCGGTGAAGTATGGTCAGGCGTCCACCATCATGACTTCCTACAATCCGGTCAATGGCCATTGGGCAGCGTCCAATTATGATCTCAACACCACCATTTTGCGTGGTGAATGGGGCTACACCGGCATTGTGATGACCGACTGGTGGGCAAAAATGAATCACCCGGTTGACGGGGGCGACGAGAGTAAGTGTTTCACTGGCTATATGCTAAGAGCGCAAAATGATCTCTACATGGTGGTGGAAAACGACGCCGCCGAGCGCAACCCGATGGACGACGACACATTACAGGCGTTAGCGCAAGGTGAGTTGACGTTAGGCGAGTTGCAACGCAGCGCGATGAACATCTGCCGCTTTATTTTGCAAGCGCCTGTGATGCAAAGACCGCTGCAGGCGTATCAAGCGGTGAAGTCTTTTGCGCCGCTAGCGGGCAGATTGCCCGATGCCGTGCCGCTGTTGCCGGTAACGCAGCGCATGGTGGTGAACAGCGAAAATAATTGCGAACTCTGGGTTGAAGTTGCGCAAGCAGGGCGTTATCGCTGTTTTGCCGAAATGGCCTATGATTGCGAACCATTGGCGCAATCCTCTTGCAGTCTGAGCATCAATGGCGAATTTGCCATGTCGCTGCCTACCAATGGCACCGAGGGAAAAAACGTTGAAACTGAGGGCATCGCTATCCATTTGCAAGCGGGGATTTATCGAATCGATACCCAATTTGTGAAAAAAGGCGCAGTGTTGCAAACCTTACGCTTTGAGCGACAAGAGCAATAAGCACAGCCAGTTTGCACCCAATTTAACCATGAATGTTATGTATCTTTTTGGGCATCATGTGCACAATAAGATACATATTATTTTTCATTCAGACTGCTCTGCAACCTTTTTATTGAGCAGTTTTCCGTTTTTTCGACAATCGTTATTCATATTTAAGGTCAACAAGATGGCTAAAACCCAAAATATCAACCAGCGTATGTCTATCGTGACGCTCGCGTGGCCGATATTAGTGGAAATTTTGCTACGGACAGCACTCGGCACCAGTGATGTATTCATGCTCTCTGGTTATTCGGACAAAGCGGTTTCTGCGGTGGGGGTGATCACCCAACTGACGTTTTTCCTCATCATCATCTCTACTGTTGTCAGTAGCGGCACCGGGATTCTTATTGCACAATACAACGGTGCAGGGCGCGATCAAGATTCCTCCCACGTTGGGGTGGCGAGCATCGCGCTTTCCAGCATGATTGGGGTGATCCTCAGTGTGTTGGCGGTACTCGGTGCGATGCATCTGCTTCCTTACTACGGACTTGAAGCACAAGTCGAACAGTATGCGCAAGAATACCTGCTTATCAGCGGGGCGCTGACCTTTAACGTCACTATTGGTATTGTGTTTACCACCATTTTGCGCAGCCACGGTTATTCGCGCTCACCCATGACGGTTAACCTTATCAGTGGCGTGCTGAACGTTATGGGGAACTACATTGCACTCTATCAGCCGTTTGGTTTGCCCGTATATGGTGTACAAGGGGTAGCGATTGCGACGGTGGTGAGCCAAGTGATCGGCACGACGATTTTAGGCGTGCTGCTGTGGCGTAGCGCCATCGACTTGCCGATGCGTTCCCTTGCACAAGTGCCCAACGCGGTCTATAAGCGAATCCTCAAAATCGGCGGCATGAACGCAGGGGAAGTGCTTTCGTACAATATGGCGCAGATTACCATCGTCTATTTTGTGGTGCAAATGGGTACTTCGTCTCTTGCGGCGTTTACCTACGCGCAAAACATCGCGCGTTTCTCTTTTGCGTTTGCCTTAGCCATTGGCCAAGCAACGCAAATTCAAACTGGTTACTACATCGGTAAAGGTTGGGTAGAAAGTATCCTCAAACGGGTACAACTCTACTTTCTCGTGGGGTTTACCACCTCCGTTACCGCTGCCAGTCTGATTTATTTTTTCCGCGATTCCATCTTAACGTTATTTACGCAGAATCCAGAAGTTTTGCGACTTACGGGGGCTTTAGTGATGGGATCCATCCTGCTTGAAGCTGGGCGAGTGTTTAACTTGATTTTTATCTCTGCATTGAAAGGAGCTGGGGACATCCAATTCCCGGTGCAAATGGGCATTTTGAGTATGTGGGGCTTAGGCGTGGTGTTTTCGTATCTACTCGGTATTCACTGGGGTTATGGCGTATTCGGTGCTTGGATGGCGATAGCGTTGGATGAATGGGTTCGCGGAATTATCATGGGTATACGTTGGCGCTCAGCGGTTTGGGCTAAATATCAATTACTTTAACCTGTCAACAGACTCTAGAAAGTGTTGAGTGGCATCAAATAAGATTTGTTCATCACTTTCTTAAAATAAATCTTAGATGTCGCTCTCACCTGAGCCACATCAAGGGTTTTGTGACCGAGATCGCTATAATGCCTGACCCAATGAAATGAAAAAGAGTCAGTCGTTTGTTTTTCCCAAAAGAACAGTTTGAGTTATTAGCCCCTGGCGGGGATTTGGATTCAATTAAAGCCGCAATAGTAGCCGGAGCTGATGCTATTTATTGTGGTTTGGAAAGGTTTAACGCCCGCAACCGAGCGACCAATATCACGTTAGATATCTTGGATAGCGTTTTAACGCTGGCACATCAACACCAGTGTAAAATTTTTATCACCATAAATATTGTGCTGTTGGAAAATGAAATTCCTTCTGTTATCCGCTTACTTCAACAGTTAGCTGGGTCAGATGTGGATGGGGTGATCGTACAGGATCTGGGGTTAGCATACATAATTAAGCATTATTTCCCTGAGTTGGATATGCATGCCTCAACTCAAATGAATACGCATAACGAAGGTCAAATGTTACTTTTGAGTCAACTGGGTAGCAGCCGTGTAAACCTCTCACGTGAGCTGAACATCGATGAAATTACCCATCTGGCTCAATTGGGCCGTCAGCATAATGTAATGACGGAAGTCTTTGTACATGGCTCGTACTGCATTGGTTTTTCTGGTTTGTGCTATTTCAGCTCTGAACGCAGTGGCGCTTCTGGCAACCGAGGTCGATGCAGCCAACCCTGCCGAGATCAATATCAAACGACATCCGTTGGAAAAAACTATCCGCTTAACTTAAAAGATAACTCGGCATACACCGATATTGCCGCTTTAGCCAAAGCTGGAGTGTATTCTTTAAAAGTCGAAGGGCGGATCAAAAAGCCACATTATGTTTATACAGTAGTGGATAACTGGCGTAAGCAGATTGACCAATTTTGTGAAACAGGGACGATTCGGCAAGATATGACAGAGCTATACCATGTCTTTAACCGTGATTTCACCAATGGCTATTTACAAGGTGATATACATCGTGACATGTATATAGATAACCCAAGAAACCATGCCGCCACGCACTTCTCCACCATTTATCAATGTCGTAACCTTGATGAAGTTAAACAGGTTAAGCAGCGCCTGTATGACAAGACCACTGAAATTATCGATAAGGTTGAAACGCTTACTCGAACGATGCCGATTGAACCTAAAGCTCGCCGTAGTTTAAAAGGTAACAGCAGAAGAGGTGATATTTCGATACCAAAACAGGCGAATAGTGATATCACCACGCCACCTCAATTATCGGTGTTGATTTCTGATTCTAGCGATTTGGAGCTTATGAACTCATGCAGCGATGTCTCTTTTTTCTATCAGCTTCCAGATGCACTGAACTATCAACTTGAAGCGATGATCGCGTTGTTTAACCATCACCCCACATTGATTCCATTTTTTCCTGCGGTGCTGATTGGTGAGCATTATCAAGCCGCCATCGAATTACTCCGAAGGATCAACCCCGATTTGCTGGTAACCGATAATCTGGGCGTTGCTCATATTGCGCAAACTTTAGGAATCAACTGGGTTGCGGGGCCACAACTTAACATCACCAACTCCTTCGCTCTGCAATGTATACAGCAGGAATTAAAAGGCGTTGGAGCTTTCATTTCCGATGAAATTAATGCTCTACAAATGAGAAAGATTGTTCGGCCACAAGGCGTTAGGCTCTTTTATACCCTCTATCATCCGATACATTTAATGACCAGTCGCCAATGCTTTTTTATGTCAACGGTTGGGTGTAAGAAACCGCGCATGAACAAAGGTTGCATGATGCGTTGTGAAAAAACCGCTTCGATTATCTCGTTAAAAGAGAGGCCTTATGTCATTCATAAACAGAAGGGGAGCCATAACCGTTTGTACAGTGATGTCAATTGCCTTAATCTCGCAGTTTTAGAGGATTTACCATCGTTGTACACCGATTTCATGATCGACTTGCGTCACATTCCTACCCAAACTCAAATTCAGATGGACAAGAAATCACTTATCGAACAATTTAAACGCGCCTTACAAGGTGATCTTACCGCTAAAGAAATGCTATTGACGCAAATTCAAGGCACCACAAACAAGCAGTACCAAAAAGGCTTATAACGGCACATTGGTTACTGAAAAGGAAAGTCCATCGACAAACTCAGGTGATATTTGTCACAAAAACTGTTAGTATCGCCCCCACTTTTTGAAAGGTTGGTTTTTGCCAACCTTTTGCTTTTACCATCCAACAACTTGGAATTCTCTGTGTTAACGACTGCAAACATCACCATGCAATTTGGCGATAAGCCATTATTTGAAAATATCTCGATTAAATTTGGTAATGGTAACCGTTATGGCCTGATTGGTGCTAACGGTTGTGGTAAATCCACCTTTATGAAAATCCTCAGCGGTGAGCTGGAGCCTTCTGCGGGGTCTGTCTCGACTGACCCGAATGAACGTATGGCTAAATTAGGGCAGGATCAATTTGCGTTCGAGGAATTTACCGTGGTGGATACCGTCATCATGGGCCATAAAGAGTTGTGGAAAGTAAAAGAAGAGCGCGATCGCATTTACGCCCTACCGGAGATGACCGATGAAGATGGTATGCGAGTGGGCGATCTTGAAACCGAATTTGCGGAGATGGACGGCTATTCTGCTGAAGCTCGTGCAGGAGAACTTCTGCTCGGTTTGGGGATACCCGAAGCGCAACATTTTGGTTTGATGAGTGAAATTGCTCCGGGTTTGAAGCTTCGAGTCCTACTGGCGCAAGTGCTGTTTGCTGAGCCTGAAATTATGTTGCTTGATGAACCGACCAACAACTTGGACATGCATACCATTGCTTGGTTAGAACAAACCTTGCTGGCGCGTAACTGTACCATGATCATCATCTCGCACGACCGTCATTTCTTGAACACCGTCTGTACTCATATGGCGGATCTTGATTATGGTGAATTACGCTTGTTCCACGGTAACTATGATGAATATATGATTGCCGCAGAACAAGCGCGTGAGCGTTTACATGCTGATAACGCGAAGAAAAAAGCACAAATGGCTGAATTACAAACATTTGTAAGCCGATTTTCTGCCAATGCCTCAAAAGCAAAACAGGCAACATCTCGTCAGAAACAGCTGGATAAAATTCAGCTTGAAGAAGTAAAACCTTCGAGCCGTCAATCTCCATTTATCCGTTTTGATCAGAAGAAAGAGTTATTCCGTAACGCATTAGAAGTTGAAGGTCTTAAACAAGGGTATGGCGACAACATCTTGTTTAATAACGTAAACTTAATGGTAGAAGTGGGTGAGCGCATTGCTATCATTGGTGAAAACGGGATCGGTAAGTCAACCATGCTCAATACTCTTGCTGGGGTAATGGAGCCAATGGCTGGCATGATCAAGTGGTCTGAAAATCATAACATCGGTTTTTATGCACAGGATCATGCGCATGATTTTAGCCAAGAGATGACCTTGCTTGACTGGATGAGCCAATGGAAAAACGAAGGGGAAGATGAACAAACCGTACGCGGCATTTTGGGGCGTATGCTCTTTTCACAAAATGACATTAAAAAATCGGTAAAAGTCATTTCCGGTGGTGAACAGGGCCGCATGCTGTTTGGTAAGCTTATTATGCAAAAACCCAACATTTTACTGATGGACGAGCCAACCAACCACATGGATATGGAATCAATCGAAGCGTTGAACTTAGCGTTAGAGAACTATAAAGGCACTTTGCTGTTCGTATCTCACGATCGCCAATTTGTTTCTTCTATCGCCACACGCATTATTGAGATCACCAAACAAGGCGTCAACGATTTCCACGGCACCTATGATGAATATCTGGCTAAACAAGGTTTAACGGGCTAATTTTTCGTTCAACCATATAATGTTTATAAGCCATCGCGTTATGTGATGGCTTTTTTATCATAATTGGGTAGCGTTGAAACTCTAAAACAAAAATTGGTTACTTAATAACAAAAAAGCTAAATGAGTTGGAGGGTTTTATATTGAGGAAACTCTTTCTTATGCCCCCGATTGAGTGAGAAATGATTATTTTTGAGAAATAAAAGTGATTTTGTTCATATATTGATCAAAATTCACATTCTATATTGAATGATCATTGATAGAAAACGATTGCTTTACCATTTGATTGGCTTTTTTGTTTTTTTATTGTTTTTTATTTGTTTTTAATTTGATCTTTTGCCCTTCATTTTTT
>NZ_NBUS01000041.1:266753-267037 GCF_002749895.1 Vibrio fujianensis | reverse complement strand
ATGTAAGTTTACACCCCTCTATATATAAAACCTTAAGTTATCATTTTACTAACCACCTATTAACAATATCGTGTGTAGATCACGTTTATTATCCTTGGTGGCAATAATATCTTGATATTAGATTTAACATTCTCGTGTCGATTCACCTAACCCTGCATACCACCAAGAAAGGATTGATGAAGATGAAAAAGATCTTATTAAACGTCGCCGCATTAACGCTTGCTATTGCGGCTGTCGGCGCACAAGCCAAGGATTATGAAATAGTCAATGTCGTAAAAGTTTCC
>NZ_NBUS01000041.1:263025-266743 GCF_002749895.1 Vibrio fujianensis | reverse complement strand
CATTCCTTGGTTTAACCAAATGAACAAAGGGATTGAGCGAGCCGCAAGTGACTTTGGCGTGAATGCTCGCCAACTTGGCCCTTCAACGCCTGATCCCGCACAACAAGTTAAAATTATTGAAGATTTAATTGCTAAAGGCGTTGATGCCATCACGGTAGTTCCTAATGATGTCACGGTATTGGAACCTGTATTTAAGAAAGCTCGTGAGAAAGGCATTATTGTCCTAACTCATGAATCTCCAGATGAGCATAACGCAGATTGGGATATTGAAACTATTGATAACCAAGCTTATGCGCAGGCAACGATGGATGAGTTAGCTAAAAATATGGGAGAGAAGGGAGGATATGCTGTTTATGTTGGGTCATTAACGGTTCCTCTGCATAATAACTGGGCAAATTTAGCCATCGATTACCAGAAAAAAAATTATCCTGATATGTATGAGGTGACCAGCCGGATGCCTGTCGCTGAAAGTATTGACCAGTCCTATGCAGCCACCAATGATCTAATGAAAGCTCACTCAGATATGTCAGGCATTGTTTCTTATGGCTCCTTGGGCGCGATTGGCGCTGGCGAAGCGATCAAAAAGAAACGTGCAAAAGATAAGATCAGTGTTGTGGGTATTATGATGCCTAGTCAAGCTGCGCCATATTTGGCCCGCGGAGAAATAGATAAAGGTTTCTTATGGAACCCGGCCGATGCCGGTTATGCCATGGTTGCTGTAGCAAAGCAGATGCTAGAAGGTAATGATGTATCAAAAGGCGTGACGGTCGAAGGGCTTGGAGAGGCTGACATTGATATTGAAAATCGTGTTATTAAATTCAATAAAATTTTAGAAGTGGATAAAACCAATGCTCGCCAGTTAGGTTTTTAACCACGCTACGTTCTTCCTCTACTCTTATTTGGGGCGGCGCAACGCCGCCTCATGACTACTGGAGATTCTTATGTCAGGTACTCCTTTTATTACTCTTAAGCATATTTCAAAGCATTTCGGTTCAGTAAAAGCTTTAGATGGTATTAATCTCACCTTTAACCGAGGTGAAGTGCATTGTTTAGCGGGTAAAAATGGCTGCGGTAAAAGTACATTATTTAAAGTGATCTCCGGTGTTCATGCGCCAGAGAAAGGAGCAGAAATCATTCTTGCTGGCAAAAGCTATGCAAGACTTACTCCACAGCAGTCCATTGAATACGGCATTCAAGTGATTTATCAGGATTTATCATTATTTCCTAACTTAACCGTTGCAGAGAATATTGCCATTCAAGATCACATTGAGTGGGCGAAAGGATTGGTGCAAAAAAAACGAATTCAAGGCATTGCCCTCAAAGCGATGGAAAAAGTCGGCGTGACGTTGCCGTTACAAAAACGGGTTGAACAGCTCTCTATTGCTGAATGTCAGCTTGTGGCGATTTGTCGTGCTATGGCATCGGATGCCAAATTAATGATTATGGATGAACCGACCGCATCGTTAACCCGCACGGAAGTTAATCATTTGATTAATGTCGTCGCCGATCTCAAATCCAAAGGTGTTACGGTCGCTTTTGTGAGCCATAAGCTCGATGAGGTGATGGAAATCTCTGATCGCATCACAGTCATCCGCGATGGGAAAACCATTGGTACTTATCAAGCTAATGAAGTGGATAGTGATAAATTGGCCTTTTTAATGACGGGGCAGCGTTTTAAATTTACGCCACTTACTCCTTATCATGAGCAGGGTGATATCAAGCTAGAAGCAAAAGGTTTAACGAAAAAAGGGCAGTTTAGTGATATTTCTTTTTCTGTGCGAGCGGGTGAAATCATCTCAATTACGGGTCTATTAGGCGCTGGCCGAACTGAATTATGTATGGCTTTATTTGGTATGACCAAACCTGATCAGGGACAAATATTGGTGAATGGACAGCCGGTGCAATTTGAATCAAATCGCGATGCGATTGCTCATGGTATTGGTTATGTTTCAGAAGATCGCATGTCGACCGGTCTGGTTATGGAGCAAACGATTCGCGATAACATTACGGCTGCAGTGTTAGACCGGTTGCAAAAACCTTCTGGATTTCTCGACCATATCAAGGCGAATAAGTTAGTGGATCTTTTGATCTCATCGCTCTCGATTAAAGTTGCCGACCCTCAACTACCGGTCACTAGCCTCTCTGGTGGCAATGCACAGCGTATTTCTATTGCAAAATGGATAGCTGTCGAGCCAGAAGTCCTGATTCTTGATTCTCCGACCGTTGGGGTTGATGTTGCTAATAAAGAAGCGATCTACACCATAGCGAAAGATCTTGCCACAAAAGGCATCGCGATCATCATGGTTAGTGATGAAATACCAGAAGTGTTTTACAACAGTCATCGCGTCATAGTGATGAAAGAAGGACGTTTTACCCATGACTTCTATCCCGTTTACAGTTCCGAGCAAGAGATTATGGAGGCGGTCAATGCTTAATTTCGTTCGTCGGTCTGTTACCGCATTAATGAAACATCACGAATTTTATCTGTCGATGATGATTGTGCTGATGATGATGGCATTGACGATGACCTCTGAAGATTTTTTCACTTTAGGTAACTTATTTGATATGTCTATCAGTTCAGCAATTCTGGGCATCATGGCGTGTGGGCTCTTTGTTGTTTTGATCGCTGGAGGAATTGATATCTCTTTTCCTGCCACCGCGGCCATCGCACAATATGTCATGGCGAGCTACGTGTTAAATCTTGGCGGTAATTTTATGGTGGCTTTTGCCATTGCTACCGTTGTGGGCATTTTACTGGGGATGATTAATGCGATCCTGGTGTATAAGCTAAAAGTGCCTGCCATTATTATTACCATTTCTACTTTAAACCTCTTCTTTGGATTACTGATCTATACCAGTAACGGCGAGTGGTTATATGGTTTTCCTGACTGGTTTATGGATGGTATCGAGCTGTTTACTTTTACCGGTCATGATGGTTATGACTATGGCTTGTCACTTCCTATTCTGACTTTAATCGTGATGGTTTTCGTTACCTCTTTTTTGATGAATAAAACCCGCTTAGGACGACAAATTTATGCTGTAGGGGGAAATGCCGATGCCGCCAGTCGAATTGGGATTAATCTTTTTGGCATTCATTTATTCGTTTATGGGTATATGGGGGCTCTCGCGGGCATCGCTTCGGTGGTACAGACCCAAATCACTCAGTCGGTCGCGCCAAATTCATTGATGGGTTTTGAACTGACAGTGCTAGCGGCGGTCGTGCTGGGAGGCACTAGTATGACTGGCGGAAAGGGAACTTTATTGGGCGTTATTCTTGGCGTTGTTTTGCTAGCGATTGTAAAAAATGGACTAACCATATTAGGCGTTCCTTCCTATTGGCATACGGTTGTTACCGGCTTCATTATTGTGTGCAGTATTAGTATGACAGCGATCAATGAAAAAAAACAAGCAGTGCAGGGGGCATAATGGAAGCGTTTCTCAATAAACTATCACTACCGACCGATAAGAATATTCGTTATTTGCTCGTGATCTTAGCCGGTATCTTATTGGCGATGGGTTTATCTGCCGGCAAAGCTTTTTTTTCGTTAGGTAACCTACAGTCGATGTCCTCCCAAATGCCATTGCTTGGTTTACTCGCACTGGCGATGGCGATCTGTATGCTAACTGGAGGCATTAACTTATCGATTATTGCCACAACCAATGCCTGTGGTTTAGTTATGGCCAGTATTATCACCCAAGCGCCAGACAGTGCAATCAT
>NZ_NBUS01000041.1:256065-263015 GCF_002749895.1 Vibrio fujianensis | reverse complement strand
CTTGTTGCCGCTTTAGCCGGTGGCATGCTAACCGCAGTTGTGGTTGGGCTGTTTAATGGAGTGTTAATTGCTTATGTTGGTGTGTCTCCTATTCTTGCAACATTAGGAATGATGACATTAATCAATGGGTTGAATGTGCTCATTTCAGGAGGAAGCGTCATTTCAGGGTTTCCTCATGCCTTATTGGTGCTAGGAAATGGGACGCTTTGGGGGATCCCGATGCCGCTTATCTTGTTTGTCGTGTTCGCGATTGGGCTTTGGGCGCTGCTCGAACATACCCGTTTAGGCCGAACCATCTATTTGATTGGCTCAAATGAAAAAGCCACCCGTTTTTCTGGGATTAATACAAAAAAGGCCATCTTAGCGGTGTATGTGCTTTCCTCAATCCTATGTTGGGTTGCCGCATTGGTCATGATGGCGAAATTTAACTCAGCCAAAGCAGGGTATGGTGAATCATACCTGTTGATTGCCATCCTCGCTTCCGTGCTAGGTGGGATTAATCCCGATGGTGGTTTTGGGCGAATTATTGGCATTGGGCTGGCCTTGATTGTTCTACAAACCTTGGAAAGTGGCCTGAATTTGTTAGGGGTAAGCAGTTATCTCACGATGGCCCTTTGGGGCGGCATTCTGATTTTATTTATTTTCTTACAAAAGAATAAGGCTTAACGGTGAAATCTATGAGTATTTATTTTATCGGCGTTGATGTAGGCAGTGGTAGCGCGCGAGCTGGGGTGTTTGATGCTCATGGCTGTAAAGTTGGCGAAGCAAAGCGCGACACGCTGATGTTCAAACCACAAGCGGATTTTGTTGAACAATCTTCCGAAAATATCTGGCAATCCGTCTGTCTTGCCGTCAAAGATGCCGTTGCTCAGGCCAATATCGACCCGATCCAAGTGAAAGGAATAGGATTTGATGCCACTTGCTCTTTGGTGGTTTTAGACCCAAATGGTCAACCCTTAACGGTCAGCCCTACTGGGCGTAGTGAGCAGAATATTATCATGTGGATGGATCATCGAGCTATTGTACAGGCTGATCGCATCAATAGAACGCAGCACCCTGTACTGGCGTACGTCGGAAATCGAATTTCACCTGAGATGCAAACTCCCAAGTTACTTTGGTTGAAGCAGCATATGCCGAATACTTGGGCAAAAGCGGGGTATTTTTTTGATCTTCCTGATTTTTTGACTTGGAAAGCCACCTTTGATGCAAGTCGTTCACTCTGTTCAACCGTTTGTAAATGGACTTACTTGGGCCATGAAGGGAAATGGGACAAAAGCTTTTTTAATCAGATCGGCCTTGAAGACTTACTAGCCAGTAATGCGAAAGTGATCGGAGAGCGCATTCTACCGATGGGGCAGCCAGTAGGAGATGGCTTAACCGCTCATGCGGCTTCCGATCTCGGTTTAATTCCGGGAACCGCGGTGGCGACTTCCATCATTGATGCTCATGCAGGGGGAATTGGTGTATTAGGTGCGGCTGGAATGACAGGAGATAAAGCAGACTTTAATCAGCGATTAGCTTTGATTGGTGGCACCTCTTCTTGTCACATGGCCGTTTCAAAAACCGCGCGTTTTATTGATGGCGTCTGGGGAGCTTACTACAGCGCGATGATCCCAGGGTATTGGTTAAATGAAGGCGGGCAGTCTGCTACTGGTGCATTGATTGATCATATGATTACTTCTTATCCCTTGTATCCTAGCGTAAAAGCTCAAGCTGATAAGGTAGGAAAAACCGTCTATCAGATCCTCAATGAACGTCTGCTTGCCTTAGCGGGAAGTAAGGATAACATCGCTTTTCTAACCAAAGATATTCACGTGTTACCGTATTTCCATGGTAACCGTTCACCGCGAGCTAATGCACATCTTACCGGGACGATGACTGGATTAAAAATGTCCCAAACAATCGATGATATGGCATTGCTATATTTAGCGACCATTCAAGGCATTGCGCTAGGAACCCGGCATATCATTGAAGTGATGAATCGTTCAGGTTATGAAATCAACACCATTATGGCCTGTGGTGGCGGGACTAAAAATAGTGTATTTCTGCAAGAACATGCGAATGCCACCGGATGTATCTTCTTGTTACCGGAAGAGAGCGAAGCGGTGATTCTTGGCTCCGCCATGTTAGGCGCAGTAGCCGCTGGGTTTTATAGTGATATTCCTGATGCCATGAATGCGATGAGCCGTATCAGCAAAAGTGTAACCCCACAAACCGAAAAAATTAAACGCTTTTATGAAGTCAAATACACAATTTTCCATAAAATGTATCAAGATGATGCAGAATATAAGCGCCTAATGGCCGATTTCTAATTCGGCAGTTTTAGCAGTTGGGGTGAACGAACGTAGCTAACATCGCTGCAGCTTCAACTAGAAAGGGATATTTACCCCGCTCAAAGCCACAAATAGCATCAAATAACGTTATTTTGTGGCTTTTGCTCTTGTTACTCCAATAACAAACAGCATCGCCATTATGGTGATAAATAAAACTTTCATTTCACTTTTTAGCGGTAGAGTCCCCGGCGTTGACGTGAATTTTTCTATACCGACCCTATCCTGTGTTGCGCTTGAATATCGTACCTTCTCTCATATTCACTCTGATGAATAAGAAATTTTAATGAGCCCTGAACAAAAATGCTGCAATACTCTCAATTTTTAAACGCAAAATAAAAATTTCATTTTATATGATTGTGAAATTATTTTTTCGTTGTTATGGTGTGTTTGTCATTAACAAGAGCTCATTGCTTCCAATTGATCGAGAGCTGCCGGTAACACGACATCGACTCATCACACGATGGAATTCAATGAAAAGATCATAAAAACATCCTGTAGAAGGAGAGTACCCTATGTATAACATTGCTTTGTTTGGCGCTGGCCGAATTGGACAAGTTCATGCGGTTAATATCGCTGAACACAAAGAAACTAGCCTTTATTCCGTCATTGATCCTTATGGTGATGGGGCGACAAAATTGGCTGACCAATATGGCGCTAAAATTCAAACCACAGAACAAGCGTTAGCCGATCCGAATGTGCATGGGGTGCTGATTGCCTCGGCAACGGATACCCATGCTGAACTAATAGAACTTGCCGCACGGGCAGGAAAAGCCATTTTCTGTGAGAAGCCAGTTCATCTCGATATCGAACGAGTTCGTGAATGTTTAGCGACAGTCAAAGAGTATCAAGTTCCTCTCTTTGTTGGATTTAACCGTCGTTACGATCCTCAGTTTCGCAAAGTCCGTGAACAATTGAGCGCCGGTCTGATTGGTAAAGCTGAATCCTTACTGATTACCTCACGCGATCCATCACCACCACCAGCTCAATATGTCAAAGTTTCTGGTGGCATGTTCCGTGATATGACGATTCATGATTTTGACATGGCGCGTTTTATCATGGGAGAAGATCCAGTCTCTATTTATGCCCAAGGCAGTAATCTTGTCGATCCTGAAATTGGTCAGGCGGGGGATATTGATACCGCATTTATCGTGATGAAATTCCCATCAGGGGCGATGGCGACCATTACCAATAGCCGTCGTTCTGGTTACGGTTATGATCAACGGATTGAATTGCACGGCGAAAAAGGCTTATTGCGCGCCAATAATATCCATGAAGATGTAGTGGAAGTTTGGGGCGAGCAAGGGTGTGTGGCAGCCAAACCGGAACATTTCTTCTTACAACGTTATGAAAAAGCGTATCGCGCAGAGTGGCAGCATTTTGTCGATGTATTGTCTGGACGAGCTCAACCAGAATGCAGTGGTTATGACGGCGAGCAAGCATTATTGCTCGCGGATAAGGCGCTGGAATCACTGCATTCAGGACGCGAAATTACACTGTAAATCGTCATTAGCTCACCGTAATCGAGTGGGCTAATTCATCGCCCAGCATGGGGACGTATAAGGGTGCTGGGCGTAATAAAAGCTTTTGGAGGAACCATGCTCGCTTTTATTTCATTTATCGGTTTTACGTTGTTCGTTGCGGGATTTGCTTACTATAAAACTCGTAATGCACACCTCACTGATTCAACCGAAGGTTATTTCCTTGGCGGTCGATCGTTAACAGGGGTTTACATTGGTGGATCCATGTTGCTGATGAACCTCTCGACAGAACATCTTGTCGGACTGAATGGTTTATCCTTTCGAACCGGCTTTATCGTTATGGCATGGGAAGTGATGGCCGCGATGACCATCGTTCTCTTTGCGATTTTCTTTCTACCGCGTTACTTAAAACTGGGGATTTCCACCATTCCTGAGTATTTAGAGAAGCGGTTTGATAAACAAACGCTGACCATTACGTCCATTCTATTCTTAGCCATGTATGTTATTTCACTCTTACCGATTGTACTTTATACCGGCGCAATTGCTTTGGAGAGCTTGTTCCAAGTGTCCAATGTGTTTAGTGTCGATAAAGATACCGCTTTATGGTTGATGGTTTGGGGGGTCGGTACGATTGGGGCAATTTATGCTGTTTTTGGTGGTATTAAAGCCATTGCGGTCGCCGATACCATTAATGGCGTAGGATTAATTACCGGCGGCTTGATGGTTACCTTGTTTGCACTGGCTTACGTTGGTGACGGTAATATCTTGGGCGGTTTAGTGGAAGTGTATCAATCCCATCCTGAAAAATTTAATTCGATTGGAGCTGAAGACTCTATGGTGCCATTTTCAACCTTATTTACAGGGTTGATCGTCTCCAATATGTTCTTCTGGTGTACCAATCAGTCCATTGTACAAAAAGCGCTTGGAGCAAAGAACTTGGCAGAAGGACAAAAAGGGGTTCTACTGTGCGCTTTCTTTAAACTGATGATTCCAAGCATTATCATTTTACCCGGTATCATTGCGTATCATGTGTTCAGTGGCCAGATGGATAATCCAGATCATGCTTATCCTAGCCTCGTGCAATTGGTTTTACCGGAAATGTTGGTCGGTTTCTTTGCTGCCGTAGTCGTGGGAGCGGTGTTCTCCACCTTTAGTGGCGGATTAAACTCTTCAGTTACCCTATTTACCGTCAATATTTTCCAAAAATCGCTTAAACCTGATGCAACGGAAGCCCAAACGGTGTCACTTGGGAAATGGCTAGGACTAAGTTTGGCATTAATTTCTATGATTGTAGCCCCGTTGGTGGCCAATGCGCCAGACGGCTTGTTCTATTTGATCCAGCAGCTACAAGGTTTGTTTAACTCGCCTATTTTAAGCGTGGTATTAGTTGGCTTATTGACTAAGCATGTACCCGCGATAGCAGCAAAACTCGGGTTATTATTTGGCGTATCAGCCTATATCCTATTCAATTTTGTGTTCCAAGTTGATATCCATTTCTTCCACTTAGTTGGGTTATTATTTGTCGCTAACGTTGCCTTTATGTTGACGGTTGGCTACTTCTATCCACAAGAAGATCATGAAGATATCTATACCGAGCAAGTGGATATTACCCCTTGGTCAATGACTCCAGCTGTCGCGGTATTGATCACGCTTTCTTCGGTATCTATGTATGTGTTCCTCGCGCATAATGTGCCCACTTGGATCATGACTGGCTATTATTTATTAGCTGCCGGTTCTTTAGGTTATGTCTTCTGGACGATTTTCCGTGAGTTAATGCGTAGCCCCAGAGCGAAGTTGATCAAAGCTCAGAAAGACGCTCAATAATAACGTATCTCCCTCTTGGCTAACGCCAAGGAAATGCGTCCTCCGCTCAATCTTTTATATTAAGATTGAGCGATTTTCGTTAATCAATAGGGGTTCTCGATGGAAAGTTCATTGTTACCGAATATTGTCAGCTACCTCTCCTCGGTTGATCCTTTTGAGCGGCTTGGTGAACAAGAACAAAATGCATTGGCTGCTGCGGTAGATATACTCTATTTAAAGCAAGGAAAGTGCCTTGCGGGAGAACAAATTGTTGGGCAGGGGTTGTATCTTGTGCGAACTGGAGCGGTCGAGCAATATCATCCCGATGGGACTTTACGTGCTCGGTTAGCTGATGGTGATCTATTTGGTTTTAGCCAGTTATATCGTTCCGGCCAGTGTGACTATCAATTAGTTGCCTTAGAAAATACTTTGTTGTATCGGATCCCTAAGCAGATTTTATTGCAGTTAATGCGCGATAATCCGGCAGTTAGCCACCATTTTTCATCTAAAGAATCGGTTCGATTGGCTCATTCGAATGAGAAATGGTCTGGCGAGGAGGTGTTTTATTTAAAAAGTGTCAAAGAGGTAATGAATCGTAGTGTCGCCAAAGTCCAACCGTGCACTTTAGTTCAAGAGGCGGCACAAATGATGGTCGATAAACACCGTTCCAGTGCCTTAGTGATGGAAGGGGAGCAGCTGGTTGGTATTATAACGGATCGAGATATGACTAAGCGTGTCATTGCGGCAGGCCTAGGGTTGAATGTTCCTGTCAGGCAAATTATGACTCCGGATCCACAAACCATTCAGTCGAATGTGTTAGTTCTTGAAGCAATGGAAATGATGATGCAGCACAACGTGCGTAGCCTTCCTGTATTGGAAGGTCAGCAGGTTGCTGGCGTATTAACGGCCACCAGTTTGACAGAAAAAAGCCATGTGCATGCCGTATTTCTAATCAGTCGAATTTATCGGCAGGAATCGGTTACTGAGTTGGTGAGTATGGTTCCTCAACGACAGGCCGTATTTGACGCATTATTATCTGCCAATGTTGCCCCCAGTATTATACAGCAGATGATGACGCAGATTGCCGATGCCTTTAATAAACGACTGCTACAATTGGCCGAGCGTGAATTCGGAACTGCACCTATGGATTATGCGTGGTTTGTTGCTGGCTCTCAGGCTCGTCAAGAAATGCACCTGAACTCGGATCAAGATAATGGCATTATTTTAGCGAGAGAAGCCAACGATGAAGAGCAACTTTACTTTCAAAAATTGACACAGTTTGTTTGCCATGGGCTGGATGCTTGTGGTTATCGGCTTTGTCCTGGCGATATGATGG
>NZ_NBUS01000041.1:252687-256055 GCF_002749895.1 Vibrio fujianensis | reverse complement strand
CAACCAAGCTCGTTGGTGTGTTTCGCTAGCACAATGGCAGAGCAACTTTAGACAGTGGGTGGTGCTGCCAGAGGCACAGTCACTGCTCGATATCAGTGTTTTTCTCGATATGCGCTTTTTATATGGGGCAAAGGCATTGGTTGAACAGCTTAACCAAACCTTGCTGACTTGTGTGCGAGGCAACCAGCGCTTTCTTTCGATTATGGTGGCCAATTCTTTACGCGTCAGTCCACCGCTTGGTCTCTTTCGCCAGTTTGTGTTAACCAAAGATGGGGATAATCGACAGGTGCTTAATATTAAACAGCAAGCTGTGAATTTAATTGTTGAACTCGCACGAATTTACGCCTTGAATGCCGGATGTCTTAGCCCTGAAACGGGGAAAAGATTAGCCTACGCTGCTGAATTTGGGGTAATCAGTTATGCCAGTAAACAAGAGTTACAAGAAGCCCTGAACTTTATCAATCAAGTGCGTTTTCATCATCAAGGTGAACAAGTACAAGCAGGGAACATATTGAATAATCAAATTGCGCCAAGTGAGTTAACCGCCTTTGAGCGCAACCATCTCAAAGATGCATTTCGAATTATTGCTCGCTATCAGGAAGCGGCGAAACAGCGGTATCATGCTGGAGGACGTTTACGATGATAAGGGCTTGGTTTCGTCGTCAACACCCGCTTGGTTATAGCGATAAGTTACGACGTCACGCTTTGGCAAAGTCTCGCATTCCGGCACCTTGTCTGCCACTTTTTAAAAAGCCATATCCGTCGCCCAATACTCCGTTAGCTGATTTAAAGTGTGTGGTCTTAGACTTTGAAACCTCGGGATTAAACCCTAAGGTGGACGAGATTTTATCAGTCGGAATGATCCATCTTCACTATCCCGTGATGTCTCTAAGTCGTGCTGAGCATTATTATGTCGAATCGGAACAGTGTATTGACTCAGCAAGCGCGGTAGTCAATCATATTGTTCCTGAAACGCTCCTTGGCGGAATTTCACGCGATGAATTAATTGAATGCTTAGTGAAAAACCTTAAGGGAAAAGTGGTTATTGCCCACGGTGCTGAGATTGAGAAACAGTTTTTACGCCATTTGCTGCAATTAGAAGAGACGCTCCCTTTACCACTTATTTTTTTAGATACTATGCGCTTGGAGCGATCTCTTATGAAGTATCGAGGCGTGTCGTATCCCGATTTACGCTTAGCGCACATTCGCGAACAAAAAGGGCTACCACCTTATTTGGCTCATAACGCATTTGCTGATGTTGTCGCTACGGGGGAGTTGTTTTTGGTTCTAATTGAAGAAATTTTTGCCGATCAAACACCAGTACTCGGCCCCTTAGTCATGCGTTCATTATCATAAAGGTTAGCGATTTTGCCGAGTTAAAGTGCCAGATCCGTTTCTATCGGCATGGCTTTTCTGTCAAGACCGTACTGGCCAACGCGTGAATCGGTTGTTAATAATTTTTCATCTATACCAAACAACTTGGCGTAGCCTACCCCTCTGCAGCTTCAAGTAGCAAGGGTATAAGTCAATATTTGGATAAGCGTGGTAAGTTTTTCGAGCGAATTAGATTTTTTTATTTTATTTTAATAAAAACTCGAAAAATAATTTTTATTATCGTTTCATTTTGCATAAGATTAATTCATGGTAAATAACGGAGTGTTGGTATGATAACAGCAACGACCTTAAGCGAATTAGAGGATCAAATCCGAACTCGTTATGGTGAATTAAGTAAAAGATTACAGCAAGTCGCCGCATATGTGTTAGATAATAAAAATAGTGTCGCTTTTGAAACCGTCTCTGCGATTGCTGAGCAGGCGAGTGTTCCTCCCTCCACGCTGATCCGCTTTGCAAACGCTTTTGGGTACAGTGGTTTTAATGAAATGAAACAACTATTTCGTAGTAATCTACTAGAAGAGACTTCCAGTTATACTGATCGCGTTCGACTGCTGAGAGAGATGGAAGGAGACATGACGCCACCGGAACGCCCGATGGATATTTTACAGGAATTTGCCAGAGCAAATAGTAATGCGATGCATCAACTAGCCGCGCAAACACCAGTCGAATATCTCGATGGAGCGGTTGAGATACTGGCTCAAGCGAAAAATATCTACGTGGTCGGGTTAGGACGTTCATTTTCGGTCTCTTCCTACCTTGTGTACGCATTACGCCATTTAAACAAACGTGCTTTTCTGATTGATGGGCTCGGTGGCATGTTTAAAGAGCAATTGAGTACGATTGAAGAACATGATGTATTGATTGTGATTAGTTTTTCACCTTATGCGAAAGAAACGACCACGATTAGCGAATCATTAGCCGGTTCTGCGATTAAACAAATCATCATTACCGATAGTCAAATTAGTCCACTGGCTTCATCCAGTGATGTCTGTTTTGTGGTTAAAGAAGCCAAAGTGGATGCTTTTCGTTCCCAAGCCGCTTCTTTGTGTTTAGCTCAGACCCTCGCAGTGTCGCTCGCCTTTCATGATTCCTCGCACAAAGCATGATTGATTTATGCAACATAAAAAAACGTCAGCTTTAACTGACGTTTTTATCCTCATCTTATGCTATACCCTTACTACTTAAAGCTGTATGGGGTAGGCTACCTTCGTTCAAATTTTTTCCAGATAAATTTGTCACTCACTTACCGCCTACCTGCAACGCCAAGTTGTTTTATACATAGTATAAAACAAGGCTAATTAAGCATGTTTAGCCTTATAGACTGGGCCATTGACCCACTCATGATCGGGTTCCCAAGTAAAACACCACTTTCTTGAGGGGCCAGCCATGACGTTTAAGTAATAGTTATCGTAACCGGCAATGGTCGCTACAGGGTGGTAACCTCGTGGGGCTTTGACTACATCTTTATCATAAACAGCCATTGATTCATCTAAAGTTCGATCATCGGTATAGACGCGCTGTAAGCAAAAACCTTGACCAGGATTTAAACGATGATAATAGGTTTCTTCTAGATAGGTTTCATGAGGCTCGTTGGCTTGATCGTGTTTATGGCTTGGGTAGGAGCTGGTACAACCTTCATCGGTAAAGACTTCCACAACCAATAAACTATCTGCAGGAACATCATCGGGTAAGATATTATGTACATAACGCTGATTATTTCCTTGACCTCTGGCTTCTGCTTGAATGTCTTGTGGTGCGATCAATCGAGTGGCATAGGTGCCTTTGCCAGGAGCTTTACAGACGGCTAACTCTAATGGTGTCAGCGCTTCGACGTGACAGCTTTCTTGGGCCGAAACATAAACGGCATACGGTTTTTTTCGCTCAAAAGGATCCATCCGATCGCCGATATTTTCAAAATGAGCGGTCTCTGTTTTTATGTTTGCTTTACCGGCGACAAGAACAAGACAGAGCTC
>NZ_NBUS01000041.1:251398-252677 GCF_002749895.1 Vibrio fujianensis | reverse complement strand
TTAGTGGAAGCTGGCAGAGAGAGGTTTTGTCCCGCTTTTAATTCATACACTTCAAATCCAACATAATCCCAACCTGCGTTTTTAGGTGTGATTTTTTGAATGCACCCGGTGCTATCCGGTGCCCTATATTTTGATAACAATGTAGACATGCGATGTTCCTCATCGGTTAGCGAGCCCATTTCTCCCATTGATTTACGTGATGCTTTTTAGTTGATTTAGACCAACTTGGAGTGAAATGGGTTTGGTTTTTCAATAACCAATATTATGAAATAAATATTTCAAATTCAAGGTGAACTTATCTGGAAAAAGCGGTTTATAGCAGTCAGCAAAGGGTTATTGATGACAACTATACCCAGATCACAAAAGCTAACTTTATTTCAAAAAATAATTGAAATGAAATTTATATTTCATATAGTGAGTTTAGAGAATAATAGAATTGTGGTCAACCACGAGAGCAGAGATGAAATCGCATCAACGCTTCTCTGAGCAAATTTTGGAGATATTCGGGTTATGAAGACGCTAAAAATGACAACAGCGCAGGCGCTGGTCAAATTTATGAATCAACAATATGTTGAATTTGATGGTCAGCAGCACAAATTTATTCATGGTGTGCTGAGCATTTTTGGGCATGGTAATGTGGTTGGGCTTGGGCAGGCGCTGGAACAAGACTCAGGTGATCTGATCGTACATCAAGGTTGTAATGAGCAAGGCATGGCACACATTGCTATGGGGTTTGCTAAACAACATAAACGCAAAAAAATATATGCGGTGACCTCATCGGTAGGCCCTGGTGCTGCAAATATGATTACGGCGGCAGCAACGGCAACCGCAAACCGAATTCCCGTTCTCTTCCTTCCGGGGGATGTATTTGCTTGTCGACAGCCGGATCCTGTCCTGCAACAAGTAGAGCAGTATTACGATGCTTCCATCAGTACTAACGACTGTTTTAAACCCGTTTCTCGCTATTGGGATCGTATCAATCGGCCAGAACAGTTGATGTCTGCAATGATTCATACCATGCGCGTGTTAACCGATCCGGCTGATACTGGTGCGGTTACCATCTGCCTTCCTCAAGATGTACAAGGAGAGGTATATGACTTTCCTGATTATTTCTTTCAAAAACGGGTGCACCGTATTGAGCGTCGACCAGCGACAGACTCAATGATCAATGACGCTGTTCAACTGATCATGAAGAAGAAAAAACCACTATTGATCTGCGGTGGTGGCGTTCGCTACTCTGAAGCTCATGACGTATTTCGTCAGTTTGCTGAAACTTTTC
>NZ_NBUS01000041.1:250333-251388 GCF_002749895.1 Vibrio fujianensis | reverse complement strand
TATCCCATTTGGGGAGACTCAAGCCGGAAAAAGTGCCGTTGTATTCGATCATGAGCTGAACTTAGGTGGCATTGGTACAACCGGATGCTTGGCGGCAAACTTGTTAGCAAAAGATGCCGATTTAGTCATTGGTGTGGGGACGAGATTTACCGACTTTACCACCGCATCGAAATCTTTATTTCAACATCCTGAGGTCGATTTTTTAACCATAAACGTGTCTGAATTTGATGCCAGTAAACTTGATGCAACGTCGGTTGTCGCAGATGCAAAAACAGCGCTTAGCGTAATCGCGAATCGGTTAACTCAAGCAGGGTATCAAACGTCTTACCAGCAAGAAATCCAACAAGCCAAAGCCTTGTGGCAAGAAGAAGTTAATCGGTTATTTAACACACAAGTTGGCCAAAGTTATCAACCCGAAATCGAAGGGCACTTTGATGATCAACTCAGGGAGTATCGTGAGACGCTCAATACGGAACTCACACAAACACGAGTACTTGGTTTATTAGATCAGTATTTGGAAGATAATGCGATCGTGGTGGGAGCTGCTGGCTCGTTACCCGGCGATTTACAACGATTATGGCAACCGAAAGTGCCTGATACCTACCATATGGAGTATGGTTTCTCTTGCATGGGGTATGAAGTTGGAGCCGCTGTGGGAGCAAAAATAGCCTGTCCAGATCAGCCGGTTTATTCCTTATTAGGCGATGGTTCTTATATGATGCTGCATTCTGAATTACAAACATCGATTCAGGAAGGGCTGAAGATCAACGTAATTCTATTTGATAACGCTGCGTTTGGTTGTATCAATAATTTACAAATGAGCCAAGGTATGGGAAGTTTCGGTACCGAAAACCGATTTCGAGATCCGCAAACGAATCGTTTGACAGGGCCGCTCGTGCCGGTTGATTTTGCTATGAATGCCGAAAGTTATGGGTGTCGTGCTTATCGAGTTTATAACCAAGAACAACTGATTGCTGCGCTCGCCGATGCGAAAAAGCAGACGGTATCGACGCTGATTGATATCAAAGTGCTACCGAAAACTATGACACATGGCT
>NZ_NBUS01000041.1:245479-250323 GCF_002749895.1 Vibrio fujianensis | reverse complement strand
AAGCATGGTGGCGTTGTGGTACTGCACAAGTAGCTGATAAACCCGAAATAGAACAAGCCGCAAATGAGATTAAACAAGTGCTCACTAAGGCTCGTCAGTATTAAATAATAATAAATGCTCTCCCCCGATTCCCACCACGTGTTGTGGTGGGCTTTTTCAGTTCCCTGCGCCTTTATTCTGTTATTGATGAACGCATTATCTATTAATTCCTATCTTTTTGATTCTTTGTATTATTTTTTGTTTTTATCGTTTGTATTGCCCTATTTTGAGTGTCGGTAAAACAAAATTCCATCATGATCACAGAATGAAATATTGCGCTATTTCTTTAGTTGAAAATGAAATAAATATTCCGTATAAATGTATTTGTGAAATGCTTATACAATGTCATGGCAGAACGCACTTTTAGCCCAAAAAGGTAAAAAAGCCGCGTATAGCACTGAGGGACTTGAGGAGTGAACGGTGAGTACAGAAAAAAAATTAGATGTAATTTGTATGGGACGAATTGCGGTTGATCTTTATGGTCAGCAAGTCGGTGCCCGCTTAGAAGATATGGGCTCTTTTAGTAAATATTTAGGGGGCTCATCGGGTAATGTTGCTTATGGCACGGCAGTGCAGGGGTTGAAATCTTCTATGCTGGCACGTGTTGGCGACGAGCACATGGGCCGATTCCTGCGCGAAGAATTACAACGTGTTGGCTGTGATACCAGTCATCTTATCACTGATAAAGAGCGATTAACGGGGCTTGTTATCCTCGGAATCAAAGACGAAGAGACCTTTCCGCTGATTTTTTATCGTGAAAACTGTGCCGATATGGCGATCAGCAAAGAAGATTTCACAGAAGAGTATATTGCTTCTGCGCGCTGTTTAGCGATTACCGGAACGCACCTTTCTCACCCTAAAACTCGTGAAGCAGTGCTGACTGCGCTGAAATATGCGCGTCGTCATGGGGTTAAAACCGCGTTAGATATTGATTACCGCCCAGTATTATGGGGGCTTACCTCTTTAGGTGATGGTGAAACTCGTTTTATTGAATCGGAGCAAGTCACCGAGCAACTACAAGAGGTATTAGGGCTATTTGATGTGATTGTTGGTACTGAAGAAGAATTCCACATCTGTGGTGGTTCAACAGACACCATCCAAGCATTAAAAGCCGTCCGTCAAGTTTCTCAGGCTGAACTCGTTTGTAAACGGGGTGCTCTTGGTTGCTCGGTATTTAGCAATGAAATTCCAGAGCATCTTGATCTCGGGATCACGGTTTATGGTGTTCGAGTGGATGTGTTGAACGTGTTAGGTGCGGGTGATGCCTTTATGTCCGGTCTATTACGTGGTTACTTAAATGGAGAAGGTTGGGAAAAAGCCTGTGCCTATGCCAATGCTTGTGGTGCGTTGGTCGTTTCTCGCCATGGCTGTGCCCCTGCGATGCCGACTAAAGCTGAACTCGATAATTATTTACTACGTGCGACACAAGTGAAACGTCCAGATTTAGATAGTGAACTCAATCATCTTCACCGAGTGACGACACGAAAATCACCGGAACGAGACGAGCTTTGTGTGATGGCATTTGATCACCGTATTCAATTTGTCGATATGGCGCGACAAGCCGGTGCCGATCTCGCCCGCATTAAACCTCTCAAAAAATTGATTTTGCAAGCCAGTCAAGAAGTAGCGTTTGAAGCCGGGCTAGCACATGGTCAGGCTGGACTATTGTGCGATAGTTCATTTGGCCAAGATGTATTAAATACGGTCACCGGGCAAGGGTGGTGGATTGCTCGCCCCATTGAATTACCAGGCTCACGTCCGCTGAAGCTTGAACATGGCAATATTGGTTCACAACTGATCAGTTGGCCGTTAGAGCATATCGTGAAATGTTTAGTGTTTTTTAATCCAGAAGATGATCACGCGATACGTTTACAACAAGAACACCAAATTCAAGAAGTGTATCAAGCCTGCTGTCAGTCAGGACACGAATTACTGCTTGAAGTCATTCTACCAAATGGCATCAAAAAAGAAGATGCTCTCTATCTACGAGCGATGCAACGCTTTTATAACTTAGGAATAAAACCGGATTGGTGGAAACTTCCACCGCTTGATAAGGCGAGCTGGCAAGCGGTTTCAGATTTAATCGAACAGCGAGATGCTTATTGTCGAGGCGTAGTCATTCTTGGCCTAGATGCACCACAAACAGAATTACAGCATGGTTTTTCACAAACAGCAGGACAACGTATCGTGAAAGGGTTTGCTGTTGGTCGCACGTTATTTGGAGAGCCCTCACGTGCGTGGTTAGCCGGTCAAATGGATGACCAAACTCTAATTCATACCGTGAAAAAAAATTATCACAACTTAATCACACTATGGCGTCAACGTGGCGAAAAATAGTGCAATAAAAGGAGACTTTTGATGAGTGTTCAATTAGGTATCAACCCACTGACGTGGACCAATGACGATATGCCAACTCTGGGAGCGGAAACATCGTTAGAAACTTGTTTAAGTGAAGGAAAGCAAGCAGGTTTTGCCGGGTTTGAGTTGGGAAATAAATTCCCACGTCAAGCGAGTGTACTGGGCCCGATATTAGCTAGCCATGAATTGCAGTTGGTTTCTGGCTGGTATTCGATGGAGTTATTGACACGGAGTGTGGAAGAAGAAATCGCAGCAGTACAGGAGCATCTTACGCTATTACGCGAGCTTGGGGCTAAAGTGATGGTGGCGTGTGAAGTTACCAACTGTATTCATGGTGCCAAAGACACGCCTGTTCATCTACGCCCTTTATTTCCCGCCGACCGCTGGGAAGAGTATGGCCGAAAACTGACAGAATTTGCCCAATACACGCAAAGCCAAGGGGTTCAAATTGCTTACCATCATCATATGGGAACCGTCATTGAAACCGCACAAGACATTGATCATTTGATGGAACACACCGGCCCTGAAGTTGGTTTGTTACTCGATACTGGTCATTTAACTTTTGCGGGTGAAGATCCAGTCAAGGTTGCACAGCGTTGGGCCGAGCGGATTAACCATGTGCACTGTAAAGATATTCGAAAAGATGTCCTTGCCGATGTGAAAAATCGCAAATTAAGCTTTTTAGACTCGGTTCTTGAAGGTGTTTATACCGTTCCTGGCGATGGCTGCATTGATTACCCTGCGGTATTTAACGTCTTAAAAGCGGTGAACTATACCGGCTGGTTAGTGGTTGAAGCTGAACAAGATCCTGCGATAGCTCACCCGTTGACCTATGCAACGCTGGGTTATAACAATTTATCCAACTTTGCTAAAGAGGCCGGACTTTTATAACCATCAGTGATGGCAATGGTTTCATTCTTCATAGCGCCTTTTTAGGCGCTTTTTTAGTAAATAAAGCAAACCAAGCCAAGCTGATCAGTCGTTGTGCGTCTATGCTGCACTCGGCTCACTTAAGCTGATGTGAAAAACGCAGCAATTAAACGAAATAAACCTTTCATTGTTGAAAATGAAACGTTTATTCTGTATAAAGGAGTTAAGGTCAAAACAATTCCAAACATACAGAATCGGTAATGACAGCAAAATAATAATGATCTTCCAGTCAAGACAGCCAAAGGAGAAAACGATGGAAACGGTGTTGAATTTTATTAATGGTCAACGCAAAACAAGCGAGAGTGAACGATTTTCTGCTATCTATAACCCAGCAACCGGTGAGCAAACTCGTCAGGTACAATTAAGTCAAAAGGAAGATGTTATCCAAGCGATTAAAGCTGCGGAAACGGCGTTTTCCTCTTGGGCGAAAACTAGCCCGTTAAAACGTGCCCGGGTTATGTTTCGCTTTAAAGCGCTACTAGAACAGAATATGGATCGATTAGCGCGCATTATTTCTAATGAACATGGCAAAGTCTATTCAGATGCGGTAGGAGAGGTAACTCGTGGGCTTGAGGTGGTTGAGTTTGCCTGCGGTATCCCACATTTGCAAAAAGGCGAACATTCTGCCAATGTGGGTACACATGTTGATAGCCATTCTTTAATGCAGCCACTCGGTGTTTGTGTTGGTATCACCCCGTTTAATTTTCCGGCAATGGTACCCATGTGGATGTTTCCTATTGCGTTGGCAACGGGTAATACCTTTATTCTTAAACCGTCAGAAAAAGATCCTAGTGCTGCACTTATTCTTGCTGAATTGCTGACAGAAGCTGGCTTACCTGATGGTGTCTTTAATGTGGTGAATGGGGATAAAGAGGCCGTTGATGTATTACTGACCGATTCGAGAGTTCAAGCGGTTAGTTTTGTTGGATCGACCCCAATTGCCGAATATATTTATAGCACAGCCTCTGCTCATGGTAAGCGTTGCCAAGCATTAGGCGGTGCTAAAAACCACTGTATTTTGATGCCCGATGCCGATATTGATATGGCAACCAATGCGATTATGGGGGCTACTTTTGGTGCAGCTGGAGAACGCTGTATGGCTCTTTCGGTCGCGGTCGTGGTCGGTGATGAAACGGCTGATCAATTGATTGAACGACTGCAACAAAAAATCGCGACCATGCGAGTGGGGCCAGGGTTAGTCGATGGCACTGAAAATGACATGGGGCCCGTTATCTCAGCGCAGCACAAGCAAAAAATCTGTGACTATATTCAATCAGGACAAGAGCAGGGGGCCACATTAATCACTGATGGACGAGATTTTTCTGTCAAGGGGAATGAGGCGGGGTACTTCGTTGGTCCAACATTGATTGATCATGTATCCCCTGATATGACGGTATACCAACAAGAGATTTTTGGCCCAGTCTTGTGCGTGGTTCGAGTAGAAAATTATCAAACGGCATTAGAGTTAATTAATCGTCATGAGTATGGCAACGGTTCAGCCATCTTTACTCGTGATG
>NZ_NBUS01000041.1:235126-245469 GCF_002749895.1 Vibrio fujianensis | reverse complement strand
TGAAACGGCTCGTCAATTTAGTGAAGATGTGCATACAGGGATGGTCGGAATAAACGTTCCGATTCCTGTTCCGATGGCTTTTCACAGTTTTGGCGGTTGGAAGCGCTCTATATTTGGGCCACTTAATGTCCACGGCCAAGATGGTGTGCGTTTTTATACTCGGATGAAAACCGTGACCAGCCGTTGGCCTGCCAGTGTTCGATTAGAGCAACATATAAGTTCTTTCTCAATGCCCACAATGGAATAACTGAATCAACGATATTCTTCTAGAAAAATGACCCATGTTATGGGTCATTTTTTTAATTGGCTAATCCGCTTCACGGTTAGACTTTAAATTTACTTAAATCTTGACGAATATGTTGACAAAGTTCATCTAATTGTTCACTTAATAGCCGCACTCCTGCCACATTATTGGTCACGGATGTGGTACTTTCATTAATGGTATTAATTTTTTCACTAATATCGCTCGCGACCGTAGTTTGCTCTTCAGTTGCTGCTGCGATTTGGGTGTTCATATCATTAATGTCATTAATATGTTTAATAATATTATTGAGTGCTAGGGTGGTTTGTTCTGATTCTGATACGGTTTGACTTAACGTTATGCTGGTGCCATGCATTTGAGAATTAGCATTTTCTGAACTGGCTTGAAGATCATGAATGATTTGCTCGATTTCTTCTGTGGAATGATGAGTCCGTAACGCTAACGCTCGAACTTCGTCTGCGACCACGGCAAAACCACGTCCTTGTTCACCCGCCCGAGCGGCTTCAATTGCAGCATTTAAAGCCAGTAAATTGGTTTGATCCGCCACCCCTTTAATCACCTCTAATACTGTGCTGATGTAATCACTTTTTTCTTTTAGTTCAATAATAGTGCTAGAAGTGGCATTAATTTCATCGCCGAGTTTATGAATTGCAGAAACAGTTTGTTGGACAACATGGTTACCTTGTTCCGCAAGTTCATTACAACTTCTTGTTTTATCTGCTGTATTATTAGCATTTAACGAAACTTCATGAGAGGTCGAAGCCATTTCACTTAACGCGGTGGCAACTTGTTCTATCTCTCGTAATTGTTGTTGTGTTTCGTGGCTGTTTTGTTCACTATTTGTGCGAATTTTCTCGGCACATAAAGTTAGCTCTGTTGTGGAAGCTATAATACGAGTGACTAACGCATGAAGGTTTGAAATAAACGTATTAAATTCATTGGCTAATTGACCAACTTCATCATGATGACGAATGGTTAGCCTGCTGGTTAGGTCGCCTTCACCTTGAGCGATTTTAGATAATGCCGCGGTGACTTGAGTCAGCGGAGCGATCACCAATTTTGATAATACCCCCCAATTAATCAGTTGCAAGGAGAATAATAATAGGATGGCAATGAGGAGAAACATTTTTTTTATCGTGCTTAAAATAGCACTGTTTGCATCAAGCCGATAATCAATCACTAATGAACCTATCTTTTGTCCATCCTCCCATAAAATATTTAATGTGAAAGATTTTAACTCTGATATTGCAGGAGCAAGTTCATTAGATTTGGCTTCTCCAATGAGATTATCACGGTGATCAAATGCTTTAACTTGGTAGAGGTAAGGATTATTGACAAAAGAGTGAGTGATATTATCAATTAATTGAGTGTCGTATGAAAATAGGGGCTCTTTTAATACAACAGAGAGTGTTTGGTTTGTGTCATTAATGTCTTGTTCTAATTGGTTGACTAAATAATTCTTTGCAAGAAAATAGCTACCAGAGAAAACAAATGTCATCACAACTAATGAAATGATGATCAAAAGTAGCATAGATTTATATCGAATTGAATTCATGGTGAATGACCTATAATTGGTTGATGTCTAGCCAAAGTTTTTTATTTGCATAAGGTGTATCAGAATGCATGTAAGGATTATCGATACGTAAAATCGTTCGTTGACTTAAATTGGCTTTAGCAAATGCCTCTTTAATGATCTGGCTATTGAAAAATAACTGATCAAAACTACCATCATCGATGGCTGACATAAAACCTGAATATATTTGATGATAAAGTTGCTGGTTTTCTTGATTTACGTAGAAATATAAAGCAAAGGGATAAATCAACATTACCTCTTTTTCTACTGTTAAGTTTAGATGCGCATGCTGTTCAACTTCTTCCCAAGGTTCGAGTACACCACGAGGAAAGTAATCATAGCGTCCACCTTCTAACATCCGGAAAAGGTTACTATATTTAATTGTGGTTACTAGAGGTAAACCGGCACTTTTGAGAACTTGTGTATCTCCCCAGAAAGTGGCTTGCCCCGCTTTAAATTTTTTAAGCTGAGTAAGATTTTTTATCTGGGAAAATTTTCCTTGATCGGCTGAGCGAATAATAAAAATTCGGTGTCCCATAAGCCCTTTAAAAATAGGAATACGTATCGCCAAAAGTTTTTCATCTCGTTCTGCTGATGCGCCAGCCCACATTACATCAATATGATTGGCTTGAATTTCCTCGGCAAGGCGAGTTTCATTATAATTTTGCTCACTCTGTTTAATGCTTAATTCAGGTGAGCTTTTGGATAGCGCTAATTGCAATATATTAAATGCAAGTTGTTCTTTTTCGCCTTCCACCTTATTCACCGTAATGGTTTTTGCCGTCACAGAGTGAACATTGAAAACGATAACGAATAGAGCCAATAGATGGTTGATTTTCATAGCATTTCTCTTTTTACTTGAAGTTGCAGGACGAGCGCTTAACGGTTACGAACCAATAAACGAGTGTGGTTTATTTACCGGTCAGTCTCGCGTTGCAACTTCAAATGATGGTGATGTGGTTAATCCGCTTATCTTTCACCTTCCATCCATACCTTGCGGTAAAGTTCGATCATCTCTTCAATGGTAGGAACTTTGGGATTATTGAGTGGTGAACCTGAATCCAATGCTTGCTGGGCCATGGTGGGTAGAAGATCGAAAAATTTATCTTTCTCAATACCATAAGAAGAGGGAGAGGGAACGTTAAGATGTGTATTCAACAGCCGTAGCTCTGTGAGTAACTTTTGGCAGGCGACCGAATTATCATCAGATAACAGCGCGACACCCATGGCTCGCGCACAATCGGCATAGCGATCGTTTGCTGCAGGAATGGAATATTCAGTAATCACTGGTAATAGCATGGCATTGGATAAACCATGGGGCACATGAAAAAAAGCGCCGATAGGGCGGCTCATTCCATGAACTAAAGCAACTGAAGCATTTGAAAATGCAATTCCAGCCAGTGTTGCACCTAACATCATTGCTGCTCGAGCGGCTTCATTATGCGGTTCATCGAAAGCGTAGCGTAAATTAGATCCAATCAATTCGATAGCCGAGAGGGCTTGTGCATCGGTAAAAGGGTTCGCTTTTTGACTGACATATGCTTCAATCGCATGAGTCAGAGCGTCTAATCCACAATCGGCGGTGACTCTTGGAGGCAATGATAAGGTCAATTCATAATCGATCAGAGCAGCCATGGGCATAAATCCCAATCCCATACAAAGCATTTTTTCATCATTTTGATCGTCCGTAATCACGGTAACACGTGTTACTTCTGAGCCAGTTCCTGCGGTTGTAGGAATGGCAATAATTGGCAAACCGCTATCTGCAACATTTTTGGGGAATCGATAATCACGGACTTGGCCGCCGAATTTACCGACAATAGAAATGGCTTTCGCACTATCTATCGGACTTCCCCCTCCAAGAGCAATAATAGAATCAAAATGGCTTGAGCGAACTAAATCAACACCAGCTTGGATTGAGCTGACCGTTGGTTCAGGGACCGTCTCTGAATAAATCATACTCTCGATGCCTGACTGGCGTAAAACTTGCTGTACTTGTTCGGCATAACCTAACTTAACCATCATGTTATCGGTGACGATAAGAGGAGCGTGAACCTTCAATACGTTCATCACTTCAACGACTTTCATCGCCGCTCCTTTTCCGATGTGCATGATTCTTGGCAATACGATATTGGTACTCATCACTGACTCCTCAGTTCATTTAAAGTTGAAAAATAGTCACAAAATCATCTTAACACTGAAACTTATATTTCTTAAGATAATTGATTGGAAAAAATATTTCAATCAACCAAATTACAAGCTCACTCGCTATAATTGCTTTTATATCTTTGATAAATAACAATTTTTATTTAAGTGTTTTTTTGATTGAAAGAATTGTGATCCGTGATACATAAAACAAACTTCCACAAAAATGAAATAAATGTTTCAATGTTGTCGTGTTTTAAAAAAATTAACCTAAACTTGGACTCTGTGGTGAGGTAGATCGTGGATCTTGGAATTGTTGGAATTATTCTCTCATTGGTGATGCTGATGTACTTAGCCTACCGAGGTATGTCGGTGATCTGGTTGGCTCCGATCCTTGCTCTTTTTGCGGCTGTATTTTCAGCGGGAACCCCTTTAATGGCCAGTTACACCGAAGTCTTTATGTTGAGTGCGGCGAATTACGTAAAGCTGTATTTCCCGGCATTTTTATTAGGTGCCGTGTTTGGCAAAATTATGGACGTTTCGGGTGCAGCAAAAACGATTGCTCAAGTGATTACTGCCAAAGTAGGAACAAATAATGCAATTTTAGCGGTGGTTCTTGCCGTTTCGGTGCTGACCTATGGCGGCGTGTCTATGTTTGTCGTGGTTTTTGCTGTTTACCCCATTGCAGCACAAATATTTCTAGAAAGTGATGTTCCTAAACGATTAATTCCGGGAACTATAGCGTTAGGTTCGTTCACCTTTACCATGACTGCGTTGCCGGGATCGCCTCAAATTCAAAACACGATTGCGATGCCTTTTTTCGGCACCACGGCTTATGCTGGCCCGATGCTCGGGCTAATTGGGGCAATTGTGATGTTTGGGCTCGGTATGTTATGGCTAAAGAGACGAGAAACGGTTGCGAGAGCAAATGGTGAAGGTTATGGACACTCTATCGGCCCCATCGCTACTGAGAGTGATGAGCCTGATCATTTACCTTCTCCGATACTAGCGTTTATCCCGATTATTATCGTGCTTACGCTTAATTTTTTATTGGTGACTTTTTATTATCCCAATATAGAAGCGAGTTATTTGTCTGACTATGATTCAACCTTACAAAAAGTGAAGGGAATGTGGAGCCTGATTATCGCATTAACTACGGCGATAATTGTGGCTTTAGTTCTTTTTCGAAAGCACATTGCTCACGCACGGAACGCGATCAACGAAGGCGGAGAAAGTGCCATTATGCCCATCATGAATACCGCAGCTGCTGTTGGTTTTGGCAACGTGATCAAATCATTATCTTCTTTTGATGTAATTAAAGAGATGATTCTTTCCATTCCCGGCTCTCCATTAGTGTCATTTGCGATGTCCACCAGTTTATTGGCTGGAATTACCGGTTCGGCATCAGGTGGGCTAAGCATTGCTTTGGATGCACTCGGTGATATTTATATTCAGCAAGCAGCAAACTTAGGCATCAGTTTAGAGGCATTGCATCGAATTGCTTCAATCGCATGTGGTGGTTTGGATTCTTTACCACACAACGGGGCGGTCATTACTTTGCTTAGTATTTGTGGCATGACACATCGAGATTCTTATAAAGATATTTTTGTATGTACATTAGCGATTCCGATGATTGCCACCGCTGTGGTGGTCATCTTCGCCACCTTTGGCGTGGTGTAACAAACCGATCATTTAAGGTCAACAGACCCTAGCGATAGTGCGTAAATCACCGTCTAGGAGTATGCCGTCACACAACTCGGAGGAACAAGGCATGTTTAATGAAGAGCAACGATTCGAACACCCTATTCGTTGGGGGATGGTTGGAGGAGGACGTGGTAGCCAAATTGGATATTCACATCGAAGCGCGGCGATGCGAGATGGTCTATTTACTTTAGTCGCTGGTGCTTTCGACTTAGACGCTCAGCGTTGTCAAGATTTTGGGGGAAATCTTGGCTTAGATCCTGAGCGGTGTTATCCCTCATATTCCGTGTTATTTGAGCAAGAAGCGAAACGAGAAGATGGTATTCAAGCTGTTTCTATAGCGACACCTAACTCAACTCATTACGAAATTTGTAAAGCGGCATTACAAGCGGGTTTACATGTCGTGTGTGAAAAGCCAATCACCTTTACTAGTCAAGAAGCGCAGGAGTTGAAAGCTATTGCCCAAGCAAAAAATCGAATATTAGGTGTGATGTATGGCTACACTGGTTTTCCTATGGTTCATCAAGCCCGAGCGATGATCGAACGAGGCGATTTAGGTGAGATTCGGGTGGTGACCATGCAGTTTGCTCATGGTTTTCATAACATTGAGCATGAAAAAAATAATCCAGGTTTAAAGTGGCGTGTGAGTCCCGAAGTCTCTGGGCCAACCTATGTAATTGGCGATATTGGTACCCATGCATTTTATTTATGTGAAATGATGACCGGACTTAACGTCAAGCGCCTCTCTTGCATGCGTCAAAGCTTCATCCCATCTCGTGCACCTTTGGAAGATAATGCGCATGTGATGATGGAATTCGACGGTGGTGCGGTTGGTACGCTTTGGGCTTCAGCGGTGAATGCAGGATCGATGCATCAACAAAAAATTCGAATTGTCGGCCAAAAAGCCTCGATAGAGTGGTGGGATGAACACCCAAACCAATTGCGTTATGAGGTGCAGGGAGAACCGGTGCGGATTTTAGAGCGAGATATGGATTACTTATATAAAGAGGTGGCAGGGGTTGCTGCTAACCGAATTGGTGGGGGGCATGCAGAAGGTTACTTCGAATCATGGGCTAACCTTTATCATCGTTTTGCTTTAGTGATGAATGCTGTTGATCGTGATGATCCGCAAACGGCTCAAGCAATTTGGTATCCCGGAATTGAAGCGGGAATCAATGGAGTTAGGTTTTGTGAAACATGTGTAGAATCGGCCGACAATCATTCGATTTGGGTTGACGTTGATTGATCATCCTTAACGGGTAAGCCTATGGTGAACATGGGCTTACTTTCCTAACCGTTCTCAACCCAGATGCCGAACCTCTGGGTTGTTAACCGTCTCTAAGATCATTGTTGGGGTAAATTCACAAAACAGAGCGTTTAACGTTCAAGATTCGTGTGGTTTTTAACATCCTCTCATATAATATTCAAATAGATGCCTAAATTTACTGATAAGTTATCGGGTGAGTTAACAGCGACAGGAAGAGTGATGTTATTTATCAAAGATTTTTATCATGCTTTATTACATGTAGTAAAAAATTTACTCCCCATCGTGGCTGTTGTCCTATTTTTTCAATTGGTTATTTTACGTCAAGTCCCGGAAAACGTTGCTTCGATGGCTTTTGGACTGCTTATCGTGGCAATAGGGGTTGCGTTATTCCTACAAGGTTTGGAGTTAAGCATATTTCCTGTCGGTAAAAGCCTTGCCAATCAATTTGCGCGTCGCGGTTCGCTTTCTATTTTACTTGCTTTTGGGTTTGCAATGGGGTTCTCCGCCGTTGTTGCGGAACCCGCTCTTATTGCGGTGGCTGAGCAAGCGCAAACGATTAGTGACGGGCGGATTGACGGACTAACTTTGCGATTATTGGTGGCCAGTTCAGTTGGTTTAGTGATCTCGTTAGGCGTTTTTCGCACCATCATGGGGTATCCGTTACATTGGTTTATGATTATAGGTTACCTTTTAGTGGTAACTGTCACGTATTTTGCGCCTGAAGAAATCGTCGGATTAGCCTATGACTCCGGTGGTGTAACCACCAATATTGTTACTGTACCATTGATTGCGGCGATGGGAATTGGCCTAGCAAGTTCAATTCGTGGAAGAAATCCTCTTATTGACGGTTTTGGTTTAGTTGCTTTAGCCGTGATGGTGCCGATGATCAGCGTGCAACTCTATGGTATTTACGTATATTCACAACCTGATAGCTATTCTGTGTTACCCGTCTTGAGTCATCAATTAGAGACAAACTCACCATGGTTTACCCCGCTACTTGAATTAGCCAGTATGGTGAGGGATGTGCTTCCTATTATTATCACGATCCTTTTTTTCCAATATCTTATTTTACGCCGACGTTTGAGTCATCCTAAGCAAATTGTATTTGGTTTTTTATTAGTCATTATTGGTTTATATGCTTTTGTGGTTGGACTCAAGCTCGGGCTTTTCCCAATAGGGAGTTCCATGGCTGAACAATTAATCGGACGGGAACAATTATTCTACATTTATTTATTTGCATTCATGATTGGCTTTGCGACAACAATGGCCGAGCCTGCGTTATTGGCAGTTGGTCATCAGGCTGAAGAGGCGGCAGCTGGTAAAGTGAAGGGAAATACTATTCGTCTTTTGGTGGCCTTGGGAGTTGCATTGGGAATTGCGATTGGAGTTCATCGAATCATCATTGGCGGTTCAATGCATTATTTTATTATGGCAGGATATTCACTGGTTATTTTACTCACAATCTTTGCTCCACGATATATTATTGCGCTAGCTTATGATTTAGGAGGCGTTACGACTTCAGAGGTGACCGTGCCGCTCATTACCGCACTAGGAATCGGGCTGGCGACTCATATTGAGGGGCGTAATGTTTTGATTGATGGTTTTGGCCTTATTGCCTTTGCCTCTATTTTTCCGATCGTTACCGTGATGATGTATGCCATTATTACACATTGGTTTTTTCAATATTCAAAGGTGAAAGCATGAAGTTTTCCGTATTAGTTGCCATTGTTCCTGAAGAGTTGGAACAAGATGCTATCGATACTGCTCGTGATCAAGGCGCGGGAGGTATAACCGTTTTAGCGGGGCGAGGGATCAGTAATGAAACCCGAAAAACTTTTTTTGGTTTAACTTACGATGGTAGTCAATCGGTATTATTAATGGTGCTAGAAAAGTCCCTCTCTTTACAAATATTAAAATCGTTACAAGCCTTATTGCGGCCCAATGAAGACGATTCTAAAGGTTTAGCGTTTACGATTGGATTAGAACATTTAGCAGGGATTGATCTCAATCAGTTGGATAAATTTGAACAGCAGCTGTTCCAACAGCAATTAAAAGAGACATTATAAGGAAAATAGCCATGTTAGTGAAAGATGTAATGGTTCGTGATGTGGTGACGATTTCACCCTTTGCCAAGTTACGAGAAGCGATGAGTTTAATGAAGAAACATCAACTTAAATCGCTAGTGGTGGAGCAGCAAAATGCCAGCGATGCTTTTGGTTTAATTACTTATACCGATATTGTCAAAACAGTGATCTCTGAAGATGGTGATATTGATCTGTTAAATGTCTATGATGTGTGTGCTAAGCCAGCAATCTCTGTCGGAGAAAGTTTAGCGTTAAAGCATGTTGCGACGTTAATGGTACAACAACACATTAAGCGGCTATTAGTCCTTCATGATAACCAATTGCTTGGTTTTGTAACCATGGACGATATTATGGATGCGTTACTTTCTCGCATTGATTAACGGACAATACCCTTCCTACTTGAAGATACAGCGGTTGGCTACGTTCGTTCACCTCAATCGCATCGTTTGTCTACACTGATGGGAACTCACGTACTGCTAACCTGTCACTCCAAGTTGTTTGGGCCAATAGCGTTGTTTTCTTTCAAGGGGTTGAGAACTAAGCCCCTTGCAATACGGCATAAAGTTGAATGTATTTTCTTACTAACTTTTGATTTTTAGAACGTTTTAATGGGTGGCCAAACTTTACATAGCAAGGGCTGATATTAAATGTATTATCTACCGTTTGCATCAACTGCGAATCACTTTCGTATAGGGTAATACCTTGGGTATGGTAGTCATTGATTTCATCAGGCAACCGTCCTGTCCACCAGTGCAATAATTCCCGGCTTTTTTGACTACGGCTAATCCAATGATCCGTCAAAAGTAATAATAAATCATTCGGTTGAATCGCATAAGCATACTCTTGTTTCCATAAGCTGATGTCTTGAAGAAGCTTTTCTCTGCATGTTTTCCCGGCGCTAATCATATGGTGAGTAAGTATCCATACAGTGCCTTTATCACAGCTGACGCGAAAGTGATGGGGGTTCTCATGAACCGGAAAAAGATCAAGTGGGGCATATTCACATTGATGACCAAATTCGGTCAGTGTGCGAGCTAAACGCCGAGCAAAAGCGAGGCCCAGGTGATGTTCACTCATTCCTTGGTTATGAATGGTCGGGTAGTGTTTTTCACACAGCTTCAGACAGTCGACTTGGAATTCATTAACACTTTGAGTCAGGATATCGAGTAGCAATTCAATCTTCTCCTTTGTACCACCAACTAAATCTGGTGACTTATGGAAGGCCGATCTTCCCATCTGGTCACGTGTGGTTTGGGTATCCACCTTACTGAATCCTATCATAAACTTACGCGATATTTGTATTGCTTAATC
>NZ_NBUS01000041.1:223201-235116 GCF_002749895.1 Vibrio fujianensis | reverse complement strand
GCTTCGGGCGCTTTATCACGTTGAATTTTTATACATCAAAGTGATCCAATAGCTACATCCGTATTGACGAGTTCATTGGTTGAGACAAATCAAGCGCATTGGTGCTTGTTATAATTTGTTACAAACTAGAATCATCTCTCTACGCTAAACGCCAATTTATCTAGGCCTAATGACTCATTAAGCCTAAATTTATGATTTATTTGGTTATTTTATCGTGATAGCGATCTTAAATTAAAAACGCTCTCAATGAATGACTTGTGGTTCAAATAATTTGAACATCATCATCAATCCGTTGGTATATTTATCATGCATGAAATGTTAAATAATCTGTTGCTAATATGTATATACTGATGTTGACACTGATTTTACAACGAGAAATAAAATGAATAGTCAAGTAACTCATTACCACCGAGCGATACAAGTGATCCATTGGCTATCGGCTTTAACTGTGATTGGTCTGTTTGCCGTCGGTCTATGGATGGTCGATCTCTCTTATTATAGTGAGTGGTATCGTACAGCACCTCATTGGCATAAGTCGATTGGCCTTTTATTGGCCGCAGTAACTCTCTTACGTATTATCTTACGATTTGTGACAACGTCACCAAAAGTTGAAGGGAACGGGCTAGAAAAGTTGGCAGCAAAATTTATGCACCTTCTACTTTACGTTAATTTAGCGATCTTATTTACTTCCGGTTACTTGATTTCTACTGCCGATGGTCGAGGAATTGATGTCTTTAACTGGTTTACATTACCCAGTGTAGGGGCTTTGTTTAATCAACAATCAGATATTGCAGGCACCGTACACTTCTATGCAGCTTGGACACTAATCGTGATGGCATTTTTGCATGGTTTGGCGGCTTTAAAACATCACTTTATCAATAAAGATAATACGTTACGTAAAATGATAGGAGCATCAAAATGAAAAAAACGTTACTGGCATCAGGGTTGGCAATGGCAATGGCTTTCCCATTTGGTGCAAGTGCTGCCGATTATGTGATTGATACTAAAGGGGCTCATGCATCGATAAACTTTAAAGTGAGTCATTTAGGATACAGTTTTATTAAAGGACGTTTTAATACGTTTAGCGGGGAGTTTTCTTATGATGAAAATGATATTTCAGCCTCGAAAGTAAGCGTTACCGTTGATACAACTAGTCTTGATTCTAACCATGCCGAGCGTGATAAACACATTCGCAGTGCTGATTTTTTAAACACGTCAAAGTTCTCAAATGCTACCTTTGTCAGTACACAAGTCATTGATCAAGGGCAAGGACATTTAGCAATACAAGGTAATTTAACCTTACACGGCAAAACACAGCCAATCACTATCGATGCTCAATTGATTGGTGCTGGTGCTGATCCATGGGGAGGAGAACGTGCTGGGTTTGTTGGTGCTACCCGTTTAGAGCTGAAAGATTTCGATATTACTGTAATGGGGCCATCGAGCTATGTTGATATGGAACTGCATGTTGAAGGCATCAAAAAGTAATTTTTTTGATGATTAATGTGTTTATTAAACAAAGTCCCCTCCTGATCAAGTCCCCTCCTGATCAAAGGGGACTTTTACTTTCTGTATTAACTCATCAATGAGTTAATACTATTATTATGCGCGAGCTAGCTCTTGCTCTTGTTGTTCGTTAACAACCGCTAAACGTTCACCATAAATTGGACGAAGTGCAGCAAGAACGTCATTTCGTGCTAGCATCCCGACAAATTGACCATTTTCTAATACAGGAAGAACATGGGGCTTACTGACTTTCATGCTTTTCGCTCGTTCTTCGACAGATAATGCATTAAAGCGAGTCGCGATGCCCATATTCGTTGTAGGGAAGAGTTGTTCTTTATCAATACATAAAAACTCGGTAACATCAACGAGCGAATCATTGGCATCAATCGCAATAACATCACGGGTCATCAGATCAACCACTTTTTGTTCTTCATTCGGCAAGTAGTCTTGACACCATAAATCAACCATTACATCGTGAGCAGAGAACATGCCCACCAAACGGCCTTGAATATCTACCACAGGAGCTGCTGTTAGGTGGTTATCAACCAATGCATCGATAGCGAGAGCAATCGGCATCTCAGCATTAAGAGTTATCGGTTGGGTGTTCATCATATCTTTCACAATTATTGAGTTTTTCATGGTGGTTTCCTTAACTGACTGTATTGGAGTGGTTTCGGTGATGGTAGTGATCTGTGCTTCTTTTAGGTAAGGGCGACGGTAAATTGACCAGTTCGTCAATCCAACGAGAACCGCTCCACCGACAATATTTCCTAACGTGACGGGAATTAAGTTTGCTGTGATAAAGCGTGTGATATTTAAATCTGCATACTGTGAGGCTGTCACTCCGATTTGTTGCCAAAAACTATCTGGTGCAAAGTGATGGATAACAATACCAAGCGGCACCATAAACATGTTGGCGACGCAGTGTTCAAATCCACTTGAAACAAACATTGCAACAGGTAAAACGGTCATAGCTGCTTTTGTCATGGCGTTTGCTGAACTAAAGGTTAACCAAATCGCCAAACAAACGAGTAAGTTACATAACACCCCAAGTGAAAATGCTTGAATGGGTGTGTGATGCAGTTTGTGCTGTGCAATGTTGAGAGCATTAAGCCCCCATTGGCCATGATCTAGTTGGTACATCCCTGCGGCTGAAACCAACAACAGCAAAAACATTGCTCCAAGAAAATTACCGACATAAACCTTGCCCCAAATAGACAGCATTTTGCCAAAGCTGATCTGCTTGTTCGCCCAAGAAATGCTAGAAAGGACAGAACTAGTAAACAGTTCACCGCCACAGATAACAATAAGAATTAACCCCATGCTGAAAGCGATGCCTCCTGCGAGTCGGCTTAACCCCCATCCAGTGTTATCACTTCCGGTTGTTACGGTAATATAAAATAGAAAAGCAAGCCCAATGAATGCTCCAGCCATTATTGCTAAGCTCAGTATCATGCCGCTGGTTTTCTTGGCTTTACTCAGGGCAAATTTTTCAGCTTCTGCCATCATTTCATGGGGCGAAAAATAGAGTTGATTTTCAGAGTTCGCTGCTGACATTTTCGCTCCTCAGACTTAGATACATAAATAACTCCTGACTAAATTAAACAACACCTTGTGGGTTGCTTCACCGTTAGATTAGAGAGCGAAAGGAAGAAGGTAAAATTGATAATTCTTTAAAACCTCATCAATTATATTGATATAGTAAAAGCAAGCAGTAGAATGACACTCGTGGCCCAGTGAATTGGGGTTGGTATAAATCGTTCCATAGGATAGGTTGTGCGATATTCATTAAAACAATTGGCCGTCTTTGATGCTGTGGCAGACTTCGGCAGTGTGAGCGCGGCAGCTGAACAGCTAGCTTTAACCCAGTCTGCAACAAGTATGTCTTTAGCACAGTTAGAAAAAATGTTGGGACGCCCGCTCTTTGAGCGTCAAGGAAAACAAATGGCATTGACCCATTGGGGAATGTGGTTACGTCCAAAAGCTAAACGTTTGCTACAAGATGCTCAGCAAATTGAAATGGGCTTTTATGATCAGCATTTGTTAAGTGGCGAAATTCGATTGGGTGCAAGCCAAACTCCAGCGGAACATTTAGTGCCTGACCTTATCAGTATTATTGATAGTGATTTTCCGGAGATTCGCATTGAACTGGGGGTTCGAAGTACCCAAAGTGTGATCGAGGGAATATTAGATTATAAGTACGACTTAGGCATCATTGAAGGGCGTTGCGATGATAATCGAATTCATCAAGAAGTGTGGTGTCGGGATCATTTATGTGTGGTTGCTTCTGCACATCACCCATTCGCTAAACGAGAAGTGGTTAGCTTAGCTCAGCTAGAACAAGCTAAGTGGGTGCTTCGAGAGCAAGGGTCTGGAACTCGTGGCATTTTTGACAGTGCAATCCATAAGTTAATCGCTGATTTGGATGTTTGGCGTGAATACGAGCATGTTCCTGTCTTACGTAGTTTAGTGGCTAATGGCTCTTATTTGACTTGCCTGCCTTATTTAGATGTTGAGCGTTTCATTCAAAGTGGTCAATTGGTTGCGCTTAATGTCCCACAATTAAGTATGGAGCGTACGCTTTCGTTTATCTGGCGAGCCGAGATGGCTGAAAATCCACTAGCTGAATGTATTCGACGTGAAGGCTTGCGAATGATGAAAGGCAAGCCCTATGTGCTATGATATCACCATCTGTTGATTTATCGATTGCATCACTATTTTTTGTATATCATATAAATTGTTGCATAAAAACTGTGATTTAAATCGCTTGTTGTTTTGCCGCATCGCTTTACTATTCTCTCATTGTCGGTTGTCACATCATTAATGTGTCAACCGCGTTTTATTTAAGGGAGAAGTTATGAATGCGCTTTTTGCTATATCGTTAACGACCGGCATCTTATCCGGTATTTGGGGTTGGATCGCTATCTCCTTTGGCCTACTTTCTTGGGCTGGCTTTTTGGGTTGTACCAGCTATTTTGCGACTCCGCATGCTGGGCTCAAAGGGTTGGCACAAAGTCTATGCTGTAATTTGAGCGGTGTCTTTTGGGCATGGGTGATGATGTTACTCTCTCAGTTTATGACATGGGAGATCATCGGTTATGTCATCACCGCTTTTGCAGCTTTCATGATGTGCATTCAAGCTAAAAATGCTTTACTCGCTTACATTCCTGGTACTTTTATTGGTTGTTGTGCTACGTTTGCTGCAGATGGAAACATAGCACTTGTTATCCCTTCTTTGTTATTAGGTGGCGTGTTTGGTTATACCATGAAAGCGAGCGGAGAGTGGCTGCATAAGAGAAGTGAAGAAAGAAAAGAATCAGAGCATGGGTTAACGTTACGCTGTAATAAAAAAGCAGTCACCCCTCAGTAAAGCGTTCTTCATAAAAGTAAGGCTGGTCAGTAAGAGCAAAACGTACCCTAGAGAAAAGGATTATCACTAATATTGATCGGGCGGTTTATCCCCTTTGTAAATGGTGATTAACACAGGGAATAAACTTATACCCAAACAACTTGGAGTTGCAGTTAGGCGGCAAGTGAGTGAATCCCCATGAGCATAGACAGGCTATGCGATTGGGGTGAAAGAACGTAGCCAACACCCCAGCAGCTTCAAGTAGGAAGGGTATATTCATTTTGGTTATATATTTCCGTTTGCCAGTGTGACCACTCTTTTTAGCGTCCAACGCAAGAGTAGGGGAATCGACTCGACACCGTTTTCTTCACAATGAGAAACAATGGCCAGGGCAAGATCGGGTTTGGCATGCTTTTTAAGCACCTTATTAACGACTTTTTTTGCCGGTATAGGGTGTTCGTGTGGGATTTTAACCATATCTTTGAAAAAGAACTCAAAACCATGGGAATACAAAAAGTGCTCAATATCACGATCGGGCAATTCAGTAAGACGATGTCGAGCTTGTTCATGTTCTAGCATGTTGAGTACTGTTGCTGCGTATTTTTTACCCGCAGGATCACCATCGGTCACCACATGCCATTCAATCGCAAAAGCTTTTGCAACTTTGATTAACGATTTCAACCCTGATTGTGCAAACTCGATAATCTGTACTCCTTCCGCAGCTAGGTTATAACCACATTGTCTGGCTAACTCACTGAATAGCCAAACTTCTGTTTCTCCTTCAACCAATAACCAACAGCGAGCAAAAAGAGCGCCCGGACGATGAAAGCGAATATGAAAACCAATGCGGCGTAACTCATCACGCCCTAGTCCTCGGCTTGGCATACTTGTCGCGACAACCTTATCTGACGTTCTCACTAAACGTCGAATCGAATGTAGTGGTACCGAGGCGAGTAAATCACCACTATTGGTGGTTAGGATTTTTTGCATAGGAAGTAAATCAAGCAAATTCCAGGCTCGAGCAAGATGCGTCGGGTGTAAACGCCCTTCAGGATCTTCAATAATCAGTATGGGTCGCGCATAGCGTCGTAGATCATTGGGCCCTTTGGCTTGTAAATAAGCATTGAGTAACCCCATCAGTAACAGTCGGGTTTGGCGATTTTTGGTATCATCAACCACTTGCGACAAACTTTTATCATACCCAGGAGGGCCATAAACCAAGCTTTCTCTTTCTCGACGTGGGTTTTTACGCTTTTGATCTTTAAATGAAAAATAATGCTCTATTAATGCCTGCATTGAATTTAAGCTACTGCGCATTTCGCCTTTATTCACATGACCTGGGATAGCCATTAAACGACGACACGTATTATTGATCCGTTTCTCTATGCGTGCATTTTTGCCATTCCCTTCTATAAAAGGTCGATCAAATTGGCGCGAATCTCGTAACCGAATAACCGGATGCAAACTCATTAATGATTGAGCTAATTGCTCACTATCATGAACTGCAATAGTATGCCCTTCTAAATCCAAGAAGGCGTAGTGGGTGGAGATATCATATTGTATGCGTGAGGCATTAACACGGTAAATAATGCGATGGCAGCCATGTTCATCCTGACGCCATACTGGTTTTAATTTCCGATAGCGACCCGCACGATGCTCGTGTTTGTCGGAGGCAATAAAGCTAAGAATAATCTGGATATCTTGAGTTTGTGGATGAGAGAGAGCATAGTCTACGTGAAAGTCTTGCAATTCGAACTGATAAGGCTTTCCATCCGGCGGCAGTATGACGGATAACGCATCCAGTAACGAAGACTTTCCCCATGTATTTTCTCCGATTAATGTGGTGAGTTCATCAAAGGTTAGCGATAAGCGACGAATGCCTCGAAATCCTGATATTTCAATACGTTCTAAATGCATAAAGTGAGTTCCTCTTGCTCAACGTTCTCGACAGCTTGCGTTGAGTTTTTGTTAAGCATAAAGGAAAATGTGTGAATAAACAGACGCTCAAGTCATTAAACTGCCCAGTACTTCACAGAACCTTCATGTTTCAGAATGATTGAAGGCCTTAAGCTTTATATTTTTTCCATGGTCTTGCAAAAATATTTCATAAAAGTCACGACTTTGTCATGATTTTTAAGCTAGGATGGAGGGGAAAGAGAAGAGAAAATATTATGAAAAGAATAAAAGACATGACATCGATTACTCTGGCTCATATCAATGACACCCATTCTTATTTTGAGCCAACCTCACTACAACTATCTTTAAACATTGATCAACAAACTTTAACCCCATTTGTCAGTGCGGGTGGCTTTGCTCGTATTGCGACCCGAATTCATCAGCTTAAAGCCGATGCTCAGCGTATGAAGCGTGGCTTTATTTTTGTCCATGCGGGTGACTGCTTCCAAGGTACTTTATATTTTTCTTTATTTAAAGGTCAGGCTAATGCTGAGATGCTCAATGCGTTAGGTATTGACGCCATGACACTTGGTAATCATGAATTAGATATGGGAAATGAGCCCGTTGCGCAGTTTGCTAAACGTATACAATTTCCGTTATTAGCGGGTAATTGGGATTTGTCCAAAGAGCGGCAAGATAAACAACATCGTCTATCTAACAATTCGCAGGTGTATGCTTTTGATTCACAACGACAGTGTGCTCGTTGGATGGTAAAAGAGGTTGATGGCAGTCAAGTGGCCATTTTTGGTTTATCACTGGATAAGATGGAAGATATCGCCAACCCTGATGGGGATACTCCATTTGTGTCATCGTTGACAACCGCAAGTAAAACCGTTGAAGCTATACATCATTCAGGAATTAATAAAATCATTCTTGTCAGTCACTTGGGATATGAAGCTGACAAAGAACTGGCGGCTAAGATTGACGGCATCAGTGTCATCGTTGGTGGACATAGCCATATATTACAAGGTGACTTTAGTGCACTTGGACTTTCCCAAGAAGAATCTTATGGGCAATTTATTAATGGAATTTATGTCGTTCAAGCTGGGCTTTATGCATTAGCATTAGGGCATTGTCACATTGATTTCGATAAAAATGGCCGAGTTGTCAATTTTACGGGTCGCAATGAATTGCTGTTAGGACGCCGTCTTTTTCTTGATGCCAGTATGAATGAAGCGGGGTGCGATACAACCCACCTTGATGCGTGTGAGTTTGTCAATAATCATCCTCATGTCGTAGTCTGCAAAAAAGATCCAGATGTCCATGGTATTTTACAAAACAAATACATACCCAAAGTCCGTGAGTTACAACATCAAATCATTGCCCATGCATCAGAAAAACTACGCCATGTACGCATCCCGGATGAAGAAGGCCCAAGCCAAGTTGCTCCTTTAGTTGCCAAAGCCTTTGCTTATGCAATGGAAAAGCGAGGCTACCGAGTTCAGTTTGCCATTCATAATGCCGGTGGGGTGAGAACCTCTATTTTGCCGGGTGAAGTTTCTGTGGCCGATATTGCCGGCCAACTATTACCATTTGCCGTTCCGGTTGGTGTCTATAAAATATCCGGAGATGCACTTGCTCGAACATTAGAAGGCGCAATCAATAATGCTTTCAATAATGGTGTAGAAGGAACGGGATCGGGTAGTTACCCTTATACGCATAACCTTTCTTTCGAATACCAAGCGAATAATCCTATTGGCCAAAGAATTCAAAATCTATCCATTTTTATCGATGGAGAGTGGTATTCGGTTAATCCAAACGGGGAGTATTACGGTACTTCATCCGCCTACACCATGAAAGGCAAAGAAGGTTACCATGCTTTGACTGAAATGAAAGGTGAGGGGAAAGTGACCAATGTGTCGATGGCTGATGCTTTTATTGAATTATTAACCGATAAACCTTACTTATTAAGTCAAACTGCGCAAACTAATGTTTCCAACCAATCAAATTAATTTGTTGGTCCACTTTTTGCTCTCTTTTCATACGATGACAGTGAACAGGGGCCGGTTATGTGGAATTATTGGAGCGACCTATTAGCGATTGTGGCTTGGATTAGTGTGTGGGTCGGATTGGTTTATTTTTTACCTTTAAATTAAATTATGTGGTTGTCGCTAGACGAGATAAAACAACCATAGTAAAGTAGCGCTGTTTGGGGAGTAGTCGCCATCATGTTGTTTACTTGTCGTCATCCCGTTAAGCGTTAAGCTTATCCGGCAAGTATAAATAGGTTGCAGCCTAACCTATTTCGACGAGACCAACGCATCCATGCTGTTTTATACAGTATAACTTGGTATGCGGAAGGTTTCGTTTTGCTCTCTAAAACGTTTTTCCTTCCGCTCGTGGAGGAAACATGTCCCTAATGACTTATCTAAGCTTTATGCTTCTTACCATCACATTGGTTGCGCTAGATATTTGGCAAACTCGTGATAATAAAATTTCTTTGCAGCGTGCATTAAGTTGGAGCTTGTTTTGGATTCTGCTTGCCTTTATTTTTGCGGCAATCATTTTCCTATTTTGGGAGGTTTATTTACCGAATAGTGATTATAGTGCCTCACAGGCGTCGCTAGCCTTTTTAACTGGTTACCTACTAGAAAAATCACTCAGCATCGATAATTTATTCGTGTTTGCTATTATCTTTCATCAATACTCGGTTCCCGCTTCATGTCGACCAAGAGCGCTCTTATATGGTGTGATTGGAGCTTTAATTTTACGAGGTATTATGATTGTGATTGGCGCGCAACTATTGAGTCAATACCATTGGATTTTATATGTATTTGCTGTGTTCTTAATTTGGACAGGGGTTCAATTAGCAAGAGAAAAACAACACAGTGAACTCAATCCACTTCCTGAACGCGTGATGAGACGCTGCTTTAATGTAACGCAAGATTATTCTGGGCATGCATTATTGATTCGTCAACAGCAAGGTTGGTGGGTAACGCCCATGTTTATTGTTGTTGGTATGATTGCTTGCATGGATATTATGTTCGCGCTAGATTCAATTCCAGCTATCTTTGCGGTAACACGAGAGCCCTTTTTGGTGTTAGCAGCAAACGTTTTTGCCTTGTTAGGGCTGCGCTCGTTGTATTTTGTGCTGGAAGGAATGATGAATAAATTTATCTATTTAAAACCGGCACTCGCATTTATTATGTTATTTATTGGTATAAAAATGTTATTAGTTGGCTCGCCGTGGGAGATACCAACCCCAATTTCTTTATTGGTTTTATTGGTAACGATGTTGATTGCGATTGTGGCTTCATGGTTCAAAGGCCACTCAGACAAACTGAATAGTGCGATCAAAGTCGAAAAATAGCCTTTGCATTAAATGTTAAATAAAATAAACAGAAATGCAACCGGTGAGTTTTTATGCAAGAAGTGTGACGGTTTATGATTAGTTAATTGCAGCGAATGCGCGATTACTCATTCAATTGTTAACCATATGTTTTATTAGTTTTATTTATGCAAAAGTCCAAATTTTGTCATTTTATAAATCACAGGGTATTGCTTAAGATCTGTTCATATAAGTTACCGGCTTATCAAGAGAGGCTTCTATGGCACAAGCAATACGTTTCGGTACCGTTCCAGTACCTACCTCTATGGATAAAAAAACCTATTCGGTTAACTTCAAAGGATTGATGGCTCATTTAGTTGATATTCTTTTTGTCGAATCGACTTCGGCACATCGTTATCATGCCGGAGAATTATCTGATCACATACAACGAGATATTGGTTTAATGCGCTAACTAAAAAGCCGACAATTTGTCGGCTTTTTGTTTTTTCTTCTGCCAAATTATTTTTTACGGCAGTATTCTGCAATAATGAACATGGTTTGTCCATTTACCTTTCCTTGAATGTGCTTGGGATCATCCGTTAAGGCAATACCGCGAACAGCGGTACCTTGCTTAATTACCATGCTTGACCCCTTAACTGGGAGATCTTTGATTACCGTCACATCGTCTCCTTTTTTCAGCTCAACACCATTAACATCACGCGGTTTTTCTTCGTCATCGTTCATACCGATTTCAGCCCATTTCTGGACTTCCTCTTCCATGTACATCATATCTAGCAAGTCTTGTCCCCAACCTTTTGCCGCAGACAGACGTTTTAGTTGACGCCAAGCAAGGACTTGAACGGCTGGAACTTGATTCCACATACTGTCATTAAGGCAGCGCCAGTGGTTGATGTCGGCAGATTCTGGCTTTTCAATTTGGTCTTTACAAGTTGCACAAAGCATTACTGCATGGTCAACTGTCACTTGAGTGTGTGGTGCAACCACATAAGGAGAAAGCGCTGACTCTGAAGAGCAGAGTTCACATTTTGATTCACAGCGTTCGAGTAAAGTAGCTTCAGTAGACATTGTTCCCACCTTGTAAAATTAATTTGTGGGTATTATCCACTTTATGCACAAAATTTAAAGAGATATCCTATGGTTAATCATAGTTAATGCTCTATTTTGAGCATTTAAGGGCAATTTGGTGCGGAAAGTAAATAATTTAGCAAACTTTACTCTTGCTATTCCCAAATCACTTGGAGTGAACCAACATGGTTAATGGTGGCAAGTGAGTTTATCCTCACGAGCATAGACCGGCGATGCCATTCGGGTAAACGAACGCCGTCAACACTGTTGCATATTTAAAGTCAACAGGAGATATCATACCAATCTGTGAGATCATGGGCTTCAACACCTACCTTTTAGCGTTTTGTAATGAGCAACCCCAAGTAGTTTGGGTATATAATCAGGCTGTTTATACTTTGAAAATATTAGGATACGCATGGCCATCTGGAAAAGACCCATCAGTTTAGCTGACTTAAATGCCACATCAAAAAATACGCTGATAGAACACCTCAATATTATTTATACCGATGTTACTGAGAATACCCTTAGTGCCACTATGCCTGTCTGTTCTTTTACTCACCAATCCTTAGGCATGCTGCATGGTGGCGCTTCTGTCGTCTTGGCGGAAACCTTAGGCTCATTAGCCGCCAACTTTTGTGTTGATGACTCCCGTTATTGTGTAGGACTCGATATTAATGCCAATCATATCCGAGCAATGCGTGAAGGGATGGTGATTGGCACAGCAAGTCCAGTTCACTTGGGCATCTCAAC
>NZ_NBUS01000041.1:216113-223191 GCF_002749895.1 Vibrio fujianensis | reverse complement strand
TGGCAAATTGAAATAACGGATGAAAGAGAACGGCTTGTTTGTACTAGCCGTTTAACCATGGCTGTAAAACAGGCGAAATACCCTCGTTCAACATGTCATGAGTCTTAGCGTATGGTTATTGAATTAAAAAGCGGAAAAATCATCGTGACAGCTCATGAAATTTTAATTCGTTTAGAAGGCGCGTCTCGTATTACTTTACATGCTGTTCGTGATGCGGTGAGTTTAATATCAGAGGCAAATATGGTTGTCGCGCACGGTAGTGAAACTAAATGGTCGATTAAACTCGATAATGCCCAACAACTACAAACCCTTGCTCAAGTTTTAGGGTGTGATATCGCTTAAATATCCTGATTCGTGACTTGCGAAAAGCATCATAAATAGGGAAACTGGAATAGTTTTTTATTATGGTAAGTTTCCCCTTTATGAGTAGTCCTCGATTGCGTGTTCAGTTTGAGACTCTTTTTGAACATTTTAATGGTCAAAATACAGAGACTCAGTTGGAAGACCTAACAGATATCCTCTTTTGTACTCGACGTAATGCCCGTATTGTTCTCAATAAAATGGAAGATGAAGGTTGGATAGAATGGCATCCGGCTGCCGGGCGCGGAAAATTATCACAACTGATTTTTAAACGAAGTAGAACCGATGTCAGTGAAAATTTAGCCCGTCGATATTTACAAGAAGGGAAAATTGGTCAAGCATTGTCGGTTCTTGATCAGGATGCGGCAAAATTAACCCAGGTGATCCAGAGTTATCTTGGTGTTCAACACCAAGAAGGGCGGCAAGTGGTGCGCCTTCCTTATTATCGACCACTGTCCATGCTCAATCCAACCAAACCGATGCGACGTTCAGAGCTTCACATTGTAAGACAAATCTACAGTGGGCTCACTCGTTTAGATGAAGAAGAACAATTACAAGCGGATTTAGCCCATCATTGGCAAGCGCTGAGTCCTTCACACTGGCGATTTTACTTACGTCCCGGTGTTCGTTTTCATAACGGTGAACCATTAACCACCGAAGGCGTGGTGCAGAGTTTATGGCAGCTTCGGTTCGTCAATTTATTTTCCCATATCGAGCAAGTGACATCACCTGAAGCTTGGGTGGTCGATGTGATACTCACCAAACCAGATTATCATTTGCCTTTATTACTTGCAGAATCTTGCGCCAAAATTTTATTACCGAAAGTGCTGCGCTCAGACGATTTTGATTTAATGCCAATAGGAACCGGGCCTTATAAAGTCATAATTAACGATGAAAAACGTTTAATACTACAAGCGTTTGATGGTTACTTTGGTTTTCGCCCTTTACTGGATCGGGTGGAAGTGTGGGTTATTGATGAAGTGCATTCAACGATGGTATTTCCAAGTTTGACACACCCGATAAAAAGTCAGCGAGGCTCTTTTACTGAAGATGTTGAGTTGGATCCCGGTTGTACCTATTTACTTCTGAATCGTCGTAAAGGTTTAGCCGCCAATATACACTGGGCGAATTATTTTCAAAAAAAACTGAATTCGTTGAATTTATTTCGCTTATTACCAGAGGAAAAAGTTATCGAATTGGGTGTTTTGCCCGCATATGGCTTAAAGCCAGGATGGTATCATCAAACCCCCAATAATAGCGCGATTTCACCACCAGAACAGCGTACAGTAACGATTGCGTATCATGCTAAACACCCGATGTTTCCAACTTTAGCAAAAGTCATTCAACAGATTTTAAAAACCGATAATATTGATGTGAATTTCATAAAATATGAGCTTACGGTTGAAGCCATTGATCAGGTCGATATTTGGATTAAAGCGATGGGGATAGCGAACCACCGAGACGATGCATTAGCTGGCTGGCTACTCAATTATTCTGATATAGAACATATGAGCCAAAGTGATGATTTTAACCAATGGTCTAAACTGGTTGATCAATGGCGGGCTCAAGAGGGAGAGAGCTTCCCTGCGAAAACACTGGGAAAATCATTAATTGAGAAACAACAGATTATCCCAATGTTTCACTGTTGGTTGGGCGTGAGCAAAGATCAATGTGGTTCATTACAAAACGCTAAATGTAATGCCTTAGGATGGTTTGATTTTAGCCAAGTCTGGGTAAAACCTGATATTCTTTCCGAATAACAGCAAAATATAATTAAAAATATCAACAAATTGGAGGCACTTATTGTCGTAGGCAATGGGTGATTCGATAGAAGTGAGGAGAGGCGTTTTGCAAAGTCCAATTACACTAGAAGCCTTACATATTCTTGATGCGATTGATCGGCGAGGAAGTTTTGCTGCGGCAGCCAATGAGCTAAATCGAGCGCCAAGCTCGTTAAGTTATCAAATTCAAAAATTGGAACAAGATCTTGATATTATGATCTTTGATCGTTCTGGTCATAAGGCAAACTTCACGGAAGCGGGAGTATTGATTCTTGAGCGAGGCAGAATGATGCTTGCCGCCGCAGAAAAATTGGTCAATGATGCGACGCTCTTGGCGCATGGGTGGGAGCTCGATATTACGTTGGCCTTTGATGGTCTTATTCCGATTACCCATTTTTTCCCTTTAGTTGAAGCGCTTGGCAACGTGAGTAAAACACGTATCCGCTTACAAGAAGAAATTTTGGCCGGTTGTTGGGAAGCGCTAGCAACGGATCGAGCGGATCTCCTTATTTGTCCCAAAATCGACGTGCTGCCTCACGATGTAAAGGCTGAGCCGCTTGGTAAAATGACGCTAGTTTGGGTCGCGGCTAATAAACACTACGTTCATAAGCGTCGAGGGGTATTTGATGATGCAGCACGGCAAAAATATCGAATTATAGCCATTGCTGATACAGCAAGAGAGCAGCCAGCCATAAGTGTCAATATTCTTGAAAAACAACCTCGTTTAACGGTGACTAATTTTAATGCTAAATGTCAGGCATTGATCGATGGGCTCGGGATTGGTACCTTGCCTTTAATGGTCGCTGAAGACTTGATTGCCAACGGACAACTAAAAATTATTGAAGGCAGTCAAGATAAGTGCATCGATATTATTTTGGCTTGGCGGCGGAATAAAATTGGTGAGGCAAAATCATGGTGTATACAGTATCTTAAAAAAAATTGGCCGAAAAATCATAGATAGTGTGCTTGTCTCGATGGAGCTTGAGTGCTATCAAGCTTGAGCGATATCCTCCCAACTTGAAGCTGTTCTGTAACTCTAAAGGTTTGGCGATATAAAAATACCGCTACCCAAACAACTGAAGGTTGCAGATAGGCGGCAAGGGAGTCCCCATGAGCATAGACAGACGATGCGATTGGGGTAAACCAATGCCAACACCGTTACCATTTCAAGTAGGAAGGGCATATCCACTCGAAAGCGGTAACACCATATTGGCTTCACCGTCTTCAAAATGAATGTCGATACTAAAGCCCATTTTTTGTGCCAAAGTGAGCATGCCTCGGTTACTTGGCATTGTCATTCCTGATAGTTGTAAGGTCTTTTTGCCTTTACAATAATCGATAATTTTTTTCATCAAAACGGTTCCTAACCCTTTACCTTTGAGATCGGAGCGGATCAGTATGGCAAATTCAGCATCACTATTTTCATGATTAATGAGCGCTCGTGAGACACCGATGATTTCAGGCTGGCCATGTTGGTGGCGAATGGCAACAAAGGCCATTTCTCGGTCGTAATCTATCTGGGTAAGGTTGGCGAGCGCTTCATGGTTAAACTCCCCAACATCAGAGAAAAAACGTTTATAGAGATCTTCTTTCGACACTCGTTGAATAAATTCAGCATGCAAAGGTTCGTCTTCCGGTAAAATGGGTCGTAAAATCACTTGCTCGCCATCCTTGTCTATAAACTCATCAATTAATTCAGAAGGATAAGGACGAATGGCTAATCGACTCTGTGCATCACCGCTAAAACGTTTAAGTGTGAGATCGGCGTCTAAAATAGTGAATTGATCACCATTAACCAGAACCGGATGAATATCGAGTTCGTAAACTTGTGGGCAATCAACCACGATTTGTGAAATTCGAACTAAAAACTCAGATAACCCATGAATATCAATAGGCGTTGGCTGTTTCTGCAAACGAATTTTCCCACTGCTGATCGCACGAATAATTAAGTAGCGAGCGAGTGTCATATTTAATGGAGGTAAAGCCGCTTCGGCATCAATGGATTCATCCCATTCTGAGCCACCTTGACCAAGTAATATGACTGGGCCAAATGTGGTATCGTGTTTGACTTTAATTCTCAGCTCTTCTCCTCCGGCTAACTTCGCCATCGCTTGCACAAGTAATCCGTGAATACGTGCTGAGGGATAGGATATCTGACTACGATCAAGAATCGCCTGTGCCGCATTAGCGACTTCACTGCTGTTGCGCAAATTAAGCATGACCCCTTGAACATCAGATTTATGGGCAATATCAGGCGAGCGTAACTTTACTGCAACCGGGTAACCAATCGTCTCGGCAATATGAACCGCTTCACTGGCATCAGAAGCCATCCAAGTTGGTAGTACAGCAAAGTGGAACCATTTAAAAAAAGCCCCAATTTGATGAGTATCAAGATGAATCGACGGTTGTTCGACTAAATGCTCTTCAATCCAATTTTTAGCGCTCGAAACTTCAGAAGAGTGTACCGCTTCAGCGGTACTGGGGGTTTCCATTAAATGTTTTTGATTTCGCCGGTACTCGACCAGATGCATGAAAGCCACAACGGCACTTTCAGGTGTACGGTATGTTGGAATACCAGCGTGAGTAAAAATTTGCCGCGCAGGTCGTGCGGTAAGCTCACCAGACCAATTGGTTAAAATATTAAATCGGCGTGCTCGAGGGTGATTTTTGAGCACCTCTACAATGGCTTGAGCCGTTTGTTGGGAATGAGCAATCGCAGAAGGAGAATGCATAATTAAAATAGCATCAACGTCATCACTCTCTAACACTATGTTTAATGCCGTAATATAACGTTGAGCATCAGCATCACCCACGATATCAATTGGGTTGCCGTGCGACCAACTAGGAGGGAGGTTCTGATTTAGCTCATTGTAGATATCAGGGCTCAATTTAGCCAATTGCCCACCTCTCTCAAGTAAGGCATCAATGGCCATAATAGCAGGCCCGCCGCCATTGGTTATAATGGCAAGTCGTTCCCCTCTTAATGGCACGGCATGAGTTAGGGTTTCAACTGCGGCAAAGAGTTCGTGAGTATTATTCACGCGTAACATCCCTGTGCGTCGAATTGCTGAATCATAAATGCTATCGAGTGTATTATCACCGCCAGTATGTCTTTGGGCGGCTTTTCGTCCAGCGGCCGTTCTTCCACCCTTTAAGACTAATATCCGTCGATTGCGTGACGCGGCACGCGCTGCCGATAAAAAACGGCGAGCATCTTTAATCGTATCAACGTAAAGCAAAATAGCATCAGTATGCCTGTCTGTGCTTAAGCAATCGAGCAGATCGGAAAAATCAATATCACTGGCATTACCGAGGGAAACAAAAGCAGAGAAGCCTATCTGTTTATCATTCGCCCAGTCTAAAATTGTGGTACACACCGCTGCCGATTGAGAAATAAAAGCAAGATTACCTTTAATCGCTGTCACTGGAGAAAAAGAACCATTGAAGTGGCACCAAGGAAGAATCAATCCTAGGCTATTAGGGCCAAGTATTCGCATGCCTGATCGTTTGGCTATATCGTTGCATTGCTGTTGTATTTCATGATCTTGGGCATCGTTGGCATACATATCCGCTGACAAAACGATGACATTAGATACGCCTTTCTCTGCCAATTGCTTGAACAGAGTGACATTCCGTGAAGCATGGGTACAAAGAATCGCGATATCAGGAATAACCGGAAGGGAATCGATAGTTTTATAAGCCAGAACGCCACAAACCGCAGGATAATAGGGGGTAACAGGCATGATTGCCCCCTCAAAACCACCTTGTAGTAAATTTTTCATCACGATATTTCCGGCCCGAAAAGTACGGACAGAAGCGCCAACCACCGCGACAGACTTTGGCGTGAGTAACTGACTCAAATTATTCATAATGCTTACACCTTAAGCGAGGGACACTCACTACTTTAGTGGGGAGATAAATCGTTCGAAAGTGCGCCAGATGGATCTATCCTAGTGAATTTTTCGTATCCCTGTTGGCGAATTTCACATGGATGTGATCATAACGATATAATATGAAAACAAGTTTGTGTCATAAATCACAGGATCACCCGAGATTATGCCAGAGGGTGCTTGATTCTGAGTCTCTCTATCGGCATGATTTACATTACTTTCTACTTAGAGTGTTATGAGTCCATGAAAAACGTTGCAATAGTCAGTTTGTCAGTCCTTCTCGCAGCCTGTGCCTCAGAGAGTTACATTACTGATGTCACTACTGAAAGTCATACAGAAGAGTTTGCGGTCGCGGAAGTACCAAAACCCGTGGTATCGGAACAAGGGACCGCTGAAGGTGTTTCTGAACAGAATGTTGAAATGAATGTCATCAAAATGGCGTCGGCAGAAGAGAAAAAAGTAGTCAAAATCAGTCCACAAACAGAGGCGAAACCAGCCGTTACTATCATTGCTCCAACAGATAAGCAAACTGCAATGAATCCTCGTTATGGGTTTACCATTCAAGTTGTAGCGGTGGGGTCACAAAATAAAGTGGACCAATTTGCCAACCAGCTCCCTAAAAGGGATCAACCAATTTGGGAAAATTATAAAGTCGTCAATGGTACCAAGTGGTATACCGTATTGTATGGAGATTATGCAAGCCGTTATGAGGCCGCTCAAGCGATTGAGACTCTTCCAGCAGAGTTTAAAGCGCTCAAACCATTTGTAAAAAGCCTTGATAGTATCAAAAATTCCGAATATCCAACGTTGAATAAACTGAATTAATCAGAAATATTGGTTTTCAACGGACTATCAACTCAGTGAAGAGGCTTTATCCGTCTCTTTACTGTTTATTCTCTAGGCAGTTAAACCGTGGACAAGGTAATTAATTTATCCCAATAGTGCACGTCTGTTTTTAATTGTCTATCATAGCGCAAGGTTACAAAACCAATTTGGTGTCATGGACAAATTTAATGATAAAAACAACGATCTTACTTCTGTGCGGCG
>NZ_NBUS01000041.1:214526-216103 GCF_002749895.1 Vibrio fujianensis | reverse complement strand
TGGCTCGTCGGAGCATGAAGTTTCTTTAGTTTCTGCAAATTACATACAGCAACAACTTTTGCTTACGCCTGATTTTAATGTGATTCGTGTGGAGATTAAACCAACAGGCTGGTTTACACTGTCTAATGAGTTAGTTTCACTGGATATCAATACTGCTTCACTTAATGGTGGAAACTGGTCAAAAAAAATTGATTTTGTTGTCCCCTGCATTCATGGTTATCCCGGAGAAACGGGAGATATTCAATCCTTACTTGAGTTAGCAGGTATTCCATATTTAGGCTGTGGACCGGAAGCAAGCTCAAATAGCTTCAATAAAATTACCTCGAAGTTATGGTATGACGCGCTAGGCATTCCCAATACGCCTTATCTGTTTCTGACCGAAAATAGTGCTACAACGAAAAAAAATGCAGAGCAAGCGTTTGAACAGTGGGGGGCTTTGTTTATTAAAGCGGCTAGGCAAGGTTCATCCGTTGGATGCTACAAAGTGACCGAATTAGAACAAGTGAGCCATGCGGTGGAATCCGCTTTTCATTACTCAGAGCAGGTTCTTGTTGAGCAAGCGGTTAAACCTCGCGAATTGGAAGTGGCCGCATATGAGTTAAGTGGTGAGCTTTATATTTCCAAACCGGGTGAAATCATTGCGCCTGATGATGCATTTTATAGTTACGAAGAAAAGTACAGTGCGGATAGTCATTCGAGAACCGAAGTCGAAGCAAAAAATCTCACGGAAGAGCAACGTGCATTAATTCATGCATGTGCTAAAAAAGTCTTTATCCATATGAAATTAAGACATCTTTCTCGAATCGACTTCTTTTTAACTGAGCAAGGGCATATCTATCTTAATGAAGTGAATACCTTTCCAGGCATGACCCCGATTTCGATGTTTCCTAAAATGCTAGAGCATAATGGACATAAATTTAGCGATTTCTTAGCAGATTGCGTTCACCGATCGCTTACTCGCACGGTTTAAAACGAACGAACTTTAGCTTTTCTACTTCTGCGGTGTGCAAATTTCCTAAGTATTGATTTGGCATCGCAGGGCTTAACCAACGGCCAAATTGTTGAATTTCTTTTGTTTTATACCCTTGTCGAGCCAATTCTTTAACCGCACCAATACGAGTCGACTGACCGGAAAAACGTAATTCAGGCTGAGAAAGAAGCCCTCCGGCTCGCCTTAAAATACGGAAGATAGACGAGTCATCAAGTCGTAGATGAGCGATATTGCCGTGCCGATCGATGGCTCTAAAAACTGGACCACTAGGTTCATTAACTATTTTTATCCATCTAAGTAATGCGCACTGAGCATTGGCAGATAGTGAATATTGCTCCGTACCAATATTCAGACATTGAATATTGATCTCATTTAAATCAATATGCTCAATTGTGAGTTGTTTAAGTTCTGAGCGTTTCATCGCACATTCAAACATCACATGATAAATCGCTAAGTCTCTTATATCTCTACTATTATTGCTACGTATTAATTTTTTATGCAAGCGATTCAAATGCAATCGAGTAAAGGATTCTGCTTGTTTTTCCTCTCCTTTTTTATCCAGACGAAAATGACGAAGTTGATTACG
>NZ_NBUS01000041.1:205015-214516 GCF_002749895.1 Vibrio fujianensis | reverse complement strand
ACCTGAATACTGTTTGTGGGATCAGGCTGATTTAATAAGTAATGCACTATGCTTATAGTTACCACGTAACGTTTTAAGGTGTTATATTTTCTCGTTTTGGCTTGATGATGTATAAATTGATTAACAACTAAGCTTGAAGCGGGCAGTATCTGTACAGCATGTTGTTGGCCGTATTGAATAAATAAATTCCAGTCTTTAGTCAAAGCGAGCAAAGAGTTGTGCTTATAGTACGATTGTGTGAGTAAAACCATCTGCTCAGTGGAAATCGTATTACGAAACCGTTCAACCATTTGTTTTATTTTAATTTCATTACTGAGAGGTGTGAGGTTTTTTTTCATACTAATGCACTATAACTTAAGATATTACCAATAAATATACTTGCTAACCGGTCAGATACAATTATTATTTAACTATTAGCAATAACAAACAGAAGCGGATCTCTATGGCGATAGCAACTTACCGAGGATTTACCTTAAAGTCAGCACCGAATTCCAGTGAGGTCTGGCAAGTTAAAATAAAGACACACGTATTAACCGGAAACTTAGCGGCAGTTAAAAAGAGTATCGATTGGTGGTGTGATACCGCATCAATTATTGATCCAAGCGAATTTGAATCGGTAGGTAAAGCACGCGAAGAGGGTCATAAACCTACACAAGAGCAGTTTAATGGTTTTACTTTGAAAAATGATACAGGAGAGGCGAATGCTTGGTATTGTTTTTTCAATGGTCGCTTAATCAAAGGTTCTAAAATTGCTATTCAAAAACATATTGAAGCTCATCTGCTTGCTAAACAAAAAGCGGAAACTCAACTAAAGAAGTAAGAAAATGTTATGACATTGGTATATTCAACCGAAACAGGCCGTATTCAACCTGAACCAGAAAAAAAAGTACGTCGCCAAGGTGATGGTATTATTCGCATACATAAAGAAACTAAAGGACGCAAAGGCAAAGGTGTTTCAATCATAAAAGGACTAGACCTTGACGATGCACCGTTAAAATTGCTCGCGGCGGAACTTAAAAAAAGCTGCGGCTGTGGCGGCTCACTAAAAGATGGAGAGATTGAGATTCAAGGTGATATGCGTGAGAAATTAAAACAGCTATTAGAGAAAAAAGGATTTGTTGTCAAACTAGCAGGAAGCTGAACTCTGTATTTACAAAGAAATTAATCTTTACTCTGTATCGCATAATTGGCTTTATTGGTCAGCCATGACACAATAAAGCTAATTATATACTTTATGGTAAATAGATTATGTTCAATGGAAAATAGCGCGAGTGAATAGAAGTCATCTAAGCTTGAAAGGAATAGTCATTTATTGATTATAGCCACGTTATCACATTTAACATAATGCACGTAATGCGTACTAAAGTGAGGTTTGTTGTAATCGATATCCTGGGATATTTAAACTCTAATCATAGGAAGTATCATCAATAATTGTTATAAGTGTCGATCCTCAATATGAATTCTAATAATGTATTCCGGTTGTTGATAAGAATACTTTTTTCCTACTCGTATCAATTGCTCGATCTCTTTGCATTGATGTGATGACCCCGTCGAGGTCGCTTTCCTTACTTCTGCCTTTTTAGCAGTGACATGACGCATATATATAAATACGTCACAGTAACCAGATAATGAAAACTGATCCTTTTTTAGCTGCTTAATCAGTTGCTGCTTAATTTTCTTTGCTGTTGGATTCGTTTCAGCGTCATCAGCAAAAGCCGACATCACCATACTACTTAATATCAATCCTAACATGACGCTTTTCTTTATCATCAGACGCTCCTAATCAAATGCAACTGAATACATCATATGCGATTTATTCAGTCTTTCGAGTGTGATTAGGTTAATGTTCGATTCACTTAATAAGGAAATGAAATTAGTGTTGTTACTCAATAAATGCGTTTAGTGACTTTTCTTTGATTTCCCACGACTTTTAAAACCTTGATGAGGAAAAACATTACGAATCCGTTGCTGAACTTTTTTAGGAACGTTTTTAGAGAAAACAAGTTTCATTCCTGCTCTCTGATGATATACCTTCATTTCACCATCAAAAGGTGTGGATTCAGCTATATCACTCACATTGTGTTTAAACGTTGGAGGGAAATGCCCTTTTGCTGTAGTCATCTGGCCGGATTTAAATGTCACCCTTAAAACGGGTCGATCAACAGCAAACAACCAAAAAATGACAATCCCAGCGATAATGATGGCGTAAATCATGTTATTCGTTCCTAATTGGATAGTAATTTACTTAAATCTTCTTTCAAACTTGTCACAGCACGGCTTGCTTTTTCACTACGTGAGGCTTCACTTAGTAAATATTCAATCGCATCTGATAAGGTGCAGCCAAGCTCATTTGCTCTTAGAGATAATTTCTCCCAGACCCGATAATCTAAATCGATAGACTTTTTACGCGTATGAAGCTGCTCTGCATTAAAATGCCGCTTACGCTTCGCTCTTATCGCTTGTTTAAGCTTATTATCCAAAGCAAGCGCCATATGTTTATCAATCCAATCGAGCACTAATGTGGGTTCGTGTTCAAGAGCTTTGAGCTGCAGAACCGCCGCATCGGCTTCACTGCGATCAATATGGCGAGTAATGGCTTCACCATCTTTCCATTTTTTCATTAAATACTGCCATTTCCAACCAGATTCTAGATTTTCGAGTTGTTGATATTTCATATTCGGCAAATCCGTATAAATTTTGAGTGACAGTGTAACCATGCCGGCGCTAACTTTCAATTCTCTCAATCAAAAATACGATAGAGATCATTAATAATAACAACGCTATTCGTAGCGGAGATTTTTCTATATAATTTCAGTTCTTTTAATCACTTCGATGACTCAATGACACAAGATATCTGGCGTTTAGTGACGCCCCAGTATGACGATTTTGACTTGTTATTTGCCCAGTTTGAACAAATTCCGGTACATTCTTTTTTTCAAACTCAGCATCGCCTTTCTCAAGCCATAGAGCGCTTCATACAGATACAGGGTTTTAGCCGGGTTCTGTTAATTAATGCGCCAGATAATTCCGTTTACCGCTCTTTGGTGCAAGAACATATACAAAACAAACGGTTAGGAGTGCCTATCGTCCGTACAGAGAGTTTGGATATGTCCACCCTTTTTGGCCAAATAAAAGCTGAAAATGGGCAGATTATCAGCCAATCCACTGGGTTATTAGAGCAAGCGAATAATGGTTATCTTATTGTTTCTGCTAATTTATTGTTAGCAAATCCTCGTTGCTGGCCACAATTAAAATCCGCCGTACTTGGTGAATCGATTTCTCCTATTAATTGTGATAAACGTTCATTACTTCCCGAGCTACCCAGCCAATCTTATAACATTAAATTGATTATTGTCGGTGATCGCCATCAACTCGGTGACATTGATTTTTTGGACTCAGATATTCATGCCGGTTTATGTTTATTTAGTGAGTTAGAATTAGACATCAAAATCGATCAGCATACTATGCCACTTTATTTAGGCTATCTTCGCTGGATGATTGAACGTTACCGTCTACCGACATTAACCTCAGGTGCTATTGAAGCGGTAATGACCGCAGGGGCAAGATACACCGAAGATCAACACTATGCCCCACTCTGCCTTATGTGGCATCGTGCTTTACTTGAAGAATCAGCAATTGAGTCTCAAGGAAAAAGTATTGAAAAATCACATGTTATTCAAGTTATCGAATCACGCTATTACCGTGCTTCCTATCTTCCAGAGCGGGCGTTAGATGATATTCTTGATGGTCAGGTGATTATCGAAACACAAGGAAAACAAGTAGGTCAGGTTAATGGATTAACCGTCATTGATGTTGCAGGACATCCTATTTCTTATGGAGAACCCGCACGTATTTCGTGTGTTATCCATTTTGGTGATGGGGATATTGCTGATGTAGAACGTAAAGTTGAGCTGGGTGGCAATCTGCATGCCAAAGGTATGATGATCATGCAAGCTTTTGTCAGTAGTGCGCTGGACTTAGATGTACCGTTACCCTTCTCCGCTTCGGTTGTTTTTGAACAATCTTACAGTGAAGTCGATGGCGATAGTGCTTCACTTGCTGAACTTTGTTCTTTAGTCAGTGCGCTCTCTGAATATCCGATAGATCAGCAAATCGCGGTCACAGGTGCCGTGGATCAATTTGGACGAGTTCAAGCCGTTGGTGGGCTAAATGAAAAGATTGAAGGTTTTTACCGAGTCTGTCAGCACCAAGGTTTTACCGGGCAACAAGGTGTTATTTTGCCTAAGAGCAACTTAAAACATCTGGCTCTTCATCCTCAAGTAATCGACAGTATAAAAAATGGCCAATTTACTATTTGGCCTGTCTCAACTGTTGATGAGGCCATTCCCTTACTTATGAATAAACCATTTAGAGGGGATGATGAAGACAGTGTGATTAGCAAAATTGCGGCTCGTATTGCTTATTTTGAAAAACATATTCAATCACACGGAATCATGGAACGAATCAAAAACTGGTTTGTCTAGTACTGATCGGAGTTGTTTAGCGTACACCTGTTCACTAACATGCTTCCTATTGGAAATTGGAGTAGTAAAATAATGAATAATAAACGTGATTCATACAATCGTGATGATCTTCTAGCCTCAAGCCGTGGTGAATTGTTTGGTGAAGGCTACCCTCAGTTACCTGCGCCTAATATGTTAATGATGGATCGAGTGACCAAAATGTCAGAAACCGAAGGAGATTTCGGTAAAGGGCTGATTCTTGCAGAGTTGGATATTTCCCCTGATCTTTGGTTTTTTGATTGCCATTTCCCCGGAGACCCGGTGATGCCTGGCTGTTTAGGGCTGGATGCCATGTGGCAATTAGTCGGCTTCTTTCTTGGTTGGGTTGGAGGAAAAGGCAAAGGACGCGCACTTGGTGTCGGTGAAGTAAAATTTACTGGGCAAATTCTTCCGACAGCGAAAAAAGTTACCTATGAAATTCATATGAAACGGGTGGTGAATCGTAGGTTGGTCATGGGGTTAGCTGATGGCCGTGTTTTAGTGGATGGTAAAGAAATTTATGTGGCTAAAGATCTAAAAGTTGGTCTTTTTCAAGATACTTCATCATTCTAAAGGTAATTAGGCAGCCGATCCGGCTGCCTAATTTTAGAACAATAAAATTAGTTATAGTGCACTAGGGCCTATTAGCCATAAGTACGTAATAAAAACAAAAAGCCCCTTTCGGGGCTAAGATCCATGGTGTATGTGGAAAATTATTTGTAGAGACCAGAGTTTTTATCATCTCTAGCATCACGCCAACCACCTAACCAATACGAACGAGCGTCAGTTTGTTGATAAGGACATTCATCGGGTGAACGTCCATTCAACCCAGCTTTATATCCTTGAGATTGCGCTCTTTCTAGGCGATCACGCTTTTGTCTCTTCATAGTGCAGTCCTCATACAGTAACTTGTGTTTAACGTACAACTATTAAAACGATGTGGCAAATTGATGACCACACCATTAAGAATTGACCAATAAATGGACTTTCTCAAGGCATAAAAAAGGCACAAGTCCAAATCTGTGAACTTGTGCCCTATTTAACAATTTTCTAGTCTTTCTTACGGAACCCAACGAGCCCAAATAACATCAAAGCCCACAATCCTATCGTTGCTCCTTTACGATCAATCGATTGATCGTCGGTACCACGTTGAACAATATCTTCACTCGTCGCGCCAGCAATTGGAATAAGCTTAACCGCCACAGTGGTTTCTTCCGTTTTACCATTACCACAGCGTGCATTATGAGCGGTAGAATCATAACCACCAACACATTTAAAGGCGCTCGCCGCAATAACACCAGCATCATTAATATCAGTTGCATCAATAATACGATATTGGTTATTGGCATTTGAGAACTCACCACCATTGGTAAGATCATCTAACCACCAAGCTTGGTTATTAAAGATATTTTTGCGCTCATCATTGGTATTCTTACCATTATATGGGTAAATAAAACCACGTTTACGACGTGGTTTACCACTCACTTCACGAGTATTATCGGCATCGATTTGGCCAACCATTTCATTATAGTTATTCATTGCGCCCGCTTTACCCCCTGCACCTTCAAAGAAAATGCCTCCCGATAAGAATGCAGCGGTTGGTGAAGAAGAGGAAACGTCCGGCACAATAAATAATCGATTGGCATACGCCCCTTTCTCTGCGGTTGCTCGTTTTGCTTCACCAATTGCAATTAAATTTGCATTGACTGAAGTTAAAAGGGAATTGGTGTGGATTCTATCTCCACTTGTACCGCCACCAGAATAGACCGTCGCCCCTTTTACAGCTATCGCTTCTTTTGGAGCTAAATTATCGTCTTGAATGGTTAGTGGAGTAATACTCGCTTGCATATAATGATTTTTATCATAGAAGGTGTTAAAACCAACCGCATAAAGTGTTTTATTATCACCTGAAATAACAAAATCTCTTAAGCTAGCTTGTGCGAGACGTTGATCCCTTTGTTCAGAAACTCCAGCCCCCCAAGGTAACGATGTCATACTGTCTTTAGGACTCAAATTTTTCCAAATCGCTCCTTTTGAAATATAAAAATCCCCTTCATTATTTACTTTTCCGCTTGCTACACTGCCTACAGTATAAGTACCATCCGTTTTCCAAGCTCGAGTTTGTAATCCAAGGTCGACATCTTGAGTACCAACGAGTGCAGTGACAGAGTTACGCCTATATCCTGTTACATTACCGAGGTCAGAAACAATACCGACCGGTTTTCCAGCTTCGGTCAAACTATTGACAACAACATTCTTGGTTTCATCAATTGCTATCCCTTCGTCTTCAATAAAAGCGATGGCATTTGGTGTTTGCTCACCATTGATTTCTTTGTGCCAAAGATTCCAACGAATCGATGCCCAACTTTCACAAGTAGAATAACGTAACTCGTTATTACAATAACGCTCAAAATCACGCAGTTCTTGAATATACACGAAGGTATTATCAATTCTAAACGGCACTGCTTCTCGGTAGCTAAGGCCATCTATCGCTTCACCATCATGAGTTTCCATTAACCGCGTTTCACCGGCAAGTTTAAACGATGATGCACAATCTGTTGCTCCATTGGCAAAGCAACCTAATGGTTCATTCACCATACCAGGCTGAATGGCGACACCATAACTACTTTTATAATCCAAGTTTGTTGATGGGCTAACCTCAACCACTTGATACAGTGCTGCTGAGGCTGAGGTTGAAGATAAGATGACGGCACTAATCAGCGTCCGTTTAAACGTATTACTACTCATTCGTTTCATTAACTATCCTGTTGTATCGCTTCAAGCTCTTCCCAACGCTCAAAAGCAACTTCAAGCTCCTGCTCATAAGCAGCCAGCTTCTCTAAAATGGGTTGGGTAATCTCTACAGCTTGGCTGAAAAAGTCGGGAGTATTGACCTCTAACTGTAGCGTTTCAATTTGTTCTTCTAACTGTTCAAGCTGGGCCGGCAAAGCTTCCAGCTCACGTTGTAGTTTATACGATAACTTCTTCGCTTTAGGCTTTGGTGATGTGGCTTTTAGAGGGGGCTCAACCGATTGCTCTTGTTTCTGCCTCACACCTTCATTTGCACGAGCTTGCTGCACTTGTTGACGCTGCTGCTGCGCATCGTGATAACCACCTACAAACTCTTCAATGTGTCCATTACCTTCAAAAATCCAACTGGTCGTCACTGTATTATCAACGAACTCACGATCGTGACTCACTAATAATAATGTGCCCTGATAGTTGGCAAGTAAATCCTCTAAAAGTTCCAATGTTTCGATATCTAAATCGTTAGTGGGCTCATCAAGTACTAATAAGTTATTGGTTTTTAAGAAAATTCTCGCTAGCAATAGCCGGTTTTTCTCACCACCTGACAACGCTTTGACTGGTGTTCTAGCCCGCTTTGGCGCGAAAAGAAAATCTTGTAAATAACTTAAGGCATGACGTTGACGCCCAGCTACCGTCACTTCTTGTTTTCCATCAGCTAAATTATCAATCACAGTTTTTTCAGGATCGAGTAATTCACGATATTGATCAAAGTACGCGACGTCCAATTTTGTCCCGCAGTGCAATCGACCGCTATCAGGGGTCAGCTCACCCAGTAACAGCTTAAGTAACGTACTTTTCCCACAGCCATTTGGACCAATCAGTGCAATACGATCACCTCGCATAATATTAAAACTAAAGTTACGAACAATCGGTTTGCCTTGAATGGAAAAGTTAAGGTTTTCCGCTTCAAATACAATTTTTCCTGAGCGGGATCCATCATCAATTTTAAGATTCACTTTACCTTGAACTTCACGTCGCTCGCTTCGCTCTTGTCGTAACTGCTTTAAGGCTCTCACTCGGCCTTCATTACGTGTTCGGCGCGCTTTTATGCCCTGACGAATCCAGATTTCCTCCTGAGCCAATTTTTTATCAAACTCAGCATTTTGCATCTCTTCAATACGCAATTGCTCTTCTTTTTCAACCAAGTATTGATCGTAGTTACCAGGAAAAGAGTTCAGTTTTCCTCGGTCTAAATCCAAAATACGAGTGGCCATTGCTTTAATAAACGTACGGTCGTGAGAAATAAAAATGATGGAACCACGAAAATCTTTAAGGAAACCTTCCAGCCATTCAATGGTTGTGACATCCAAATGGTTGGTTGGCTCATCAAGGAGTAAAACGTCAGGTTCACATACTAAAGCACGAGCTAAAGCCGCTTTGCGTTGCCAACCTCCGGAAAGTTCACTTAGTTTCGTTTGACCATTGAGTTTTAACGCCGTAAGCACATTGTTAATTCTGTCTTCCAAGCGCCAAGCACCAGAATGTTCTAGTTGCTCTTGAACCGTGGATAATTTCTTAATATTGGCGTCTGTTGGCGAATGAGTCACAAGATCAAGTAGATCGTTATAGATCTTAAGTTGCTCTCCTGCTTCTTTTAAGCCTCCAGCCACATAGTCATATACATTGCCTTGCTGGTTACGTGGCGGATCTTGTTCTAAACGAGAAACCACGACATCTTGCATTACCTGCATTTTGCCATCATCGAGCAAGATCTCACCCGCGAGCACTTTCATTAGGGTCGATTTCCCTGCACCATTACGGCCAACAAGACAAACCCGTTCGTTTTCTTGCAGAGCAAAATCTGCATGATCCAGTAAAGGATGGTCACCGAACGCCAGTAACCCGTTATGAATGGTAATTAATGCCATTATTTTCTAACCACTGAGTTAATTCATTAAAATCGAAAGGCCAGTTAAGTTCACTGCCTTGGAATGCAATCACCGGTATAGTGACACCGTAACGAGAGAATAGCTCATCGTCAAAAGCAATATCCACAATAGTGATCGGATCGGCAATATTCGCCTTGGTTAGCAACTGATAAGCTTGCTCACACAAATGACAACCTGAGGTGCTATAAAGTCTAATCACGCTCGCCCCTGCTCTTGTGGTTTATGGGTAATTAACCAGCAGTTATGGATTTGCTTGTTACGCTCAAAATCCATCGGCAAGGTCTGAGTTGAAATATTCTGCG
>NZ_NBUS01000041.1:199868-205005 GCF_002749895.1 Vibrio fujianensis | reverse complement strand
AGTAAATCAAGTTCATCTAACCGATCGATATCCATTTTAAAATGGCGCTTATTATTAGAAAATACGATGGTTCCACCGGGGCGTAAAATTCGTTTAAGGTTTTCCATCAATAGAATATGATCTCGTTGCACATCAAATGTCTGCTCCATACGTTTTGAGTTAGAAAACGTAGGAGGATCAATAAAGATTAAATCGTAATGTCCCTGTGCGATGCTTAGCCATTGTAAACAGTCCGCTTGTTCATACTGATGTTGCCGCCCAACCTGCCCATTCAGCTTCATGTTTTCTTTCGCCCACTCAAGGTAGGTTTTTGACATATCGACCGTCATGGTGGATTTTGCTCCGCCGCAAGCGGCATGAACCGTTGCCGAGCCGGTATAAGCAAATAAGTTAAGAAAGTCTTTTCCTTTGGCCATTTGTGCAAGACGACGTCGAGTTAACTTATGATCTAAAAATAGCCCCGTATCCAAGTAGTCATGCAGGTTAACCAACAATTTGACCCCATATTCATTCACCGTGAATGTCTGAGATTGCTGGGCTAATTTCTGGTACTGAGCCGCGCCTTTCTTACGTTCACGCACTTTGAGTACCACGTTATTTGCATCAGTGCCTGTCACCTGAATCGCCGCACGAATGATGTCTGTTAAGCGACGTTTCGCTTTTTCTTCAGGGATCGTTTTGGGCGGCGCATACTCTTGGATAACGAGTTGATCTAAATAAACATCAATCGCGACGTTGTACTCAGGAAGATCTGCATCATAGATCCGATAGCAGTCTAACCCTTCTCGTTTTGCCCACTTACTGATTTTTGTGAGGTTCTTTTTCAATCGATTAGCGAAATCAGGGGCAATGAGTGACGGGCTTGATGAATCCGTTAATTGAGAAGTATCGCGCTCTGCAATCGTGTAGTTTTTTTGGTGACAAGGTAACGCACCATTATTCAATTTAAACTGCTTTTCTGCCCGCATACGCAAACAACTCAGTAGTTCATCAGAGCTGGAAAAGATAGAAGCCTGACAACCACCAAACTCAGCTTTTAACTGCCCACCAAAGGCAGTATAGAGAGCAATCAAACCAGGATGAGTACCTAGCCGTTCACCATAAGGTGGGTTACATACGATCACACCATGCTCAAACCCTTGTGGACGAGTCAGTTTTGCCGCATCAGCTAACTCAAATTGAATCAGTTCATCAACCCCGGCTCGTCGGGCATTCTCTTTTGCCATTTGCAGAACACGAGGGTCATTATCGGCCCCAAAAAACTTAGTGTCAGCTTTTTTGACACCTTTGCGTGCTTGAACGGCCGCTTCTGATTTTATCTCAGCCCAGAGCTCAGGTTGAAAGTCTTCTAAAGCTTCAAAGCACCATTTGGCTCTTTTTAAGCCTGGAGCAATATTAGCCGCCATCATCGCCGCTTCAATTAATAAGGTACCAGAACCACACATAGGATCGAGCAATGCTCGACTAGGCTGCCAGCCACTGCGAAGAAGAATGGCGGCCGCGAGTGTTTCTCGTAAAGGAGCGCGCCCCGATTCAGGACGATAGCCACGAATATGTAACCCTGCCCCAACCATATCAATACCGAGTAAGGCTTTTTCTTTGTGGAGTCGGACGTGAACCCGAAGATCAGGTTGATCTTTACTGATCGATGGCCGAGGTAGATTCTTCTTGTTAAAACAGTCTACGATCGCATCTTTTACTTTCATCGCCCCATATTGACTGTTACGAATTTCACGGTTAGTACCATTAAAGTCCACCACAAACTTCTTTGAACTATGAAAGTGGTTCACCCAGTTCACCGCTGCGGCAGATAGGTATAAATCCATATCATTCTGGCAAGTAAATTCAGCAACAACACGTACGAATCGAGAAGCAAGTCGGCTCCATAAACAGCAGCGATAAATACATTCATTAGAGGCAGTAAATTTAACCCCTGCTTGAACAGGTTTGGCGTCAGAAATCCCAAGTTGGGTAAGTTCTTCTGCTAATAGATTCTCAAGACCGTTGGAGGTCACCGCTAGATATTGATTCATAGTGTTCTTTAACTGCTAAAAATGGTTTCAGATTATAGCTGACAACTAAAGCCCATGGCTAAGCTAAACAACGGATTTTAACAAAAAACTCTTAGTCTGCTTAATCATTAAACAGTTAAGTCATTTAATTTTGCCTAAATCTCATGCTGCAATCACATTTTCAATTTGAGTAAAAATCACCACGATACTGACTCAGCCTTTTTAGTTTCTTTGATAAATATCTATCCTTCTTAGTGCTTCGCATGAGAAGTGAGTATTTATTCACTTAAAATCTGGACTATACCAAACACATAAAGTCGCTGTAATTTAACAACAAACGTTGCTAAAAAGGGAATTTTTCCTTTATTTTGGCTAGAATTATCATAGCTATGCGTCACATCTAACAAAAAAAGAAAAGAAAAAATGCGTAGAATATCGCCTTCTTTAACCAAATTTGAACTGTGTTATAAACGAGAGACCGAACGGTAGGCAAAAAAAATCGGCGAGATGCCGATGGGAAATGAAACAAAGGAACGAAAACAGTTAGGTAAAATTAACCAACCAGTGCCACAGACTCTGGTTGTAAAATATGATTGGCTAATGCCATTCTGTCGTGCATCACCTTAATCACTTGTCCAAACTCTAAGGTTTTAGAGCCGGTTAAAATAAATGGTTGCAGATCAACCAATGCACATAAGCTCGCGCTCTCTCCTACTTCGAGAACAATGAAATACCCTTGATTATGGCCATTTAGTAAACTGACCATATCGCCTTCTTGAGGCGCAAGCTCATCGTCCGATTGCTGGTAATCGAAAAACCAACTTCTGGGTTGAACCGGCTTATGGAACCGTTTAGCTGCCACACAATACAGGGCTAATTCAACTTTACGAGGTTCCGGCAGATCTAAACCACTAACACATTCTTTATAGGTTTGGTAATCCGATGCATCATCAACAGAAAAATGATTTTCTGCAAACGCACAATCAACCAGTAAATTGCGACTAAGATTGGTGCGAAACACCATCTCCTCGCCGAGATCGAGCATCAAATAGCCTTCGCTATCTGAATAGTACCAACGCCATTTATCACTGGGTTTTAGCATTATTCTGGCTCTCTATTTACTTTACTGGAATAATCAAACGATGAGGTAAACGACTTTATTACCTATTAGTGCCATTTTAGGAAGGACATCATAAAAAAAAAGAGGAAATGAATGATTCATCTCCTCTGAAAGTCACCTTGTCACTTTATAAAATATCTCAATGAATTATAAATTTTTAACAATATCGCTCACCAGCTTAGGCCCGTGATAAATGAATCCGCTATAAACTTGAATTAACTTAGCTCCGGCAAGCAATTTTTCTTTCGCTGAAACATAAGAATCTATCCCCCCCACACCAATGATAGGGATCTGTTCACCAAGTTGTTGGTAAAGAAGTTTAATCACTTCTGTACTACGAGATTGTAATGGTCGCCCACTTAGTCCACCAGCCTCATTCGCGAACTTCATCCCTTCGACTAATGTTCGATCTAAGGTTGTATTCGTCGCGATAACTCCGTCTATTTTATACTTTAGTAGCGACTGGCAAATCTGTTTTAGCTCTTGGTCGGTTAAATCTGGTGCAATTTTCAATGTTAACGGAACATACTTATTGTGCTGTTCGGCAAGTTCATTTTGTTTTGCTTTAAGTGTCGCCAATAGTTCATCAAGAGCTTGACCATATTGTAACGTACGCAATCCTGGCGTGTTTGGCGATGAGATATTAATCGCAATATAACCCGCATAAGGATAAACCTTATCCATACAGATTAAGTAATCCTCTACCCCTTTTTCTATCGGCGTGTCTTTATTCTTACCAATATTAATGCCGATAATCCCGTCATAATTTGCTTGTTTAACATTCTCAACCAGATGATCGACACCTAAATTGTTAAACCCCATACGGTTGATGATTCCTTCCGCGTGCACTAAGCGAAATAACCTCGGTTTGTCATTACCCGGTTGAGGGCGAGGAGTCACGGTTCCAACTTCAACAAAACCAAATCCCATCGCTCCAAATGCTTCTATGCATTCACCATTTTTATCAAGCCCAGCAGCCAAGCCCACTGGATTTTTGAAGGTAAGCCCCATGCATTCAACAGGACGTTGAGGAAGGTGTTGACGGTAGAAGAGATCGAGAGGTGTACCAGTGAAACGTTTGAAATTTTGAATGGCGAGATCATGCGCCTTTTCAGCATCCAGTTGAAAAAAGCCAGCTCTGGCTAAGCGGTAAAGCATACTGCCTCCGAAAAAAAATAAGCCCCGAATAAACGGGGCGTTATTATTGACTTAATCGGTTAACAATTCAATGCTTATTCTACGCCCTGACAATTTAAGTTCAGTAGCATCAATTCACGCATGGCAACCGAAAATTTAGCAAACTCATGTACTGCTCCAACTTTAAATTCATTAAGAATATTGTCCCAACGCTGCAAAGTATTAGTATTATTTTGCATCCATTGCTCTAGTGCATTGAGTACATCTGACGAGTCAGTGTGACTGAAGCACGCCAAAACTTGCGCGGTTAATTGACGTTGTTGCCAATCCAGATCTTCTCTGAATGCCGCTCGCGCTAACGCTTGCCAGTTGTTTTCGACGGCCTGGTGATTAATTTGTTTCAAAAACCAATGTAATGATAGGCGATCACCTAAATTAAAATAAAGTTTTGCCGTAAGCTCAACCGGAACCTGTTTTTCGTGTGAAACCGCAGAAATGTCTAAAGCAGAATATAAGCTAGATAAGCGCGCAACATAATGGGCTAATTCATGATTGACCCCTTGATTTATCCAGCTTTCAGCAAGAGTATTGTGCTCTAGCACTTCACTTTCGACTAGTACCAGATCCAATTGTTGAGCGATCTTTTGCACATCAGACTGGTAATGCTCCACAACAGAAACAACTGAAGACTGATTTATTCGATTGCGTAATAACCAACGAGATAAACGGCGTAATGTTCGACGAACTTGGAACATCATATCGTATTGTACTGAACTTACCGCTTGATTATCGAGTCCACGAATCTCTTGTAACACTTTCTCTAATTGATAAATCTCACGAACGGCCGAATACGCATTAACAATATCAA
>NZ_NBUS01000041.1:191083-199858 GCF_002749895.1 Vibrio fujianensis | reverse complement strand
GACTTTAGCTCCTGTCTCTTCTTGCAAACGGGTGACAAAGTTGCAGCCCATTTCATTAACCATCTGGTTAGTCAATGCCGTGGCGATAATTTCTTTACGTAGAGGATGTTGTTTCATCTTTTGCGCATAGTGACCGCGTAACTTTGATGGGAAATAATCGATCAATTGCTTAGCATGAAATTCATCATTCGCGACCTCATCGCAGGCAAGCTCCTCTTTCAAGCGCATTTTTCCATAAGCGACTAAAACGGCAAGCTCTGGACGAGTTAACGCTTGCCCTTGTTTTTCTCTTTCAAGCAATGTTTCATCATCTGGAATATACTCTAAGCTTCTATCTAAATAGCCTACTTTTTCCATATGATGGATAAAACGAATCTGCTCTTTTACCGTTTCAAGACCAAGAAATTCAGTCACAGAAATCGATTCAGCCTGTGTATAGGCATCTTGGATAACAATCTGCCCCACCTCATCTTCCATCGATTCAAGCAGTTGATTACGCTGTTTTACCGTTAAATCATCGTGAGCAACTAAACTATTTAAAAGAATTTTTATATTCACTTCGTTATCAGAACAATCAACACCACCGACATTATCGACAAAGTCGGTGTTAACACGGCCTCCAGATAAGGCGTATTCAACCCGCCCTAACTGAGTCATACCTAAATTGCCGCCCTCACCAATAATTTTAGCTTGCACCTCATTGCCATTAATACGCACCATATCATTGGCTCTATCCCCAACATCGGCATGCGACTCGTTAGATGATTTTATATAAGTGCCAATACCACCATTCCACAGTAAATCGACCTTCATTTTCAAGATCAATTTGATCAATTCATTTGGTGCAAGTGAACGCCTTTCGGTTGCTAGCATCGCTTGCATCTGAGTTGAAAGAGAAATCGATTTTGCCTTACGGGAAAATACCCCTCCGCCTTCAGAGATTAAGGCTGGATTGTAATTTTCCCAACTGGATCGAGGGAGTTGAAATAAACGTTGACGCTCTTGCCAACTGACATCAGCATCGGGATTCGGATCAATAAAAATATGCGCATGGTTAAACGCCGCTTGCAGGCGAATATGCTGAGAAAGGAGCATTCCATTTCCAAACACATCCCCTGCCATGTCTCCAATACCAATTGCTGTAAAATCTGTCGTTTGGCAATTAATCCCTAATTCACGAAAATGACGCTTGACCGACTCCCAACCACCTTTTGCGGTGATCCCCATGGATTTATGATCATACCCATTTGATCCTCCTGATGCGAAGGCATCTCCTAGCCAAAAGTGGTCATCGGCTGATACTGCATTTGCTAAATCTGAAAATGTAGCCGTTCCTTTATCAGCGGCAACAACAAGGTAGGGATCGTCCTCATCATGGCGAATCACATTAATGGGAGAAACAATTTTTCCGTCGACAATATTATCTGTCACATCTAATAACGACTGGATGAACCGTTTATAGCATCGCTGGCCTTCGGCAAAAATTTCATCTCGATGATTCAATAAAGGCTGTCTTTTACAAATAAAACCACCTTTGGCTCCGACAGGCACTATCACCGTATTTTTGACTTGCTGGGCTTTGACTAATCCGAGAATCTCGGTACGGAAATCTTCTTGTCGATCCGACCAACGTAGTCCACCACGAGCCACTTTACCAGCTCTGAGATGAACACCTTCAATATCCGGGGCATAAACAAATATTTCAAAAGCTGGCACGGGGGCTGGAATATCTGGAATATCGCGTGGCGTAAACTTTAAAGCAAGGCAAGCTTTTGGTTTTTTATGATGATCTACCTGGAAATAGTTGGTGCGAACGGTCGCACAAATCATTTCCATATAGCGTCGTAAAATACGATCGTCATCAAGGCTTTCAACATGATCAAATTGCTCGGTTAATTGATCGATCAATCTCGCTTGTCCCTTTTCTCTCCCCTTATAACTGGGATCAAAGCGACACATAAATAAGGCGACAAGATCTTGAGCTAACTCTGGATAATGGTTTAACGTCTCCTCAATGTACTGTTGACTAAAAGGAAAACCAACTTGACGCATATAACGTGCATAAGCCCTTAAAATAGACACTTCCCGTCCTGTTAATGATGCGCCTAACACTAAACGGTTAAATCCATCACTCTCTAATTCACCGTGCCAAATTGCAGAAAATGCTTGCTGAAAGCGATCTCGTGCTTCACGAAGATCCACTTGTTTATTACTTTTGTGAAGCATGGAAAAATCGAGGATCCAATACGTTTGTCCATGGTTTTTTTTGATCTCATAGGGAGATTCCCCAATAATCCGCAAACCCAGGTTTTCTAGCATCGGCATCACATCGGATAAATGGATAGGCTCATCACGATGATAAAGTTTAAGTCGAACCGCTTTTGAGTCTTTTTGCTCTTCTTGAGGTCGATAAAAGAGCATTCCCAATTTATGCTCTTCATTTAAAGCTTCTAGACGTTCAAGATCAGAGACGGCGGATCCGGGCATGACACTCTCTTTATAAGATCGAGGAAAAGCGCTTAAATAGGCTTTAGCGAGAGGACGCCCGTGACTTTCGCCAAAATTGGCGATTATCGCTTGAGAAAGTCGATCATCCCAACTGGTTGATGCTTCCATTAAATTTTGCTCTATTTTTTTTACATCAATATTGGCATTATTATTATCCACTCGCACGATGTAGTGGGTTCTTGCTAAGGGACTTTCTGAGAAATAAGTGGTAAATTCAACATCTTGTTCACACCCAAAATAATCTTTCAAAATCCGCTGGGTTTGTTTCCTTAGCTCGGTGTTATAACGCTCTTTGGTCACATAAACCATGCAACTGAAAAAGCGTCCAAAGGGATCTCGTCGTACAAAAAGTCGGATAAGATCTCGGTCTTGCATTTGGACCACTCCCATCCCTACGGCTAATAATTCTTTTTCATTGGCTTGTAGCAGTTCATCGCGGGGATAATTTTCTAAAATATTATGTAACGCTTTATAGGCATAAGACCCGACTCGATATCCACTGGCCAACAAAATACGTTGCACTTTCTCTCGAATAAGGGGAATGCTTTCTACCGTTTGGTTATAAACCGCCGAGGTGTATAAGCCGGTGAAACGATGCTCTCCGATGACTCGACCATTCTGATCAAACTTTTTAATTCCAATGTAGTCGGTATAAGCGGGTCGATGAATGCGTGATTGTTTATTGCCTTTAGTAATAATGAGTAAAAATGGTTTTTTGGCTTCTAAACGGGCAGCATCCGAAAATTGAGCCAGCTTCACTTTCCGAACCCGCTTTATCTCTGAAAATAGACCTAACCCGACTTCTTGGGTGGGGTGCAACTCGGTATCCCCTTCCACATTAACTAAGTCAAACTCTTTATACCCCATAAAGGTAAAATTATGGTCTCCGAGCCAACGTAAAAAATTTAACGTTTCTTGATAATGGGCTGACTCAACAGGAATAAATTTTTTTTGTTGTTCAAGTTGGTTGATGACCAATTGGAGTTGACTGACCATTGGCTTCCAATCACGTACAACCAAGGTAACATCACTCAACATACCCACTAGTTCATTTTGCAGTGCAAGCATGTCTTGCTTGGTGTTTAACTTGTCTACTTCAATATGGAATAACGACTGGAGTGAACCTTTTCCTTGATGGATACTTTGCACTCCTCCCTGCTTATCATAGTCAATATGAGTGGGGCCGTTGAGCATCAAATGGCACGTTAATCCTAAACGACTTAACGTCATCTTAATTGAATCAACTAAAAATGGACTATCGGGTAAAACTATCTCAACGATCGTGTGAGTCGATTGCCAACCATGCTTACTCACTGTGGGATTAAACACGCGGACTGACAATGCTTGTGAATCTTTCTCGGTAATATGGTGCCAAAGGCTAACTAAAGCCCCATAAAGATCGGATTCATTTCGCTTGGTAAGATCATCTTGTGCGACATTGCTAAATAGATGTTCTCCAAGCTGAGTAACTAGGGGCTGTTGGGCAGGATCAAGTTGGTTTTGAATGAGTTGATACACTTTTTCTAGGAGAACCGGCATCAAACCTTCACGCACAGTCATAAACGACTCCAAATATTAGAATATTAGATAAGTAGGATTATGCTGTAAGCATAGTTGCTGCTTACAGTAATGCGATGAATATTGTAAAGATTTGCTAACTGAACGTTAACAATCCTAACCTATCACTGGTCGTGAAATGTTTAAGACTGTGCGCTGTATATCAATTCACATAGCTATATATCCTTCCCACTTTAAGCTGCAGGGGTGTTGGCTACGTTCGTTACCCAATCACAGCATTTCGAGCTTCACAAATTTATGCTGTTGATCCGTCGTTAAACGAAATCGTCCTTTGATGCCAAGTTGGCTAAGAAATGGTCGTAATTTTGCCGCAGACAATTGCAGCTTAAGGCCATTATCAGTCATGACAATGACGTGACTGGCAGCACCTGAATAGTGTGCGAGAAAAGTTTGATAAGAGATATTGAGGGTAAAAAAGTAATGATTCATAGCCCAATTCAGCACCACAGTTGAGTCGGTACTCATGCTAAGCATAGTACCGACTCTGTGCGACTCATTTTTATTATTAATCTAACGCTTTGGTCACTTTTTCAAAAAGATCGTTGGCTAAATTATCTAAGTTCTTTAATGCTTCGAGTTCTTTCTTCATCAAGGTTTGTCGATGTTGATCATATAGACGGAACTTAAGTAATGGATCGATTAACCGTGAAGCAACCTGAGGATTACTGGTATTTAATTCACGTAAGATCTCGCCAGCAAACTGGTACCCTTCTCCTGTTTTTGCATGAAATCTTACCGGGTTCATCGCTAAGAAAGATCCAATAAGACTGCGAATACGATTAGGGTTTTTCATGCTAAACGCTGGATGTTGCATGGTATTTTTAATCACCAATAACGCATCTTTAGCAGGGTTTGTCCCTTGTAGCGTAAACCACTTATCCATCACTAAGCCATCGTGCTGCCATTTAGCACTAAAATCATTCATTAACGCTTCTCGACATGGCAACTGAGCACTATTGGCGGCATTCATGGCCGCCATGGTATCGGTCATATTATTCGCTTGCTGGTATTGATGATTGACTAAACGTTCACCCTGCTCAGTATAAGCAAGATACCCTAAACAGGTATTGCGTAGAGCACGTCGGCCAATCGCCGCATGAGCAATCGAATACTCTTCTTGTTTCAGTAAATGGTAAATCGCACTCAACTCGTCTGCTAATTCCGTCGCTAAAATCACTTTGAATTGATGCAACACTTGCGCGATAGCATCCACATCGACCTGTTTATACCAACCAGATACCTCATTATGATTCGGCAAAGTCAATACTTCTGCAATAAAGGCTGGCTCTAATGTATCGTTGAGCAAAATCCCCCGGAAGGCATCAATCACGCTATCTGGGAGTTCAATCATCTTTCCTTGCTGTATCGATTCAATATGAGTCCGAATATATTTAGCCAGTAACATTTGTCCGGCATCCCAACGTGCAAAATCATTCGTTGCGTGCACCATAAGGAAGCTCAACTCTTGATCGGTATAATCATACTCAAGTTTAACTGGCGCTGAAAATTCACGTAACAAAGAGAGAATCGGCTTTTCTGGCACCTGATCAAAAACAAAAGTTTGCTTTGACTTAGTAACGTTCAACACATGATGAATCACCTCTCCGTTACATTGTAACGGAATAACCGTCCCATCCTGTTGGTAGAGTTCAATATCCAACGGAATATGTAGCGGTTGCTTATAAGGTTGATCCGCCGTTGGTTCGGTAGTTTGCTCTATCGTCAAAGTATAAGTTGATGAGCTGGCTTGATAACTGCTGCTAATTTTGAGTAATGGGGTGCCCGATTGGCTATACCAAAGACGAAATTGTTGTAAATCAATACCACTGGCCTCTTCCATCGCAAGCACAAAATCTTCGCAGGTAGCTGCGGTTCCATCATGGCGTGCAATGTAAAGTTTCATTCCTTTCTGGAAATCGTCTTCACCGAGTAAAGTATGTAGCATACGAATGACTTCACTGCCCTTTTCATATACAGTTAAGGTATAGAAGTTATTCATTTCTATCACTTTCTCAGGGCGAATTGGGTGAGACATAGGGCCTGCATCTTCTGCAAATTGTGGCCCACGAATAATACGGACATTATGAATACGATTAACGGCTCGAGAACCGAGATCTGAAGAAAATTCTTGATCTCGGAAAACGGTTAACCCTTCTTTTAAACTCAGTTGAAACCAATCGCGGCAAGTGACTCGGTTTCCCGTCCAGTTATGGAAATATTCGTGTCCAATGACCGACTCAATACCTAAGTAATCGGTATCAGTTGCAGTATTTTCATTAGCTAACACAAATTTGGAGTTGAAAATATTTAATCCTTTATTTTCCATCGCTCCCATGTTGAAAAAATCAACCGCAACGACCATATAAATATCAAGGTCGTATTCCAGCCCAAAGCGCTGTTCGTCCCAACGCATTGAGTTTTTAAGTGATGCCATGGCATGGTTAGCACGATCTAAATTGCCTTTATCAACAAAAATCGCTAACTCAACCTTGCGTCCAGAGCACGTAATAAATTGATCACGTAATACATCAAAATCTCCCGCCACTAACGCAAATAGATAAGCGGGCTTAGGGTGCGGATCTTGCCATTTCACCCAATGTCTGTCGTTCTCTAACTCACCTTGATCGATCTTATTGCCATTACTTAATAAGAATGGATAAAGCGTTCTATCAGCAATGATGGTTGTTGTGTATTTAGCCAGTACATCTGGTCGATCAAGATAATAAGTGATACGACGGAACCCTTCAGCTTCACACTGAGTACAAAAGGCACCACCAGACTTGTATAAACCTTCTAACGCGGTATTCGCTTGCGGATCAATTTCAGTAATGATTTTCAAAGTAAACTGCGTTGGCAGTTGATAAAGCGTCAAACTTGATTCTGTCTGAGTATAATTGCTCCAATCTGCACCATTCACTTGGAGCGATTGTAAAATAAGCGCTTCTCCATCAAGTACTAACGTTGAGCTTTCTGACTGCTGCTGAATGTGAGAAATGGCGGTCACGGAAGTTTGGTTATCATGGAGATCAAAGAGCAACTCAATCTCACTAATGGTGTGCGTAGGGGCTTGGTAATCTTTGCGATATTTTACTTGCGGGCTTGTCGCCATGGTCGGGATCCTTTTTGACGTAATCACTGTGACTGATAAAGTTCATCACCGTTATCATTATCTTGTGATCTTAAGCCTGTCAGGGTTAATAACAACCCCCTAGATAAAAAAAATACGATTATTCTTACCTGGTTTTGCCTCATATTGATACACAAATACTACCGTGACTGACTTTTCAAACCGATAGTAAGTTAAGTGGTTGTGATAAAAAAAGAGCGGACGATAAAGTCCACTCTTCATTATCAATCAAACGTATTACAGCTTAAGCATATCCACCATGATCGAGACAGATTCATTCAGGTATGCATCAGGCGTTTCATAATCTTTTGGTACATCACTCAACTTAGCAAATGGTGTTAACCCCAAAGATTTTTGACGAATATTAATCCGTTCTAAACGTTGTCGGTCTGCTTTTTCCATTTCTTCTTTACGTTTTTTTTCATTTAAAGACAATAGGTTATCATCTTTTTCAGCTTTATATTTCTCAATATCTTGCAATATAAAACCAAACTCACGATCAGACATCACTCGCGCTTGATGCTGCTCAATCAGTTTGGGAAGCTGTGCTGTAAAATCATATAACTTGTCATATTGAGCTTTGTCTATGCTATCCCAAGGCAGTGCGTTATCTTCTACACTTTCCCCCGTTTCTTCAGCATTGACTGGCGTTGGGAAGATGATATCAGGAATCACGCCTCGATTTTGGGTACTGCCACCATCAATTCGGTAGAACTTTTGTATCGTGTACTGCACATACCCCAGCTCCTGTTCAAATAAATCATAGATATGATTTAAAGAACGGTGCTGCTGAACCGTCCCCTTACCAAAGGAGTTTTCACCAAGAATGATCGCACGTCCATAATCTTGCATTGCTGCGGCGAATATTTCTGAGGCTGATGCACTGTAACGATTAATTAATACCGTCATGGGGCCTTGGTAACTGATTTTTCCATCCGTATCACTATTAACGTTAACTCTGCCATAACTATCACGAACTTGTACCACAGGGCCACTGGTAATAAATAGTCCAGAAAGTGCCGTTGCTTCCGTTAAAGCACCACCACCATTGTTGCGAAGATCAACAATAATACCATCCACTCCAGCCGTTTTTAGTTCAGAAATGAGGGTATCTGTATCTTGTGACAGACCAACATAAAAACTAGGAACTTCCAATACGCCTATTTTTTTACCGTCTTTTTCAATAATTTGAGATTTGACGGCTCGATCTTCTAAACGAATTTTATCGCGAACTATAGTGACAATGTAACTTTTAGCCTCTTTCCCTTCAGGTAAAACTTGTAGCTTAACTTTCGTGCCTTTTGGGCCTTTAATCAGTTGAACCACATCGTCTAAACGCCATCCGATGACATCAACCATTTCACCTTTTTCTTGGCCGACCCCAATAATTCGATCACCTTCACTCAGCTGTTTGCTACTTGCGGCAGGCCCACCAACAACAAGAGAGCGAATTACGGTATAATCATCGGTCATTTGTAGTACGGCACCAATACCTTCCAACGATAAATTCATTTCAGACTGAAATTGCTCTGCATTACGAGGAGATAAATAGCTGGTATGTG
>NZ_NBUS01000041.1:187387-191073 GCF_002749895.1 Vibrio fujianensis | reverse complement strand
ATCAATTTGGCGCGCAAAAGCATTGATGTAGACCTGAAAAACATCTTCACTATGCGTTTGGGTCAAACGTTTAATCGCGTTGTTGTAGCGTTTTGCTAACGTTTCTTGAATTTCAGGCCATGTTTTACCCGCTAATTTCAGATTGAGTGCGTCAAATTTAACTCGCTTTTGCCAAAGTGAATCAATTTCGGCTTGATCTTTCGGCCAAGGTGATTGGGTTCTATCTTGCTCAATCGCATCATCTGAATCAAAAGTAATTTCTTTATCTAGTAACGACAGCGCATATTGAAATCGCTCAAATCGCTTACGCATGGATAGATTATAAAGATCAAAGGCTATTTGGTTATTACCTACTTTTAATTGATCATCCAGTTGCAATGACCAATCTTTAAAAGAATCAATATCCGCTTGAGTAAACAAGTTACGGTTATAATCTAGCATGCCAATGTAGCGTGCAAAAATTGCTTGAGAAAACGCATCATCTAAAGAGAAATGTTTATAATGAGAACGAGTAAAACGCGAAGTCACTCTTTTACTCGCCGTTTCATGCTGAACTTCTGGCGTTAAATGAGGAAGATCGTTAATTTTGAGGTTGGCTTCAATAGCCTGAACAGAAAAGGCTGCCAGCAGTAAGCTAGCAGCAATTGATGTTAATTTTAAACGGCATTTCATGCGTAGGAATATCTCCTTTATGCGCGCAGGTGCTCCGTCTTCACAACCATTTGTAGGCCGTTACCGAGTTGGACACGCACATCTTCCTTATTAATCTCAACAATGGTCGCTGCCATGTTGCCTTTACCCATGTTCACATTAACTTGCTTACCAACACTGAGTTCATCAGATTGTAAAGCGCGTGTTTCAACTGGTTTTTTCTCATTTTTTGCTGCAGAGCCCTGAGGGCGACGAGCTTGAGGCTTCTTCGCTTTAGGTTTTGCCTTCGCTTCCTCACGAGCTTTTTTTGCTTGCTCCTTACGACGAGCATCCACTCGAGCTTTGCTCTCAGCTAATGCGGTTTGAGCATGTTCAATATGTTGCTCTTCTAGTTCGCCACAAGCATTACCATCAAGATCAATCCGAACTGCACCAGCTTTTACTCCGTGTAGATAACGCCATGACGAGGTGTATTGCCTTAGCGCAGCTCGAAGCTGAGTTTTGCTTACTTTAGGGTCATCATTAAGACGTTCAGCAAGATCTTGAAAAATACCAATTTTAAGAGGCTTTGCCTCACCTTCTAAAGTAAAGCATTTAGGGAAACATTCAGCAATATACGCAATCACTTCTTTGCTGTTTTTTAACTTTTCAGTGTTTTCCATGAGGATTCCTGGTTGATGCGGCTGGCCCGCGGAGCATTAAATATAAATATGTTCGGTATTATAGTGACCTGACAACGAAAAACCACAGGCAAAGGCGAAATTATGCTTTGTTCGCATGTGAATTGAGCACCTTTTCTACTTCAGTCATTAAAAAAACCAATCCTTGTTGATCGATTGGTGAAAAACGCGCAGTCATTGGGCTATCAATATCGAGAACACCGACCACTTGCTGATGGATAGAAAAAGGGATAACCAGCTCAGAAAGGCTGGCGGCATCGCAGGCAATATGTCCAGGGAAAGCATGGACATCATCCACCCGTTGAACCGTATTGCTCGCAACCGCGGTGCCACAAACCCCTCGACCAACAGGGATTCTCACACAAGCAGGTTGGCCTTGAAATGGGCCTAATATCAATTCATCGTTGCGTAATAAATAGAAGCCAACCCAATTAATGTTATCCAGCTCCATATTCAATAGTGCGCTTAAATTGGCAAGATTTGCGACTAAATCGGATTCTGATTCCAATAAGGCGATCGCTTGCTGAGTTAAGCGTTGGTAGTCCTCTATGTTCATTACCATTTTCCATTAAAGAGTTGTGCTAAAAAAGATGCAGCCATGATCAAGATAAAACAAGTCATCTTGGCTTCATTGTTGGTGTTATTTACTCTTTTTATCTGCTCGATTTAAAAAACTCAAGAGAAAATCACTTTCTATTTGCTATCACTTCTAAAGATAGTGAGACTTTTCTCTACCAATAAATTCAGCTCAACTACACTTGATACTGTGATTGTTCACTCGGCGAGAAAATTTGGATTCTATTTATGCAAATAAAAGTATCCGTCAACATGCAAGATAAAGAAACACAGATTCAATTGTGCCAGGGCTGTGAGCTTGCCGTTTATCGTGTTGCCATTCAACCAAAGCAAAGTGCCTATTGTCCCCGGTGCGGCTCGCTGTTATATCAAGGTACTCATCCTTCATTATCTGGAAACCTTGCGCTTGCAATAACCTGCCTACTACTACTTATCCTCGCACACTGGTTTAACTTTTTAACCATTCGACTGTTTGGAATAATGATCTCCGCTTCTTTACCTGCTGGAATATGGGCTATCGCTTCTGAAGGTTACCCTGCTTTGGCCCTTCTGGTCTTTTTTTGTAGCTCTTTGGCTCCATTACTGATACTCATGACGATCATGCTGGCGCATTTCGCGCTGCATTATCGCTGGTTTAATATCTTTCGTTATTCACTGCTCGCCATGCAAAAATTAAAACCCTGGTCGATGATTGATGTTTTTCTGGTCAGTGTTGCCGTTACTTGTTTTAAGCTAATCGACTATGCCGATATTTTTATTGGGCCTGCGCTTTACAGCCTATTGCTCCTACAAATATTAACGATTTTGTTAATCAGTAGAATAAGTATTCAACGCTATTGGGAAGCGTGGCAGCCAGAAAGTCATTATCCTAAGTTGAGTCAAAAACGCATGCATTGTCATTATTGCCACTTGTCTCAAGACGTAAACGAGTACTGTATACGCTGTAACCAAAAACTCCATTACCGAAAACCACTATCGATTCAACGTACATGGGCTTATACCTGTTTGGCCGCCATTGCAATTATCCCTGCCAATGTTATTCCTATCTCTATTTTCATTAGTCACGGCCAGCGGCTAGAGGATACTATTTTTTCCGGCGTTGTGACTTTAATCAACAATGGCATGTACGCTATTGCCGCTATTATTTTTATCGCCAGCATTGTGGTACCAGTTGTGAAAATTTTAGCGCTGATTTATCTACTTCTGACTATTCAATATCACTGTACTCGTTATCATCGTCAACGAATGACGATCTATTACATCATTAAGTGGATTGGTAAGTGGTCGGTGATGGATCTTTTTGTTATCTCTATCATGCTATCTTTGATTGACCATGGCCAATTGCTTAATTTTACACCAGGATACGGCGCGGTTGCTTTTGGCTGCGTTGTTATTTTGACCATGCTGGCGACTGAAAGTCTAGATTCCCGTTTAATATGGGACTCTATCGCGGTTAATACAAATCATAGTGAGTCTTCTGATGAATAAGCAGCCCATCTCTTACTCTCCTGAAATTAAGCGGAATACAGGGATTTCCCCGTTGTGGATATTACCCATTATCACCGTTTTATTGGCTGCTTGGTTTATCACAAAAGCTATTCATGATTCCGGAGAACGTATTCAGATCTATTTTTCTAATGCTCAAGGTCTGATCGCTGGTCGCACAACAATTCGTTATCAAGGATTAGAAGTCGGGATCATAAAAGCGATCAAGCTGGCCCCAGAACTTGATCGTATTTACGTTGACGCCGAGATCTATCCAGAAGCCACAACGTTACT
>NZ_NBUS01000041.1:186324-187377 GCF_002749895.1 Vibrio fujianensis | reverse complement strand
TCGAGCTCAACACGTTTTTGGCTCGTCAAACCGACAGCGAGTTTATCTGGTGTTTCAGGGCTTGATGCGCTCGTATCTGGTAACTACATTGCCATTCATCCCGGTAATACAGAATCAAAACCAATAGAACATCCAAAAGTATTTGCTGCTGATGATAATGCACCATCCGATTTAATCGCGAATGGCGGATTAATTATCTCTCTACTCGCTGATGATTTAGGAGGATTATCGATCGGATCACAAATTATGTATAAGAAGATTCCTATCGGGGAAGTGTTTCGCTATCAACTGGATCAACAGACTCAATTGGTACTCATTCAAGCGTCAATCAAAGAAGCATATCGTCATTTAATTACCTCTAAAAGCCGGTTTTGGAATGTCAGTGGTCTCGGGGCTCATTTAGGTGTTCATGGTATAGATATACAGTTAGAAAGTTTAAGTACCCTGGTAGGTGGAGCCATTGCTGTTGACTCTTCGGAGGGGGGGAAGCAAGTAGCACAACATCACCAATTTAAACTCTACAAAGACTTAAAAGCTGCCGGGCTTGGCATACCGATTACCATCCATTTACCTGATAATAGCGGCATAAATCCATCCGGTACATCCATTATGTATAAGGGGATTAAAATCGGTCAAGTCGTACGTTTACAACTTAGTGATGATCACACTCACGTTATCGCACATGCAGCGATCCAACCGTCATTTAGTCAGATGTTGACTCGCGGTAGTCGATTTATTTTGCAAGAAGCTAACGTTTCCATTTCAGGAATAGAAAACCTCCCCAATCTGGTAAAAGGCAATTATTTAACATTGATCCCAGGTCAGGGCGATCACACTCGACATTTCACCGCTCTAAGAGCAAAAGACGACGCTAAGAGGTACTCACAACAGCTCGAAATAACACTATTGTCAGAAAGTACATATGGCTTGAATGAAGGATCGCCATTGCTGTATCGAAACTTAACCGTTGGTAAAGTCGAACGCTTTATTCTCACACCTAACGGAATTGAGATTGTAATTAACATCGATGATCAATATCGCCACCTCATCGAT
>NZ_NBUS01000041.1:181189-186140 GCF_002749895.1 Vibrio fujianensis | reverse complement strand
AATTTGGTGAGTCGATAACGTTAATAGCAGCAACCAACCCAGGAATTAGCCAAGGAACGCCGATCAAATACCGAGGCGTTAAAATTGGTGAAGTGATGGCTGTTTCACCTAGCTTTACGGATAAAAGAGTGACAATTTCTGCACGAGTCCAACCGAAATATGCCTCTTTTATTACTCGCACCAATACCGCTTTTTGGGTCGCAGAGGTAAAAGTGGGTTTCAATGGAATTACCAATTTAGATAGCTTGCTCGTCAAAACCATTGAAGTTCAGCCCGGTAGTGGAAACAAGAGGCACACATTTACCTTAGCGACTCGCCCCTATCACCCCGAAGGCATTCAATTTACTCTACAAAGTGAAGAAAAAGGCTCTGTTTCGATCGATACACCAGTCAGTTATCGAGGCATGGAGGTGGGGAAAGTTATTGATATCCAACTGGGCTCTCTTGCTGATCGGGTGATCTCCACGATAGAAATCGCTCCGCAATATGCCTATCTGGTTCGTAAAAATACCGTGTTCTGGAATACCTCCGGCATGGATGTTTCTATCGGTTTATCTGGCGCTAATATTAAGTCAGGGACTTTTGATAGTTTGGTCCGCGGGGGTATCGCCTTTGCAACCCCAGATCATCAAACATTATTCGAGCCAGCACCACGAGGGCACACTTTCTACTTGCATCCACATGCACAAAAAGATTGGAAAAAATGGAAAACTGCCATTCCCAAACCATGACCATGAAAACCATGACCATGAATGGGTTGAAACTTCTCCTGTGACCGTGTTCAGTATATAATTATGGCCTTTAAATTTTCAAACGAGACTCCGTTTTGCATTCCAACGTTGCCCTACCCGAAGAATTTCTTACCACTATTGCCGAAATTCTTCCTCCCCATTTAAATCTGTCTGACTTTATTCAAGCCTGCCAAAGGCCGTTACGAAAAAGCATTCGAGTTAATACGTTGAAAATCACGGTGTCAGATTTTATGCAGCAGGCACAAAGTAAAGGCTGGCAATTAGACGCTATACCTTGGTGTGATTGCGGGTTTTGGATCACCGCTGATGAAAGTGAAGTTCCGCTTGGAAATACAGCAGAACATATGGCGGGATTGTTTTATATTCAAGAAGCCAGCTCAATGATGCCCGTTTCAGCCCTATTTATGCAGCAAACCGCAACGTTTGATGCGGTATTAGATATGGCTGCAGCGCCTGGTTCAAAAACGACTCAAATGGCGGCATTAATGGATAATCAAGGTGTATTAGTCGCCAATGAATATTCTGCCAGCCGGGTAAAAATTCTTCATGCTAACATTGAGCGTTGCGGAATAAGAAACGTTGCTTTAAGCAACTTTGATGGCCAAGTCTTTGGGGGATGGTTGCCAGAACAGTTTGATGCCGTTTTACTAGATGCCCCTTGTTCGGGAGAAGGAACCGTTCGTAAAGATCCTGATGCGATGAAAAATTGGAGTAAATCTTCAGTACTTTCTATTGCTTGTACCCAAAAAAGCTTAATTGAAAGTGCGTTTCAAGCATTAAAAGTGGGCGGTATCATGGTCTACTCTACTTGTACTTTAAGCCGCGAAGAAAACCAAGACATATGCTGGCATTTAAAGAAAACCTATGGTGATGCAGTGACTTTTGAACGGCTAGATTCGCTATTTGAACAAGCTTCTCATGCCATCACTGAAGAGGGATTTTTACATATATTTCCTCAAATATATGATTGTGAAGGTTTTTTTGTTGCTAGGATAAGAAAAAATGCTGCGGTACCTTCACCACAAGTGAAAAAGCGCTTAGGCCAATTTCCTTTTGAAAAGGCCAACGCTAAAATTTGTGCCGAAATAAATCAACAACTAAAAACGTCTTTAGGGATTACGCTCCCCAACGAAACCAGTCTCTGGTTACGAGATAATGATATTTGGCTATTCCCCACGGCATTAGAACCCATGCTAGGTGAACTCAGGTTTTCTCGCATGGGCATTAAAATCGCAGAGACTCATAAACATGGATACCGCTGGCAGCACCAACTAGCGACCACACTGGCAGTTGGCCATAATATCCATCGTATAGAACTAACAAAAGCACAAGCAAGGGAGTGGTTTATGGGCAGAGACATCCGCCCAGAGCAGAGTCAAAACCAAGGTGAAGTGATCGTCTCTTACCAAGGGCACGCGATCGGATTAGGTAAATGGGTCAGTAACCGAATTAAAAATGGACTTCCAAGAGAGCGAGTCAAGGATAAAAACTTATTTTAGTCCACGAGGCAATGCGATGGTGAAGCCAAGAAGCCAACCTGCATCCTGATCTTCAAAAAATGAACTATACTTGGGTTGTTATTCTCGAATAACGAAGAAGATATTCAGAGAGTAATGCTGTTCCCTTATGAACTAACTTCCCCTAAGGCCCAAAACCTTGAGTTTCGGGCCTTTTTTTATCATTAGACACTACACTAAGCGAATACCATCTTGTTCAATGATGATCTTACCTTGCTTAAATAAACTACCAATCGTTTTCTTAAACGTGCCTTTACTGGTGCGAAAGGTAGCAAAAATAGCTTCTGGAGATGATTTATCGCACAAAGGCAAAAATCCCCCCTTTTTCTCTAATATTTCTAGCACCTTTGAACTGAGCTCATCCATCTTTTCTACTCCGATCTTTTGTAAGGCAAGATCGATTTTACCGTCAGGACGAACCCCCTTGATGTACCCTTTAAGCTTTTTACCGATAAATAACTTTCCAAACACATCGGAAGGGAAAATCATTCCCCAGTGCGAACCATTGATAATTGCCTTATAGCCAAGTTCAGAACGCTCTGCGATCAAAAGCTCAACTTGTTGGTTACGAGTATAGTGGGCTGGCGTTTTATCCAGCCATTTATTAAATTTTGTGGTTCCAACTATCCGCCCTGAAGCTTTATCGATATAGACATAAACCAAAATCGTTTGTCCGACAGTAAAACGGGCGCGCTGCTCACTAAAAGGAACCAGTAGATCTTTATCTTTAATTCCCCAGCTCACAAAAACCCCAGTACTGTTAACGCTGACAACTTGCATTAACCCCCATTCACCCACTTGTGCAATCGGCATTTCTGTTGTCGCGGCCAGTTGGTTTTCTGAATCCAAAAATAAGAACACATCGATAAACTGCCCTAATTCAACCGCTTCTGGAATATATCGTTTAGGCAACAGTGTGGTACCAAACTCTCCCGCATCCAAAAAGACACCAAAGTCTGTTATCTTTACGACTTCTAAACTATTAATCTGGCCAATGTTAATCATGTAAAACGTCTCACAGCAAATTTGCAGAGATTATACGTGATCTCTGGTATGCTTTCTCCCTATTGTAAAGATAAAATTCAGTAATTTTTCAGGAGCTTTCGTTGATCATTGTAGATAAGCATGACGCGGTTACTTTAAAAATTTCAACCGAAATGTCAAAAAGTAAAAAACTGGATCTCGATGCTTATTTATTTATTCCAGGAGAACTCGGTTTAACACCGGAAGTGATGTCTGAATCTGAGTTTTTCTATAGCTCAATTCATCAAAAGCGTTCCTATTACAGCGATAAAATTCTGCTTCCTCTGGTACACAGTCGCTTGGCACAACGAGGCCGGCTTTCATCCACTCAATATCGTGTCAGCTTAAGTCTTTTTGCCTATCAATACGTGATCGCTTTAGATCGAGCGGTAAGTCAGCTCAACTCAAACAGTGACAACGTTACAGCAGATGAGGTCGATACTGTGATAGAGCTATCGCTTGATATCCTTAAACGTTTGAGACGTACCATTCCTTACGAAGAAAGCATCAAGCGTTATTACGCTAATATCGATAACTATCTTTCTTGGTATACTGAACAAAAGTTTCTTTCTATTATTGCTCATTTAACCCGCGACAGTGATTATAAAACCATCAAAGAGCGATTGATCACTTTAGTAGAAAAAGAACAAGCACACCGAGCACTCAATCATTACAACTCGCCGAAGGCTGATACGGATATCACGCGATTAAGCAATAAAATGCGTTTATTACGCCGCCTCATTGAGCATCCTATTATTCTCAATGAGAAAGTCACCTCCTTGGGCAATAATATGAAGCGAGCGGTTAAAGGCGTAGCCACCGGCTTAATTATGGTCATCGTGACCATTACTGCGGTGTCAGCTCGTGATTATTGGGGCGAAATTACCGCCTCTTTTATTATTGCCATGTCTTTCATTTATGCTTTACGCGAAATATTCAAAGATGATCTACGTGATATGCTTTGGCGCTGGATTCGTAAAGGTAAGCCTAAATGGCGTCGTCGTTACTTTGACCCGAGTACAGCGAAACAGGTAGGACAAAAAGATGAGTGGCTCGATTATCGAAACTTATCCACTTTACCGGAAAAAATTAAAAAACTAAGAAAGAAACGAGTGGTTCAACGAGAAGAACAAATTTTGCACTACTGCTCTAAGGTTGAAATGTCCACCTCGCGCTTTATGAGCGGTTATGAAGAAACTCGAGAATCAATGATGATCGACCTCAGGCCGATTACACGTTTAATGGATAAAGGTTCTAACCGAATTTATCGTCTTAATAACGGCCAAGTCAGCCGAGAGTCCGTTGAAAAACGCCATCTCATTAACTTAATCGTGCGAGAAGATGATCATCAACATCCTCCGGTTTATTACCGTTGGAAAATCGTTCTGAACCGAAGCAAAATTGTAGATATCGAATCAATAACATTAGACTAAGCTTTATTGCATTTTAGTGATAACGTCAGCCAGAACTCAGCCATTGGCTCATTGCCATGCAGCGACGGGCATGTGGCGATAATTTTTATCGCCTTATTTACTCGCTGTCCTGTTGCGATGGTTTGATCTAACATTTCATCAATCACTTTACCTTGATCGCAGTGAAAATGCACTGTAGCCTCAGGACGCCTAAAAAACTCCGCTTTGACCCCTTTAAACGCCAGTG
>NZ_NBUS01000041.1:180876-181179 GCF_002749895.1 Vibrio fujianensis | reverse complement strand
GGTTGGCCACGCAATTGGGCTTTATGCATCGCCATAAATCCACCAGCCACATCAGCACCCACAGCCAATACACCGAAATACATACTGTTGAGATGATTTTTATTACGTCGCTTTAAAGGAATAGAAACTTCTACCGCTTGAGCACTAAGCGAGAGAATTTTTGGCCGACAATACCAAATTAAAGGGACTTTAAGAAAACCAAAATAATTTAAATAAAAATTTGCTTTAGTAAGTGCTGAAAGCATAACCACACATCCTCATTGACTTGTCAGACCAGTAAATTCCAAGCCAAGAAAAATGTCA
>NZ_NBUS01000041.1:176056-180866 GCF_002749895.1 Vibrio fujianensis | reverse complement strand
CAGAATGTTAAAAAATGAGGCGGTTCTACTTTAATTCCACTGCCTTGATCACTTTTTAGTTATCCCGATGCCCATACAATGCATCGGGAAAACCGGTGGGCGGCGGTTCAAAAATTATAAATCGATTCAGCGTGCACATTCTCTGCTAAAAAATTTTGTAGCTTAGGGTAAGCTTGTAGTGCATGAGTTACCACTAATAAAGGCTTTTTCGCTTGCTGAGCGGCTTTGATAGCGGTTTCTGCTAACAACATAATCGCCTCACTATCTGGGTTATAAAGATAATCAAGCTCACGATTGTCTTTATCAACAGCTAAAGTAAATTGTGTTAAATCCTGCCAATCAATCACCATACCATCAAAATATTGCAATAGACGTTCAGCCAAGATTGCAGCAGCTGGGACATGACAAGCGTATAAAACTTTCAAGCCATTAAGCCCACGCGGCAGGCCCTGTTCAGCCAGACGATCAATGATAGTTGCTGCGTCACTCAATGCTCGAACAAAGGGAACAACAATTTCAATATGGTAGCCTTTATCGCGTAATTCTTTGATGACTTGGCACTCTAAATTAAATGCCTTCGCATACGCCTCAGAAGCAAACCGAGAAACACCACGTACGCCCATCGCTGGATTCATTTCTACTGGCTCACGTTCGCCACCAATTAATGTTTTAAATTGTGCACTGTCTACTCCACTAAAACAGATGCGGATCACTTTATGGAACGGACGAATTCCCTCTTCAATCCGGCTAACTAAGGTTGCCACAAAATGCGCTTCGATGGTTTTTCCATCTAATAATGCCGACAACGAGTTTTTTTCTAATTCAGTGACTGAAGCATCCTCAAAAGACACTGCCGGATGATAAAAAACACTATCAGCAATAAGCTCAGAAAGAGAAACAAACAAATCATCACTCGCGGTTTGGGGCGAGGTTTGAGGTAATGTATTTCCTTGTGCCAATTTTGGCACGATCGCTAGTGGTTGCTGTAAACTCATGGTAGCTCCGTTCATCCTTAAATTGATAGACTTGAAAATACCGATATACAGCAAGAAAAACAAGTAAATAAATTAAATAATTATTCATATTAAATGAATAATTAAACGAAAAGTAAATTGTATCACGCCCTTTTGTGTTAAGTGGTTTATTCTGACCGGTAAATTCGTTATCTTTAGCGCTTCGCAATAAAAAGAACAGGCAATCTTATGCCACTGAAAACTGATGAATTACGCACCCAAGCCTTGGGTCCTATGCCCACACCGGCTGAGCTCAGTCAGGCTCACCCTATCACCGATGATATCGCAGATCGTATCGCTCGCTCACGGCAACAAATAGAGCAAATTCTTACTGGCAAAGATGATCGATTACTGGTGATTATTGGCCCTTGTTCCGTTCATGATACTCAGGCCGCTCTCGACTACGCTTTTCGCTTAAGCCAAATTCAAAAAAAATATGATAATGAGCTATTCATTGTCATGCGTACCTATTTTGAAAAACCACGTACGGTCGTCGGCTGGAAAGGCTTGATCACTGACCCCAATCTCGATGGCTCTTATGCCTTGGAAGATGGTTTGAACAAAGCTCGACAATTACTGTTAGAGATCAATAAACTTGGTTTAGCTACAGCCACCGAGTTTCTCGATATGATTACTGGGCAATATATTGCCGATCTTATCAGTTGGGGAGCCATTGGAGCACGTACAACGGAGTCACAAATTCATCGAGAAATGGCATCCGCGCTATCTTGCCCAGTCGGGTTTAAAAATGGTACGAATGGCAACATAAAAATCGCTATTGATGCAATTCGAGCCTCTCAAGCCTCTCATTATTTCTATTCACCTGATAAAAATGGGCGAATGACCGTCTATCGTACGAGTGGTAATCCATTTGGTCACATCATTTTACGAGGTGGCGAAACCGGACCAAACTTTGATCAAGCATCAGTAGCGCATGCGTGTGCACAATTGGCTCAATTTGAGTTACCACAACGCCTAGTGGTCGATTTTAGCCATGCAAATTGCCAAAAGCAGCACCGTAAACAGTTGGAGGTTGCAGAAGTCATTTGCCAACAACTGGAATCAGGCAGTACCAAGATTGCTGGCATCATGGCCGAAAGCTTTATTGTCGAAGGCAATCAATCGATGGGTGACTTAAATAATCTCACTTATGGGCAATCGATTACCGACCCTTGTTTAAGTTGGGAAGACACGAACCTCATGATCGCCCGATTAGCAAAAGCGGTAAAAATAAAACGAACTTGTAACGAATAAGGAAACAAACCATGCCTTCTTTTGATATCGTTTCAGAAGTTGATAACGTCGAATTGCGTCATGCGGTCGATAACTCTAATCGAGAACTGGCCACTCGCTTTGATTTTCGTAATGTAGAAGCAAGCTTTGAACTTAAAGAGCAAACCGTAAAATTAGTCGCGGAAGGTGAATTTCAACTGAACCAAATGATGGATATTTTGCGCAATAATTTAGCCAAACGAGGCGTTGATGTTCGCTCGATGGAGTTGAAAGATTCAGTCCACTCCGGCAAAAAATGGTATAAAGAGGTGATATTAAAGCAAGGTATTGAAACATTACTGGCAAAAAAAGTGGTCAAAATGATCAAAGATGCCAAATTGAAAGTTCAAGCTGCTATTCAAGGCGATAAAATTCGAGTCACAGGCAAAAAACGAGATGATTTACAATCAGTGATCGCTTTGCTTCGAGACTCTGAACTAGAACAACCTTTTCAATACAATAACTTTCGTGACTAATTGCGTCAGGTCACCGATGTATAGATAAAGAATCCAGCCTTATTTATTCGGCTGGATTCTTTATTACAAGCCCAAATCTTCCGATAAAGACTTAATTTGCTCTAAATCCATTTGATGGACTCGAAGCATCTGCGCTATCTGGCTAAGTCTCGAGTTTGCATCATCTTGCTTATCACAAGCATCCGATTTAGCATCCCAAGACTGTCCTTGTAGATAAATATCGCACTCTTTTTTAAGTTCCTTTGCAGTTTTAGCTAATTGCTCTTGTTCTTGCTGTAACTGCACGATCGCCTGTTTGACTTTCAATTCTTTTTGAAACAGTTCACGCGAACGTTCAAACAGAACGGCTTGCATATCCGCTTGCCGATTTAAACGAGAATTTTGCGCATCTGCACTCTGCAATGCATCTTTTTGCTTATCTAACTGCTGCTCTAATGAAAGGTTGATTTTTTCCAATTCCACCAGTTGTTTCTCAACCTGCTGAAGTTTGGTTTGATACTCTTTTTGCTGAGCCTCTAATTGTGATTGCAATTTCGCTTGCCATTGTTGTGCTAACTGCTCTGAATTTTGAGCTGTGACAACATTATGCTGCTGCATTTCATCTTTCCATTGCTGAAATTGCACTTGTAAGTTTGAGTAGTTCACTTCCCATTTCGTAGCAGTTAAGCTCGAGCCAATCAGTCCTCCCAAGGCAAGGCCTAAGATTGCGGCAATCGTAATGTATAAATAACTGCGCTTATCACGCTCTTCGATGATAACGACATCATGTTCATCTTGATTTTTTTGATTCACATAAACTCCCAACGATACATCAGCGGATCAATTCAGTGACAACCAGTGAGACGGTATAGAGAGCAAAAGCACTAAGTAAGACTATCACTATCCACTTTTGGAATTTGGCATTCGTTCCATAACGAATAAGTAAAAACGCTAACACAATCAATACTCCAATTGCGATTAGTCTACCCATAACTCACTCCCTCGTTTCTTGTTTAACTAACTTATTTAAGCTTAGGCATAAACACTCCGTTCGACTTAAAGCAGGTCGGTATTATTGGTTTTTATCACAACACCACACTGCTTATAACTGCTTCATGCACACTCTCTGGCAGGCACGTCACGTTAATTCGTTTTACCCTTGCTATTTTATACCACTGATTACGTCTAAATAGTCAGAGAAAAGTTGATTATCTGTATTCAGGATCAAGAAGTTACCCTTCTCTGCCCGATAAATTGTTCAATTTACACACCAAACGTTTATCTGACCGATAAATTGTTCAATTTACACACCAAACGTTTATCTGACCGATAAATTGTTCAATTTACACACCAAACGTTTATCTGACCGATAAATTGTTCAATTTACACACCAAACGTTTATCTGACCAATCAATTACCTGTTACTTTATATTTGTAGATGACATCACAATTTTTTTTCGTTAATATCGCCAAGCAAATTATCACCATATCAGATAATTGTTCCGTTGAAGACTGCAGGAGAGAGGTTGTTAACCTATATGTAACATATAGGCCAAGCAAACCCGCCGAAGAAGTAAATCTTTCAGGTGCTTTATTCTTCTTAGAAGAATTGCGAGGACTGTAGTTGGAGGAACCTCTGGAGAGAACCGTTGAATCGGTCGCCGAAGGAGCAAGTTCTGCTGGTTCACACCATTGCAGAGTGAAACTCTCAGGCAAAAGGACAGAGGAGTGAAAGGTCATTTTTCAAACAAGCCGCTATGGCTTGCTTTTTGAGCGTTATGCTTTATTCCTTTCCTCTTCTCCTTAGATATTACTTATTAAGGGGAATACATGAGTAACCTACAATCACTGCTACAAACCATTGATCACTTTATCTGGGGGCCACCCCTTCTCATTTTACTCGTTGGCACAGGCATCTATTTTACTTTTCGGCTAGGCCTTCTTCAGTTTCGTCGTTTGCCTTCAGCTATAAAAATGGTGTTCAGTAAAGAACCCGGTGATAAGCAGGGTGACGTCTCTAGTTTTGCGGCGTTATGTACGGCGCTTTCGGCAACCATAGGTACAGGTAAT
>NZ_NBUS01000041.1:170514-176046 GCF_002749895.1 Vibrio fujianensis | reverse complement strand
TTGTCGGTGTGGCTACCGCTATTAAACTCGGCGGGCCCGGGGCTTTATTTTGGATGTGGCTAGCCGCTTTATTTGGTATGGCAACCAAATATGCGGAATGCTTACTTGCGGTTAAATATCGTAAGGTCGATGACAAAGGCCAAATGGTTGGCGGGCCCATGTACTACTTGCGAGATGGTGTAGGTTCCAAAACACTCGCCGTTTTGTTTGCCGTATTTGCGCTCGGGGTTGCTTGCTTTGGCATTGGTACTTTTCCACAAGTCAACGCGATTCTTGATGCAAGCGAGATCTCTTTGGGAATTCCTCGTGAAATATCCGCCATTGTACTGACTATCCTAGTCACTTTTGTCACCATTGGCGGTATTCAATCGATCGCCAAAGTCGCTGGAAAAGTCGTTCCTGTGATGGCGCTTTTTTATATTGTGGCTTGTCTTAGTGTGATCATTAGTCATGCCGATCAACTCATTAGCGCTTTGCAATTAGTACTAGTGTCCGCCTTTACTCCAACCGCAGCAAGTGGTGGATTCTTAGGCGCAAGCATCATGCTTGCTATTCAATCTGGAATTGCTCGCGGGGTATTCTCTAACGAATCAGGGCTTGGTAGCGCTCCCATGGCCGCAGCTGCTGCCAAAACAGACTCTTGTGTTAGGCAGGGGCTCATTTCTATGACGGGAACCTTTTTCGATACCATCATTATTTGTACCATGACCGGCCTTGCTTTAATTTTAACCGGAGCATGGCAAAGCGACTTAGCCGGAGCTGCGATGACAACGAATGCGTTTGCTACTGGCCTTCAAGCACAAACCTTAGGGCCGCTATTAGTCTCTATTGGGTTAATCTTTTTTGCTTTTACCACTATTTTAGGTTGGAACTACTATGGCGAACGCTGTGTCGTATTTCTGTGGGGAACCAAAGCCATTTTGCCTTATAAGGTTATTTTTATTGCTTTGATCGCGTCAGGTGCTTTTTTACATTTAGACTTAATTTGGATTATCGCTGATATTGTCAATGGACTAATGGTGATTCCTAACCTAATTGGTTTGATCGCTCTACGCCAAGTTGTGCTCCAAGAAACCAAGCTTTATTTTGATGCTCAAATTCCGGCTATTAAACGAGTCAAGGCCAAAGCATAACGCTCAAAACCGCAGAGTAATCTGCGGTTTTTCAAATATCTATACGGATTCATCAGTGATTAGCTTAAGACCTAACCCCATTAACACCACTCCAGTGGTGCCTTCCATCCAGCGCATAAAAGTCCTATTTTTTAATAAATTTTTCGCTGAACTCAATGCCCCGGCCAACCCACATTGCCAACTCATTGCGATCATAAAGTGAATTCCAGCCATAAATAAAGATTGCAATAAAGGGGAGTGTTCTGGATTAATAAATTGTGGAAGAAAAGCAAGGTAAAATACGGCTGTTTTAGGGTTTAATACATTAGACAAAAAACCCTCCCGTAGTGAGCGGTTAATATTCAATTGGGTATGAGATAAACGGCTCACTTTTATCCCTTGTCCTGCAGTAGATAACGAACGCAAACTCACAAAACCTAACCAGATCAAATAACCCGCGCCCACCATTTTCATGATATGAAACAGTTCAGAGGATTGGGTTAAAATGGCTGAAATGCCAATGGCTGAGAAAGTTGCATGAACAAATAACCCAACACAAATACCGAGGCTTGTTACACAACCATCAGCCATTCCTGCACGAGAAGTATTACGGATCACTAAAGCGGTATCTAGCCCTGGGGTTAATGTGAGAATAGTAATAGCAATAAGAAAAGCTTCAAAATTTTGAATATACATCATGGCTCACCAAATAGTTTGGATGGGGCGAGCAAGCTCCTCACTCTGAAAAGAGCAAACACATTGACGTCCCTATCAATCATCTTTTCTTCTGTTACACATAACAAAATTTAGTCGTCTCAAAGTCAGTTTGGACGGCTGAATAGTTACAAGCACAGAAAGGTTATTTCAAGTTTATATAATCATAACTTGCTGTAACAAGCTATTAGAGTTTTTGACTAAATTGACTGATCGCACCCACAACTTTTTGTGCGCCATGTTGTACATCCTCCATCAATTGGCCTGCTTGAGTCGATAATGCCAAAGTATCACCCGCTTGTGCTTGACAAGCGACTATCAGTTCCACCGCTTTGGTTGTTTTCTGTAAGTTCTCTGCTACAACCGTCACGATTTCTTCCGTTGTACTGTTTGTTCTGGAGGCGAGTTGTCTGACTTCATCAGCCACCACCGCAAAACCACGCCCTTGTTCACCGGCTCTTGCGGCTTCAATCGCAGCATTAAGCGCCAACAAATTAGTTTGATCAGCAATCCCACTGATACTTTCAACCAGCTTACTTATTTCTTGAGAATGCTGATTAAGGGATTCAATATCGGCAGTCGCCTGCTTCATTTGCTTAACGAGATTATCCATTTTATCAATAATAGCGGTGACAACTTGTTGCCCCTCTAAGGTTTGTTGGCCGGTTTCTTCAGACACGGTATAGGCAATTTTTGCCGCTTCTGAAACCGCTAATTCTTGATTGACTTGATCCGTGATAACCGTGGCAAACTTCACGACTTTATATAGCTCACCGACATCGTTATGAATAGGATTGTAAGACGCTTCCAACCACACGACCTGACCGTAACTATCAACTCGTTTAAAACGCTCAGAAACATATTGCCCGCTGGCTAATTTTTTCCAAAAAGCGGAGTACGCTGAGGAGTTCGCTTCTTGTGCGTCACAAAAAATACGGTGATGTTTTCCCGCAATCTGCTCATTACTGCGGTATCCCATTGCACGGAGAAAGTTATCATTAGCACGAATGATATGTCCGTCCAAGGTAAATTCAATCACCGCCATTGAACGATTAAGTGCGTTCAACATATCTTCCTGTGCGCGAGATGTGGTAATGGTACGGGTAAGTTCTGTCGCCAAAACAATAAAATGTAACAACTGCCCTTGCGTATTAAGAATCGGCTGCAAAATAATGCGTAACCAAGCTTCTTGTTCGTTTGGCTTTTCTATTTGAAATGCCCCATTCCAATGTTTTTTCTGTTCGAGGGCGACCTTCAAGTTGTTGAAGTGTGATGTATGTCTAGCCTTCCGAGGGACTAAATCAATAAGATTTATTCCTTCAATCGTCGAAAACACAATACCGAGTTCTTGTTCAAAATTTTCATTAACCGATATAATTTTACCTTGCGGGTTAAGCGTAATTCTCAGCATATCCCCATCAAGACTCTCTCGAACCTGTTCTAATGAATAGAGCTGATCCTTTAATTGCTGATTTTCTTTTTGGCATGATTTATTGAAAAACATACAGTCCCAACACATTCGATCCATTTAGAATGAATATTAGCATAAAATGATTGAATCACTATTGGTTATCAATGGTATCGATTAATTACTTTACAGCACAGGAAGGAGACCGCATACTTGCCGCGATATAACGTTCCTGATAATAACAAGTATGATTCAGCCACTTATTTTTACTGTATTGATATTGAGTACTTTATGTTCACTCGATATCACGATAACGCCGACGTCTATCGGTGCTGAGACGAAAAATCGTACCACTGTTTCACCCAAAACCGTTCATTCTTCCTATCACTCAATGGTGATAAACTCCAGGCTCGAGCCACCTCATGCCACATGGGCCCAGTCGATATTTGATGATGATGTTACGATATTAAATCCAATAGCATCTGACTCAACGACGCTTATTCATCTGCTCATTACATTGGCTTATTTTTCAATACTCATCATTGGAACGCCATTATTTATCCGTAAATCTCTTCAGTTTTTAAACCTTTACTCTCGTTTTGCTCACACATAACCACTCAATCGACACCCTGAAAAATTTAATATTTACTGATTGAGGAACACAATATGAGTGCGTTATTGTCGATATTTTCTGCCTTATGGCATCAGAATCTGTTGGCGTTACAACAGGCCGATCTTTCTTTGCTTTACCTGTGTTTAGGACTACTAATTTTTGTCGAAAGTGCGTTTATTCCCGCCGCCGCTCTACCTTGTGATAGCGTGATGATTCTTTGTGGCAGCCTCGCCGCGTTAGGAATATTAAATCTCTATATGGTTATTGGTGTTCTTGTGCTGGCAGGTTGGTTGGGGAGTATCGCTGCTTTTTATCAAGGCTATCATCTTAAAGAATCGCGCATAGTCTCTGTTTGGATCGGGAAAGTATCTGATAAGCAATGGCAAACCACCGATCGTCTTATCCAAAAATATGGTTTGTTGGCGATGTTCTTTGCACGCTTTATTCCGGTGGTTCGTTCTTTATTACCGATGGTTATGGGATTGAGAAATACGATTCTTCCTACGCGTTTTTTACTCACTTCTCCATCAAGCGCATTGATATGGATCCTATGTCTGATTTTCTCGGGCTATGGTATTTCACTATTACCTGAGCATCTATCTAAAATCGTCAATCAGCTGTTAATGCTAGCTCCGCTGGCAACGCTATTTATTGCGCTATCAAGTATCGCGCTTGGGGGTTGGATACGGCGGCGAGCCAATCATAAACATAAAATAGCCAAGATAAAACGGGTTAAAGAGTAGGCACTGTAAACGCGTTTTAATCGCAGCGAGAGGTTTGTAGCCTAGTGATTGTAAACAAAACACTGCTCAACAAAGAGTAAAACGCTGCTAGCCGCCCCCTTCGAGCAGCGTTTGTGGCTCTTTTCTACGGCGTTATCGGCTTCTCAAGTAGAGCCACTACATTTCAACCTTTGCCTTATATAAAGAAACCACAAACGGCTGCAAAAATCAGCTCGAAAGATCAACATCCCCTAATGATGAAGTATTTTTTCTAGTTCACTCAAACTGGTGGGATCATCAATGGTGGATGGAACGGTGTAACTTTCTCCATCAGCAATTTGCCGAATAATACGCCGTAAAATTTTACCGGAACGGGTTTTCGGTAAACGTTCCACCACTAAGGCATGTTTAAAGCAAGCCACTGCACCAATTTGACGACGAACCTGACGGATTAGCTCTTCCTCTAAGGTCGGCGCATCAATTTTAACACCATCTTTTAGCACAACGAAACCGAGTGGAAGCTGACCTTTTAATTCGTCATGCACTCCCACGACAGCACATTCCGCAATGGCGGGATGTGCGCCGAGAATTTCTTCCATTTCCCCGGTGGAAAGACGGTGCCCCGCTACATTAATCACGTCGTCAATGCGTCCCATAATAAACAGGTAACCGTCTTCATCCAGATATCCCCCATCACCTGAAACATAATAACCGGGAAATTGAGCTAAATAGCCGGATTCAAACCTATCATGATTTCGCCAAATCGTGGTTAAACAGCTTGGAGGTAGTGGACGCTTGAGGGCGACAAAACCTTGTTGATTAGCTGGCAATGACTCACCCAATTCATTCAGTATTTCTACCTGATATCCGGGAATCGCTTTCGTCGCAGATCCCGCTTTTACTGGTATGAATTCAAGCCCTAAGGTATTCCCCGCAATCGCCCAGCCCGTTTCCGTCTGCCAC
>NZ_NBUS01000041.1:166408-170504 GCF_002749895.1 Vibrio fujianensis | reverse complement strand
GTGATCAATCACAGGTTTATCGGTATGGCTTTCAACCCATTCAAGAGTCGGAGGATCTAATCGCTCGCCAGCCATAAAAATCGTACTTAGCTGTGATAAATCGTATTGCTTAAGCAGTTCGCCATTTGGATCTTCTTTTTTGATCGCCCGAAAAGCGGTTGGCGCAGAGAATAAGGTGTCAACTTTGTATTCTTGGCACACGCGCCAGAATGCGCCTGGGTCTGGTGTTCGTACCGGTTTCCCTTCATACAAAATCGTCGTGCATCCGTGAATAAGTGGTGCATAAATAATGTAAGAATGCCCAACCACCCATCCCACATCAGAGGCCGCCCAAAAGACCCCCTCTTGAGGTTGACGATAAATCGTATGCATCGAATATTTTAAAGCAACGGCATGTCCGCCATTATCCCGCACAACACCTTTCGGTTTTCCCGTCGTTCCCGAAGTATACAGAATGTAAAGCGGGTCGGTAGCCAACACCGGCACACACGCGCTAGGAATGGCATGTTGTAGCAAACTGCTCCAATCAACATCTCGCGCATGGTTAAGATCAGCAAGGCACTCTGGCCGTTGATAAACCACGACTTTTTCAGGTTTCCAGCGACTATCCATAATGGCTTTATCCACCATAGGCTTATAGGAAATCACTTTATTGACTTCGATGCCACAAGAAGCAGTGATGATCACTTTCGGTTCGGCATCTTCAATTCGAACGGCAAGCTCATTCGGCGCAAAACCGCCAAAAACGACAGAGTGGATAGCCCCTAGCCGAGCACAAGCCAACATAGCCATGGCGGCTTGAGGAATCATCGGCATATAGATGATCACTCGATCTCCTTTGGTTACTCCTTGATCGGCTAACATGCCAGCCACACGCGCGACACTGTCACGTAATGCATTATAGCTATAACGTTGCTTTTTCCCGGTAACGGGCGAGTCATAAATTAATGCCGTGTGATCACCACGCCCTTGCTGACAATGATAATCTAATGCAAGCCAACACGTATTCATCACTCCATCCGAAAACCAACGCTCAATCCCGTTGTCATCTATTGATAAGATTGTTTTCGGAAATTTGAACCAATCAATCTGCTGAGCTTGAGCTTTCCAGAACGTTTCCGGTTGCTCCTTTGCCGATAAATATTCCTTTAAATATGCCGACATCGTGCCTCTCCTTATTCGTTCTTTAGGCTTTCAGCTGGAACTCGAACCCACCCTTCCATCAAAATACGGGCACTGCGGCTCATGACCGCTTTTTCAACCCGCCATCCTTGTTCTGAATGGCAAGCCTTCGCTCCCACTTTTAATGTGCCCGATGGATGACCAAAAACCACTTGCGTTTTTTCTCCGCCGCCTGCAGCTTGATTGACAATGGTTCCCGGTACACAAGCAGCGGCAGCAATCGCAACCGCCGCCGTTCCCATCATGGCATGATGTAATTTCCCCATCGACAAGGCACGCACCAACACATCAACCTGCTGCGGAGTGACCGTTTTACCGCTAGCGGTGAGATAGTTTTTCGGTGGAGAAACAAAGGCAATTTTGGGCGTATGTTGCCGAATCTTTGCTTCCTCTAAGTCGGTGATTAATCCCATTTTTAGTGCACCGTAAGCTCGTAACGTTTCAAATCGAGCCAATGCGTGCGGATCGTTATTAATTTCATCTTGTAACTCACAACCGCGATAGCCGATAGCGCTCGCATCAACAAAGATGGTTGGAATACCGGCATTAATCAGCGTCACTTGCAAAGGCTCAAATCCCGGTATCACTAACGTATCGCGCAAGTTCCCTGTTGGAAACATCGATCCTTCACCTTCTGCGGGATCGAGAAAATCGACTTGGATCTCTGCCGCAGGAAACGTCACGCCATCAAGTTCAAACTCGCCGACTTCTTGTACTTCACCATTAATAATAGGAACGTGAACAACGATGCTCTTTTGAATATTAACTTGCCAAATGTTGACTTCAACAACCCCATGCTCAGGAATCCGTTGTGGATCAATCAATCCGGCGTGAATGGCAAAGGGGCCAACCGCAGCAGAAAGGTTGCCGCAGTTACCACTCCAATCAACAAAAGGTTTGTCTATCGATACCTGACCAAAGAGGTAATCTACATCGTGCCCTTCTTTTTCGCTTTTGGAGACAATCACCGCTTTACTGGTACTGGACGTCGCCCCGCCCATTCCATCAATCTGTTTGCCATAGGCATCTGGGCTGCCGATGACTCTTAATAACAACTTATCGCGTGCCTCTCCGGGCACTTGTGCCGCAAGTGGGAGATCAGACAACTTAAAAAACACCCCTTTACTGGTTCCCCCTCGTAAGTAAGTGGCGGGAATTCTGAGCTGTGGCGCGATATTGACATCACTCATAACGGCACTCCTTATTGGGCCAGAAAATCTTGCGCAAAACGCTGTAAAACTCCACCGGCGTTATACACATGCACTTCATCAGCCGTGTCAAGGCGGCAGATGACCGGAACCAAGAACTGCTCACCAGTTTGACGAGTCACACGCAGCGTGAGATCTACGCCGGGTTGAATATCCCCTTCCACATCAAAAAGTTCACTCCCCTCAATGCCCAAGGTTAAACGGTTGGTTCCCTGCTTGAATTGCAAAGGTAACACACCCATGCCCACTAAATTGGTTCGATGAATTCGCTCAAAACCTTCGGCGACAATAGCTTCAACCCCCGCCAGACGAACCCCTTTGGCCGCCCAATCACGAGATGAACCTTGCCCATAATCCGCTCCTGCAATGATGATCAAAGGCTGTTTACGCTGCATATAGGTTTCAATGGCTTCCCACATTCGCATCACTTGACCTTCTGGTTCAAGGCGAGTGAGCGAACCTTGTACCACTTGTCCATTTTCCTTCACCATTTCATTTAATAGTTTTGGATTGGCAAACGTCGCCCGCTGGGCGGTTAAGTGGTCGCCACGATGGGTCGCATAAGAGTTAAAATCGTCTTCAGGAATTCCCATTTGAGTGAGATATTCCCCCGCTGCACTGGTGGCGAGAATGGCATTAGAAGGGGAAAGATGATCGGTGGTAATGTTGTCACCTAAAACGGCCAGTGGCCGCATGGCGTTGAGTGTTCGTTCTCCCGCGAGAGCGCCTTGCCAATAAGGCGGTCGACGAATGTATGTACTCATTGGCCGCCAGTCATACAGTGGACTGGTGTGATGTTCCGTGTCATCCAATTTAAACATCTGGATATACACTTGGTGAAATTGCTCGGGCTTAACGCAACTTTCCACAACCGTATCGATTTCTTCATCACTTGGCCAAATATCCTGCAAATAGATGGGGTTACCCTTGTTATCGAGACCCAATGCATCACGCTCAATATCAAACCGAATCGATCCTGCCAATGCATAAGCAACCACCAGCGGCGGTGAAGCAAGAAACGCCTGTTTCGCATAAGGATGAATACGGCCATCAAAATTGCGATTGCCTGATAACACCGCAGTAGCATAAAGATCGCGCTCGATAATTTCTTGTTGAATGTTGGGATCAAGCGCGCCACTCATACCATTGCAAGTAGTACACGCATAAGCAACAATGCCAAACCCCAGCTTTTCCAGCTCCGATAATAAATTGGCTTCTTCTAAATAAAGTTTGGCCACTTTTGAACCCGGGGCAAACGAACTTTTTACCCAAGGCTTACGCACCAGCCCCAGTTGGTTGGCTTTTTTTGCCAGAAGACCAGCGGCAACCACATTGCGAGGGTTGCTGGTATTCGTACAAGAGGTGATCGCAGCAATAATGACGGCACCGTCTGGCAGCTGACCCTCCTCTTGCGGTAAACCATGCTCAGCAATACCACGTTCGACCAACTGCGAGGTTGGTAAACGGCGATGAGGGTTAGAAGGGCCTGCCATATTACGTTCAACCAATGAAAGGTTAAATTCCAGTACTCGCTCATACTGCGCGGTTTCTAATGCATCAGCCCATAACCCTGTTTGTTTGGCATACCGCTCAACCAATGCCACTTGTTCAGGCTCTCGACCCGTTAGTTTCAAGTATTGAATCGTCTGATCATCAATGTAGAACATGCCCGCACTAGCGCCATATTCTGGTGTCATATTGGAAAT
>NZ_NBUS01000041.1:164441-166398 GCF_002749895.1 Vibrio fujianensis | reverse complement strand
GTGGCACGATCACCAATCGTTAACGCTTTCGCACCTTCCCCAAAAAATTCAAGATAGCTCGACACCACTCGCTCATGGCGCAAAAATTCGGTGAGTGCCAACACAATATCTGTCGCAGTGATCCCCGGTTGACGTTTACCGGTTAATTTCACACCGACAATATCGGGTAAGCGCATCATAGAAGGGCGTCCAAGCATGACGGTTTCAGCCTCTAGCCCCCCCACGCCAATAGCAATCACGCCCAAAGCATCCACATGCGGTGTATGGCTATCGGTACCCACACACGTATCAGGATAAGCAACCCCCTCTTTGAGTTGAATCACTGGCGACATTTTTTCCAGATTGATCTGGTGCATAATGCCATTACCTGCCGGAATGACGTTGACATTCTTAAAGGCATTTTTACACCATTCGATAAAGTGGAAACGGTCTTCATTACGACGCTCTTCAATCGCTCGATTTTTCTCAAAAGCGTCAACCTCAAATCCGGCATGTTCGACCGCAAGTGAGTGGTCAACAATCAACTGCGTTTCTACTACAGGGTTCACATTGGCCGGATCGCCACCTTGATCTGCAATGGCGTCCCGTAGTCCGGCTAAATCCACCAAAGCGGTTTGCCCTAAAATGTCATGGCACACCACCCGAGCGGGATACCACGGAAAATCAAGATCACGCTTACGTTCGATCAACTGTTTGAGTGAATCAACCAAGATTTGTGGATCACAACGCCGCACCAAGTTTTCAGCAAGAACACGAGACGTATAAGGGAGCGTTTCATAGGCACCGGGAGTAATGGCATTAACGGCTTCACGGGCATCAAAATACTCAATTTGACTACCAGGTAATGTTTTTTTGTATTGATTATTCATCATCGTTATTTCCCAAAATCATCAAAGACGGGCTAGCAATAACCCGTCACTCCCGCACACTAACCACGCTGTTCAATAGGAATCCATTGCTGGTGATCTGGCCCGATATAATCGGCGCTCGGACGAATAATGCGGTTGTTAGCGCGCTGTTCATAGAGGTGTGCGGCCCATCCGGTTAAACGGCTCATAACAAAAATAGGCGTAAATAATTTGGTTGGGATTCCCATAAAATGGTAAGCCGAGGCATGAAAAAAATCGGCATTACAGAACAGCCCCTTCTCCCGCTTCATCACCGCTTCCACCCGCTCCGAAACAGCATAAAGATGCGTATCTCCAACGTGTTCGGATAACGCTTTTGACCAGCGTTTAATCAACGCATTACGCGGGTCACTTTCTCGGTAAATTGCATGGCCAAAGCCCATGATCTTCTCTTTATTTTCCAACATTTGTAGGAGCTCTTGCTCCGCTTCATCGGGTGTTGACCACGGCTCAATCATCGCCATGGCGGCTTCATTCGCCCCGCCATGGAGTGGCCCTCGCAAGGTGCCTATCGCCCCAGTAATACAAGAGTGCAAATCTGATAACGTTGAAGCGCAAACACGAGCTGAAAAAGTCGAAGCATTAAACTCATGCTCAGCGTATAAGATCAGTGAGCAGTGCATAACTTGTTTGAATAAGTCACAGGGGGCCTCATCAGTCAGCATCTTTAAGAAATAGCCACCGAGGGAATCTTCACTCATCTCTTCCGTATCAATGCGCACCCCATCATGACTGAATCGATACCAATAACAGATCATGGCAGGGAACAGTGCCAATAGGCGCTCTGTCGCCGCCAACTGTTGGGAAAAATCTTGTTCTGTCTCTAAATTGCCTAACATAGAGCATCCGGTACGCATCACATCCATGGGATGTGCTTGGGGCGGAATTTTCTCCAAAACGTCTTTTAACGCTTGGGGTAAGCCACGTAGACGAATAAGGCGTGTTTTATATTGATCCAATTCGCTTTGCGTGGGTAAATGCCCCACCAACAGCAAATGGGCAACTTCTTCAAATTGCGCATAATTAGCAAGATCCGTGATGTCATAACC
>NZ_NBUS01000041.1:163347-164431 GCF_002749895.1 Vibrio fujianensis | reverse complement strand
CGGTAGGTTAAACCTGTTCCAGTCTTTCCGACCGTACATAGTGCCGTGCTTCCAGCGCTTTGACCACGCAGGCCCGCGCCACCTAATGAAGTAGAAGGCATGTTGAACTCCTTTTCTTGCTACACTTCAGATTCTTTGATGAACCAACCTCTTTGGGCTTCGCGTTTTGCTTGATAGTGCAGCGGTTTCACGTTATTGGATTAAGGGATTGAATGGTGAATCTCTTTTTAGAGCTTCTCGGTTAATGATTGTTGTCAGAAAACAGCTGATCGAGTTTTTCTTCATAACCGTGATAATTAAGATACTTATACAACTCACTGCGAGTTTGCATTGTCTCCAATAAAGCTTCTTGATTACCTTGCTCTAACAAATGCCGGTAGACCATCTCGGCTGCTTTATTCATGGCGCGAAACGCACTGAGTGGGTAGAGCACCATGTCCACATTCACCTTGGCCAGTTGCTCTGTGTTGTAAAGTGGCGTCTGACCAAACTCGGTAATATTGGCTAATATAGGCACACGCTTACCTGTCGCGGCATGTAGTGCAACAGAAAACTGATCATACTGTTTTAACTCGGTCATCGCTTCAGGGAAAATCATGTCAGCTCCTGCTTGTACATAAGCGATCGCTCGTTCAATTGCACTGTCCATCCCTTCGACTGCCAGAGCGTCAGTGCGTGCCATAATGACAAACTCTGGGTTATCACGCGCATCAACGGCAGTTTTGATTCGATCCACCATTTCTTGGACACTGATAATGGCTTTATTAGGGCGATGACCACAACGTTTTTGGGCGACTTGATCTTCGATATGTATCGCCGCAGCGCCAGCTTTTTCTATTAGCTTAATGGTGCGAGCAAGGTTAAAAGCTCCGCCAAAACCAGTATCAATGTCGACTAACAAAGGTAAGTCACACGCATTGGTAATGCGTTCAACATCGACTAACACATCATTGAGTGTAGTGATTCCAAGATCGGGTAAACCATATGAGGCATTAGCAACACCGCCACCTGATAGATAAATCGCTTGATGCCCTAATTTTTTTGCCATCATGGCGCAATATGGATTAATCGTACCAACAATTTG
>NZ_NBUS01000041.1:163117-163337 GCF_002749895.1 Vibrio fujianensis | reverse complement strand
AAAGGATGATGGGACTGAATAGCGAGCCTGAATTTGGCTCCCGGACTTAAGCTCATAAGATTCTCCTTAATTTTAGACTTCATGGTGGATTTGTTGTTCAATCAAACGACGACTGTAGGCAACGTGTCTACGCATCAGCATCTCGGCCAACTCTTCATCACGATTACGAATCGCCTGAAGAATAAATTTGTGTTCTTCTAATGCTTCCACTGGGCGAGAA
>NZ_NBUS01000041.1:161085-162772 GCF_002749895.1 Vibrio fujianensis | reverse complement strand
CGACAATAACGTTTCTAAACCTGCTAATTCCATATCGGTAATATGTCGCGCTGCTAAGCGAGCCGCCATGCCCTCCAATGCTTCACGTACTGCATAAAGATCAAGCAGCTTCTCACGAGAAAATTGAATCACCCGAGCGCCGACATGAGGGATCCGTTCAATAAGCCCTAACCCTTCTACCCGCATCAAAGCTTCACGTAATGGGCCTCTGCTAACTTGAAAATGCTTTGCTAACTCAGGCTCAGAGATTTTACTGCCCGGCACCATCTCGCCCGCCACAATCGCTTCAATTAGAAATTCAGTAAGGCTTTCTGATTTGGTGTACTCTTTATCACTCGTTAGGGAGCGGTTTAATTCACGATTCATCGTTGCTTTTCTTCTTTCTGACCAACAAGAACACACATACCATCCATTAACAACCATAACACCAACACAACATAAACGATCAAATTGTCGACAATCAAGCCAATTGTCGACAATTTAGACTAAGGTCGTATGATTGACAGCTCTCCGCGCGAGGGAAAAATCGCTCGAAGACATCATAGAACAGGGTAAATGATAAAAATAATACTTAAGATATGTGATATTGCTCATGATAAGAAAAATCTGAACACTCTCAAGATTGTTAACAAAATTGGTTATTTTCGTGTGACTCGCAAGTAAAAGAGAACGCCGTTCAGTATCAAAAAACAGAAACTTATTGGCATATGCTAATAATTAACGCACAATATTACTTATCGTATTTGATGAAGGAAATAAATCATGATTTATGCAATTCCCTGTCGAGATAATCAACTGAGTAACCATTTTTCTAAAGCACCTGCATTTATGCTGATAGACACTGAAAATCAGCAACGACAACTCGTCGAGATGCCCACGTTATTAGATGGTGGAGAAAAAAATTGCGGAAAAAAATCGGCACGGCTGAACCTATTACAGCAGCATAATGTTCAAGCTGTGGTTGTTAAAAATATCGGCCAAGCCATGTTGTCCACGCTATTTAGTAAAGGATTTAAAGTTTTTGCTTATCCGCCTCGCTGCCCAATTGAAGCGTTAGATTTTAGCCAACTACAAGAAATTACTGACATAAACTATGCACGTCCATCTCCCAATAAAGCATCGCATAGTTGCTGCCATGAAAAATCTACCTGTACCTCTTCCGCTTCAAGCACTAAACTAAACCCAAGAACGTTGGATAAATTACAACGTATTTTTAATATTCATCGATAGATGAGAGTGGCGTTATGATCTATTTAATCACTGTGGGATTTTTTTTACTGATGATAATCCTGATGAGCCTTGGTGTTATGGCTCGTCGTAAACCGATCCAAGGAAGTTGTGGTGGGCTGTCTAACGTTGGTGTGGATAAGGTCTGTAACTGCGAAACCACCTGCGCAGAACACCAAACAACCTTATATCAGATTCAAGAACCACAAGAAAAATCGCAACAAAAATAAACCAAACTATCAGCTCAGCGTGAGAGATATGTCCCACGCTGAAACCGCACCTTAAGAACGTAATCGATTTAAGACCACGGTTTGATCTAACTCTTGATGCCATTGGGTATAATCAAGCCCTTTGTCAAAAATAAACTCGGTCACTAATTGCTTCACACATGCGATCAACTCATCCCCATGCCAAGGTTTATCAAAATAACGCTGAATACCCGCCGTATTAATGGCATTGA
>NZ_NBUS01000041.1:160158-161075 GCF_002749895.1 Vibrio fujianensis | reverse complement strand
GGTATCGCTATGTGTTGCTTGCCCGGTTAGCAATACTTTCTTAGTGTTAAGAAAGCGAGGATCTTGATGGATTTCCTTAAGTAACTCGACACCCGTTTTACCGGGCATCACATGGTCAGAAATCACCATTGCGATATATTCGCCTTCGGCATCTAGCTCATCCATCAACGCCAGCACTTCATCAGCCGATTCACAATCTTCAATCTGTAGCCAATGGGCTAATGGCTGTAAGTCTTGCAATACTGCGCTCAACACTTCTCTCTGGTCATCAACACAAATGATATTAAGCTTCTCCATATCCATCCTCGACTGGTAATTTGATCCTAAAAATCGTTTTCTCATGGTTGCTTTTAACAGCAATGCTTCCCCCATAGCTGGCGGTAATCCGCTTAACGATAGCTAAGCCTAAACCAAGGCCAAAGGATAACCCCTGCTTCTTGGTGGTAAAACTCGGTTGGAAAATTTTTCGCCGAGTGACTTCACTAATCTCTGGGCCATTATTCGCAATCGTAATGAGAATCCGTTGTTTGTTGTAACGTGTATGAATATCAATTTCAGGGTTTGGTGTCTCAGCCATTGCATCACAGGCATTTTTAATAATATTGACCCACACTTGTACCCATTCTGTCTGTGAACCTTTTAAAATAGGTAGTGTTCCTGGGCGCATCCGCACCGACACCCGGCGCAAATCACTTTGTAGTAAGGCCAACGCTCGATTGAGAGTTTCATTAAGATCCAAGGCTTCATCGAGATGGATCTCATTGCGTCCTAGCTGTTTGACTGATTTGACAATACCAACCACGTGTTTAGATGCGAGGCGTAAATCATGCAAATCACGCCCCATCTGCCAGTAACGTATCGCTAAATGCGGATTATTAAGCCAATGAGTTGATAGCGTTTCTTCTGGTACCGCTCGA
>NZ_NBUS01000041.1:152935-160148 GCF_002749895.1 Vibrio fujianensis | reverse complement strand
CAAGTTCTCTTGCTATATGAGGCGCGAGTTGATAACGACGCGCAAATTGAGCACCTCTTTTTCGAGCCTCAGCCGAAGATACTTTTTGCCCATAAAGCAAGCCAAAATCAAAAAACTGGCTGGCTTCAGGGTGCACTTCTTGCAATAACTCAATGAACAAAGATTCTAAACGTTCTGTTTTACTGCTCACCACCCCAATAGCATTATTGAGTTCATGAGAAATCCCTGCCGCTAATTGGCCTAATGTGGACATCTGCTCAGCGATATGCAACCGTTCCAGCGCTTTCTCCTTCGCAACCGCCTCTTGCATTGCCCGCCGCTGACGACGAGAAAGCTCAGCAACAATAACGGGCATAAACTGAGAGCTTAATGAGCCAAACAACGCTTCATCAACCACCGGTGTTTGCCTATCGATCCAGCCTAATTCGACCTCTGTTTGAGCGATCACCGTTGAAGACGCAATCCAATGTCCAGAGAAGAAACTATGTACACCAATAAAAGCCCCTGCAGAGGCCGAAAATACGGTGATGGGTTTCCCCTCTTTCTCACAAAACTGTCCGAGTAACTCGCCAGCTTTTACATAATAAAGTCGATCATTATAGCCATTTTGCTGCAGGACAATCGAACCACTTGGCAATATGACCCGACGCTGCTCACTGTCAAAATAGCGCTCGACCAAAATCTGTACTTGTGGATTCATACACCCTACCCGTGGCAAACGCCATTAACCAATATGACCTACCACATGCAATAACCAAATCATCACAAAGCTCATCAAAACCCCAACGACACCTAAAATAGCACCAGTACGAGCCATTTGGTGGCTTTGCACATTACCGGTAGCATGCGCCAAAGCATTCGGTGGCGTACTGATCGGTAGCGACATCCCCAGCGAAGCGGCAAAAGTCACAACCAGGATCAACGTTACTTCTCCCCCTAACGGTGCCAATGACGTCATTGATGCCCCTAATGCTGCCATAATTGGCATCAATAAGTTCGCGGTTGCCGTGTGTGACATAAAATTAGCCATCAGTAAACATAAGAATGCGGCCCCAAAGAGAACGATATAAGGTGAATATTGATCAAAGGGAATGCTATGTACCATTAAATGGGCTAATCCGGTTTTATCCAGTGCCAGACCTAAAGCAATACCACCAGATACCAACCACAAGACATCCCATGAAATCTTTTTCAGATCTTCTTTATTAATGATTCCGGTCACGGAGAAAATTGCGACTGGAATTAAAGCGACCGTATAGGAGTTCATGCCATGAACTGACCCCATCAACCACAGCAGTATCGTCGCAGTAAAGGTAATATAAACAATGATAGCTCTTGGCGTTTTCAGGAACTTCCCTTTGATACTGAGTTCAATCGTTTTTTGCTCCGCTCGGTATAAAAAGCCAATTAGTAGCCAAGCTAACGCCATCAAAATAATGACAAACGGAACCCCAAAAACCATCCACTCACCAAACGTGATCAAGTTATCACCGACTAGATACTTCAACGCAATCGCATTTGGAGGGGTGCCAATCGGCGTTCCTATTCCACCAATATTCGCCGCAACAGGGATACATAAAGCAAATGCAACTCGACCAGGGTCTTTAGGGCCAAACACCGCAATGACCGGAGTGAGTATGGATAACATCATTGCTGTGGTCGCGGTATTGGACATAAACATTGAAAACACACCTGTGATCAACATCAGTCCTAACATAACAAATTTAGGATCCTGTCCAAATGGCTTAAGCAACACGCGCGCTAAATTGACATCCAAACGATATTTTGTTGCCGCCATAGCCAAGAAGAACCCTCCCAAGAACAGCATAATTATGGGGCTAGCAAAGGTAGCCATAATCTCATTATGTCGAAGTAAGCCGCCAAATTCTGGTTGTTCTTGCTGAAGTCTAAATAACCACAACCCCTTATCCGACAACATGAGAAGCTCTAACACGATGATAACGACCGATGTGGCGTAAATAGGAATCGGTTCAAACACCCATAACAGAGCCGCTAGTAAGAAAATCGCAATCACCCGTTGTTGAATGATGGTTAATCCCTCAAAGGGAAAAGCGGACAAAGGTAACCATAATATGAGTAGTGGGATGGCTATCGGGATTATAAATTTCAGATAAGGACGTATCATCTTCTTCACTCTTCCTGAGAACGTTGCAAAGTACCAGTCGTGGTCGCTAGAATTCTTTTTTTATCGCCTGAAGATGTTTAGCATGCCATAAACTTGCACACCGGTTATCTCTTTCAAGCATAAGGTGATTATGCCAATGTGAAGAAAAAATACTTAGGTATAGATCAACGTATATCTATAACTTTCAATAACTAGTAACAAATTATCCCTTTAGATCTCAATTTTCTCGCATTTGTATACATTTTTTACGCTTAAATTTCGGGAAAAAATGAATTTATTGGCTACTCTTATATTTATCATCACTAATAATAAAATTCATGATAGCATGCGCGGTTTTCTAGGTAAGAATCAACACAAAGGATGCCCGATTGGTGTTTTACACCAAAATGGAAACGGTTCACGAAGGAGTTGTGTTTGGTATTAATCGAATCAACCCAAACTAAGGTAACTTATTCATGTTTCTAAAAAATCTATCCATCAGTAAAAAGCTAGCCAGTGGATTTGGCCTTATTGCACTGATTAACATTATTTTCGCTTGGTTCTTACATGTAGAACACAAAGAAATTCAAAATCAACTTGTTAATTTTACTGAAGATACCTTTCCTGCCTATGAATCCGTCGATGAGATAGAAGCAAACCTTTCTTATTGGCGTCGCACTCAATTTGCCTCGTTATTGACCGATGATAGCGCTGAAGTCACTCGACGCCTTAATCAAAGCCGCCAGCTACAACAAAAAATAGACATCGCCCTTAAAAAATATGGCGAAGATGTTTGGCCGGGTGAAGAAGAACGCCTTTTCAACCAGTTAATGACTCGATGGAACAACTATAGTCAAACCATGGTTAAGTTTAATCAGGCGTTAGCAGAAAAAAATTCATCGCAAGCACATCAATTACTCGATCAGTCTTTGGCTGAATTTCAAACCATAGAGTCACAGATCAAACAGTTATCTACCATACTGAAGCAGGCGATGGACGGAAATAAAGATTATATTATTTCCGCAGTAGCACGAATCAATACCAGCTCGAGTGTCATCAATGGGTTAATTATTGCTTTTATGGTGATAATTACTTACTTCCTCACGCGTATTATTTGCCAACCATTGAAACTCGTTGTCGATCAATCCAATGCCATTGCTAAGGGCGATCTATCAAAAACATTAAACCGCTCAGCGATCGGTAATGATGAGCTGGGAGAGCTGGCTGATGCGTCAATCGCTATGCAAAATAATTTACGTCAATTGATCGAAGAAACCATTTCAGCAGTGACACAATTAGGCAGTTCAGTCGAAGAAATGACCCAAATTTCGTCATTATCGGCTCAAGGTATGCAAGAGCAACAAGATCAAATTACCCAAGTTGCCACCGCAATGAGTGAAATGAAAGCCGCTGTGGCTGATGTTGCCGACAATACGGAAAATACCGCTCAAGAAATTGACATGACCAATCGAAGTGTCCAAGACGGGGCCAAAGATAACAAGCAGATGGTCAGCGCAATAGCTCAGGTGGCTGAGGTGATCACTCAAACCGGCCAAACTGTCGCAGAATTAGAACAGCAATCGAATCAAATTAATATGATCGTCGATGTGATTCGCGGCATTGCGGATCAAACCAATTTACTTGCCCTAAATGCCGCCATCGAAGCGGCCCGAGCTGGGGAATCTGGTCGCGGATTTGCCGTCGTGGCAGACGAAGTGCGCACATTAGCGGCCCGCACGCAAGATTCAACCGGTGAAATCACCTCTATCATTGAAAAACTACAAGCAATGGCTAAAGAAGCAAAAGAAGGAACGGATCGATCGTGTAACAGTATTGAACACTGTGTCGAACAGGGTAACCATTCACAGCAATTGATGCACTCTATTGAACAATCTATCGCTCAAGTCGCCGATATGGGGGCTCAAATTGCCAGCGCTTGTAGTCAACAAGATTCCGTTGCTGATGAACTCACCCGTAATATTGAAAATATTCACTTAGCGTCACAAGAAGTCGCTGAAGGGGCGAATCAGACCGCTCAAGCTTGTAACGAACTCGCTCAACTTTCTATTTCATTACAAAATGCAATGACTCGCTTCAAGCTGCAATAGCCTATCCGCTTAAAATGCTGAAATCGCCTAAATAAAAACCATATTTAGGCGATTGTATTTAAAAACAGATAAAAACAGCATTAAATTTGCGTGAGCATAAAAAAACAAGCTATCATTTACGACACCCCGAAGTCATCTATCACCATTAATCATCGCTAGGAGACTCTATGCGTTTTAAAGCCACATTGCTTTCACTTGCTATCGCTACTTCTTTTACTCCAGTTATCGGGCATTCAGCACCACTCGCGTTAGCCGAATCTTTACCTTCTAAAGCTGAAATTGCTCAATCCAATGCTTGGTTGGAAATTAACCTCAGTCAATTTAAAGCAAATATTGAGCAATTTAAGTCGCATATTAAGTCCAGCAGTAAAATTTGCGCCGTAATGAAAGCAGATGCATATGGAAACGGGATTCGCGGTTTAATACCTACCATTATCGAACAAGAGATCCCTTGTGTCGCAATCACCAGTAATGCCGAAGCTCGTGCTGTGCGTGAAAGTGGTTTTACTGGGCAATTAATGCGCGTTCGCTCGGCGACTTTAGATGAAATCAAAGCCGTCGCAGACCTCAATGTTGAAGAGCTAATTGGAACAAAATCTCAAGCCGATGCCATCGCAACGTTAGGTCAACAATTATCTTCTCCAATCAAAGTTCACCTTGCTTTAAATGATGGAGGAATGGGGCGTAATGGGATCGACATGAGCAATGATATAGGCCGGAAAGAAGCTCGGGATATTGTCAATGCAAAAGGACTAACAATTGTTGGTATAATGACGCACTTTCCTAACTATCACGCTGATGAAATTAAACAAAAATTGACGCGCTTTAATCAACATGCGAATTGGTTAGTTGAACAAAGCCCATTAACTCGTGAGCAGGTTGCATTTCATGTGGCCAATTCATACACCGCACTCAATGTTCCTGAAGCACAACTCGATATGGTTCGTCCCGGTGGCGTACTCTATGGGGATTTACCGACCAATCCAGAATATCCATCAATTATCTCATTTAAAACACGCATCGCCTCTCTTCACCATGTCCCTGCCGGTACAACCGTCGGTTATGATAGTACTCATACCACTCAAAGTGAGCGGATATTAGCAAACCTTCCTGTCGGTTATTCCGACGGTTATCCTCGAAAAATGGGTAACCACTCGCAAGTATTAGTCAATGGGCAGTGGGCAAATGTTGTTGGCGTGACTTCAATGAATACAACGATGATTGATGTGTCAGAGATCAAAGGTGTTCTACCCGGGCAAGAAGTTGTTTTATTCGGCGCACAAGGGAAAAAACGGATCACAGCAGATCAAATGGAAAAGAATAGTGATGTGATTTTTCCTGAACTATACACACTTTGGGGCACGTCGAATCCAAGACTTTATGTCAAGTAAGTCGATACTTGCTATACCCTCCCTTCCTACTTGAAGCTGCAAGGGGGGGTGACTATGTTCGTTCACCCCAATCACATGACCCCTGTCTATGCCATGGGGATGATGAGAGCCATCCGTGGCTCTCATCAAAGGTTAGCCAGGCCAGTCGGTTAAGGCAGGTAACCGTATCGTGCTTAATCGAACCTAGCTAAATAAACAACTTGTTTTTAGCTAGGTTTTTTATTTTTAACTTAAAAACAACCGGGTCATTACATTGCGATTTATTTAAATTCATGCAGAATAGATCATCGTCTTATTTTTTCCCTAATTGTAGAAGTGATTCGATAAAATAAGATAAAAATTAAGATCATCCATTCGAACCGTTGTCAATTAAAGGAATAATATCTCGATACGGTTATCCCTTGTTTATGACACAATAATTTCAAATCAAAGAGACTTATGACTCAAAAATATCCAATACTCATCGCGGTGGGTTATCTCCTTATCGCTATGATGGCTATTCAATCTGGCTCATCGCTCGCGAAACAACTTTTTCCAATTGTTGGTCCGGGAGGCACAGTTGCTCTTAGAATTAGCCTTGCTGCACTGATCCTGCTTACTGTTTTTCGTCCTTGGCGAGTTTCACTGAGCCTCTCACAATGGCGATCCATGATCATTTATGGTGCGAGCTTAGGAGGAATGCAGATTTTATTCTATTTTGCGATTGAGCGTATTCCTCTCGGCATTGGGGTGGCACTGGAATTTTCTGGCCCCTTACTGCTCGCGCTCTTTTCTTCAAAACGTAAACTGGATATCGTTTGGGTTGCATTTGCGATTTGTGGCATGTTACTACTTTTACCAGACATGACCAGTTCAGACGCGTTAGATCCTATTGGTGTTTTACTCGCACTTAGTGCGGGCTGCTGTTGGGCTGGGTACATTTGGTTTGGTCAACGGGCGGGGCGAGTTGGATCAGGCGGTATGACCGTCGCCATTGGCATGACCGTCGCAGCGGTGATTATCTTCCCGATTGGGGTCATGACGGCAGAATCGAGTATTTTTACGTGGTCCATTTTACCCATGGCATTAACCATTGCCCTACTCTCTAGTGCACTCCCATACAGCCTAGAGATGCTAGCGTTAAAACGACTTTCTACCCAACATTTTAGTGTCATGATGAGTTTAGAGCCAGCCATTGCAGCTATGGCTGGGTTCCTTATTCTTCATGAACAGCTAGCTCTATCACAATGGTTAGCCATTAGCTTGATCATTAGCGCCTCTATGGGAAGTACATTAAGCGCTCAGCGGAAAAAGCACAGCACTTAAGGCGCAGACTTGCGCCTTAAATCATGCAATAAATACCCGTGATGAGTCTTGCCGTAATGAGAATTGACAATGCAGCTATTTTATTGGCCCGAGTTATTTACGCTCGCTGGCCAAGTTTTGCGGTACCATCGGTGTGAAACCAAAGTGCTTCCGTACGACGACGCCCCAGTAATATTGGCCCATCATCGTAAAAAAGAAAGTTTTTCCAATGCCGTTTAAACAATGACCACTTCGTTTCAATGACATTATATTTCTCATAACAAAAGTAGACGGTGACATCATCT
>NZ_NBUS01000041.1:146146-152925 GCF_002749895.1 Vibrio fujianensis | reverse complement strand
GCCAATTTATATACGTTAAAATTGCTTGTGGCAGTGAGTCTTCATCACTTTCCCATTCACTGATCCAATCGACTTGCTCTATCCAATGGCCCGGTTTACTTGGCCAATCTTGAGAGCTAAACCGATCAGCATCAGGGCTTTGCGCACTGATATTTTCTTGCCAAAACTGGGCCGAACGCATGGCAGTCATTGGCTTGATCTGAGCTAAGTCTTCCGCAGGTATCGGCATTGACTGATGAGTAAAAATCCATTTTCTTGGGTATTGTTCCAAAGGCAAATACGACATGAAATGTCCTTAGACGTTGGTCCAATCAACATTGATCGGAGAGTAAATAAAGAGTTATTTTGCTAAATTGGATGTCCAATGCGTATTAACTAATGAAGTGAGTACATGATCTTGCCATTGTCCATCAATCAACAGGTAATCTTTCGCCACGCCTTCACGAACAAACCCGAGTCGCTCCAAAACAGCGGCACTACGAACATTATGTGGCATATAGGCCGCCATAATTCGGTGCATATGTTGTTCTTCAAACAAATATTGGCATGCCATCGCCAATGCTCGAGTCATGATGTAACGCCCCTGAACATCTTCAGCTAATGAGTACCCAACATGACAGGCATAAAAAGGGAAACGGGTTAAATTACTAAATGAAATGGTCCCCAGCATGGTTTGATTTTTGGCATCCATAATCAGTAAATAATAACCCAACGCAAGCTTATGTAATTCATCCAACTTCATCAGCTTTTTCTGCCATCCACTGACCTGAAAAAACGCATCGTCTCGTTTGGGCTCCCATGGTTTGAGGTACTCACGGTTGACGGTAAAATATTGCACGATCATCAATGCATCTTCTCGTCTTGCGGTTCTTACAACAATTTCACCATCCGTTTGATAAACAGAATAAAATGGCACATTCATCAACGTTTCCTTATCCCATAATCACGTAATTTATTAGCAATTGAGGTATGAGAGACATTTAGCCGTTTAGCTAATTTCCGGCTAGAAGGAAAAGATTGGTATAGCTTGTCCAGTATTTGTGCTTCATACTCTTTCATGATTTCATCAAGTGAACCGTCTAGATTGACACTAGCTAGGCCAGTTGCATTCGCTTCCCATGGGGGGAGATGAAAATAGTCAACCCGTAAAAGGTTATCGGGCATTTCGGTCAAAGCACGTAACACCATATTATCCAATTGACGCATATTCCCCGGCCAAGGATAATGGATCAGTTGCTCTAAGAGATCTTCAGCCAATTGAGGTTTAGCCATTGCTAATTTTTGCGTATGTTTGGCAATAAACAGCTCTAATAATGGCTGGATGTCACTCGGCCGCTCACGCAACGGAGGAATCCGCACGCTCAGCACGTTTAAGCGATAAAATAGGTCTTCTCGAAATTGTCCCGATTCGGCAAGCGTCGCAAGATGGTGACGAGTCGACGCAATAACGCGAACATCAACATGCATTTCATGCTCTTCACCAACCCGACGAAACGTGCCATCTTGTAAAAAACGCAGTAGTTTAATCTGCAGATGTGGGCTCATTTCACCAATTTCATCAAGAAATACAGTTCCACCGTTGGCTTGTTCAAAAATACCTTTGTGCCCCTGTTGATGGTTGAATGAACCGGGGGCATGCCCAAAAAGTTCTGTTTCAGCAGCATCATCTGGCATAGAAGCACAACTCAACACTAAGAAAGGCAAATTAGAACGATGTGAACGGTGATGACAAGCCCGGGCTAGCATCTCTTTCCCAGTTCCTGTTTCCCCTTCGATGAGAAGCGGCTGATCCAACATGGCTAATTTTTTCGCATGATTTATCAGTGATTTATGACGATTCGACACCCCTACAAAGTGTTCAAAACCTAAGTTATTATGCTCAGAAATGCTCATATCTTGTTGCAATGAAGCGAGCTGAGCACGTAAGATCATCATGCCGCTAGCCAATGTCGATTGCGCGGATTCATCACGAATATAAACTGGCATTAACTCCATCCGGTAGTCTAGACCGTCAATGACTAGCTCTTCTCGTATGCGAGCTTTGCTACCTTCGACCCAGCGCGAAAAGTTGAAGGCAGGCAGTAATTGGGTGATTGGTCGGCCAATCATTTCATGACGTTTTTTATTAAATAGAGTTAAAGCACTTTGATTCGCCATATCAATAGCGCCTTTTAAATCGATAGCTAATACCGCATCAGGGAGGTTATTAAGCAATGATATCAATTCCGTATTATGTCTCTCCATCGGCATAAACTGGATTTTACGGACATCTTTTACCCCTGCAATACGGCGAATTTCGGCCATAAGCTCACTAAAAGTATCAAAATCAATATCCGGGCAGTTCAGGTAAATAATGCCAACCACATCGATTTCGATCCCTCGAAGATCGATGTTTTTAGAGGCGAGAATATCAAGCAGCTCTCGGGTTAACCCAAGTCTGTCTTCACAAATGACTTCAAGGCGCACTGAATTGTATCCTAGTCAGAAAGTGTCACGAAAAGTTGACACTAGTGTCTATCAAGGCATAAAAAGGGTCAAGTAATTCTCAGTAAAATTATTAGAGAAGCCGATCTGAAAAATCGACGATACCCAAACAACTTGGCGTTGCTGGTAGGCAGCAAGTGAGTGACAAATTTATCTGGAACAAATTTGAACAGCCGTAGGCTGGCCTTTGGTGAGAGCCACAGATGGCTCTCATCATCTCCATGAGCATAGTTAGGCTATGTGATTGGGGTGAACGAACGTAGCCAACACCCCCTGCAGCTTCCAGTAGGAAGGGGATACTGGCTATTTAGTTACTAACTTCGTTATCTTTGCCATAATTTGTTGGCGAATTTCACGCAATTTTACCGCCCGCTCTGGTTGCCAAGGCAAAGGACGAAGCAAAGCCATGGCTTTTAACCCTAATCGAGCCGTCAATAACCCAACCCCAATCCCTTGTCCAATTCGCGCCGATATTTTTTTAGTTAAATCCATGGATAACATATCCATGCTGCTATCAATTGCCATTTCACTGGCTCCGGCTAACGCCATATTAATCAATACGGTTTTAAATAGCTGTAAGCGCGACCAGTAACCAAGCTCAATGCCATACACACTCGCGAGTTGCTCTATCATGGTCAAGTTACGCCAAGCAACAAACAACATATCAATTAACGCCAATGGACTGACGGCAACAAATACAGCCGCCTCGCTTGCATGGCGTGAAACAATCTGAGTAGCTTTTTTATCTTGCTCACTGATCACCATTGCATCGTAAAGCTGAATAATATCCGCATCACTATGGCTGCTATTGACGCTAGTTTGCCAGCGCTGATAAGCCACACTCTGCTGATTGATCTGTGCATGCTGAGCTAACATTTCACAAAATGGGCCCCCTTGACCAACAGCATCTTGCAAAATAAGATTTTCAGCCTGTTCTTGCACAGAAAAATGCTGACGAAGTTTACGTAGTTTCCAAAGTTCTTTCGCAATACTAGTTATGCCGAATCCTGCTAACCCAGTTAAAAAACCACCCCATGCTAAATTAAGCCAGTTAGCAGCTTGAAACGATGACCAGATAAAATCGATGGCTTGCCAGCCAATTAAACCCGAAAATAAAATAAACAAGCTAACGATCACCCTTTTTCTTCTGTGAGAAGGGCGAATGAGTTGTTCAAGTTTAACTTCTACCTCCCCTTCTTCTTCAACCATCACTTCAGGTATAAACCGCTCTTGCTCGGCAAAAGCAATTTTACGGGTTAGTGTTTCTGTCATTTCATCCTGTTTAAGGGACTGTTGAAAGACCTGCTTACTTTTTAAATCACTCATTTCAGCTTGTCTCCTAACAAAATTTCTAATGCTTTATCCATCCGGATATGCTGGCAAGGTTGATCGGCATCTGTCGACATGGGACGAAAATCAACAAAATCAAACTGATGTTGATGCCAATAATTCGGTTGAGGTAATTTTTTAGGCACTTCACCGGGGAAAAGTGTGATACTTTCTCCCGCCAAATTGGTACCTTGAATCGCCGCTGATTTTATCTGATTTGTTTCAATATAGCCGGAACAAGTCGCTCTAATTGAAGCCAGACTGATACAGCTCATAGTGATATTTTCATACGCAGCATACTGCCATGCCGGATGAATCATTTGTTGCAATAGTGAAACCATGTTGGGATGTTGATCTGGCGTAACATGATCTGCCTTAGTAGCCGCAAACAGAATTTTATCAATTTTAGGCGCAAATAAACGATGAAGCAGTCCGTTTCGACCATAACGAAAGCTGTGCATTATTTGCTCGATCGCTCCACGCATATCCATAAAAGATTCATATCCAGCATTCAACGGTGATAAGCAATCTACCAACACAATTTGTCGGTCAAAAGTAGAGAAATGATGCTTATAAAATGCCTTAACAACTTTATTTTTATACTCTTGGTAGCGGATATTAAGCAATTCTAACATGGAATTTTTAACCGGTATCTCTTCCTCTTCAGTCATCTGACAGGGAAAAAATTGCAAAACAGGAGCTCCAGCTAACTCTCCCGGTAAGACAAAACGCCCCGGCTGAACCCAATGTAATCCTTGCAGCTTACATTGATGGAGGTAATCGGTATATAACGAAGCAATATGCGCTAGCGTTTTTTCATCCGCTTCCTGATTCAGATCCAATGCCTCAAGTTCACGCAACCATGGTTTGGCTAATTCGGCTCGAATGCCGTGCAGCGCATTCATTTGCAGCTTAGACCATGTTATAAAATCCATATCTAATAGCGGCAAGTCCAGTAACCATTCCCCCGGATAATCCACAATATCAAGATAGAGGGTACTAGTACCGCTTAATAATCGCTTGCTGCGTTTTTCTGAACGATATTTAATCGCTAAGCGTATTTCACTGACATCACGCGTCGGAACCGGCCACCTCGCAGGGGATTGCTGAAGTTGTTCCATCGCCTCATCATAACTAAAACGAGGAACCATTAAGTTACTTTGTGGTACACGCTTAGCACCAATAATACGTTTGTCTCTCACCGCTGAAAATAGAGGCAGTTGCTCATGGGTAGAAATGTGCAGTAATTGGTTAACTAACGAACTAATAAATGCCGTTTTACCCGCTCGAGACAGCCCCGTTACGGCCAAGCGCACATGGGAATCCAATCCTCGATGGATCAGATCACTGACTTCTTGAGCAATGTGCTTCATGAATAACTCCCACCTTGTTCCGATATTTGCTTGTTAGAAACGATCATTAGAGACGATAAAAAGATAACTAAACAAAGATAAGTAAACTTAGTAAAAAAACTACCGCACCTTAAGCCCAACAAGAACGATATTGCGGGTAACAATCGCTCGAAAACGTTGAATACTCGAAAACGATTACTACGAGATAAAAACGATGAAACTGTCACCAACAAAATTAATCGTCTTCAATTAATTTATAAATCACAAACAAGCTCACCTGTAATAAAACAAATAGCACACTAGAAATAATGACGTATTTATTATCAAACAGACCAACTCCGTGAAGAATGAGGTCATACATTAGAAAAACGCCAATGATAATCGCTATCAACATTTGCAAAAAACGGATAAATCGCGGCATGTTCTTCTCCTGAAAATTCAATGAGTTGTTTTAGGGTTAACAGCCCCTAGTATATACTCAACAGGCCTTAGTACACAAAAGGTGCAGCTATTGCTACACCTTTTGTTGTTCTTACGCTTTAAAAGTAACTAAACATTACTGAGCCGTTTGCGCAATTTTGACTCGCCAAGTATCTGGGCCAATCTGATGTGCATTTGCTCCTGTTGAGTCGACGGCCACAGTGACAGGCATGTCTTCAACTTCAAATTCATAGATTGCTTCCATACCCAAATCTTCAAACGCAACGACACGGGCCTTCTTAATGGCTTTCGCTACTAAGTAAGCAGCCCCACCTACCGCCATCAGATACACGGCTTTATTTTTCTTAATAGACTCAACCGTTGCAGGCCCACGCTCTGCTTTACCAATCATGCCCATCACACCGACATCTTCTAACATCATGTCGGTAAACTTATCCATTCGAGTCGAGGTTGTCGGGCCTGCGGGTCCAACAACTTCATCACCGACGGCATCAACCGGGCCTACGTAGTAGATAAATTTCCCTTTTAGATCGACCCCTTCTGGTAAGCTCTCGCCATTTTGCAACATGGTTTGAATGCGCTTATGAGCCGCATCCCGGCCAGTAAGAATTTTACCTGACAGCAGCACGGTTTCTCCCGTTCTCCATGTTTCGATCTCTTGTTGTGTGACAGTATCCAAGTTCACTCGACGGGTATTTTCCCCCGCTTCCCAAGTAATTTCTGGCCAATCTTCTAACTTAGGAGGGGTTAATTCTGCCGGGCCTGAGCCATCTAGCGTAAAGTGTACATGGCGAGTCGCCGCACAGTTAGGGATCAAGCAAACGGGTTTTGAAGCCGCATGAGTTGGCGCGGTTTTAATTTTTACATCAACAACGGTTGTTAAACCACCTAGCCCTTGTGCACCAATGCCCAGCTTATTTACTCGGTTAAAGATGTCTAACCGAAGCTCTTCTTCAGCATTTTGTGGGCCACGCTTAATTAACTCTTGGATATCAATGTGTTCCATCAAAGATTCTTTGGCTAAAACGGCTGCTTTTTCTGCCGTTCCTCCAATACCAATCCCTAACATTCCGGGAGGGCACCAACCCGCCCCCATGGCAGGTAATGTTTTTTCTACCCATTCAGCAATATCATCCGACGGGTTTAGCATTGCCATTTTCGTTTTATTTTCAC
>NZ_NBUS01000041.1:142957-146136 GCF_002749895.1 Vibrio fujianensis | reverse complement strand
CCGCCACCTTTCGCGGCGATTTGAATATCAACCTTGTTACCCGGCACCATATTAATGTGTACAACGGCTGGTGTATTATCTTTGGTATTGATTCGCTTACCCGCAGGATCCATCAATACCGATGCTCGTAGTGGATTTTCTGGATTAGTATAAGCCTGACGAACGCCTTCATCGATCATTTGTTGCACTGTCATATCGGTCGCGTCCCACTGAACGTCCATGCCAATATTGACAAAACAAGTAACAATGCCAGTATCCTGACAGATAGGGCGGTGTCCTTCTGCTGACATGCGTGAGTTAATCAAAATTTGGGCAATCGCATCTTTTGCCGCTTGGCTCTCTTCGCGATGGTAGGCTTGTTCTAATGCTTGAATAAAATCAAGGGGATGGTAATAAGAAATGTATTGAAGAGCATCAGCAACACTGCTGATCACATCTTGCTTGCGTATAACCGTCATTGCATGCCTCGTTATCATTATGCTTCCATGGGCCGACGCTTTGAGAATGTGTCTGAACGTCAGTAATGCCAAAGGCGAAAAACGACTGAATTAAACACATTGATCAAATAGCAGCTTTTAGCGTTTTATATTGATGCCTAACCTCAAGAGAAAAAACCTATGCGGTCAACTGCTTGAGGTTACGCTTTTATATGATACTCTTGCTTTCCTCAACACGCTATGCAGCGAAGCCTCCCTTTGTCACAAATTACACAAATGAACGCAGAAGAAAAAAAATCAATACAGATTCAATCCATCAACTATCAAAAAAACCTCGCCCATCAGCTTTTTTCTCAGATTGAGCATCTACCGTGGGCCATGCTGTTACGCTCACCATCAAAACAGCATACAGATAGCCGGTTTGATATTGTGGTGGCTAACCCGATTGTGACTTTAACAACCTTTGACGATAAGACCGAAATCTGTGAACCACAAAGAGTGACAACGTCACTCAAAGACCCTTTTGAGCTTATAGCACAACTGCAAGCCACCTATTTGCCTCATGTTGACAACCAGCTTGATCTGCCCTTTATCGGGGGAGCGCTAGGCTACTTTAGCTATGATCTAGGGCGACAAATTGAACCATTACCCTCCCGTGCAATCCATGACTTATCGATGCCAGACATGGCGATTGGCCTGTATGAGTGGGCAATCGTCATCGATCATCAGCAAAAAATGGCTTACTGGGTGGGTCTTAACCTGACCAAAGCACAAACTTGGCTACAATCACAATCACAATCACAATCACAATCACGGCCATTTCAACTGACTACGGCTTGGCATTCAAACATGTCCGCAGAACACTACCAGCAAAAATTCGCCCAAGTACAACACTATTTACGATCGGGTGATTGTTATCAAATCAACCTTGCTCAACGTTTTAAAGCTGGTTACCAAGGTAGTGAATGGCTCGCTTACCAAAAATTAGAACAGAGCAATCAGGCTCCTTTTTCTGCCTTCATACGGCTAGAAGAAGGCGCGATTCTCAGCGTTTCACCGGAACGCTTTATACTCATTGATCAAGGTGAGATTGAAACCAAACCGATTAAGGGAACTCGCCCACGGAGTGATAACCCACAGCAAGATAGGATGAATGCGATGGAACTGGCTGAAGCAGAGAAAGATCAAGCCGAAAATTTAATGATCGTTGACCTACTACGTAATGATATTGGCCGTGTGGCCAAACCTGGTAGCGTTCATGTCCCTAAGCTCTTTGCCATCGAAAGTTTTCCGGCCGTTCACCATTTAGTCAGTACCATTCGCGCTCAGTTGGATACACATTATCAACAAACCGATTTGTTACGCGCCAGTTTTCCCGGCGGCTCAATTACAGGAGCCCCCAAGGTTCGAGCGATGCAGATTATTGAGGAGTTAGAACCACATCGCCGTAGTGCTTATTGCGGCTCTATTGGCTATATCAGCCGTCATGGACGCATGGATACCAGCATTAGTATTCGTACCTTGATCGCGCATCAACAACAATTGTATGCGTGGGCTGGAGGCGGAATTGTCGCAGACAGTGACTGTGGCGCTGAATATCAGGAAACGTTAGATAAACTCTGTTGTATCCTGCCTATTCTTGCACAGTAAAATTGGATAAAAATCGACAACCGATGGACACCGCTAACTTGACTAGAGATCAACTGTTACAACGTTTTCTTTTAACCATGCCCAGTGACTATCATGCGCAATCACTCCATCGTGTCGCTCATTTATCGCCTGATTCATTACAAAAAGCGTCCGTCTTGGTTGGATTTGTTGAACGTAAGCACGGATTAAATGTTATTTTCACAAAACGAGCTGCTCACCTTAAACATCATCCGGGGCAGGTTAGCTTTCCTGGCGGAAAATATGAAGAAAGTGATGGATCGCTTTATCAAACCGCTAAGCGTGAAACTCAAGAAGAAATTGGTGTCTCAATGTGTGACATAGAAATCTTAGGTAAACTACCCGATTTAGTCACCGTCAGCCGTTTTGTGGTCACGCCTATTGTGGGATTGATTGATGCCAGTTATAACGCTCGCATCGATCCTAATGAAGTTGATGAAATTTTTGAAATTCCAGCCTGTTACTTACTTGATCAACGTAAACTCTATAGTGGTACTTTTCAAATACAAAATACCTGGCATAGAGTATTTGCGCTGCCATATAAACATCATTTTATATGGGGTATGACCGCTCAAATCATTCAAGCGCTACAAAAACACATTAATCTTCCCCATTAATCGCGATTTATCGGCTTTTATTGTATGGCTTTTTTATCTACTTTTATCTTGTCATCGCCACAAATAAACGATCGTCATAAGATAAACTTAGTCAAATGCGACTTCGAATAAATCTATCTAATCAATTCATTAACATTTTTTACATGTAGCACAGTTTTTTCGTGATCGTGAGTTAGTTTTTGACATCTCATTCAATAACACAGGTAATACATGATTTAGATCTATTTTTTATTGTAAAAAAAAACGCAAAATTGCATCCGATTTATTTCCTGTTCCCAAAATGAGTAAATTACCCATGAACACAACCACAAAGGTTTTATCGACCACACAATCTTCTGGTAAATGGACCTATAAAGATTTTGTATGGTCACTGTCACTTTTTGGCACTGCCGTCGGCGCGGGTGTCCTTTTTTTACCAATTAAAGCTGGTGCGGGTGGATTTTGGCCATTAGTTATT
>NZ_NBUS01000041.1:131764-142947 GCF_002749895.1 Vibrio fujianensis | reverse complement strand
TAGCCCTACTCGCTGCTCCTATGACTTGGTTTGCCCATAAAGGATTAGCTCGTTTCGTCCTTTCTGCCAGCAAACCTGACTCTGATATTACAGATACCGTTGAAGAACACTTTGGTAAAACTGGCGCTAACCTTATCACTTTTGCTTACTTTTTTGCCATTTACCCTATTGTTCTCATCTATGGTGTCGGTATTACCAATACCGTAGACTCTTTCTTAGTCCATCAAATCGGTATGGCTTCAATTCCGCGTTGGCTACTCTCTGGTGCACTCATTGCAACCATGACTGCAGGAGTAGTATTTGGTAAAGAGCTGATGCTAAAAGCAACATCGGCCATGGTTTATCCGCTGGTTTTTATTTTACTCGCACTTTCCTTCTTTCTGATTCCAGACTGGAATACCTCTATGATGGAAACCTCACCAGATTGGTCGGCAATGCCGGTCATTGTGTGGCTTGCTATTCCTATCATCGTTTTTTCTTTTAACCATAGTCCGATCATTAGCCAATTCACTAAGGTACAACGTCTTGAGCATGGTGATAATGCTGTCGCAAAAACAGATATGATTACCGCCGGATCAGCTATGATGCTAATGGGCTTCGTGATGTTTTTTGTTTTCTCGGTAGTACTGTCTCTGACGCCCGAGCAACTTCATATGGCGCAAGAACAAAACATCAGTGTATTGTCTTATCTTGCTAATGTGCATGAATCACCATTGATTTCTTATCTAGGTCCAATTGTCGCCTTCGCTGCAATTACGTCGAGTTACTTTGGCCACTTCTTAGGCGCTCATGAAGGTTTAGTCGGATTAGTCAAATCACGTAGCCAACTCTCCATTAGCAAAATTGAAAAGATCTCATTAGTCTTTATCGTTCTCACAACTTGGATCATTGCTATTATTAACCCAAGTATTTTAGGCATGATCGAAACGATGGGCGCTCCAATGATCGCCGCAATTTTGTTTATACTGCCGGTTTTTGCCATGAAAAATGTTCCTGCAATGGCAAAATATAAGACATCGGCACCGGTACAAATTTTTACAGTTATTTGTGGTTTTGCTGCTATTAGTTCTGTAATCTACGGCGCTCTTTAATCTATGCATCAATGTATTCTTCTAGGTGACTTGGCGTTGCAGGTAGGCAGCAAGTGAGAAAAGCCCCATGAATAGCGTTCAACGATATGGCTGGGATAAGCAAACGTCATCGGCATAGCGACTTCAAGTAAGAAGGATATATGAGCTTAAAACATAAAATATAATTGATAAATAGGCCTCCCTTTATAAGGGGGGCCTGATTTTGAGGCAATCAATATGATTAGTGTATTTGATATCTATAAAATTGGTGTCGGTCCGTCAAGCTCACACACGGTCGGCCCAATGAAAGCGGGAAAACAATTTATTGATGACCTGCGCGCGATGGGAAAATTGCGCGACATCACTAAAATTACCGTTGATGTTTATGGATCATTATCACTGACAGGGAAAGGTCACCACACAGATATTGCTATTATTATGGGCTTGGCAGGAAACACTCCTGAAAAAGTCGATATTGATGCAATTCCCAGCTTCATTGCTCGTGTTGAAGAAACCGAACGCCTTCCAGTCGGCATGCACTGTCATACCGTCGCCTTCCCCCGTGACGGCGGAATGAATTTTCATAAAACCAATTTATCACTCCACGAAAATGGCATGCAAATCCATGCTTGGATCGACGAACAAGTCGTTTATACCAAAACTTACTATTCGATCGGTGGCGGCTTTATTGTCGATGAAGAAAACTTTGGTAAAACCATTGACTCGCCGATCCAAGTTCCCTACCCATTTAGCAGTGCCGAACAGTTGGTCAATCAATGTAGAGAGCATGGATTATCTATTAGCACCTTGGTGATGGCCAATGAGAAAGCTATTCATTCGGATGAAGAAGTTCGCCGCTATTTTGCCAATATCTGGCGCACGATGCGTGAATGTATGGAGCGAGGTATGAGTACCGAAGGTATTTTACCGGGTCCTTTACGTGTACCACGCCGTGCCGCAGCATTACGCCAACAATTATTAACCTCAGAAAAAACCACTAACGACCCGATGGCCGTAGTCGACTGGGTAAATATGTATGCCTTTGCCGTCAATGAAGAAAATGCCGCGGGTGGTCGTGTCGTAACAGCACCGACTAACGGAGCTTGTGGTATTATTCCGGCAGTACTCGCCTATTACGATAAGTTCATTCAAACCGTCACAGAAAAAGATTATATCCGCTATTTTGCTACCTCGGGTGCTATTGGTGGGCTCTATAAACAAAATGCCTCAATTTCTGGAGCAGAAGTAGGCTGTCAGGGCGAAGTCGGTGTCGCCTGTTCCATGGCGGCTGCGGGATTAGCCGAACTATTAGGTGGCAGTCCAGAACAGGTGTGTATGGCTGCAGAAATCGCAATGGAACACAACCTAGGCTTAACCTGTGATCCTGTCGCAGGTCAGGTACAAGTGCCTTGTATTGAACGAAACGGAATCGCGGCAGTTAAAGCCATTAACTCAACCCGTATGGCTATGCGTCGCTCTTCCGCACCGCGAGTTTCTTTAGATAAAGTGATCGAAACCATGTTTGAAACCGGAAAAGACATGAATGCGAAATATCGTGAAACCTCTCAAGGTGGGTTAGCCGTGAAAGTCATCTGCTAATTTCGACACAAAACTCTGAGTATACTAAGCCTGATGCTCTGACATCAGGCTTTTTATTTTGCCCTACCCGGTATACACACACCCAGCGGTGCAAGTCTCTTTAATTTCGACTTTACTGAGTAAAGGCAGGCTAGGTTTCAATTGTTGCCAAATCCACTTTGCTAACACTTCACTGGTTGGATTCTCTAACCCGTCAATATCATTTAAATAATAGTGATCTAGACGCTGGTAAATCGGTTTGAATGCCGCTTTGATTTCTGCAAAGTCAATTAACCACCCAGTGTGAGGATCAACCTCTCCCGCCACATAAAGTCGAACTAAGAAGGAGTGCCCATGCAAACGGCCACATTTATGCCCTTCAGGTACATACGGTAAACGGTGGGCCGCCTCAAACATAAACTCTTTATAAATTTCGGTTTTCATCTCACTACTCGGGATTTTTAAAAAGAGCCGCAATACTACGTAATCAACGGGAGTGAGACAAGAGCATATAGAATACGTTTACTACATCACATATCCAATCATCAGATGTCGCCTAGAGTCACAGTCCATCGAACCTCGCATTGGCGATACTTACCATTAACGATATAGTCACAATGTCAGTCTCATTTTAATAACAACACTATTCTTATGACAATAACAACAAAATTACTCCTGACCTTACTATCAGTTTTTGCACTGGTACTAACCGGCTCAACGCTCTACCAATACTTACAGCAACGCGATCTGATCCATTCAGTTCTTAGCGAACAACTGCACGATAAAGCCAGTAACTATTTTGATAGTCTCAACATGATGATGCTTACTGGCACAATGGCTCAGAAAGAAACACTACGACAAAAAGCATTAGCTCAAGAAGGTATTGAACAGGTGCGAATCCTACGCTCAGCATCAGTGGATCAATTCTATGGTCCAGGAGGTGAAGAGCAACAACCTGTCGATGATATTGATCAACGTGCTCTTAAGGGTGAAACCGTTATTGAACCCTTTCAAGCTGACTGGGGAACTGGACTGGTGGTGGCGTTGCCGATGAAATCGAGCGCTGATTATCGGGGAACAAACTGTATCGCCTGCCATATTGCACCAGAAGGCGAAGTCTTGGGTGTCATTCGTCTTGAATATAATCTTAACCATTTAAATAACATGGTCAGGCACCGGACTTGGATTGGGGTCGCTATCATGGCGAGTATCGCGTTACTCGGATTTCTCCTCACCTTGACGTTAATTCGAAACATCATCATCAGCCCGATTCAACAAACTTCACGCTTTATGCGCTTAGTCAGCGAAAGTAAAAACCTCTCTCAAAGACTCACCAATCAACGCAATGATGAACTAGGGTGGCTTGCAAACTCAATCAATTCGTTGCTGGAAACCGTATCAAACAGTTTGCAGCAAGTTCAACAAACCTCTCACTCTCTGGCTCATAGTGCCAAACAACTGACTCGCGTTGCCAAAACGACCGATCAAGCCGCAAACGATCAGCAGCAAGAAACCGCTGACGTACAGCTTAATATTGAACAGATGCAAACCAAGCAAACGGAAGTCGAAACAGCAACCTTAGATGCCTCTTCTCTGGTCACTCATACAACCGATGTTGCTCAACAAAGTGCCCAACAAGCTCATACCGCCAGTGAACAGCTCAAGCAATTAGTAGGCAACATCGAGTCAGTCAAAGAAAAAATATCACATCTAAATCAACAAACCCTACAAGTGTCAACCATATTAGATACGATACAAGCTATTGCCGATCAAACTAACTTACTCGCGCTGAATGCCGCCATCGAAGCAGCCCGAGCCGGTGAACAAGGACGAGGCTTTGCCGTTGTGGCCGATGAGGTTCGCCATCTTGCCTCACGAACCACTGAAGCAACGAGTAATATTGAAAACATTATTGACGAATTCAAACACGAAAGTCTCTCATCTTTACAATCCGTCGATTTAGTTTGTAGCGACGCGCATCAGCGTTCTAATGATGTGGAAACCCTTTCAATAGCAATGGGTCAAGTCGTAACAGAAATGCAGCAAGTATTAACTCACGCTAATCGTATTCAAGAACAAACACAGCAAACCACTGCGGTCAGTCATGAAGTACAAGGAAAAGTAGATACGATTACATCACATGCCAATGATACCTCTCAATCAGCAAGCCAAACGCGAGAAATAAGCGTGGATCTTGCTCAATTATCGCAGCAGTTAGAATTATTGCTCAACCAATTCACGCTTTCGAACAAGAATTGAGCAATGAAATGATATTAATGGTTGATGCAGAAAAATTGACAGGTAATATGTGCCATTGAATCTGTAAAATTTAATCCAACCCAATGTTTAGCCTATTTTTTAGTAAAAAGACTGTGAATGAACATTGGGTTGAATTTTTACCTCAATGGAGACTATATCAAACATGACTTACGCGCCTGTAAAAGACGTATTAAGCGGTAAGCTTGCAGTAGACAGTGAAGTCACTGTTCGCGGCTGGATCCGTACACGTCGCGATTCCAAAGCTGGAATCTCTTTTCTTGCCATATATGACGGCTCTTGTTTCAACCCGATTCAGGCCGTGGTTCCGAATAATCTCGATAATTATCAAGATGAAGTTTTAAAACTGACTACTGGATGTTCTGTTGAAATTACCGGTACAGTGGTTGAATCTCCAGCCAGCGGCCAAGACTTTGAATTAGCCGCTACACAGGTTAATGTCGTAGGTTGGGTTGAAGATGCTGAAACCTATCCAATGGCCAAAACGCGTCATTCTATTGAATACTTACGAGAAGTCGCCCACTTACGTCCTCGTACCAACGTCATCGGGGCGGTAGCCCGAGTTCGTAACTGTTTGGCTCAAGCGATTCATCGCTTCTACCATGAACAAGGTTATTACTGGGTTTCCGCACCGTTAATTACCGCATCTGATGCTGAAGGTGCGGGCGAGATGTTCCGCGTATCTACTCTCGACCTAGCCAACTTGCCCCGTAAAGACAACGGCGATATTGACTTTAACGAAGACTTCTTCGGCAAAGAGACCTTTCTCACCGTTTCGGGTCAGTTAAACGCTGAAGCTTACGCTTGCGCATTGAGCAAAGTATACACCTTTGGCCCGACTTTCCGCGCGGAAAACTCAAACACTAGCCGTCACTTAGCAGAATTTTGGATGGTCGAGCCGGAAATTGCTTTTGCTGACCTAAACGATGTCGCTAAGCTAGCTGAAGACATGCTTAAGTATGTGTTCAACGCTGTATTAACCGAACGTCGTGACGATCTTGAATTTTTTGCTTCACGTATTGATAAAGAAGCCATCACACGTTTAGAGCAATTTGTACAATCAGACTTTGCACAAGTTGACTATACCGATGCCATTTCGATTCTGCTTGATTCTGGTCGCAAATTTGAATTTGACGTTGAATGGGGTATTGACCTTTCTTCTGAGCATGAGCGCTATCTGGCCGAAGAACACTTTAAAGCACCTGTCATTGTGAAAAACTATCCCAAAGACATTAAAGCTTTCTATATGCGCATGAATGAAGATGGTAAAACTGTGGCCGCAATGGATGTATTAGCACCAGGAATTGGTGAAATTATCGGTGGTTCGCAACGTGAAGAGCGCTTAGATGTACTTGATGCACGTATGATTGAGATGGGTATCGACCCCGAACATATGGGTTGGTATCGTGATTTACGCCGTTATGGCACTGTACCTCATGCCGGGTTTGGCCTTGGTTTTGAGCGTCTTGTCTCTTATGTGACAGGCATGGGTAACGTGAGAGATGTGATTCCATTCCCTCGTACACCACGCAGTGCCAACTTCTAAACCGCTTTCACAATCAAAAAACCTTCGCTAAGCGAAGGTTTTTTTCAGTTTCCATTGGACTATGGTTGTCAGTATGCAGCCAGAAAGGTATAAAGAACTGAAAACAATCTTCTCACTTTAACTTTACATGGATGAATATTATGTTTGAAAAAGTTGTGGCGGCCCCGGCGGACCCTATTCTTGGTTTAACTGAAGAGTTTAAAAGCGATGCTCGAAAAGAAAAAATCAACTTAGGTGTGGGCATCTACAAAAACGAAGCGGGACAAACGCCTGTTCTTGCAACCGTAAAAAAAGCAGAAGCGGCGCTCCTTGAATCAGAAAAGACCAAGTCTTATTTGACCATTGAGGGAACCGCTGAATATGCCCTTGCGGTGCAAAAGCTATTGTTTGGCGATACCTCTACTATCGTAAACAATCAGTTAGCAAAAACAGCGCAAGCACCGGGGGGGACTGGAGCACTACGCGTTGCCGGTGAGTTTATTAAACGCCAATTAGGTGATGTAAAAATTTGGATCAGCAACCCAACATGGGCTAACCATCATGGGGTGTTTAATGCCGCTGGACTCGAGACCGTTCAATATGCTTATTATAACGCCGCATCGAAAGATAAAGACTTTGCTGCGATGGTATCAGATCTTGAGCAAGCAAATACGGGTGACGTGGTGCTACTTCATGGATGTTGCCATAACCCAACCGGTATTGACCCAACATTAGAAGAATGGGAAATATTAGCAAAGCTAGTTGCCGATAAAGGTTTATTACCACTATTTGACTTTGCCTATCAAGGCTTTGCCAAAGGTGTAGAAGAAGATGCAGCTGGGCTACGTATTTTTGCTCAATATAACCAAGAGATTTTAGTCGCCAGTTCTTTCTCGAAAAACTTTGGCTTATACAACGAACGAGTGGGTGCATTCACCTTAGTGGCAAACTCAACCGCTGTGGCAGAAACGGCATTTTCTCAAGTGAAGGCTATTATCCGTTCAATTTACTCCAACCCGCCAGCACATGGTGCAGCGGTCGTTACTTATATTCTCAACCATCCAGAACTTCGTGCAGAATGGGAAGCAGAAGTTGCCGAAATGCGCGTACGTATCCAAGAGATGCGCGAGTTATTTGTGACGACATTGAAAAATATCGGGGTAGCCGCTGATTTTAGTTTCATCGAACGTCAAAATGGCATGTTCTCATTTTCTGGATTGAGCAAAGAACAAGTTCAACGTTTAAAAGAAGACTTTGCTATCTATATCGTGGGTTCAGGCCGTATCAGCGTTGCCGGAATGACGAAATCGAACATGTCACCACTGTGTAACGGTATTAAAGCGGTATTATAAGCATTAATAACCTCTTACTTAAGAGTTGGGTACACCCAACTCTTTTTCTTCGCTCTTCATTGCTCACATTTGGTACAATACCTCATCACCAATATTGAGAATATTCAGCGAGATAAACTAAAATCCTTTGGTAGGATTTTACATGAAAAAACACTCGCCTTCTTCTGATTCAACTTTAGCTAAGGTTGATTAAACCCTACATTTTCTCTGAGAAACCACAGGAGTTACTTCATGGAAGCCGAATTACTAGAAATAAAAAACTTCCTCACCCAATACCCTCCTTTTAATGAGCTTCCAGAACATATCTTGCAAGATATTGCTCATCATGTAGAAATTGCTTACTTTCGCCAAGACACGCCAATCATTCATGCAGGTGATCATATTCAAGATCTATACATGATAAGAAGTGGTGTTGTTGAAATTTATCGACGCAAAGGCGAACTGTATAACCGAATCACCGAAGGTGGCTTGTTTGGCCAGATGGGGCTATTAACCAACAACAAAGTCAGCTTTCCGGTGACGGCAATTGAAGATACATTGATCTATTGTATTCCTGAAGCTATATTTCAGAAACTTTATGATGAATATGATACCTTTGCCGATTATGTTGAAGTCCAAGATAGTGCACGCCTACGTCAAGCCATTTCCAACACAGCCGAACAAAATGATTTAACCACCGCCAAGGTTAAGCGATTACTCACCCGTGAAGCACCTTTTGTGTATAACGATGCGTCGATTCAAGATGCAGCCGTCAAAATGTCAGAAGAAAACGTCTCATCGCTACTGATCATTGACCCCAATATTATGCAAGATAATGAAGATGACAGTAGCCCAGTCGTTGGCATCATCACAGACCGTGACTTATGCCGACGTGTGATTGCGACCGATCTCGATCATAGTCAGCCCGTCACTGAAGTCATGACCAGCGAGGTTATTTCACTCGATCACAACGCCTATGTCTATGAAGCCATGCTCACTATGCTACGCTATAACGTGCATCACCTTCCGGTTCTAAAAGAAAATAACCCTATCGGCATCATAGAAATTACCGATATTGTCCGCTATGAATCGCAAAATTCCTTATTACTCGTGAGTAGTATTTTCCAACAAAATAGCGCCGATGATTTAGCTCAGCTCTCTAAACAAGTGAAAGACGCTTTTGTTCGTTTAGTCAATGAAGATGCAAATTCTCATATGGTCGGCACCGCAATGTCAACCATTGGACGGAGTTTCAAGCAACGTATCATTGAGTTAGCAGAAGAAGAGCTTGGCCCCGCACCGATCCCCTACTGCTTTTTAGCATTAGGCTCCATGGGACGTGATGAGCAGTTGATCGTCACCGATCAAGACAATGCGATTATTCTTGATGACAGCTATGATGAAACGATACACGGCGACTATTTTGCCAAACTCGCTACCTTGGTTTGTGATACCTTGGATAAATGTGGCTATAGCTATTGTACTGGCGATATTATGGCGACCAACCCAATGTGGCGAATGACACGCCAGCAGTGGGAAACATGTTTTGCCGATTGGATTGATAACCCAAACCCGAAAGCGCTATTGAATGCATCCATCTTTTTTGATTTAGATGGTGTTTATGGGCGATTAAAATGGGCAGAACAACTCAATGGATTTATTGTTCGTCGAGCAAGACGCAATAACCGCTTTCTCGCCTGTTTAGCTCGCAATGCGCTGAATCGCACGCCTCCACTTGGTTTTTTTAAGAATTTTGTAATGGAAAAAGATGGTCGCCATAACAATTCAATCAACTTAAAACGCCGCGGAACCGCACCACTAGCAGATTTAATTCGTGTTCACGCGCTTGCGGTTGGTTCTCGCTCAAAGAACTCTTTTGAGCGGTTAGATGATGTCATTGATGCAGGGATCTTGCCTAAAGGTCGAGGGCTAGATTTGCGAGATGCACTGGAATTTATTTCGATGGTTCGCATTCGCCACCAAGCCCTAGATGTGGAAAATGATATTCAGCCAGATAACAATATTGAACCTGAAAATCTTTCTGAATTTGAACGTCGAAATTTAAAAGATGCTTTTCAAATCTTAAGCAATGCCCAAAATTTCCTCAAATATCGCTATCAGGCCAGTAGTAACTTTAAGTAAGGGTGATCATGAAACGACTTTTTCAAACGCCGAGCATTGATTGGCCTTATAAATATCGAGCCAAACAAGCGGTTGTTCATTCGCCATTGTTAAAACACTTCTATCAAGCAGAAATTACCAGTGGTAATACTGAGCTTGGCGAGATGGAATTTGTTGCGATGGACTTTGAAACCACGGGCCTCAATGCCGATAAAGATGAAATTATTACGATTGGTTTAGTGCCTTTTACTCTGCAGCGAATTTATCTCAATAGAGCAAAACATTGGACCGTTCGACCTCGCCAGAAATTAGATGAAGAGTCTGTCATTATTCACGGTATCACCCATAGCGATATTATGGGTGCGCCCGACTTAAGTGAGATCATTGATGACTTACTTGAGCAATTAACAGGCAAAGTGATCGTGGTTCATTTCCATAAAATTGAACGTGAGTTTTTAGATCAGGCCTTTAAACGCCGAATCAATGAAGGTATCGAGTTTCCTATTATTGATACGATGGAAATTGAGGCTCAAATCCAGAAAAAAATAACCGCAGGCCTTTGGAACCGATTAAAAGGGAAAAAAAAGGCATCGCTACGATTAGGGCAAACCCGGGAGCGCTATGGGCTACCGAGTTATCACCCACATCATGCCTTAACCGATGCTATTGCAACGGCTGAATTAATGCAGGCACAAATCGCCCATCACTATTCTCTTCAGCACCCGGTGCGATTGTTCTGGTTATAATCAGAGGAGCCTTGGCTCCTCCGATTTAGTTAACACTGCTATTTATAATTTAAAGCGGCGAATTTCTTCATCTAATTGATAAGAAAGTTGGGACAACTCTGCCGCTTGCGAAGCCGCTTCATGAGCTTCTTGCGCTAAATCATTAGAAGCATCACGAATTCCCACCGTATTACGCGTGATTTCAGACGTAACAGAGGCTTGCTCTTCTGCTGCAGAAGCTATTTGAGTCGCCATATCACTAATATTTTCAACTGCTTGATGGATCTGCATCAAGCTGGCTGCGGCCGAGTTCGCATCATCAACACTGGTATCCGCCAAGCGACGGCTATCATTCATAATGCTCACCGCTTTACCGGTTGTACTTTGCAACATTTCAATCATATTTTGAATTTCTTGCGTTGATGCATGCGTTCGCTGACTTAACACCCGAACTTCATCCGCTACAACGGCAAAACCTCGCCCTTGCTCCCCTGCTCGCGCAGCTTCAATCGCCGCATTCAGTGCCAACAAGTTAGTCTGTTCTGCAATGCCTTGA
>NZ_NBUS01000041.1:130507-131754 GCF_002749895.1 Vibrio fujianensis | reverse complement strand
CGTTGAAAGTATGGTGCTGATCTGGTTACCGTGCTCTTCTAATTCTTGAATAACATCGGTTGCAACCTGAACTTCTTGTGCTAGAGAATGAATCGAATTCTGAGTTTGTGATACTTGCGTTGCACCATGCGAGCAAGCATCAACCGCTTCCGATGAGTTTTGGGCGGTATTTTCAGAATTATTAGCAATTTCTTGCGTTGCTGCGGCCATTTCATTGATCGCGGTGGCCACCATATTGACTTCATCTTGCTGCATTCGAATACGGGCACTTCGTTCTTCCGCATGGGCAGCGGTCATTTGAGACTGAGCAGACAATGACTGAGAAATCTGGCTTAACTGACTGACCATATGGTGCATATTGCCGACAAAAATATTAAAGTTTTTCGCTAAGCGTCCAACTTCATCATCACTGCGTGGTTCTAACCGTTGTGTTAGATCCCCTTCTCCAATCGCGATTTCTTCCAACGCTTTTGAAACACGAAGTAAATCACGGAATAAAAAGCTAACCAACCAAGACACGATCAACACAACAATGATCGTAATAATCAAGGCAGTCGCGAATAAACCGGTGAGTAATTGACGATGAGCAGCAAACTCGGTGGCTTTATCCATCTGCACCGCAAACATCCAAGGAGTATTAGGCACCGGAGTAAAGTAAAACAGAGTTTCTTGACCATTGATCGTCAATTCAAGCAACTGATGACGAACTGCCGCTTGTTCTAGGGCCGTCATATTGAGGGTTTTATTTAACGAAGCAACCGGTTTGAGCAGTAATGCCTTGTTAGGATGAGCCAGAAAATTACCATCTTGCGTATCGATCAACATGGTATAAGCTTTATCGCCTGCATCCATACTCAAAACGTCGGTAATGAGTTGATCAATTAAAACGTCAGCGCCCACAACACCAACAAATTGTCCGTTATCACGAACCGGTTCAGCAATGGTGACCAGTAAAGCTTTAGTGATCGCATCTTGATAAGCAGTGGTGATAATCTGCCTGCCTGCAGAAACGGCATCTTTATACCACGGTCGGGCTCTTGGATCATAGTCAGCACGATTTCGCTCAGGATGAGAACGATACATCTGACCATCCGACGTGCCTAAAAAAATATCATCAAACCCACCAGCGTTACGAGCTTGTTGTAAAAATGGAACAACATCCGGCTCAGAGCTATATTGATTAAAAGCTGTCGAAATGTTTTTTCGAATAGAAATCCAATCAGAAATTCCTTTCGCAGCGGTCGATG
>NZ_NBUS01000041.1:106898-130497 GCF_002749895.1 Vibrio fujianensis | reverse complement strand
GGGCGGGAGCCACAATACCACGGTGAGTCTGTTGTTTCAGTTGATCGGCAGATAGCCAGGTTAACGCCGTAGCCATCACAAGCACTGCTGAAAGGCTTGAACCTATAAGTTTTTGTTTTAGAGTTAGTTTCATTGTCATTAATCATCGATAGAAGAAAATTTCAGGCAAAATAGTAACCATATTTATCATGCGTTGCACGAATTATGTCACTATGATTCACGCTATCGACTCTTTACTTTTTGCATATATTCATGCCAGATTATCGGAAAAAATAAAGGCACTAAGTATTGCAACTTAGTGCCTTTATTCATCATCTTAGCAAGTTCAGTGGGAAATTAGGTATAAAAGTACCCATCCATCACTTTATGATTCACTCAACCAATGTTACTTTTTCTGCTCAGTACGCATTCCCATAATCAAACTCACGCACATCAGCAAGAGAATAAAGGTAAATGGCAAGGCAGTAGAAATAGCCCCAGCTTGTAACGCCTGTACCGCTTCGGTACCACCAATCCACAATAAGGCAATCGCAATCGCCCCTTCCATGATCGCCCAGAATATGCGCTGTAGAACAGGTGCATCCATTTTGCCGCCAGCGGTAATACTATCAATCACTAACGATCCTGAGTCAGATGAAGTAATAAAGAAGACCAATACTAACACTACCGCAATAATCGATAATAATGTTCCCATAGGTAACCCATCAAACATTTGGAACATAGCCAGTGATACATCAGTTAACCCTTTATGGCCAAGCTCTCCAACATTATTAATCACCTCATCGATAGCTAAACCACCAAAGACCGACATCCAAATTACCGTCACTGCTGTCGGTACCAGTAATACTGCGGTGATAAATTCCCGGACAGTACGACCCTTAGAGACACGAGCAATAAACATTCCAACAAATGGAGACCAAGAGATCCACCAAGCCCAGTAAAAGACCGTCCAACCTTGGAACCATGCTTCATCAGCTCGCCCATGAGGGTTACTGAGTGGAATGATATTTTCAATATAAGCCATGAATGTGGTAGGAATGGAAGCGAAGGTTACCGCATAACCAATGATGGCCACTAACACTAACAACGCAAAGGCAATTACCATGTTAATGTTGGATATCACTTTGACACCACCATCAATGCCTCTAACCACGGATACCGTCGCTAAAAGCGTGACCCCAATGATCACCACAATTTGTAAACCAATACCCGCATCGAGACCAAAGACATGATGAATCCCACTAGCCGCTTGCTGTGCACCGAGACCCAATGAGGTTGCTAACCCAAACAAGGTTGCTAAAACGGCTAAAATGTCAACAACATGTCCAGCCCATCCCCAAGCTCTGTCACCAAGAATTGGATAGAAAATAGATCGGACAGAAAGTGGCAATCCTTTGTTATAACAGAAAAAAGCTAAAGAAAGCCCCACCACAGCATAAATCGCCCAAGGGTGAAGTCCCCAATGGTACATGGTTGCGCCTAGCGCTAACTTTGCTGCTTCCGGAGTATTCGCTTCAACACCAAGTGGTGTTTCATACCAACCTGTAAAGTAGGCCACAGGCTCAGCAACACTCCAGAACATGAGGCCAATCCCCATCCCTGCTGCAAACAGCATAGCTAACCAAGAAATAAAGGTGTGATCAGCAACCGCTCCTTCACCACCTAAACGAATTTTGCCAAAAGGGGAGAAGATTAATCCTAAGCAAAATAGAACAAATAGATTACCTGACCAAATAAATAGCCAATCAAACGTCCCTATAATTTGCCACTTTACCCCATCAAGGACATTTTTGGCGGTATCAGCATCGCTAAATAGCGTTGCGACTAAAAAGAGTACAATCAGACCAGCACTAATACCAAACACCGGATTGTGGACGTCAAACCCCCACTTCTGAACATTGTCTTGTCCAACGGTGTAATCGGTACTATCGATGCTGTATTTATCGATTCCTCGTGTCATTTTTCCTCTCTTTTATTGATTCTAAATAGAACTCAATAACCATGACAACGAAATAGATTTCCGCAAGACTTCGACATAGGCAAGGAAAATATATTTCGTGCTCATAACTATAGAGCATAACAACGGGTCAATATGGTACACAAAATCAGATATATATCTAGTAAAACAGCAAAAAATCATGGTAAAAAGGCCGAAAAGCCCAGATTCAGCCGAAAAAATAACCAAAAAGTCAATAAAATTCATTTGACAACAAAAGATTAATACTCTTCACATTATTGCTATACATGCTCAAGAACGAGGATAAAAAAGAACGTATTCTATACTTTCAAATTAATGATAACTAAGGTATGTTCCGAGCTAATTTCTCCAGATGTTGTAGGTAAGTATTGTGGAAAAGCATGAAGAAGTCTTAGTGGCCATTCGCCAAATTATCCGAGCCATCGATTTACACTCGAAAAAGTTAAGTAAACATGCTGGATTAACCGGCCCGCAGTTGATTTTAATGCGCTCGATTGAGGCATTAGGAGAAGTAACCATCCGCCAGCTTTCAAAGCACACCAATATGAGCCAAGCAACGGCAACCACGATATTAGATCGCCTTGAACGAAATCATTATGTGCAACGGGTCAGAAGTAATACAGATAAGCGTAAAGTCCATGCCTATTTAACTGATGAAGGGAAAGCGTTATTAGCCAAAGCACCACAGCCGCTACAAGACAGCTTTGTTGCTCAATTTAGGCAGTTAGATGACTGGGAGCAGAGCTTATTGCTTTCCTCTGTGCAGCGCTTATCCTCGATGATGAATGCTGAAAACATGGATGTTGCTCCCATGCTAGAAATTGGTAGTATCACTAAAACAGAATAATCACTTTTAAACACCTGACACCGTTTAGGCATGATAAATAACAAAGCCCCGAACAATTCGGGGCTTTGTTATTGGTGACCGATTAAATCGCTTTATAGATAACTTTATTACCGGCTAGCTGCTCTTTGGTGACCAAGTTCTCTTCTAGTAACTTTTTCAAAGCGCCCGTTGCCCAAGAAGCAGCTTTGGTTTCTTCTTGTCCCGCCGCCAAACCAATGGCTTTAGGATTAATACCTGCTGCATTCGCTGCAACAATGTCTAATACTTGCTGCTGCTTTGGAGTTAATGCTCTTTCTACTGGAGACTGAGCTGAAACCTTATCAACCTTTGATTGTGGTTGTGCTTTTTTTTCAACAGCAGGTTTCGCTGCTACAGGCTTGGCCGTTTTGGGTACATCAGCAATATTTGCCACCATCGCTTTGATACGTTTTTGCAGTTTCGCCTGTACGTTACGCTTATGAGCAAGTCTCATCGAGTATCTCTCCATTTCACTGTTGGACACAGTGGTGAAAATTTAAAGCGCGTTTTATAGCAAAATTTACGAGTTATTTGTAGGGCATTGGTCAACTTCATACTGAAAAGCCGACATTTTGCTGACAAGCGACTAAAATATCAGCAGATAAAAAGCAAATTGAATAAAAGAAATTGACAACCAATTCATTAATATTTGCCGATGAGGATTGTATGCCGACTCTACACTTATCAAATTATCCTTTTTATTCTGCAACAGCAATGAAACGTATATTCGCACTGCCGCTCGTAATTCTCCTTTTCTTACTGATCTTGTTCGTTGACTGGCCGTTAAGCGGTCTATTATCTTGTGGATTATTACTCTTTACTGGCGTCGGATATGGATTGCTGTGTAAAAGCTGGGTTGGATTTACCCTAACGGCAACGCATTTCCAGCAACACTTTTATCATGGCGGTTGGGTTGTTCAGTGGAATAATATCCAACATATTGGCATTTGTAGCTATCAGCAAGAAGGATGGCATCAACCTTTGCCTTGGATTGGCCTGCACTTAAAAAACTATTCTCCTTTTTTAGAGGCAATTTGCCCTCGAATAGCAAGAGAAATGCTGTTAAGTCAACGCGCCCTACTCTATTTAGGGGCTAAACAGCAAAGTCAAACAATCCTTTTTGAAGACATCGTATTAGATTCAACCCCATATCAAGATGAAAAGGGGCACATCTATACTGGATTAATGGCGATGCTTGCCAATCGTATGCGTTATCAGCGGGAATATTATGGTTTTGATGTGTATATCGCAGAAGCGGATCTTGATCGTAGTGCTAGCGAATTTGTCGGTTTGACCCGGCGCTATCTCGCCGCTGCCGAGTCAAATGAGTAGCTAAAAATCAATAGAGCGGCATTTCATCAGCCACAAATGGGTTATTGACTCGCTCATGACCAAATGTTGAGATAGAACCATGACCTGGAATGAAAGTCACATCATTGCCAAGTGGCCATAATTTATGCTTGATAGAATCAATCAATGTATTGAAATCGCCTTTGGGAAAGTCGGTTCGCCCCACACTACCATTAAAGAGCACATCACCGACAAAGGCTAACCGTGCTTGTTCACTAAATAATACGATATGACCGGGCGTATGCCCAGGGGTATGTAATACGGTTAAAATTTGTTGACCAAAACTAATAGTATCCCCTTCTTCTAGCCATTGAGTGGGTTCAAATGCTTCAGTCAATGGAAAACCAAACATCTGGCTTTGCCCCTCTAACCCTTGCAACCAAAAGTTATCCGCTTTATGCGGGCCAAGAACCTCAATCCCACCTAATAGCTTCGCTAATGGCTGAGTTCCTCCGACGTGATCCAAATGGCCATGTGTTAATACTAAGTTGACCACACGAACACCGAGTTCATCAATCAACATATTAAGTTGTTTAACATCACCACCAGGGTCAATCACAATGCCTTGCATCGTTTCATCGCACCAAACAATAGAGCAATTTTGCGCAAAAGCTGTTACAGGAACAATTTGATATTTAAGAGACATGAGGCAAACCTGTTCAATAACCATAAAATATGGCAGAAACTATGACATTGTCACTGTCATTTGACAAGTCACGCTCCTCGCCATTGGCGAACCAATCCAGTATCAATATGAATAAAATGACTTTTTGGATAATAGCCTACACCACCCGCTTGCAATTTTAGCGCGGCAGTATGTACCAAAGATAATTCGACACCTTCTAATCGAAAATCGATCGCTTGTCCCAGCATGTGTAAACTTTTTTTGGCAACCCCTCCACGACTATGATTTCGGAGCATTTTATTCGTCGCCGGAGAGCGATAACCAGAAATAATCTCAACCTTTGCTGCGGTTCCAAGCAGAGCCTGGATGCGAGAGAGTTGATCAAACAGTTGCTTATCCATTGGATAGACTTCATTACGACGGAAATCTCGACAAAGGTGATTTAGCCGCTGCAATTCAGAGCGAACATATCGATGACCGTTAAAATAACAAGATTCAAGACTCTCGCCAGTGTGCGGATTATTCAGCATCAGCACTCTGGGCTCTTGAGGTAAAGAGGCATGAACAAATGAAGGAAATACCGCAGCAGAAGCGGCCCCCAACCCCGTTAATTGCAGGAAACGACGACGAGACAAATGCAAAATAAGACCTTCATTATTGATAAAGCGAGGGCGAAAATTAACTAACTCTGCCGCTAAAATCAAACCTTTCATGGCTAAAGTTAACATAAATCAGGTCAATAACTGCTCTTACTTATTGACAATAAAGATATTATTTTTATGTCATTTTTTAGTCAGTATTATTGAGTTAAGACGCGATCTAAATGATAAATATCATCACGAAAGTGCAGTTGTCCGGCATCATACCACGTAGTTTGGTAAATAATTTGAACGAGAATACGCTGTTTTAAAGCGATGGCATAGTTAGGCTCACGACTTTGGGTCATATCTGTTTGGTCATCGAGCCCTTGCGTTTTAAGTAATGTGTTAGCAAACAGATCGGCATTTTCAACACGGATACATCCAGAACTAAACGCTCGAGAACTATAATCAAATAAATGCTTGCTTGGTGTATCATGCAAAAAGATCGCGCGCCGATTTGGTGTATTAAACTTATAACGCCCCAACGCATTTCGATATCCCGCTTGCTGACGCAATCGATAAGGAAACGATTCTGGTTGTATATTTTCCCAATCAATTAAAGCAGGATCCATCGTTTGCTGCGATCCCCAACGCGGTAATATTTCCATATGCTGCCGGGTTAAATATTGGCTATCTCTCTTAGCCATCGGTAGAATATCTTCTACCATAATTTTATATGGCACATTCCAAGTTGGGTTGACTATTAATGAATCTAACCCTACCGTCATGATTGGGGTTGGGCGAGTGACACGACCAACCACCACTTTAGACTGAAATACCGTTTCTCCAGAATACCAATATTTAAGTTCAAAATTAGGCAGATTAACCACAATAGCCGTGGTGGAACTCGGCCATAAACGCATGCGTTCAGCGTTTAAAGCAATTAATCCTAAACGAGCATCCACAGATAAATTCAGCCATTTTAGTGTATTGGGGCCTATAATCCCGTCTGATACTAAGCCATGCAGTTTCTGAAACTGTTTAATCGGTTTCACTAAAGAGTTATCGTACCAAGAGACATCATCACGTATAGTGGTTATATCAATGTTCACTAATGCTAAACGTTGAATTAAAGTTTGCCGATCTTCAAGTTTATCCCCCACTCTTTTTAACCCGCGTTGTTGATAATCGCTCAGTAATACTTCAGTTAGTGGTCGTAAAAAACGATAAGCATAAATCAACTGCTGATAAGTGGGATCTTGCGGAGTATAACGAAAAATCAGGTGATCCAATGTTTTTGAACCAACAGCAATATGTAAAGCTAAGAGAGCCGCCTCACTTGGAAGTGGTAAAGCACGCTCGAGCTTATTACCATTCAAAAACCAATCCATTCCTTCTTTTTCTGCTCGCTCTGCGTAACTTAGATACATAAGTAGCGTATCCGTAGCTAACAAATCATATTCAAGCCAAGCCTCGTGCTGCCTCTTATCAATCAACAGCGCTAAGCGGTGAGAAAAAAGTGGACTGATTTTAGCTCGATGGATCAACTCCAACTGTTCTTCAAATTGGGTACGAAGCAGCATATCGGTCCATATTCGTTGATCATTATGATGATGATATAGCTGCGCTAGCGTTTGAGGATAATAAAAGGAAAGTGTGCGGTTTTCATCAGCGGTTAGCCACCCCAGTTGCGTAAAATAAGGCGTTGCAGCGAGGGGAAAGCTAAAAAGAAGTAATAGTCCAACCGTCAGGAAACGATGTTTCATCACAACCCACCCTACAGAATTAGCATTGAACTAAGTATGGCAAAAGAACCACATTTAACCAAACTGTCCGGAGGACTATATTAAAGATAAAAACCTCATATAAATGAGGTTGTAAGCATGATTAGAGCTTTAAGCTGTGTTTACCATGAGCAACCTTCGCTTGTAAGTATTTTTCATTTCCATGCTTAATGTGAGCTGCAGTATTCACAACCTCAACAATTTCAATCCCATGTTCTTTTAGCTCACGAACTTTTTTCGGATTATTGGTCACTAAGCGGATCCTCGTTACCCCCAATGCTTTGAGCATTTGTGCGGCCTCGGTAAAATCACGAAGATCATCACTAAAACCAAGGTGATTATTAGCTTGGTAAGTATCCATGCCTTGGCTTTGTAATCGATAAGCATCAATTTTGTTATATAGTCCAATACCGCGCCCTTCTTGGCGCAAATAAAGAATAATACCTCCGTGCTCACCCATTTTATTGATGGTTTCTTCTAATTGTTCGCCACAGTCACATCGCGACGAATGAAACACATCACCAGTTAGGCATTCGGAATGCATTCGCACTAAAGGAATTGGTTGGGTTTTATCCGCGGATTGGAAGATGACCGCGACATGTTCTTTCTCTGTTTTTAGCCCTTGGAATGAAAGTATTTCTGCATCAATGTTACTTTTCAAACCGACTTTTAAATCAACTCTGGCTCTTACTTGTGCCATATCTGCACTCACTTGAATTTTTCTGGCTGCATGCTGGAATGGTATGCATCTTTCTACGTTATTGTGACTTTACTATGGGGATGACTCTCCTCTTTTTCAACGAAAAGATCACAACTTCAACATTTGTTATAATATAACAATTTCAAAAAACGGCAACAAAAAACCCAGCTTTCTTTACCGTTCAGCTGGGTTTTTTATCGATCAATCTAGCATAAAAAGCGCATACATATATTAATGGCTTTGTGATTTTTTCCATACCGTTAGTTCAACCCAAATCTCTTCTAATTGCTTTAATTCTTCCGGCGTTAACAGAGATAAAGTCGTTTTTTCTTGAGGCAAAGAATGAGACTGGAATGCACCAATCTGCGCATAAAAATCTTTTTTTAATTGCGTAATGACGGCGTAATCCACAAAGAGCCCCTATGCTAATCGTTTAAAAGTTATTCAATTAATACAAATACTATCACTTTCCAACAATAAGAGAAAAGTATTTTTTTATTTTGGAATAATTATCACAATAATACGGGAGAAGAATAAATAATGTTTAATCATCATTATTATCGGTGTCTTTATAAATAATCGGGATCTTTTTATGATCTTGTAGATAAAAAGATCAAGAGATAACGATCTAAATATATTGTTCCAACAGCGTGTACTTCGCTATAAATACCCCGTTAACCTTTTATTATGGATCGAGCGATAGCCAGCAGCTTTAGATATAAAAAAACCGAGCTTATTATCACTCGGTTTTTATTGTTTATATACCCTTCCTACTTGAATCTGTAAGGATGTTGACTACGTTCTTTCACCCCAATCACATAGCCTGTCTATGCTCATGGGGATGATGAGAGCCATCCGTGACTCTCATCAAAGGTCAGCCTGCGGCGGTTCAAATTTGTTCCAGACAAATTTATCACTCACTTGCCGCCAACCTGCAACTCCAAGTTGTTTGAGTATAATGTAAATACTATTTATTCTTCTAAATCCGTCTCGCCATCGTGAGCTGGTGAATCCTTCGCATCAACGATTATATCTTCTGCTTCTGGTACGGAAGGTAAATCCGCTTCATCCACTTCTTCGATACGTTGTAAACCAACCACTTTTTCATCTTCGGAAGTACGAATCAAAGTAACGCCTTGCGTATTACGGCCAACTTGGCTCACTTCAGCGACGCGGGTACGCACCAAAGTGCCTGCGTTGGTGATCATCATGAATTCATCGCCTTCTTCAGCTTGAACTGCACCCACAACGCTACCATTACGTTCAGACACTTTGATAGAAACCACGCCTTGAGTACCACGACCTTTAGTCGGATATTCAGACAAGCTGGTACGCTTACCATAACCATTTTCGGTCACGGTGAGCACATCACCTGCTGTTTTCGGTACAATCAACGAAACCACTTGGTCGCCATCAGCTAATTTCATACCACGGACACCCGAAGCGGTACGCCCCATAGGACGGACACCTTTGAACTTAATTTCTGGCTGACCATTTTCATCAAGCACCGGTTGACCATTCTCATCAAATAGCGGTATTTCTTCAGCTTCTTTAAAGCGAACCACCTTACCAAATTTTGAGAACAGCATGATTTCATTATTACCATCGGTGATATCAACGCCAATTAATGAATCATCATCACGTAGATTGACGGCAATCAAACCATTAGCCCGAACATTAGCAAATTGGTCTAATGACGTTTTCTTCACCGTACCATCCCCGGTGGCCATAAAGATAAATTTATCTTCACTGAATTCCGTTACCGGTAGGATAGCCGTTATACGCTCATTTTCTTCAAGTGGCAGTAAGTTAACAATCGGCTTACCGCGAGCAGTGCGGCTAGCCAATGGTAATTGATACACTTTTAGGCGATAAGTCTTACCACGAGTGGAGAAGCACAAAATATTATCATGCGTGTTAGCAACTAAAAGACGTTCAATGTAATCTTCATCTTTCATGCGAGTTGCGCTCTTACCTTTACCGCCTCGGCGTTGCGCTTCGTAATCACTGAGTAATTGATACTTCACATAACCTTCATGAGAAAGCGTCACCACCACATCTTCACGTGCGATCAGCTCTTCCATATCAATATCATGCGTTGCTGCAGTAATTTCGGTACGACGAGCATCACCAAAGTTTGCTTTCGCTAGTTGTAATTCTTCACGAATCACTTCCATTAATCGTTCGGTATCAGAAAGAATACGAATCAACTCTGCGATTTCATCTAACAGCGCTTTATATTCATCAAGGATTTTCTCGTGTTCTAATCCGGTTAAACGGTGTAGACGCAAATCTAGAATCGCCTGAGCTTGCTGCTCAGTTAAGAAATACTGACCATCACGAATACCGTATTGAGGCTCAAGCCATTCAGGACGAGCGGCATCAGTTCCCGCACGTTCCAACATCGCGGCAACATGGCCAAGCTCCCAACCTCTTGAAATTAACCCCGCTTTTGCTTCAGCAGGGGTTGGCGCTTTTCGAATTAAATCAATAATGTCGTCAATATTAGCTAATGCAAGTGCCAGACCTTCAAGAATATGCGCACGTTCACGCGCTTTACGTAATTCAAAAATAGTCCGGCGAGTGACCACTTCACGACGGTGGTTAACAAAACATTTCAACATTTCTTTTAGGTTGAAAAGTTTGGGTTGACCATTATCCAGTGCCACCATGTTAATACCAAAGGTGGTTTGCAGTTGAGTGTTGGCGTACAGGTTATTCAGTACCACTTCACCCACCGCATCGCGGCGACATTCAATCACAATACGCATTCCGTCTTTATCAGACTCATCACGCAATGCACTAATGCCTTCGACCTTTTTCTCCTTGACTAAATCAGCAATTTTTTCAATCAAACGCGCTTTGTTCACTTGGTACGGAATTTCGGTGACAATAATGGTTTCTTTACCATGTTTATCCGCTTCGATGTCCGCTTTTGAACGCATGTAAACTTTACCGCGCCCAGTTTTGTAAGCATCAACGATGCCTTTACGGCCGCTGATTAATGCTGCTGTTGGGAAATCTGGCCCAGGAATATACTCCATAAGCTCATCAATCGTGATATCTTCATTATTGATGTAGGCCAAACAGCCATCAATCACTTCGCCCAAGTTGTGCGGAGGAATATTGGTGGCCATACCAACCGCAATCCCTGATGAACCATTAACCAATAGGTTAGGAATTTTAGTCGGTAACACCGCAGGAATTTGCTCGGTACCATCATAGTTAGGCACAAAATCCACGGTTTCTTTATCTAGATCCGCAAGAAGTTCATGAGCCATTTTTGCCATACGAACTTCGGTATAACGCATGGCCGCCGCTGAGTCACCGTCAATCGAACCAAAGTTACCTTGGCCATCGACTAACATATAGCGGAGTGAGAATGGCTGTGCCATCCGCACAATTGTATCGTAAACCGCACTATCACCATGTGGGTGATATTTACCGATTACGTCCCCTACCACACGGGCAGATTTTTTATATGGTTTATTCCAATCATTACCCAGCACATTCATCGCAAACAAAACACGACGGTGAACTGGTTTTAGGCCATCACGCACATCAGGAAGAGCACGACCCACGATAACGGACATCGCGTAGTCTAAGTAAGAACCTCGAAGCTCATCTTCGATGTTTACGGGCGTGATCTCTTTAGCTAGATCGCTCATAGAGCCATTATCCCTCTACAGTTTGATCGGTATATCCAGACCACATTCAATGTTGCTCTCAAAACAGAGCTAGACATCACCGATCTGTCGCCCGGATCATATTGATACTTATAAGGTTGGAAAATATAACACAAGTTGACTGGGTTCGGCATCACTTTCCCCACGCTTTTATCAGGTTGTGACGCTTGTTGGGTCTAAAATGCTGAGAAATTACACACTCATTCCATATCCGACTGATAAGTGGTTGGTTTTTGTTCAACATTTAATGAATCATCGATAACGTGTGGTATGAATAGCGAAGCTAGTTATAATACCATCCTATCTCTCGATGTATAACACAGGCAATGATAAGCATGACTCAAGTAAAAAATGTTGATCCCAGCGAAATTAAAAAATTTGAAGAGATGGCTTCACGTTGGTGGGATTTACACGGAGAGTTTAAGCCTTTACACCAAATAAACCCATTGCGACTTAATTATGTTTTACAAAAAGCCAATGGTTTATTTGGCAAAACCGTACTCGATGTCGGATGCGGAGGCGGTATTCTAGCGGAGAGTATGGCCAAAGAAGGGGCGATCGTGACGGGGTTAGATATGGGTAAAGAACCACTTGAAGTGGCCCGTTTACACGCGTTAGAAACGGGAACCGATCTGACTTATATTCAGAGTACAATTGAAGATCATGCCCAACAATTTCCTCAGCATTATGATGTCGTGACCTGTATGGAAATGCTGGAACATGTGCCTGACCCGCTTTCTGTCGTACGTGCCTGTGCTCTGCTTGTCAAACCGGGGGGACACGTCTTCTTTTCCACTCTTAATCGCAATATTCAGTCTTACTTATTTGCCATTGTGGGTGCCGAACAGTTACTCAAAATTGTCCCGCGTGGTACTCATGATCATGCGAAATTCATTCGCCCCTCAGAACTGCTTAAAATGGTCGATCAAACGACCTTGCAAGAACAAGGCATAACCGGCCTATTGTATAATCCGCTCACCGATACTTATCGATTGGGTAAACATGTCGGTGTTAATTACATCGTTCATACTCAACATCTAAAATAATCTGATGATTGTATCGTAGAAAATAGCACCGCTCAGATAAAAACAAGAGACTTAGGTGGTCAACATTCGAGTCTCTTATCTGAAGTCAATTTATCGCAAAAGATCAAGTGATTTTTTTTCTGAACTGGTGAGTATAAAACCAATATTCAAACCATTATTTTTTACTATTAACTCTACCGTTTGATTGTCGGTAAGTAGCTACTAACTGAAAATTTTTCTTGCCCAACTTATCCACAAATTATGCAGCAACTCTGACTTGCATTCCCCCTCTGATAGCACTATCTTGTTACCCGAACACTGATACACCCCTACATATAGTGTTTATTCACACTAGGTGTAGGGCGACTTCGATAACAAAGCCAACGTTAAACTTACAAAAACCACACCAAAACACGGCTTTTATCAGTTTTGTTAGGGAAATAAAGCAGAATGAACCAACAACTTACTGTCACCAAGCGTGATGGCCGCAAAGAAACGATCAACCTCGATAAGATCCACCGCGTGGTGACTTGGGCCGCTGAAGGCCTAGAAAATGTCTCCGTATCGCAAGTTGAACTGCGTGCTCATATCCAGTTCTATGATGGGATCACCACTTCTGACATCCATGAAACGATCATCAAATCAGCCGCGGATCTGATTTCTGAAGAAACACCGGATTATCAATATCTAGCAGCTCGCCTAGCCGTCTTTCACTTACGCAAGAAAGCCTATGGTCAATACGAGCCGCCAACTCTCTTTGAACACGTTTCAAAGATGGTAGAAAAAGGCAAATACGATCGACACTTATTAAAAGATTATAGCGAAGCAGAATTCGCGATCATGAATGAGTTTATCGACCATCGCCGTGACCTCAATTTTTCGTATGCCGCCGTCAAACAGCTGGAAGGTAAATACTTCGTACAAAACCGAGTAACCGGTCAAATCTATGAAAGCGCCCAGTTTTTATACATCTTGGTCGCCGCGTGTTTATTTGCAAAATACCCGCAAGCCACACGTCTAGACTATATACAACGTTTTTATGATGCGACATCAACCTTTAAAATTTCATTGCCAACCCCAATCATGGCTGGAGTCCGAACCCCGACCCGCCAGTTCAGCTCATGTGTACTCATTGAATGTGGCGATAGTTTAGACTCAATCAATGCCACTGCTAGCTCTGTGGTTCGTTATGTGTCTCAACGTGCGGGTATTGGTATCAATGCTGGCCGTATCCGTGCACTCGGCTCGGAAATTCGTGGAGGAGAAGCTTTCCATACCGGTTGCATCCCTTTTTATAAATACTTCCAAACTGCGGTTAAATGTTGTTCTCAAGGTGGGGTGCGCGGTGGTGCAGCCACGGTATTCTATCCTCTCTGGCATGGTGAAGCTGAATCGCTGCTGGTGCTGAAAAATAACCGAGGAGTGGAAGAAAACCGTGTTCGCCATATGGATTACGGCGTCCAACTGAATAAATTGATGTACAAGCGTTTAGTCGAAGGTGGCAATATTACCCTATTTTCACCTTCCGACGTTCCTGGTCTATACGACGCATTCTTCCAAGATCAAGATGAATTTGAACGTTTATATGTTCAATATGAAAATGATCCGGACATTAAAAAGCGCAGCGTAAAAGCGATTGAAATTTTCTCGCTCTTAATGCAAGAGCGTGCATCTACTGGTCGAATTTACATTCAAAATGTCGATCACTGTAATACCCATAGCCCATTTGATGCCAGCGTCGCACCAGTACGTCAATCGAATCTGTGTTTAGAGATTGCTCTACCTACCAAACCACTAACGAATGTCGAAGACGATAGCGGTGAGATTGCACTCTGTACCCTGTCTGCCTTTAACTTAGGTGCAATAGAAAAACTGGATGATTTCGAAGAGTTAGCTGAATTGGTGGTGCGTGCATTAGATGCTCTACTCGATTATCAGGATTACCCTCTTCCAGCGGCACGTAAGTCCACCATGAATCGCCGAACGTTGGGCGTGGGTGTCATCAACTACGCTTACTACTTGGCAAAACACGGTGTGAAATATTCCGATGGCAGCGCGAACGGATTGACGCATCGTACCTTTGAAGCAATGCAGTATTATCTGCTTAAAGCATCGGTAAACCTTGCCAAAGAACAAGGAAGATGCCCTGCGTTCAATGAAACAAACTATGCTAAAGGCTTGCTCCCCATCGATACCTATAAGAAAGATATTGATCTTATTTGTCGTGAAGATCTGCATTACGATTGGGATACTCTGCGTCACGACATCATGGAGTTTGGTCTACGTAACTCAACCTTGACCGCTTTAATGCCATCTGAAACCTCATCGCAAATTTCTAACGCGACCAATGGTATTGAGCCACCACGTGGTTATGTATCGGTCAAAGCCTCTAAAGATGGTATTTTAAAGCAGGTGGTACCTGAGTTTATCAAACTCAAAGAGAACTATGAGTTATTATGGAATATCGGCTCAAATGAGGGTTATTTGCACCTAGTCGGTATCATGCAAAAATTTGTTGACCAAGCGATTTCTGCCAACACTAACTACGACCCAAGTCAATATGACTCAGGTAAAGTGCCAATGAAGAAGTTATTGCAAGACTTACTCACTGCGTACAAGTTTGGGGTAAAAACGCTTTACTACCATAACACCCGTGATGGTGCGAAAGACGATCAAAAAGATGCTGTTCAGCCACAAGATGATGATTGTGCTGGCGGCGGATGTAAGATCTAACTTTGTCGTTCTCTTCAGCTCACTTTGTACACTCGTACAAGTGAGCGAGAACAAACGTTATTCACTGATGATTTGTATACCTCTTGCAATAATAAGAGGTGAAACGGATGAAACACTATGGCTTACAGTACGTTTACCCAGAAAAAAAATAACCAACTCAAAGAACCTATGTTTCTTGGTCAATCGGTTAATGTCGCTCGCTACGATCAGCAAAAATATGAAATTTTCGAAAAACTGATTGAAAAACAATTAAGCTTTTTCTGGCGACCAGAAGAAGTTGATGTCTCTAGTGATCGTATCGATTACGGGAAGTTACCTGAACATGAAAAGCATATTTTCATTTCCAACCTTAAATATCAAACTCTACTCGATTCGATCCAAGGCCGTAGCCCAAACGTTGCATTACTGCCTTTGGTTTCACTACCAGAATTAGAGACTTGGATCGAAACCTGGTCATTTTCTGAAACGATCCACTCTCGCTCATACACACATATCATTCGAAACATTGTGAATGATCCTGCGGTTGTCTTTGACGATATTGTTGAAAATGAACACATTCTCAAGCGAGCAAAGGATATTGCCCACTATTATGATGACTTAATCCAATACACCAACGATTACCATCGTTTGGGCGAGGGTTCTCACCAACTGAATGGTGAGACAGTCAATATTAGCCTTCTGGAACTAAAGAAAAAGCTTTACCTATGCCTTATGTCGGTCAATGCACTAGAAGCGATTCGCTTTTATGTTAGCTTTGCTTGTTCATTTGCTTTTGCTGAGCGTGAGCTAATGGAAGGAAATGCAAAAATTATCAAGTTAATCGCTCGTGATGAAGCACTGCATCTCACTGGCACTCAGCACATGATCAATTTACTGCGTAATGGGATTGATGATTTTTCATTCTTGCAAATTGCAGAAGAATGTAAACAACAATGCTTTGATCTGTTTAAAGAAGCCGCCGAACAAGAAAAAGAGTGGGCTGCGTATTTATTTAAAGATGGTTCAATGATCGGTTTAAACCGCGATATATTATGCCAATATGTTGAATACATTACTAATATCCGCATGCAAGCCGTTGGTTTAGAACCTGCTTATCCAAAAGCAACCAGTAACCCGATTCCTTGGATTAATGCGTGGCTATCTTCTGACAATGTTCAAGTAGCACCACAAGAAGCAGAAATCAGCTCTTACTTAGTTGGTCAAATTGATAATGAAGTGAAAGCTGATGATTTTGAGGGCTTCGAACTGTAATGACCAGCCTCACGATCAACAAAATATTAACGATTGAATCGAACCCAACGAACACCTTACTGGAAAGTATGGAAAATGCCGGGTTACTGCCAGAGTATAACTGTCGAGATGGCCACTGCGGTGCTTGTCGTTGCCGTTTAATTTCTGGTGAAGTGGAGTATGTTGGTTTTGCCATGGCTTACACACAAGGCAACGAAATTTTACCTTGTATCTGCAAAGCAAAAAGCGCGCTTGAATTGGAAGATGTGAAATACTTCCCGAAAGCTAAGCGCGCTTAATCTATCTATTTTAACAAGCCAGAGCGACATTCTGGCTTGTTTGTCCCAAACAGTAAACGATCTGCAGTCGTCACTGATACCGATTTATTTGCGACCTCTCTCCCGTCATCATCAAACAAGGACAACTGATAGCCATAACCCAGCTTGAGTGGGTCTTCCGATGGTGCACGCCGCCACAACGAAGTCATATCTTGGGATTGATTGACCAACACTTCACCTAATATTATTTTTTGACTAGCAATTTTATACCACACGATAATTTTTGATTGATGGAACATCACAGCCTCCTGCCGAAATGATTCAAGCCGATGTTTGATGGATAAACAAGGTTAAGTTTACAAACAAATAATAATCTCGTGGCAATCAATTGTATCAGTTCAACAACACTCTCAATGAATCAGGCAGTTACCGTTTAGACTGATTATGCATAGACGCTATGCAATACCATAAATTCAAGTAATAAGGTTATCTTTCATTCGGTTATGTTGCTCAACCCTGTGATGGTTTATGATGATATGCTTAATAACTGAGCGGGTAGGTGCATTTCTTTTATCACCGACACTGAACCGTATTGGGTAAACACCGTTTTTCCAGAAAGATAGCGACGTAACATATCCCCCGCAATAGTACCAATCAACTCTCTTTGCTCAGACAACGAATAAGTTCGATTAAAAGTTAATTGCTGCCCCCACTCACCTTGTGGCGTTGATAATGCAACGCAAAACGTATCTTGATGCAAAGGCCCGGTCACGAGTGCAAGATCCGTTGCACATTTATCTTTCGTCGCTCCCGCCAAAGCAAAAATAGCCGCTAACGGTTCTTTCTCTACAAGCTCAGAAGCAACCTGATGGCTTAATATCCAGCTATGACCGCTCAGTTGATCAATCTGAGCATTGCTTAACAACCACTGTGACAACCAACCTTTGGTTGCTTGTTCGGCAATCGATAAGGACAGCCCTTTATCAGACATTAAATGCCCCAGATGCTCGAGCATCGGTTGATCAATGCTAACAACGTAAGGTTCAATCAAAGAATGGATGATTTGCATTAACTTGATACGCTTAGTCAAATCATTTCGAGGGCCAAATAATTTCACTTCAATAAAGGGTAAATATGAACGATAACCCAAGGTATACCCTTCAGGTAACTGAAGTTTATCTAACTGATCGGATAAGCCAGATTCTGAGCTGCCAAAAGTATATAATTTACTGCATTCAAGCCCAACCTGCTGAGGAAACTGTTGTTTTAGATCAGGCAAAATTTGCTCATTAACCATGCGTATAAATTCTTTTGGCACCCCAGGCGTAAAATAGAACCAACAATCGTTAATCTGCATTTTAAATCCACAAGCGGTGCCAATTGGGTTATCTAAAATAGTCGCTTTTTCTGGCAACATTGCTTGTTTAATATTGCTCTCTGGCATAGTTTTTTGTCGATGAGCAAAAAAAGCTTCTAACTTCGTTAACCACTCAGGAAAGAGCACCAAAGCCTGTTCTGCCGCTTGTGCTGCAGCCGCAGCACTAAGATCGTCGCTCGTTGGCCCTAAACCGCCATTCACAATCACCACATCGTTATTAAAACTGAGCATCAATAACTCTTCCGTTAATATCGCTTGGCTATCACCAACGGTGGAACGCTTGTGAAGACTAAACCCATTGTCAAAAAAGAGACGAGAAAGCCAAGCCGCATTCGTATCCAGGATATCACCGTGTAGAACCTCTTCACCTGTACTTAGCATTGCTATTTTGAGCATAATTAACCCTTATTTCTATTGGTGAAGGAGTTTCACTCTCCACCACTCTTTTACGACTCAGTATACCTAAATATCCTTCGAATCTGCGACTATTGTTAACTAAATAACATGACCACAACCCTTCCTGAGGATAAATGTTTCGCGTTGATTTAGACCTCAATCCTTCTATTGCTCAAAGAATGGCTCTCTTTTGTGCGTAAAGTACAATTATCGCATCTTTGTCTTCATACCTCTTGTAAAAATTGACCCACATCAAGCTTTATTAACAAGAAACACCTACACTCAGTGGTATAGGATTTGTTAGGTAATGTTCTGGAGGCCGTTATGAATTGTACTTTTATTGTTAACTTCGTGGGTACAGCGACCGCTGCCACAATTAAACAGCTTGCCGCCATTACCCATGAGAATGACGGTAAGTGGCTAATTAGCAAAGTAAATTTTATTGACAACCAAGTTGCAGCCGTGATTAAAGTCGAGATGCCGCTTGATAAAGCCTCCATCGTTAAAGAAGCATTTCAATCACATCCGGATCTGCTGGTGCAAATTGTCGATTGTGAAGCCAGCGCTAATCAGGAAGAAGCGATTTACCAAGTTCGTCTTGATGCAAATGATCGCTTTGGTATCGTCAATGAAATCACTCATTTACTGGATGGTCAAGGCATTGGCATTTTAGATATGGATTGTCAGCGAGTCTTTTTAGCGGGTGGTGGTGGAGTAAGCTCAAGTTTATTTAGTGCGATGATGGCCATTCGCTTGCCAGCAGAAATCCAGATTGAAGATGTCATTAAAGAGCTGGAAGCGCTCAGTGAAGATACTCGAGTCATGCTCGAGTCTTAATCTAACCAGCACCTAACTTAATCAATTATTAGATCGATCAATAAAGGGAGGCTTGTGCCTCCCTTACTCTTTGTCACAACAGCGAGAAGTTACTCGCTGTCAATCGACAATACATGGCTGGAAAAACAATTAAACTGACCATTGAGACAAAGAGCGTTTAAAGTCTTGGTAACCAAACTCATTTAATTTAATGATTTGTCCATCACGACGCTCACAATACACCGATGGCATTTTTAGACCATTAAACCAGTTTAGCTTCACCATGGTATAACCGGCGCTGTCCATGATATGCAGCTTTTGCCCGATCTGTAATGGCTGAGCAAATTTAGCCACGCAGAATTGATCGCCAGCCAAACAAGAACATGAACCAATCACATATTCATGTTCACCCTGTTCACTGGCTTCGAGTACCGATGCTGGCTCACGATAAATCAAAGTATCAAGGCGGTGCGCTTCGGTCGCCGAATCAACAATCGCGGTTTGCATTTCGTTATCTACAATATCAACCACGGTCACGACTAAATCTGTGGTTTGAGTAATGATCGCTTCACCCGGTTCAAGGTACAACTGCACCTTGTGCTTATCAGCAAACGCTTTCAGCGCATCGGCGAGTTTATCCACATCATAGCCCGGCCAAGTAAAGAAGACACCGCCACCTAAGCTTACCCAATCGAGTTTATCAAGATAAGCACCAAACTTTTCAGAAATCGCATCAAGCAACGCAATAAATGCGTCTACATCCTTGTTCTCACAGTTCATGTGGAACATCACACCATTGATAGAGTCGAAAACGCTGGTATCTAACTTATCAAACTGTACTCCGAGACGAGAAAATTTACGAGCAGGGTTAGCTAAATCTTGCCCCGCATAACTCACTCCCGGATTTAAACGTAAACCTAGTGATGCCTTACCTTCCACCAAGTGGCGATAAGCCGCCAACTGAGATTGAGAGTTAAAGATCATTTTGTCGCAAATATCAGCAACCTCTTTAACATCCTGCTCACTGTAACCAACACTGTAAGCGTGAGTTTCACCGCCAAACTTCTCATAACCTAGCTTGACTTCAAACGGGCCCGAGCTGGTGGTGCCGTCAAGGTAAGGCTTAATGATGTCAAACACGCCCCAAGTCGAGAAACATTTCAATGCCAGCACTAATTTAACCCCTGAACGTTCTTTTAAACGCTTAGCGATTTCCAAATTAGCGATCAACTTCGCTTCATCGATCATGAAGTAAGGGGTGTTTAATTCACTCTTTTGCATCTGATTTTATTCCTATTCATATCCAGTGACTTTCGTTACTGGAAATATCCTAAAAAGGAAAAAACAGCCGCTACTCAGTAGCTGCTGTTTTAAACACGCGGTATTTATTTCACATCTCTAGAATCAATATCCAAGCAATCAGTTCTAAGATGCCCTCAGTGATGATTATTTGAGAATTTTAATATCAGGCTGTCCTGGCTCAAGTTCAATCACATCCCAGTCCAAACCAATCGATGGCATGGTTTCTAAGAACGGATCGGGATTCAACTGCTCCATATTGAACACACCCGCTTGTGCCCACTCACCACGGAAAAACTGTAGCGCAGCAGTAATTGCTGGTACGCCAGTGGTATAAGCAATCGCCTGATGCTCAACATCCTTATAAGCCACTTGGTGATCAGCGTTATTATAAATAAATACACTGCGCTGTTTACCGTCTTTTATACCTTGCACCCAAGTACCAATACACGTTAATCCCGTGTAGCCCGGTGCGAGTGACGTTGGATCCGGTAACATAGCTTTCAATACTTGCAGTGGTTTTACTACCGTTCCATCATGCAAAGTTAATGGCTCTGGGTTCAATAAACCAATATCTTTCATCACATTAAAGTAATTCAGGTAACGATCGCCAAAGCCCATCCAAAATTCAATCCGTTTAGCTGGTATAAATTCTTGCAGCGAACGAATCTCATCATGAGACATTGAATAAACTTTAAAATTACCGCAATTCGGGAAATCGAATTCCAGCATCCGAGTATGGCAAGGAACGCTTTTCCACTGCCCCTCTTCCCAGTAGAAAGAGTCACCCTGAATTTCCAGTAAGTTAGTTTCTGGATCAAAGTTGGTGGCGAATTTTTTACCGTGATCGCCTGCGTTAATATCTAACACGTCGATGGTATCAATTTCATCGAATAAATGTTTGGCGGCATAAGCGGCAAACACACTCACCACACCAGGATCAAAACCTGCACTCAAAATACCAGTAATGCCCGCTTGCTTAAATTTATCGCGAAACGCCCATTGTGGATCATATGCTTCAGGTACTTGTTGGCCTTCTGTGCATAAGTCAACAGCCACTGATGTATCTAAATAAGAGACCTTCGCTTGGTAGCAAGCTTCCATAATTGTGACGTTAACCCAAGGAGGGCCTGCATTGATCACTAAATCTGGTTTTACTTCATTAATCAGTGCCACCAAAGCTGCAACATCATCAGCATCCACTGCGCGAGCTTCTAGCTTCTTAGTCGAATCTTTAAGGTTATTTTTACCTTTAATGGATTCAATGATCTTCTCACACTTCCCAATAGAACGAGAAGCAATGGTAATATCACCCAGTACGTCATTGTTTTGCGCTGCTTTGTGAGCAACGACCCAACCAACACCGCCCGCACCAATCTGTAGAATTGACATAGTATCCGTTACCTTTATTTCGCTAGCTCAACCGCTAGAGTTTCAATTTTAGCCAGTAAAGATTCAAAATCTGAAATCTTTAAGCATGGATTCAAGATTGTGAATTTCAAAGCCGTTTTGCCATCCACTATGGTTTCGCCAAGTACAGCGACACCGCGTACCAAGGCCTGCAGACGAACGGTTTTATTCAGTTCATCTAAATCAGACGCTTGTGTGTTTACCGCGCGGAACAACACGGTAGATAAACAAGGTTCAGCTAACAGTTCAAAAGCGTCATGCTGACGAACTAACTGAGCCACTTGTTGAGTTTGCTCAAGTAAATGATCATACATGGCACCCATTTGTTGTGGTCCCACGTTTTGCATGGTCATAAATACTTTTAAAGCATCAAAACGCTTGGTGGTCGCAATCGATTTATCGACCAAGTTTGGTAAAGTATCGTGTTCACGGTTTAAGTAATCCGCATGATGAAGCAGATACTTAAAGTTATGCTTGTCTTTCAGTAGCAAAGCGCCACAGCTGATGGTTTGGAAAAATAACTTATGGAAATCAACACTGACTGAGTGAGCGCGCTCAATGCCCTGTAAACGCTGTTTATGACTACTCAAAATCAGCGCACCACCGTAAGCACTGTCGACATGCATCCATAAATCATATTGCTGAGCGACATCAGCAATCGCCACTAAATCATCAATGGCACCGTGATCGGTTGTTCCAGCGGTGCCGACAATAGCAAAAGGTATTAACCCCTCCGCTTTTGCTTGGTGTATCACAGCGTCTAGCTGAGTGACGTCCATCGTGCCATTAGGCAGTGCATCCACAGCAAGAGTGGCTTTTTCGCCTAAGCCCATCCAAGATGCAGATTTTTGCACCGTGAAGTGCGATTTTTTCGAACACACAATCCGCAGCTTATCGGCATAGTCTGGTAGGCCAAGCTTTTGAATTGAATGGCCACTTAATTTATCGGCAATCCAATCACGGGCTAACAGCAAACCCATTTGGTTACTTTGCGTGCCACCACTGGTGAAAATACCGTCCGCTTGAGCACCTAACTGGTATTTATCACACATCCAATCCACCACTTTCTGTTCAACAAACGTTGCCGCAGAAGATTGATCCCAAGAATCCATGGATTGATTGAGTGACGCGATGATCGCCTCAGCCACCACCGATGACATCAATGGCGGTGTGTGCAAGTGAGCAATACAATCTGGATGCTGAACAATGATTGAATTTTTAGCAATCAGTTCAGCAGTATCTGAAATCACATCGTGCAAAGACGCATTTTTATTATCCAGATCAACCGCGTTAATCGCATTTTCGAGGATCTTTGGCTCTAACCCCGAATAAGGCGCATTAACCTGCTCAAACACCGCTTTCATTGCCGCTGTGGTATGGTTCATTACTTGAGCAAATTCTTGACTACCTAAATGGCCAGTATGGATAAAGTGTTTTTTCCATTGTTCGTTGGACGCTTCAGGCT
>NZ_NBUS01000041.1:97738-106888 GCF_002749895.1 Vibrio fujianensis | reverse complement strand
CAAGCTACCACCAGCAGCAAGTATCGCTTGTTCTAGCGTTCGTAAAGCAAAATCAATCTGCTCAAAAGAGATGATCAATGGGGGTAAGAAACGAATCACCGAACCATCACGCCCACCTTTTTCCACCATCAAACCACGCTCTAACGCTGCGCGTTGAATGGCTAAGGTTAATTGTGGTGCCGATTTAGGCTCGCCAAATTTATTCAGCTCACCACTTGGATCTTGAATTTCTAAACCAAGCATCAGACCCTTACCACGCACCTCGGCAATACAGTTCACACGGCGTTGGATACTTTCTAAGCCCATGCGTAAATATTGCCCCGCAATATTGGCATGCTCCACCAAATTATCGCGAACAATAATTTCTAATGCTTTAGCTCCTGAGATCATTGCTAATTGGTTACCGCGGAAAGTTCCCGTATGTTCACCTGGACGCCAAGTGTCGTGCTGTTTGTTGATCACCAAAATAGACATCGGTAAACCACCGCCAATCGCTTTTGATAAACAAAGTACATCAGGAATGATGCCGGCTTCTTCAAAGGCGAAGTGATAACCGGATTTACCAACCCCACACTGAATCTCATCGAAAATCAGTAAAATGCCATGTTCATCACAGATACGGCGCAACTCACGCAACCAAAATGCTGGCGCTGGGATAACCCCACCTTCGCCTTGTACAGGCTCCACAATGATCGCAGCGGGTTTCATGATCCCAGCTTCGTCATCATGCAATAAGCGCTCTATATAACGAATGCTGGCTTTGGCTCCTTCATCACCGCCGAGTCCAAACGGACAACGCAGGCTGTATGGGAAGGGCATAAAATGCACATCGGACATTAAACCGGTGCGACGTGCCTTGGTATTTAGGTTGCCCATCATGCCCATCGTCCCATTGGTCATGCCGTGGTAAGCGCCACGAAACGCAAACATGGTATTACGACCAGTCGTTTGTTTGGCAAGCTTAATCGCCGCTTCAACCGCGTCCGCACCTGATGGCCCACAAAACTGAATGACACACTGTTCAGCAAGTTCTGTCGGTAAAAATCCTTTCACTGTTTTAATAAAATGGGTTTTTGCCGCAGTCGCTATATCCAAGGTTTGATAAGGCAAGCCAGAGTCTAGCTGGTCTTTCAACGCTTGATTGATTTCAGGATGGTTATAACCTAACGCAAGGGTTCCTGCGCCAGCTAAACAATCGAGGAAAAGCTGTCCACGAGTATCTTCCACTAAACAACCAAAAGCTTGTTTAATCGCAATCGGTAAGCGACGTGGATAAGAACGTACCGCGGATTCGTGTTCAGCTTGATCAAGCAACACTTGATCAGGCGTCAGATCATAAAGACCATCGAGTATAGGTACTTGGTTGGAAAAACAGGTTGCGATAGTGTTATCGACTTCAAAGGCTGTGCTCATCTTCGTTCCCTTGAAATAGTTAAAGTTTTGTCCTTTCTCAATGACTATTCGAGAAAAAATGACAAATAGTGAAACTCCCAATGCACTCAAAAGATACATTCGGAATCTGGCCCATTAACAATGGCCAATGACTAAAACAGAGAATCAAGGTTCGGTTATGCTACTGTCTTGATAAACAGGGCATAGAGGAAGCACAAAGCTGATTATTAATGTGTGTAAGTTAAGTAAGTTCAATGTTGGGTTTCCCATTAACATGCTGTTTTCACAGCAATAGTATCCCGTCTATCAGTAAAAGGATTTACTGATACCTACCCTACGTAGTGTCACAATCAGCTTGAATGGTCACTACGCGTATCCCCCAGAATCATCGTCCGAGATTGTTGCGGACGTTAACATACAACTGGCGATATTCGCAACGACTTTCATCGATAATTTATTAAGATCATCTCTCAATTCATAACGCTTGATGATGAATTAAAGATCTTGATTTTTTATCAAAACCAGAGCATGTCCGCTTGATTATTTATCATCGTATTCACCCTGGCTGATGATAAAAAACCTGCCGTATAGGCAGGTTTATGATAAAAAATGATCAGTTAGTCCTTTTGGGGTGGTTCAAACTCTTCTTTTGATGGCATATGACGACTGGCTAACTCATGAGTTTCTAAGTTGTAACGCTCTTTAATTACATCCTTTACTACGCCATCCCATTGAGGTACACCAACAAAATAGCTAGCTCTGGCTAATACATGCGCGGCAATCGGTGCTGTTAAAATAACAAAAATAACAACCGCAAATGCTCGTACCACAAAAGCAACGTCGCCCCAATTGACCACGGCAAATGCAGTTACCATTAAACCGACCCCTAACGCTCCCGCTTTCGTCGTTGCATGCATCCGAGTGAGAAGATCAGGCATCCGATTTATTCCAATCGCAGCGAGTAGCATTAAAAAAGAGCCTAAAAGTACCAAAATTGAGATGATAAAATCAGTCATCATCACGGTGTCCTCGCTTTTCTAAATAACGGGAAAAACCGACTGCAGCCATAAATGATGTTAAGGCCAATACAATCGCCACATCAATAAAGTAAGGTTGCTGATAACGAATACTATAAAGAACAACCAAACCTACCGTTAATGAAGCCATTAGTTCCAATGCAACAACGCGATCAGGTAATGATGGCCCCTTTAGTAAGCGAATCGTTGCCAATACTAGACTCAGCGCTAACATGGCAAAACAGAGGGTATAGACAATATCTAACATACTTATTTACCCCAATAAATCGATTACACGCGCTTCAAGACGTTTAAATTCTTCAATTTGACGAGCCTCGTCTTCAAAGTACATTAAATGAACATATAAAACACTTTTATCTGTCGCTACATCTAATGCTAAAGAACCCGGCGTCACGGTAATGAGAGTTGCAAACATGGTAATTGCTCCTTCATCACGTAACTCTAAAGGAATCGCGATCACTGCGGGCTTCATTAAGTGAGTGGGCGTCAAAACATCATAAGCAACACGCCCATTAGCTTTAATTAAGTCCCAAATAAAAAATAAGCCAAAGCTAATCACTTTCGGTAATTTTTTAAAATAAGCCTCAAATGTCGGGCTATCGCGTAGTAAGTAAGCCAAAATGGCATAACTCATGATCATCCCAGCAAATAAGTTGGAAATTGTGTAATTTCCAGACAGTACCAACCATACCAAAGCAAGTAACATATTCCATCCAAAAGCTTTCATGGTTGGCCTCCTAATACGGCATCAATATATCCTTGTGGGTTCATTATCTGCTCAGCAGCTAAACTCGCTAGCTGGACAAACCACTCAGCACAGATCCCTATCGTAACGGTAACGCCTGCCATTAATATGATCGGTAGATAGAGACAAAAACGTTCACCGTCTGATAAAGGTGGCTTCGTTTCTGCTGCCACCGGCAATGGCTTCCAGAACGCCTCTGCCCAAATTTTCACCATAGAATAAAGTGTTAATAAGCCCACCGCTAACGCCGATGTGACCATTAACCATGCTTGGGTATCAATACCGGCTTTGATCACCACAAATTTGGCAAAGAAGCCAGAAAGTGGCGGTATGCCTGCCAGAGACATCGCTGGAATCGCAAATAAAAAGGCTAAAAAAGGAGCAGATTTATAAAGACCACCCAATTTTTCAAGATGGTAACTACCGTGTAAACGGTGCATAACCCCGCTGATTAAAAAAAGATTCGTTTTTACCACAATATGGTGAAAAAGATAAAAGATCCCTCCCATAATCGCTAAAGGAGTAAATAAGGCCAATCCGACAATCATGTAACCAATTTGGCTGACGATATGGAAAGAAAGAATCCGTCTGACTTCATATTGTGCTGCGGCCCCCAACACACCGGTGACCATTGTGAATATCCCCATCCACAACAAAAGTGTGTGATGCGTAAAAGCAATATCTCCAATAAAAATGACACTAAATACGCGGTATAAGGCATATACGCCAACTTTCGTTAATAACCCTGCGAATACCGCAGAAATAGCCACTGGCGGTGTATGATAAGAAGCCGGTAACCAAAAAAACAGCGGAAACGCAGCCGCCTTTATTCCAAATGCCACTAAAAAGAGCAAAGAGATGACGGTTACGACCCCAGTATTATCAGACTCCGCTAATTTACTCCCGAGATCCGCCATATTTAAAGTACCAGCATACGCATACAATAAACCCACAGCACTCAAGAACAAGGCGGAAGACAACAAGTTTAGGGTTACATATTTTAATGCGCCTTCCATCTGTGCGCGTTCGCCACCGAGAATTAAAAGCCCAAAGGAAGCGACCAGCATAACTTCAAACCACACATAGAGGTTAAAAATATCCCCTGTCAGAAAAGCGCCGATAACTCCCGCTAGCATTAAATGTAATAAAGGATAAAACCCAAAAGCCTCCCTTTCTTCATCCATTGTGGCCAATGCATAAATAGCAATACAAAATGCAACAAACGCGGAGACAGTCACCATGATCACTGCCAATAAATCGGCCACCAATGAAATACCAAAAGGCGCTTGCCAATCCCCTAAGTAGGCAACTTGAATACCGTTGTTATACACATCATGAAATAAGATCAGCGCCGAAATCAATAAAATGGAGTTGGCAAAAACACTGACCCAACGCTGAAGAGTGCGATGCCGCCAAATAGTCATGGATAAGGCAGCCGCAAACATGGGAACAAGAATAGGCATTAGTAGTATCATAATTAAGAATCTGTACTCTTCATTTTGTTCATATCATCGGCACCAATCACTTTATAAGCTCGGTGAATCAACACAACGGCAAACGCTAATACGCCAAAGCTAATCACAATAGCCGTTAAAATTAAGGCTTGTGGCAATGGGTCGGCAATTTCAGTCGCAGGCACATTCATCCCTTCAGGAATCAAAGGAGGTGCGCCCCTCACCAGTCCTCCCCCAGTAAAAATCAGAAGATTGGCAGCATTAGATAGGATCATTAATCCAATAACCAGTTTAACAATACTGCGTCTGAGCATCATAAATAATGCCGCAGCGTACAAACCGCCAATCACAAAGGCAAATAAAGTGGCCATGATTAATCCTCCACTTCAGCGAGGGTGAGTAACAAGGTCGTCACCATACCAATAACAACCAGATAAACCCCAATATCAAATAATAAGGGAGTGCTGAGTTTCAGCTCACCAACACCCGGTAGATAAACCGTCCACCACACACTGGTTAAAAATTGGCTACCCGATTTAATGACCCCAATGGCACCACTTAACATCGCAATGATAAGCCCTATACCCATCAACTGAGCACTATCAACACCCATTAATTGACGAGTTTGTAACGGGTTAAAGGCAAACAAATGCAAAGCAAAAGCACTAGCAGCGACTAAACCAGCGATAAAGCCACCACCAGGTTCATTATGACCCCGTAGCAATAAAAAAATAGAAAAAAGCAGCAGCATCGGTAGTAGAAAACGAGCGGCAACTTGCAAGATTAATGCGGAATCCGTTTTCATGATTTACCCTTGTCCAATTTAATCATCGCCGTCACTCCAATCGCGGCAAGCGCGAGAACAAAGATTTCTCCTAATGTGTCCAAAGCTCGATAATCCACCAAAATTACATTAACAATATTTCGCCCTTTCGCAATTACATAGCTATGTTCAATCAAATAATCACTAATACGTTCTGGCTCTGCAAAATGAATGACGGTCATGACCAGCAATGTCATCATCCCTCCAAAAACAATTGCAACTAACGCATCACGCCACCTGACATCTGAACTAGATAAACGCTGGAATCTTGGTAACTTAAATAACACAAACACCAATAAAATGACGGTTAATGTTTCAATCAGAACTTGGGTAATTGCTAAATCAGGAGCGCTAAAGAATACATAAATCAACGCCATGCTAAAACCTAACGCACCAATGGCTGCTACTGCGCCCAGACGCTGTTCTGTGATGCAGGCATAACCGACCACGGTGATAATGATTGCTGAGATCAAAATCTCATACACTTCGACACCAGAAAAATCCAACGTGCCATACCAACCAACCTTATTGCCCATTGTATAGCTGACTAACACAATGGTTGTAATAAAGATGGTTAAGATATAATTAGACAAGTAGCCATTTTGCAGTTTAGTTGTTAGCCACTTTGCAAACGACACCAACCCCACCATGAAATATTCATAACCTTTTTCAGGGCCATAATTAAGTAACGATTTAGCCCATACAACATGCGCTGATAATTTATCCCAATATTTAAACAGCAAGTAACCGAACACAAAAGCGAGAAAGCTCATCAAGAGAGGAAGGTTAAATCCATGCCAAAGCGATAAAGACACCGGCTCAATAGGACGGCCAATCACCGCAGAAGCAGAAGCAGTAATCAATGGTGAGACCAAAGACGGAAGTACCCCAAACATGAGCCCAAGTGTCGCCAATAATGAAAAACCTAACCGCATCGCTAAAGGGGCTTCATGTGGTGATTTTGGAGTGGCAATTTTTGCTCCCCAAAACGGCTTAATGACCACTAACCCAGCACAGGCAACTAAACAGATCGATGATATAACCCCAACCAGTAACAGCATACTCTGCCACGGGCTCGTCAATAGGCCCATCAGCATCGACTCTTTAGCAATAAAACCTAATACAGGTGGAATGCCAGCTAAAGCTAATGCCGCAAGCGACATAAAGATAGCCGTTTGTGGCATGGTGCGACGTAATCCACCTAACTGACGAATATCTTTGGTTCCCGTTTCATGATCAACCGTTCCTGCCGCCATAAAAAGTGCCCCTTTATATAAGGCATGCGCTAGCAGAAAAATCATCGCGGCAATTAATGCTGTCTCATTTCCAATACCAATCAGTAGTGTCAAAGTGCCTAACGAAGCCACCGTGGTATAAGCTAAAATACGTTTCAAATCGGTACTTGTCACTGCCATAATGGATCCGACTAACATGGTCAATGCACCAACAGTGACAAGCAGTATGGTCCAAGTACTCTCTCCTGCCATCACGGGTTGCAAACGCGCCATTAAGTAGATTCCGGCTTTAACCATGGTCGCAGAGTGCAAAAATGAACTCACCGGTGTCGGCGCAGCCATGGCATTAGGCAACCAAAAATGAAAAGGAACTTGTGCTGACTTAGTAAATGCTCCTGCCAAAATGAGCAATATCATCGGAAAGAAGAGCGCATGTTGTTGGATTTGAGGCCCTTGACTTATGATCTGATCTAACTGGTAGCTTCCTGCAATTTGACCCAGTAATAAAATCCCGGCCATAAGTGCTAGTCCTCCACCTACAGTGATAAATAACCCTTGCAGTGCAGACTTACGTGATTTGTCTTCTTCATGATAAAAACCGATCAACATATACGAGGTGATACTGGTTAACTCCCAAAAGACAAACATCGCCATCAGATTATTGGTTAAAACTACCCCTAGCATCGATCCCATAAATGCACATAAATACATGACAAGCTTACGTTGATCAGCATGCCCAGCAAGGTAGCTCCCCGTATAAACAATGACAAGAGTCCCAATACCACTGACGAGTAATGCAAATAGCAAGCTTAATCCATCAAGTCTTAAATCGAGAGAAATATCGAGCGATGGAATCCAATGATAATGGAAGAAAAGCACATCACCTTGGGCAATAGCGTTGATAAAACCGAAGAAATAGATAAACAAAGCGGCAGGAAGCAGTGCAATCCACCATACCGCCTGCTCCCCAAGCCGACGATACAGCAAAGGAACCAAAAAAGTTGCAACAAATCCTGACATTAATGCTAATAGCATTCAATGATCTCCAATCGTTAACGCTGTATTGAACACTCAACAACGTTTTTATCTTAGTGAGTAACTAAATATTAATCCTAGGTTCACCTTGGTTGCCTCATGATTCGTCATGATAGATAAACCAGAAGCTTTTGCTAAAGAATAGCTCAGTGTATACGAAAGAAGAAAGCATAAAAACCTTGTTTCATACTTTCTTCTACACATAACGCTAGCTTAATCTACCTATGCCATTACACACTAGTACAACGAAATGACTTGAAACATTATTTTATTACTTAAGGGCTGTTGACCCTCGCCTAGTAAAACCACTATTTTTTCGCTTGAGCAAGCGAAGATGGCATTTCTAAAGTTACTTTTTTCGGTAAAGTGGCTCGCAACATCATATAACCAGCTAATGCCGCAGTGGTCGACCCCATCAAAATACCTAAACGAGCATAATTATCTAATAAAATATAATTGCTACCAAATGCAAGAGAAGAGATAAATATCGACATCGTAAAGCCAATCCCACATAAGACAGAAACTGCAAAAATATGCCTGATATCAATTCCCTCAGGTAGCTTAGTCATTCCCAGTTTCACCGAAATCCAACTGAAGGTAAAAATACCCAAGGGTTTCCCAACAAATAGGCCTAATGCAACACCGATGGGCAAAGTCGACGTTAGCCCAGAGATAGAAATACCCGCCAAAGAAATCCCGGCATTCGCCAATGCAAATAGTGGCAAAATTAAAAAAGTCGACCAAGGATGGAGCCTATGCTCCAAATGTTTTAGAGGTGAATGTCCAACATGTTTTCCTTTCAGTGGTATCGCAAAACCAACAATCACCCCAGCCAAGGTTGCATGCACCCCTGATTGTAGAACGGCAAACCACAATATCGCACCAACAATTAAATAAGGTGCCGTTTGAGTCACCCGGTAACGATTCAGTAGATATAGTCCTCCGATGGCGATCACACAGAGACCTAAAGCCGCAAGCGATAAATCACTCGTATAAAAAAGCGCAATAATGATGATAACGCCTAAATCATCAATAATGGCGAGTGCCAGTAAAAAGGCTTTTAAACTCACTGGAACTCGATTGCCGAGTAATGCCATAATGCCCAATGCAAACGCAATATCGGTCGCAGCTGGAATGGCCCATCCTTGACTCGCCATTGGGTCGGCAGAATTAAACATCATATAAACCAACGCTGGAGCAAGCATGCCCCCAAGCGCAGCAATGGCTGGGAATAGCGCCTGTTCCTTTGACTTTAGTGATCCCTCAATTAACTCACGCTTGACTTCTAAGCCAATCAATAAGAAAAAGAGTGCCATCAAACCATCATTCACCCAATGAGCAACAGACATACCCAATACAGGAGCGTGCAGTACATGCTGATAGAGTTCATTCAGTGGAGAGTTAGCAACCAACATGGCCGCAACGGCGG
>NZ_NBUS01000041.1:94714-97728 GCF_002749895.1 Vibrio fujianensis | reverse complement strand
CCACCAGCCGCTTCCGACTTAAAAAAACTACGAAACAGATCAATCATGATGATATCGTCCTTAATTATTATGCTAATAAACGATGAGATAACCTAAGTGACTAAAAAATGGGGAATTAATAACGTCACTACGGCAAAAAGAAGATGCGAGCAGTTTACTCAGGCTACCGTCGCTTTAAAAATCGCTTGTAATGAATAAAGACATCGGAAAAACCGAACAATAGAGCGTAAATAAACGTAAATTCCGTGATTAAAATAAATCAACCCTAAACTCGTGCAAAGGTAAGAAAGATAAAATGCAGATGTGATAAAGAGATTGGCAAGGCTATCCGCTATTCCCAAACAATTGGGCGTTGCAGGTAGCCATCAAGTGAGTGACAAATTGGTCTGGAACAAATTTGAACAGCCGCAGGCTGACCTTTGGTGAGAGTTACGGATGGCTCTCATAATCTGCATGAGCATAGACAGGCGATGTGATTAAGGTCAACGAACGTAGCCCCCTTGCAGCTTCAAATAGGAAGAAGATAAGTTTAATAACAATAGCTGAGTGAATCTGTAACCAAGAAATTAATAAGGTGGAGAAGAAACTCATCAAAACGAGCGAGAGTACTAGAGTCAGTTGGCCCTAATAACCGGTTAATTGCATAAAACCACGCGCTTGATGAGAGCCACTAGCTTGAATCGGGCCTTCCCAATAGGGCAAAGCAAAAGAAAGCCACAAATTTGGGTTCAACGCCTGAGTAGTGAGGTGGATATTTTGGCTTGGCACCGAAATTTCCCACTGGAGTGGTAATATTTTCGTCTCCGTGAGGGTCGTGGTAGCGAGCGGTGAAATATCAAGATCTTGAGCAGATAATACTAACGTATTTCCTTGTCGTGTTGCTAACGTTCCATATAAATAAGGCGCTTTATTCCGATATCGGTGACGATACACGGTTAAGATCTTATGATTATCAAGATGGAGTACAAACCAATCCCAACCTAATTGCTCTTCTCCTAATAATCCACTGCCCCACTCTTTACTTACCCAGGCTTCCCCTTCCACAGGAATAGCATTCATCTCAGGACTCAATTGTAGCAATCCATTAACCGAGATAAATGGCGCATAAATTGAGTAAGATGCCATCGCATCCTTGGCCCCTCGACGCTGATAACCATGCTGTCCAGGCAAAATATAAGGCCCATTTGCCACCATCTGCAATGAGACACCAAAAGTATCTGTTTCGATCATTAACTGACTCGGCAATGGGCTAGATCCTAGAGAGCGCCAGCGCCAGTTATCAATCCATAAGCGAAAAGGCGACTGAATCATATCGGCTTGCCCGATTCCACCACGAGCAATCCTTTGTTCTTTCCATACTTGATGTGCATTTGAAATAACCACGTGTGACAAAAATAGTTGTGAATTTTGCCAGCCACTCTCTTGCCGATTATCATTCGCCACTCGAAAATAATTCCATTGCACACCATACTCTTGGCCTTGTTCATCACGGACATTGGCAAAGACATGCCACCATTCATGCTGATATTCAGGGTGAATGGAAAAATCATGCGGTAAACGTACAGGTTTCTCTGGCGAGACGAGCGCAAAACGTTGATCTTGATTCGATAAAAGTAGTCGATTAGATTGACCATCTAGCAATGGCTCAAGCGGATTTAAGATTGGATAAAGGCGGTATATAAGCACAGCTAACACCGTGCAGCCCAATGTCGCTATTAATAACACTCTGCCAATTTTTGTCATCTTCATACCGCATCTCTCAATGATTTCATTGCGGTTTGACGTACCAAACGAATAATTGGCAACGCTCCGGAGACAATCAAAGCCGACATAGAAAGTACAATGGTTTTTGTATAAGCCGAAGGCACCATTTGTAGTTCAAGCGTCCAACCAAAAGCCTCGCGAATCACAATATCCACCATTAACTTTGCCAACGCTAACCCTAACGGTAAGGCGATCAATAAAGAAATGAGACCAAACACAAACAGTTGCAAAGCGCCAATAATCACTAATTCTTTACCGGAAACACCAAGACATCGTAATAAAGAAATATGCCGCTGACGCGAAACCTCCCCTGCTAACGTAGCAAAGAAAATGCCACATATTGCAATAAACAGGGTAATATTACCTAAACTATCAGCAATCGCGAATGTTCGATCAAATACACGCATCGCTTGTTTATGTAAACGATGGTTATCAAACATTCGTTCAGAATCGAGTTTAAACATCGTATTTAATCGCTCAAGCAAGTGCTCGGTATCTTTATATTTATCTTTGAGTGTGACCCCTAACGAAACGTTACCGCTGGTTGATAAGCCCTCTATCCAATTATGATGAGACATCAACACCTGATGGTAAGGATTACCATAATCATAATAAACCCCCACCACGAGCCAGCTTTGACCTAATGGCAATGAAAGATCTAAATAATCACCCGGCCGGATCCCTAATCGTAATGCCATCGACTCACTGATCATCACACTACGAGAGTGATGCAAGTGATACCAATAATTGGGAATAGCTAATTTTACGGTTAACGACGCTAGCTCACCTTCTGAAGAGCCAGTACTGACAACCTGAATCGTTCCCTTATCGCTCATGATATCTTTTTCCCAGCGATGCCACACCGCTTGGACTTCAGGTTGTTGATTTAACCACTGGGTGATTTTTGCTGCCGAGCTATTGGTCGGATAAAGATAAAGATCCGCCGCTAAACGTTGAGTTAACCAAGTATCCGTGGTGTGTCTGAAACTACCAATCATAGTTTCCACACCAATATTAGCTGTCATGGCCAACATAAAAGCCATCGTCGCCACACCGCGATAGCTCATACTGGCCGCAGCATCAGCAAAAAACCAACGAACTTTAACCCAACGTAACGTATAAGAAAAACTGATAAAAAGCTTCCAAATTAAATAAGGCGTGATCAATGCTGCACCCAGCAACATTAATCCGATGATAACAAAACCCGATGTTTGACTTTTAGGAGCTTGATATACGGCAATAGCAGCGCC
>NZ_NBUS01000041.1:90148-94704 GCF_002749895.1 Vibrio fujianensis | reverse complement strand
CCCAACGCACAAGCCACTATAGCCTGTAAGGTAAATTCTGCCCCCGCAAAACGTGCTAATGATAAACGCGTGGTTAATCGAATCGGTTGAGACATGAGTAAACGAATTAAAGGCCAGGCACACGAAATTAAGGCAGCAATCATCGCCATCAATAAGCTGTAACTGCCCCATTCCCAACGCCAATTAATAGAAAGCCCGACATGTGCATCATATAAATTACTTAAGCTCGCCGAAACCGATGGCAGTAACTGATTAGCGAGCAATAAGCCTAAAACGTTGCCACATAGCCAACTAAATAAGATCAACCCAATGAGTTCTATTGATAAAGCTTGCGCTAGCTGCCAACCAGAGACCCCGGTTTGTCGTAAAATCCCAACCAAAGGCTGCCGCTGGATCAGCGAAAGTGACATCGCCTGATAAAAAATGAACATCCCCACCAGAAAAGATAGCATTCCTAATGCAGTCAAGTTCATATGGAACGCTTGCGTTAATGATTCCAGATCTGAGCGAGATGTCCTGACCAATACCATGCCATTGGGCAAACTTTGCTTTAATTTTTCCAACTTACGACTTGGCATCTCTCCACAACTAATCACAGAAAGCCCAGCACTCTTACGTAATGTTCTCACCAAGGAAAGATCAGCGATCACCCGAGTCCCATTGATCAAATGATAGCGGTCAACCAATATCGGGCCTAAAGCACTCCCTTCCTCTAACAAAATAAAATCGCCATCTTGCCACTGTTGTAAAGCTGCAAACTCTTGGCTGACAAGCACTGGATAAGGGGCCCTCATTAAAGAAAGCGTGACCATTTCAGGCAATGGACGATCACTATTAATCGGTAACATCGCTACGGTATCAATTCCGAGTAAAGTAATGTCAATTCCATTTTGAGTGGTTAAACGATAATTGTCGAAAGGGACACATTGCTGAAAACCTTCGCGGCGCAACTGGACATAAAAACCTTGTGGGATTTTATTGGCTATATGTTTAGGGCGAATGCGATAAGGTAAAGGATTAGAGAAAAGTTTTTCACCGTGCTGATAACTCTGCTGCGCGTGTTGGTTAATCGCAGTCACACCCACCAACAAAGAGACACTGAGTGTTAAACCGAGCCAAACCAAAAAAATTTGCAGAGGGTAACGCCGATAGTGCCCAAGTAGCGCTTTAACTACGGGCCATAACATGAAGCTGCCCCCCTTGTAGGCGGATACACCCACGCATATGCTGAGCCACTTTTTCACTATGGGTAACCAGTAATAAAGTACAATCAAGCTGACGAGTTAAGCTGGTCAACAAACGCATCACCGCTTCTGCATTACGTTCATCTAAACTTCCTGTCGGTTCATCAGCCAACAAAAGCGTCGGTTGCATGTACAAGGCTCGAGCAATGGCAGCACGTTGTTGCTGACCACCCGAAACCTCTTCCGGGTAGCGCCCTAGCAACGGCATTAAATCTAATGATGAAAGAATTTGTCGCAGTAAACCTTGATCTTCCGCAAGCCCTTTCAGTTGGCGACAAAAACGGATGTTATCGGCAATATTGAGGGTTGGTAACAAATTAAACTGTTGAAAAATGTGACCGATATTATTGCGACGAAAAGCGGTTCGTTTATGTTCAGAGGTACGATGCATGGCAAAACCAGGAAACCAGATTTCACCAGAGTCAGCACTATCAAGCCCAGCGATCAAATTCAGTAACGTGCTTTTTCCTGACCCGCTTTCCCCCATCAACGCCAGCTGGTCGCCTCGATTTAACGTTAACTCTGCACCTTGTAACACAGGGTGGAACTCATCACCATCCACATAACCTTTGCACAAGTCTATCAGTTGTAACATTAAATCACTCACCATTGCTCAAAATAAGACTGAGAATCTACACTAAATCCTTTCAGGTAGAAAGTTTTTTGGACGCCAGATCACAAAATATGAATCAAATTGCATCAAAATGACAACCTCAGCCTAATTTTCAATCAAATTACGCATCCATTTTTTACTAAACATTCGCCACATTGATCCACCCCATTTAATCAGCTCTTCAAGTAAAAACAGCAAATATATCCACTCAGGAGCGAGATTGAAATAAATAGCAGACAGTGCCGTGAGTGGAATACCGATCAACCACTGAGCACATACATCTTGCGCAAAACAAAATTTCACATCGCCCCCGGCTCGTAATACCCCGACAATCACTGTCATTGGTACAGAACGTAGCACAATCCCTACACTCAAAATCATGATAAATTTTTCGGCCAACTGACGCGTTTCTTCGGTCAGAGCGCTGAATGCATTTAAAATTGGAATTTGAATTATAAAGAGCGCGATAGCAACCACGATACCAGCGATAAAACTTAAAATAGTTACTCCGATTGCTTGGTAATACACCGCATCATATTGCTTTGCCCCCAGTTGGTTACCCACCAACACAGCAGCAGCATTCGACATACCAATCAACAAGCTCAGTGAAATCGATTCTACTGGCGTCATGACAGACAAGGCGGCTAAACCTTGGACACCACTTTGTCCCATAATGGCATGGTAAACAAATAGACCACCAGCCCACGTCAAAAAGTTAAACGTCGTGGGCAAAGAGAGTTGCAAAAAACGGGCAATCGGTTTCCACACCATTACCGCTTTAATATCATTCCATCCAAAAGCAAGTAGATGCTTCTTGCGATAAAGATAGCCATATAAACACCCAACCTCTATAGCACCACTTAATACGGTCGCGATGGCGGCACCTTCAATACCCAAAGCGGGGAAGCCCAATTTGCCAAAAATTAGCACCCAGTTAAGCATCACGTTAGCGACAATACCAATACCACTGAAAAAGGTACTCACTCCTGGTTTGTGCATCGCACGCAGCCCTACCGCCATACTGCTGACACAAGCAACGGCCAGCATACTTAGTGAGGTAATAACAAGATATTGGCTACCCAGTGCATTGACTTGCAGCGAATCTGTGGTTAATCCCATGATTTGGCTAGGAAACAATAAAAAAAGTGCGACAGTAAATAGGGCAAAGAAGGTGGAAATCAACCAAGTCAGAGCGGTACTCTCTCGTACCCCTTGATGATTGGCGGCCCCCCAATACTGAGCGGTTAATAATGCCCCTCCAGTTGTCACCCCCACTAGCATAATGGTTGTTACAAAAGTCGCTCTTGCGGCGACACCGACGGCTGCAATTTCTGCCTCACCCAGTTGACCGAGCATCAGTACATCGACTAACCCCCGGCTCGAAAACATGATACTTTGTAAACTGATCGGTAAAGCAATAGCGATCAAGCGACGCAGAAAATCCCCTTTGGTGTAGTATATAACTTGAGAAATAGCAGACAACGGATCACCTCTGTCGTGAGAGTTTGATATGATGAGTATTCTCGCCACTGTTCATCGGCAAAACGATTGCCGATTCAAAAGCGAATATACAACTGGGTATACCATTTATTAACCCGTGAATTATACGCATCGATATAAATTCAAACTAGTCCATATGAAGGAATAAAGATGAAAAAGGTATTAGTGTTAGGTGCTTCGGGTTATGTCGGCTCACAATTGCTTCCTCTATTGCTGAACGAAGGTTACACCGTCACCGCTACCGCTCGACAGGTAGAAGAATTATCCGATCGTATTCCTGCCCATCCTCAATTGACCATCACGCATCTTGATCTTGCGGAGCGAGATCAGACCATACAATTGATTAACGATTTTGATTTAGTCTATTTTCTGGTTCATGGCATGGCACAAGGAGGAGATTTTGTTGATTATGAACTGTCACTTGCCGAGAATGTTCGCCTAGCGCTAGATCAAAGCCAAGTTCAACATGTGATTTATCTCAGCGCCTTGCAGCCGCTTGTCGGACATTCGGAACATTTATTGGCAAGACAGAAAACTGGAGACATTCTACGCCAAAGCCGCGTTCCAATCACTGAACTACGCGCCGGAGTTATTATTGGCCCAGGTTCAGCCGCTTTTGAGATCATGCGAGATTTTGTCTATAACTTGCCCATTTTAATTACCCCCAAATGGGTCGATTCCAAAGCGAATCCAATTGCACTGGATAACCTCAACAACTATTTACTCAATCTGGCTAAAGAAACACCTCAAGCCCACCAACAATTCGAAGCGGGTGGCCCCGATATTCTTAGTTATCGAGAGCAATTTGATATTATTTGTCAGTTAGCGGGTAAACCATTTCGACTCTGGTCTACCCGCTTACTCACACCACGTATGGCGTCTTATTGGCTTGGGCTGGTAACTTCAGTTCCCTCTAGTATTGGGCGCGCACTACTCGATGGATTAGCGCATGACTATATTGCTAAGGCTGATGAACTTCATCAGCGCTATCCTCAGCCACTGATCTCATACTATCAAGCCGTACAAAACACCATTGAGCAAGAAGGTCAGTTTATTCGCAGCAATGTATGGGGGTTTGATCCCGGTGCAATGCAACGTTGGCAGCCCGGTTTTGGGTTCTATGCTAAAAAAACCGGAGCCACAATCACGACAGAAGCAACCAGAGCACAACTTTGGCATGTTATAAAAACCATTGGTAG